>JBFWZH010000004.1:0-213090 GCA_050185585.1 Sphingomonadales bacterium | reverse complement strand
ACCTACGACGACATCCTCGACGCCGCCTGCCGCGCTTGGAGCAACCTCACCCAGCAGCCCGAAACCATCACTTCCATCGGTCTGCGAGACTGGGCTCACATCGGTCAATCATCATGACCGTTGGTATCAGTGCCTATGCAGAAAAAATCCTATCCGTGTCCCTGAGCTTCGAAGGCTTTGCATCAGCGCTCGTGCAAGCGCCCTTCGACACACTCAGGGGCACGGAGACTTTTGCGTGTGGCACCATTGATTCCCAGAATCGGCCGGGATGATGAGAACGCTTGCGGTTTACTCCCGCAGATCGAACCCGTGGCTCACCGGCAGGTCCCGCGACGATCCGCCGAAGTGAACAATGAACCGTCCCGGCTCGGCCGACCAGCCCGGCAGGTGGACGTCGTAGAACGACAGGTCTCTCGGCGTCAGCGTGAACTCGACCGTCCGGGTCTCTCCCGGCTCCAGTTCCACCTTCCGGAATCCCTTCAATTCGCGGACGGGCCGGGCCTCGGAGGGCGACACCGGCTCGACGTAGAGTTGAACCACCTCCTTGCCGGCCCGGTCGCCATGGTTGGTGACGTCCACCGACACGGTGACGCTTTCGCCCCGCTTCACCGAGGCGGGCCCGCGGGCGCCCGCAAAGCCGAACCGCGTGTAGGACAGGCCGAAGCCGAACGGAAACAACGGCTCGACCTTCGCCTTGTCGTAGTAGCGGTAGCCGACAAAGACGCCTTCGCCATAGTCGGCATCCCGCCTGCCCGGATAGTGGATGTAGGTCGGATTGTCCTCCAGCCGCCTGGGCACCGTGTGCGGCATCTTGCCCGACGGGTTGACCTCGCCCAGCAGCGCGCGGGCGATGGCGTGGCCGCCCTCCTGTCCCGGCAGCCAGGCGGCCATCAGTCCCTTCACCTTGTCCAGCCAGGGCAGCGCCATGGGCGCACCGTTCTGCAGCACGACGACCGTGTTGGGATTGGCGGCCGCTACCGCTTCGACCAGCGCATCCTGCTGGCCCCACAGCGCCATGCCCGGCCGGTCGAAGCCCTCGCCGTCGGTGGAGCGCGAGACGCCGACGAACACCACCGCCACATCGGCCGCCTGCGCCGCCCCGACCGCCTCGGCGATGGTGCCCGCGGGCTTGCGCGCGCCGACCTTGAAGATGCGCATCAGGTCCGACTGGGTGCTGTAATCGATCTCGATCCGGTAGCAGCGACCCGCTTCCAGCGCGATGCTGCCCTTGCCGCGCTTCATCTTCACCACTTCGAAATGGGCGAAGCCCTCCTGCTCGGTGGAACGGCCGGCGACGGGCACGCCGTCGATGCGGATCTCGGCCCAGGTGTCAGGCCGATGGCTGCATTCGATGATGAAGTCATGGACGCCGCTGCGCTCGGGCCACAGAAAGCCATCCCAGCGAACCGAGAACGAGCCGCGCTCCTGCGGCGCGACCGCGTCGTGGAAACCGAACTTGTGCAGATAGGGCTCGACCTGCTCGAACACAACCGGACCCTCGAATTCGGCGGTGCGCCAGTATCTGGCCTTGAGGCCGTGCGCGCCGCGCTCGCGGTCCGGGCTGAGCATGCGGCGGTCGATCAGCGGCACGTCCGGTTCGTTGTCGACGCCCGGCGCGTGGATCAGGCGGACACCATCGCCCAGCAGCGCCTTCAGCCCGTCGAGCGGCGTACTCTCGCGGAACGGGATCACGTGGGCGCTGCCGTTGCCCTGGATGATCGGCTCGTCGGCATTGGGGCCGATCACCGCAACGGATGTCAGCGCGCCGGCGTCCAGCGGCAGGATGCCGTCGTTCTTCAGCAGGACGATCGCTTCCTCGGCCACCGACCGGGCGATGCGCCAGTGCCGCTTGGTGTTGATCTCGGCGCTGCCCTTGGCGTCGAGCGCCCGCAGGATCAGCCGCAGCATGCGCCGCGCCGCCTCGGTGACCGCCTTGGGAGAGACGGCGCCATCGTTGACCGCGTCCACGAGGCGCTGGCCCATGTGCCAGGCCGGGCCGGGCATCTCCATGTCGAGACCGGCCGTGACCGCCGTGCTGTTGTGGGTCGCGCCCCAGTCCGAGATCACCACGCCGTCGAAGCCCCATTCCTGCTTCAGCACCTGGTTCAGCAGCCAGGGATGCTCGCTGGCGTGGATGCCGTTCACCCGGTTGTAGGCGGCCATCACGGTCCAGGCGCCGCCCTGCCTCACCGCCTTCTCGAAGGCCGGAAAGTAGATTTCCCGCAGGGTGCGCTCGCTGGCGTTGGAGCTGCCGCGCAGCCGCTCGTGCTCCTGGTTGTTGGCGGCGTAGTGCTTGACCGATACGCCGACGCCCTCGCCCTGCACGCCCTCGACGAAAGCGAGCGCCAACTCGCCCGCCAGCAGCGGGTCCTCCGAATAGGTCTCGAAGTTGCGCCCGCCCAGCGGCGTGCGCTGGATGTTGATGTTGGGCCCCAGCAGGATATTGACGCCGGATGCCCGCGCCTCCCGCGCCATGGCGGCGGCGGCCTCGCGGATACGGTCCGGATTCCAGGTCGCTCCCATGGCGACGCCCACCGGAAAGGTGGTCGACGGCTCGCTCTGGGTCGAGCGGTAGCCGTTCGGCCCGTCCGCCATGCGGATCGACTTGAGGCCCACGCGCGGGATCGCGACCGTGGTCCAGCCGTCGGCGCCGGCGAGCAGCGCGGCCTTTTCCTCCAGCGTCAGGCGGCCCAGCAGGCCCTCGACGCGCTCCTCCAGCGTTCCGGAAATCTCAGGCACCGGCCTCTCCCCATGCAGCGCGTCCCTGCCGCCATGATGGGACAGGCCCGGCCCGGCGTCTACAGGCCCAGCCGGCTCCACTCGATGACCGGGCAACGGTCCATCACCACCTGCATGCCCGCGGCGCGGGCCTTGGCGGCCGCCTCATCATTGATCACGCCGAGCTGCATCCAGACGGTCTTCGCGCCGACCTCGATGGCCCGCTCGACCACCGGCGGGATGAACTCGGAGCGGCGGAAGCAGTCGACCATGTCGATGGGCGCGGGAATCTCGCCCATGTCGGCGAGGATGGTCTTGCCGTGGACCGTCTCTCCGGCCGCCACCGGATTGACCGGATAGACGTCGTAGCCATGCGAGATCAGCCAGCTCATGACGCCGTAGACCGGCTTGAACCGGTCGGTGCCCGCGCCGATCACGGCGATGGATTTCGTGTCCCTGAGGATGCCGGCGATCGCGTCGTCGTCCGGGGTCATCAGCTGTCCTTCCAGTGCGGATGGCGCTTTTCCACGAAAGCGGCGATGCCTTCCGCGGCGTCGTCGAAGCCCATGTTCTCGATCATCGCCTCCGCCGCCAACGCATAGGCGTCGGCAAGGTTCATGGGCAGCTGGCGATAAAAGCCCTGCTTGCCGAAGCGCAGCACCTTCGACGACTTGGACGCGAGCTGGCCCGCCAGCGCCTGGGTGGCGCTTTCCAGCTCGGCCGCGGGCACCAGCCGGTTCACCAGCCCGATGTCGTAGGCGCGCTGGGCCGGGATCAGGTCGCCGGTCAGCAGCATGTCCATGGCGTGCTTGGGCGACACGTTGCGCGACAGCGCCACCATGGGCGTCGAGCAGAACAGGCCGATGTTGACGCCGGGCGTGGCGAAGCGGGAATCGTCGGCGGCGACGGCGAGGTCGCAGGAGGCGACGAGCTGGGCGCCCGCGGCCGTCGCCACGCCGTGGACCCGGGCGATCACCGGCTGGGGTAGCGCGACGATCTCCTGCATCAGCTGCGCGCAGCTTTCGAAGGTCAGGCGGATGAAGTCGGGATCATGGTTCCGGGCCTTCATCTCGCGCAGGTCGTGGCCGGCGCAGAAGGCCGGGCCGGCGCCCGCCAGGATGACGATGCGGACCCTTTCGTCGTCGGCGATGCCGGCGAGCGTATCCATCATCGCGCCCATCAGCTCGAGGCTCAGCGCGTTGCGCGCCTGGCCCCGGTTCATGGTCAGGGTGGTGACGCCTTCGGGCGTGTCGGCGCGCAGCAGCACGGGTTCGTTGGTGCTCACGGTCTTCTCCTTCAGCGCAGCGGCCGGAACGTGGCCCTGATGTCGTCGACCACCGCCTCGGGCTCCTCGGCGGCGGCGAAGTGGCCGCCCATGGGATGCTCCTTGCGGTAGCGCACGTCGAACTGCTGCTCGGCCTCGTTCGACAGGCTGCGGCCCACGTCGTGCTCCATGTATGTGAGCCCGGTCGGCACGTTGACCAGCGGCGTTCCCGAATGGGAGGGCTGCCACGGGTCCTTGCCCGCCTCGGCATAAAGCCGCGCCGAGGTCACATAGGTATCGGTGAACCAGTAGAGCGAGGCGGTGGTGAGCAGGAAGTCGCGGGTGAACGCCTGCTCGACGTCGCCGTCGTTGGCGCTCCACGAGCGGCGGCGCTGCACCAGCCACGCGAGCAGGCCGAGCGGCGAATCGTGCAGGGCATAGGCGATGGTCTGGGGCTCCAGCATGTGCACCGCCACATGGGCGGCGATGCGGTGCTGGATGCCGATCAGCTTTTCGCGCAGCTCGGGCGCCAAGTCATCGGGCACCATCCGCCCGGCGGTGACATCCCACGGACGCTGGTTGTTCCAGTGGGTGAGGCGCGGCGTGCTGGTCAGGTGGATGCCGATGACGCTGCCGGGAAATTTGTGGCCGAGCTGCGCCGTCGTCGTCGCGCCCCAGTCGCCGCCCTGGGCGCCGTAGCGGGCAAAGCCCAGCCTTTCGGTCATCAGCTTGTGGATGGGGTCGGCGGCGCGCCAGGCGTTCATGCCGGCCTGCGTCAGCGGCGAGGAGAAGCCGAAGCCCGGCATGGACATGACGATGACCTCGAAGCTGTCCCGCGGATCGCCGCCGAAGGACGCCGGATCGGCCAGCGGCCGGATCAGCTCGTTGTAGTCCCAGAAGGTCCACGGCCAGCCATGGGTCAACACCAGCGGGATCGGATTCGGCCCTTTGCCCGGCTCGCGGATGAAGTGCAGCGGGATGCCGTCCACCTCGGTGCGGTAGTGGCTGAAGCCGTTGATCGCCGCTTCCTGGGCGCGCCAGTCGTAGCCGTCGAGCCAGTAGTCCACCAGGCCGCGCAGGTACTTGCCGCTGACGCCGTAGCGCCAGTCGTCATTCGCCATGTCGTGCGGCCAGTTGGCATCGCGCAGCCGGCGCTCGAGCGCAGCCAGCTTCTCGTCCGGAATGGCGACCTTGAACGGTTCGACGGTCATGCATGCTCTCCCCTGCTGCAACGCGGATAGTAAGGGAGATTGGGCGAAGCGCCAGCCGGGATCAGCCGTCCTGCAGCTCGGTTTCGGCGAGCGAATGGAACAACGCGGCCAGATCGCGGCGCTCGATCTTGCCCGAGGTGGTGCGCGGCAACGGCGCCGTGGCTTTCCGGATGCGCTTTGGCGCCTTGTAGCTGCCGAGCAACGCCCGGGCGCCGCCGATCAGATCCTCAGCCGAAGCATCGCCATGGACGATGGCGACGACCTCCTCGCCCCATTCGGCGCTGGGCAGGCCGAGGACGACGATCTCGGAGACGCCGGGAAGCGTCGCCATGGTACGCTCGACCTCGGCCGGATAGACGTTCACGCCGCCAGAGATGATCATGTTCTTCTTGCGGTCGACCACGACCACCGCGCCGTGCTCGTCGAGCTTGCCCAGGTCGCCGGTCTTGTACCAGCCGTCCTGATGGGCCTGGGCGGTCAGGTCCGGCTTGTTCCAGTAATGGAGCAGCATCTGGGTGCCGCGCAGCCAGATCTCGCCCACCTCGCCCTGGCCGCAGACATTGCCCGCGTCGTCGTGGACCTCGAGCTCCATGCCCATCATCGGCCAGCCGGCGGCGCCGGGGCGCGTCAGCGCCGCGGTCGCGTCGGGTAGCGTCGCGAAGCCGCAGGCCTCGGTGCAGCCATAGGACTGACGGATGACGAGGCCCTTGGCCTGGAACGCCTTCAGCAGCGGCACCGACACCGGCGCGCCTCCGGTGAAGCCGTGCCTGAGGCTCGACAGGTCGGCCTCGGCGAAGCCGGGGCAATCGGCGATACGCTGGAACAGGGTCGGCACGCCGCCGAAGGTGGTGATGCGCTCGTCCGCCATACGCGCCAGCAGCTGCCCGGCCTCGTATTTCCGTTCGACGAAGGCATGCGCGCCGAGGAACAGCACGGGCGCCAGGCAGCAGATGAAGCCGCCGGTAAAGGCGAGCGGCGCGACGATCAGGAAGCGCTCCTCCGGCGTCCAGCCATAGGCCAGCGCCAGCCCGGTGCACAGCGAGTGCACCGCCGCATGGCTGAGCACCACGCCCTTGGGCTGGCCCATGGTGCCCGAGGTGTAGGAGATGGCGAGCGGCGCGCCGTCGTCACGGTAGTCGCGTGGCGCCAAGGTCAGGCGTGAGCCCGCCACCTGGGCGAAAAGTTGCGGTGCGGAACCACCGGCGCGGTCGAACAGCATCACCTCGTCGCCATCGGCCTCGCCGCCCAGCTTGCGCATGAGGCTCGCGGTCGAGACGATGGCGCGCGGCGCGGCGTCGGCCTCGATCTCGCGCAATTCCACCGGGCCGAAGGCCGCGTTGAACGGCACGAAGATTGCCTCGGCCTTGATGGCGGCGGCGAACGCCACGCACCATTCCAGCGAATTGCCCAGCAGGCAGCCGACCCGGTCGCCGGGCGTCACGCCCATCTCGACGAACCGCGCCGCGAGGCTCTCGGCCTGGGCGTCGAACGCGGACCAGGTCAGCGTGTCGCCTTCGACGGTGACCGCGGGCCTGTCGGCGCGCATGCGGGCCCAGTAGGACAAATGCCTGGCGAAATGCATCTCAGCTTCCCCGTTTCGATTGGCCCAGGAAGTCGCGGAAGACCTCCTTGCCGGGCGCGTGGGTCATGCCGTCCAGCACCGAGCGGTGCTCGGCCTGGAACTGCTCCGCCCAGGCGCGGCCGATGCCGCCATTGATCAGCGACTTCACCTGGGCGACGCCGCCCGGCGGGTTGCTCGCGATCGCCTCGGCCAGATCGAGCGCGGTGTCGACCAACACGCCGGCCGGCACCAGGCGGTTGACCAGCCCGCTCGCCAGCGCCTCGTCGGCCTCGACGGCGCGGCCGGTCATCAGCCACTCCTTGGCCGTCGGGATGCCGACGATCTGCGGCAAGGTCCAGGTGGCGTTGGCGGCGCCATACTTCGTCGCGGTGACCTTGAACTTCATCGCCGGGCAGCCGATGCGCAGGTCGGCCGCCGCCGCGATCAGCGCGCCCGCGCCGTAGGCGATGCCGTTCAGCGCCGCGATCACCGGCAAGGGATGGCTCGCCACCTGCCAGATCATCGGGTCGCGCTCGACAAAGGCGTCGATCATCCGCTGCGTATCGAAGCCTTCCATCTCGTGGATGTCGAAGCCGGCGCTGAACGCCGTGCCCGCGCCGGTGATGACGATGGCGCGCACCGATCCATCCTCCGCCAGCGCCGCGAGCGCGTCCTTCAGCCGCGCGGCGAGTTCCATGTCGATGGCGTTGAGCACGTCGGGCCGATTGAACGTCAGCAGCGCGACGCCCTCGCGGGGGCGCTCGATCAACAGGCTGGTCACGGCGCACCCCGGGCGAGCAGCGGCTCGACGATGAACCGGCGGATGAATGCCGATAGTTCCGCGTCGCCGCTCTCGACCGCGTCCACCTTGATCAGCAGCAGCGCCTGCGACAGGGTGAGCCACGACACCACGTCGTCGACGGACAGGTCCGCCGCCAGGCTGCCGTCGTCCCGCGCCCGCTCGATCAGCGAACCCCAGCGGTCGCGCTGCACCTGGTGGATCGGCCCCTTCGGATCGGCCGAGGCCGAGGCGGCACTGACGTTCTCGAGGAACCGCCGGATATACGGGTTTTTCGCCGCGCTTCGTACCGAAAGGAGGAGGCAGCGCGTGAGCGTTCCGGCGAGCCCGTCACCCTTTTTCAGCGCCGCCCTGATATCCGCGTTCACCCGGAAGGATTCGAGCGCGCAGATGCGGTCGACGATGGCGTCCTTGCCCGCATAGTGCTTGTAGACCGTCGGCCGCGACACGCCCGCCGTCGTGGCGATGTCCTCGATGGTGGTCTTGCGAACGCCGAACTTGTCGAAGCACAGATAGGCCGCGCGGATGATCCGCTCGTCCATGGGGTCGGCGATCCTGGGGGGCAGCACTCGGGCCGATTCGGCCATGCCTGTACTCCTGCGCGCGGAGTTTACATTTTCCACGAAATGGAAAGTGGATCAAGACACCGCTGCCGCTCTGTTTGTGACGACAAAATTATTGTCTACACGTCTTGAAGCCCGCCTACTCAAGCACCACATGGTGTAGATCACGATCTTACGCAACCCACAGAGTGTGGCACGTAGGCTTTGTGTGCGTCTGTTACCGAGCTGACGAGCGAGTCGGGACACTCAGCAATCGAGCCGAGTCACGACATGGCAGCCAAAGCTCCTATGCGCGACCGTGTCGTGCGCCGGGAGGTGAGGCAATCGCCCAGCCGCGAAGCAGATAGGCTTCCGCGCTCTGAAATGAAGAAGGAGGCTGATCCGCACATGAAGTCGAATGGCCCGAGGGGAACGGGGATGGCGCCCTGGTGGCGCGCTTTCGGCAATGTTATCCTTGCCGGGACGGTCCTTTTGCTGTATTATTATACTGCGGGGTTCTGTGATCTGCGCGATAGCTGCGGCGCGCTTCGTTTGAGCGTCAAGTCCTCGACTTCAATTGAGGCGGCCCTTACTGCAGAGATTGAAATCGGCGAGTCGGGACACTCAGCAATAGAGCCGAGTCACGACATCGCAGCCAAAGCTCCTATGCGCGACCGTGTCGTGCGCCGGGAGGTGAGGCAATCGCCCCTTATGCCGGTGGGAGCGCAACTTTCCTAAGCACCGAAGCAAGGGTAATTTGTGAATAAATATCCGAAACCGCGTCGACACTTTTCTGAGAAGCAACTTCTAGAGGCGTGGTCCAAATCCCGCGATAGTCGAGCATCCGCCAAATCTCCAGGCGTCGATGGCATTACCCCTCAAGATTTTCGCAGCAATCTAAACCACAACCTTGCACACCTAAGCAGACAATTATGCGCTGGAGCGTTTCGGTTTTCGCCCCTTCGGCCTATAGCGATCGAGAAGAAATCTGGAAATTACAGAATAATATTCATTCCAACCGTACAAGATCGTTTGGTGCAACGCAGAATATGCGAATGGTTATCCTCAGGCGATGTTCTAGGAGTTGAAAATCGTGTGAGCTATGGGTTTCGCTCTGGCTTAGGTGTCGGCAAGGCTGTCAAGAAAGCGCGCGATATCAGGAGAACTCATCCCTTTGTGATGAAATCGGATATATCTTCGTTCTTTGATGAAATCGATCGCTCCATATTAATCAATAAAATTGAGAAAAAGTTGGGAAAAAATAGTCTGATACCATTCATAAGGTCGTCAATTGAATGCGAGATTGATATAAAAGATGAATTTATTAAAATCGCAATAGCAACAACTAACATTAACTCAAGGCAGGGGTCTAAGGCAGGGAATGCCCATCTCGCCAATTCTGTCAAATTTCGTGCTCAGAGATTTTGATTTCGGCATTCAACGACAACGCTTGCGAATGGTTCGGTATGCTGACGATATTTTTATTGCATGCCAAAGCAGGCAGGAATGTTTGGATGCCTTTGAAGTGTCCAAGGAGTTATTGGGTAAGATTGGACACCGACTGCCGGATATCGGCGCTGGCAAAACGGAAATGCTGGAACCTCATGACTCTGTTGAATTTCTTGGGTATGAGATCGCACCAACGAAATCGGGAGCATACGATATACTAATACCAGAGCACGCGTTTGATGGATTGAAGCAGAGATTGGAGATATTTTATGACTTTGATAGATGTCAATCTAAGTACAGATACATTGAAAATGCCATCTTATCTCTCAATAATCAACTTTCTGGCCTATCAGCAGCTTATGCAGAGGCAAAGAATATCGAAAGATTTAGAAGTAGTCTGAAAGACAAGGGACGAAATGCTTCCGAGGCTGTTTGGAGTGGTGTGTTTGGAAAAACAGCGCTAAGAAAACTAGACCCACGAAGACGGTCCTTTCTCAAGCTTGATTAATATGCCAGATGGCCTGTAAGCCGGGTTCTGTACCCGCGAGCGGGCGATGACCATTCCTCTAGGCGCACCGTTGCCGGCGCGCTCGTGCAACCTACCCGGACGGCGCGTCGGAAACGCTGCATGTGCCGTCCCTATTCGGTCTTGCTCCCGGTGGGGTTTACCATGCCGTCCCCGTTGCCGGGTCCGCGGTGCGCTCTTACCGCACCCTTTCACCCTTGCCTGCCGCGAGCGGCCGGCGGTTTGCTTTCTGTGGCACTTTCCCTGGGGTCGCCCCCGCCGGGCGTTACCCGGCACCGTATTTCCGTGGAGCCCGGACTTTCCTCCCCCTGCCGGTTACCCTGCAGGCGGCGGCCATCCGGCCATCTGGCGGGGCGAACATGGGCCGGGCCGCGGGCGCGGTCAAGAAGCCCTTGCAAGCCAAAAGCCTTTTGCAGAAGATGGCCGCCCCTTCTGGACTCGGTGGTAATGCTCAAAATCAGCCCTGCGAAATCGGCGATTCTTCTGGCGGTCGGGGCCTCCCTGATGCTGGGCGGCTGCGAAACGCTCAACAAGCTGAACCCCTTCGGCGGCGGCGGCGACCGCCTCACCAAGGAACAGAAGAAGAAGGAAGCCGCCAGGAAGTACGACAACCGGCCGGTCCACGAGCCCACCGGCCAGATTCCGCCCGACACCGCCAACGCCAAGCGCTCGGACGAGGACCTGAAGGCCGGGAAGTAGGCCTTCTCCACCACCCTGCGACGCGACACCCTGAACGTGGTATCATGGCTGCCATGGAACGCTCCAGGATCATCCATCTGCTGCACCGGAACCGCGTCCGGCTCGAGGAACTCGGCGTGACCCATGCCTATCTCTTTGGATCGGCTGCCCGGGACGAGGCCAGCGCCGAGAGCGACGTCGACATGATGATCGACCTCGATGAAGGGCCGAACGGCCGCAAGCCATTGTTCAGCGCTTTTGATGTCGGCGGCATTCAATACGAATTGGCCCGCATCCTCGGCCGCCGTGTCGACCTGGTGGTTCGCAAGGATGCCTTGAAGCCCGGCAAGCGCCTCAAGGCCGTCGCGGAAGGCCAACTCGTCGATATCTTCTGATGGCATCCTGAAAATCAGGGCTGCCATCGAGAGCACCAGGGACAACATCCGGTTGATTTAGACCTGGGCCGAGGGACGCGACCTTGAGGCGCTGAGGTCCGATGTGCTGGTCCGCTATGCGATCGAACGGGCTTTCATCGCCATCGCGTCATCGATCCGGGACATTCCCGCCCCACTGCTGGCAAGGCACGACGTACCCGCAGGCATGATCGCAGGGTTCCGCAACGCGCTGGCCCATACCTATGACGACATTCTCGACGAGCGCGCCATCCTCACCATCCGCGAGGACTTGCCTGCTCTCGATGCTGCGCTGAGTGCCGTGGCTTCGAGATTGCCAACCTGATCAGTGGTCGCACGCCCCGCCCTTGGGCGGGTTGGCGGCCATGTCGGCCTGGATGGCGACCTGCACGGCGGCGATCATCTGGCGGGTGGCCTTGTCGGCGGAGCCGTCGACCTTCTTCGGCCGCCAGTGGCGCTGGAACGCCTTGAGGATGGCGCGGTAGACCGGCGAGTCCTGGCCGTCCACCGGGATGCAGTAGCCGATCGAGCGCAGCGCGTTCTGGACGTCGCGGATCTGCGCCGGCACCGGCTCCATGTCGGTCTGCTGCGGCCACAGGCCGATGCCCTGCTTCGCCAGCCGCTCCCACGGGAACAGTTCGCCCGGATCGTCCTTGCGCATGGGCGCGATGTCCGAATGGCCCAGCACCTGGCGCCTCGGGATCGGGTGCCGCGACAGCACCTGCTGGCAGAGCTTCTCCAGCGCCGTCATCTGCGCCTCGGGAAAGTCGCGGTAGCCGTGCTCGTGGCCCGGGTTGACCAGTTCGATGCCCACCGAGCGCTGGTTCATGCCGATCTTGCCTTCCCAGCACGACTGGCCGGCGTGCCAGGCGGTCTTGTCCTCGGTGACCAGCTGGTGGACGGTGCCGTCCTCGTCGATCAGGTAGTGGGAGCTGACCTTGGCCTCCGGGTCGCACAACCGGTCGATGGCATCCTTGCACGACCCCATGCCGGTGTAGTGCAGGATGAGCAGGTCGATGTCGAAACCCGGCGGACGGGCGGAAAAGTTCGGCGACTGCCGGTCGGTGATCATGCGGTACTCCCCGTTGTGCGCGCGGCGCGGGCCTTGAGCGCCTCGCGGATTTGGATAATGGCGACACCCGAGAAGGTCATCAAGCCGCCGATGGCCAGTTTCGTCGTCACCGGGTCGCCGTTGATGCCGATGCTGAAGAACATCCCCAGCATGGGCGGCGCGATCATGAACGGCACCATGGTGGTCACCGGATAGCGCTGCAGCAGGTAGAACATGCCGCCATGGCCGATGATCGAGGCGCCGATCCCCGTATAGGCAATGGCCGCCCAGCCCGGCCAGCCCGCATGGCCCAGCCGGTCGAGCTGGCCGCTTTCGGTCAGCCAGGAAACGGCGAACAGCGCCGGGAAACTGACCGCGGCGATCCATGCCTGGAGTTGCATCGGATGCGCGTCCCTCAGCCCGCGCATCAGGATCACCGACACGGCGAAGAAGCACGAGCCGACACAGCACAATACCAGTGCGACGGGCGTGTCGAACGCCACCGGATCGAAGCCCAGCAGCAGGATGCCGGCGAAGGCGATGGTCATGCCGCCGATACGCCACGCCCCGATCTTCTCGCCCAGGAAGATCACGGCGAGCAGCACCATGAAGGGAATGTTGAACTGGATCGCCACGGCGACCGGCGCGGCATGGGCGGTCAGCGAGTAGCCCACCAGGATCAGGCCGAAATGCAGCGCCCCCGTTGTCAGGCCAATGGCGACCACCCGCGGCATCTGCCCCTTCACGGGCTTCAGGAATGGCGTCAGCAGGACGGCGACGATGAAGAACCTCATGCCGGCGAAGAACACCGGCGGCATCATGTCGACGCCCCACTTGGTGACGACCACGTTGAAGCCCCACAGCACCGTCACCAGCACCGCCAGTCCGAAATGCGGCAGGGTCACGGAGACAGCCCCCGGTGCTTGCGGATCCTGTCCCAGGCGTCGTTGATGGCCGCGATCTTCTCGTTGGCGAGGTCGATGAACTCCTGCGGCAGGCCCTGCGCCACCAGCGTGTCGGGATGGTGCTCGCGCACCAGTTGCCGGTAGCGCGCCTTGACCGCGTCGTCGGCGGCGGTGCGGGCTATGCCCAGCACCCGGTAGGGATCGGCGTCGCCCGCGCCCACATGGCCCGAGCGAATGCGGTCGTATTCGGCGGCGTCGAAGCCGAAGATGCGCGCCACGTCGAACAGGAACGCCTCTTCGGCCGGATGGATCACGTTGTCGGCCTTGGCGATGTGAAACAGGGCGTCGAGCAGTTCCTCGAGCACCGTCCTGTTTTCCCTGAACAATCTGGCGAGCTGCTCGGCATAGGGTTCGTAGCCGGTCGCCTCGCGCTTGGCCCGGTCGAACAGACGCGACACGTGCTTGAGCTCCTCGTCGGGCACATGGAATACCTCGCGGAAGGCGGTGACCTCCGCGAGGGTCACGGCGCCGTCGGCCTTGGCCATCTTGGCGCCCAGCGCGATCACGCCGACGGTGAAGCTGATGGAGCGTGTGCCGGCGCGCTCGTCGACATCACCGTTCGCCCTATTTGCCGCATAGCCGCCGAGCGCGCCGGCCAGCGCGCCGAGCGGTCCACCCAGCACGAGCCCCGCCGCGCCACCGACCAATGTGCCCCAGATGCTCATGCCGACCCTTTCACGGCCGGCTTAGTAGCATCCCGGCGGCGCGGCGCGGAGTGCGAAATTCGCGCATGGTGTTTGCCGTGCGCGAACCCGGCGGCCTCAGAGGACCAGCCAGCCGCCGTCCACCGGCAGGTAGATGCCGGTGACGAAGTCGCTCATCGGGCCGGACAGGAACACCGCCGCCTTGCCCAGTTCTATGGGGTCGGCCCAGTGGCCCAGCGGCAACCGGGCGATGCGGCTCGCCACCGTATCGGCCAGCGGCTCGCCGGTCGGCTCGGGCGGGCGCCCGGTGATCGGCGGGGCCTCGGGCGAGCGTGTCCAGGTCGGCCCCGGCGCCAGCGCGTTGACGTTGATCTTGTGCGGGGCCAACTCGAGCGCCAGGGCGCGGGTGATCTGCAGCACCGCGCCTTTCGAGCCGTCATAGGTGACGCCCACGCCCGGGGTGATCGACTGGGTCGAGGCAAGGTTGATGATCCGGCCGCCCCTTCCCTGCGCGATCATCATGTCGGCCGCCTTGCGGCAGCCGTAGAACACGCCGTCGACGTTGATCGACCAGAGCGTGCGCCACATCTCGTCGGTGATGCCGCGCACCGGCCCGCCGAAGCCGGTGTAGACGCCGGCATTGTTGACCAGGATGTCGAGGCCGCCGCATGTCGCCGCCGTTTCGTCGAGCGCGGCCTCGAACGCCGCCCGGTCGCTGACGTCGAGAGCCATGGCGAGGCCGCCGATCTCGTCCGCGGTGCGCCTGGCGCCCTCGAAGTCGACGTCGCTGACCGCGACCTTCGCGCCCGCCGCGGCAAGTGCCCTGGCAATGCCCTGGCCGATGCCCATCGCGCCGCCGGTGACATGCGCCACCTTGCCGGACAGGTCTATCCACTGGTTCGGATCGATACGCATCAGCGATACCCCTCGTGCACGGGAACCCTCGGCAGCTTCCACCATACCGCGTCGCATGCGGCGGCCAGGTCGTCGGCCAGGTCGAGATCCGCGCCCTTGCGGGCCGCGTCGAGATGCTCGGGCCGGCTGGCGCCGATGATCGCCGAAGTGATCCCCGGCTGGCGCAACACCCAGGCGACCGCCACCGATGCCATCTCGTGGCCGGCTGCGCGGGCGACCTCGGCCAGCCCCTCGACCACTTCAAGGTGGGTGTCGTGCCAGTAGCGCTGCTGGTAGGTCTGGCCGGCGATGGGCAGGTTGAAGCGGGTCCCCGGATCGACGTTCTGGCCGCGCCGGTAGCGGCCCGACAGCATGCCGCCGGCGATCGGGTTGTAGACGATGACGCCCAGCCCCTTGTCGCGGCACAATGGCAGCAGCTCGGTCTCGATCTCGCGGTAGAGCATGTTGTAGCGCGGCTGCAACGAGCGATATGCCTCGAGCCCGAGCCGCTCGCTGGTGTGCAGCGCCTCGGCCAGCCGCCACGCCGGATAGTTGGAGCAGCCGACGTAGCGGACCTTGCCGCTGCGCACCAGGTCGTCGAACGCGCGCAAGGTCTCGTCGGCGGGCGTGAACGGATCGAGCGAATGGGCCTGGTAGAGGTCGATCACGTCGGTCTGCAGCCGGCGCAGGCTGTTCTCGACGGCGCGGGTGATGTTGTAGCGCGACAGGCCGCCGTCATTGATGGTCGGCCCCATGGGCGCGCGGCACTTGGTGGCGAGGAAGATTCGGTCGCGCAGGCCGCGGTCCTTCATCCAGCGGCCGATGATCTGCTCGGTGGCGCCGACCCGCTCCATCCCGCCGCCCAGCGGATAGCCGTCCGCCGTGTCGAAGAAGTCGATGCCGGATCCATACGCCTTGTCCATGATGGCGAACGAGGTGTCCTCGTCGCACTGCATGCCGAAGGTCATGGTGCCCAGGCACAGCGGCGGCACACGCACGCCGGTCCGCCCGAACGGACGCAGTTTCATGAGATTCTCCTCTCCCGTTGAACCGGGAGACTACGTCAGGACCGATGGCTCAGACCAGCCCGTGCTTGGCGAAGGGCAACGACCGCACCCGCTTGCCGGTGGCCTTGAACACGGCGTTGGCGACGGCGGGGCCGATGGGCGGCACGCCCGGCTCGCCGACGCCGGTCGGCTTCTCCTTCGAGGGAACGATGTGGACCTCGATCTTCGGCATCTCGGTGATACGCAGCGACCCGTAGCCGTCGAAATTTGCCTGCTCCACGGCGCCGTCCTTCAGGGTGATCTCGTCATGCAGGATCGCGCCGAGACCATAACCGATGCCGCCTTCCATCTGGGCGGCGATGTTGTCCGGGTTGATGGCGACGCCGCAATCCACGGCGCAGACCACCCTCTTGACCTTGATCCGGCCGTCCGTGACGCTGACCTCGGCGATCTCCGCGACATAGCTGCCGAAGGAATGGTGGACGGCGACGCCGCGGAACCGTCCCTCGGGCGCGGGCCGGGACCAGCCGGCCTTGTCCGCCGCCAGCTTCAGAACGGCGGCCTTGCGGGCATCGTCCTTCAACAGCCGCAGGCGGTATTCCACCGGATCGGCGCCGGCAGCCGTCGCCAGTTCGTCGATCATGGTCTCCATGACGTAACCGGTGTGGGTGTGGCCCACCGAGCGCCACCACAGCACCGGCACCTTCACGTCGCCATTGTGCAGATCGACGGTCATGCCGGCATTGGCGTAGGTCATGTCGTGGACGCCCTCGATCGACGTGCTGTCGACGCCGTCCTTCACCGCCATGGCCTCGAACGGGGTGCCCTTGAGAATTGACTGGCCGACGATGCTGTGCTCCCAGCCCAGGATGTTGCCGTCGGCGTCGAGGCCGGCGCGGGCCTTGTGCAGGAAGGCGGGACGGTAGTAGCCGCCCTTGATGTCGTCCTCGCGGGTGTAGACCAGCTTGATCGGCTGCGGCTTCCCCCAGGCCCTGGCGATGGCCGAGGCCTCGGCGAAATAGTGGGCGTTGTAGATGGCGCGGCGGCCGAACGAGCCGCCGGCCCACATGGTGTGGATGGCGATCTTCTCCGGCGGCAGGCCCAGCGCCTGTGACGCGACGCCGTGGTCGACGCCCTGGAATTGCGAGCCTGTCCAGAAGCTGGCCGATTTGCCGTCATAGAGCACGGTGATGTTGATCGGTTCCATGGGCGCGTGCGCCAGATAGGGGAACTCGTAGGTCGCCTCGACGACCTTCGCCGCGCCCGCAATCCCCTTCGCGCCGTTGCCGCTATTGCGGACGTTAATGCCCGGCGTGTCGGCGAGCGCCCGGTACTCGGCGAAGATATCCGCCGACGAGCGCGTCTCGGCGCCGGTCTCGTCCCAGTCCAGCTTCAGCAGTTCGCGGCCCTTGATCGCCTGCCATGTGGTGGCGGCGAGCACGACGACGCCCTGCGGCACTTCGATCACGCCGGCGACGCCGGGCGACGCCTTGGCGGCGGCAGCGTCGAAGCCGCGCAGCGTCGCGCCCCATTTCGGCGGGCGGGCGGTGACGGCGACCAGCATGTCGTCCATGTGCAGGTCCATGGCGAACAGATCGACCGAGCCTGCCGACTTCACCTGCACGTCGACGCGCGGAAACGACTTGCCGATATAGATCCAGTCCTCGGGCTTCTTCACTGTTACCGGCGACGGCACGGCGAGCTTGCCGGCCGCCTCGGCGAACTCGCCCAGCCCGGCCTTCCGGCCCGAGGCATCGCGAAGCTCGCCCGCCTCGATCGTCACCTTGGCCGTGGGCACCTTCCAGGCCGACGCCGCGGCCTCGATCAGCATCTGGCGCGCCGCCGCGCCCGCCTCGCGGTACTGGTCGAAGGAATTCGCCATGGAGGTCGACCCGCCGGTGCCCTGCATGCCGAACAACAGGTTCTTGTAGCGGCTGTCCGACGGCGCGAACTCGACCGTGATCTGATCCGGCCGGGCGTTCAGCTCCTCGGCAACCAGCGTCGCGAGGCCGGTTGCCGCGCCCTGCCCCTTGTCCAGGTGCTTGACGATGACGGTGACCTTGCCCGCGCCGTCGACGCGCACGAAGGGGTTGAACTCGGCTGCGGCGGACCCCTCGGTCTCCGCCGCGAGGATGTCGGTGACACGGAAGCCCAGGACCAGGCCAGCGCCGACGCCGGCGGCCAGCGCCAGCACGCCGCGGCGGGTGGCGGTGATCGCGTTCATCAGGCGCCTCCCAGCTTGCCAGCCGCCGTGTGGATGGCGGCACGGATGCGGACATAGGTGGCGCAGCGGCAGATATTCCCCTGCATGGCGGCGTCGATGTCGGCGTCGGTGGGCTTGGGCGTGTCTGTCAGCAGCGCGGTCGCCGACATGATCTGGCCGGACTGGCAATAGCCGCACTGCGGCACCTGATGCTCGATCCAGGCAGCGCGCAGGGCTTCGGCCACCTTGCCGTTCGCGCCTTCGATGGTGGTGATCTCGCTGCCGGCAAGCCCCTCGATCGGAAGCTGGCACGAACGCACCGCCATGCCGTCGACCAGCACGGTGCAGGCGCCGCACTGGGCGATGCCACAGCCGAACTTGGTGCCGGTCATCTTCAGCGTGTCGCGCAGCGCCCAGAGCAATGGCGTGGAAGGATCGGCATCGACGCTGCGCGCCGTGCCGTTGAGGTTGAGCTCGATCATGAATCACCCGGCCAGGTTGGCGGCCCGAACGCACGGGCCGCGGTCAGGAGGGATTTTTAGCGCCAAGCCAGCGTCGGGCAACCGAATACCGTCGAACGGTCGACCAAACCCGGTGCACGCCCTGCGTGCGGATTTCCGCGTGGTTCCGGATCAGTTGTTGGGCGCGCCCTGCTCGATCCAGGTCCGGATCGCCGCCATTTGCGCCTCGGGCAGGGGCGCGCCGCCCAACGGCATGCGCACGCCGGTGCCGCCCGCGTCCACATGCGTACCGTCGAGCTTGCGAACCAAATAGCTCTGGTCGGGTTTGCCCGGCTCGACGCGCTTCAGATCTGTCTCGGCCGCCTTCGCGCCGACCAGCGTGGCGTAGGCCGCCTTGGGCGCGAGCTTCATGTTGCCCGGTTCCTGACCCGTGAGGTGGCACATGACGCAGCGCGTCTTGAGGATCGGCACGATGTCCTTGGAGAAGCTGACGGGCTCGGCGGCTTGGGCGATCGACCAAGCCCCAAGCGCCAGCGGCAGGACGAAAAGCAGATGCTTCACGGTGGGAATTTCCTCGCGGTTCCGGCTGGGTATCGAAACGATATAGCCGAAAATCCTCTTGCTCGCCAAGCATCGCCGACAGGGCTGCCCGTGTTGCCGCTCGCTTCCGGTAACGGAATCGCCGTGCTATACGCGTTACTGGCCGGTATCCCCGGCCGCCAACGACAAGAATACGCGCCCTTGGGTCCGCTGGAGGGACATGCCCCGTCAAGTCGATCACGATGCCCGCCGACGCGAAGTCGCCGAGGTTGCCGCCCGCCTCATCGCCCAGGTGGGCGTCGAGCGCGTGACCGTGCGGGAGCTGGCACGGGCCGCCGGCTACAGCACGGCGATCGTCAGCCATTACTTCGCCGACAAGCGGCAACTGCTGCTGTTCACCTATCAGGCGGCGGCGCAGGCGGCCCAGGCCCGCGTCGATGCCGTGCTGAGCAAGGCGCCGGACGATCTGGTCGGTAGTATCGAGGCGCTGCTGCCGCTCGACGAGGCGCGCCACCGCGAATGGCAGGTATGGCTGTCGTTCTGGGGCATGGCGATCGGCGACCCCGAATTCGCCGAGGAGCAGCGCCGGCGCGTGCTCGATACCCGCAAGCGAATCGAGCGGGTGCTCAAGGCCATGGCGGCCAACGGCAAGCTGGCCGCCGATGCCGACTTCGACCTGATGGCCCGCGAGCTGCTGACCATGATCAACGGGCTTGCCGTCCAGGCCGGCTTCGATCCCGCCGACTGGCCGGCCGAGCGCCAGCACCAGGTGCTGATGCAGGCCGTGACGCCGTTGATCAAGGGCTAGCTACAGCGGCCGGATCGTATAGCGCCGGATCAGATCGTCCTCCAGCTCGAACCATGCCAGGAACGGGGCTTCGGCACCGTCGCTGCCCACCACTGCGCCCAGGAACGCGCCCTTGCCGGTCTCCGGGTCGAAAGCCATGTCGCGTATCCTGTGGCGGATGCCGGCCTTGCCCAGATTGTCGCGAAGCCCGCCCAGCAGCGCTTCGACGGCCGACTTGCCTTCAAGCCGTTCGGATGCCGGCAGCCCGAACTCGTGCCGCTTCCACACCTGGGCATGCCACCACACCACGTCGGGATGCAGCGCCGAGACCGCGCCGGGAATGTCGCCCCGGTCGATGCTGTCGTAGTAGGTGAGCTGGAACAGTTCGTGGGCGCGGGCCTTGGTGTGCCTCACAGCGGCCTCAGCAGGTAGCGGGAGATCTTGTCGTCCCTGATCTCGAACCAGACCATGAACTGTTTCTCGGTGCCGTCCTCGCCGCGCACATAGCCCAGGATGGCGCCCTTGTTGCCCTCGATCACCATGTCGCGCACCTTGTGACGGATGCGCGCCTCGGCCAGCTGCTTGACCCGCGCCTGCAGGAAGGCCTGGACCTCGGCCTTGCCGCGGTTGGCCGACGCCTCGCCCGGGCGGAACTCGTGATGGCCCCAGACCTGGGCATGCGACCACTCGACGTCCTCGTGCAGCGCCGAGGCCGCCTTCTCCATGTTGCCCTCGTCGACGCCGTCGTAATAAGTCGACTGCAACAGCGTCATGGCCAATTCCTTCATCGACATGCGCTCTCCCCTTACTTCGAGATGATGACCTGGGCCGGATTGATCAGCCCGTGCTTCGACTTGTTCGCGGTGAGCTCGAACGCTTCGGGCACCTTGTCGATGCCATCGAGGACCCGCGTGATCATGGGCTTGAGGTCGACCCGGCCCGAGGCGACCATGTTCACGGTCGCCTCGAACATCCGCCGATCGAGTATGGACGGGAACAGGTAACGCAGGCTGCGCATGCGGAACAGCGCGTAGGGCAGGACCGCGGCTTCGCCGTCGAAGGCGATGCCCACAACCTTGCCGTTCTCGCGCAGCATCTCCGCCGCCTGGATCAGCGTGGCGTTGCCGGCGAGCCCCTGCTCGGGTGGCCCGCCCGCCGTCTCGAACACCACGTCGGCGCCCTTGCCACGCGTCAGCTCGCGCACGGCGGCGACCGGATCCTCGCGCGTGGCGTTGATGGTGATGTCGGCGCCCACCCGCCGGGAGATTTCGAGCACGCCGTCGCGCCGCGCGACGCCGACCACCAGGCCGGCGCCGGAGGTCGCCGCCACCTGGAGGCAGGCGAGCCCCATGGAGCCCTGGCCGATGACCACGACCACGTCGCCCAGCTCGATATCGGCCGCATGAACGGCCGCGACCGCGTCGGTCAGGGGCTGGATCGCCGCGCCCTCGCTGTCGCTGACGTGATCGGGCAGCGGACACAGCAGGCTTTCGGGAAACAGCCCGTATTCGGCCAGCGCGCCGGGATAGTCGAAGCCGACGATGCCGTCGGGATGCGAACCGCGAGCGGCCACGCGCATGCCCGGTTTCAGGCTCGTCACGCCCTCGCCGGCCTCAACAATCTCGGCGGAGAATTCATGCCCGAACACCTGGGCCGGCCCGGCGGCCATGGCCTTCTCGATCTTGCCGAAACCATAGGTCCTGACGCCGTCGAACAGCAGCGTCTCGGTGATGCTGGGCTGAACCGTGCGGATGCGCGCCTTGACCCAGCCGGGCCGGACCACCGGCTCGGCTACGTCGTCGAGGCGCATGTCGCCCCAGCCATATGTCCGCCATGCCTTCATCGCCGGCGCCTCCCCGCGCCGCCGTGAAACATTGCATGCCCCGGCGGCGTTTGGCCACATTCCACGTGCCGGAACGCCGGTCCGCATTTTTTTTGAAACCGGGCGAAGGTAGAACGCCCCATCCCGCGTTCAAGGCTGGACAACCCGCCAGGGCGGGCGGAGTGTTGCGCGCGCGAACAAAGGCGAGGGCTTGACGTCAGTGACCGAATCCAGATGGCTGTCGAGCTCCAGAAGGAACGCTCTCCTCGTGTTGGCCGGCCTGGTTGCCGTCGCCGCCGCGATCTGGCTCCTGTCGGGCAGTTCCGGCGACGAGGGCGGCGAACGCGAGCGCCGGCGGCCTCCCGCCACCGTCGGCACCGGCAAGGCGGCGCTGGCCGACATGCCGGTGACCCTGAGCCAGATCGGAACCGTCCAGCCGGTGGTGCAGGCGACGGTGCGCACCCAGCTCGCCGGCGTGCTGTTCAGCATCGAGTTCGAGGAAGGCCAGATGGTCGCCAAGGGCCAGAAGCTGGCCCAGATCGACCCGCGCCCGTACCAGCTGGCCCTGTCCGAGGCGGAAGGCGTGCTGGCGCGCGACCGGGCCCAGCTCAACGTGGCCCGCGTCGACCTGCAGCGCTACGAGACGCTGCTGAAGCAGGACTCCATCGCCGCCCAGCAGGTCGACACCCAGGCTGCTACGGTCAAGCAGCTCGAGGGCACGGTGGAAGCCGACCAGGCCCAGGTGGACAACGCCAAGCTCAACCTGTCCTACACCACGATCACCGCGCCGGTCGCCGGCAAGGCGGGGCTGCGGCAGGCGGATATCGGCAACTACCTGACGCCCGGCGACGTCAACGGCATCGTGGTGATCACCCAGACCTCGCCCATCGACGTGTCGTTCGCCGTGCCGCAGGACCAGGTGCCCGCGGTGCAGGCGCGGCTGCGCGAAGGCGCCGCGCTGCCGGTGAGCGTCCATGACCAGTACGGCGACAAGGTGCTGGCCGAGGGACACTTCCTGACCTTCGACAACGTCAGCGATACGACCACCGGCACGGTCAGGGCCAAGGCGCGCTTCCTCAACGCCGAAGGCAACCTGTTCCCCAGCCAGTTCGTCAACGTCACCATCGTGGTCGACACCATCGAACAGGCGGTGACGGTGCCGGTGACGGCCATCCGGCACGGCGCGCGGGGCGACTTCGTGTTCATCCTCACGCCGGAACAGACGGCGAAACTCCAGCTGGTGAGGCTTGGCCCGTCCGATGGGACCAGGACCGTCGTCACCTCGGGCGTGAAGGCCGGCGACACGGTCATCACCGAGGGCGCCGACCGGATCGATGACGGCGCCAGCGTCAATCTCCCCGGCCAGCGAGGCGGCGGCGGGGAAGGCGCACGCAACCGCGAAGGCCGGGGCGAGCGCGGGGAACGCGGCGAACGACGCCAGCGGCCCGACGGCGAGCGCCGCCGCAACCGCGACCAGCAGGCTCCGTGAGCACCGCCGGCGACGATCCGGCCGAAGGGCCCGAGGGCGGTCTGAACCCGTCCCGGCCGTTCATCCTCAGGCCGGTGGCGACCAGCCTTTTCATGCTGGCGATCCTGCTGGCCGGCCTGGTGGCGTGGCGGTTCCTGCCGCTGTCCGCCCTCCCGGAGGTCGACTATCCCACCATCCAGGTACGGACAATCTATCCCGGCGCCAGCCCGGACGTGATGGCGGTCACCGTCACCAGCCCGCTGGAGCGCCAGTTCGGCCAGATGGCCGGGCTGAAGCGCATGTCGTCGGTGTCGTCGGCGGGCGCCTCGGTGGTGACGCTGCAGTTCGGCCTCGACCTGACCCTCGATACCGCCGAGCAGGAAGTGCAGGCCGCGATCAACGCCGCCGGCACGCTGCTGCCCTCCGACCTGCCCTCGCCGCCGCTCTATGCCAAGGTCAACCCGGCCGACGCGCCGATCCTCAGTCTGGGGGTCACCTCGAACACCAGGACCCTGGCCGAGGTGCAGAACATGGTCGACCAGCGGGTCGCCAACAAGATCGCCCAGGTGTCGGGCGTGGGCTTCGTGTCCCTGTCCGGCGGGCAGCGGCCGGCCGTGCGCATTCAGGCCAACATCCAGGCGCTCGCCGCCCGCGGCCTGTCCATGGAGACCCTGCGCACCGCCATCGCCGCGGCCAACAGCAATGGCGCCAAGGGCAGCTTCGACGGCGCGACCCGCTCCTGGTCGATCAACTCCAACGACCAGCTGACCTCGGCCGACGAGTACCGCAACGTCATCGTCGCCTATGTGGACGGCGCGCCGGTCCGCCTGAAGGACGTGGCGAACGTGGTCGAGGGCTCGGAGAACAGCCGGATCGGTGCCTGGATGGGCGACACGCCGGCGATCATCATCGACGTGCAGCGCCAGCCCGGCGCCAATGTCATCGCTACCGTCGACGCCATCAAGCGGACGCTGCCGGACCTGGCCGACGCGCTGCCCCGCGACGTACACATGACCCTGCTGACCGACCGGACGCTGGGCATCCGGGCCTCGGTACACGACGTGCAGGTCGAACTGCTGTTCGCCGTGGTGCTGGTGACGCTGGCCATCTTCCTGTTCCTGGGCAGCCCGCAGGCGACGCTGATCGCCAGCGTCGCGGTGCCGCTGTCGCTGGTGGGCACGCTGGCGGCCATGCACCTGATGGGGTTCAGCCTCAACAATCTGACCCTGATGGCGCTTACGATCGCCAGCGGCTTCGTGGTCGACGACGCCATCGTGGTGATCGAGAACATCGCCCGGCACGTTGAGCGGGGCGAAAAGGCGTTCAAGGCGGCGCTGAAGGGCGCGCGCGAGATCGGCTTCACCATCATCTCGCTGACCGTGTCGCTGGTCGCCGTGCTGATCCCGCTGCTGTTCATGGGCGATGTGGTCGGCCGCCTGTTCCGCGAATTCGCCGTGACGCTCGCCGTCACCATCCTGATCTCGGCTGTGGTCGCCCTCACCTTCGTGCCCATGCTGTCGGCGCGCTGGCTGAAACCCGCCGAGGAAGAGCGGATGCCCCGCTTCTCGCGCTGGACCCGCGAGCGCTTCGACCGGCTCGCCGACCGCTATCGCGGCTGGCTCGACTGGGTGCTGGCGCGCCAGACGCTGACCCTCGCGGTGTTCGGCGGCACCCTGCTGCTGACCGCGCTGCTGTTCTGGGTGATCCCCAAGGGCCTGTTCCCCGAACAGGACACCGGCCAGCTCCAGGCCGTCGTGGTGGGCGAGCAGAACGTGTCGTTCGGCCGCATGTCCGAGCTTCAGGTCCAGGTCGCCGACGCCATCCTCGACGATTCCGACGTGCGCAGCCTCAGCTCCAATGTGGGCGTCGACGGCCAGAACCCCACCCTCAACCATGGCCGGATGCTGATCAACCTGAAGCCCAAGGGCGAGCGCACCACTAGCCAGAAGAGGACCATCGCCCGGCTGCGCGAACGGGTCGGCAAGGTGGCCGGCGCGACGCTCTACGTCCGGCCGGTGCAGGACCTCACCATCGACGCCGAGGGCGGACCGACCCAGTACCGCTTTTCGCTGCAGGGCTCGGACCAGGACCTCACCGACCGATGGGCGCGGGAGCTGACCGACGAGCTCGCTTATGTGAAGGAGGTGCGCAACGTCGTCTCCGACGTGCAGAACGAGGGCCACGCGGTCACGGTCGCCATCAACCGCGACGTCGCCTCGCGCCTCGGCATCAGCGCCGCGGACGTGGACAACGCGCTATACGACGCGTTCGGCCAGCGCATCATCTCGACCATCTTCACCCAGTCGAGCCAGTACCGGGTGATCCTGGAAAGCCAGCCGGGCATGTTGACCAGCCCCGAGGCGCTGAAGCGGATGTACGTGCCGGTGTCCGGCGGCGCGTCGGTGCCGCTCACCGCCTTCGCCACCATCACCACGGGCGACGCACCGCTGTCGATCTCGCGCGTCGCACAGTTCCCGGCCGCGACCATCGGCTTCGACCTGGCGCCCGGCGTGTCGCTGGGCGCGGCGGTCGACGCCATCGTCGAGGCCGAGGAGCGGATCGGCGTGCCGGCGTCGATCACCACCGAGTTCATGGGCGCGGCCGACGCGTTCCGGGCATCGCTGACCAACCAGGTCTGGCTGATCCTGGCCGCGATCATCACCGTCTACATCGTCCTCGGCGTGCTCTACGAGAGCTTCATCCATCCGGTGACCATCCTGTCGACCCTGCCGTCGGCGGGCGTCGGCGCGCTGCTGGCGCTGTTGCTCACTGGCAACGATTTGGGCGTGATCGGCATCATCGGCATCGTGCTGCTGATCGGCATCGTCAAGAAGAACGCGATCATGATGATCGACTTCGCCATCGAGGCGCAGCGCGCCGAGGGCAAGGACGCCGAGGCGGCCATAAGGCAGGCCGCGCATCTGCGTTTCCGGCCGATCATGATGACCACCTTCGCCGCCCTGTTCGCGGCGCTGCCGCTGATCTTCGGCAGCGGCATGGGCTCGGAGCTGCGCCAGCCGCTGGGCCTCGCCATCGCCGGCGGCCTGATCGTCAGCCAGGCGTTGACCCTGTTCACGACGCCGGTGATCTACCTGCGCTTCGAGCGTTTTTCGGAACGCTGGCAGGCACGGCGCCGCGCGAGGCGGGAGCAGGCGGCATGAGCCTGTCCTCGCCCTTCATCCGCCGGCCGATCGCCACCTTCCTGCTGACCGTGGGCATGGCGCTCACCGGCATCGCCGCGTTCTTCGCCCTGCCGGTCTCGCCGCTGCCGCAGGTGGACTTCCCGACCATCAGCGTGTCGGCCTCGCTGCCCGGCGCCAGCCCCGAGACCATGGCCTCGAGCGTGGCCGCGCCGCTGGAGCGGCGGCTCGGCACCATCGCCGGCGTGACCGAGATGACCTCGTCGTCGAGCACCGGCTCGGCGCGCATCGTGCTGCAGTTCGAGCTGTCGCGCGACATCGACGGCGCCGCCAGCGACGTGCAGGCCGCCATCAACGCCTCGCGCGCCGATCTGCCCGCGACGCTGCGCAGCAACCCGACCTACCGCAAGATGAACCCGGCGGACGCGCCGGTGATGGTGCTGGCGCTCACCTCGAAGACCCGTCCGCCCGCCGAGATTTACGACGCCGTCTCCAACGTGGTGCAGCAGCGCATGTCGCAGGTCGAGGGCGTGGGAGACGTGGAGTTGGGCGGCGGCTCGCTGCCGGCCGTGCGCGTCGAGCTCAACCCGCTGGCGCTGGCGCGCTTCGGCGTCAGCCTCGAGGACGTGCGCACCGCCATCACCTCGACCAACGCGAACCGGCCCAAGGGCGTGATCGAGGACGGCGATCGCGCCTTCCAGATCTACGGCAACAAGCCGGGAACGACCGCCGAGGACTACCGAGACCTGATCATCGCCTGGCGCGACGGCGCGGGCGTACGGCTGCGCGACGTGGCGCGGGTCTATGACGGCCCCGAGGACGTCCGCACCATGGGCCTGTTCAACGGCGAGAAGGCGGTCACCGTGGTGATCAGCCGCCAGCCCGGCGCCAACATCATCGAGACGGTCGATTCCATCAAGCGCGAGCTGCCCGTTCTGCAGGCCGCGCTGCCGGCCGACATCCACCTGACCGTCGCGGCCGACCGCACCTCGACCATCCGCGCCTCACTGCACGAGGTGGAGCTGACCCTGGTGATCGCCACGCTGCTGGTCGTCGCCGTGGTCAGCGTCTTCCTGCGCTCGCTGCGCGCGACCGTGGTGCCCTTCGTCGCCGTGGTGGTCTCGCTGCTGGGCACGGTGGGCGTGATGTACCTGCTGGGCTTCTCGCTCAACAATCTGTCGCTGATGGCGCTGACGGTAGCGACCGGCTTCGTGGTCGACGACGCCATCGTGGTGCTGGAAAACATCAGCCGATACGTGGAAAGGGGCATGAATCGGGCGGAAGCAGCGCTGAAGGGCGCGGCCGAGGTCGGCTTCACCGTGCTGTCGATCAGCGTCTCGCTCGTCGCGGTGTTCATCCCGCTGCTGTTCATGGGCGGCATCGTCGGGCGGCTGTTCCGCGAGTTCGCCGTCACCATGAGCGTGGCGGTGATGATCTCGCTGGTGATCTCGCTCACCACCACGCCGATGATCGCGGCGCTGATCCTGCCGGAGAAGCCCAGGCCCTCGCGCTTCGCCGCCTGGGCCGAGCGCGGCTTCGACCGCCTCCAGGGCTGGTACCGCCGCAGCCTCGACTGGGCGCTGGCGAACCGGGGCGCCACCCTGCTGCTGCTGGCGGGCGCGGTGGCGCTCAACGTCTACCTGTTCATCGCCATCCCCAAGGGCTTCTTCCCCGAGCAGGACACCGGCGCGCTGATGGGCGGCATCCGAGCCGACCGCAGCATCTCGTTCCAGGACATGCAGAAGAAGCTCACCACCATCGTCGGCATCATCAACGAAGACCCCGCGGTCGACACGGTGGTCGCGTTCAGCGGCGGGCGGCGCGCCGGCGGCGGGTTCATGCAGGTGATGCTGAAGCCGCGCGGCGAGCGCGAGCCGACACGCGAGGTGATCGGCCGGCTGCGGCCCAAGCTGTCGCGCGTCACCGGCGTCAGCGTGTTCCTCAACCCGGTGCAGGACATGCGTATCGGCGGCCGCGGCGGCAACAGCAGCTTCCAGTACACGCTGAAGAGCGACGACCTCGACATGCTGCGGCAGGCGGCGGAGAAACTGACGGCGGCGCTGAAGCAGGAACCCATGCTGACCGACGTCGACGTCGACCAGAACGACACCGGCGCCGAGGTCTATCTGGTGATCGACAAGGACAAGGCGGCGCGCCTCGGTCTCGACCAGCGGACCATCGATGCCATCCTCTATGACGGCTTCGGCCAGCGCCAGATGGCGACCATCTACAGCGGCCTCAACCAGTACCACGTGGTGATGGGCGTCGGCCCCGAATTCTCGGGCTCGCCCGAGGCGCTGTCCCGCGTCTACCTGCCGACCCGGCCGCAGACGGCGGCGGAAGCGGCCACGCCCGCCGCGGCATCGGCCAGCGCACCGACCTCGACAACCGGCGCCGCGCGCGACGCGCCGGCCGGCGCGGCGGTGAACCTGACGGCGACGACAATGACGCCGCTGTCGGCCATCGCAACCTGGTCGATCGGCGGCAGCGCATCGCAGGTCAGTCACCAGGACGGCTCGCCGGCCGCGACCATCTCCTTCGCCACCGCCGACAACGTCTCGCTGGGAGAGGCATCCCAGCGCATCCGCGAGGTGCAGGCCGGCCTCGACATGCCGCCCGGCGTGCACGGCGTCTTCGCCGGCACCGCCCAGGCGTTCCAGCAGTCGACGGCCTCGACCCCGGTGCTGATCCTGCTCGCCATCGTCGCCATCTACATCGTGCTGGGCATCCTCTACGAGAGCCTGATACATCCGCTGACGGTGCTCTCGACCCTGCCGTCGGCCGGCCTGGGCGCGGTGCTGGCGCTGATGGTGCTGGGGCAGGAATTCGACCTGATCGCGCTGATCGGACTCATCCTGCTGATCGGCATCGTCAAGAAGAACGCGATCATGATCATCGACTTTGCCCTCGAGGCCGAGCGCGGGAGAGGCCTGGCGCCGTTCGACGCCGTGCGCGAGGCCTGCCTGCTGCGGTTCCGGCCGATCCTGATGACCACGCTGGCGGCGGGCCTGGGCGCGCTGCCGCTTGCCATCGGCTTCGGTGAGGGCTCGGAGCTGCGCCGGCCGCTGGGCGTCACCATTATCGGCGGCCTGATCGCCAGCCAGTTCATCACCCTGCTCACCACGCCGGTCGTCTACCTGGCGCTCGACAGGTTCCGCCGCCGCTCGCCCAACGAGGCGCTGTTCGGACACGGCGCCCAGCAACATGGTGTGTCCAGCACATGATCCGCGCCTCCCGATCCGTCTCCGGCCTCGTCCTCGCCGCCCTGCTCGCCGGGTGCAACATGACGCCGGCCTATCACCGGCCCGCCACCGACGTGCCCGCCGCGTTCAAGGAGGAGCCCGGCTGGCGGCCCGCGCGCCCGGCCGACGACGTGGCGCGGGGCGAATGGTGGAGGCTGTTCCGCGATCCGGTGCTCGACGACCTGGAACGCCGCGTGCTCGTCTCCAACCAGAACCTTGCCGCCGCTCTGGCGGCCTACGAGCAGGCAAGGGGCGTGGTGAAGGAGCAGCGCGCCGGCCTGTTCCCCACCGTCGACCTGCAGGCGGGCGCTACCCGCACGGGCTCGTTCGGCCAGCGAGACCCCGAGGACGACGGCTCCGACGACGGCAGCGGCTCGGGCGCCGGCGGCGTCAATGTCGGCAAGCGCTACCAGGGCTCGATCGGCGCCACCTGGGAACCGGACGTCTGGGGCCGCATCCGCTCGAGCGTGTCGCAGGCCGGCGCCGCCGCCGAGGCGAGCCGCGCCGACCTCGCCAACGCCACCCTGTCGGCCCAGGGCGAGCTGGCGCTGAACTATTTGCAGCTGCGCGCCATGGACGCCCAGATCGCGCTGATCGACGAGACCATCGCGGCCTATGACCGGGGGCTGGAGATCACCACCAACCGCTACAATGTGGGCGTGGTCGGCAAGCTCGACGTGGTGCAGGCCGAGACCCAGCTGCGTAGCGCCCGCGCCGAGGCCGCCGACCTGCGCCGCCAGCGGGCGGTGCTGGAGCATGCCATCGCCGTGCTGGTGGGCGAAAACCCGTCCAGCTTCGCCCTGCCCGCCGCCGATTGGTCGCCGGCCGTGCCCGAGGTGCCCGGCATCCTGCCCGGCGACCTGCTGGAGCGACGGCCCGACGTTGCCGCGGCCGAACGCCGCGTCGCCGCCGCCAATTCCGGCGTCGGCATCGCCCGCGCCGCGTTCTTTCCCACCTTCACGATTTCCGGAGACGTGGGCGTGAACAGCCGCCAGCTGTCCCAGCTGTTCGCCAGCTCGGCGACGGTCTGGTCGCTGGGCGCGCAGGTGGCCGAGACCCTGATCGACTGGGGCGCGCGCTCGGCACGGCTGGAGCAGGCCAAGGCCGCGTGGCGGCAGGCCGGCGCCGAATACCGGCAGGCCGTGCTGACCGCGTTCCAGCAGACCGAGGACCAGTTCGCCGCCATGCGCCTGCTGGCCGAGGTGGGCGCCGAGCGCGCCGCCGCCGAGACCGCCGCGCGCCGCGCCGAGCAAATCACCCAGAACCAGTACCTGGCCGGCATCGTCGCCTACACCGACGTGATCTCGGCCCAGGCGACCGCCTTCGGCGCGCGCCAGTCCAGCATCAGCGCCGTCCTCGCCCGCCAGACCGCCGCGGTTTCGCTGATCCAGGCCATCGGCGGCCACTGGACGAGCGAACCGGCGCCGATTCCGGAAGTGCAACGGCCGTAGTTCGCCAGCTGTGGCCGTTCGTTCAGCCGGTCCCCCTGTCCTTTCAGTGAATCTGCGAGCGCGGGCGAAGCAGCCCAGCCATGCCGGTGATGGCAGCGTGGCGGCGGAGCTGGATAGCTTCGCTCCGCTCGCAGATCCACAGAGAGTTTATGAGAGATCAGCCCACCGTTACGTCATGCGGATACGCGGCTGCGGGCACCACTTGCGTCAAGACCCACCCTCCCCTAGCCGCGAAGTCTCAGTTTACGGCCATGGGCCATCGCCGGGGCGACAATCGGAGAGCGGCACCGGCCATTGAAATCTGGGCGCTTACCTCGGGGAAGTTTGATTGCTAATCTCCAACACGAGCGCGGCCGAAGCCGCCGGAGGGGAATCATGAGATACGTCACGGGCACGCTGCTCGCATTCTGCCTTGTCGCTGGCCTCTCCATGACCGTCACCGCCGATCCGGTGGACGGTCCGCCGCCCGACATGGCGCCCGCCGCCGATCCGGCGACGAGCCCGCCGCCCGGCGCGGCCCCCGTCGAGGCACAGCCGGAGGCGCCGCCTCCGCCGCCTCCGCCTCCTCCGAAGCCCAAGCCGAAGCCCAGGCCGGCGTCGTTCGAATGCCGCGATGCCTTCGAGGAGTCGGAGAAGCTGATCTGCAAGTCGTTCGAGCTCGCCAAACTCGACCAGCAGATGGTCCGGGCCTTCGACGCCTACATGGACAGCCTGGGTCCCGACCAGGGCCTGGCCGCCCAGTCGGCCGAGTTGGCCCAGCGCCGCTTCCTTATCGACCGCAACAAGTGCTACGACGCCGACTGCATCCGCAGCGTCTACGGCGAGCGCATCCGCGTCCTGCGCGGCCAGACCAGCAACAACCGGGCACTGCGCTAGCTAGCCGAACACCTGAGGGTGCTTCAGGTCGACGTCCTTGCGCGCCGCCGCCGCATGCAGGCCGGCGCTCTTCATGCCCGGCCCGCACTGCACGAACTCGATGGTCTTGCCGTCGGGATCGCGCATGACGCAGAATTTCGAGCCGGCGATCTGGCCTTCTTCGCCGGCATAGAGCGGCTCGGTGTGGAAATCGTGGCCCAGCGCCGTAAGGCGTTGATAAACCTCCTCGATGTCGTCGACGGCGAAGCAGATGTAGACATAGCCCACGTCGTCCTGGCGCATCTGGTTCGGCCCGTTCCGGGTCGGCTCGAACTCGAGCAGCTCGATGGCGAAATCGCCGACCGGCATGACCACCGTGCGGTGGATGTGCGGCGGCAGGCGGAGCGTCCGACCGGCGCCCTCGCCGCCCACTTCCAGGGCAAAGGCGGGCTCCAGCCCGAAAACCTCGCGATACCATTTCACCGACCTTTCGAGGTTGCTGACGGTGATACCCACATGGTGGAAAACCGCGGAAATCGCCACGCCCCAATACTCCCTACTGATTCTCTCCCCAACCGCAGGCTCGCGGCGGCGGCAGCGCCGTGTCAAGCGCGCGTGAACAAGCTTCATGGAACTCCTGCCGCCAAGTCGCGTTGACCTTGCGGCTTCCGACCGGCGTCGCCGCTTCGCCGGTTCGGGAGGATTGCTTATCAAGCTCGGCAAAGACAGGAGTTCAAGATGAGAAAGGTACTGCTTTCGGTGGCGACCGCTTCGGCTCTGCTCGTGAGTGCCTCGGCTTTCGCGGAAACGACCACGACGACCACCTGGACCGCCTCGGACGGTACGGTGATCAAGGAGTATTCGACCACGCAGAACTACGCGCCGGTCAGCGCTCCGGACTTCGACGCGCAGGTCGGCGTCGTGCTGCCGCAGAACGTGAAGGTCTATTCGCTGCCGTCGACCGTGAAGGTCAGCGATCCGGATCGCTACAGCTACACCATCATCAACGACCAGCCGGTCGTGGTGGAGCGGTCGACCCGCCGCATCATGCACGTCTGGTAAGTCCGGACACGCATCCACGTCCGAGCGGGCGGAGCATGGCTCCGCCCGTTCTGCTTTTCGGGCCCGTGGCCGCCCTCAGGTAGATTCTTCCGCGCTAAAGCCGTCCGGCATGGAGCGGTAGGCGATCCGCCAGAACACCAGGCCGGAGACCAGGCCGGCGGTCGCCATGACCACGAACCGCCACGGATCTCCAAGCGCCTGGCGCGAGACCGCCTCGATGGGCGGCACCAGGCCGGCCGCCGCGCACAGCATGGCCCATGCCAGCATGGCGTCGTAGCAGGTCCGGCGTCCCATGCGGTGCAGCACCCACCAGCACGGGCCGGCGACGAACAGGCCGCCGGCGGCGAAGACGAAGAAGACGAACGGCGCCAGCATGAACGAGGTGTTGAACACCTGCCGCGGCAGCAGCGAGGTGGCCGTGCCGTCGACGAGCGCGCCGCCCAGCGACAATGCGAGGACTGCACAAGCACTACCCGCGGCCGCGCCGGCGAAAAGCGCCGGTATGACGCGGAAGGGTGTTGTCTCGTAGGTGGAGTTGTCCATGAGCAGGCACCATGCGCTCATCGGGATATAGCACGCCGTCTCCCGCTCCGCCTGCCTCGCGCATGCGGCGCGGCGCTGATATAACCGGCTTATGCAGGGTGGCTGGCAATTCTGGATCGATCGCGGCGGCACCTTCACCGACATCGTCGCACGGCGGCCAGGCGGTGACATCGTCACGCACAAGCTGCTGTCCGAGGCGCCGGAGCGGTACGAGGATGCCGCGGTGCAGGGCATCCGCGACCTGCTGGGCCTGAGGGCGGACCAGCCGGTGCAAGCGGATACCATCGCCGCCATCAAGATGGGCACCACGGTCGCCACCAACGCGCTGCTGGAGCGGCGCGGCGCGCGTACCGTCTTCGTCACCACCCAGGGCTTCGCCGACGTGCTGCGCATCGGCTATCAGAACCGGCCGCGCCTGTTCGACCTCGACGTCAAGCTGCCGGAGCAACTCTACGAGCGGGTCATCGAGGTCGGCGAGAGGGTCGGCGCGGACGGCGCGGTATTGATCCCGCTCGACCTCGCCGGCGCGCGCGAGGCGCTGTCGCTCGCCCGCGGCGAGGGCATCGACAGCGCCGCGATCTGCCTGATGCATGCCTGGCGCTTCCCGGATCACGAGCAGGCGCTCGCCGGCCTGTGCCGTGAACTGGGCTTTTCCCAGGTATCGGTCAGCCACAAGGCGAGTCCGCTGATGAAGATCGTCGGCCGGGGCGATACCACCGTGGCCGACGCGTATCTGTCGCCGGTGCTGCGCCGCTATGTCGACAAGGTCGCGCGGCAGACCGGCGGCGCCAACCTGCTGTTCATGCAGTCGAACGGCGGGTTGACCGAGGCCGGCCGCTTCCACGGCAAGGATGCCATCCTGTCGGGTCCGGCAGGCGGTGTGGTCGGGGCGGTGCGCACCGCGGCCCTGGCCGGATTCCGGCGGATCATCGGCTTCGACATGGGCGGCACCTCGACCGATGTCTGCCACTTCGACGGCGCGTACGAGCGGGTGACGGACAGCGTCGTCGCCGGCACCCGCATCCGCGCGCCGATGATGCACATCCACACGGTGGCGGCGGGCGGCGGCTCGATCCTGGATTTCGACGGCGCGCGATTCCGCGCCGGGCCTGCGTCCGCGGGCGCCGATCCGGGACCGGCGAGCTATGGGCGCGGCGGCCCGCTGACCATTACCGACTGCAACGTCCTGCTGGGCAGGATCCGCACCGACCGGTTCCCCAGCGTGTTCGGCCCGGATGGCGACCGGCCGCTCGACACGGCGGTGGTCAGGCGCGAGTTCCGGGAACTCGCCGCGCGGGTGGGCAACCGGTCTCCCGAGCAGGTGGCCGAGGGCTTCGTGCGGGTCGCGGTCGAGACCATGGCCCGGGCGATCAAGCGCATCTCGCTGGAGCGTGGCCACGACGTCTCGCGCTGCACGCTCGTGTGCTTCGGCGGCGCGGGCGGCCAGCATGCCTGCCAGGTAGCCGACGCGCTGGGCATGACCCAGGTGATGATCCACCCGCTGGCCGGCGTGCTGTCGGCGCTGGGCATGGGCCTCGCCGAGGCGCGCGAGATGCGCCAGGAGACCGTCGAGCTTCCGCTGTCGGCCGAGACGCTGGCCGGACTAGAGCCGGTGTTCCGGCGGATGACGGCCCACGCGCTCCCTCTGGTGGAGCCGCTGGCGGCCCGCACCGAGATCGTGCGCCGCCTGCACCTGCGATACGCCGGCACCGACTCGGCGCTCGAGGTGCCCTACGGCGCGCTGGGCGAGGTGCAGGGCGCGTTCAAGGACGCGCACCGCCGCCGGTTCGGCTTCAACGACGCCGGCAAGGCGATCATCATCGAATCCGTGACCCTCGAGGCAGTCGGCCACATGCCGCAGCCCGAAGTCGAGCAGGCATCGACGATCGGACATGGCCCGCCCGCGGAAGACGAGGAGATCGAGGTCTTCATCGACGGCGGCTGGCAATCGGCGCTGCTGGTCGACCGGGCATCGCTCCGGCCCCGCAACGTCGTGCACGGTCCCGCCATCATCGCCGAGGCCCACGGCACCAACGTCGTCGAACCCGGCTGGCGCGCCCAGGTGTCGGAACGCGGCGACCTGGTCCTGGAACGGGTCGAGGCGCTGGGCCGGCGGTCCGCCGCCGGCACCCGCGCCGACCCCGTGCAGCTGGAGATATTCAACAATCTGTTCATGTCCATCGCCGAGCAGATGGGCGTCGTCATCGAGAATACCTCCCATTCGGTGAACATGAAGGAGCGGCTCGACTTCTCCTGCGCGCTGTTCGACGGAGACGGCAGCCTGATCGCCAATGCGCCGCACATTCCGGTGCATCTGGGGTCCATGGGCGACAGCGTCCGCACGATCATCCGGGGCAATCCGGCCATGCGCCCCGGCGACGTCTTCGTCACCAACGCGCCCTACAATGGCGGCACCCACCTGCCGGACATCACCGTGGTCACGCCCGTCTTCGTCGCCGACGCTCCGCTGTTCTTCGTGGCGACGCGCGGTCACCATGCGGACGTGGGCGGCATCACCCCCGGTTCCGTGCCGCCTGATTCGACCAGCATCGACCAGGAGGGCGTCCTGCTCGACAACGTGAAGCTGGTGTCTCGCGGCCGGCTGCAGGAGCAGGAGATGCGCGACCTGCTCGCGCGGGGGCCGTTTCCGGCGCGCAACCCCGACCAGAACATGGCCGACCTCAAGGCCCAGGTCGCGGCCAACGAGAAGGGTGCGCGGGAGTTGCTGGCGATGGTGGACCAGTTCGGCCTCGACGTGGTGCGGGCCTATATGGGCCACGTGCAGGACAACGCCGCGGAATCGGTACGCCGGGTGATCGATCGGCTGTCGGACGGCGCCTTCACGGTGGAAATGGATTGCGGCGCCAGCATCTCGGTGGCGATCACCGTCGACCGCGCCGCCCGCGCGGCCACCGTCGACTTTACCGGCACCAGTCCGCAGCAGCCCAACAACTTCAACGCGCCGCTGTCCATCACCCGGGCGGCCGTGCTCTATGTCTTCCGCTGCCTGGTGGGCGGCGACATCCCGCTCAACGAGGGCTGCCTCGAGCCGCTCACGCTCGTCGTGCCGGAAGGCTGCCTGCTCAACCCGCTTTATCCGGCGGCGGTGGTCGCCGGCAACGTCGAGACCTCGCAATGCGTGGTGAACGCCCTGTTCGGCGCGCTGGGCGCGGCGGCCTCCGCCCAGGGGACCATGAACAATCTGACCTTCGGCAATGCCCGCCACCAGTACTACGAGACCCTGGCCGGCGGCATGGGCGCCGGACCCGGCTTCGACGGCGCCAGCGCGGTGCAGACCCACATGACCAATTCGCGACTGACCGATCCGGAAGTGCTGGAGTTCCGCTTCCCGGTGACCGTCGACTCCTTTGCCATCCGCCGCGGCTCGGGCGGCGACGGCGAATGGCGGGGCGGCGACGGCGTGGTCCGCCGGCTGCGCTTCGGCGAGCCAATGACGGCCGGCATCCTGTCGAACAACCGCGAGCACGCGCCATTCGGCCTCGCCGGCGGCGGCGCCGGATCACCCGGCGTCAATCGGGTCGAGAGGACAGGTGGCGAATCGGAACAGCTGGCCGCCAGCGCCCAGACTACCGTCCATCCCGGCGACGTTCTCGTCGTCGAGACGCCCGGCGGCGGCGGATACGGAACGCCTCGCTAGACGGCCTGAAGCTGATCGGCGGCGGTCCGGCCATCCCGGCCGGGAACGAGCTCGAATGCGACCTTCTGGCCTTCCTGCAGGTCGCCGAGTCCGGCTCGTTCCACCGCAGTAATATGCACGAATACGTCCTTGCCGCCCGAGTCAGGGGCGATGAAGCCGTAACCCTTGGTCTTGTTGAACCACTTCACGATACCAGTAGCCATCGACAGTCCTCAGCAAACTCTCATCAGCCTTCAACGGACCGCCGAACAGTCATCGATGAACGTAATTGACGCTCAGGCCATTCTTCGTCCGTGACCAATTTGGTAACCGCCAATGTTTGCAAAAACAAGCAATATCTGAAACACGTTCTTAACAAGTCGCGCGCACGATGACACGGGATGCGAACGGTGATTTACTATTCGCGGGGGCACCATTGACGTCGAGGGTGGACGATGACACGCGTGTACTTCGGCACGAACCGCAACCCGAACAATCCTGCAAATCCAACCAGTTTCGGAAAACACTTTAGCCAAAATGGCTTGGTCGATCTGCGCTTCGGCTGGGCCGAGGTGGGAGGCGGCAAGATCGCGTCGCTGAACGTGGCCGAGGAAAAGCTCGACGTACCCCAGAAGGACCTCGACAAGGGCGACCTCAGCAAGCAGAAGCTGGGCAGCGAGAAGGTCTTCGACATGGTCCGCAAGGACATGATCGCAGGCAAGGCCGACCTTCTCCTGTATATACACGGCTTCGACTTCACCTTCACCGAGGCGATTCTGCGCGCCGCCGAACTGGTCGAATTCTATGCCGCCCGGCCGCTGGTCATGTTCGTGTTCACCTGGCCGGGCGACGGCTCGAAACTGCCGCTCAAGGCCTATGCCAGCGACCGGGACGACGCCAAGGCCTCGGGCGCGGCGCTCGGCCGGGGCATGCAGAAACTGGCGCACTATCTGCGCGGCACCGACCCGAAGACCTATTGCCGCCAGGCGATGCACCTGATGGCGCACTCCATGGGCAATTACGCCACAAGGCACGCGGTCCAGGCCGTCGCCGCTTCGGCCGGGAACAACATCCGCCGGCTGTTCGACCAGGTGCTGCTGATGGCCGCCGACGAGGACGACGACGCGCTGGAAGAAGAATTCAAGCTGGTGCCGCTGACCCGCATGTGCAAGCGCGTGAGCATCTACATCAACCCCGACGATGTGGCGCTGGTGATCAGCGACACCACCAAGGGCAATTGCGACCGCCTGGGCGCCGGCGGCCCGCGCAACAGCTGGGCGATCCCCGACAAGGTCAGCGTGGTGAACGTGGAGAAGGTCGCCGGCTTCAAGGAGGACAAGACCGGCCACCAATATTACCGCCTGAACGCCAAGGTCCGCGACGACGTGCTGCGGGTGCTCGCCGGCGTGGATTCGGGCGGCATGGCCGAGCGCACCTTCAACGCCGAGAAAAGGCAGTATTACCTGGTGAAGTAATCAATCCGGATCGTACGCCAAATTCGGCGCCAGCCACCGCTCCGTGACTTGCACCGGCTCGCCCTTCCTCGCCGCATAGTCCTCGACCTGGTCGCGGCCGATCTTGCCGACGCCGAAATACTGGCTTTCGGGGTGAGCGAGATAATAGCCGGACACCGCCGCCGTCGGCAGCATCGCCATGGATTCGGTCAGCACCATGCCGGCGTTCGCCGTGGCATCGAGCAGCCGGAACAGTTCGGGCTTTTCCGTGTGGTCCGGGCAGGCGGGATAGCCGGGCGCCGGGCGGATGCCGCGGTAGCGCTCCCTGATCAGGTCCTCGTTGGAGAAGTCCTCGTCGGGCGCGTAGGCCCAGAACTCCTTGCGGACCCGTTCGTGCAGCCGCTCGGCGAAGGCCTCGGCGAGGCGGTCGGCCAGCGCCTTGAGCATGATCGAATTGTAGTCGTCGTGCTGGGCCTCGAACGCCTTCAGGTGATCGTCGATGCCGATGCCGGCGGTGACCGCGAAGCCGCCGATCCAGTCGGCGACGCCGCTGCCCCTGGGCGCGACGAAATCGGCCAGGCACAGGTCGGCGCGGCCGTCGCGCTTGGCCACCTGCTGGCGCAGGAAACGCACCGTCGAGATCACCTTGGTCCGGCTCTCGTCGGCGTAGAGCTCGACATCGTCGCCCACGGCGTTTGCCGGCCAGAAGCCGATCACAGCACGCGCCCTCAGCCAGCGCTCGCCGACGATCCGCTGCAGCATGGCCCGGGCATCGGCGAACAGCTGGGTCGCGGACTCGCCGACCACCGGGTCCTCGAGGATGCGAGGATAGTTGCCGGCCAGTTCCCAGGTGCGGAAGAACGGCGTCCAGTCGATGTACCGCGTCAGCTCGGCGAGGTCGTACTGATCGAACGACTTCAATCCGATGAAGGACGGCTTTTCGGGCGTATGCGCGCTCCAGTCGGCCGGATAGGCGTTGGCGCGGGCCTCGGACAGCGGCAGCAGCCGATCCTCCTTGCTGGAGCCGGCGCGCTTGTCGCGGATGTCCTGATATTCATTGGCGACGGTGGCGACGAAATCGCCCTTCAAATTGTCGCTGATCAGGCTGCTGGCCACGCCCACGGCGCGCGAGGCGTCGAGCACGTGCACGGTGGGGCCGTGATAGTTGGGGGCGATCTTCACCGCCGTGTGGACCCGCGAGGTAGTGGCGCCGCCGATCAGCAGCGGCATGTCGAAGCCCTGCCGGCTCATTTCCTTCGCGACGTGCGCCATTTCCTCCAGCGAGGGCGTTATCAGGCCCGAGAGGCCAATGATGTCGACCTTCTCGGCACGAGCCACTTCGAGGATCCTGGCGCTCGAGACCATCACGCCCAGATCCAGCACCTCGAAATTGTTGCACTGGAGCACGACGCCGACGATGTTCTTGCCGATGTCGTGCACGTCGCCCTTCACCGTCGCCAGCAGCACCTTGCCCTTGGCCGACGATGCCGCGTCCTTCTCGGCCTCGATGAACGGCATCAGATAGGCGACGGCCTGTTTCATCACCCGGGCCGACTTCACCACCTGGGGCAGGAACATCTTGCCGGCGCCGAACAGGTCGCCGACCACGTTCATGCCGTCCATCAGCGGCCCCTCGATCACGTCGAGCGGCCGCTTGGCTTCGAGGCGCGCGGCTTCCGTGTCCTCCTCGATCCAGGCGTTGAGGCCGTTGACCAGGGCGTGGGACAACCGCGCTCGCACCGGCTGGTCGCGCCACGACAGGTCGGCCTCGACCTTCCTGCCGCCCTCGCCCTTGTACTTTTCGGCGATCTCCAGCAGCCGGTCGGTGGCGTCCGTGCGGCGGTTGAGGATCACGTCCTCGACCCGCTCGCGCAGCTCGTCCGGGATCTCGTCATAGACGTCGAGCTGGCCGGCGTTGACGATGCCCATGTCCATGCCCGCCGGAATGGCGTGATAGAGGAACACGGAATGCATCGCCCGGCGCACCGGCTCGTTGCCGCGGAACGAGAACGACACGTTGGACAGGCCGCCGGAGACGTGGGCGTGCGGCAGGTTGGCGCGGATCAGGCGCGCGGCCTCGAAGAACTCGAGACAAAAATTGTTGTGCTCCTCGATGCCCGTCGCCACGGCGAAGATGTTGGGATCGAAGATGATATCCTCGGCCGGGAAGCCGACCTGGTTCACCAAGATGTCGTAGGAGCGCTTGCAGATCTCGTACTTGCGCCAGGCGGTCTCGGCCTGGCCGGTCTCGTCGAACGCCATCACCACCGTCGCCGCGCCATAGCGGCGGATGCGGCGGGCGTAGTCGATGAACGGCGCCTCGCCCTCCTTCAGCGAGATCGAGTTGACGATCGGCTTGCCCTGGACGCACCGGAGCCCTGCCTCGATCACCGACCATTTCGAGCTGTCGATCATGATCGGCACCCGCGAGATGTCCGGCTCGGAGGCGATCAGGTTGAGGAACGTGGTCATGGCCTGCTCGCCGTCGAGCATGCCCTCGTCCATGTTGACGTCGATGATCTGGGCGCCGTTCTCGACCTGCTGGCGCGCGACCGCGAGCGCGGCGTCGTAATCGCCGGCGAGGATGAGCTTCTTGAAGGCGGCGGACCCGGTGACGTTGGTGCGCTCGCCGATATTGATGAACTGTGCGGTGGTCATGACGCGGCGGTGAACGGTTCCAGGCCCGACAGGCGCAGGCGGTGCTCGAGGACGGGGACGGCGCGCGGCTTCACGTCCTTCACCGCCTCGGCGATGGCGCGGATGTGCGGCGGCGTGGTGCCGCAGCAACCGCCGACGATGTTGAGCAGGCCCGACCTGGCCCATTCGCCGAGATGATCCTGCATCATCTCGGGCGTCTCGTCGTACTCGCCCATCTCGTTGGGCAGGCCGGCATTGGGGTAGGCGCTGACCCGCGTGTCGGCGACCCGCGACAGGTCGGCGATGTATTGCCGCATCTGGGCCGGGCCCAGCGCGCAGTTGAGGCCGATGCTGAACGGTTTCGCGTGGCGAAGGGAATACCAGAACGCTTCGGTGGTCTGGCCGGACAGGGTGCGGCCCGAGGCGTCGGTGATGGTGCCGGAGATCATCACCGGGAGGCGTACGCCGGATTCCTCGAACACCTCGTCGACGGCGAACAGCGCCGCCTTGGCGTTGAGCGTGTCGAAGATGGTCTCGACCAGGATCATGTCGACGCCGCCCTCGATCAGGGCCGCGACCTCTTCCTTATAGGCGAGGCGCAGCTCGTCGAAATCCACGTTGCGGAAGCCTGGACGGTTCACGTCCGGCGACAGGCTGGCGGTGCGGTTGGTCGGGCCGATGGCGCCGGCGACGAAGCGCGGCTTGTCGGGCGTCTTCGCGGTCCAGGCATCGGCCGCGCGGCGGGCCGCCTGCGCCCCGGCGATGTTCAGCTCGCGGGCCAGCGCCTCCATGCCGTAATCGGCCTGGGCGATGGTGGTCGAGCTGAACGTGTTGGTCTCGACGATGTCGGCGCCCGCTTCCAGATAGGCGTCGTGGATCGCCTCGACGATGTGCGGCTGGGTGATGTTGATCAGGTCGTTGTTGCCCTTCACGTCACGCGGCCAGTCCTTGAAGCGCTCGCCGCGATAGGCGGCCTCGTCCAGCCTGTAGCCCTGGATCATGGTGCCGAAGGCGCCGTCGATGACAAGGATGCGCTCGCGCGCCGCCTGCTCCAGCGCCTTCAGTCTCTCGTCACGGGTCATGGCTTGGCCTCCTTCGCGCGCAGGCCCAGCAGGTGGCAGATGCCCGCGGTCAACTCGGCCCGGTTGAGCGTGTAGAAATGGAACTCGGTGACGCCGGCGGCGATCAGTTGGCGGCACTGCTCGGCGACGATGGCGCTCGCGACCATTCGCGTGGTCGCGGGATCGTCGTCGAGGCCGTCGAAATGGCGGCCCAGCCAGTCGGGCACCACGGCGCCGCAGCCGGCGCTGAACCGCCTGACCTGGGCGAAATTGGTCACCGGCATGATGCCGGGGACGATCGGCGCCTTCACGCCCGCGGCGCGTGCCTTGTCGCGGAACCGCAGGAAGGTGGCGGGGTCGAAGAAATACTGGGTGATCACCCGGCTCGCGCCCGCGTCGACCTTCTGCTTCAGATAGTCGAGATCGAACTGGGCGCTGGGCGCGGCGGGATGCACGTCCGGATAGCCGGCCACCGACACGTCGAAATCGCCGATCCGCTTCAGCCCGGCGACCAGGTCGGCCGCATAGGCATAGCCGCCCTCGAACGGTGTGTATTGCGAGCCGCCCTCCGGCGGGTCGCCGCGCAGGGCGACGATGTGACGCACGCCCTCGTCCCAGTAGCGCCGGGCGATGTCGTCGATCTCGCCGCGCGAGGCGCCGACGCAGGTGAGGTGCGCGGCCGGCGTCAGGCTGGTTTCCCTGAGGATGCGCGAGACCGTGTTGTGGGTGCGCTCGCGCGTCGTGCCGCCCGCGCCATAGGTGACCGAGACGAAATCGGGCGCCAGCGGCTCCAGCCGCTTGATGGCGCTCCACAGCGTCTCTTCCATCTTCTCGCTGTTCGGCGGGAAAAACTCGAACGACACCGACAGCGGACCCGGATCCCAGTCCAGCAGCGAGAACGCGGTCGCCTGGTCGATGCTCGCGGCCAAGGAACTCACGAATTTTCCTTCGAACTCATGGGCTTTCCTTCACGATATGCAGCGGCACCGAGCGGTGCCCCGGCTTGCCGGCGAGCCAGACGGTGACGGTGAGTTCGCCGCCCACCAGGTGACGGATCGAGACGTCGCTGAAGCCGGCGGCGCGGCACATGCCGGCGACTTCGTCGTCGCTGAAGCCCAGGCGCCGGTGCGCGTGCTCGGTGCGAAGGAATTCCAGCTGGTGCGGCGCGAAGTCGACAATCAGCAGCCGGCCATCCGGGCGCAGCACGCGCGCGGCCTCGCCAACGGCGGCGGCGGGATCCTCGGCGAAATGCAGCACCTGGTGGAACACGGCAACGTCGAAATCGGCGGTGGCGAGCCCGAGATTGTACATGTCGCCCAGGCGCACCTGGCAGTTCTGGATCTGCGCCTGCGCCAGGTTGGCGCGAGCCACGGCCAGCATTTCCCGGTTCATGTCCACGCCCAGGCCCCGGTCGATCTGGCCGGACAGGATCGACAGCATCCGGCCGGTCCCGGTGCCCACGTCGAGCAGCTTGCCGATGGATTCGGCGCCCAGCAGCTCCAGCACCGCCTTCTCGACCTCGGCCTCGGGCATGTAGAGCGAGCGGATGCTGTCCCAGTTGACGGCGTTCTCGCTGAAATACGCGGCGGCAGCCTCGGCGCGGGCGGTCTTGACCTGTTCCAGCCGCTCGAGGTCGCGGGAGAGCACCGGGTCCTCCTCGACGATCAGGTCGACGATGGAGCGGGTGAGCGCCCGGCCCAGGTCGGTGTCGGAAACCCGGTAGAACGCCCAGGTGCCTTCAGAAAAGCGCTCTACGAGTCCTGCCTCGGCCATCAGCTTCAGGTGGCGGGACACGCGGGGCTGCGACTGGCCGAGGATCTGGGTCAGCTCGGAGACGGTCAGTTCGTTGTATTCGAGCAGCGCCAGCAGCCGCAGCCTGGTCGGCTCGGCCGCCGCCTTCAATGCTGCCAGCAGGTCTTCCATGGGTGTCGGCCGATTTCCATCATTGAGGTTCGTATGCATATATAAAGATATCCTTATATAATCAACAGCCATCTGCATGGCCGATGTGACCCATACCGAAGCTGTAGCATCCCCGGAACATGTTGCGATATGGTCGCGTTTGGCCAAGATGCCGTAGCCAGTCACCTTTTCGCCGGAGATTCGGGCACCGTGCCGATAACCCGCCTCGCGCCGCTCAGCCGCACGATCAAGTCAGTCACCTTCGCGGCGGTCGCCGGCATGATGCTGGCGGGATGCGCCACCGTGCCGACGGATCCGGCCGCCCGCGCGGAATACGACCGGCTCAACGATCCGCTGGAGCCCACCAACCGGGCGATCTTCGGCTTCAACGAATTCCTCGACAAGGCGCTGGTCCGTCCGCTGGCCGAGGTCTACCATTTCATCCTGCCCAATTTCGTCGAGGAACGGATCACCGTGTTCCTGCGCAATCTGGGCGAGCCGCTCACCTTCGTGAACGACATGCTGCAGGGCGAGCCGCACCGCGGCGGCATGACGCTCGGCCGGTTCCTGACCAACAGCACGCTGGGCATCGGCGGCATCTTCGACGTGGCCAGCGAATACGACATGCGGCGCCACAACGAGGATTTCGGCCAGACCTTCGGCGTCTGGGGCATCGGCGAAGGGCCCTATCTGGTGCTGCCGATCCTGGGACCATCGACCGTCCGCGACGGCTTCGGCACCGCGGCCGACATGTTCGCCGACCCGGTCACCATCGGCATCGATCAGGCCAATGTCAGCGGCCTGTCGCTGGGCCGCATCGCCATCACCGGCCTCGACGCCCGCGCCCGCAACCTGGAGATGGTCGACCAGCTCCGCCGCGAATCCCTCGACTACTACGCGACGCTGCGCAGCGCCTATCGCCAGAACCGGCGCGCCGAGGTGCTGAACGGCGCCGCGCCCGACGAGGGCGAGGACAGCGCCCCCGGTTTCGAGGAGTTCGAGGACCTGGACTCGCCTGCGACGCCCACGCCGCAGTCGACCGGGCCGGAAGTACCGGCGCCATAGATCAAGCCCTGAAGTCTATTTCAGGCGGACCCCTGCTATCATGCGCTGCGCCTCGGCCTCGTGCAGGCCGTAATAGTGGGTCGCCGCTCCCTCGTAGACGATCATGTAGAGCTTTCCGTCCCTGATGGCGCCACCCACGATGCCCTTGCGCGGCACGCTATCCTGTCCCGTGAACGTGTATTCGAACTGAAAGCCCGGCACGCCGCCGAACGTCACCGGCCTGAGACCGAAAGTCGAATGGATGTTGGAATTGGTGATCTTCGTCATGGTTGATTCGAATGTCTCCATGACCTCGTTCGGCAGCATGTCGCTGCGGAAGACAGGGTATTCCTGCTTCTTCGGCGTCTTGTACAGCGGCTTTCCGTTCTCGATGCCATCGTAGAAGGTGACACTGTCCAGACTGAGGCCGTTGGACGTCCAGATGGTGGTGCCCATTCCGCCGGGCGGCTGGTTCCAGGACGTTTCGGCGGTCACCGTCATCTGCTTGATGGAATGGTCGCCGGGTGACACCAGCGTGTAGTTGGCGCACGCCGACAACAGCAGCGCCAGCGCCAGACCAATCCAGTACTTTCTCGTCATATGGTTCCCCCCACATACATTTCGATCATCGCCCTGTCGGAAGCATCCGGCGTCAATTCCAGGTATTTCCGGAAGTTGTCGCCGGCCTCCGCCGTCTTGTTCGCCTTGAGCAACAGGTAGCCCATCGACCTATGGGTCTGGGCTGGCGCATCCGGATATTCCAGGGCCTGCAGGTAGTGCGCCATGGCATTGTCCCGATCGCCCGGCTGCTCGCGCATCCGGCATAGTTCGCCGTAGAAGAACTCCAGTTCGCCGAGCCTGAAGCCTTCCGCCATCAGCCGTTTGATGAGCACCTCGCTCTGGCCGAACTGCCGAAGCTCGAGGTCGTCCTGCAGCAGCATGGACCGCCTTGGCTCGATGAGGCTCCGGTATCGATCCTCTGCCTTGCCGGTCACGACGATTTCCTCCAGGGCCGCGGCCCGCTGGGAAATCATGGCGGCGCGGTTCTCCGGGTTCGGATGGGACGCGAAGAACGGATCCTGATACTTCCGGTACTTCGCCGCCTCGGTCTCCTCGACGAGATTTTCCCAGACGATCGCACCCTGATCCGGCGGATAGCCCGCCTGGGCGACGAGCTGGGCGCCGTAGGCGTCGGCTTCGGCTTCCATCTTCCGGCTGAACCCGAAGATCGACGCCATGCCGATGTAGTTCGCCGCGCTGGACGCGTTGTACTGCCCGGCGGCTGCAAAGCCGACGGCAAGAAAGGCGAGAAAGGATGCCGTATTACGTACTTTCTTGAAATTCTGAAGCGAGTGCTGCCGCAGGTAATGACCCAGTTCGTGGCCCAGCACGAAGGCAAGTTGCGCCTCGTTCTGCACACGCAGCAGGAGACCGGTGTTCACGACCATCATACCGTTGGGCGCCATGGTCGCGTTGAAATAAGGTGATCGCATCAGGTAGACGCGAATATCAGGACAGTAATCGCCGGCCAATCGGCACATGATGTCGTGCAGATATGCCGTGGCCTCGTCGTCCCGTACGAGCTGAGGCGATTGCTTGATCCGCTTTTCGGCCTCTTCCATGACCATCCAAAGCCCGCCTTCCAGCCTTGGATCATCAGGCTTGTAGTGGGGCGGCAAGGTTGGTTCCAACAACTCGACAGCAAGTGACGGGGCCCCGCCCAGTATGGCCGCGCAGGAACCGCAGGCGCAGCCAGTGAGGAAGGCGCGCCGGTTCATTGTGGCAGTTTGTCGAGCAGCAGCTTGGTGGTCTTGAACGCCGGCTCTTCGGTGCGAAGATCGCCGGAATTGCGGGCCAGCACGTTGAACCAGACGATGTTGCCGGTCCTGAGGTCTACCAGCGAGGCAAAGCCCACCTGCTGCCCGCCCTGTACGCCCACACCCACCATGGCGGCGGCAATCTGCAACATCACCCGGCCTGCGCTGGTGTAGGAATCGCGCACGAAGACGAACAGCGCGTAGTCGGTGTTGTATTTCTCGCCAAAAGCCCTGGCCGACGGGCCGAGCGTCCAATCCCATTGCCCCTTCTTGCTGGGAAGCTTCACGCCCAGGAAGTCGTGCACGAGAATCATGGACCCCACGGCGGAATGGAGGCGCTGCAAATCCAGCTCGACCGAGTCGTGCACCGCATCGCCCTGGTCGAACATAACCATATTGATGTTGCGCTCCTGCTGCAGCTGCTGGATCGCCTTGGTCATGTGCTCCTTGGCGCTGGCGGTCCATTCCGAGTTGGGTTGCGCGACCCCGCCGGCGGTGAGCAGGCTCAACTCGACATCCAGCGGCATCAAGAGAATCGAAATGCCATCACTTCCAGCGTCGGAAAGCTGGTTGACCGATCCCTTGTTCTGGGTTGCGCAGGCGCACAAAGCAACGAGCACGATGGGCATGGCGATGGCCCTGGCCGCTCGCGCCGAGAAAATAGCGCGGGCAGCGCCTGCGACTAAACGAATCATTACCATTAACCCCCCAAACTCCACGAATTTTGGCGAAATCTTGACACCGGCGAGGATGATTGCGCAAGTGCAATGTCGATACCTGGTCGAACGATTGAACCGATTAATTGCGAAGCGGTCCCAGGTTGTGCGGGCCCCGCCAAAAGGGCATAATTCCGGGCCTCCTGGGGGACCGCCGTGACGCCATGCGAGCAAATGGAAGTGGACGGCTACCACGTCGCACGCGGCTTGCTCTCAGGCGAGGAAATTGCCCGCCTCCGCGCCCCTCTCGAACGCCATTTCGAGACGGGCGGGACCTGGGAGCGGCTGGGGCTCTATCAGGGCGGCCTGCCCTGCGCGGTGCCCGAGCTGGGCTGGCTTTTCCACCATCCGGCGATCGTCGACCGGTTCCGCGAGTTGCTGGCCACCGACGACATCGTGTTCAGCGGCAATGCCCACGCCAACCTCAACCTGATCAGCAAGTGGCACCGGGACACCCAGGAAGCCCGCGGCGGGGTGTTCGACGGCGACTATTTCGCCCGGCCAGAATGCCGCGTCTACCGGGCGGCCGTGTATCTGCAGGATCACACCGACGGGCTCGGACTGCGCATCAGGCGGGGCTCGCACCGGGTGCGCGAGGCGGACGCGCTGCCGGCCGAAACGCTGCTGACGCGCACTGGTGACGTGATCTTCTTCGATTACCGGACCGAGCATTCGGGGGTGCTGCCCGACCCGTTCGAGCGCGCGATGATCTACGCCGCCCGGAGACTGAAGCATCCGGACTGGCTGGTCGCGCTCAAGAACGGCTACTGGCGGATCACTGGCAAGCCCCGGAAGCTGGCGATCTTCTTCGCCTATGGCGGCGTCGATCCGGACACCGAGACGTTCTGCCGCTTCGAGATGGGAATCAGGCGCGAGCGCGTGGGAGCGGACCGTTGCAGATTGCCCGAGGCTTTGCGGGACAACCTGGCCCGGGCCGGCATCCTGACTTTCGAAGCCGTCCTGGAGCAGCGCTTCGGGCCTGACGTGCTCGATGCCTACGCGCTCGCCGGCACGCTACCGAAGGAACGGCTGTGGGTCTGAGCCCGAAGGAGCAGATGGAGGCCGTCGGCTACGCCGTCGTGCCGGGCGTGCTGGAGCGGCAGGAAGTCGCCCACCTCCGCCGCCTGGGGCTCGACCATTTCGATGGCGGCGGCGCCGTCCAGGGTCTCGGCCGGTACGAGGGATCGCTGGCGAGCCTCACATCCTGGGTCGACACGCTGGTCTGCCATCCCGGGCTCGTCGCCGCGTTCCGGAGCGTGCTGGGCGAGGGTCAGCTGGTGTTCACCGGCAGCGCCGACATGCATCTCAACATGTTCAATATCTGGCACAGGGATTGCGCGGCGAGCGGGCTGCATGCCTGGACCGGAGACTTTTACCGGCCCGGCTTCGAGGTTTGCCGCGCCGGCATCTATCTCCAGGCCCCCGGCGTCGATGGGCAGGGCCTCCATGTGCGCCCGGGTTCGCACAAGTCGGGAGCGGCCGGACTCGCCGCGGATTTCGTCGGCACGCGGGCCGGCGACGTCCTGTTCATCGACTCCCGCCTGCTGCATGTGGGCGTGCTGCCCGATCCCGCCGAACGGCTGCTGCGCGCCCTGGGCCGTTGGCTGGGATCGCCGGCGCCGGTGATTCCGGCGAAGGACATGTTGTGGCGCGCCAAGCGACGTGGCACGCGGCTGTCCATGTTCGTCGGCTACGGCCTGCGGAACGGGGGCACCGAGGAGTTCTGCCGCTTCGACCTGCGCCTGCGCCGGCTGCGATCCGGCGCCGACCACTGCCTGTCCTCGCCCGCCCTTCTGGCGGCGCTGGAGCGGGCCGGCGTGCTGTCCTACGAGACCGAGCTCGCCAGCCGCTTCGGCGACGGCGTGTTGCGCGAATTCGCCGCGACCGGCAGCCTCCCCGAGGAGCGGATCTGGCAGTGACCGCGCGCGAATGCCTGGACACGGCCGGCTACTGGATCGCGCCGGGTCTCCTCACCTCCGCCGAAACCGGTCGCCTTCGCGCAACCCTGCTGGACCACTTCGAGCACGCAGGCATCGACGAGCGGCTGGGCCGCCATCAGCCCGGCTCGGCCTACATCATTCCCGAGATGTCGTGGCTGTTCAGCCATCCCGCGATCGTGTCGGCGCTGCGCGACCTCCTGGGCCCTGGCCAGCTGGTGTTCTGCGGCAATTGCGACACTCACCTCGACATGCTCAGTCACTGGCACCGCGACACCAACGAGCATCGCGGCGGCTGCTTCGCGGGCGACTACCTGTCCCGGCCCGATTGCAGGGTCTACCGCGCCGGCATCTACCTGCAGGATCACGACACCGGACATCTGGGGCTGAAAGTGAAACGCGGCTCGCACAGGAGCCGCTCTTCGGACGGCCTGCCCGACGAGCGTCCGCGCACCCGCGAGGGCGACGTGGCGTTCTTCGACATCCGGCTGATCCACGCGGGCATTCTGCCCGATCCCTTCGAACGCCTGTTGCTCGGCATCGGCCGCCGGTTGGGCTGGCCAGGCTGGATCCGCACGCTCAAGCAGGCGTGGTGGCGGCTGACCGGAAAACGCCGCAAGATTTCCGTCTTCTTCACCTATGGTACGGTCTCGCCCGACACCGAGGATTACTGCCGCTACGAGCTCGAACTGCTGCGCGCGCGTCTCGGCGCGACCGGGCTGCGTCTGCCGCCGGCGCTGCGCGCAGGCCTGAGGGAGGCCGGCGTGCTGACCTACGAGGATGCGCTGGAGGAGCGCTACGGCCCCCGCGCGCTAGACGACTTCGCCGCCGGCGGCGCGTTGCCGCCGCGTATCTGGGGCTAGAGAAAGCGCCTCGCCAGCGCGGCGAGGTAGCTGCCCTGGGGAAACGGCTCCTTCTTGCGGTGGCCGATCATGTGGTTCCACAGGTGAATGCCCAGGGTTCTCTCGGTGAATCGCTCCTCGGTCCTCCAGGGCTCCTCGAACAGCAGGTCCGCCTTCGGCCAGGGCAGCGGATAGAAGACGTCGGGCGGCTGGACGTGCCCTTCCAGTCCGAACTTGCGTACGGCGGCGGTGAAGAGCGCCGGGCCATAGGTTCCCCAGGGCGCATCGGCCGGGCTGTCGTTGCCGCCGGTCGCGACGCCCGCGATTACCCGGAGCATGGTGACCGATCCGGCCCAGACGGGAAGCCGCGGCGGATCACGGCCGATCGCGAGGAGATGTCGCGCCATCGCCGACTCCCGAGGCGCGCCATAGACCCCGTTCGCGGCCAGTCCGCTGCCCTGCCACCCCATGACGTAGCGGTCCGCCGTGAAGTCGAACGGCTTGAGGCAGACCTGGTCCGTATCCACCCAGATGCCCCCTTCCATGCCGATCAGGACGTAACGAAACAGGTCGGCGAAGGGCTCGATACCGCCGTTGCGGCGGCGGCGGATGATGGCGTCCTCGGGCAGGATGTCCCGGCCGTCGCGCACCGTGATGCCCTCCGGCACGTCGAGCGGCCCATAGGTGAACAGCTGCACCTCATGGCCGGCCGCGACGAAGGACAGCAGCGACAACCGCTCCAGCCGGCTCAGCGCCGGACCAATCCACAACGATTTGATGACAGGAAGGTCGGACACCGATGCCGTCCTGGTGGCTCACGTCGCCTTGAGTATAGAATCGAAATCGTCGCATCGGCATGACCATAGATCGAAATCCGACCCGATCCGGGCGCGACGGATCAACCCTAGCCCTCGTCCGAATAGGTAACGCCTTGCCTCGCCGACATCAGCGCGTGGCGGATATAGGGGATCGTGTTTTCCGGCAGGCTGTCCTTCGCGAACCATGCCAGGTCGTCGCATTTGTGCGGCTCCGCATTGACGGGCTCGCCGCGCCAGCGGCAACAACGGAAGAACAGTCCCATGCGACCGCCGCCGACGCTCCGATGGACCACATGGACAAGCTCCAGGTTCTCGGCCAGCAGCTCAAGGCCGGCTTCCTCCCGCGCCTCGCGGACGACGCCCGCCTTGGCGCTCTCGCCCTCTTCCAGATGGCCGGCGACGAGTCCGTAGTTGCCATCCTCATAGCCTGTCTGGATGCGCCGAAGAAGCAGGACGCAGTCATCCCGTTCCAGTATCAGATAAACCTCGGGGATCAGCCGGAAGCGGTCGGTCATGGCGGTATTCCGAGGATCGCTTGGGCACGGCGCCGCTCAGCCTTCGACAAGGTTTCGTTGAGCGCGAGGTAATCGGCCATCGTGCGTCCCTTCGAATCGGTGGCCGCCACGTCGGCGCCGTGCTCAACGAGCAGCGCGATCAGCGCCACCGAGCCGTTCTCGGCGGCGTACATCAGCGCGGTGCGCTTGCCGAAGGCCGGCCCGTAGACGCATTGGGTATTGCCCAGCAACGCGCCGCCCCACGCGGCGACCGAGGGCTCAGCGTCGTCGTCACCGGCATAGACGCCGGACTGTCTGACATCCCCGGCATCATAGGTGGCCGCGTTCACGGGCGCACCCGCGCCGAGCAGCAGCGCCGCGGTGTCGGCGCGCCCCATATGCGCCGCCATCATCAGCGGCGTCTTGCCGAACGGGTTGCGGAACCGGACGCTGGCGCCGGCCCGCAGCAGCAGCGACACCGTCTCAGGGTGCTCGACGGCAAGCATCAGCGCGCTCTCCTCGCCCGCTTCCAGGCCGGCGCCCCTCGCCAGCAGCAGGTCGAGCACATCCGCCGGATAGCTATTGATCGCGGAATAGCGAAGGAGATCGCTGAACTCCCGGGACGTGAACGACCGCCCGCAATCCGATTCCGGCCTGGAGCAGGTCGAGACATCATGGCGCGACGGCGACATCATAGCGGCGAACGGATCGGACGGAGGCTGGGGAGGCGACAGTCTGGCCCGAAGTCTTTCCGGCGACGCGGAGGGATAGAGGAAGAATCGCTCCGCCTCATTGGTCATCGTCTCGAGCAGATAATCGTAGGACATCCCAGCCGATGCCCTGACGGTCCGCCACGCGACCCACCTTGCCCAGCGACGGGCCGTCGCCTCGCCCACGCCGAAGCTCGCCCTATAGCGGGCAGTCAGTTCCGCCACGGCCGGATCGAACGCTGCGACGATCTTCCAGTATTGGCGCCGGTTCCAGGCGCTTTGTAGGGACCACAGGCGCAGAATGTTGGCGACCTCGTGGTCGTCGGTCAGCCCGATACCCGGCAACGCGCCGGAAGGGTTCGACTCCGGAATGGCGCGCCATGGCTGGAAAGACGTCGTGATCCGAAACTTCCTGTCGCTGGCTTTCCCGATCACGGCGCCGTAACCCGACATGCAGCTTTCCGCCGTGCTGGGGACGCGGCCGAGGACAGGTCGAAGCGCTTCTTCAAGAGCACCGACAGCCGGGCCCTTGTGCACTGAAGCGGCCCGGAGCTCCGGCTGGACTCGCACCGCACAGACGAGCTGCGCCGACAGGACGCTCCGGGGCTCGAAGAACATGACCAGCGGGTAGCCCGGATCGTTGTCGCTGATCCATGCCTGCCAGTAGGGCTTTCCACCGAGCAGCACGAGCGCTAGCTGACCGACGGACCCGAGCGGGTCGTGCCCCAGGATTCCGGACTGGAGCTGCAGCGCGCCCTTGCGGCTCTCGAACAGCGTCGTGGCGCCGAATCTATCGGGATCAAGCTCCCATCGGGGCGTATCCATCTCCGCGATGAACCGGTCGAGGGCAATAGCCAACTTTTCGGCCGACACGTTCTCGACCACGAACCAGTCGGTGAACGGGAAAACCGTCCGCTCGTAGCCTTCACGGGCAAATACCGCCTCCGGCACGCCGGAGCCATCGAGATCGACCAGGTAGAGAGAAACCCCGTCTGGATAGGCCGTGGGCTTTCCGGTGATCCGTTCGACATCTTCCCGGGTCGCCCAGCCGATCGGCACCGCGACCTTGTCCGCGGCCAGGGTCGAGGGGGCGGCGAAGGCATCGACCGCGTCGATCTTCGCCTCCGGCTTGAAATCCTCGGCAGCAGCCGCCGCGTACACCTCGCAGAAGGGCGCAGCGCCGACGATGACATGCGGCAGGAAGGGATATCGCGCCGGATCGGCGCCAAGCGACGGACGCGCTGCCAGCACGACCGCCATGAAAACAAACAGGAAATATCGCATAGGCCCCGCCAACGAAAAAACGGGTGGGATGATAGCATCCCGTCCGCCTGCGCGTGGAGAGGGAGAGCGCCTTACGCCGCGAACTTCTTGAAGCGGATGCGGTGGGGCTGGTCGGCCTCGGCGCCCAGGCGGCGCTTGCGGTCGGCCTCATAGTCCTGGTAGTTGCCCTCGAACCACACCACCTGGCTCTCGCCCTCATAGGCGATGATGTGGGTGCAGATGCGGTCGAGGAACCAGCGATCATGGCTGATGATGATGGCGCAGCCGGCGAATTCCTCCAGCGCCTCTTCGAGTGCACGCAGCGTGTCGACGTCCAGGTCGTTGGTGGGCTCGTCGAGCAGCAGCAGGTTGTTGCCCTCCTTCAGCATCTTGGCCAGATGCACGCGGTTGCGTTCGCCGCCCGACAGGATGCCGACCTTCTTCTGCTGGTCGGTGCCCTTGAAGTTGAAGGCGCCCACATAGGCCCGGCTGGGGATTTCGATCTTGCCGAGCTTGAGCACGTCGACGCCGCCGGAGATTTCCTCCCACACGTTCTTGTTGGGATCGAGCGCGTCGCGCGACTGGTCCACATAGCCCAGCTTCACCGTCTCGCCGACCTTGAAGGTGCCGCTGTCGGGCGTCTCCTGGCCGGTGATCATGCGGAACAGCGTGGTCTTGCCGGCGCCGTTGGGGCCGATGACGCCGACGATCGAGCCCGGCGGCATCAGGAAGCTGAGGTCGTCGATCAGCAGGTTCTCGCCATAGCCCTTCGAGATGTGCTTGGCTTCGATCACCACGTTGCCGAGGCGCGGGCCCGGCGGGATGACGATCTTGGCGGTGCCGGCGGTCTGGCGTTCGTTGGCCTTGTCGAGCAGCTCCTCATAGGCCTTGAGGCGGGCCTTGGACTTGGCCTGGCGCGCCTTGGGCGACTGGCGCACCCATTCCAGTTCCTCGGCGAGCTGGCGCTGGCGCGAGGCGTCCTCGCGGCCTTCCTGCTCGAGGCGCTTGGCCTTCTGGATCAGCCAGTTGGAATAATTGCCCTCGTAGGGAATGCCGCGGCCGCGGTCGAGCTCGAGGATCCAGCCGGTGACGTTGTCGAGGAAGTAGCGGTCGTGGGTGACCATAAGCACGGTGCCGGCATAGTCGGCCAGGTAGTGCTCGAGCCAGGCAACGCTCTCGGCATCCAGGTGGTTGGTCGGCTCGTCGAGCAAAAGCATGTCGGGCTTTTCCAGCAGCAGCCGCGCCAGCGCGACGCGGCGGCGCTCGCCGCCCGACAGCTTGGTCACGTCGGCATCGCCCGGCGGACAGCGCAGCGCGTCCATGGCGATCTCGACCTGGCGATCGAGCGTCCAGCCGTCGACGGCGTCGATCTCCTCCTGCAGCTCGCCCATGCGCTCGTAGAGCTTGGCCATCTCGTCGTCGGACATCTCGTCGCCGAGCTTGCCGGTGACCTCGTTGAACTCGTCGATCTTCGACTGGATCTTGTGGACCCCGTCCATGACGTTGCCGAACACGTCCTTGGTGGGATCGAGATGGGGCTCCTGCTCCAGGTAGCCGACCTGCACGCCTTCGGCCGCCCATGCCTCGCCCTGATAGTCGGTGTCGCGCCCCGCCATGATCTTCAGCAGGGTGGACTTGCCGGCGCCGTTGACGCCCAGCACGCCGATCTTGGCGCCCGGCAGGAACTGCAGGGTGATGTCCTTGATGACCGTCTTGCCGCCCGGATAGGTCTTGGACAGGCCTTTCATGACGTAGACGTACTGGTACGAGGCCAAGGGGAGACTCCTGAAGGGTTGGGTGGGCCGGTTTATAGCGGCACCGGGGGCGCTTCGTCGAGAGGGTCGGCGGACGATCGGGCGTGCGGATGAGGCCTGCCGATCGAGTTTGCTCAGATGGTCCAACGTGCCCCCGATTCAAGAAGCAGCGTGCGCGGACGTTGAACAATACCGGCAACAAAGTTATATATGATGACGTCATATGATGACGGAGCGAAACATGCGGACCATCATCGATCTGCCCGAGCGGAATCTCGCGGCTCTGGAGAAAATCTGCGCGAAGGAAGGAATCTCGCGCGCCGAAGCCATCAGACGCGCCGTCGACGCTTATCTTGCCAACAGCAGGATCAGCGACGAGGACGACATCTTCGGGATGTGGAGCGGCCAGGACATCGATGGGCTGGAGTATCAGCGTAACATCCGGGCGGAATGGCCCGAATGAAGGCGGTATTCGACACCAATATCCTCATCGACTACGCCAAGGGAATATCCGCCGCGAAAGCGGAGATCGTCGCCGTGGATCATGGATTGATCAGCATCGTCACGTGGATGGAGTTTCTGGCCGGCATCCCCGACGAGCAACAGGCCGCGAGGGCGCGGCGCTTCCTCGATCGATTTGAAATCGTGCCGGTGGACGTCGAGGTCGCCGAGCAGGCGGTCGAGTTACGGCGGCATCATCGGATGAAGCTGCCAGATGCCGTAATCTGGGCAACGGCCAAGACTCATCACGCCATGTTGGTCACCAGAAACACCAGGGACTTTCCCACCGAGCGGGATATACGGTTTCCGTATCAGCTCTAATCGCACGATTGTTATCCAAATATAGTTGCTATCGCGCCTCGACACTCCTACATCTGGTTAAACAGACCGGTATATCTTGGAGTTTCACATGCCGAGTCCCAAACGCGACCATCTGGTCGACACCGCCGCCGTCCTGTTCCAGCGCGACGGCTTCCACGCCACCGGCATAGACACCATCCTGGCCGAAGCGGGCGTCGCCAAGATGACGCTCTACAACCATTTCAAATCGAAGGACGAGCTCATCGTCGCCGCGCTGGAAGTGGAAGGCGCCCGCTACATCGCCTGGCTCCGCGAGCGCGCCGACCGGGCCGAGGAGCCGGGCGAGCGGCTGCTCGCCATCTTCGACGCGCTTGAGGAATGGTTCGAGAGGGAAGGCTTCAACGGCTGCGTGTTCATGAAAGCCGCCTGCGAATACGGCCCCGTCACCGATCCCGTGCATGTGGCGGCCGCCGCCCAGAAGCGCGCCGTGTTCGACTACATGCTGGAGAACGCCGCCTCGGCCCGGCTTAAGGATCCCCGCAACCTCGCCCAGCAGCTGCTGCTGCTGCACGAGGGCGCCATCGCCGTCGCCCACGAGTTCGGCGCCCCCATCGCCGCCCGCCAGGCCAAGCGCGCCGCCGCGGTGATCATCGACGACGCCGGCTGAAGGCCTCGCCAGTTCAGGCCCGCCCTTCGCGACGCGCTTCGCGCTCCTCAGGGCTCTCGGTTGTTTTTGGTGCCGACCGGGCTGAGGAGACCGCGCAGCGGTCGTCGCGAAGCCCTTCATGAGAAAGGCCCGGCCCGCGTCCCCGCGCGGCCCGGGCCTGTCCTCGCTCCCTTGACACTCAGCCCTTCAGCGGCGCCTTCGCCAGCGTCTCGGCGTTCTTCTTGCTCTGGGCGCCCGCGTCGCGCATGACCTGGGCGGTCGACATGTCGCCGATCTCGCCGATATGGGCGGCCACGTCCTCGGCGGTGATGTTCAGCCCGAAATTGACGCCCTGGGTCTCGACCATGGCGGCGCGCGAGACCGTGCCCGCGCCGGCGCTGAGGATCATGCCGGTCGGCGCGTCCTCGCTGACCAGGTACATGACGGCAGGCGACACCAGCTCCGGCGCGTAGAGCGCGGCGCGCTCGCCGGTGATCATCCCTTCGGTCATGCGGGTCAGCGCGAAGGGCGAGATGGTGTTGACCCGGATGTTGTCGCGCTCGCCTTCCAGCTTTGCCACGTTCATGAAGCCGTAGAGGCCGGCCTTGGCCGCGCCGTAGTTGGTCTGGCCGAAATTGCCGTGTAGGCCGGTGACCGAGGTGGTGACGACGATGCGGCCGTACTGCTGCTGGCGCATGATCGGCCACACGGCGCGCGAGCAGATCACCGAGCCCATCAGGTGCACGTCGAGCACGGCGCGGAAATCGGCGATGTCCATCTTGGCGAAGGTCTTGTCGCGCAGGATGCCGGCATTGTTGATCAGGATGTCGACGCGGCCCCAGCCGTCCATGATCTTCTGGACCATGCGGGCGACGCCGCCCTCGTCGGTGACGCTGCAGCCGTCGGACATAGCCTGGCCGCCCGCCGCCTTGATCTCGGCCACCACGGCCTCGGCCGCCGCACTCGAGCCGCCGGTGCCGTCGATCGCGCCGCCCAGGTCGTTGACCACGACCTTGGCGCCGCGCCGCGCCAGCTCCAGCGCGTGAGCCCGGCCCAGGCCGCCGCCTGCTCCCGTGACGATGGCGACCTTGCCGTCGAACCTGATGGCCATGCTTGTCTCTCCCGACCGTGAAATCCGCGGCCATTGTTACCACAGGGTCCGCTGGACGGAAGCGACAAAGTTTCCCAACCACACACCCGGCTCGCCCACCTTCTTGCGCCCGGCGACCATCCCGGCCTAACCTCACGCGACGAAACGGGAGAACCCCATGAAGCTCTATGATTTCAAGATGGCGCCCAACGCGCGCCGTGTCCGGGTGTTCATGGCCGAGAAGGGCCTCGACATCCCGCTGGTCGAGGTCGACCTGGGCAGCCGCGCCCAGCTGGCCGGCGATTACGGCAAGGTCAATCCGATGCTGGAAGTGCCGGCGCTTGAGCTGGACGACGGCACCATCATCACCGAGAGCACCGCCATCTGCCGCTATCTGGAGGAGGTCTACCCCGATCCGCCGCTGTGCGGCCGCAACCCGCTGGAGCGCGCGGTGGTGATGATGTGGGACCGCCGCATGGAGATCCATGGCTTCATGGCGGTGTCCGAGGCGTTCCGCAACGGCAACGCCTTCTTCAAGGACCGGGCGGTCACCGGACCGATGGATTTTCCCCAGATCCCGGAACTGGCCGAGCGCGGCAAGCAGCGCTTCGCCAATTTCCTGGCCATGCTGGAGAAGCGGCTGGGCGAATCCGAATTCGTCGCGGGCGAGCGTTACAGCATCGCCGACATCACCGCCATGGTGGCTATCGACTTCGCCCGGGTCATCCGGGTGAAGCTCGGCGACGAGCAGCCGAACCTGCTGCGCTGGCACGCCGCCGTGGCCGCCCGCCCGAGCGCGCAGCAATAGGCGACACGGCTCCCCGGCGTAATCATCTCGCGCGCCCGCTCACTGGCGCGGGAGGTACCCGGCTCCTACATATCGCCTGCCCGCCGCCCGGGATATAATGGGCGGCGCAGACATGGGATTATTTCAGGGGACCAATCATGCTTCACCATGCGTCGTTTCCGTCACGCGACCCGGAACGGGCCGCCCGCGTGATGGCCGAGCTCTGGAAGGGGCGGGCACTGCCCTTCCCGGTCTTCCCGAACTCGCACATCGCCATCAAGGGCGACGACAAGGGCACGGCCATCGAGTTCTATCCGGCCGGCCAGGTGCTGGTGCCCGGCGAAGGCGGCGCCCAGGTCGAGGTCCGGCATGCCGCCGCGCCGTCGGAATCGCATCTCGCGGTCGGCGTCGACATTTCCGAGGCGGAGGTGATCGCCATCGGCACGCGCGAGGGCTGGCGGACCGAAACCTGCGACCGCGGCCCGTTCCACGTCGTCGAGTTGTGGATCGACAACCTCTACATGCTGGAAATCCTGCCGCCCACGTTCCAGGCCGAATATCTCGGGTTCGCCACCATCGAGAACTTCGAGAAATTCTTCCTGCCGCCCGCCGACGCCGCCTGATCCTGCTTGCCGCCCATGCAGATCGAGGCCGAAGCGACCCAGGAATGGCCACGCAAGACGCGCGAGTTCCAGAACCATCATTTCGATTCCACCGTGTGGAACGATTTCCATTTCCGTGACGGCGACATCATCGTCGGCACCTACGCCAAGTCCGGCACCACCTGGACCCAGCAGATCGTCGGCCAGCTGGTGTTCGACGGCTCCGCCGACGTGGACGTGGGCGCGCTGTCGCCCTGGGTCGACCTTCGGGTGCCGCCGAAGGAAGTGAAGCTGCCGGCGATCGAGGCGCAGACCCACCGGCGCTTCCTGAAGACCCACCTGCCGGTCGACGCGCTCGTGTTCTCGCCGAGAGCCAAATACATCTATATCGGCCGCGACGGACGCGACGTGGTGTGGAGCATGTACAACCACCACGCCAATGCCAACCAGTCCTGGTACGACATGCTGAACGACACGCCCGGCCGGGTCGGACCGCCCATCGAGCGGCCGCCGGAATCGATCCGGCAGTATTTCCTCGATTGGCTGGACCGCGACGGCCACCCGTTCTGGCCGTTCTGGGAGAACATCCGGTCCTGGTGGGAAATCCGCCATCTGCCGAACGTGCTGCTGATCCATTTCGACGCGCTGAAGCGCGACATGCCGGGCGAGATCAGGCGCATCGCCCGCTTCCTCGACATCGCCATCGACGAGAGCCGGTTCCCGGCCGTGATCGAGCATTGCGGCTTCGACTACATGAAGGCTAACGCGGCGAAATCGGCGCCGCTGGGCGGCATCTTCTGGGACGGCGGCGCGGCGACCTTCATCAACAAGGGCATCAACGGCCGCTGGAAGGACACGCTGACCGAAGCCGACTGCGCCCGCTACGAGGCGATGGCGCGCGAACAGCTTGGCGAGGACTGCGCCCGCTGGCTGGCGACGGGCGAGCAGCCCAGGTGATCGACCTCCATACGGTGGCGGATAGATCGATCCACTACACTTCACAGCGCGTCGAGGGCGTTATTTTGAGTGTTCGGCCCATGCTTCACGTTCATCGCGCATTTCATTGCTGGCTCATCGCAATGGTGCTGGTGATGGCATCGCCGCCGACGGCCAGAGCCGGAGGGATCGGCGATCTTTTCTGCCGGAATGGCGGTTTTCCGACGGAGAATTCGACTTTCGGCGTGGCGACTGTCGTGAACGACAACCAAGCCTACTTTCTCCGCGATATGCATGGTTGTCCCGATGACAGCCCACGCTGCGTTTCGCAGTATTCCGTATCATCAGGAACCCGAGTGGTAACGGGACGCAAGCATGGCAAGTACATTTGCGCATATCATTCCACCACAGATGGTGGACATGCCGGATGGCTCGATGCAGACAGATTAAAGGCCGAGCCGGTTGATAGTAAGCCGTCCGTTTCGGCATGGATCGGAGGTTGGTCGGACAACGGCAACCCAAGGGTAGTATTCGCCGCCAACAAAGGGATTGTCAGCGTAAGCGGGTCCGCCTTCTGGCCTGGAGAATATCCAGATCCAGAGCAGTTCCCATACGGGCCGCATATGGGAGGCATTAGCGGCCCCGTAGAGATCTCTGGCAATCGTGCGGTGGAACGGGAATGCAATGTCTCGTTTGTGCTGCTTGGCGATTTTCTGGTGGGGATCGATCCGGACGGCGAGTGCGGCGGAATGAACGTACGCTTTTCCAGCGTCTACACACGTGACCCTAACGCCGAAACGGAAGAGCAGGGTTACTGAGGCCCCATCAGGCCCAGCCGCCCGAGAACGGCATGATGTTGCCGGTGATGAAGTCGCTGCGGTCGGAGCAGTAGAACGCCACCAGATGCGCGGCCTCCTGCGGCTTGCCGAGGCGGCCGAGCGGGATGTTCTTCACCATCTTGGCATAGGCCTCCTTGTTGGCCAGCAGCTCGGGCGGGAAATAGTCCGGGTTCTCGATGTAATTGGAGGCGATGGCGTTGACCTGGATGTTGTCCTTGCCCAATTCGCGCGCCAGCGACTTCGCGAGGCCGTTGGTCCCGGCACGCGCCGCCGCGTACATGGAATAGTTGGCGAGTCCATTGAGCGCCGAGGCCGAGGTAAGGAACAGGATCTTCCCGGCCTTGCGCGCCTTCATGTGCGGGGTGACGGCGCCGGCCAGCCGGAACGGAAACACCATCAGCGCCTCGATGCCGTCGCGGTAGTCCTGTGCGTCGGCGCTTTCGATGGGTGCGCGGATCGCGGGGAAGGCGTCGTTGCTCACCACCGCGTCGAGATCGCCCAGCAGCGCGAGCGCCCTCTCCACGATGGCGGCCGGTTCGGCGTCGGAAATCGCGGTCAGGTTGCCGCGACCCGCCACGAACGCGCCGGCGCGCGCCTGATCGGCGAAATTCGGGTCGTGACAGACCACCCGGGCGCCCTCGTTCACCAGCCCGTCGCAGATTTCCGGCCCGGCCCAATGGGTGGCGAAGGTCACGAGGATTTTCCGGCCTTGAAGCAGCATCGATGTTCCCCTTTTTCCGTCAGGGCGCGATGAGACACCTCCGGACCGCGAGCGTCCAGCCCAAAAGTCACGTGTAACGGTGGATCAGAACTTCCGCTGCGGCATGCGCGCCAGCAGGGCGGCGGCTTCCTTCAGGATCTGTTCCTGGAAGTGCTTCTGCAGTTCGGGCTTGGTCAGCGCGTGGCCGCAATGGGGGCACTGGCTGCCGACCATCTCGGCCAGGGTCGGCGGACGTTCCGGTGCCTGATAGGCGGTCTTGCCGCAGGACGGGCATGGAACGACGACTTCTTGCACGGACGCTTACCTCCAGGCTTTTCCCGAGCTTACCACTCCAGGCGCCTTGAAATCCTGGGGGCCTTCCCCAAGCTGGGACGGACCTGATCAGGTGACGCCGCGTTACGCTAGTGTATCAGAGCTGAAAACCACGGGAGCCGGCCAGTGACTGCCCTACATACCGAAACAACCCTCGGTTGGGAAGAGACTCAGCGCGTGGCGCTTCGCCGCTACCGCCTGGGCGCGGGACTGCTGCTGCTCGCCATGGCGGCGGTCTACGGCGCGACGCTGGTCTGGCCGGTGGACGGATTCTGGGTCGGCCTGGCCCATAACGGCGCCGAGGCGGCCATGGTCGGCGGGCTGGCCGACTGGTTCGCGGTGACCGCCCTGTTCCGGCATCCGCTGGGCATTCCCATTCCGCATACCGCCATCCTGCCCGCCAACAAGGACCGGATCGGCGAGAACCTGGGCAGCTTCGTCGCCCGCCATTTTCTCGAACCCGAGACCGTGGCCGCCAAGCTGCGCACGCTCGACGTCGCCGGCCGGCTGGGCCGCTGGATGAGCGATCCGGGGGTTGCGCGCACCATCGCCGACCGGGCGGTAGCCGCCATTCCCCGGCTGATGGCGACGGTGAGCGATTCCGACGTGCGCGCCTTCTTCCACCGGGCGCTGAGCCGACAGCTGGACAGCGTCAACCTGCCGGTGGTGCTGGGCAACGTGCTGGCGCTGCTGCGTGACAGCGACCAGCATCACGCGCTGCTCGATCAGGCGCTGATCGTCGCCCGCCGCTATCTGGACGAGCACCAGGACGCGATCTACGAGACCGTCGACGCCCGCAGCAAATGGTGGATTCCGCGCACCATCGACCGCAAGGTGGCGGCCGCCATCGTCGGCGGCGTTGCCGACCTGCTGGGCGACATGACCAACCGCGAGCACGACGTGCGCGCCCGGTTCGACAAGGCCGTCGACGAGCTGATCGAGAACCTGCGCACCAGCCCGGCCACCCAGCAGCAGGTGCGAGACGTCGCCGAGCGCATCGTCAACAGCCCGGCGGCGCAGGATTACCTGGCCAGCCTCTGGCGACATCTGCGCGCGCAACTGGAGGACGGCGCCGGCGTGCATTCCGAGAGCCTGCGCGCCACCGTCGCCGACGGCATCCGCTCGATCGGGCGCACGCTCGCCGAGGCGCCCGACATGCGCGGCCGGTTGAACGCCTGGCTCGACGAGGCGGTGCGCACCGGCATCTCGCCCTGGCGGCGCGAGATCGGCGCGTTCATCACCGAGGTGGTGCGCGGCTGGGACGCCAAGACCCTGACCGACCGCGCCGAACTCGCCATCGGCCGCGACCTGCAATTCATCCGCGTCAACGGCACCATCGTCGGCGGCATCGTCGGGTGTGCGCTCTACCTGATCGCGGTGACGGCGGCGGGATAGTGAAAGCCGGGCCCTGTCGATGCAGGGCCAGGATTCACCGTGTCCCTGAGCTTGTCGAAGGGCCTTGCAAGAGCGCTGATGCAAGGCCCTTCGAAGCTCAGGGACGCGGACAGGGTTATTCCTGCAGCGAAGCCGGCTCCTGCTTCGGCAGATACAACGAGCTTGATACCGGAGGGTTCAGAACTTGTACTGGCCGGAAATCGCCCACATGAACTGGTTGGCGCTGCCGCGTTGCTGGACGAGCGGGTTGTGTGCCGCGTCGCTCATCAGCCGGGCGTAGGCGACATAGGTCGAGAAGTCCCAGTGCTTCCAGCCGGTGAACCGGACGCCGATCCTGCCCGCCACGTCCTTGATGCCCGAGCCGGCGTCGAATTCCGGCAAACCGCTGGCCGCGCTCTGAGCGGCCGTGACACCGTAGTTCCGGTGCATGTAGTTGCCGCTTGCCCAAGTCGCCTGGACGCCGCCCTGCAGATAGAAGCCGCTGCCCAGCGGCAGCTGGGATCCGGCATAAACCGCGGCGAGCATGCCATTGTGGCCGCCAGCCACGTCCTGGGCGACTTCGAGGCCGATGATCGCCCACCCCGGCCTCCATTCGACGAAGCCCCCAAGCTCGAAGGAGTCGCTGAGATTGCCCAAGCCGGCAAGGTCCGTAGATGCGTCCTCGTCACGACCGAAGCGGTAGCGCGCCTGGACGCCGGTGACGAACTTTTCGTTATGCACCGCGAAGACCCGCAACCGCGTATTGTTGAGCGCGACCACGTTCTTGTAACGCAGGGAGAACTTGGGCAGCACGCGGACCTTGTAGTCGTCCGAGCCCTCGTACCTCGGCGCGATCGAGGTGCCGACGCCCGCCTTGAAGCGGAAGTCGTCGCTGACCTCGGTCCAGAAATCGCCGACGTCCTCGAGAAGGTCGGACTGGCCGAAATCCAGCCCGAAGAAGGTGTTGTCCGCCTGCGCGGCCGGCGCGAGGAACAATGTGGTCAGAAGGGCCGCAAGTCCGGCGCCGGCTACGCGAAGCGGTGTTCTCACTCTAGATGCGTCCCAACAGCAGCAGCACGATGATGATCACCAGGACCAGACCGATGCCCCCGGTTGGAGCATAACCCCAATTGCGGCTGTGCGGCCATGCCGGCAACGCACCGATGAGCAGCAGAATCAAAATGATAAGCAGAATGGTACCGAGCATGTTTCGCTCCATTGGCCAAGGCTGGCCTGTTTGGATTGGTTACGCTCGGTAACGTCCGGCTCCCGGTTTTGGTTTCATGGCACCACAGCGGAGTCGGTGCCCCTCTTCCTACGATTCTGCGGCGTGCCTGCCTTATCCGGTAACCGCCTGGCCCATGCGGCGGAACAGCCTGTTCTCGGGCGAGCGCGGCCTGGCGGGCTCCAGTTCGGGATGCATGACCGCCTCGCCGGGCGGGAACTGGTGATCGATGTGCCAGTCCAGTTTGAAGATGCGGCTGGCGATCTTCCAGTGCCTGTCGCGGCGCTCCCAGACGTCGAAATAGCGGCCGCCGAACACGTTGGTCTTGCCGTCGTAGCCGCGGCCGCCGGCGATGCCGTAGACCTCGGCATAGGCCTTGTTCGGGCCCTCGAACTCGATGGCCGGGGCGGCGCAGAGGTGGAACGTGGTCTCGCCATGGGCCTCGATGTCCATCAGCACCGGCTTGTAGTCCTTCCACACGCCGACGAAGAAGCCGAAATCCACATGGGCGTCGTCGTAGAACACCTCGTCCATCAGGCTGGGGTCGAGCCATTCCTGGCCGCGCCCGTAGCGGGTGATCTGCTGCAGGATCTCGTCCCTGGATTTGAGCCGCTCGACCTCGTCGCGCAGCGCCTTGATTTCGGCCAGAAGGTTCTCGCTCATGTCCCGTCTCCCCATTTGCGACCCGGAATTAAGTCACAGGTGCAGGTAATCTAGCCGGGCAACATGGCCGGCCGCCACCCAATTGTGCGGCCGGCCCGCGCCGGATCAGAAGATCAGGTACAGCAGGATGATGACCGGAATCGGGATGCCGATCAGCCAGAGCAGGATGCCCTTCATCGCGTCCTCCATGGTTCGTCGATGAAGCGGCAACGAGCGAGGCAGAACGGCGGTTCCGGCCGCGGCGCCTACAGCGGCCGGATGCTGGCGCCCTCGCGGATTTCCATGATCTCGAACACGTTGCCGAAGAAGTCGCGGCCATAGGTGGCCGAGAATCCCACCCGCTCGCCCTTTTCGTTGGTCACCATGCGGTCGGGCGCCACGTGGAAGGTCAGGCCGGCCTCGGTGAGCCGGTCGTAGACTTTCTGGATGTCCTTCACCTGCATGCCGAAATGGGTGTAGCCGTACTCGTTCACCGGGCGCTTGGGATCCTGCGGGCCCGGTTCGGGGCTGGTGTACTGGAACACCTCGATGTAGCAATTCGGCGCCCGGCACATGAACGACTTGCCGGCCGAGTCCTTCAGCCCGACGATGTTGTCGATCCACTCGTTGCCGGCTTCCCAGCCGCCGATCTTGGCATCCTCGAAGCCGAGAATTTCCACGTAGAACCGCTTGGCCAGCTCGATGTCCGGCACCGCGATCGCGACATGATGAATGCCGATGACGTCGCTCATTTCCCGTTCTCCCCGATATAGTCCATGAGTGTCTTGTGCATGTGGCGGATGCGGCGTTCCTGGTGGCTGATCCACAGCCCTTCGAACGCCGACGAGTTGGTGCCCTTCTGGACGTGCGGCAGGTTGACCGAATCCTGGTCCAGCACAAGGCCCAGCGACTTCTCGCCGTGCTTGAACTGGTCGTGGTCCGGCAGCGGCGGGCGCGGCTTGCCCTTGGGCACGTAGTTGTAGAAGTGCACGTCGTAATACATCTTGTTGGGATCGCTCTCGTGCGGCCGCTGGCGGAAGAACAGGGTCCATTCCGCGAAGATGTTCAGGGTGATGTTGGGGAAGATGTAATAGTGGTAGTCGTCGACGACCTGATCGTCGTTCAGGTCGGAGTAGTCCATCCCCAGCTTGTCCTGGTTCTCGCGCTTAAACCTGCTGACCGCGCGGCGGATTTCCGGCACCCGGCCGTTGAACGGCTCCGGGTCCATGCCGATCGAGCGCATGTAGTCGGCGACGATCTCCGGCACCTCCTCGGGGAGGTAGCCGAGACGTGGGCTGCACGCCTGGTACGGGATCAGGTAGCGGCTGTGCCTGTCGTAGAGGTCGATCTGGATGTTCACGTCGTCATTGTTGTAGAGCAGCTCGGGATGGATGCACTGGACGTGGTAGACCTCGTTGAACGCATCCACCGACGCCTTCCAGTTGCAGTCCCACTCGACGGTCCAGTTCACCGTCATCGCCATCCTGTCGAAGTGATAGGCATCGAGATGCGACGGGATGATGCCGAGGAAGTCGAGCAGCGGCTCAGCGTCCGGATCGAGGTTGAACCAGACGAAGCCGCCCCAGGTGTCGGTCTTCACCGGCTTCAGCGACAGCTTGTCCTTCGGGCAGCCCTGGGTGAAATCCTCCTCGTCGGGCACGTTGATCAACTTGCCGGTGAGGTCGTATTCCCAGAAATGATAGGCGCACTGGAGGGTGCGCGAATTGCCGGTCTTGTCGAACTTGACCTGGTTTCCGCGGTGGTTGCAGACATTGTAGAAAGTCCGCGCCTTGCCGTCCTCGCCGCGCACGATCAGCAGGGATTCCGGGCCGATCTCGGTGGTGATGTAGTCGCCGGCTTCCGGGATTTCCTCCTCGCGGCAGCCCATCAGCCACACCTTGGTCCACATGCGCTCCCATTCGAGCTGCATGAATTCCTTCGAGGTGTAGCGGCTGGCCGGAATGATCTCGCCGCCGAGATCGGGCTCGGGCGCCTTGGCGACGGGCGTCCAGACGTCCTCGGTTACCCTGGCAATCGCGCTCATCTGCTTCTCCCCGTCGATTCGCCTGCAGCGCCAGTATACCCGAGTATAGGAAGGGCGCGACTAATCCGTCCCGCCGTCGATGCGCAGCATCAGCTTGCCGTCGTGGTCGCCCGTGAACAGGCGCTGCATGGAGTCCGGGAAGGACTCCAGCCCGACGTCGACATGGGCGCGGGCGGTGATGCGGCCTTCGGCGTGCCAGCGGCGCAGCGCGGCGACGGCCTCGGGGAACTTGTCGGTGAAGTGCCGGCCCAGGAAGCCCGACATGGTCGCGGTCCTGGCGATCAGGTTCCACAGATTGGTGGGACCGGGCATGGGCTCGGTGGCGTTGTAGCCCGAGATCATCCCGCATTCGACCAGCCGGGCGAAGTGGTTGATGTTGGCGAGCGCCGCGTCGAGCACGATGCCGCCCACATTGTCGTAATAGATGTCGACGCCCTCGGGACAGGTCTCGGCGATGGCGGCGGTGAGCGCGGCGAGGTCCTTGCCCTTGTAGTCGATGGCGGCGTCGAACCCGAACTCTTCCAGCAGCCGTTCGCACTTGACCGGCCCGCCGGCGACGCCGACGACCCTGCAGCCAAGGTTCCGGGCGATCTGGCCGACCAGCGAGCCGACGGCGCCCGCTGCGCCCGACACCAGGACGGTCTCACCGGGCTTCGGCTTACCCAGTTCCGTCAGGCTGACATAGGCGGTCATGCCGATCGGCCCGAACAGGCTGAGATGCATGGGCAGCGGCACGTTGGCGGCGGGGTCGATGCGCCGGGTGAAGCCGCCCGGCGTGGTGACCGAATAGTCCTCCAGCGCGTTCATGGCGATCACCTTGTCGCCCGGCGCGAAACCCGGCGCGTCGCTCTCGATCACCTCGCCGATGGCGACGCAGCGCACCACGTCGCCCAGCGACATGGGGCCGGCATAGGAGTTCTCGTCCAGCCAGCGCCGCATGGCCGGATCGAGCGAGCAGTAGATGTTGCGCACCAATAGCTGGCCCGGGCCGGGCCGCGGAGCTTCGGCCTCGACCAGCTCGAAATCGCCGCGCTCCAGATGGCCCTCGGGGCGCCGGCGCAGCAGCCAGCGGCGGTTCGTCATGGCGCCTTGTTCATCTCGACCAGCGCCGAGACGCCGGTGATCAGCCCGGCAAGGCCGCTGACCGGGAAGGCGCAGGCGATGGCCTCGATGATCTCGGCGTCCGACGCACCGGCCCGGCGCGCGCCGCCCATATGGATCGACACGGACGCCTGGTAGTCGGCCGCCAGCACGGCGACCAGCAGCAGCTCGGCCAGCTTCGACTCCAGCCGGTTGTGGTTGAGCGTGCCGGTGCGCAGCAGGTAATAGGCGTCGGCCAGCTCCTGGCTCGCCTCCAGCAGCGCGGCGAAATTGGGGTGCAGGTCACCGCCCATGTAGCTGCGAAAGTTCTGCTCGGCCTCGCCGGCCGCCACATCCACCGGCGGCGCCTCGTCGAGATGCTCGTTGCGGGCGTTGTAGATGTCGGCGACCACGTCGAGCAGCATCATGGCCGCGCCCGCGCCGCGCGCGCTGGTGAGCGTGATCACCCCGCCCATGCACTGCTCCAGCGTCAGACCGCGCACGTGCCCGGTGCGGATCTGGAACTTCACCAGGTCGGGATAGCCCTTCGAGGCCGCCGCGCAGGCGACGGCGAGGCTCTTGAACCAGGACGGCAAGGCGCGGTCCTCGTCGACCACGTCGCGCAGCCTTCGGTAGCCCGCCATGGTGCGCGGCGCGTAGTCGCCCAGCAGCGACGAGTACATGATCTCGTGGACCTTCGAGCCCTGCAATGCGCCGGCCATGGCGATCTCCCCGGTTTAGCGCGTCAGTCTATCAGCGGTCGAACAGCACGTGGAAGTGGCTGAAGCCCATGAAGAAGGTGCTCTGGAAATAATCGTAGCCGCCCTTGCCCTTGTCGAGCCGGATCGCCTTCGTCTCGTCGAGCAGGTGGCGATAGCTGGCGAAGATCTCGTTGCGTGACAGCTGGGCGCCCATGCAGAAATGCAGGCCGACGCCGAACGACAGGTGCTTCGACAGGTTCTTGCGGTCCGGATCGAAGCGCTCGCCATGGTCGAACACCGCCTCGTCCCGGTTGCCGGCGCCGATGCGGACATTCACCACCGAGCCCTTGGGGATCGGCACGCCGCCAATCTCGGTATCCCGCTTGACGATGCGGTAGAGGCCCTGGGACGGCGAACGGGTGCGCAGCACCTCCTCGATGAAGTTGCGGATCCTCTTGTCGTCGGCGCGAAGCTGCTCCATCAGCGCCGGGTTCTGGATCATCAGCAACAGGCCGTTGCCGATGGTGTAGGTCGTGGTCTCGCCGCCCGCGACAAGGAACTGCTGCACCGCGGCCAGCAACTCGGGAATATCCATGGTGCGGTCTTCACCCGGCACCTCCGCATTGATCAGCTGGGTGAGCAGATCGTCCCTGGGGTCTGTCCGGCGCTTCTCGATCTCGGCGATGAAGTAGCGCTGGTATTCGAGGGTCAGTTCGGCGCACTCGATCTCGCGCTCGGGCGAGAGCATGCGGCCGAGCGGCTCAACATAGGCGTTGGTCCACTTCTTGTACTCGGGCACCAGTTCCAGCGGCACGCCCAGCAAGTTGGCGATCACCGCCAGCGGCAGCGGCTCGGCGAACTCCGACATGAACTCGCCGCCGCCGCGCTCCAGCATGGGCGCGAGCAGCATGGCGACGATGCGCTCGACGTCCGGCTGCATGCCGTTGATCCGGTCGCGCGAGAACAGCTCGGCGGTCAACTTGCGGTATGGGCCGTGGGTCGGCGGGTCGTTGGTGGCGAGGTACGGCACCTGCGGACAGCCCCTGGCGCGCAAGGCCTTCACCTTGTCGGCGACGCTGTCGTTGATGATCATGCCGCTGTTGGCGTCGATGCTGGAAAAGGTCCCGGTGTCCTCGAGCACTTCCTTGATCAGCTTGTGCTTCGAGACGACGAAGCAGCCCAGCTCGTCCGAGAACCACACCGGCCGCTCGGCCCGCAGCAGCCTGTAGAGTTCGAACGGCTCCTTCTGCACCCTGGGGTCGAAGAAGCTGTAGTCCTCGATAGCGCTCATGGGAAATCTCCTAGGCGGCGAGGTAGCCGCCATCGACGGGGAGGGCGACGCCGGTGATGAACGAGGCGGCGTCGGAGGCGAGGAACAGCACGGCCTCGGCCACCTCGTCCGGCTCGCACATGCGGTTCATGGGATGCATGGCGGCGACCATCTTCACCGCCGCGTCGCGGTCCGGCTGGGCGTCGATGAAACGCTCGGTCATGGGCGTCATGACGGCGCCAGGCAGCACCGCGTTGCAGCGGATGCCGTTGCCCTGCTCGGCGCACCACAGCGCCACCGATTTCGTCAGATTCAGCCCGGCCGCCTTAGAGGCGCCATAGGCCGCCAGCGCCGACGACACCCGATCGGCCTGGGGCGAGGAAATGTTGACGATGGCGCCGCCGGACGGGGAGGTCGCCGCGATCGTCTTCACGCCGTAGCGGCAGCCCAGGAACATGCCGTCGCAGTTCACCGCGAAGGTGCGCCGCCAGTCGGCATAGGAGGTGTCGACGATGTTTCCCATCGGATTGATGCCGGCCGAGTTGACGACCACGTGGAGCGCGCCGAAACGGTCGAGCACCGTGGCCATGTTGGCCTGCCAGTCGTCTTCACTGGCCACATCCTGCCTCAGGAAGATGGCCGCCTCGCCGATCCGGGCGGCGACGGCCGTTCCCTTTGCCTCGTCCACGTCGGCAACGACGACACGGGCGCCGGCGGCGGCCAGCCTCCGCGCCGATGCTTCGCCCATGCCGGAGGCGGCCCCGGTGACGAAGGCGACCTTGCCGCCGAGCGCACCCATGTCAGGCGGCCCCGCTCTTCATGTGCTTGTAGAGCCAGTGCTCGGTCGTCATGCCTTCCTCGAACGGGGCGCCGGCGGCGGTGGTGGCGGGCGACGGCTGGATGAGGGACCAGTCGAACACGATCTGCATTTTCGCGATCTTCCACGTATAGGTCTGGCGCACCAGGTCGCAGTAGTAGCGCGAGCCCTCTATCGCGTCGCGCAGCTTGCCGCCATTGTTGGCGTCGGGGGCGACGCCGACGACGATGCCGCGCGCCTCGGTGCGCGCCCGGTCGCCGTCCACGACGATGCTGGCGCAGGTGATCAGGTGATAGCGGGTGCGGAAATTCGCGCCCATCTTGCACCAGAAGTCGACGAAGTCCTTGGCGGGCATAGAGGCGGTACCGAAGGCGACGGTCGCGTCGGCGGTATAGCAGGCCGACATGCCGGCGTGATCCAGCCAGTCGACGGCGGCGGAGAATCTCGAGGTCACCAGTTCGCGGATTTCCTCGCGGGCCAGCAGGCCGGCGAGCTGCTCTTCGACGTTCATGTCGTCTCCCCAGTAAGCGTTCCGGCCGCTTCGCCACGGCCCATGCCAGTGTAGCAGAAAGCTTCCTGACAGCCGTCAGGAAGTTCGCCCATTCGTGGCGAATGGGTCAAGACTATTATCATAATGATTATTCTTGATTCCCCCTCATCCGCGGTATCATCCGCGCGGGGAGCGAAGCGGGGAGGAACACGATGATCACGAGACGTGGAATGCTGGCAGGCGCCGGCGCGGCAATGGCATGGGGCACCCTGTCCGTTCCGTCATGGGCGGCGCGGGAGCGGCGAGCGCCGGCCGGCCCGGCACGGCTGGCGGCGGCGATGCCGCACACGCAGGTGACGCCGCCGATCCGGACGGTGCCGCCGGTCAACTTGCGGGTGATGGCAGAAGGCCTACGCCTGCCCGAAGGTCCCATCGTCATGGCGGACGGCACCGTCATCGTCGTCGAGGTCGAAGCACGGTGCCTCAGCCGCTGCCATCCGGATGGCGCCGTCGAGGTGATCGCCGAGCTGGGCGGCGGACCAAACGGCGCGGCCATCGGCCCCGACGGCGCCTGTTACGTCGCCAACAATGGCGGCTTCGTGTGGGCGAAAGCGCCGAACGGCCTGACCCTGCCGACCCAGGATCTCGGGGACTACACCGGCGGCTCGATCCAGCGGGTCGACCTGGCGTCGGGCCAGGTGAGCACCCTCTACGACTCCGTGGACGGCCAGCGCCTCAGCAGCCCCAACGACCTTGTGTTCGACGGCGACGGCGGCTTCTGGTTCACCGACTGGGGCAAGCCGCGGGCCCGCAGCACGGATCGGGGCGGCCTCTATTACGCTCGCGCCGACGGCTCCCTGATCCGCGAGGCGGTGTTCCCACTGGTCACGCCCAACGGCATCGCCCTGGCCGCCGACGGACGCACGCTCTATGTGGGCGAATCCTCGCGAGGGCGGCTGCTGGTGGGCGACGTCAAGGCGCCCGGCGAAATCGGCGGCGAGGGCGGCGTGGCGGTCATGGGCATGCCGCCGCTGCGGCTGCTCGCCGCGCCCGGCGGCAACACCGGCTTCGACGGAATGAAGCTGGAGGCGGACGGCTCCATCTGCATCGCCACCTCGGAAAAGGGCGGCATCACCCGCGTGACCGCCGACGGCACCACAATCGAGCACACGCCGCTCGACGATTTCATCACCACCAACCTGGCGTTCGGCGGCCAGGACATGAAGACCTGCTATGTCACCCTGGGCGCCAGCGGCCGGCTGGTTGCGCTGGACTGGCCAAGGCCGGGAGCGAAGGTGCGGTTCCAGGGGTAGGGTCACCTAAACCTTACCCCTCGCCGTCAATTGCGAGGAGCAAAGCGACGCGGCAACCCAGCTGTTGTTGCGAGACACTAATCTCACCGTGTCCCTGAGCTTGTCGAAGGGCCTTGCATCAGCGCTCGTGCAAGGCCCTAACGAAGCTCAGGGACACGGTGAAGTTTGAGCATTGTCCAGCGACTGAGTTGCCGCGTTTCGCTCGTTAGGAAGGGGAAGAGAAGGCCGAACTACCGCGCCACCCATCCGCCGTCGATCCGCAGGTCGGCTCCGGTCATGTAGGACGCCGCATCGGACGCGAGGAACACCGCCGGGCCGCCGATCTCCTCGGCGAGGCCGGTGCGGCCCATGGGCGTGTTCTCGGCGGCACGGCGCACGAATTCCGGATTTTCGGCGACGATGTTGTCCCAGGGGAAGATGCCGGGGCTGAGCGAGTTCACCCGGATGCGCTTGGCCGCCAGGTCGCAGGCCAGGTAGCGGGTGAGCTGCAGCAGGCCGCCTTTCGCCGCGCTGTAATAGGGTGCCGCCCGCATGCCGGTGTCGCTGTAGATGCTGAAGGTGGGGCTGACGTGGCCGTAGATCGACGTGATGTTGATCACCGAGGCATGGCCGACCGCCGCGGCGGCCGCCTCCAGCGCGGGTAGCGCAGCCATGGTGAACTCGTAGGCGATGGTCACGCCGCTGTCGAGGCCGACCCGGAAGGCAGCGCTCGGGTCGGCGTCGTTCTTCTTGGGCAGGCCGGTGAAGGCGTTGTTGATCAGCACGTCGAGCCGCTTCAGCCCGCCGAAGAAGCCGCTTGAAGCTTCCCGGTCCAGGACGTCGAAGGCCGAGACCGACGCAGAAAGACCGGCCGCCGCCATCTCGGCGCGCAATTCCTCCAGCTTCGATTCCGTGCGCCCGTTCAGGATCACATGGGCGCCGGCCTGGGCGAGCGCCAGCGCCATCGGCCGGCCCAGGTGTCCTGCCGCGCCACTGACGAACGCGGATCGGCCGTCGAGACGGAAGAGTTTCTCGTGGCTCGGAAAGCCGGGAAAGGATGCGCTCATGGCAGGACTCCTGCGGTTTCTTGCGGTTCGGAAAGGGAATGCGACCTGTGGACAAGATGTCCGCCCACCACCGTGGCGACGACGTTGCGCGCGTCGGGCCGGGCCAGCGCCTCGCGTAGCGGCAGGCCGAGCAGGCAGAGGTCCGCAGGCATGCCGACGACGATCCGGCGCGGAACGGCAGGCCGTTCCGCCGCGCCGAGGAACAGGTCGAGCGCCGCTTCCGGCGCCAGCGCTTCGCCGGCCCCGATCACGTGGCCCGAGCGGGTTCGCCGATCCATGGCGGCCTGGATGGCCGCCCACGGGTCGGGCGAGGTATAGGGCGCGTCGGTGCTGCCGGCGACCGGCACGCCCGCCCGCATCAGGCTGGCGCAGCGATAGAGGTCGGGCAGCTCGTCGACTTCGCGAAGGTAACGGTCGCCCCGTTCGGCGATGAAGCCGGGCTGGGTGACGACGGTGAGACCCAGGCGCCTCAGCTCGGGGATCGCCTCGGCGGGTATGATGCCGCCGTGCTCGATCCGGTCGCCCGGCAGCGCGCCTTCCATGTGGAACGCCGCCAGGATGATCGCCAGTTCTACGGCGGTGACGCAGTGCACGGCCACCGCCCTGTCCCAGCGCCGCGCCTGCCGGATGCGGGCGGCCAAGTCATCGAGGTCGGGCAGGTCGTGATCGTCCAGCAGGATCTTGACGGGCCCAACCCGATATTCGTCCGCCGCGTCCAGCGCCCCGCCGCTCATCAGCATCAGCCGCTGCGGCAGCGCCCCCGATCGCACGGCGCGGGAGAAGATCGCCGCTTCCGCCTCGCCCGTCGTCGCGCTGGTGTCGGTGACGCCGGTGATGCCGCAGGACGCGAGCAGCCTGCCGACAGGTCCCAGGTCAGGCGGCGCGGCGGGCAAGCGGCTTCGTAGCCAGACATCACCGCGCCAGATGCGCCCGGTCGGTGCGCCGTCCTCGCCGCGTTCGACACAGGACGGCGGCTCGCCCGGCGGCAGCACCAGCCGAAGCGCCGCCGAATTCAGCACCCACAGCGAGCCGGTCGCATATTGCACGCGCACGGGACGGTGCGGCTCCAGCCGGTCCAGCGCATCGCGGTCGAGCGGCCCGGCGACGCTGTCATGGTAGCCGGTCGCGCGCATCCACGGCCCGGGCGCGCGGCTCAGCGCCGCCTTCAATTCCGCCGCCCCCGACACGGCCTCGGGCGACACATCGACCGATCCGAGCGAGGCGGCCAGCGCCAGGAGATGGATATGGTGGTCGTGCAGTCCGGGGATCAGCGCGCCGCCGGCCGCTTCCAGAACCGGCGCGCCGGAAAGGCCATGGCCGATCTCGGCGACGAGTCCGCGCGCGATGCGTATATCGACGCGCGCCCCGGCGATCTCCGCATTCGCGATGATCAGCATGGCACAGGCTCTGCCGCCGCGACCCACGCGGCCGCGCCGCTCAGTGAAATGTCCACGCAGCCGCCGACTCCGCGCAGCAGCCGCTGGAAAACGCCCGCCGCCGCGGTCAACCCGGCGATGGGGTCGGCGATTGCGTCGCCCACGAACACGGGCCGGTTCGCGCGGTCCCAAGCCAGCAGGCCCGCCGCCGCAGCGGCATCGTCGCCGAAGCCGACCCGGTGATCGTCGCGGCCATGGGCGGTGATGCTGACCCAGATGAGTGAAGGCCGCTCGGCCATGATGGCGTCCCGGTCGATGCCAAGCTGGCGGAGCGCACGCGGGCGCGAGCCCTCGACAACCACGTCGGCGGACAGGATCAGGTCACGCAGCTTGGTGCGGCCATCCGGCGAGGCGAAGTCCAGCGCGACGAATTCCTGGCCACGATGAAGTTGCTCGAAGAACGAGGTCGGGCCAAAGCGCGCGCTGTCGGGCCGTGAGGCGCTCTCGACCTTGATCACGTGACACCCGATGCGCGTCAGAAGCTGGCCGCAGAGTGGCCCGGCCCATAGCGCGGACAGGTCGATGACGCGGAGGCAACGCCCCTCACCCTCCCATGCCCTTCGGGCACGGGTCCCTCCCTCTCCCAATGGGCGAGGGTTCGAAAGGCGCGGACCGTGTTCCCTCTCCCACTGGGAGAGGGTTAGGGTGAGGGGCGTTGCCGGATGCGGAACCCCAGCCACCGGAAGGCCGAGGAGTTCTGCCCGCTCGACCAATGCGTCCGCTGCGGTCTGCTGTGCCGCCGCCTTGATCGCTTCCCAATGCTCATCCACATCCCGACAGAGCCATGCCGCCACAAGCCCCACATCTTCCTGCCGAGCGAGGTTCACCGCGATCCAGCCGTCCCGGGCCCCGATCAGGCGGCAGCTGCCGTTGCAGGAAACCTGGCCACGGCGCGCGAGGCCCATCAGCGCGGCGCGGCCGGTGAACACCCTGCGATCGAGCCTGAGTCTGACGCCGAACAGCGCCGCCAACCCTTCCACCTGCGAGAGCAACGCGTCGAGCCGGGCCAGGAAATCCCGTTCCGGCAGCACCGCCTCTTCCGAGTGCCCGGTCAGCGCCGCCAGGCCGGACGCCTCCCACCGCGCCGGGAATCTGTCGCTGACCGCCGGCCTGTTCAAGCGCCGTCCTCCAGGCCGTCGATCAGGCCCCAGGCCAGCGCCTCCTCGGCGGTGAGGCGATGGCCGGACAGGCCCAGCCAGCAGGTGCGGTGGCGACCGATCCTGCGGCGCACGGTGACGGTGCCGCCGGCGCCCGGAATCAGGCCCATGCCAACTTCCGGCAGGCCGATGCGGGCGGAGCGGTCGGCGGTGATGCTGCCGGCCGCCGCAGGTATCTCGATCCCCGCGCCGAGACAGGCACCGTGAAGCCGCACCGAGACCCGGTCGGTGCAACGGTGCACCAGCGAGGCGACCGAGCGGGCGATACGCACCGCATGGGCGAGGGCCTGATCGGTGGCGCTGCCGAACTCGTCGAGGTCGCCGCCGCTGCAGAACGACGGCCCTTCGCCCTTCAGCAGGATGCGGCTGATCATGGGGTCGGCCACGGCGACACGGAGCGCCTCGGCGAGCTGATCACGCATGCGGGCATTGAGCCCGTTATGGGCGGCAGGACGGTTGAGGCTGATGCGCAGCAGCGCCCGTTCGCGCTCGACGTTGATCAGTTGCGCGGATTCATCCGCCCGGTGCCGTGCCGGATTGGCGGCGCGCCAGGTGCGGAACTCTCCGCCCGCCAACAACGTCGAATAGGCGAAGGACTCCAGGATCAGCGCCTCGTCGAAAGCGAGGCTCACCCCCATGCGCAGCACCTGAGCGAAGACCGACGCGGCGAACGGCGTCGCCGCCGCGCGGGCGCACAAGCGGGCGACCTCGGCGTCGATCTCGCTAATGTCCACGCTCACCCATTCCTTGCCCGGCGCGTGCCCGGTGGTGAGCAGAACGTCGAACAGGCCGGACATGCCCTCGGGCAGCGCGCCGGCCCTGTCGACGCCGATCATCACTCCCGCACGCGGCGACGGGGCGCCGGTGTCGCGCAGCGACGCGACGGTGCGGGGGTCGAGTTCGAGAATCGTCACCGGCCGCTCCCCAACCGGCGAGAAGATTTCCGGCGCAGCGGGATCGGCAGCGAGGGAGACCAGGGTCTGGTCGGGGCCGTCCTCGCGCGGTTCGGCGGCGGGCGACATGGCGCTCCTCAGGACGCGGCGAGAAAGTCGGCCTTGAGCTGCCGCCGCATCAGCTTTCCCGTCTCGTTATAGGGCAGGTGGTCGGCAAAACGTATCTCCTGCGGTACCTTGGTGGACCGCAGCCGCTCGCGCACCCATCCCTGGAGTTCTCCAATGGACGAAGCGTCTGGCGACGGCGCACCGCGCGGCACGAGCACGGCGACCACCTTCTCGCCCCACTCTTCGTCGGGCGCGCCGAACACGGCAGCGTCGGCCACCTGCGGGTGGGCGCGCAGCACCTCCTCGATCTCGCCCGGTGCGATGTTCTCGCCGCCGCGCACGATGACGTCGTCGAGCCGGCCCTGGACGTAGAGGAAGCCGTCCGTGTCCATCCAGCCGGCGTCGTTGGTCGGGAACCAGCCGTCGTCGCGGACGGTTCGCTTGCCCACATACTCGCCCGAGACCTGCTCGCCCCGAACCCATATCTCGCCAGGCTCCCCTTGGCGAACCGGCGAGCCGGCCTCGTCGCGTATGTCGAGTTCCAGCGCCGGCAGGGGTCGTCCGACCGATTCCAGCCGCCGCCGGACTCCCGGATCGGCGCTGGCCATGGCCTCGCGGTGATCCTCGGGCCCGAGCACGGAAATGGTCGAGCTGGTTTCGGTGAGGCCGTAGGCGTTGACGAAATCCACATGGGGCAGCTGCGCCATGGCCTTCTCGATCACCGACACGGGCATGCGTCCGCCGCCATAGGACATGAGCCGCAGGTCTGGAAGGCCGCCGCCGTCCGCCTCCAGCACCTCGATGATCCGCTTCAGCATGGTGGGCACCACCATGGCGTGGGTGACGCCGGCCGCCCGGGCAAGCGCGATCCAGTCCGTCGGGTCGAAGGCTGCAAGCTGGGCGATGGCGCGGCCGCCATAGGTGGCGGTCAGTACCGCCGAGACGCCGGCGATGTGATAGGGCGGCACGCTGACGAGACCGGTCTCACCCTCCTCGGCGCCCATGAAATCGACGGTCGAGATCACGTAGCCGCTGAGGTTGCGGTGGCGCAGGATCGCCGCCTTGGGCTCGCCGGTGGTGCCGCTGGTGAACAGTAGGACAGCGATGTCATCCTCGCCATCGACCATCTCCTGGATTGGCTCGGTTCCGTCCAGCGCCGCCATGAACGCTGAAACGGTTACCGGAACGACGCCGTCGATATCCCGCACCCGATGGAATTCTGCGTCGTCGACGACCAGCACCGACGGCGCGGTGCGCGCGAGGATGCGGCGCAAATCCTCGTCCTTCAGCCGGTAGTTGACGGGCACGAACGGCTTGGCCGCATTCGCCGCGCCGAACAGTGCGACGGGAAAAGCGGGAAGGTTCGGGCCGAGATAGACGACCTTGTCGCCCGGCTGGCCAAGGAACCACGCCGCCGCGCGCCGCGCCCGGTCGTGCAGCGCCGCATAGGTCAGGCTGCCGCCGTCCCAACGCAAGGCGAGACGGTCGCCTGCGCCCTGGGCCGCCATGTCGAGGAGCAGCGCGATGTTCATCGGCCGGTCCCCGAAATCAGTCCGACGACGGAAGCTGCTTGGCTCCCTTCAGGGTGAGCGCCGTGCCGTCGGCCGACAGCGAACCCGCGCCCGGCTTCACGCACAGTACCTCGAGGCCCGCGGGCGCATGCTCGTAGCGCTTGCCCAGAACGGTGCCGCCCGCATGTTCCGGCGACAGGGCGCCGCCCGCCTCGCCGCCCATGGGCGAACCGCCGCACTCCAGCGTCACCGGCTCTTTCGGCGGACGCACGATCACCACCTCGGTGTCGCACACCGCGCTTTTCAGCCTCAGGCCGGGAGTCAGCTTCATCAAATTCTCCGTCAGACCGCTTCGAGCGGCGCGATGTCGAGTTCCTCGGCCCTGCGGCGGAAGCGCTCGGTCTTTTCCCTGATGCTGCCGCCGTCCCTGTTGGGCCACAGGTCCGGTCCCCACAGGGCGATGTTGTCGAAGCCCTCGGCGGCGAATCGATCAATCTCGCTCCGCGTCGTCTCGACCGGCCGCACATAATACCGGAACGGCCGCCGGTCGGTGCCGAATTCGCGCCGGAGCGACTCGATCCGCTCGCGCAGCCGCACCGCGTCGGCCAGCTGAATCTTGGCCGAGTTGAGCCAGCCGTCGGCCTTCGCCGCCACCCGCCGCAGCGCCTTGTCGGTATTGCCGCCCAGGATCAGCGGCACATCGACAGGGTGGGGCGTGAGCTGCATGGCGTCGAAGCGGAAGTGCCTGCCCTCGTGGCTTAAGTAGCCGCCCGCCCAGGCCCGGCGCAGGATATCCAGGATCTCGTCGTAGCGGCTGCCCCGGCTCTCGAACGGAATCTGCAGCGCGTCGAACTCCTCCTGCAGCCAGCCGACGCCGGTGCCGAACAGCAATCGTCCGTTGGAAATCTCCTGGGCGGTCAAAGTCGCCCGCGCCAGCAGCAGCGGATGGTTGAGGGGAGCCAGGCAGATCGCCGTGCCCACCTTGAGCCGCGTGGTGGCGCCCGCCATGGCCCCCATGAAGAACCACGGGTCGTGCAGGCGGGCGTCCGGACCGACGATCCATTTGGCCGGATGGTCGCCCTTCTTGCCGTCGGTCGAGGGATGCTCGCTGGTGAACTCCCGCGGGCACACATAGTGCTCGCCGATCCAGATGGCGTCGAACCCCGCCTGCTCGGCGGCGACCGCCATCGGAACGACCTCGTTCGCCGGATAGTCGTAGACGGTGAAGCTGTAGTTTACCCGCGCCATGCCTGATCTCCCCTATTCGGCGTTGTCCGGAATCCACATGGGCAGCGCGCCGCCGTCCTCGGTTGGCTCGAACCGCACCCGCATGGCCTGGCCCTCGCGCAGGTCGTGGGCGCCATCCATGTAGCCCACGTAGCGGATGCCCGGCGCGTCATCGAGCTCGACCACCACGATCGTGTAGGGCGCGGGAAACGCCGGATGGACCTGTTGCTGCACCACGCTCCAGGTCTTCAGCCGGGCCTTGCCCGCCGACTGCTTCCACGAGGTGTTCCAGCCGCCGCATTTGGCGCAGCGGGCGCGGGGCGGATTGATGACGGCGCCGCAATCGTCGCAGGCCTTGTAGACCAGCTCGCGCCGGTCGGCGGCCTGGAAAAATCCGCCGGTGTCGCGGTCGTTCTTGCGCGGCAGGACCCTGTCGGCCATCACGCCCTCCGCAGCATCAGCGCGCTGCCGGTGGGCAGCGGGCCGCCGGTGACGAGGCAGGTCTCGGCGCCGTCCACCTGGCTGGTCGACTCCCCGCGCATCTGGCGCGCCGCCTCGATGACGTGGCCCATACCGTGGATGTAGCCCTCGGACAGATGGCCGCCGCCGGTGTTGATGGGCAGCGAGCCGCCGGGGCGCAGCGCGCCGGAGGCCGCGAACGGGCCGCCCTCGCCCTTCTTGCAGAACCCATAGGCCTCGAGCTGCAGCAGGATCGAGATGGTGAAGCAGTCGTAGATCTGCGCCACGTCGATCTCGCCGGGACCGATACCGGCCTTGCGGTAGAGCGTCTCGCCCGCCTTCCTGCCGCCGATCTCGGTGGGATCGTCGCGCATGACGATGGGGAACATCATGCCGCCGCGCATGTCGGGCGGGCAGCCGCCAGCCTGGGCGCGGATCAGCACCGGCTTCTGGCGCAAATCCTTCGCCCGCTCGGTGGTGGTGACGATCACCGCGGCGGCGCCGTCGGTCTCGAGGCAGAAATCGAACAGGCGGAGCGGCGATGAGATCATCCGCGCCGCCATGTAGTCGTCCATGGTCAGGGTGCGATCGCCCATCTGGGCGCGCGGGTTGCGGTTGGCGTATTCCCGGCAGGCGATGGCGATGTGGCCGAGCTGCTCCGAGGTGGTGCCGAACTGGTTCATGTGCGACTGGGTCATCAGCGCGAAGGTCTGGCCCGCGGTCATCAGCCCGAACGGCAGGAAGAACTCGTCATAGGTCGAGCGGCCGCCGACCACGGGCGCGCCCTTGGTCATGTGGCCGCCCTGGCCGAACCGGTCCTCGGAGCGGCCGTTGAGTGAGCGGAACACCAGCACGGTGCTCGCCAGCCCGCCCATGATCGCCGCCATGGCCTGGCCGACCATGGCGCACGGCCCGACGCCGCCGGGGCCGGTCTCGCCCCAATAGGTCAGGTCGGGAATGCCCAGCGACGAGGCCAGGTCGTTGTGGGTGATCTGGTCGTGGTTGCAGCGGACGATTCCGTCCACGTCCTCGGGCCGAAGCCCGGCGTCTTCCAGCGCAGCGAGCGAAGCCTCGGTCGCCAGCGACAGCACCGAGCGGCCACTGTCCTTCATGTAGTCGGTGACGCCGATGCCGGCGATGGCGCATTTGTCGCGTGCCGCGATGGCGAGTTCGTCCATGGTCCCGCTCCCTATTTGGCCGCGACCGCTTCGCGGCTGCCCAGCACCTCATCCGTGTGCTCGCCCAGCTTCGGCGCCCGCCTGCGTGCGACCGGCTCGAACGCCGAGAACGAATAGGGCGCGCCGGGATAGCGGAAGGTGCCGATGCCCTCATGCTCCACGTCGACGAAGAAGCCGCGCTCGATGTTGTGCCGGTCGGCGAACAGATCCTCGGGCGCCTGGATGATGGCGATCGGCAACTCGCGCGCCTGGCCTTCGTGGAACATGGTCTCGGCGTCGTTCACCAGGAAGAAGCACTCGACCATTTCCTGGACGTGCGCGTAGTTGGCCTGGCGATAGGCGAAGTCCTTGTAGGCCTCGTCGGTCAGGTCGGCGGCCATGCCATGGCTGTCCATCCAGGCGACCAGGTTCGCCCAAGGTTTCGACTCGGCGACAACCAGCACGAAGTACAGCCACTTGCCGTCGGCGGACTCGAAGATCGCCGGCTGGCTGGCGACCGGCTGGGCGTGGCGGCAGGTCTGCCGCTTGACGATCGCCTTGGGATAGAACCAGTACGGATTGGCCAGCTCGACCGTGACCGCGCACGCCTCGTGCATGGCCACGTCGACCACCTGCCCCAGCCCCGTCCCCTGCCGGTCGATCAGCGCGACGAGCAGCGCCTTGTGCGCGAAGCTGGCGGCGATGTGATAGGCCTGATTGCCGCCCGGCAGGATCGGCGGGATCGCATGGTCGTCATAGCCGCACATGTGCAGCGGCCCGCCAGCGGCGAGCCCGACCAGTTCGGACGACTTGTAGTCGGCCCAGGGTCCGGTCAGGCCGAAGGCGGTGACAGCGACGATGATCAGCTTCGGAATGCGGGCGCTGAGCGCGGCATGGTCGATGCCGGCGGCTTTCAGCGCCTTCGGCTGCAAGGTGCAGACGAAGATGTCGGCATCCGCCAGCAGGGCCTCCAGCTTCTCCAGTCCGGACCGGGTCCGGACATCGAGCACGGCGCTGCGCTTGCTGGAGTTGTAATACCAGTAGGTGAGGCTGTTGTCGGGGCCTTCCTCGCCGTTCAGCCACGGGCCGACGGCGCGGGTCGGCGAGCCTTCGGGCGGCTCGATCTTGACCACGTCGGCGCCCATCTGGGCCAGCAGGTAGCCGGTCATCTCGCCGGCCGGATCCTCGGCCAGCTCGATCACCTTCAGATCGGCATAGGGACGCTCGAAAGCACCGGTCACAGCACGCCCTCCGCTTCCATGGCGTCGATCTCGGCGTCCGAATAGCCGAGGATGTCGCGGTAGACGTAGCGGTTGTCTTCGCCCAGCAGCGGCGCCGAGCGCCAGTTGTCCGGGCCGGTGCGCGAAAACTTCATCGGCTCGCCTTCGAACCGCGCCTCGCCGATGACCGGATGATCCATCTCGAAGAACAGGCCGCGATGGGCGATCTGCGGATCGACCTCGTTGAGATCCTGCGCGTTCTGCACAGCGCCTGCCGGCACGCCGACCATCTGCAGCGCGTGCATCACGTCGTGGCAGTCCTGCCCGCGCGTCCAGGCCGAGATGTGCCCGTCGAGCGCGTCCTGGTTGGCGAAGCGGGCTTCCTGCGTGGCGAACCTAGCATCGCTCGCCCAGCCCGGATTGCCCATGACATGGAGCAGGGACTTCCACTCGGCGTCGTCGAACACGGCGATGGCGACCCAGCGGTCCTCGCCCTGCGACGGATAGACACCGTGCGGCGCGGCATGCGGGTTCTCGACCCTGTTGCCGGTAGGGTAGCTGTCGCCGCGGGTGACGCGGCCGTTGACCGACACGTCGAGCATGACCGGCCCCATCATGTGCATGCCCGCCTCGACCGCCGACACGTCGATCTCGGTGCCCTCGCCGGTGCGGTTGCGCTGGTAGATGGCCATCAGCAGCGCCGCCGAATTGGTGTAGGCGGCCTGGTTGTCCATGTAGGACAGGCCCCAGCCCGACGGCTCGCGCCCCGGCAACCCGCTGATGAAAGACATGCCGCAGGCCGCCTGTACGACGGGGCCGTAGGAGCGATATTCCTCGTAGGGCCCGGAATGGCCGAAGCCGCTCATGCGGGCGAAGATGACGTTGGGCGACAGTTGCTTCAGCCGGCCGTATGTCAGCCCCCAGCGCTCCATGACGCCGGGCGCGAAATTCTCGGTGACGACGCTGGAGGCGGCGATCAGCCGGTCGACGATCTCGCGGCCCGTCTCGGTCTTCATGTTGACGGTGATGCCAAGCTTGTTGCGGCTGTAGTTGTTGTGCAGCCCGCCCTTGTTAGGATCGGGCTTGGGATCCTCGTGGCCGTAGGCGCGCACCACACCCTTGTAGATCGGCAGCCGGCGGGGCGTGTCGAGGCGCAGCCGGTTCTCGATCTTGATCACCTCGGCGCCGAAGTCGGCAAGGAAGCGGGTCGCCATGGAGCCGACGCCCATCCAGCAGAAATCCGCGACGCGAACGCCGGCCAGCGGCCCTCGCCTCTTGCCTGGCGCCCGCGACTCACTGTTCAATGCGCCGGTTGAATTCATGCACCGTTCCCCGCAGTCATCCTAGTCCCTGCCGCGCGCTGAATCGATCTCCCCGTCGCGCAGGCGGCATATTAGTATTATCATCATGATGAATTGGTCAAGACGGCTTGCAGGCGGTCTCGCGCCCAAACCTCTGGTATCGCCTGCAGGTTCAGGTACATTCCTCGTGACGGAAACGGAAGGGACGCGAATGGCGAATGGCGGCGGCCGGCGAGTGCAGGGCCAAATCAAGACCGAGGGCGCTCGCCCCGCGCGCAAGCGCGCCGACGCCGACTCGGGGCGCCGGCCGCTCAAGATCTCCGAGACCATCGCCCACGAGATCCTGCGCGACATCGTCGACCAAGGCCTGACTTCCGGAGACCGGCTCCCGCGCGAGGCGGACATGCTGGTGCAGTACGGTATCAGCCGTTCGTCGCTGCGCGAGGCGCTGCGCCTCCTGGAAGTTCAGGGCCTGATCCGGATACGCCCGGGGCCCGGCGGCGGACCGGTCGTCGGCGACGCCGACGACCGCGGGCTTTCGCGCACGCTGCGGCTCTACCTGCACATGATGGGGACGCCCTACGAGGAACTGCTTCAGGCCTGGCGGGTGACAGACCCGCTGCTCGCCGAGCTGGCGGCGCTCAACCCCGACCGGGAGCGGGTGAAGCAGACCATGGCGCCCTACGTCAATCCGGTTCCCGGCGGCGACGTGGCGCGTGAAGGCACCGATTTCCATGTCGCCGTCGCCGATCTGGCCGGCAACGAGGTGCTGTCGCTGATGTTCCGGGCGATGACGGCCACCATGGAACCGGCCATCGTGTCGGCGGTGCGGATGCAGAACTTCGACGACGAAATCGTCCACGACCATGGGGACATCGCCCGGGCGATCGTCGAGGGCAAGGCCGCGCGGGCGCACAAGCTGATGAAGGAACACGTCGAGCACATCATCGGCCACTTCGAGGAATTCCTGCCCCACACCATCGGCGGCAAGGTGGCGTTGGGCTGACCGGCTGAGCCAACATTCCCTGATGATGATTATCATGCTATAAGCCCCCTGAATTCCTGGGGAGACGGACCTTGGCACAGGTGATCATCGGCGGCGATCGCGTCCTCGGCATGGAGGAACTGGCCGGGCGCGCGGGCCGCGCCGCGGCGGCGCTGAAGACGCTCGGCGTCGGCGAGGGTGACACCGTCGCCACCCTGCTGCGCAACGATTTCCCCGCCTTCGAGCTGCTCAACGCCGCCGGGCAGCTGGGCGCGCTGGTGGTGCCGATCAACTGGCATTCGGTGGGCCCGGACGTGGCCTATATCCTGGCCGACAGCGGTGCCCGTCTGCTCGTCGCCCATGCGGATCTTTATCGTCCCATGGCCGGGGCGATTTCCGAGGACGTGAAGGTCTGCCTGGTGGAAACACCGCCCGAGATCGCCGACGCATACAATGTCCCGCCCGAAAATGCCGCGTTGCGCCCGGGCGAACTCGCGTGGGATGATTTCCGCGACAGCCACCAGGCCGCGAGCCTGCCGCCGCCCGCCCAGCCCGGCGGCTCCATGATGTACACTTCCGGCACCACCGGCCGGCCCAAGGGTGTGCGCCGCATCGTGCGCTCGGACACCGAGAAGGCCGGCCTCGCCGAGATGCTGTCCATTGTGTTCGGCTTCGACGACAAGCCGATGAAGATCGCGCTGACTGGCCCCATGTACCATTCGGCGCCGGGCGCGCACGCGGTGATGGCGCTGGCCTTCGGCGCCGACATCGTGCTGGAGGCGAAGTTCGACGCCGAGGACCTGTTGGCGCTGGTCGAGAAACACCGCATCACCCACCTGCACGTAGTACCGGTGATGTTCATCCGGCTGCTGAAGCTGCCCGAGGACGTGCGTCTCAAATACGACCTGTCCTCGCTGCGTTTCGTCACCCACGGCGCGGCACCCTGCCCGCGCCCGGTGAAACTGGAGATGATCCGCTGGTGGGGACCTATCATAGGCGAGTACTACGGTTCGACCGAAACCGGCGCGGTGACGTTCTGCTCGGCGGACGAATATGTCGCCCATCCGGGCACGGTTGGCCGCGCGCTCAAGCGGGCCGTGGTGAAGGTGCTGGACGAGGCCGGCAACGAGGTGCCGCGCGGCACGCCCGGGGAGGTCTATGCGCGCAACCACATGGTGTCGGACTTCACCTATCACGGCGATCCAGCCAAGCGCGATGCCTGCGACCGCGAGGGCCTGATCACCGCCGGCGACATCGGCTGGATGGACGAGGACGGCTTCCTTTACCTGTCGGACCGCAAGAAGGACATGATCATCTCGGGCGGTGTGAACATCTATCCCGCCCAGATCGAGGCCGCCCTGGCCGGCTGTCCGGGCGTGAAGGACTGCGCAGTGTTCGGCATTCCCGACGACGAGTTCGGCGAAAGTGTCTGCGCCGTGATCCAGCCCGAGGGACCGATATCGGCCGAGAGCGTGCGCGGTTACCTGAAGGGCCAAGTCGCAAGCTACATGATCCCGCGCCGCATCGAGTTCCGCGACGACCTGCCGCGCGAGGCCACCGGCAAGATCTTCAAGCGCCACCTGCGCGACGAATTCTGGCGTGCCCTCGGCCGCGCGATCTGAGGCCTGACAACCTCAACTGGACCCTCCATTCCTGACAGATGTTACAATCATCAATGAATTCATCATGATGATTAGCATCTAATTATTGACATCCATAGAAATCATCATAAGGATTTGCGCAAAGAGCCGGAACGGCCGACCCAATCCGATGCCACGGCGCCTCGCGCCGTAATAAACGGGGAGTGACACCATGAATCGAGCTTTCGGGGCGCGTTGCGCCCAAGGAATTCTGTTGTTTGCGCTGGCCGCGACCGCCGTTCCGGTCGCGGCCGGGGCCGAGGAGCCTGCCGCCGCACCCTCCGCCAAGGGAAAACCCACCGACCAGGTCGTCGTCACCGCCACGCGGCGCGAGGAACTGGCCCAGCGCGTACCGGTCGCGCTGACCGCGGTGACCGGCGACCAGATCGAGCGTACGCGGGTCGCCGACCTCGACGACCTGAGCGCCATCGTACCAGGCCCCACCTTCATCCCGATTTCCGGCGCAAGCCAGGCGTTGGTGCAGATCCGCGGCACCATCGGCGGCAGCGACGACTCGCCCGCCTTCGACACCCCTGTCGCCATGTTCATCGACGACCTGTATTACGGCTCGGTCTCGAACTTCTATCCCGACTTCTTCGACGCGGCACAGGTGACCATCCTGCGGGGTCCCCAAGGTACGGCGTTCGGCCGCAACGTGGTCGGCGGCGCGATCCAGGTCACCAGCAACCGGCCCCAGTTCGAGAATTCGGGCAAGGTCTCGGCCACCGTACTCAACCGGCCCGGCTTCGAGTCCGAGGGATTCTACAACGGCATGCTCAGCGACAAGTTCGCCACCCGCGTCGCCTACTCGGTCAAGCTCGTCGACGGCTACAACCGCAACGTGGTCACCGGCAAGGATCTGGACGACAAGAAGATGTGGGCGGTGCGCTGGTCCAACCGCTTCCAGCCGAGCGACGTCCTGGACGTCAACCTGATCGCGTCATGGTCGCACGAGGATTCGCTCGGCCCGGGCTTCCGCTATTTCGGCCAGGGCCACCGCGTCGCCGAGGTCAACGCCCTGCCCAAGTTCCGCCAGGTCCTGCAGGACACCGACGGCACGACCAAGAAGGACATGTGGAGCGTGGCGCTGCATGTGGACTGGGACATCGGCTTCGCCACCTTCAGCTCGGTCACGGGCTATCGCGGCCTCGACCAGTTCTTCGAGAAGGACGAGGACGGCTACAGCTTCAACTTCAACGACGACAAGATCGACGTCAGCAAGGAGGAGCAGTTCTCGCAGGAACTCAGGCTCACCTCGCCGAGCGACCGGACGGTCGAGTGGCTGGTCGGCTTCTATTATCTGTACCAGGACATTTTCCGGTCCGAGGATCACGGATTCGGCGGCCCGCCGGGCAGCCTCATCGCGTTCCTGCTCGGCGGCGCCGACGGCCTGGCGAACGGCGCGCGGCAATACACCCAGCAGAACCAGACCACCAAGGTGAACAGTTTCGCCGCCTACGCCGAAGTGATCGTCCACGCCACCGACTGGCTGACGGGACGCGCCGGCGTCCGCTACACCTACGACCACAAGAGAGGGTCTACGGTTCACACCCAGCCGAGCCGGTTCTTCGGTGCCGCTTTCGACCTGCCGTGGGAGAACAGCTGGGACAAGGTCACCCCGCGCTTCTCGCTGGAATTCACCCCGATCGACGACATCATGATCTATGCCAGCGCCACCAGCGGCTTCAAGAGCGGCGGCTATTCGTTCAGCGCGCCGACCGTGTCCGAGGCACTGACGCCGCTCGAGCCCGAATCGGCTTGGAGCTACGAAATCGGCGCCAAGACCTCGCTGTTCGACAAGCGTGTGCAACTGAACGCCACGGCGTTCCTGATGGATACCAGGAACCTGCAGGTCCGCACCCTGCAGAACGGCGTGCTGTTCCAGAGCAATGCCGGCAAGACCCGCAACAAGGGCATCGAGGTGGAATTGACCGCCAACCCGGTCGACGAATTCTTCATCGGCGTGAACTACAACTACATCGACGCGATCTATTCCGAGTTCGTGGGTTGCACCGCAGGCGGCGTCGATTGCACCGGCAACCTGGTGCCGTTCACGCCGAAACAGACGCTGGGCCTGTTCGCGCAGAACACCTGGACGATCGGCAACTCCGGCGCGCTGACCCTTCGGGCCGAGTACAAATACCAGAGCTCCTACCGCTTCAACGCCACCAACGACGAACCGGCGGCACTGGTGGCGCTCACCAGGCGCGACACGTTCATCAACCTCTTCCTCAGCTACACGCCGCCGAGCGAGGCGTGGGAACTGTCGCTGTGGGCCCGCAACATCGCCAACGACAAGGCGGTGACGTTCGCCCCCAACTACGCCTTCTTCATGCACGACCTTGCGGAAACCCAGGCCGGACTGAACCAGGCGTGGCGGCTGAGCTACACCGAGCCGCGCTCGTTCGGCGTCACCTTCACCTACCGGTTCGACTAGACGCGTGCGCCCGCCCCTTCATACCTGGACGCTTGCAACCTCCCCCTGCGCCGCCGATGATCTGCCGGGGACGCTGGGGGAGGAACTCTTGAAAGCGAGAGCGGTCGCCGCATGACGCCCGTCGATCAAGGGCAGCATCCGCGCGCATGGTACGCGCTGCTCCTGCTGATGCTCGTCGCGCTGTTCGCCTATGTGGACCGCGTGATCGTAGCCGTGCTTCAGGAGGGCATCCGCGCCGACCTGAAGTTGTCGGACACCCAGCTCGGCACGCTGACCGGAACAGGCTTCGCCATCTTCTATACGTTCTTCGCGCTGCCCGTCGCCCGCCTCGCCGACGTGTGGGTGCGCAAGCATGTCATTGCCATCGCCTTGCTGATCTGGAGCCTGATGACCGCCGGCTCCGGCCTTGCGGCCTCGTTCGCGGTCCTGCTGCTGCTGCGCATCGGCGTCGCGATCGGCGAGGCCGGCGGCGCGCCCACCAGCCACGCGATGATTTCCGACTTCTTCACCCGCAACAGGCGCGCCACGGCCTTGTCCATCTGGGGCATCATGATGTCCGTCGGCCCCATGGTGGGATTTCTGCTCGGCGGCCGGCTCCAGGACATGGTGGGCTGGCAGAACACCTTCATTATCCTGGGCGTCGCCGGCATGCTGCTGGTCCCGCTGATCGTGCTGACCCTGCCCGAGCCGCGCCGGGGCGCCTCCGACGGCGTCGCGGAGCACGGCGGGCAGGCGCCGTCGCTGGCGTCCGTCCTGCGGACCATCTGGAACCTGAAGTCGTTCCTGTTCCTGTGCGCCGGCACTGCGCTCCACGCGCTGTCCTATCTGGCGATCCTCAACTGGAGCGCGCCGTTCTATCAGCGCAGCCACGGTCTGTCGGCGACCGAGACCGGCGACTACATGGGACTTGCCATCGGGATCGGCGGCGTCGCGGGCACGCTGCTGGGCGGTGTCATCGCCGACCGGCTCGGCAAGGCGAATATCCGGTGGTACATGATCGTTCCCGCACTGGCGACCATACTCACCATCCCTCTCGCCTTCGTCCAGTTCCTTGCCGCCGACCTTCGGGTCTCGCTGCTCGCCGCCGGTCTGGTGCTGGCCGTGACCCACATGTATATCGGTCCGGTCAACGCCACCCAGCAGTCGCTGGTGCCGCCCGGCATGCGGGCGATGACCTCGGCGACGCTGGTGTTCGTCACCAACATCGTCGGCATGGGACTGGGTCCGCTGATCGCCGGCATGATCAGCGATACGCTGCGGACCGGCGGCGCCGGCGCGGACTCGCTGCGCTACGCCGTGCTTGCCACCCTGGCCGCCAACGTGTTGGCCGCCGCCTTCTATTCGTGCTCGGCCTGGCTATTGCCCCGGGATGCCGAGAAAAATCGCGCCGCGGCGCCCGCCGACTGACAGGAGACTGACCCATGGATTTCCAGCAAAGCGCCCGGAGCAAGGAGGTCTGCGCCCGGCTGCAGGCCTTCATGGACGAGCACATCTATCCCAACGAGGAAACCTGGGAGAGCCAGATGCACGCCTTCGGCGAGAACCGCTGGCAGGTGCCACGGATCCTGGAGGACCTGAAGAAGGTCGCCAAGGCCGAGGGCCTGTGGAACATGTTCCTGCCCGACAGCCCGCTGGGCGCCGGCCTCACCAACCTGGACTTCGCGCCGATGCACGAGATCATGGGCAAGGTGGGCTGGGCCGGCGAGGTGTTCAACTGCTCGGCGCCCGACACCGGCAACATGGAGGTGCTGGAGCGCTACGGCACCGCCGAGCACAAGGAGCGCTGGCTGAAGCCGCTGCTCGACGGCGAGATCCGCTCGGCCTTCCTGATGACCGAGCCGGCGGTCGCCTCGTCCGACGCCACCAACATCTCGACCAGCATCGTCCGCGACGGGAACGAGTACGTCATCAACGGCCGCAAGTGGTGGAGTTCGGGCGTGCCCGACCCGCGCTGCAAGGTCTACATCCTGATGGGCAAGACCGATCCCAATGCGCCGACCCATCTGCAGCAGTCCATGATCGTGGTGCCGGCCAGCACGCCGGGCATCACCGTGGTGCGCACCCTGCCCGTCTTCGGCTTCGACCACGCGCCGCACGGCCATGCCGAGGTGCTGCTGGAGAACGTCCGCGTGCCCGCCTCGAACCTGCTGCTGGGCGAGGGCCGCGGCTTCGAGATCGCCCAGGGCCGCCTCGGCCCGGGCCGCATCCATCACTGCATGCGCGCCATCGGCGTCGCCGAGCGGGCGCTGGAGAAGACCTGCAAGCGGCTGGTCTCGCGCACCGCGTTCGGCAAGAAGCTGTCGGAGCAATCGCTCTGGGTCGACCGGGTCGCCGACGCGCGCACCGAGATCAATTCGTGCCGTCTGCTGGTCTACCACGCCGCCTGGATGATGGACACGGTGGGCAACAAGGTCGCCCGCAGCGAGATCGCCCAGATCAAGGTGGCCTGTGCCCGCATGACCCAGCGGGTCGTCGACATGGCGATCCAGGCCCATGGCGGCGGCGGCGTCACCACCGATTTCGGCCTCGCGGAAGCCTACGCCTACGCCCGCATCCTGCGCATCGTCGATGGACCGGACGAGGTGCACAATCGCTCCATCGGCACCATGGAGCTGCGCAAATACACCAACCGGTAGACGCCGGGGCGGCTACTGGTTGCGGTAGGTGCCGCCGCCGTAGCGGTACTTCTTGTCGTCGTTGATCATGATGTCGAGCCAGCCGCCGGTCCGGCTTTCGAGGATCTCGGAGTTCTCCGTGCCGGGCACGCTGAACAGCACCTCGCCGCCGCCGGTCATGGCGAAGAAACAGGGACCGGCGTTGCCGCAGATGAAGGTGTTCTTCACCCGGCCCACGATCTCGGGCGTGCCGTCGCCGTTGAGGTCGACCTTGAAGGCGGCGATTTCGGTCGGGGTGCCGGCTTCGGTCTGGGCCTCCTGGATCGAGTCCGCCCATGCGGCCCGCGATGCCTCGACGGCATCGGGCTCGCTCTTGGCGGCCCAGTCGATCTGTGCGGCGTGAGCCGGCGCGGCAGCGAACACGGCACCGGCCAGGACGAGACAGAGACGTGTCTTCATGGTCCTCCCCCGAGTATCAAGCGACAGCAGAATCGTACCACAGGTGCAAGCAATTTTCCTGCGGATATGAATGTTTCATTGCAGCCGCGGGACCGCAAAAGCCGGGTTACTTCGCGATGTCGTATTCCTTGCCGTTGAACTTCCAGACGGCTTGCCCGTTGAAGCGCAGGTCGCGCCAGCCATTGGTCCTGCTGGCCAGGGCCTCGGCGCCGTCGACGCCCGGCACGCTGAACAGAAGCTTGCCCTCCGGCGAGACGACGAAGAAACATGGTCCCATGCCGCCGCAGATATAGGCGCTGGACAGCTGGCCGACGATTTCCGGCTTGCCGTCGCCGTCGAGGTCGAGTCTGCCCGCCCAGATCGTCGCCGACGAGCCCGCCGCCCTGGCATCGGTGATCTCGCTGCCATAGGCCTTCTCGGCGATCTTACCCGCCGCCGCGTCCGGATTGCCGGTGAAATCGATCGTCTCGGCCCGGACCGCCGAGGCGGCGCCCATGGCGGCAAACAGCAGCGCCGCGTGCAGAATGGACTTCAAGGTCCCCTCCATCGTTACGGAACGGCAACCGTATCACGGACCATGGGCCGGGGAAGCCGGTATCCGGCCGGTCGCGTCGCCCGGACCTTCGGTAAGCGCGACGCGCTGGCGCGGCAGGCAGCCGGGATATTCCTGCTGCAGGAACGTGATCAGTTTCTCGCGCACCTCGCAGCGCAGGTCCCATGCCCGCGGTGACGTGCTGGCGCTGACCAGGGCGCGCAGCTGCACGCTGCCCTCCATCGCCTCGGTAACCTGGAGGTTGACCACCTGCCGGTCCCACAGCGCGCTCTCGCGGGCCACCTCCTCGAGCTTCTCCCGGACGCGCTGGACCGGCACGGTGTAATCCACATGCAGGAAGACCGAGCCGATGATCGAGGCGGTGGTGCGCGTCCAGTTCTGGAACGGCTTCTCGATGAAGTATCCGAGCGGCACCACCAGTCGGCGCCAGTCCCACAGCTTGATTACCACGAAGGCGCTGTTGATCTCCTCGATCCAGCCCCACTCGCCTTCCACCACCACGGCGTCGTCGACCCGGATCGGCTGGGTGATAGCGATCTGGATGCCGGCGATCAGGTTGCCGAGCACCGGCCGCGCAGCGAAGCCCAGGACGATGCCCGCCGCGCCCGCCGACGCCATCAGGCTGACACCGAATTGCCGGGCGGTGTCGAAGGTCATCAGCATCAACGCGAGGAACAGCACGACCACCAGCGTCTTCAAGGTGCGCTTCAGGATACGCACCTGGGTGACCACCTTGCGCGCTTCCAGATTGTCGTCCACATCGAGGCGGAATCCACGCAGGTAGCGTTCCGCCCCCAGGTCGCACAACGCCAGCACGGCCAAGCACAGCAGACCGAGCAACGTCAGCACGATCGCCTTGTCCGCGATGGTCTCGGCGGAGGATGTCAACGGCAGGAATGGCAGAACCGCCGACACCGCGAATACCATGATCGCCAGGCGCACGATCCTGGCCGTTCGCCGCATCAGCTGGGTGACGAAGCGGTGCGGCAGGAGACGTGCCGCACTGCGTATGGCCGCGGCGTGGAGGGCCAGCGCCAACAAGGAGAAAGCGGCAATCGCGAGGGCGGCGACCAGCCAGGGCGGCGCCCAGGGAAGCAGCTTCCAACGTTCCAGGGAGTCGAGGAATTCCGGCATGCGCACCCTTTCGCACGTTCCCCGCACCCCCGAGACTAACCCGCGAGCCGGCAAACGCAATCCGTCGGCGGCGCACCGGGCGCCGCACGAAGCATCAACTCACGGGTGGAGCCGGATATCCTCGTTCAGGTGATGCCGCCGTCGACGCAGATCACCGAGCCGGTGGTGAAGGACGAGGCGTCGCTGCCGAAATAGAGCGCGGCGGTGACGATCTCGTGCGGCCGTCCGATGCGGCCGGCGGGGTTGGTGGCGGTGCGGTCCGCCTCCTCGCGCCACGATTTCGAGATGTCGGTCCAGAACGGCCCGGCCATGATGCAGTTCACCCGCACCTTGGGCCCAAATTCCTGCGCATAGGCCTTGGTGATGGCGTTGAGGCCCGCCTTGGCGCCGGCATAGGGTGCGATATGCGGCGTGGGCCGGATGGCGCCGATGCTGCTGATGTTGATGATCGAGCCGCCGCCAGCCTCGACCATGCGCGAGCCGACCAGCGCCATCAGCCGGAACGGACCCTTGAAATTGACGGCGAGGATCTTGTCGACCAACGCCTCGGGCGTTTCGAGCGAGGATGGCGCCACGGGCGAGATGCCGGCGTTGTTGATCAGCACGTCGACCTTGCCGAAGGCGCCGTATGCCGCGTCGGTCAGATGCTGAAGATCGTCCCAACTCGAAACGTTGCAGGCCTGGGCGAGCGCCTTGCGCCCCATCCCCTCGATCTCCTGGCAGGCCTTTTCGCAATCCTCGATCTTGCGGCTGGCGACGACGATGTCAGCGCCCTGATTGGCGAAAGCCTTGGCCATCTCGTAGCCCAGGCCCCGGCTGCCGCCGGTGATCAGCACGACCTTGCCGGTCATGTCGAAGTAGTCGATCGTCATGCTGTCTCCCCTGCCGCTTCCATGCGGCGTTCGTGATCTATCCTAGGATGGCCGGCGGTTCCCGTCACGGCCAGTCGATGGCGCTCATCAGTCCTGCCTCGACCAGGGACGACGAGCCCTCGTAGCGGCGCGAGCCCTCCCACACCCCCGACAGTCCGGGCGCTCCGCGCGCCAGCGGCAGGGATAAGCGGTAGTCCCTCGAGCTGTTGGCGTGCGACACGCGCCGGATCGCGGTCTCGGCGCGTTCCTCGAAGTCCGACATCAGCTTGAAATGCAGCAGCGCGCCAGCCGGCGCCGTGAAATTGAGCGCGAACGGGTGCACGGTATGGGCATCGAACAGGGTGACGGCGCGGTCCCATCGGAGGAACGGCGTCTTGCCCAGCTCCAGTTCGAAGGTCTGGACGGGTGAGCTGAACAACCGCTCCCGCGCACCGCCGGCATATTTGCGCCGCCGGGAAGGCGGTCCACCTTTCACAGGCTCGACTTCACGGTACCCGATGGCGTCGAATAGCGGGCACAGGTCGGTCAGCCGTTGGCCCGGCGCCAGTCTCGCCTGCCGGAAGGGTCCATCGGGATACATGTCAATCATCATCGCGGGCATGGACCGCAGGCCCCGCGCCTCGAGCAGACGGGCGAGAGCATGCAGGCCATGCCGTTCGCAGCCATCATAGACCAGTTGCTCGTCGGCATCGCTGAGCACGCCCCAACAGCCGGCGTAGGGGCCGCGGGCCAAACCTCCAAGCCAGAACTTTCCGCCCCGCGTCTCCGAGAAGCTCGCATCGGTCGAGAACAGGTCCACGTCGTGCTGATCGGCCAGATAGGCGGCGCTGCCGTCGGTCGATCCTTTGTCGACGACGACGAAGCGGTCGACACCGAGCGCCCGGTAGTGCTGCAGGAAATCGGGCAGCCTGAGCATTTCGTCCCGGGTGGCCGCAAAGCACAGCATCTCGCCGCGCGCGGCCGGCCTGACCTTGACCGGCGCCACGTCGCGAACGTGCTTCCGCGCCTGGTGCCGCCGGTAGACGGCGCGCAGGAGATTGGCGGCGACCGAGTCGCGCACTCTCTCATATGGGCTGATCCTTCCCATCGCCCCCACCCGACGTCATGACGTCAACTCTATCCAGTGGGTCGGGTGGCCGCCACTAGTCCAGATGATAGATTCGCGCGGCGTTCCCGTGCAGGATCTTGGCCTTCGACACCTCGTCGATGCCGGTGAAGACCTGCTCGATGTAGAGATCGGGGCGGATCGCCGAGGTTGCCGGACCGGGGCTCATGCTGGTCGGGTGCGGGAAGTCGGTCTCATAGAGGATGTTGTCGGCGCCGAGCAGGTCGACGGAGGGCTTGAGGGTGCCGCGCTCGAACCAGAAGCAGCCATAGATCTGGCGCTTGAAGAACTCGCTGGGCAGCAGCTCGTATTCCGGATTCTCCTTGTGCGCGCCGCAGTTCAGCCACTGGTAGTCGAGGCTGGCCAGCACATAGGGCAGCCAGCCGACGCCGCTTTCCACCGAGACGAAGTTCAGCTTCGGGAACCGGTGGCAGACGCCGCCGCAGACCAGCTGCGAGATCACCGCCGCGTTGTCGAGCGAGAACAGGGCGCCCATGGAAGCGAACTGGGCGTGCGGTTTCACCCGCTCGTGCATCATGGTGAAATACCACATGTCGCCGGTGCCGATGTGGAAGTTGATCGGCAGGCCCTTCTCCTGGGCGCTGGCCCAGAACGGATCCCACACCGGATCGGTCAGCTTGGGCAGGCCGAAATGGCTCGGCTCGCCGCACATGACCACGCCCTTGTGGCCCATCCTGGCGGCCCGGTCCATCTCCTTGATCGACAGGTCGATGTCCCAGAACGGCATGGCCATCTGGGGGATCAGCCGCTTCGGATCGGCCGAGGACCATTCGGTCAACCAGTCATTGTAGGCCTGGACGCAGAGCAGCATCAGCTCCGGGTCTTCCAGCGCCAGGTACTTGCCGGCGCCGAACCCGGCCACGTTGGGATAGAGGATCTGCGCGTGGATGCCGTACTCGTCCATCTTGGCGAGGCGCGCCCTGGCCTCGTAGAGAGACGGATCGACCTGCTCGAGGCGCTGCGGCCGCTTCGGCGGGTATTCGTGCCAGCCGGCCATGGCCGCGCCCGCCGCCGCGCCGGTGCGGTCCGGGCCGAAGAACCAGGCGTCCTCGTTCATGTTCGGGTCCCACTTCACGTGGGGCACCTTGTCGCCGTATTTCTTTACCGAGACCCGGGACGTCCACAGGTCGTAAGGCTCGATGACATGGGTGTCGGTGTCGATGACGCGGAAGTCGTGCGTGGCTTGGTTCATGGTCCTGCTCCCCATTGCACGATCATCATAATCATAATCAGGAATAGGTCAAGCGCGGTGTCGTGCCTATTTCTTCTGCCTCCAGGTGAACAGGCTGGTGGCGGCGTAATTCCAGACGGATCCGACCAGCACGCCCGCGAGGCCCGCGCCCCACCACACATAGTCGCGCTCGAACAGCGCCGTCGCCACGCCCACATTGGCGACCGCGCCCAGCGAGCAGACGACGTAGAAGCTGAACAGGCCCTTCAGGTTCGCCCAGACGCCCTTCAGGCGCCGGTCGCGGTAGGTCAGCAGGTTGTTGACGAAATAGTTGAACGTCATGGCCGCGACGGTGGCGGCGATGGTGGCGGCCTGGAAGCCGACGGCCGCTCCCTTCAGCAGGACGCTGAGCACCGCGAAGTGCACGAACACGCCGATGCCGCCGACGATCAGGAACATCAGGAAGCGGACCGGGACGACGCCGCCGAACAGCTTGTCGGCGATCAGCATCAGATATTCCCACGTCACCAGCGCGTCGAGCTTGCTCTCGCCGTGCTGGCGGGTGCGAAACTGGTAGGGCAGCTCGCGCAGCCTGAGGCCGCTGGGATGGGAGGCGAAGATGTCGAGCAGTATCTTGTAGCCCTGGCCCGACAGGTGGCGCACCGAGCCGGCGAAGGCCTCGCGGGTCAGCATGAAGAAGCCGCTCATGGGGTCGGACAGGTCGGCGCGGATGATCAGCCGGGCGATGCGCGTCGCGGTGCGGCTGATGAACTGGCGCGAGACGTCCCAGTCGCCCATGCCGCCACCTTCCACGTAGCGCGAGCCCACCACCACGTCCGCCTCGCCGCCGCGCAGCACCGCCAGCATCCGGGGCAGCAGCGCCTCGTCGTGCTGCAGGTCGGCGTCGATCACCGCCAGATAGGGCGCCGAGCTGCTGAGCATGCCCTCCACCACCGCCGACGACAGGCCGCGCCGGCCGATGCGGTGGAGATAGCGGACCGACAGGTTCTCCCGGGCCACGGCCTGCAGCTCCGCAATCGTGCCGTCGCGGCTGTCGTCGTCGACGAACACCACCTCGTAGCGGACGCCGTCCAAGGCCGCGGCGATGAGTTCGAGCAGAGGCCGGATGTTGTCGCGTTCGTTGAAGGTGGGGACGACGATCGTCAGCTCCGGCGCCGCGCGGAGAGCCGGCGCGTGCGCGAACGCGGCGGTCTGCTCATCCATCGGCCCCTCCGGCGAAACTCGTCCCCATTCCGATAGTTATGCGTGAGGAAGGCGTGAAACGAAAGCCCGGATGACCTCAGGCCGGGGCAATGGGCGCCAGCGGCCGCCAATAGCCGTCATCGACGAACGCCGAGGGCGTCAGTATCTGGGTGTGCCACTGCAGATTGGCCGCGGTGGCATCGGGCCGCAGATGCGCCGACGATACGACGAGACCGAAGACCGGCGCGATCTCCGCCAGGTTGGCGTGAACCCTGTCCAGCACCCGTGCCTCGCCGGCCGCCAGGTACGGATCGTGGCTTTCGCCGAAGAAGCCCAGGTCCTGCGCCATCATCCACGGAATGTTGGAGACGTAGAGCGTGTCGAAGGCGGCGAGCCGCCGCGCCGCGGCCGCCGCCATGCACCCGGCGAGGTCGCCGAACGCATCGCCGCCGCCGCCCGCCGCGCCCCGCAGGTCCATGCAGCCCGTGGCGACCCGGCCAGCCCGGAACAGGTCCTGCACCCAGGCGAAGCGCTCCGGCCGCTCCGCGAACAGCCAGCTGCCCGGCCGCTCCAGGTCGCCCATCAGCCAGGTTCGCGTGCAGGTGGAGAACTGGCGCAGCCGCGGCGTATGCGGCAGCAGCGGCGTCACCGTCCCGACGAAGGACGCCGCGTCCGTCACGGCCGGATCGCACAGCGCCGACCGCACGGCGTCCCAGACCCTGAACTGGTGCACGTTGACGTCCATCAGCAGCATCCAGGACGACCGCCGCGCGGCGGCGATGTCCAGGTTGCGGAAGCTGCCCCAGCCCATATGCACCCGGTCCGAGCCGCGCTCGGCCAGCTCCAGCCGCCGCAGCACGTCCTCCGCGCCGCTGCACTCCCGCATGGTCAGGGTATAGCCGCCGCGGTCAGGCGTCAGAGGGGCGGCCGGTTCGGCCGGGAGAAGGTCGTGGATCGTCCAGTCGGTCATGACGTTGCGTCGTTTCGGTTGCTTAACTTATGATCACGCCACCATCAGTCCAAACCGGAAACCATGATTCAGCCGACGGCAGAGTGCCCGTTCGCCGTGCGCGCCGCAGGTAGACTTGCCTTGCGCCTCGCCGAGAGACCCTGATGCCGCGAACGGACGCCTGGTGCAAGTTCGACAGGAGCTGGACCGCGCTGCGGGGCATGGCCTTCGGGCTGAGCCAGCCGGTCGTCGTCGGCGCCGCGACCGTGGCGCTGCCGGAGGATTTCGATTTCCGCCCGCTCGACGACGCCATGGCCGCCCATGTGGACGAGCCCATCCCCGAGACTTCGGCGGATACCGCCGCCAGGCGGCTCATGCTGCGGACGCTTCACTGGGCCGGCGCGGTGCAGCGACGCCAGCGGATCGCCGTCTCGGAACGGTTCCACGTCGGCGCCGCGGCGGAGGGGGCCGACGGCAGTGCGCGGTTCGAACTGGCGCTGCCCTATGTCGACCGGGAAGCGGCGTCGGCAGCGCTCAACTGGGTCCGCCGCCTGGTGCTCGATTATGTGGATCACGCGAGGCTGCCGGGCGATGACGATGCCGGACGGCAGCTGGCCGAGACGCTGGCGCGCAGGCTCGCTTCCCGCGGCGAGCCGGGCATCAATACCTTCCGCTTCTTCCTTGCCGCGGACAGGGCCTCGATTCCCGTGACAACCATCGCCCGCGGCCTCCAGGCGTTCGGCATCGGACGGGGAAGCCGCTGGCTCTACAGCAGCCTGCTCGACACCACTTCGGCGATCGCGACCACTCTCGCGCGCGACAAGCTGACCTGCGCCAGCGTCCTGCGGGACGCGGGCATTCCCGGCCCCGAGCACGTGCAGGCGGCAGACGTCAACGAAGCCCTCGAGGCTGCGCGGCGCTTCGGTTATCCGGTCGTCGTCAAGCCGCGTAGTCTCGACCAGGGCGCCGGTGTCGCCGCCGGCCTGGCGAACGAGGAAGAGGTGCGCACCGCCTTCGCCGCCGCCCGCGAGTTGACCGATGCGATCCTTGTGGAAAAGCACTTCAAGGGCAGCGACTACCGCCTGATCGTCCATGACGGACGGGTGCTCCAGGTATTCAGCCGGCGGCCGGGCGGCGTGACCGGCGACGGCCGGCACACCATCGCCGAACTCGTCGACATCCAGCTGGGCCACCGCGAGATGCGGGACCGAGAGCGCATCTTCGGCCGGCGCCTGCTGGGCATCGACGACGAGGCGCGCGAGCTGCTGCGCCGGCGCGGGCTGGGGCCGGACAGCGTGCCGGACGTTGGCGAGTTCGTGGCCCTGCGCCGCCGCTCCAACGTCTCGACCGGCGGGCTGCCCTCGCCGGTGCCGCTCGCCTCGGTCCACCCGGACAACCTGGCGCTGGCCACCCACGCGGCGGCGGCGCTCAGGCTGGATTTCGCGGGCATCGACCTGATCGTCGCCGACATCGGCCGGTCGTGGCTCGAGACCGGCGCGCTGATCTGCGAGGTCAACGCCATGCCGCAGCTCAGCCAGAGCGGTGCTCCGGCGATCTACCTGGACACCCTGCAGGCCATTCTCGGCCCCCGGCACAGCGTGCCGCTCTGGCTCCATGTCTCCCCGGAGCCGCCGCCCGTGCCGCAGGCGCTTCCCGAAGCTCCCGGCGACGGCGCGGCCGTCGGCTACGCTTCGGCCCTCGGCATCTGGATCGGCGGCGTCCGCTGGGCCGGGCCGCAGCCGGACGGATTCACTGCCGGAAGCGCGCTGCTGCGCCAGAAGTCCTTCGACGCCGCACTCGTCCACATGACGCCGGCCGACATCCTGCGCGACGGCCTGCCGGCCGCGAGGTTCGACCGGGCGGTGTTCGAGGGCGGCTCCCTAGTCGACGACGCCGCGCTGACGCGTCTGCGGCCGCATGTTGCCGAGGTAGTGCTGGCGCCCGCCGATCCGCTCGCCGCGGCGCGCGGTATCGTCGAGGCGTGGCGGCCTTAGGGCAGCAAGCGCACGCTTCGCGAGCGGCGCCAATGCTTGCTCCTCGCAACATCGCCGCGGCTTGCCAAGCCGTAGCGCGCGACAACGCGGCCCGCCTTCGCCCTTCGGGCTATGGCGTGGCAGCCTTCCCACGCTTTGCGCGCGGCGCCAATGCTTGTTCCTCGCAACATCGCCGCGGCTTGCCAAGCCGTAGCTCGCGGCAGCGTGGCCCGCCTTCGCCCTCCGGGCTTCGGCGTGGCAGCCTTCGCACGCTTCGCGAGCGGCGCCAATGCTTGCTCCTCGCAACATCGCTGTGGCTTGCCAAGCCGTAGCTCGCGGCAGCGTGGCCCGCCTTCGCCCTCCGGGCTTCGGCGTGGCAGCCTTCGCACGCTTCGCGAGCGAAGGCTGGTGGTGGACGCAGTCTGCTGCGAACCAGTCTCCCCTGTTTTTACCCTGTTATACCCTGTTCTCACACAAATCTTGGCGCACGCACCCCTTAATCTCCGCGGAACGCGCAGAAATCTGGCAATATTCGCCCGATCTATCATCCAAAAAACAGGGAACAAAAATGATCGAAACAGGGAAAGATATCGAGAAAGGAGGATTGGCATAACTCCGCTTGAAGGGTGAAACAGTAGACGAGCGGGAGATGGATCAATTCGCTAGGGGCGAGCGGTCAACGGCAGCGAATTTACTGTTGATCTAAAAGTCTCTGTTGACTGGCTTGGGTAACCCGTGCAGCGTGTAGGTGCGGAACCACGAGGACCCGTCCAACGCCTCGCCACTTGATGGAGTTGGACCATGGATCCCGCAATGCGGCCGCTTGAATGGATAGAGATCGATAAGATCATTCCATTCGCTTCAAACGCCCGGACCCATTCAAAGAAGCAGATCGAGAAGCTTGCGCGCTCAATGGAGCAGCGTGGCGTTACCAACCCGCTGCTCATCGACGAGGACAATGTGCTGCTTGCAGGGCACGGTCGGCTCGCGGCGGCCAGAAAACTGAAGCTCAAGGCCCTGCCCTGCATACGTCTGCTCGACATGACTGATGAGGATAAGCGCGCCTATCGTGTAGCTGACAATCAGCTTGCCCTCGAAGCCGACTGGAACATGGATCTGCTCGCAGGTGAGCTGCAATTCCTTCTCAACGAAGAGTACAGCCTTGAGCTGACCGGCTTCGACCAGGCAGACGTCGACGGCATACTTCTCGATTTTGAGGATCGGCAGACGCAGAAACCTGGCGCGGACGATAACCTCGCCGCCGCGTGCCGGGACGGCGCAGTGGTCTTTTCCTGCATCGACTGGCGGCATTTACCGGAGATGCTGAAGATAGGGCGACTTGTGTTTACCGAGCAGAAGAATCTCTGCATCTGGAACAAAACCAACGCGGGGATGGGCAGCTTCTACCGCTCTCAGCATGAGCTGGTCACCGTGTGGAAGGTCGGCGAAGGGCCGCACATCAACAACTTCGGTCTCGGCGAACGGGGGCGCCATCGCTCCAATGTCTGGACTTATGCAGGTGTAAACACCTTCAAGAGCGGTCGCATGGGCGAGCTTGCACTGCACCCGACTGTCAAGCCTGTAGCCATGGTCATGGATGCGATCCGCGATGTCAGCCACCGCAATCACATCGTGCTCGACGTATTCGGAGGATCAGGAACGACCCTGATCGCCGCGGAAAAGACGGGCCGACGGGCTCGGCTGCTCGAGCTCGATCCCGTCTATTGCGACGTCATCATTAGGAGATGGGAAAAACAGACAGGCAGACGATGCAGTCTCGAGAGCACCGGCGAACTGTTTCAACAGCGCTCGAGACATCTTCAACCCGAATTCATGGGAGATGAACCATGAGCAATGACAACAAGCGCGTGCCGCCCAAGGAGCATCAGTTCAAGCCGGGGCAATCCGGCAATCCCCGCGGCCGACCGCGGAAGCGGAGGCGTGCCCATATCCCAAGCCAGGTCACCAAGGAAGTTCTGGCTATTGCGGGCAGCAAAGTGACGATCAAGACGGCCGATGGGGAAATCACGATAAGCAGGATGGAGCTTCTGTTCCGATCTCTTGTCGATCAAGCGATCAAGGGCAAGCCCACTCCACAAAAGATTTTCCTGCCGCTTTTACTCGGCGCTCTTCATGAGAACGTGAAGCTGCATCCAGAGTACGAGTTGGTCGATACCCTCGAGAAGCTTATGCGCGACAAGGGAGTTGAAATCGACGCCGAGACGGGCGCGATGCTCGATGTCATCGCTCAAAAATCCCTGAAGCCATTTTGAGCTCGTACCGCCGAGCCCCAATGGAGCTCGGCGCCTCGCTCACGAGAGTGTCTGTGCGTTTAGCACCGCCAATATTTCGGCGCCGAGCTGCCGAGTATTATGAGGATTGCCATTGGCGTTGAGCAGCGACACCGGGATCTGTGTCGCAATCATCCTGATGACGGGTTTCGCCTTAGGTTCCGGTATGCCATCACGTTCCACGATGATGGTGCCAGTCTCGTACTGGACAATGCGATAATCGCCGTAGCTCGCCTCTGCGACGACAACCGCGGATACGGACTGCTCTCGCGACCTTTGTGGTGAACGGGTTCGGTATACATAGTCACCAGCAGTTTCCGCCGCGACCTGTGGCAATTCATCAGCGGAACAATCCAATAGCTCCTCGATAGAAGCTTCTCCGTCTTCGACATTGATACGGAGAATCAGAATCCGCTGTACGTGCTGAAAAGTGCTCTTTCGAATATTCACATGCGACGAAGTCGTAATGGTTTTCACCGAAATATGCTCCCCCTCAGCGCTAACTACGTCATAGCCATGCTGATTGGTTGCTAGAGCCATCTGGCCGCGGGTGATCATGGCGGCGTAGAGTTCGCCAATTCTCCCGGTAAGATGGCCTAGTTGAGCAGGTTCCACTCCCCAGGCCAGTTCCTTTTCGAACCACGCCAGAGCTTCGCCGAGCGAGCGTATGATCTGAACCTGTGATAGCGACATGCACCCTCCGATCAAGGTGCGCCGCTCTCTTCCAGCTGATCGTCCCACCTATGTCCTCTCGGGGCGACGGCCGAAGCCGGATGTTGGAAACCTGATCGCAAGAACAGGCGCATGCGCCTTTACCGTTGCCGGCTGGACATGCGCGCATGCCACCCGGCCGAATATCGACCGAGTTCTTGCGATTGGGGTTTCCACGCCCCACTCCCCCGCTCTCAGGAGGAGCAGGACCAATGTGCTTCGTTTGCGTTCTCAAGCAAGCGGAATGTGCGGTGTGCCCGCTACCTCAGCCGCCGGCTGGGCTTTCAGGGTGCGTCATTATCACATACTCAAATCACCGCGGATTTCGGGAACAACGACCACGATCGGTCAGAACCGAATCCTGCTACTGCTCGTATTGTTTGGTGTTCTGTTTGCGGCCTAACTTCTCGTTCGCGCCCGTTGGACATGTTCACGAAAGCATTCGTAATCGGGCCCGTCGGAGGCGAGTCCCCTAATGTAGCCAGGTCACGAGCCATGGCGAGAAGCAGGGAGATGGAGACGGCGTATTATGTTGGCTTGGACGTCGGCCTGAGGTCGTCTTCCATTTGCATTATTGACGACCAGGGTGCGGTTCGCCTGGAGCGCGACGCGCCGTCGGAGATCGAGGAGATCGCCGCCTGCATACGGAGCGTGGCTGGCGAGATCGAGGGCCTTGCTTGGAACCGGCAACCTGACGCCATGGTTGACGGCGGGGCTGCGTGCCGAAGGGTTCCGGGTTGTGGTGATGGAAGCGCGGCAGGTGAAGACGACCCTGTCGAGCATGCGCAACAAGACCGACCGCAATGATGCGCGTGGTATAGCGCAGATCCTGCGCACGGGTTGGTACCGTGAAGTGCATGTGAAGAGCCCGGAGAGCCAACGGCTGAAGACGCTCCTGGCCGCGCGCAAGGCGCTCCTTCGCCGCCGGATCGATCTCGAGAACGAGGTGCGTGGGTTGCTGAAGGTCTATGGCGTCAAGCTGCCGGCGCAAATCTATCACGCTCGCTTCGATGACATGGCGCGTCATGCCCTCGCCGCCGATCCTGCGCTCGCCGAGGCGCTCGATCCGCTGCTCGATGCGCGCGGGCACCTGTACCGGGCGTTCCTGGACATCGATTGCCGGGTAAAGGCGATCGCCCACGCCGATCCCATCGCCCAGTTGCTGATGTCGGCGCCGGGCGTCGGCTATATCGCCGCACTGACCTTCAAGGCGGCGGTCGACGATCCGGCCCGCTTCCGACGATCGAAGACGGTGGCCGCACACTTCGGCCTCACGCCCCGGCGCTACCAGTCGGGGGAGCGCGACAACCCAGGCCGGATATCCAAGGCCGGCGACGTCGAGGTGCGCTCGGCGCTGTTCCTTGCGGCAAATACCATCATGAACGGGCGAGGAAAGTCATCACCGCTGCGCAGCTTCGGTGCCCGGCTATCCCGTGCCAAGGGCCGCAAACGCGCGATTGTCGCGGTGGCTCGCAAGCTTGCTGTCGTGCTCCACACGATGTGGACCGACGGCACCATGTACTGCAACGAACAGGAGGCGCTCGCCTGACAACACGATCGTCGGAACCCAGCTCTCGTTGCAGTTCGTCCGTGCGGACGAGGGATTCGGGGCCAAGCCGTTAATGTCTGCTGCGCCTGTGAGCGCGCCCGAAAGCGAGGCACCCCGACCCGATCCGACCAATGCTTGTGGCGGCGCCGGCTGCGGCCGCGACGCCGACCACGAAAAGAAGCGTGACCCGCATGAACGATACGATGGCGATGGCGGAAACGAGGAGCTTGACCTCCATGCCCAATTAAAGAACCAGATATTGGTCAGCCGCGGCCCCAATGATAGCTATGGGTGGGTGGTCGCACGGAGACTGCACTGCATCGCCGAATGATGGGCCATTTACCAACGTCGCGAAGCTTCCGTTATGAAAGCAAAATGATTAGGAGAAGACTTGAGTTTTCGTGCGCCTTAACCGAATGCGACTGGCCAGGCTCCAGATATAGCCAATCGCCAGCCTTCAATTCGCTTATACCCCTATCTAGACCAAGCGACACGTTGCCCTCTAAGCAGTGCAACATAATGCTGCCGTTGACATGGTGCGATGGAATTTCTCTGTCTGCTGGCAAAACTAACCGGATTGCCTCGAAGTGCTCTGTCCTCGTTAATGCTTCTGTCTGAGCTTTTCCGAACTCAGTTCCAAGCGGGCGCAGATCTACGACCTCTCCCGGTCGGGCGTGACGCAAAGCCATATATCTCCTCCTATACGTAGTCAGGTCCAGCAACTGCGGCGTCGTTTCGTGGCGTTAGCCTAGAGTTGGCAAGCCGCGCCGAGTCTCATGGTTATTAGCCAACAAACCAAGCGCGCGCGAAGCGGAAAGGCAATCAGGCTTCAATGTTTTCTCTAGCGCAAAGCATCGTAGCGGTGAACTGCGTTGGTCGCATCCGTCACCCGTTCTTACAATACATGTATATATATTGCATGTTAAGCGAGACTATAATACTTATGCCATACCTGTCCGCAGAAGGGATCGATGCCTGCAAAACGAGGAGAACGCGTTCACTAGCTCGACGCGGAGCCTGGCGCAAAAACCCATCGTTAGAGGCTCTCACAACGCTCCGCGCGCTGGTTGAATTCCGCGATGCACCACAGATCCTTTGAGTCAACACCCAGCCAGAATGGAGAGCATGATCGTGACCGAGTCCCTGAGCCCGAAGACAATCGAGATCGTGAAGACGACCACCCCCGCAATAGAGGCTTATGGCCTGGATATCGTCCGCCGGATGTATGAGCGGATGTTCAAGAACGAGATGATCCGAGACCTGTTCAACCAGTCGCATCACGGCGAGGCAGGCGCGCAACCGAGGGCGCTCGCGACAGCGATCCTTGCCTACGCCAAGAACATCGATCAGCTTTCCGCCCTTGCACCCGCCGTCGAGCGGATCGCGCAGAAGCATGTAGGGCTGCAGATCCTTCCCGAGCACTACCCCTACGTCGCCGAAGCTCTGCTCGGCGCCATCAAGGATGTTCTCGGAGACGCAGCCACGGACGAGGTGCTCGGCGCCTGGGGTGAGGCATATTGGTTCCTGGCGCATGTCCTGATTGCGCGCGAGAAGCAGATTTATCACCGGATCGAGACCACGCCCGGCGGCTGGCATGGCTGGCGCCGCTTCCGGATCGCTGAACGCCGGCAGGAGAGCAACATTATCACCTCGTTCATTCTAGAACCGGAAGACGGCGATCCCGTCATGCGACACCGCCCGGGACAATACCTGACCTTCTGGATGGAAATTCCCGGACACGCGCCACTCAAGCGCAACTACAGCATCTCGAGTGCGCCGAGCGATTCCCGTTATCGCATCACGGTGAAGAGCGAGCCGCAGGGACTGGTCTCCACCTGGCTGCACGATGTCGCCGAAGTGGGCACAATCCTCAAGGTGGCGCCACCGGCTGGCGAGTTCTTCCTGCCGGAGCACCCAGACCGACCGACGGTCCTCCTGAGCGGCGGCGTCGGCCTCACGCCGATGCTGAGCATGCTGGAGACGATCGCCAGGGATCATCCGGAGGTGGAAGCCCACTTCATCCATGGAACGCAGGACGGCTCGACGCATGCCATGCGCGACGATGTGAAGGCACTCGTGAAGGCCAACCCGCGCCTCAAGTCGACCGTGTTCTATCTGGAGCCGCTGCCGGACGATCAGGCCGGTTCACACTACGATCAGACCGGTCTCATCTCCATGGAATGGCTGGAGCGGCACACGCCTCTCGAGTCTGCGCACTATTACCTTTGCGGCCCCCGCCCGTTCCTGCGCACGTTCGTCTCCGGGCTGTCCCTGGCGGGAGTCCCCTCGTCGCGTATCCACTACGAGTTCTTCGGCCCCGCGGACAAGCTCCTGGCTGCATGACCTAACACCTGCGGATGGGGACAGCGCCTGTCCCCATTCAACGCGCCATCCGAGTGCCATCCAGGGCCCACAAGGAAATAGAATGGCTTACATTATCACCGAGGCATGTATCGGAGTGAAAGGTGAGGCCTGTATGGAGGTCTGCCCTGAGTTCTGCATATTTTCCGAACCGGATGACGAGATGTCATACATTGATCCGAATAGGTGCATTGACTGCGGCGCATGCATGGCCGCCTGCGTGGTCGGCGCGATCTATCCCGAGGAGACGCTGCCTGCCGCCTCCTCAGAGTTCGCGGGGATCAACGCCTATTGGTTCAAGCACAAGACTGGCGTCCGCCAGCGGGTCCGAGAAATCGGAAAGGCTAGCGGCTTGCTGGTATGACCCCGCCCCTAGAACAGGTTTCCCAACGACCAGTGCTTAGAGCTGCGCTAGGCCGAATGGGATAGCGCAATGTGAAACGAGCAGCAGGAGTTGCATGGCAGGCCAAGTCAGCGGACTCCGGGAAAACGACGGCGTGCTCGGGCCGCGCCGCTTTCAGATGCTTAACACACATCAGCGCGCGGTCGACATGGAAGATGACGAGCGTCCAGCGTGTGATTGAATCGCAAGCCCGCTGATCGGCATTAAGAATGAAAGAAGCAAGATGCCTCCCGATTATCGTCGCGGACAGCGGCGGTTGAAGCGGGACGCAATTCTGCAATCGTAATTTGGCAACAGATCGGCTGGCAGGCTCAGAATGACATATTGCATTGAAGGTAGGGTGTGCTCCGTGCATTCGTGCCCGCCGCAGGCGCGGGAAGCCGCGACGTTATCTCGCTAAGCGCGAACACTATGCCCACGTTACGCCCGTTTGAAAGGACGTCACTTTCGGCCAATGGCGCGCCCACCGCGGCCGGATCGATCGTCATGGCTGGCGGGATCTTCGGGCTCGGTGCCCTGCAGCAGATGCCCCTGCTGAGGCATGCACTCACCCAACCTCTAACTATCGGCCTTTTCGCGGTCTGGGTCCTTATAGCGAACTCTTATGTCTCCTCCTGGAGGCGTGGCAGGTTCGATGACCATGTTCGCCCGCCGATCGGCCGGTTCGCGATCGGCAGCTGGGTTGCGGCCACGGCCGTGCTGGTGAGGATGCTGATCCTCGCCTACCCAACATGGCGCCCGGTGGCGGTGCTGCTTTGGGCGCTCGCATGCGGAACATGGCTATGGTTTGTAATTGTCGTCACGCGAGGGTTTGGTCACCTTGTCGAAAGATCGCGTGCCCAACTGGTGCCGGGCGTCGTCCTGCTATTTGCCGTGAGCACACAGTCGGTCGCTCTCGCCGCGTTCGATCTTACGGCGAAACCGTCCGAATGGTCCTGGGCGGCCGCGATCCTATCCGGTGTAGGCGCCGGATCCTACCTCGTCGGGCTTGCCCTGATGGTGCGCAGTCATTTCAGCGTTGATAGCTGGAGTCTCGCTGATGACTGGGACAACTCCAACTGCATCCTTCACGGCGCCCTCTCGATAACGGGGCTGACCTTTGTAACGTGGAATGCCGCCCCTCCCCACCATCTGCAAATACTCTGGGTGGTCGTGTTCTTTATCTTCCTCGCAGTCGAAGCCGTCGAGATCGCGCGACTAGTGATCCGCGTGCGCGCCTATGGCTGGCGGCGGGGGGCGTTCAGTTATAATGTGACGCAATGGTCGCGGATCTTCACATTCGGCATGTTCTATGCGTTCACACTCGGCGTTGCCCACCATTCAGCCAGCGCGGCGATGCCGCCGTGGATGGTGGCAATGCAGGCCGCGACCCTGACCTACGGCGCCCCGCTGCTTCTGTTCTTCCTGCTGGCTGAAGCCGCCCTTTGCCTGCGAAGTCACGTGCGGGCCAAATGAGAGCCGCTTGAGCATAAGGCGTCCATTTATCAGTCCGTGCGATGGGCGCAAAGTTCGTTCATCCATCCCGATAATTGTTGAACGGACGATTGACGTCGCGTCGGAGGCTCAGCACCGTCTGCAGTTGAGCCAGACGGGTCCTGCTAGGTCCGCGAGTTGAAAGGCATTTACCGCCTGTCCAGGCCGACGCCGCGGATGTTCACCAATAAGGAAGTTGCTCGAGTGATCGAAATGGCAAAGCCGGCAATTCGCTCGTGCCACATCAGTAACCAGCCCGCGAGCCGCTGACCGATCGGGAACGAGCAATTGCCACTTCAAAGTGTGCCGTAACTCAGCCAGTTCGCTATTCAATCATAATAATACGCGTGTTACACAAGGTGCACGGACATGAGGTTGCGTGATCGAACACCACCTTGGTGATCGACGTCAGCGGACTCTTTCGAGAAGTCTCGCAATCGCTGCTCGGGGGATCAGCATTCCATGTGTCATTCAAGCAAGGTTGGCAGCTGAGAAGATGCCCAAGCTGTCACTCGGCCCCTATTCTGATCTCGCCGTCGTGAGCGCTAGACGATGCGTCAACGAACTGCGACTCGCCGGCGGCGCATTTTGGCTGGCGCCCGCGGCTACGTGCTGCAAGAGGTCAGCCGCGAGGCCTCCAAACAGTCCAAGGCGCCGAGCGCTGGCTGAAAGGTGCGTCCTGTGAGTGCGACGACGAGCTTTTGGCGAGGTGGCGCCGCATCCCTATCGCGACCTCCCTTTTCAGCGAATTGTCGCCCCTTGGACAACCATCCGGGCCACCCTGACTGGAGGGCTGACCAGGAGCATGCGAACTCGATCAAAATCCAATCGCGCGGCAAAAGCCTCCTGGGGGTGCTGAGGAAAGTTTAGACCGCACCTCGGCTGCCATCTGGGCGAACCGCCACGTTCTAAAAACACTATCCCTTAAGGCAGATGCCATACGCACCTGACGAGCCAAGCTGGCCCTCGCCGCAACCGCCAGGGCGCTAAGGCTTCGTCGGGTCTTCAAACGGAGAATCGTTCGAATGTCGTACAGCGTGTTGATGGGTAACCTGAGGTACCTAGACCTGACGGATGTGGAAGCTGCGGCGCTGCGCGAGACCTTTTCCACCACAGTCGTGTTCGAGCGCAAGTCGGACATCGTAGTCCGTGACGAGCGCGGCATGCGGTCCAGTCTGATCCTTGATGGCTATGCCTGCCGATACAAGCTGACAGACGACGGTCAGCGGCAGATCGTGGCTCTCCACATCCCCGGCGATATGTTTGGCATCGAAAGCTTGATCCTGAACTTCTTGGATTACAGCGTCGAGGCGGAGACCGCCTGCACCGTAGCTACGGCGTCGCATGAAAGCGTCAGGAACCTGATGGAAGAATACCCCCCGCATAGCGCGCGCGCTGTGGCGCGAAAGCCTGGCTCAAGCATCGATCAGTCGCGAGTGGCTACTAAACGTCTGTAAGCGCACCGCGTATCAACGCTTGGCCCACGTCATGTGTGAGGTTTTTCTCCGAATGCGCGTGAGAGGTCTAGCGAAAAATCTTGTGGTCCGCTGGCCTTACACTCAGGCCGATATTGCAGACGCCACGGGATTGAGCGATGCACACGTCAACCGCTCGCTTCGGCGCCTTAGGCAAGAAGGTCTGATAAGGTTGACTCGGACAGAGCTTACAATACTCGATTGGGACGGATTGGCGCGGAGCGGGGGCTTCGACAGTGATTACCTACTCGTGTACGAATGCGGCTCGAGACGATGAGAAACGTGAACCGAATTCTGCAAAGCTCCGCGCGTCGGGATTAATCGAGTTGCGGCGGCAGAGGCTCAAACTACTCGACAGCCAAGCGCTGGGAGATTACAGGCTCTTCGAGCTTGCTTATCTCGAATTTAACGGAAAAAGGCCCTACCCTCCCAAATCAATTGAGCATCCCGTGTGTTCGAAACGTCCGAAATGTGTCGCGGCTTCAACCGCGCGTCAGTTGGCGGTGTCGCTAAGCTCGGGCCGGATCAGTATGGGTCCGTAAGCGAGCAGGAAGAGCGTGAACGCGCTTGCCCAGCTTGCCCCGGCTGCCTCCACGCCAAGTTGATAATCAAGCAAACCAAGCGGGGCGATCACCCTCAGGATCGCTGCCAACGTGATCAGGATGAAAATACCGACAGTGGCAGGCCCAGCTTTGAGCTTCCGACCAGTGTGTCCAAGCGACGCCCGGGACATTACTGCAAGTATCATTGTCGCCATCGCCCCGGTGGTCAGCGCGTGAATCGCGGCGGTGCGTGGAACGGCGGCGCCAAGGATGGTGCATGCAAGCAGGAGAAGCCCAGTTGGCACCCACAGATAGCCGATATGCAACACGAGTACGAGCGGATCGGGCAGCGTTCGCCAGCCTCGCCAGCGCCCGAGCCGCACTAGCTGAAGGGCGGCAGCGACCAAGAGGGCAATTCCCGTCAGCTGCGCACTCGGCACTGTCACCCAGGCCAGCAGCGCTAGCGCGGTGAGCGCAAGCGTCGCCTGATCGAAATTCCGCGGCTGCGTCGGTAGGCCCTTGTTCCAGGCGCGCTTCGCCATCCAGTTGCGCGTGAAGGACGGGATGATGCGGCCCCCTACGACCGAAATCATTAGCACGACGATCGCGATGCTGGTGCGAAAGCCCGCCTCCGCATCGTCAATGACTCCGGCGGCCCCCGCGTAGTCGATCGCGTCGGCAAAGCCGAACAGGAGCACGAGCACGACTAGCGGCAGGTTGCGGTTCTTAGCCGCAACCACCTCGCGTCCGGCGATCACCGCGAAGATCACGTAAAATCCGATGTCGAGTGCCGCGGCGGCGGCTAGCCCGAGCGCCTCCGAGAACAGGAGCGCGACTCGTGCTGTGAGCCACAGTGCGATCAATGCCGCCAACGGGGCGCCGGCGAGCGGTAGTCGTCCAGTCCAGTTGGGAATGGCCGTCAACATGAAACCCACGACCACAGCGCCAACAAAGCCGAAGATCATTTCGTGCCTGTGCCAGGCAAGTGGATCGATCGAGATGGGCAACGCTATGCCCCCAAGAAAGGAGGCGAGCCAAAGAACAAGCGCAATCACGGCCCAGGCGGCACCGGCAAGGAAGAATGGGCGAAAGCCGCCGCGCAGCACCGGCGGCGAAGCGGCCATGCGCTCCTTACGCAATGCCAGCATCTTTTCGCCGCGAGTCCCCATTTGTTTGCTCCATATTCTTGCGATGTCCCTCGGCGGTAGCGTAAATATCCGCACCAACTAGCTTAGGGCTTTGTAGCTTGGGAACCAAAGCGAAGTTAAGTAGATTACTCGCTTGGACATAATGGGAGGGGACATGTGACCAGCACCCGCAAGCTCTGGGGCGCACTCATCACGGTGCTGATTTTGTCCTTTGGCGTTCTGCTTCTGATCGGGCGCGATATCGCCGTGAAGGCGCCGCCAGTACCCGAGCGGGTGGTCAGCGAAAGTGGCCAGCTGGTTTACACGCGAGGGGACATTGAGCGCGGTAGGCAGGTCTGGCAGTCAATGGGCGGAATGCAACTGGGCTCGATATGGGGCCATGGCGGCTACGTCGCACCCGACTGGTCCGCCGACTGGCTCCATCGTGAATCGGTGGCCCTGCTGAACATCTGGTCTGACGGCAACTACACCGGCATCGACCCCGAGCAGCAGTCGGCTCTTCAAGAGCGGCTGCGGCGCCAGATGCGGACCAACACCTATGATCCGCGCACCCGTACAATTATTATCAGCACCGAGCGCGCGGCGGCGATCGACCGCGTCTCCGAGCACTACAAGAGCTTGTTCGGAAATGATCCCGCCACGGCGGTGCTCCGCGAAAACTACGCGATGAAGAACAACACGGTGCCCAATCCGGAGCACCGTGAGAAGCTTTCGGCGTTCTTTTGGTGGACCGCGTGGGCTTCCACGACGGAGCGTCCTGGGCGAGAGATCACCTATACCAACAACTGGCCCAGCGAGCCGCTAGTTGGGAACCGCCCGCCACCGAGCACCTTCATCTGGTCGGCGTTCAGCGTCACCTTTTTACTCGCCGGCGTTGCCCTGCTGGGTTGGCACCACGCGGTTACGCACGGCCGCGAGCAGCGCCAGCACAACCTGCCGACCAGCGACCCTCTGCGCAAGGTGGTGGTGACGCCGTCAATGAAGGCCACAGCCAAGTACTTCTGGGTCCTTCTGGCTTTGTTTCTGGTGCAGATCCTGTTCGGCGCGATGAGCGCTCACTACCAGGTAGAGGGGCAGGACGTGTATGGTTATGCCATCTCCGATATCCTGCCTTATTCGATCACCCGCACTTGGCACACGCAACTGGCGGTGCTGTGGATCGCCGTCGCCTGGTTGGGCACCGGACTTTATATCGCCCCGGCAATTTCAGGTTTCGAGCCGAAATTCCAAGCGATCGGGGTCAACACCTTGTGGGTCTGCCTGCTCATCATTGTCCTGGGGTCGTTCACCGGCCAATGGTTCGCGGTGATGCAGACACTTGGGCTCGAACACAACTTCTGGTTCGGGCACCAAGGCTGGGAATACGCCGATATGGGGCGGTTCTGGCAGATTTTCCTGTTCGTCGGACTTTTGATGTGGCTGTTTCTCGTGGGTCGTGCGCTGTGGCCTGCAATGCGAGAAAAGTCGGAAGCACGTCACATCACCGCCTTGCTGTTCCTCTCGACCGCCGCCATCGGCTTGTTCTTCGGGGCGGCTCTGATGTGGGGAGAGCACACTTCTCTGTCGATGGTTGAGTACTGGCGCTGGTGGCTTGTCCACCTGTGGGTCGAAGGCTTTTTCGAGGTGTTCGCAACCGCCGTGATCGCGTTTCTGTTCACCCGCCTCGGCCTAATCCCGATTAGAACGGCGACGGTCGCCGTGCTATTCGCCACGATCATATTCATGGCCGGCGGCGTGCTCGGCACCCTGCACCACCTCTACTTCGCCGGCACCTCGACCGCGGTCCTGGCCCTTGGCGCTAGCTTCTCGGCGCTCGAGGTGGTGCCACTCGCCTATATCGGCTTCGAGGCCTACGAACACTGGAAGCTGTCACACTCGACGCCGTGGATGCAGCGTTATAAGTGGCCAGTGATGTTTTTTCTTGCCGTTTCGTTTTGGAACCTCGTGGGTGCCGGGCTCTTCGGCTTCCTGATTAATCCTCCGTTGTCGCTCTATTATATGCAGGGCCTCAACCTCACGCCGCTGCACGGCCATACCGCGCTGTTCGGCGTCTACGGTATGCTCGGCATCGGACTCGTGCTGTTCTGTCTGCGCGGATTGAAGCCCGAGCTTCGCTGGGAAGAAAAGCCGCTCAAGGTCGCGTTCTGGTGCTTCAACATCGGCTTGGCGCTGATGGCGGCGCTAACGCTGCTGCCACTCGGCACCCTGCAACTGCTGGCAGCGATCAACGAAGGCTATTGGTATGCTCGCTCCGCCGAGTTCATGCAGCGCCCGATCGTTGATCTGCTTGTGTGGATGCGCGTGCCCGGCGACACTATCTTTGCGATCGGAGCGCTGGTTCTAACGTGGTTCATCGCCAGCTTGTGGCTGCGCCCACGCCGGGAGTCGCACGAGATCAAGACGGCGCAGCAGGAGGCTGAGGAGACCCGCAAAGCTCGCGCCGCGTGAATTAACGTGGAAGCTTTTTATCTCGAGATCCGTAACGTTCATTTCTGGGCGGTTCTGAGCAGCGGAGCGCTGCTTCTACTGCGCGGGACCGCTCTAAACTTGCTCGGCGCCGGCTGGGCTTTGGGCTGGCCGTTGCGCTATCTCTCCTGGGTGGTAGACACCGTGCTGCTGACATCGGCGCTGATGCTGACCACGATCATTCGGCAGTTCCCATTCATCGACAGCTGGCTAACCGTGAAGGTACTGCTGCTCGCTCCCTATTTAGTCCTAGGGTACCTTGCGCTGCGGGCGAAGAGTCGTCGAAAGCGAGTGGTTGCACTTCTTGGTGCGGGAGCGGCCTTCGGTTTCATCTACACGGTCGCGCGGGCGCATCAGCCGCTGGGACTGTTCGCGTGAAGCCCGGATTAGAACACCCAGCCGTGGCTACCTGCCACGGCCCCGACTACGGTAATCAGTGACAGGAAGAGAAGCACCCGGTGAATCCGCTCCATTCGGGCAAAGTCTTTCGAGGGAGTAGGTGAAACATTCATCCGGCGATGGAGGAAGAGCGGTTCGATCACGAACAGCATCGTCGCGAACAGTAGCCATATCACGACCATAGCGTGCATCCACCAGTATTGTGGTTCAGCGAACCGGCTCCACATGTCCGCGCGGTATGTCATCCAGAAGCCCGTTGCTCCGGCGAGCAAGACCCAGACCGACGCTTGCGGTGCGAAGCGGCCTTCAAAGCGGTGAAAGGCAGCCAGCCGCTCCGCCGGCGGAAGGTCGCGGCGGATGGAGGGAAACAGCACCAGCGTTACGAAAGCCACGCCGCCGATCCACATCAACACTGCTAAAACGTGAAGCGCACGCGCTACGATGAAATCGTCCATGGGAATTCTTCCGACTAGCCCCGTGGCACTGCTTGAGAAAGATAGACTTCGACAGCATCCTCTATCGGAGCACCTTAACAGATCGTAGCACCATAACCGCCGGAAGCCCGTACGTTAAGTTGATGGTCATCAGGTCGACTCTGCACCCTCTTCGGACAGCGGACCAAGGTGCCCCTCGTCTCAAAAGCAGGCAATGGCGAAACTGCGATTCCGACGATAGTGGGTCCTGCCTCGGCGACTGATCTACCTGCGGATCCAGCGCCGATTTCTCTCGCACTGAACAAAAATAGCTATCGCATTCAACAAAATAATTCGTTTGTTGCAGCGTAACGAAATCCGCATAATCATGTAGATAAAATACAGCTAAAAGGAATACATGATGAGTATCACGCGCAGGACGGCGCTCCTTGGTGGGCTTGGAGTGGCTGCGGCCCCGGCGCTGATAGGTGCCGCGGCGGCGGCTCCGGTTCGAGAAAAGGCCGGCCAGAGTGCGGGTCCCGCGGATCACCAGTTCGAGATGAACATCGAGGACACTCGTATCACGCTGGTCGAGAAGCAGACCTTCCACACCTTCGCTTTCGCGGGTCAGGTGCCGGCACCGCTTTTCCATGTCGGCGAAGGAGACCGGGTGGAGGTGGTCGTCAACAATCTGACGACGCTGCCGCATACGATCCACTGGCATGGGCTGCTCCAGCGGGGCACGTGGGAAATGGACGGCGTTCCCGACATGACCCAGAAGGGCATCCAGCCGGGCGACAGCTTCACCTACAAGTTCGTCGCCGAGCCGGCGGGAACCATGTGGTACCACTGCCACGTCAACGTCAACGAGCACGTCGCCACGCGCGGTATGTGGGGACCGTTCATCATCGATCCCAAGAAGCCCATCCCGGTCGAGCGCGAGGTGACCGGCGATTACATCATGATGTTCTCTGAATGGGCCTCGGCCTGGGCCTCCAAGCCCGGTCAGGGCGGCATTCCCGGCGACGTCTTCGACTACTTCACCATCAACGGCAAGTCGTTCCCGGAAACCCAGCCGATCCGCGTCAAGAAGGGCGACGTCATCCGTCTCAGAATGTTCGGCGCCGGCGGCGGCTTCCACTCCATCCACATCCACGGGCACGTCTTCCAGATCGTCTTCAAGGACGGCCATCCGCTGCCGGCGCCGATCAACGCCGATACGGTCCTGGTCGGCCCCGGCGAGCGCTACGACATTATTCTCCGGGCGGACAATCCGGGGCGCTGGATGATCCATGACCACATCGATTCGCACACCATGAACGGCCATACGCCCCATGGCGGCCTCATGACCGCGATCGAGTACGACGGAATCCCCCGCGACCAGGATTACTACCATTGGGCTCACAAGGAGTTCGTCCCGAACTTCTATTACGAGGAGAGCCTCAAGCAGCCGCACGGGATCTACCCCAATCCGAATTTCAAGGGTGAACCGATTCTCTGAGGGAGAAGAACGATGCGGAGATGGAAATCCGTTTCCGGAGCCGTGGCGGGCGCGGCGCTGGCATTGGGCATGGCGGCCGGACCCGCGCAGGCGGACGGCATGGAGAAACTCGAGGCGCAATGTTCGTCGTGCCACGCTTTCACCAAGCCCGCCAATCCGTCGGTCGACCGGCTGTGGGAACGCAAGGGACCGGACCTCTGGTATGCCGGCGTCAAGTTCAACCGCGACTGGCTGGAACGGTGGCTGCAGGCGCCGACTCCCATCCGGCCTGGGGGCGTGCTGTGGTTCACGCACGCCAAGCCCGGCGAGCCGCGCGATACGATCGACACGGCCTCGGTCCCGCCGCATCCGGCGGTCGACGCGAGCACGGCCTCGGAGCTGGCCGACGCGCTGATGACGCTGAAGCCCGAGGGCCTGGTGACGCCCGGCGCGTTCAAGCCGGAAGGCATCAACATGATGATGGGGAAGATGGCGTTCGCCAAGCTGCGTGGCTGCGTCGCCTGCCATCAGAACGCGCCCGGCGAGGGCGGCGTGTCGGGGCCGGAACTGGCCGACGCCGGGCAGCGGCTCCAGGCCGACTACGTCTACGCTTACACCAAGGATCCGCAGTCATTCGACCCGTTCATCTGGATGCCGCGCCTCACGCTTTCCGAGGCCGATCTGCAGCGGTTGACCGGTTACGTCATGTCCCTCGGCAAGGAGAAACAATGATGTCTCGCTCAGGGCTTCTGGTGACGGCGACGGTGCTGGCGACGGTGTTGTCCGTCGGGCAGCCGGCGCGCGGCGAGGAAGATGCCACCGTTCGCCTCTACAACACCTATTGCACGCAATGTCATGGCATCGAGCGCAACGGCAAGGGCGTGAACACGGTCGGGCTGTCCGTCCAGCCGCGGGATCATTCCGACAAGGTGGGGATGTCGTCCATTCCCATCGAGGAATTGACCAAGGCGATCACGGAGGGCGGCGCGTCGGTCAACAAGTCGGCGCTGATGCCGGCATGGGGCGGGGTTCTGACCACCGAGCAGATCGCGGATCTGGTGGTCTATCTCCGCAAGATTTGTCACTGCGACGAAAAATGAGATCAACGAAAGGGAGACCACCCATGTGCATTCGCACTCTCGCGGGGGCAGCCGCGCTCGCGCTTCTCGCCTCGACGGCCTACGCCAAGGATGTGACGCTGCATCTGATCGCGAAGGAAGTCGATCTGCCGATCGACAACAAGGGAACCATGCAGCACGCCTGGACCTATGAAGGGCAGGTGCCCGGTCCGCTGCTGCGGATTACCGAAGGCGATCACGTCACCTTCACCCTGACCAACGACCCCAGCAGCAAGAATTCCCATGCCGTGGATTTCCATGCCGCGCAGGTGGACGTGGTGAACGATTTCGGTCCGATCAAGCCGGGCGAGACGAAGACCCTTTCGTTCACGGCCAACCATCCCGGCGTGTTCTTCTATCACTGTGGCGCCGATCCCATGATCCAGCATATCGCCAAGGGGATGTTCGGGGTCATCCTGGTCGATCCGAAGGACAGCATGGCGATGCCCAAGGCAGACCGGGAATATGTTCTCGTCCAGTCGGAGATCTACGCTAATCCCGACAGCCATGAGTCGCTGATGAAATCCGACTGGAAGTACGTCGCCTTCAACGGCATGGCGTTCAAGTACGATCCGGTCCACGACCCCGAAGCCACGCGAACGCTGGTGGCGAAGCCGGGCGAACGGGTGCGCATCTATTTCGTCAATGCCGGACCCAACGAGTTCTCGTCGTTCCATCCGATCGCCGGCATATGGGACAGCGTCTATAGCAGCGGTAATCCCAAGAACCGGATGGAGGGCCTGCAGAGCTTCGTGGTAGGTCCGGGCGACGCCGCCACGTTCGACCTGATTTCTCCGGTCGAGGGGGCGAACGCCATCGTCGACCATTCCCTTCGGCATGCCCATAGCGGCGCCATAGCGATCATGATGTTCTCGAAGGATGCGGACCCCAAGATGGGGAGGGGCGACCTGATCCTCGTTCCCTGAGGGCGTGCGTCGCGGAAACGATGACCAAGCCGCCACCTGGAAAAGTCGGGTGGCGGCATGGCGCTGGGTGAGGTCATCACTGGCAAGAATTCAGAGGCTGCGGCAGAGGGTGCTCGCCGATGCCTGGAGCAGAATTGCGACCGCCCGATGCGCAATAATTCCTGTCCACGCCCCTGCCGCTGGGGCGGCCCGAAGCGCGCGACCCTCCCGGCGGTTTCGCTGCTGATCTCCATCGCCGCCTGCCCTTGGGTCGCAGCCGCTGGGACGGACGAGCCAATGCCGATCACCGGCATCGATCAGGTGATCGTCATCGGCCACAGCGCCCAGCCGATCTCGGTCGAGCCGCGCGGCCTTTCCGTGTCGCTGGGCCAGACCGAGTTCGAGGCGATCAACGCGCTCAACACCGAAGATCTGATGAAGTACGCGCCCAACTTCTTCGTGCGCAAACGCTACATCGGCGACGCCAACGCGGTGCCCGGCTTCCGCGGTACCCACTCGACCCAGTCGGCGCGTTCCATGGTGATGATCGACGGATTCGTGGTGTCCGACTACACCGGCAACAGCTTCTCGTTCCCGCCGAAATGGGGCCTGATCGGCCCGGCCGAGGTGAAGCAGTTCGACATCGTCTACGGCCCCTATTCGGCCCGCTATTCGGGCAACACCATGGGCGGGCTCGTCTCGATCACCACGCGCGAGCCGGAAGGCCCGGAAGCCTTCGCCGTCGTCCAGGGCTTCGCCCAGCCCTACCGGCAGTACGGCACCAGGGACACCTATGCCGGCTACAGCCTCGAGGGCGGCGCCGGTTTCAGGCAGGAGAACGGGCCATGGAGCGGCCGGTTCAGCGTGCGGCACCTGGACAATGTCAGCCAGCCCATGCAGTTCAGCCAGCTCGTGCCCGCGTCCGGCAGCGGCACGCCGGTCACCGGCGCGGTCACCGACCCGGACCTGATCATGCAGACGCCGGTATCCGGCGCCTACGCGCCCGACCACACGGTGCAGGACCAGTTCCGCGCCCGGCTGGGCTATGATTTCGGCAGCTGGACGGCGACCGCCCTGTTCACCTTGTGGACCACCGATTCCGATACCCTCAAATCCGAGACCTACCTGCGCGATGCTGCCGGCAACCCGGTCCATGACGGCAAGGTCACCATCGACGGCAAGACCTACACGGCGGGCACCGGCCTCGGCCAGGGCCTCACGGACAAGATCGAGATGCTGGCCGGGCTGAAGCTGGAAGGCCCGGTGGCGGACTGGGACGTGACGGTGAACCTGTCCCATTACTGGATCGGCAAGCTCGATGCCCACAAGTCCAACACCTACGCCACGGGCATCACGAACGGCGCCGGCACCTTCAGCGACCAGGGCACCACCGGCTGGTGGACCGGCGACCTGCTGGCGGTGCACGATTTCGGCGCCCACGAACTGGCGCTGGGCATGAGCGCCAACCTCTACGAGACGGCGGTGGACAACTTCACCACCGCCAACTGGCGCAGCCGCGAGGGCCAGGCGTTCTCCACCGGCACCTTCGGCCGCACCACCCTGATCAGCGGCTTCGTCGAGGACAAGGTCGCGCTGTCCGATGTCCTCAGCGTCACCGGCGGCCTGCGCTACGAAAGCTGGCGCGCCTTTGATGGCGGCATCTGCCGGCAGGTGGGCGCCGAACCCGTCTGCCAACGCTACGACAACCGCAGCAAGGACGCGGTCAGTCCCAAGCTCAGCGCCCAGTGGGAATTCGTGCCTGGCTGGCAGGCCCAGCTCAGCCTGGCGACCTCGACCCGTTTTCCGACTGTGGGCGAGCTGTTCCAGGGCCGGCTCGACGCGCTGGGCAATTTCGACCCCGACAGCTTCGATCCCAATTTGAAGCCCGAGAAATCCCGTGACGCCAACCTGATCCTGCGCCACGATTTCGGCGGCGTCAGGGTAACCGGATCGCTGTTCTGGCAGGACGTGCGCGACGCCATCTTCACGGTCCAGGGCTTCAACCAGAACGGCATCGTCACCTCTTCGTTCAAGAACATCGACAAGGTACGGCAGTACGGCGCCGAGCTGATCGTCGAGGCGCAGGACGTGCTGGTCCCCGGTCTCGACGTGGACGCCAATCTGGCCTGGATCGACGCCAGCACCGTGCGGAACGACGCGCTGCCGGCCTCGGAAGGCGTGCGCTTCCCGCGCATTCCCGAATGGCGGGTGAACGCAAATCTTCGCTATGCCATCAGCGATAATGTGAAAGCCTCGGTCGGCCTGCGCTATGCCTCGCGGCCGAATACGGACCTCGCCGGCACCCAGCGCGGCGACACCTATGGCTACACCTCCGAGCTGCTGATCATCGACCTGCGGCTCACTTGGGACGTCACCGAGCACGTCCAGGCCAGCATCGGCATCGACAACGTGAACAACGACAAGGCCTGGGTCTTCCATCCCTATCCGCAGCGGACGGGCGTGGTCGAGCTCAAGTGGCGGATGTGAGGGGCGGCATGAGCATGTCATCGAAAGCAGAAGCCCTCTACCGCGCCGTCTGGCGCTGGCACTTCTATGCCGGCCTGTTCTGCGTGCCCTTCGTCATCGTGCTGGCGCTGACCGGCTCGCTTTACCTGTTCAAGCCACAGGTCGAGGCGTGGCAGGAGCGCGGCTACGACAACCTCGCCGTCAGCGGCCCGCTCGCCAGCCCGGCCGCCCAGGTCGCGGCGGCGCTGGCCGAGGTGCCGGACGGCAGGCTGCGGAGCTACGAGGTGCGGGACAGCCCGGCCGATGCGGCCCGGGTGATCGTGTCGGGCCCGGAGGGCGATCTGCGGGTCTATGTCCATCCCCAGAGCGCCCGGGTCCTCGGCACGGTGCGCGAGGACGAGCGGCTGATGGAGGTGGTCAAGACCATCCATGGCGAGCTGCTGATGGGCAATACCGGCTCCATCTTCGTCGAGCTGGCGGCGTGCTGGGCCATCGTGATGATCGTCACCGGCCTTTACCTCTGGTGGCCGCGCGGCGCCGCCGGCCTCGCCGGCGTGCTCTATCCGCGCCTGTCCCAGGGCGGGCGGCAGTTCTGGCGCGACCTGCACGCGGTGATCGGCATCTGGGTCTCGGCGCTCGCCCTGTTCCTGCTGCTCAGCGGTCTGCCCTGGACCACGGTGTGGGGTGGCGCGTTCAAGGACATCAAGCAGGCGACCGGCGTCACCAGGGGTCCGCAGGGCTGGAAGGCCGGCATGGCCGCCCATGTCCATCACGATCACGAGCAGCACGTACACGCTGAACACGCGGCTCATCACATGGACGCGCCCGCTTCGCTCGATGCCATGGTGGCGGCGGTCCGGCCCATGCACCTGCCCGCGCCGGTGCTGATCCAGCCGCCGTCGGACCGTTGGCCGAAATCGGCCGACTGGGTCGCCCGCTCCGACACCCAGAACCGGCCGCAGCGGCTGATGCTGACGCTAGATCCGGCGACCGGCGCGGTGCTGAAGCGCGAGGGCTTCGAGGACAGCCATCTGGTCGACCGCATCGTCGGCTACGGCGTCGCCGCCCATGAGGGTCAGCTGTTCGGGCCGCTCAACCAGGCGCTCGGCGTACTCACCGCGCTGGCGCTGATCGGCCTGTCCGTCACCGGCTACGTCATGTGGTGGCAGCGCCGCCCGCACGGCATGCTGGGCGCGCCTCCGGCGGTCCCGGACGGCCGGCTGTCGGTGGGTCTGGGCTTGCTGATTCTGGCGCTGGCGATCTTCCTGCCGGTGCTGGGGGTATCGCTGGTCGTCCTGGCGCTGGTGGAGTGGCTGGTGCTGCGGCGGATCACGCCGGTCAGTACATGGCTTGGCCTGAAAACTTCTTAGCTGGCTTAGCTCGCAAAGACGGTGGAGGGAGAAGAACAGCGCCGCTGCCACGCCGCCAGCGCCGGCATGGAGCAGCCCCACTGTTCATGCTCAATTTCAAAATATGCAGCTTGAATAGGCATAATCCGCGGCAATGGAGCAGACTCATGCGCCTTACACTTTATACGGACTACGCCTTGCGGGTGTTGATACACCTTGCGCTGCACGAAGATCGGTTGTGCTCGATCAGGGAAGTGTCGCGGACCTATGACGCGTCGCACAACCATCTGATGAAAGTAGCAAACGCTCTTTCCCGCGACGGCTTCATAGAGACACTGAGAGGGCGTTCCGGGGGGATGCGGCTTGCCGCGCCTGCCGACCAGATCAGGGTGGGCGATGTAGTGCGACGGACCGAGGAGGGCTTCCAGCTTGCCGACTGTTCCGGCTGTGCCCTGTCGCCGGCCTGCGGCCTGACCGGCGTGCTGGCCGAAGGCATGGCCGCCATGATGAAGGTGTTCGATGCCTATACCATCGCCGACCTGCTGACCGACAAGGCGACCATGCTGCGCCTGACCGCGCGCCGGTCTTTCCTCGGGATCGGCCGCTACTAGATGTTGATCCCGGAGTTTGATGGCGCCTTCTTTCTGCGGCATGGAAGAAGGCACTATGGCCAGGTTTTACATTGGAGACCTGTAGTTCCACGCCAGCAACCGTTCTTGAGCGAATGAGCGCTTTCAGGCGCCGTTGTCAGGTCGCCGAACGGCCGCTTCGTCGGCGACTGTCGACGCAGTCATTGCTTCGTCAGATGTCAGCTTTCCCACTCCCGTTCTGAAAACGGAAAGGCAAAAGGGGGACGTACGGATCCCCGCCATGACCAATGGCGCCAATCAGTGCCGAAATCAACGGTCAGATTGTGACCGGACTTACTGAAGGCTTCACTCTAAAAGCTGGTAGGTACCTCGGCCACATTGACAGTATTGAAGTCGTATGCGCCGGTACCTTGGATAAGAGCGAAGCGACAAGTCGCCTTCCCGTTATTGACCGTCCTGTGCACGGTGCCAGCGGGCACATTTGCCATACCTGCCGGCATTAGGATAATCGAACTTTCTGGCGAATGCGTTGCAACAGTCAGTTCACCTTCCTGGCAAATGTACCAGTCCGATACATTGCTGTGAAAATGCCATGGGGTGCCGCTGCCGGGCTCGAACGTGTAGAGCGTGAACCGCGTTTCCGCGCTTTCGATTATGACCTCGCATGCTACGCCAATTGGCATTTGCTCTCCTCCGGACAGTCCGTCCAGGTGCGGCTCGGCCCCACGTGTAACGAACTGCATAGCCAGGTATCGCTGATGGCTCCATGTGAGTGCGACTAATGTACGGCGAGCTACGTTCACGCTTGATCAGGGGCGTTGAGCAAAATTTACTATACTTCCGCTGCGAACAGGCTGTCGAACCGCGTGATTTCACCATAGGCGAAACAGCCACGCCATCTGCATGAGAGCGCACCCGCGATTTGGCAATTGCTCACCGTCATCCCCGCGCCAACCGCACACGCCTCAAACATGCATCCTGTTCGCATCTTTGTGCCTGCGGTGATACTGGAACGTGATTATATTGTCGAGCCGGTATCGTGGATACGTCGATAAATCGGCTTCCGTCCGTTGGCGCGGTTGAGCCAAGCCAGCCGCTGACGAGCGGTCACACCCTTGGCGGTGGCCGCGCGCCGGTCGGCGGCGCGTATCCGGTTGCGTCGTTGGTGGCAGAGTCTAGCGGGGGCGCGAATAAGCCCCCACCTGGATTAGACAGGTGGTTTCTTTTGCTGAGAGGCCTCCCCACCGCAGCCGGGTCAATTGTCATGGCAGTGGGCATATTGGGCCTGGGTGCCCTCCAGCAGATGCCCCTGCTGCAGCACGCACTTACTGAGCCCGTGGCGATCGGCCTCTTCGCAGTTTGGATTCTAATTGTGAACTCCTATGTGGCTTCCTGGCGACACGGGTCACGCAACTTCAGGGAACGTTCCGGCCATCCCGCAATGGACCGCCACGATCCAAGCAGCGATGTGACCTATGGAGCCCCGCTCATCCTGATGTTCCTGCTGGCCGACGCCGTCCGGTGCCTAAAAAATCAATGGAGGAAAAGTTGAGGGCGCCTAGCTTCAGGACGTCACCTGGAGTTACCACGGTCACCGACCGAAAAAGCAGCACTGGCATTGGTAGTGGTTTTACAATCTCAGAAGATCGGTCGTGGTTGCAATGTCGAGCGCAAGCAGCGACAGGCTCGAAGCCAATCCAGCGATCGGCACCCAGCCTGGGCAGATGAATATGCCCGTTGGCGGATTTGCTTCCTGGCTCTTTATGCTGATGAGCGAGAGGTTGACGATGGCGAAGATGACGAGTGTGAACCGCGCCGTGAAGTCAGCAAGGCCAGCAATGGGCACCAGCAGAGCAAGGATGAGGATTACCCCGATCCCGATCAGTGTGGCGAGTACCGGTGTCCTAGTGGTCGGGTGCAGCCTGCCAAGAACGGCAGGAAGGTTGCCCTGGCTCGCCAAGCCGTAGAGTACCCGAGCGATCATGATCATGTGAACGATGATGCCATTCAGCGTCGCAACGATCGCCACAAGGCTCATCACCAGCAGCGGCATCCCCGTCAGGCGTTCGAAGACCATCGCAAGCGGGGCTTGCGAGCGTGCGAGTTCGTCAGGCGGCACGGTGACGACCGCGATCCACACAACCGCGCCATAAATTGCTGCAGTGACCGCCAAGGTCGCAAAAAGGGCACGTGGGAGCGTTTTGCTGGGTTCCTTGAGTTCCTCTGCGATGTTCACGAGATGCTCGAAGCCCGTATAGGCGAAGACGGCGATCAGCATGGTGCCCGAGAGTCCAACCCAGATCGACAGGTCCCCGATCGGCGGAAGCAGCTCGGGAATGCGGTTCACGACCTCCGGCCCGGACGCAACGCCGGCCACAATGATCAGCAGGAGGCCGCCGGTCTCGATGACCGTCATCACCGCAGCAAATGTGACCGACTGCACCGTCGCAAGGCATGCGAGCGCACCCATAGAGATGACGACGCCGGCGATGATCAATTTACCCGGGATGTCTAGGAAGACGCCGATATAACCAGCGCTGCCAACGCTGATCGTGGCTGCCGAAATCATCGCCGTCACGACGACCAGTAGCCCGACCAACAGACTGACCCGCTTGCGGCGGAATGCAGCCTGGACGTAAGCCGCCTCACTGGCGCTCACCGGCATTCGTGTGCCCAGTTCCGCAAAAGAGGCAGCGCTGAGGGCCATCACGAGTGCAGCACCGATGAACGCAAGCGGCGCGTGCATGCCGCTGCGGCCTGCCGCGACACCGACGAGTACATAGACGCCAGCCCCAATGGTTACGCCGAGCCCGTAAAGGATGGCGTGGGTCAGGGTCAGAGAACGAAGAAGCCCGGGCGCCCCACTCGACGCCGCCGGATTCTTGTTGCCGATCGGCTCCCCGGCGTTTAGCGAGCTCACACCTGCTTCCGGCTCGCCCGCGCTTCAGCGCATCCCGCGCATTGCGCTGCCGTAGGCAGCGCCGCCAGCCTAGCGGGCGCGATCTCTTCGCCGCAGGTTACACAGGTGCCGTAGGATCCATCCTCAATTCTCGCAAGCGCAGCCTTGATCCGAGTGATCTCGGCTCGTCCGGCATCCTCGAGCGCGGCAAGCGTCTCATCGTCCTGCAGGTCGATGGCCTGCTCCTCAAAGTCCGCCTCCAGCGGCTGCCGGAGATCAGCTTCGAGATCGTCCACCCGCCGCGTGAGATCCTGCAGCCTGGCTTTGAGAGCGTTCGCAATCGCCTGGTGTGAGGTCACGTCCTTCTCCTAGAACATAAGTGCCATTTCAATGAGACCGCCAGAGCGTGTCGTCTGCGTTAGGACGTGCACGGGCTTTGTCTCCCGAGCGCAAAAGACTGCCACGCAATGGGCCCCCTCCCCCGATGCCCCTTATGCCCGAATGGCAGCGAGTATTTCCTTCCCTACACGACCAGGCAGATCCTTGGGAATCTCCTTCACCAGAATACGCTCCAACTGCGTGCTGTAGTGTCGGCGCATCTCACCAAGGGCGCGCGGTGGGGCGACGACGACCAGATGCCCGATCTTGCCACTCACAACTTGGGCGTTAAGGCACGTGACCACCGCCGCAACATGCGCGTCCTCGTCGAGCAGATGCCCGCTTGGATTGGCAGCACTCGAATCATGGTGAGCGCCGGCGCTCTTGTCATGCTCATCAAGCCTGGGCGTGTCTATTGTAGCCAGTGCCGGCTCCGCCTCGTTCCCGCTATTGCGAAACAGTTCGAAATGACGTCCGTCAACGACTGCGACGATGGCGCCGTGGGGCAGCAGCATGAATCCCTCCAAAGTAAGACAACAGTTACATCACACTGATCAAGGATCGAGATCAAGAGGTGGCACACCAGCCATCAGTGCCGGCCCGGTAACATTCTTCGCAACGTATCGTCTCTGACGACATAATGGTGGTACAGTGCCGCGACGGCATGGAGACCGATCAAGAAATATCCGATCGTCCCAATCGTTTCGTGCACTTCCTTCACCTGACTGGCCAAGGCTTTGCTCGGGCCCACAAGCGCAGGGAATTCCACGCCAAAGAATGGGATTGGCTTGCCAGAGGCGCTCAGAATCATCCAGCCCGCCACTGGCATGACCAGCATGAACGCATAGAGCGCAAAATGCGTCATCCCGGCCAGCATCACCTGCCAGGCTGACGGCTTGGGCCTGATAGGCGGCGTACGGCTGATCAGCCGCGCTATCAAACGGATGACGACCAACGCCAAAACGGTCAATCCGAGCATGAAATGCCAAGTTTTCAGACCCTCTCGGATGTCGGTTCCTTTGGGATAGTTCTCCCGCAGCAGAATGGTCGCATAAACGGCGGAAATCAGCAGAACCATGAGCCAGTGTAGTGCGATCGACAGGGAGGAAAAGCGCGCACGGGTATCGGGTGAATGCATCGGGGGCCTCATATTCGTCTCTTTACCTTAAGGGCCAGCGTGAAAAGACGCTTTGTTCTTGATCAAGAACCAAGAGCTCAGACAGCAGTCCCAAATACTGTTCCAATGCCCGCGGTCAAAGCCATGGCGAGAGCGCCCCAGAAGCTCACACGGATGGTGGCCCGTACAATGCTCGCCCCGCCTGCATGGGCACCAATAGCGCCAAGCACAGCAAGAAAGAGCAGCGAGGCAATAGACACGCCTGCAACCATCAAAGAGTGCGGAACGAGCAGGACCATGGCGAGGGGGAGTGCCGCACCCGCGGCGAATGTCGCCGCCGAAGTCAGAGCAGCCTGGATCGGTCTGGCCACGGTGACATCCGATATTCCGAGTTCGTCTCTTGCATGGGCGCCGAGTGCGTCCCGGGCCATCAGTTGGTCCGCCACTTGCCTTGCGAGGCCGGGATCAACACCGCGATCCACATAGATCCGCGCCAGTTCCTCACGTTCGAATTCAGGCTGCCCTGTAAGCTCGGCCCGCTCTCTGGCGAGATCCGCCTGTTCGGTATCGGATTGCGAACTGACGGACACATACTCGCCCGCGGCCATCGACATGGCGCCTGCGACGAGACCGGCGATCCCCGCGACCAGAACTTCGGAGGCCGCAACCGATGCGGCCGCGACACCAACGATTAAACTAGCGGTAGATACAATTCCATCGTTGGCACCAAGAACGGCTGCCCGAAGCCAGCCAATACGTGCAACGAGATGACGCTCAGGATGTAGATGAAGACGAGACACCCGGCATTCCCCTTACTGCGTATTCAAAATTTGCGCGCCCTGACGAACAAACCACGAATCTTCCACTCAGCCGCCCACAAGATTATGAGCGGCAAAGCCATCGATGGCGGCGATGCTATCCACGGGACATCCAGACATGCCGGAGTTCATAGTCAGCCCTGAAAAAATCCACGGGATACTCAGCTATATTTTACAGCCTCAGCGATAAAGAGAAATAATCTGTGAGGTTGAAACCTCGTTTAGCGGGTCTATAAACGACATAGATGCTTTCTGTAAAATTGAAATGAATTTTTGACGGCGCGCACGCATCGCAATGGATGATGGACACTGAATAACTGCTGGAGGTGCCTGCATGGATGCGGATTATACCGCCGCCGAAACTCCGGCGTGATCAAACCTAGGCGTCGTCCATAGCCTCTCGGAGCAACCTGGCTGCCTCTTGAGGGTCATTCACGTTTTGGATGATGTGGAGGAGTCGACTTCTGAAAACCACGTCCTGTGCGATGGTACGAGGGCCGACTTGGGCTTGCACAACTCGTCCAGGCAGGCGTCGTAGATTTCCATAAGCCTCATGCGTTGGTTGGACAAGGAACTGAAGGTGAAATACCTCGGAACCTGATCAAACCGTCCCACTCCCGACGGGGACCTCCCCGGTCCCCCTGTATATGATTCCAAGCCCAGTGCCCCCTCCCGCCGCGGGAGTTGAGGCTATACGATCCGCACCAGCTGCCCTGTGCTACTAACTCCCGTCGGGAGCCCTCACGAGAAGCACAGGCACTGGCGTTTGGCGGATCACTTCCTCAGCGTCACTACCCATAACCAAGCGTTTCAAGCCCCGGCGGCCATGTGTACCAAGCACGATCAGATCGGCCCCCCAAGTTCGGGCATCCTTGACGATCATGCTCGCCGTCCATCTGCCCACGTTTTCCACCAACTCGGTTTCAACCATCAATCCGTGCTTTTTTACGAGTGCTTCACCTTCCCGTAGGATCGCCGCCCCGTCCTCCCGAACCGCCTCCAAAATGTTGCCGTTGTAGTACCCCTCACCTGCAACGCCGCCAATCGGGATGAAACCCTCGACGACATGCAGCAATCGAACCCGGGTGTCGCGACTGCATAACTTAATCGCTTCCCGCAGACCGAGGCTCGATGCCTCACTCCCATCAATGGGTACCAATATTCTATCATACATGGTCCAGATCCCCCTTTGTGGCGAATACAGCCGTACGGCGGCTTCGCCGGAAGCCAATGGTGGGGGTTGGGTACGGATGTTGTCAACGGGGGGGGGTCCAATGATGTCACCGCAGGGGAGATCGACGGAGGTGGAGTCTGATAGAAGGCACTCTCGACTTGTGGAGACGGCGGCTCTGATCGCCAATCGCTTGTCAGGAGTTGATCCGAAAGTGCTCAAGGATCTCCGAGGATGGCGAGATCACCGGACTGGCGGGAGGATCCTGAAAGCTGCGGGGTGATCCAAAAACCACTACAGCTGGTAAACTAACTTTTCATAGGCGATGCATGCGGCTTAGAGCGGTAGCCGACAAGGACGATTCGAGAGGGATTCCCAAATTGGCTTGGATGTGATTCAAGCTTGATGCTGGGTTTAGGAGGCCAGCATTGATGGGAGCACCGTTATCGAAGGATCTGCGTTCTCGGGTTGTGCGTGCGGTTGAGGAAGAGGGGATGAGCCGTCGCGGGGCGGCGGCTCGGTTTGGGGTTGCGATCCGGACGGCCGTGCGGTGGGTATCGGACTATCGGGCCAAGGGCACGCTGGAGCGCGGCAAGATGGGCAATCCGAGCCCGCCGAAGCTAACGGCGCACCGGGAGACTGTGTTTTCGCTTCTGGAGGCCAACCCGGACTGCACCATCGAGGGTTTGCGGCATGACCTGGCCGATCGGGGCATCGTGGTGGGTTACGGCTCGGTCCGTCGGTTCTTCGAACGCGAAGGCATCACGCGCAAAAAAAGACGCTGACCGCCGCCGAACTCGACCGACCGGATGTTCAGCTCCGGCGGATGGCATGGCTGGCGGAGCAGCCTGAGCTTGACCCGCGCCGGCTGGTCTTCATCGACGAGACCTGGGCCAAGACCAACATGACGCCGACCCATGGCCGCTGTCGGCGAGGCCACAGACTGATCGCTCGCGTCCCCTTCGGTCACTGGAAGACATCGACCTTCCTGGCCGCGCTGCGCTGGGACGGCATGACTGCTCCGGCCGTGTTCGACGGCCCGATCAACGGCCGAAGCTTCACCGCCTATGTGGAGCAGGTGCTGGTGCCGACGCTGAGGCCTGGCGACATCGTCGTGCTCGACAACCTTGGCAGTCACAAGGGAAAGGCAGCACGCGACGCCATCGAGGCCGCCGGCGCCGAGCTGCGCTTCCTGCCCCCTTACTCCCCCGACCTCAATCCGATCGAGCAGGTCTTCGCCAAGCTCAAGACATTGCTACGCCGCGCCGCACCACGAACCAGACTGGCCCTCTGGAAGCGCATCGGCACCCTGCTCGACCGCTTCACAACCGACGAATGCCAGAACTACATCCTCAACGCAGGATATGGAGCCAACCTAAATGGCTAACGCTCTAAGAGACGTCGAGGTCCCACCCTTGATTTCGATCCGTTGCACGCGGCCCTAGCCTCGGACGAATGACGCCGCTAATCGCTCACCCGAACGCAATTCCGCCCATCTGCCTTCGCTCGATAAAGCGCCTTATCTGCTTGCCGCACGAGGGTCTCGGCATCTGAGAACTGAGCGCCTTCGACCACGCCGGCGCTCACCGTCAACGAAACGCGGTGTCCATCGATATGAACCAGTTCTGAAGCTATCCGGAGTCGAAGTCGCTCGGCGGAAGCCACAGCACCTTCAAGATGTACTCCCGGGAGGAGTGCGGCGAACTCCTCACCACCGAGCCTAAAAACCTTGTCGATTTCACGCAGCTCCGTCTGCATGACACGAGAAACCACCCGCAATATCTCGTCGCCTGCGGCGTGGCCGTAGGTGTCGTTTACCTTTTTGAAGTGATCCAGGTCGAGGATGCACAGACTAAACGGTTCGAGCCTGCGTGCCCTACGCGCGAGCGCCTCTTGCAACGTCCCGTTGAACGTGCGGCGGTTTAGTAAGCCTGTCAGGGCATCGCGCTGCGCCACGTTTTCCAGGGCTATCTCGGCGTCTTGAATCCGCTCGATCATGCGATTGAATTCGTCCGCCACCTTCCGCAGTTCGCGCGGCACCGCTATCTGTATCCGATAATCCCTATCTCCCTCCGCGAAACGGTTCGCCCCTTCGACGAGACGATCAACATTGGCCAGCAACATTCTGCTGATGGTCACAACCCCTGCCACAACGCACAGCAGCGCAATGCCCGCAGCGATTCCAGCAATCCATTCAGACCGCTCGTAGGCATGTAATGCTTGTGCGTAGTCCTGGTCCAGATCGTCTCTTAACCTGGCATTAGCTGCGCCAAGTTTATCCGCCGCGGCCGAGATCCTGCTTGCGAATGCTTCCATCCGCTTCTCTGCCTGCGAATCTCCAGGCGGCCGAGGTGCAGACATAATTTCCGCACCGATCTGGTCGGCGCCGCTCCAGTCTTCCCGTGCCCGTATGACGAGGGACAAGACTTCGGGATCGGTCTTGAAGATATGGCTCAGCTTTGCGAACGCTAGCTCGATCTCTCCACGCAAGTGCCGATAGGCCGCGGGCTCACCCGGATTGGCGTCGTTGATATAGATGTCTACTGGCGCCTCTATTTCGTGGAGGAAAAGCTGTAGTCGCTGAATGGCTCCGACTTGCTCCTGTTCCCGGACGATGACATCCTTAAAGGGTGCGAGCACACCATGCTTCAGCAGCAAATAGCCAGCTCCCGCAGCGATTGCCACAGGCATGATCGATAGTACCATGGCCATGCCGATCCAATATCGAAAGGATCGCTGCCTCATCCATGGGATTCGCGCCATGCCTTTTCCCCAGCCATTGCAAATGAACTTTACTCCGGACCTGAACCCCTCGCCGGTCGGACCTAAGGTGCACAAGATGTGGTGCGGCGTCCACGATTTGGGTTTTATCTTTTCGGCGATCAGCCGCTGGCGTACCGGGCTGACCGGAGCAACGGGAATTAACTCGTTCATCGTTCGACTCCGTCGTTGAAGGAGCCGAAATGCTCTGCCCGTACCCGGTCCCGCTCAATCCACGCCCAACGGACGTCGCTCTATCTGAACCTCACCATCAGCGCGCACCCGCGGAGCGGGTTCGTTCATCGACCCTGTGTGGACGGCGCTCCGTTGGCAAGAGTGTTGAGTAGCTTTGCCTTGCTGGTTGCTGCGGCCATGTGTCCGACCTGTTTGTGCGGCGCATGGAGCCGCTGGCCATAATGCCATTCGCGCGTTCCGGGTCCCGACCAATTGCACGCACTCGAAGTGCTGGGTCGATTTGGGTTTTCCCGATCCGGCGGTTTCAACCGGCTTGGTGCATTAGCTCCTTGGCGTCCTTTCCAACCTCGTCGACGCGGCGGTTGCCGCGCGTGTTCCTATACGGCCTGTGGCGCGCGATACCGTTCGCCACTGGTCATTAACGCCCAGATCGTGCGCGCCGTCTTGTTGGCGAGCGCGACGGCGGCGACCTTGGTCTTGCAGCGCACGAGGATCTGCACCAGCCATGATTGCCTGACCCCGTTGCGCTCGGCGTGGCGGATGACGGCCATTGTGCCAACGATCAGCATCTGGAGCAGATAGCGGTTCCCCGCCTTGGAGATGCCCCCAAGCCGCTCCTTGCCGCCGCTGGATTTCTGCCTGGGTACCAGCCCGATCCAGGCGGCAAGATTGCGGCCCGACCGGAAGATCGCCGGATCGGCTATGGTGGCGACAAAGGCGCTGGCCAGCAGCGGCCCAACGCCCGGTATCTCCATCAGGCGGCGACCAACCTCGGTCTTCCGGGCACTCGCCATGATGCGGCGGTCGTTTTCGAGGATTTGTGTCTTCACGACACGCAACTGCGCCGCCAGCATCTCCAGACAGACCCGCGCCTCGATCGGAACGCGTCCGTCATCGGTATCTGCGATTACCTCCAGCAGCCGCTCAATACCGCACCGGCCGGCAAGGGAGACGATCCCGAACTAGGACCAATCGACATTCATGATTCACAACGAGATCGTTGTGTGATTCATGGGACTCCAGATTTGGTTATCTGGAGTCGTCGATGGTCAAGCGGTACGAGTTGGAGGATCGGCAGTGGGATCGGATAGCGCCGGTCCTTCCGGGCAAGGCCCGGGATCCGGGCCGAACGGCGGCGGACAACCGGTTGTTCGTGAACGGGGTTTTGTGGGTTCTCCGGTCTGGAGCCCACTGGCATGACCTGCCGCCGCGCTACGGCAAGTACAAGAGCGTGCACAAGCGGTTCACCCGCTGGCCAAGGCCGGCATCTGGGAGCGGGTGTTCGAATTGCTGATCAAGGAACAGGATAACCAGTACCTGATGCTGGACACCACCCTGGTTTGCGCCCACCAGCAGGCCGCAACCGGAAAAGGGGGGCCCAGGATCAGGCTCTGGGGCGCTCCCGAGGAGGATTGACCACCAAGATCAGTATGCTGGCCGACAGCTTCGGCAGGCCCTTGCGCTTCATCCTCACGCCAGGCCAGAGGGGCGACATCCTCACCGCACCTGCCCTGCTCGCCGGCTTCACCGGCGACTATGTCCTGGGCGACAAGGCCTATGACAGCAACGACTTCAGGCAAATCATCGCCGAGACCGGCGCCATCGCCGTCATCCCGTCAAACCGATCCCGCAAGGTTCTCATCCCTCACGATCCAGTCATCTACAAGATGCGCAACCTCATCGAACGATGCTTCAACAAACTCAAGCACTTCAGGCGCTTCGCAACCCGCTTCGACCGCAGGGACACATACTTCCTCGCCTTCTGTCACATCGCCACCGCCATGATCTGGATGCGATGAATGTCGATTCAGCCCAGGCCGTGTGGGCGCGGAGCGCGTTGGAGAGCTGGGTCCGTTGCCGATTGAGAATCAGGCGAACCCGGTGCAGCATCATCGCGCTTTGCTGTTCCAGGCTTTTGATGCCGACAAACCGCATTGTTTGGCGCGTCACCGCCTCGCAGATTGCCTCGGCATCCGCAGCGTCGTTCTGGCAATTATATACTTGAGAAAACAGCGACTCCATGGGGTGCAAATCTCACATAGAAATCAGCGAGGATCTGGTTTCTGTCGTTTCTTCCACACTGTCGGAATCTGGGCTGGTTCGAGAGACAGTGCCGTCGTGGGCAATTGCTGAGCTTGCCGCAGATATCCTTCTAGCTTGTCAGGCTGCTTGCCGTGGAAATCCGGGTGAGCAAAAAACAGAAGGTCTGCCAGGGCGCTGAAGTTTGAGGTTGCGATCTGAAGATCGCTAGCTTTGACTGCACTCCCAAGTTGCTCCGCCAGTTCGGTTCCGCTGTCAAAAATGCCGTGTCTGTCCCTCATATCGACGTTGGGTGAGGCATCAATGGCCGGTTCGCCGTGGGCGAGGTTGTTGCGGGTCGAGTAGTAGGAGTCCGCGCGCTTGAGAGCGGCTTTTAAGAAAGCGAGTTGGGATTCGGTCAGGCGGGATGGAACTGCCATGACGGCCTTGAGCATGTCAGACCGAGACGTGTAGTTGCGGCCAGAGTAGAATAGTGCGCGAGCCATCTTTTGTGGCACGTTCGTGGCGTATTCGAACCACTGGAATAGGTTGCGTTCGACCACGGCCCAAGCGCCCATGGCCTTGCCGTAAGCGCTGAAAAACTCGGTGGAGGCTTGTTCGGCCTCCTCGTCGGTTACACCAGGAAATTTGATCATGTCCGAACCTAAGGACGAAAAGACCACAGAGACGGGTGACGAGGTGCTGGCGCGGATGCTTCGGACGCCCCCCAAGCCGCACAAAGAAACGGGGCGCGACCCGAAGGCCACGCCCCGCTCCCGTCCTAGTTCAACGTCCAGCCGAGGTCGCGAGGATCGATAGCCGGGACGTGTGCAAAGCGCTTCCCGGTGTTGACCTCGCTGATGCGGCCCTGGTTGATGTGGAACACGGCAGCGATGTCATGCTGAGCCATGTCGGTCTTGTTAAGCAGCCACTTGATGGCGGCCGCCATCTTCTCCGTCACCGGCGGAGTGCCGTTCTTTCGAGCCATGGATACCTCCTATGCCCGAAGTTACCGGCACGCCCTATTTACGGATTCTCGTTAAGCTGATAGGCTTCCCACGTCGATAGGGAGCGACCAATCAGTTTCCTTTACTACCGCGCCCACGAGCGTACCAAGCGAGTGTGGGCTGCTGGAAGCGACGAGAGGCACAGCCGTCGGAAGCTGTGCCTCTTTCGCATCAGCAGGTGACCAAAATATCACTGCGGATCGCTCCGGTGGAGTCTTTTGCAACATCTGGTACCAAACGTGTCCCACCCGTCTAGTGCTGGCGCTTTCGCCAACGCTTGAAGCGGCGAGCCTTCTGCTTAAGCGTTCGCGGCTTCGTAAGACCGCCGATAGGTAAGGCGCTTGCCGGTGATGCCCTTGAGGGCTTCGTCGGCGCGCTCGCGGTCGCTGATCTTGCGGTGGTTGTAGCGGAAGTCGAACTCGGCGCAGTAGCGATCCAGATGAGCCTCGCTCAGGTGGTGGTACGTGCCGATGACGCCGCGCTTGAAGATCGAGAAGAAGTTCTCGACCGTGTTGGTGTGCTTGAAGCCAGCGGCGCGGGCGTACTCGTTAGCCGAGTGGTTCACGGTGGAGTGGCCAGCGAACTCGTCACCCATGCGGGTATAGACGGCACTCTCGTCCGTCATCAAGTGCGAGGCGCGGTCAACCTTGGTGACGATCATCGGGCGCAGGGTCTTGGCGGTCACATTGGCGACGTGCTTGGACGCAACCTTGCCCTCGCGCTCCACCAGGGCGACGACAGCCTTCTTGGGGGCGGGTTCACGATGGGCGCGGTTCTTGGCCTTGCCGCCCACGTAGGTCTCGTCCGCCTCAACAACCTTGTTGCCGCCACCGAGCGGCCCAACGTCACTGGTCATGGCCTCGCGGATGCGGTGAGCCATGAACCAAGCAGTCTTGTAGGTGACGCCGAGCATACGGTGGAGCTGATGGGCGCTCATGCCCTTCTTGGAAGCGCACAGCAGGTGCGTAGCCAGAACCCACTTGCACAGGCTGATCTTGGAACGCTCGAACACGGTTCCGACCGTGACTGAAAACTGGCCACGACACGAACGACAGTACAGCAGGCCGGGACGGTGCGACTTGCCTTCGAGGCGGTGCACGTTCTCGACCTCGCCGCAATGCGGGCAGTACGGACCATCCGGCCAGCGGATGCTCTCCAGATGCTCGCGGGCGGCGTTCTCGTCGTTGTAGACCGGGTGTGTCAGGCTGAACATGGCGAAAGCCCCTAAGCTGATGTCCCATAATGGGAATCAGAGGGGTGTTTTGTCAAGTATATAATTGCCTCGATTTGGATCGGTTGCCCGCCTCCCACTGTCGGGCCCCCTAAGAGACGCCGCTGAACAAGTATCGTGTCCCGTCCCATGAGGGGTCGGCTGAATGAACTGGACTTCAGCGTCGCAACGAGCGTTCCTGTCACTGTTACCAGAGCGAGCGGGGCACATGCCCGGCACCCTGACCAGCGGCGGCTGGCGGGGCTTGGGGTGGTGGAAGCGCCTCGATTGTCGCGGCGCCGACATCTGGAGACCACCATGTCCAAGCTCACCGACACCCAGCTCGTATTTCTGGCCGCGGCTGCCGCCCGTCCTAACAAAGCGGTGCTGCCGCCCCCGGAAACCGTCACGCTTAGCAAGTCGGCCCTGACCAAAGTCATCAACAGCCTTCTTCTGGGCGGCCTTATAGCCGAAAGCCCAGCCGAGCGGGGCGAGCCGGTTTGGCGTGAAGACGGCGACCAGGCTCTCTCGCTCTCGATTACTGCTGTCGGCCTGGAGGCCATCGGTGTCGAAACCGGCCAACCGCAGCCGGTGCTTGATTCCCAGGCACCACCTATCGCCGATAAGCCCACGCCTCGGCGCGGCACCGGAAAGGTCGACGCGGTTCTGACCCTGCTTCGTCGCCCTGAAGGCGCCAGCATCGCCGAGATGAACGCGGTAACCGAATGGCAGGCCCATAGCATCCGCGCATTCCTCTCCGGGTTGCGCAAGCAGGGCACCGAGATCACTCGCACCAAGGATGAGGCGGGCAAGGCGATCTACCGTATCGACAGCAAATCGCCGGCGACCGAACAGGCGAGCTGATCGATGGTTGATGTGCGCAACCTTGCGACGGCATCACGGGACCAATTGGAGGCGCTCTGGGAAACGGCCTACGCCGGAGCGCCTCCTAAGGGCCTTAGCCGACGGTTGCTTGTCTATGCCGCCGCGTACAACGCGCAGGCCAAGGTGCAGGGCAGTCTGGCTCCTGCTACGCAAAGGCGATTGTGCAAGATCAGCGCACAAGCGTCGGCTCTGAAGACCACCGATGCTCCCAAGCGGAGCCTCTCTCCCGGCACACGGTTGGTCCGGGAATGGCATGGGCGGTTTCATACGGTCGATGTTTGCGTCACCGGGTTCCAATATGAGGGGCAGGTTTATCGATCGCTCTCGGAGGTCGCCCGGACGATCACGGGCGCCCGATGGTCGGGGCGCAGGTTCTTTCGCCTATGAGCATGCCATTGCGCTGCGCGATCTACACCCGCAAATCGACCGAGGATGGCCTCGACCAGGAATTCAACTCTCTCGACGCCCAGCGCGAAGCATGCGAGGCCTACATCAAAAGCCAGCGGCATGAAGGCTGGCAGCTCGTCAGCGATAGGTTCGATGACGGCGGCATTTCCGGCGGCACGATGCAGCGGCCGGGACTGATCAGACTGCTTAAGGACGTCGAGGCCGGCAGGATCGACATCATCGTCGTCTACAAGGTCGATCGGCTGACCCGGTCCCTCGCCGATTTTGCCAAGATCGTCGAGTTGCTCGATGCGAGCAAAGCCTCCTTCGTCTCCGTGACCCAGCAGTTCAACACCACGACCTCGATGGGCCGGCTCACGCTGAACATGCTGCTGTCGTTCGCTCAGTTCGAGCGCGAGGTCACTGCAGAACGAATCCGCGACAAGATCGCAGCGTCGAAGAAGAAGGGCATGTGGATGGGAGGCTTGCCGCCCCTTGGCTACGACGTCAAGGAGAAGCGGCTGGTCGTCAACGAAACGGAAGCAGCTGCCGTCAGGCAGATCTTCGATCTGTACAAGGCACTAGGAACAGTCCGAACGCTGCGAGATGAACTCGAGCGCCTGGGCATCACAACCAAGGCTCGGCATGACAGAACTGGCCGGGATACTGGAGGGCGCTGCTTTACCCGTGGCCATCTCTACCAGTTGCTCTCCAATCCCATTTACATCGGCCAGATCAGCCATCATGGGAAGACCTATCCGGGACAGCATGAGGCAATCATCCCGCAGTCCATTTGGAACGGCGTGCAACACCAACTCAAAGACAACGCAGCCTCACGCCAGTCACCTAAAAATGCTCAAGCATCGAGCGCACTGACGGGCCTGGTTTATGACGACACCGGTGACCGGATGTCGCCGACGCATGCCAACAAAAAGGGGATCCGCTACCGGTACTACATCTCGAATCGCCTGATGCGCGAAACCGCCTCGGCCGCGGATGGATGGCGCTTACCAGCACGGCAGCTGGAGCGGGCCGTGTACGAAACGCTGAGCCGGTTCATGACGGACGGTATCAAGGTCATCGATGCACTGGGATTGCAGAACGCGTCTCCTGATCAGCAGCGGGAGGTCATCAGCGGCGCGAGGCTTTACGCGGAAGGCCTACGGTTGGAATCGGCGCACCATGCCGACCTGAAAGGCTTGGTCCACCGCGTCATGCTGCAACCGAAGGAGTTGCGGATCGAGATCAAGGTCGAAGCACTGCATCAACTTCTATCGACCAGCGGAGACCACGGCGATGCCGGTGGCCAGATTGTTACCCTCACTACCCCTCTTCAACTCAAGCGCCGGGGTGTCGAGGCTCGTCTCGTTATCGCCGACACGGCACAAACGGCACCCGACAAAGCTTTGATGGAAGTGATTGCGCAGGCGCATTGCTGGATGCAGCAACTGGTTTCCGGCAAAGCGAAGACTATCAGGGACATTGCCTCTAGGGATGCCGTGGATGAAAGCGACGTCAGCCGCTTTTTGCCGCTAGCGTTCCTCGCGCCCGATATCGTCGAAGCGATTCTGGCTGGCAAACAGCCCAGCGATCTGACGGCAGAGAAGCTGAAGCGCATTCGCAGTCTCCCGCACGCTTGGGACGACCAGCGCCGCCTGCTCGGCTTTCCAGCTTAGGACCTCAAGAATCTGGGTTTGATGGTTTGGTGGCGAATTAGGCCTCTGGAGACTTTTGCGAATTCGGGCGAGATAACACTGAGTTCTCGCGTCTGCCTGAACGCAGAGACGCTGACTCCGGCCGAGAAACTGGCTGAGTTCTGCGGCTTATTCCAAACGTCGGTTTGGACCGCTCTCGAGAGGAGACTTAGTGGTGGTGGGGGCAGTCTGCTGCGAACCAGTCTCCCCCTGTTATTCCCTGTTCCTGCCCTGTTATTGAACGAAATCGCAGGCTCTGCCGATAGAAATGCCAAAAAACTCCCGGGCTTCTGCCGTCTTCCGGCTGGATGACTAATTTCCATATCAGGGAACGTAAATCCAAGGAACAGGGATCGGTAGCAACAAAGAAACGGAGGGGAAAGCCGCCATGCAGCGATTAAACAGGCCGTCACTGACACGGGTCCTGCATACGCCCGCCAAAGTCCCGCCAACGTGAATCTACAGTTAGGGCTTGACTCATCGCTCGGGCCTAGGGATGGTATACGTACGCGCTTCGGTTGTATGCGCTGCGGAACATGTCCGAGGACCCGCCCAACGCCTCGCCAACAGTCGTTTACCGACGAAAGGCTAGGCGGAAATGCAGTCAGCACAACATTCCCTGGAATGGATTGATATCGACGAGATCATTCCGTTTCCGTCCAATGCACGCACGCATTCCAAAAAGCAGATCGAGAAGCTCGCCCAGTCGATGCGGCGTCGCGGCGTAACCAACCCGCTACTGATCGATGAGAAGAATATGCTACTGGCGGGTCACGGCCGCTTGGCAGCGGCACGTAAGCTCAGCCTCAAGGTTCTCCCGTGTATCCGTTTGCTCGGCATGAGCGAGCAGGACAAGCGGGCCTATAGGGTTGCCGATAACCAGCTCGCGCTCGAAGCGGCTTGGGACCTGGACCTGCTGGCTAGCGAGCTGCAACTCCTGGTCAACGAGGAGTACGAACTCGAGTTGACGGGCTTCGATCCAGCTGACATCGATAGCATTCTCCTCGATTTCGAGGATCGCCAAACTCACAAGGCAGACCTCGACGACATCGTGCCGCCTCTCGATCCAGACGGCCCCGCGGTATCACGCGAGGGCGACTGCTGGATCATGGGCAATCATCGCCTGGTCTGTGGCAACGCGCGCGATGCATCAGTCATCGATCTCCTCATGGAGGGAGAGAAGGCCGATATGGCCTTCACTGATGCTCCCTATAATGTGCCGGTCAACGGCCACGTGTCAGGCAAGGGCAGGACCCGTCATCGCGAGTTTGCCGAGGCCGTCGGCGAGATGACCTTCGAGCAATATGCTGAGTTCCTGACTGTCACGCATGGAAACCTTGCCAAAGCGTGCCGCGATGGAGCGATCGTCTACTCCTGTATCGATTGGCGGCATGTGCCGGAGATGCTTGCGGCGGGCAGCCGCGTGTTCAGCGAACAAAAGAACATGTGCGTCTGGGTCAAGACCAACGCGGGCATGGGCAGTTTCTACCGATCGCAGCATGAGATCGTGATCGTCTGGAAAGTCGGACAGGCGCCACACATCAACAACTTCGGTCTTGGCGAGCGCGGCCGCCATCGCTCGAACGTGTGGACTTACGCTGGCGTGAACACCTTCAAAGCCGGCCGCATGGAAGAACTGACTTCGCATCCCACCGTGAAGCCTGTTGCGATGGTCATGGACGCTATTCGCGATGTGAGTCGCCGCAACGACATCGTGCTCGACATTTTCGGCGGCTCAGGGACGACCTTGATCGCTGCCGACAGAGTTGGCCGACGTGCCCGGTTGGTCGAGCTCGATCCACGCTATTGCGACGTCATCATAAGGAGATGGGAAACGCAAACATCCAGACGATCATACCTTGAGAGCACCGGTGAACCGTTCGGTCAGCTCAAGAGGAAACGTCCTCCCAAATCCATTGGAGAAAAGTCATGACCACCAAAAGTCGCCGGATGCCGCCGAAAGAGCACCAGTTCCCAAAGGGACGTTCTGGCAACCCGCGGGGTCGCCCGCCGAAGCGCCGGCAAGCCCTCATTCCCAGCCAAATAAGCAAGGAAGTGCTGGCGGCGCTTGGGGGCAAGGTGACCATCATGGCGCCTAGCGGCAAGATCAGGATTACCCGGATGGAGCTGTTGATCCGGTCGATTACGGATCAGGCTATCAAGGGGAAGCCAACAGCGCTCCGGATACTTCTCCTCCTCATGGACAATGCCCTTCAAGATAATGTTAAACGGCATCCTGAGTACGAAGCACTTGATGTACTTGAGAAGACGATTGAAACCAGCGGGCACGAAGTGCCTGAAGATGTCAAATCCATGCTTGATGATCTCGCCAAGAAGTCGTTCAAGCCATAGTAATGGACCTGCGCCGGGCCTATTCAGGCCCGGCAACTTTTACCAAACTAGCCTGTACACTTAGAGCGGCGATAACCTCGGCTCCTAACTGCCGGGTATTGTGGGGATTGCCATTGGCATTGAGCAGAGACACCGGGATCTGGGTGGCGATCATCCGGAGAATGGGTTTCGCTTTCGGCTCCGGCATACCATCACGTTCCACGGTGATGGTTCCTGTCTCATACTGGACTATTCGATAGTCGCCATAGCTCGCCTCTGCGACGACAACCGCCGTTACGGGCAGCTCTCGCGACCGTTGTGGTGAACGAGTGCGGTATACATAGTCGCTTGCGCTTTCCGCCGCGCATTGAGGTAATTCCTCAGCCGGACAATCCAATAACTCCTCAATTGAAGCTTCGCCGTCTTCGACATTGATGCGGAGGATCAAAATCCGTTGTACATGGTGGAAGGTGCTTTTCCGAATATTCACATGCGATGAAGTCGTAATGGTCTTGACCGAGATGTGCTCACCCTCGGCGCTAACCACGTCATAGCCGTGCTGATTGGTTGCCAAGGCCATCTGGCCGCGGGTGATCATGGCGGCGTAGAGTTCGCCAATTCTCCCGGTAAGATGGCCTAGTTGGGCAGGCTCCACTCCCCAGGCCAGTTCCTTTTCGAACCACGCCAGAGCTTCGCCGAGCGAGCGTATGATCTGAACCTGTGATAGCGACATGCACCCTCCGATCAAGGTGCGCCGCTCTCTTTCAGCTCATCGTCGCACCTATGTCCTCTCGGGGCGACGGCCGAAGCCGGATGTTGGAAACCTGATCGCAAGAACAGGCGCATGCGCCTTTACCGTTGCCGGCTGGACATGCGCGCATGCCACCCGGCCCAATATCGACCGAGTTCTTGCGATTGGGGTTTCCACGCCCCACTCCCCCGCTCTCAGGAGGAGCAGGACCAATGTGCTTCGTTTACGTTCTCAAGCAAGTGGAATGTGCGGAGCTTAGCGATGAATGAGCTGTGGCCCTCCGCGATAACGACCTATGAATACGATTTTATCCCTTTAAGAAAAGGTTGGTTGCGACTCGCCGTTCGGTCTGGTCTATGGCGCATTGCCGGTGATCACGCGGCCGGCCATGCGCGCTCCGGTCGCGGCCTGCTATATGCTTGTGGTCTCGGGCGGCATGGCGTTCAGCCCGGTGATCGCCGGAGCCTTCAACGACTAAATCTTCACTGCCGACAATGACGTTGCGCTACTCGCTGATCACATTGGCCCTCAGCTGCGGCCTGATCGGCACCCTCTGCCTTCTGGGCGTGCCGCAAGACCATGACCGCAGCCTGGACACCGCCGACGTACAGCTCTTTGCTGGCGCTCTGGGCCCGAAACGAAGCTCCATAAAGCGGACCGAGCCTTAGCCGAGCAACCCGTAGATTTGCCGCTGAGCTTGATCCAAACGAATGCGATGGTCATCCTATCGCAAGCAGATGGGGACGAGCTTCTGGCCCGCGGCCGGCCTGGTCGAGCACCTATAATGGGTGCGCCGGTATTGCGGGCACAATGTCCTCGGAAGCACCTTTCCCCTCAACCGAGTTGGACCGCACGGAGGCGAAGGGAGTTGCCGATCACGCTCACCGAACTCAGCGCCATCGCCCCCGCCGCCACGATCGGTGACAGAAGCAGGCCAAACGCGGGATACAAAACGCCCGCCGCGATCGGGATGCCAGCCACGTTGTAGGCAAATGCAAAGAACAGATTCTGTCTGATGTTGCGCATCACAGCGCGGGACAGTTGGCGAGCGCGCAGGATACCCGTCAGGTCGCCCTTGAGCAGGGTCACACCCGCACTTTCCATGGCAACGTCGGTACCGGTACCCATCGCCACGCCCACGTCAGCTGCGGCCAGGGCAGGAGCATCGTTCACGCCGTCTCCGGCCATCGCGACAACATGTCCTTCAGCGCGGAACCTGGCGACGATCTTTCCCTTATCGTCGGGCAGCACCTCGGCTTCATAGTCGGTGATGCCTAGTTTGCGAGCGACCGCTTCTGCGGTCTTGCCATTGTCACCGGTCAGCATGACCACCTTCACGCCGAGCTTCTGAAGGGTTTGCAGTGTGCCTACGGTGGACGCCTTGATGGGGTCGGCAATCGCCAGAGCCAGAGCAGCACGCCCTTCGACTCCGACGAAAATCACCGTCGCTCCCTCAGCCCTCATGCGATCCGCCGAGCTATCGAGAGGGGCAGTGTCGGCTCCAAACTCGGCGAGGAAACGGCTACTGCCGACGACCACCTCTTTACCATCGACAAGCCCTTTGACGCCCTTGCCCGTGATCGACTCAAAACCCTCCGGCTCAGTTAGCACCAGGCCACGATCCAGCGCCGCCTTGACTACCGCTTCCGCGAGCGGATGGGCGCTGGCCCTGTCGAGGCTTGCGGCCATTCGGAGCGCATCGCTTTCAACTGCTCCGTCGGACGCAACCAGTTCGGTCACCTTGGGCTTTCCCTCGGTCAAAGTCCCGGTCTTGTCGACGACCAGCGTGTCGACCTTCTCGAACCGCTCCAATGCCTCCGCATTCTTGATCAGGACGCCCAACTGGGCGCCCCTGCCCACACCCACCATGATCGACATGGGAGTTGCGAGGCCCAGTGCGCAAGGGCACGCGATGATGAGGACAGAGACAGCCGCGATAAGTCCATATGTCAGCGCGGGCGACGGGCCATAGAAGGCCCATGCGCCGAACGCGATGATAGCAGTGATGATCACGGCTGGTACGAACCATGCGGAGACGGCGTCAGCCAAGCGCTGGATCGGCGCCCGGCTACGCTGGGCATCGGCGACCATCTGCACGATCTGCGCAAGCATAGTGTCGCGCCCGATCCGGTCTGCGACCATAACCAGCCCACCGCTCTGATTGATAGTGCCGCCAATCAGCTTCGAGCCGGCTTCCTTGGCAACAGGTAAAGACTCTCCGGTCACGAGGGATTCGTCGACCGCGCTTGCACCCTCGAGCACGGTGCCATCGACCGGTACCTTGTCTCCCGGCCGAACGCGCAACCTGTCTCCGACGGTAACATGCTCGAGTGGTATTTCCTCGTCCGTACCATCGGGCTTTAACCGCCTGGTAAGCTTCGGTGAAAGATCAAGAAGAGCCCGGATGGCGCCGCCTGTATTCTCACGCGCACGTAACTCCAGCACTTGTCCGAGCAGCACCAGAACGGTGATCACCGATGCGGCTTCGAAATAGACGGCGACAGCGCCGTCCATGCCGCGGAATGCGGGAGGAAAGACCCCAGGCGAGACGGTCGCGATCACGCTGTAGAGCCAGGCAACGCTGGTGCCCATGGCAATCAGCGTGAACATGTTGAGCTTCATGGTCTTCAGAGAGACGTAAGCCCGCTCGAAGAACGGCCAGCCAGCCCAGAGCACGACCGGGGTCGCCAAAGCGAACTGCAGCCAGTTTCCCGTAGCCTGTCCTAGCCACTGATGGAGGCCCGTGAAATGCCCTCCCATCTCCAGCGCCACAACGGGCACGCTTAGGGCAAGCCCGAGCCAGAAGCGCCGCGTCATATCCCTGAGCTCTGGATTAGGCCCGAAATCCCCACTCGGCGTCATCGGTTCCAGCGCCATCCCGCAGATTGGGCAGGAACCGGGGCCGTCTCGCACGATTTCGGGATGCATGGGGCAGGTCCATTTCACCCCTGCCGGCACCTTGTTGGGGTCGATCGCCGGAGCGCGGCTGCCGCCATGGTGATGCGCGTGCTCGTCACCCTTTGATGCCGCGCCGCTGTGATGGTCGCACTCATCTCCCCCGGTTGCCGTCTGTTGCTGCTCACTTCCGCAGCAGGCGTGTGGGTGCTCTGTCTGCGGCGTCGATGCGCCTCCCCCGGAGTTGTCCGCTCCGCCGCAGCAGCCGTGTGATTTTGCGTGTTGCATCGTGATCTCCTTGCGAGAGTCGCGGGATCTATATACCCTATAGGGGTATCGTTATAAACCCCCCGGGGGTATCCGACAAGTCATGAATCCTAAAACGAAGAAATCCTGCCTTTCCCGTCTCGGACGGATAGAAGGCCAAGTCCGCGGCATCTCCCGCATGATCGAGGATGATCGGTACTGCATCGACATCATGACGCAGCTTCAGGCCGTCAAGGCCGCACTCAAGCGGGTCGAAGATGAAATCCTGCGCGAGCACGTCTCGCACTGCATTGCCGACGCGATGGAGAACGGCGATACCGCCGAGAAGCATCAAAAGATCGAGGAACTGATGGAAGTGGTGGCGAGATTGCGTTGAACGCTTCAAGCCGTCACGTGAGCACGTGGAGCCGGAAGGCTGGAGATGAAGCGCGGCACGCACGCCCCATAGAAGAGCCGGTCTCTCGCTGTCGGTAGGGCAGAATTTGAACCTGCATCGGCGCGAGTTCACGTTCCCCCTCGAAAGCCGGCGTTCATCGCAGGAGCGAACGATCATAGCAGTGCTCCTCACCTAGGGTTGGCGAGGATTGTCTTCATCAACTCGATTTCACTACGCTGCGACGTTACGATTTCACCGCACAGATCAAGCACCCGCTGGTCGCGGAGGTCTGCTTGCTGGCACATCAAAATGGCCCCCGAATGGTGTGGGATCATGGAGTGCAAGAACTCCCGGTCGCCAATCGTGGTCTGGGTTCGGATGAGGGAGAAACTTCCGAAGAAGATTGCGATCGCACCCAATGTTAATGCGACGTTGGCACGGCGCGAGGCGAACATGTGTCGCATCGCCCAGATCATCAGGACAACCATCGGGGCAACCATCATCAACGTCATGTAGAACATGTTGAGGTTGTTATAGAAGCTTCCCAGATTGTCGATCATGACGAACATCACCAAATACATGATGATGCCGCCGGCCAATGTTTGAACGAGAAGGCTGATATACGAGTTTTTGAGCATCGAGCCACTCTGCTGTCATGTGTGAAAAAAGCTGGCCCTATACTCCTACGCAGCTGTATTCCCGATCCCTCGGGAAAAGTCTAGCTCACTGGGACAGCGGTGTTTCTGCATGCACCATCCCAGCGCGGAGAGGGTGTGGGGCGACGCGAACGCCGCCCCACAGGATTGTCAGCGGAACTTCGGATTCAAGCTGCCTTGCGGCTTCACACTTCCGCTTCCACCAGAGCTGCGCTTGCTTTTGTTCATCTTGACACAGCAATCCGCAGGACAATCCCGGCTCATACTGGTGCTGGATGGCTGTGAGCTTGATGGCGCGCTGTTCGTATCCGCAGAGGCTGGTAGCGTGGTCAGCGCTACGCAGAAGGCCGTAATGGCCAGAAGGTGAGATTTCATTGTTCGATGCCCTTTCATGACCAGCGGAGCAAGAGTCGCTCTCGCCGGAGAGAAACTTGCGGCGTGAGCCGCTTCGGAGTGCGTCTGGTTCAGCGCATCGGCGCTGGCGCCGGATTTCAGATCGGTGGTCTGAGAGCGGGTTCAAGCGACGCCCCACGCACACAATCGTCTTCTGCGGGGGCAAGAGCAGACCTGGCAAGATCACCGAGCCCAAGACGACCTTCGGATATCGTGGGCGTCTGCAAATGGCAGGGTGCTGCACAAGCTATGGATGATGGAATGCAATCCGACGCCGAGTTGCACGGCGAGCTTGCCGGACAGCAGATGCTGTATCCAGCCGCGCTCGGATTGGTCAGCATGATCCCGAGAGTGAAAACCAGGATGATCGAGGCGACTGCTCGCGGCATGAAAGCCTCCTAATCTGCAGATGGTGCGACATCCGCACTTTGCAAACGAGTTCCATCGGTTTGCTTGGTCTGGAGCGTCCGGCGGCGCATGAGCACATAGGCGGCCGGAACGACGATCATCGACAGGAGCGGTGCGGTGATCATGCCCCCGACCATGGGCGCGGCGATCCGCTGCATTACCTCCGATCCGGTACCCGTTCCGAGCACTACCGGCAGCAGACCGGCGAGGATGACCGCGACCGTCATGGCCTTTGGCCGGACTCGGAGGAGGGCGCCCTCACGTACGGCGGCGAGCAATGCGGCCTCGTCGTACTTGCCGCTGAGCTGGCTGCGCTCCCACGATGCTTTCAGATAGATGAGCATGACGATAGCGAACTCCGCCGCGACACCCGCAAGCGCGATGAAGCCGACCACGGTCGCGACAGAAACCGCATGTCCCAGCAACCATATCAGCCACATGCCGCCGGCGAGCGCGAGAGGCAAGGTCATCAGGAGCATCACGGCTTCGTCCCAGCGTCTGAAGGTCAGGTAGAGCATGATGAGCACGATGAACAATGTCGCCGGCACCACCAGCTTCAACCTGGCGGTCGCGCGTTCCAGGTATTCGAACTGCCCTGACCAGGAGAGCGCGTACGCAGGCGGCATTTGAACGTGGTCTGTAACGGCATTTTGCATGTCACTAACCACAGAAGACAGATCCCGCCCCCGCACGTCGACATAGACCCAGCCTGAAGGCCGGGCATTCTCGCTGCGTATCATGGCGGGACCGTCGGCGACCTTTATGCGGGCGACATCTCCGAGTTCGACCACGCCGACGCCAGGCAGCGGCATTGTGAGATGACGCAGACCATCGACGGAATCCCTCAGTTCGCGCGGGAACCTCACGTTCATCGAATAGCGCGCCCGGCCCTCGATGATTTCAGCCACCGGCTCGCCGCCGATCGCCGTGGCGATGAATGACTGGACCTGCTCCAGGGTCAGGCCGTACCTGCCGATCGCCGTCCGGTCGAGCTTGATGTCGACGTAGCGCCCCCCCGCCAGGCGCTCCGCGAACGCCGAGGTGACGCCCGGCACGCCACGTACCGTATCCGCTACATTGGATGCCAGCCGGTCGATCGTCTCCAGATCAGGCCCGCTGATCTTGATGCCCACTGGGCTCTTTATGCCGGTCGCCAGCATGTCGATGCGGTTACGGATCGGCGGAACCCAGACGTTGGTCAAACCAGGTACCTGCACGGTCTGATCGAGTTCGGCGACGATGCGGTCCATGGTCAGTCCCGGCCGCCAGTCATCCCGCGGTTTGAGCCTCACTGTCGTCTCGAACATCTCAAGGGGAGCGGGGTCTGTTGCTGTGTCCGCCCGACCTGACTTGCCCATAACCGAGGCAACCTCGGGCACGGTCAAGATCATACGGTCGGTCTGCTGGAGCAGTTGTGTCGCCTTGCCGATCGACAGTCCAGGCAGAGCTGTCGGCATGTACAGCAGGTCGCCCTCGTCGAGTGGCGGCATGAACTCCGAACCGAGCCGCAACATCGGAATCATCGACAGGAGCAGGAGAACCGCGGCGACGACCAGCGTCGTCCGTGGCCGCCGCAGCGCCCAGTCTATGCAAGGCGCATAAAGCCGGCCCAGCACGCGATTGACCGGGTTGTCGACCTCGCTCCGAATGCGCCCGCGGATCAGATAACCCATGAGCACGGGCACCAGCGTGACCGACAAACCCGCCGCTGCGGCCATCGCATAGGTCTTGGTGAAGGCGAGCGGCGCGAACAGCCGGCCCTCCTGGGCCTCCAGCGTGAACACCGGGATGAATGACAACGTGATGATCAGCAGGGCCAGGAACAACGCCGGTCCAACCTCAACAGCCGCCCCCGTGATGATCGCCCAGCGCTGAACCGGTGGAGGTTCGCAATCGTCATGCTGATGCCGCCACTGCTCCAGGTGTTTATGAGCATTTTCGATCATGACCACGCTTGCGTCGACCATCGCGCCGATGGCGATAGCAATCCCGCCGAGCGACATGATGTTCGCGGTCAACCCCTGAAAGTGCATGACGATGAAGCTCGCGAGAATGCCTAACGGCAATGTGACGATTGCAACGAGAGACGATCGGAGGTGAAGGAGAAACAGGCCGCAGACCAAGGCGACAATGACAAATTCCTCGATCAGCTTGTGGGTAAGCGTCTCAACGGCACGCCCGATCAGATCGGAGCGGTCATAGGTGGTGACGATCTCGACGCCGGGTGGAAGGCTTTTCTTCAGCGTATCCATCTTGGCATGCACAGCCTGCAGCGCATTCCAGGCATTCTTCCCGGACCGCAGGACGATGATACCGCCGGCGACCTCGCCCTGTCCGTTGAGCTCAGCCACGCCCCTGCGCATCTCGGGGCCGGCTTGAACGGTTGCCACGTCGCCAACACGGATATACCCGCCAGACGCGCCGCTCCTGACGACCACAGACGCGATATCGGAGACACTGTGCAGATAGCCGGGGCTGCGTACCATGTATTCGGCTTCGGCGAGCTCAAGCACGGATCCCCCGGTCGACTGGTTCGCAGCCTTCAATGCAGCTGCCACATCATCCGCCGTCAGGCCGAGATTAAGCAGCTTAACTGGGTCGAGCACGACCTGATATTGCTTGACCATGCCGCCGAGGCTGGCGACCTCGGCAATGTCGGGAACGGTCTTCAGTTCATAACGCAGGAACCAGTCCTGAAGCGACCGGAGCTGGCCAAGGTCGTGCTGGCCCGTGCGGTCGACCAGCGCATAGGTATAAATCCAACCGACGCCTGTTGCATCCGGCCCCAGCGTGAAACGGGCGGACGATGGCAGGCGGTTCTCTATCTGCGCCAATGCCTCGAGCACCCTCGAGCGCGCCCAATAGGGATCAGTGCCGTCCTCGAACAGGACGTAGACGAACGAATCTCCGAAGAACGAATAGCCGCGAACGGTGCGTGCGCCGGGCACCGATAGCATGGTCGTGGTAAGGGGATAAGTGATCTGGGTTTCCACCAGGTCCGGCGCCTGGCCTGGATAGGTGGTGCGCAGGATCACCTGAACGTCCGATAGGTCTGGAAGCGCATCGAGAGGCGTTGCCCGGATGCCCCAGATCCCTCCCACAGCGATTGCGGCAGCCGCCAGGATGACGAGGATGCGATTGGATACGGACCAACGGATGATCGCCGCGATCATGGCGACGCCCCCGGAGCAGTCTGCATGGAGGTGATGACCGGTTTACCCCCATCCATGCGGAACCGGAACCGAACGTCGGTGCCGACAGGCCCAGGAGGCTTGACGCCAGGAGCGAGGCCAAAGGTCATCGTCATCGCCGGCCAGCCCAGGGCGGGTACTGCTCCATGGCGCAGCGTTGCAGCATCCGGCTGTACCGCTGTCAGGACGCCGACGGCTTCATATCCTGCCGATAGAGCAGATGGTTTAGGCGGCGCGGGAGGCTGACGACGTTCATTCGCTGCGCGCAGGTTAGATTCAGAGTCGACGAGGAACTGGGCGGAGGTGACCACGGTCGCGCCTTCGTTCAAGCCTGACGGCACCTCTGTTCGACCCTCCAGAGTGCGCCCTGTCTCGATCTCTGTCGGCACGTAGCTGCCGTCCGTGCTTGCGACATAGACCAGAGCGCGGGTTCCGGTGCGGATGATCGCTTCGTCGGGCACGGCGAGCACAGGTTCGCCGTGCTCCGCCTCGAAGCGAACCCTTGCGGTCATGCCGGGGACAAGAATCGCGTCCCGGTTTGCGAACTCGATCCGCACGCCGCGGGTCCGTGCAACAGGATCAACCGATGGAAGGACAGCAACGACTTTCCCCGTGATCGTTGCCTCAGTAAGGCCCGGCGCGGAAATCGTGGCACTATCGCCGGTATGGATTCCGCCGGCACTGGTTTCCGGAACCGCCGCCTCAACCCAAATCGGCGAGAGCGGTGAGATTCTCGCCAAGGTCTGACCTGGTGAAACGGTCATACCCGTCCGCACCGCAAGTTCGCGTACGATACCGCTCGCCGGCGCCCGCTGAACGAGGGTTAAATTCGGCGCCTGTCCGCGTTCGGCCTTTGCGATCGTGCCGTCGTCGACACCGAGAATCCTAAGGCGCGTGACGGCAGCCACGCGAAGCTGCTGGAGCTCCGAGGAAGGCGCTGCCGCGAGAACCTGATACTCATTAAGAGCGGCCAACAGTTCGGGACTCGACATCGTCAGCAGAGCATCACCCTCCCTTATCGCGACGAAGCTGCCTGAGACGTGCACGCGGGTGACAGTTCCGGAAACGCGGGCCTGCAACAGGACATCGTTGCCTTCGGGGATTGTGACGACGGCCGGCGTTTCCACCGAAGAGGCAAAACGCTGCCGCGCTACCGTTACCGTTCGCAAACCCAGGTTCTGGGTCACGGAAGGTTCGATTTTCACACCCTCCGATCCCTCGTCGGCATAGACGGGTACCAAGTCCATATCCATGAACGGCGACTTGCCCGGCTTATCGAAGCGCTGTCCCGGCACCATCGGATCGTGCCAGTAAAGCACCTTGCGGGCGGCCTTGCCGCCGGCGTCGTGCGCCGAGGTGGCTTTCGGTCCGGTCTCTCGCCCGATCCAGTATCCGCCTACGGCAGTCAGTGCGGCGGCCAGAACCGCCGTGCCAATGATCGTTGCCCGATTCATTTGCGTGCCTCCGCAGTATCTACCGGCGCGTATGAGCCGTGAGGAGCCAGGAGCACCAATCCGATCCAGGCGCGGCCAAGATCATTCAGGATCGCCAGCCGCTCGCGTTCGACCTGAATACGATCGCGCGCAGCGGCCAGCACTTCCTTCAGGGTGCCGGTTCCGGCGCCGTAGCGCGCCTCCGCCAGTTCCGCCTGCCGTTTGGCCAAGGGCACCAGTGACGTGTCGAACCGTCCAAGGCGCTCGGACGCCGACTGCCAGGCCACGTACATGCCCCGTATCTCGGCGAGCGCCGAACGACGAGCCTTCTCGAGCATGGCGGCAGCGGCCAGCTCGCGGGCATGGGTCGCAGCCACTACCTTGTCCTGCCGTGCAGCGCGATTAATCGGCAGCGGAATGGAGAACATGAGCGACACCATTTGCGAGCGATCCCCATCGCGCTGGCCGAACATCAGCTCGGTAGACCAGCCAGGGTGACGCTCCGCACGGGCAACCGCCCTATCTGCCTGGGCGGAACGAAGTTCAGCATCCGCCGCGCGCACGGCGGCGTGGGATGCCACCAGACTCTCAAGCTGGACAGGATCGATCGGCGGCGCCGCAAAGTCTGGAGCTTCTTCCGCAGCGTCCGGATCGGCCACCATCGTCAGCTGGGTGAGCTCCGCTTTCAGTGTTTGGATTCGTGCGTGCAGCTCCACCTGCTCATTCTCGCGGGCGGCCAGATCCTGCCTGGCTGCAATCGCATCGCTGGCGGGCAACCTGGATGCGGCGACGTCGCCATCGGTGCCGGCAACCAGGGCCACAAGCATCTCGTGTTGCCGATCGAGTAACTGCGCCTCTCGTTGAGCGAGCATCAGCGCGATCCAGCTCTCTGCAGCCTGCCGGCGTACCTTCAATTGATCTGCGCCGGCTTGCGCCATTTCGGCGATACCCTTTTGCCGGGCCTGATCGGCACGGGCCTGCCGCTTCGAGCGACCCACCCATTCCTGCGAGAGGCCAATTGTCTTCATCGTCATGTCGTCGCTATTGAAGCTGAAGCGATCGTCACCGGTGAAGGGCAGGTTCTCTACCCCGAACGACAGGGTTGGGTCCGGCAGTTGCCGTGCAGCGCTCGCCTCATCGTCGGCAGCGTCGATTTGCGCCCGGCCAGCCGCCAGCGTCGGGCTCTCCTCATCAACGAGCGCAAGCGTCCGCTGGAGGGTTAGCGGTTCGGCTATGGCAGCCAATGGCCATGCTTGTGCGCAGGCACATGCCAGCGCGATCCCGCACGAGGCGAGCCATTTGTTCTGGGTCATGTTGTCCTCTGAGGCATCGGGCAGGGCCCGCGGTTCCACCGCAGGCCCTTCCCGGTATTACTACTTGGCTTCGAGAACAACCTGACCGCGAACCGGTCCTACCTCGCCGGGCACCTTCGCTTCCAGCGAAACTGCCCAATGCCCCGCCATCGGCAAAGTGGCCGAGAACGCCTGGCCACCGCCGCCGCCTGAGTTGACCGGCTTGATCGGCGCGGTCATCTCCGCCATTCCGTCAGGCCCCATGTCGAGGCGCGTGGCGGTGATCTTCGCGCCTGAAACTGGTGCGTTGGACGGCGACGAGACTTGAACCGTGAACGTCGATGGAACTCCCACCTTCATCTGGTTCGGCTGAGCTGAGAAGGCGAAACCCTGCTTCGAGCCGGCTTCCGGCGCAGCGGCCGATACAGCCGCGGTGCCGATGACTAGCGCCAGGGCTAGAAAGCCCTGCGTAAGAATACGTGACATGATGATCCTCTTGCGTTGAACGGTCGTTGCTCTGCCCATATGGCCGGCGGAACTGCGTTCATGCGCTGGGAGGATGAGTTGGTGGCTTTGCCGAGAAATCCGTCCAGTTTTCCGGGTGGATATCAAATTCGACCTGTGGCAATCGCCACTCCGTGGTCGACAAGGGGTTGTCCGCGAGCGTCGCTCCACATTTGCTGAAGCACACGAAATTGGAGGCGCAGCAGTCGGGCTTTTCGTGCCCTGAAGACTTCGCTGGAGCTTGATGGCACGGCGGTGCTTGCTCAGCATCGACTACCGAAACCGGATGAAGAAGGCGGAGACCAGAACCCGTCGCAGCGATAGCGGACTCGACACTGGCAGCTGCGATAAGCAGGCTCAACAACAAGACCCAGCGTGCTCGTCCAAGCCACCTCATCATCGGGTGCAATATCGCACCACCCTGAATCATTCGCAAGACGGGTAGCTCAGCGAGAGTTCTCCGACTTCCGAGCGAGGGAGGCGGTAGCCTCGCGCGTATCGCGAGTATGGCGGACGCCAGAGGTGGTTATCTCCCCGCGGCCGCTGCGAACGACGAGGCCGCTATGTCCAACATGCGGAGAATCCGATGCACCAACTACCCTCAGAGTTGCGGCGCTGTATAGAAGACTGTCAAAACTGCCATAGGGTCTGCCTGTCCACCGCCTCTGTTCACTGTCTTGAGGTTGGAGGACAACATGTCTCTCCAAAGCAGTTCCGATTGATGCTCGACTGCGCCGAGATTTGCGAAACCAGCACGAACTTCATGCTGCGAAACTCGCAGCGACACGCCAGCGTATGCCGGGTGTGTGCGAAATTTGCGGAGCATGCGTCAAAAGTTGCGGGGAAGTCGGTGGTATGGGCGAATGTGCCGAAGCATGCCGACGATGTGCGGACAGCTGTCGGATGATGGCCTCATAGGCATGAACTGCCGCCACGCCAGCACGACAACTGCCGGCGTAGCGGCCTTCATGTACATCGCTTTGGGTGAACTAGAAGGCAAGATGTCTCAGCCCCCCATGCATGAATGTCCCGCCGAGGAAACCCTGGACGCTTAGCGCGACGGCGAGGCTACAAAGAATAACCCAATAAACGGTACGAGACGTCCCCGGCTTCGTCCGCCGCCGGACCGCCAGACAGACAAGCAATGCCGCAACGATCGCGATTGCCGTACCAAGCCACCGGTGGATGGTGAGGATCTGGTTGCGATCGGAAAGGAAGAAGCCTCCAGCGAACCAGCCGAGCATCACCGCAATGCCCGCACCGATAGCGCCCACGACAAGCATCGTTCGAGCGGCATCCTGGTACCGTTCCGTTTTGCGGGCGGCGCCATAGATTTCGACGGCCAGACCACCCAGGATCATGGCTATGGGAAAGTGGATCGCCGTAACGTGAAGCCGGCCCAGCCAGTTCACCAATCGCGCCCCAAAAGTCCTGTGCTCGTTGCTGGCGGCGTGGTGATTCATCGGCATCGTGTGATCGTGACCATCTGAGCCTGCCATATGATCATGCGCGTCTGGGCTTTGGTCTGCTGGAGTCACCGGCTGCTCCCGCACCGGCTCACCTGGACCGGCCCCCATTTCTTCCGCGCTGTGCCCATAACTTTGCGCAGGGCTAAGTACTACAACAAGGGCAAAGGCAACGCTGAAGAGCCCGCTTTTGAGCGCATGGTACATGTTGGCCTCCTAGCTGGTTCCTCTGCTATACGCTTTGGATCGTTCACCCCCTCAAACGCGCGCCGCATCTGAGTAAGGGAAAAACTGCTCTTCCGCGTATAAAGTGAGCTAACAGGAGGAATTCATGGACAAGAGGCCGCACATAGACGCGCTTCTACAGCATCATTTGCTGCAGACCGCCGACCAAGAATTGGCCGGTGTCGAGGCAGGTGTCTGGGCGAAGATTCATCGGGAGTACTTTCACGCGAGCGCGCGGCAACTGCACCGGTCGACGCTGGCACTCAGTGTCTCGCTGGCTCTGATCGCTGGGGCATGGTTCGCAACACCAGTTTTCAGCACAGGGACGCCTGAGTTGTCAGCATTTTCGTCCCGCCCCTACCTCGCGCCGTCGACCTTGCTGGAGGGTATCTAGTGACCGGGTATAAGCGATTGGCGATGACGATGCTGCTTGCCGTGCTGGCCGGCAGTGTTGGCGCATTGGGTACAAACGCCCTCCTCGCCGCGAAAGTCCGGACGCACGAGCAAACAATCCACGATTTTCTGCACCAGGATCTGGAGCTCACAGCCCAACAGCAAATCGCTCTCGATAGGCTTGAGGAAGAGTTCAGTCGTCAGCGCACGCGTCTGGAGCTGGAAATGAAGGCGGCTAACACCGAACTGGCGCTTGCAATGCAAGAGGAACACGCCTACGGCCCGCGTGTTACAGCAGCCGTTGATCATTTCCACGGTGCAATGGGGGAGCTCCAGAAACGGACCCTTGAACATGTATTCGCAATGCGGGCCATCCTTACCAAATCACAGATCGAGCAATTCGATCGGAGTGTGGTGCGGGCGCTGACGTCCGATCGCCAGTGAACGACGAGGCACCTGAAACCGACGGAGAACTCGTCGAGCGAGTTCGCGCTGGTTGCGACAGGGCTTTTGATGTTCTCATGGCACGTTACAAGGAGCGGTTATATAGGGTCATCCGGAGACATATTGCCGATCGGGAAGAAGCTTATGACCTGCTGCAAGATGCCTTTGTTTCAGCATGGTCGGCCCTGGAGCGGTTCGACACAACTCGCCGTTTCGATGTTTGGCTCATCAGAATTGCCCTCAACAAGTGCCATGACTGGGGACGACGCAAGAAGGTGCGCGCGCTGATCAGTCTTCGATTTCCAGAGGAGCACCTCTCAGAACTCACTGACGGCAAGCCATCCCCTGAAACCATCGCGAGCGATCGGGAAGTGTTGCAGCAGCTCGACTCTGCCATTGCCGCATTACCCGCAAAGCTCAAGGATCCGCTTATTCTAACTGCCGTCGAGGGACTGAGCCATAAGGATGCAGGGGAGGTTCTCGGCGTTAGCGCCAAGGCTATCGAAGTTCGGGTGTATAGGGCCCGACAGAGGCTCGCGCAGCAATTGCAGCCAAAGGTTTAAGCGGAGGGTTTGCGGCACTCCGTGCGTATGCAGACGTAGAGCGGCTGTTCACGAATGACGTTCAGTCAGAGAATTCTCACGCCTGAGGAGACGCAGATGCCCCGCCTATCGGTACTTGCTATTGGCCTTATCGTGTTGCTGGCTCCCGCCGCGCATGCCGATCAAAAGCATCAAGCAATGGAGCATTCCCAAATGCAGGGAATGGGTCACGATCAGATGCCGGGACCAGACCATTCCGAAATGAAAGGTATGGACCATTCGGCGATGGAGGCCAGCGCGCAAAATCCCTACGGGGATGCAGAAATGAAGATGCACAACGCCATGATGGAGGCGGTCGGGAAAGATGCCTCCGAAACGTGGGTACGGAAGATGATCGCGCATCATCAGGGCGCGATCGATATGGCGAACGTCGCCCTCGCCCAGGCCAATGATCCGAAGGTTAAGCAGAAGGCCCAGGAAACGATCACCTCACAGAAGAAGGAGATCGATGAACTGGAGATGTGGCTCGACACTCACAAATAGTTTCTGACCACTCACCCCAGCATTGAGCATGCTTCGCACCAACCAAATACAGGGTAGGGGTTTGACTCAGGTGAGCATACTCAGTGAGAGACACAAAGTCCGCGCCAGTCACGTCGGACTTCTACGTAGCGACGGGATGCATGGAATTTGGCATGGACAAGCTGGGAGCGCTGTCGAACTCGCTTTGGCGATGGCACTGTTTGATGCCAATCAACCCCAGACGAGACCGTGGCGTGTAGCCTCTGACGGCTGCTTACAGGGGGCGCGGCCCGTCTAATCAATAACTCCACCGGAGGTAGCTCCTGATGTTGACCCTGCAGTTTTTGGGCGCCGCCGGCACGGTGACGGGTTCGAAACATCTTTTGGAGCTTGATGGCCGCCGCATCCTGATCGATTGCGGTTTGTTTCAGGGGCTGAAAAATCTCAGGGAATTGAACTGGGCGAAATTTCCGGTCGACCCGCGTAGCATTGAGGCCATCATTCTAACCCACGCACATCTTGATCACTCCGGCTATCTCCCGAAACTGGTCCGGGATGGACTTCGTGGCCAGATTTACTCCAGCCACGCTACGAGGGATGTCGCCGAGATCATTCTGAAAGACAGCGGTTTCTTGCAAGAGAAGGATGCCGAGTATGCGAATCGGAAGGGGTTTTCCAGGCATACGCCGGCTTCACCGCTGTACGGTGTTAAGGACGCTGAACGTGCCATGGAGTATTTCTCGCCGATCTCTATGCATGCCCCCACTGAGTTACCTTGCGGAGCAACAGTCACTTTACGGCGCGCAGGACACATTCTCGGTGCAACAACAGCAGAGATCCAGTGGGGTGGCCAGAGGATCGTTTTCTCGGGGGACCTCGGCCGCTATGACGACGCTGTAATGGTGGACCCAGAAGAAGTCCGCGAAGCTGATTATGTTGTAGTAGAATCGACATATGGCGATCGCCAACATGAGCGAAGCGACCCCATCGACGTCCTGGGCAGGATCATCGAACGAACGACCCAACGCGGAGGAACGGTCGTTATTCCAGCGTTCGCTGTGGGCCGCGTCCAAGCTCTGCTTTACTACTTATGGAGACTAAAGCAGGTAGGCCGCATCTCAAATGTTCCTATCTACCTCGACAGTCCCATGGCTGTTAATGCAAGTGGCCTTCTCTGTGCACACCCAGACGACCACCGCCTCTCGGCCGAAATTTGCAAAGGCGCATGTGGGGTAGCGACATACGTGCGGGAAGTCGAAGCTTCAAAGGAATTGTCCGCAAGTTCAATGCCAAAGGTTGTCATTTCGGCGAGCGGAATGGCGACTGGGGGACGAGTGTTACACCACCTCAAGGCCTTCGTGCCACACCGTCGGAACACTATTTTATTTTCCGGTTACCAGGCAGCTGGCACTCGTGGTCGGGCAATGGTCGAGGGCGCCGCGGAAGTGAAGATACACGGCCAGTGGTACCCAGTGCGTGCCGAGGTGGCCGACCTCCCAATGTTGTCCGCCCACGCCGATTCTGATGAGCTGTTGCGCTGGCTCGGAGGTTTCCGTTCCGCGCCCGACCGAACATTCATCGTGCATGGCGAGCCGTCTGCTTCCGAAGCGCTGAGCGCCCGTATCCGCGGGGAGTTGGCATGGGAAAGCCACGTTCCAAAGCAGGGAGAAACCGTCGTTCTTTGATTGAGGAAAATGTTGCACCAAAGAGCGTGTAGGCTCTTCCTTGCCTCGGACTGGGGTCCATGGCAGAGCCCTCGATGCTGGGAGGTGAGCGTGAGAGCCGGCCAGATCATGGATCAGGAAACGCTGATGCCGACTGATTGGGCATTGAGGGTTAAAGCAAGATGCCGTTCTGTGTGAAGCAACTCGGCGTGGTCGCTATTGCCGCATGGTTAGGATCATCGGCAATGGCTCAGACCAGCGACAGCCATACGGCACACCATCCAGCTGCCGCTCGCGATGCAATGGCAGCACCACCAGTTTCGGGGGCGGTACAAAGCCAAACAGGGCTAAATAGCCCAGCAATGCCCGGCACGCCAGCAGACGAACATGCTGGTCATCACCCAGAGGGCGCATTGTCCTCTGGGGCACCGGTTGACAACAGGACACCAGATAGCATGTCGGTCACCACCGGTAGCGGGGGGAAGGGCATGTCGATGAAAAACATGCCCATGAGTGGCATGGGGGATTGCTGCAGCCCCTCCCGCCGCCCGCTGTTTCCCGGGATTATGGCACTACAACCTACGGACAGATTAGAGCGAGAGCGTTTGTCGCGTGAGGCGGATGCACGTTTTCACCAAGGCTTGGGGCTTATCAGGCAAGCGTCCGCTGAGCTAGAGCACGCGAGTACACCCCAACAGAGGGAGGTCGCGCTAGACCAGATGCGCGCAGGATTATCCTTCTACAAGAGCGGACTGTCGGCGCGGACGGCTCTCGGGCGCGAACCTCCCCAAACCACCGCCCTTAATTGGTTCCGGGCATCGCTTAACCTTCCGCCTCTCGGCGCACAACATAGTGCAGCGGCGGAATGGCTTGGCTTAAGCCCCGCGCATGTTCTGTTTATGACAGTCCTTTTGCTCGTTGCAGCGAGCTTGCTGGCCCTTCAAATCTTGCGGCTCAAGCGCGTTCGAGATCTGGTCAAATCCACCTCGGCAAGACCAACTCCTTACACGTCACCCCCCATGGCCCGCGCGGATTCGACGTCAGGCCCGGCGCACGCTTCAGCCCCCCCTGCCGCCGCGCCTAGGGATAGCTCTCCGATTGGGGCCTTGCAAGGGGGGCACCCGAAAGCTTGGTCCGGTGAATTAAGGGTCGCTCAAATTATTCTGGAGACGCCAACTGTCGAGACTTACCGCCTGGTAGACCTCTCTTCTAATCGTTTGCCCTTTGAGTTCCTGCCGGGACAGTTCCTCCAAGTTGAAGTTGAGCCGGAACCCGGAAAGTCAGTCCGACGTTCGTATACGATCGCCTCGTCGCCTACCCAACGAGCCTACGTTGAAATCACGGTCAAACGTGAAATCCAAGGGCTGGTTTCTCGCTACCTTCACGACAGCGTTAAGGTGGGCGATCATATAAAGGTGTCAGGACCATTTGGCTCCTTTACTTTCACCGGATCAGATGCTGACAGCATCGTGCTCATTGCGGGTGGTGTGGGCATCACCCCAATGATGTCAGTACTTCGCTACCTGACCGACACTGCCTGGCCTGGAGAAATATTCTTGGTCTACGGTGCCCGGTCGACTGAGGAATTCATCTTTCGGGCTGAGCTCGAGCAACTTGAGCGTCGCCACGATAGACTTCATGTGCTGGCGACAATGCAACGTAGTCCGGGCACCATATGGCTCGGACCGGAAGGTCAACTTACCAAGGAACTGCTGCAGGCGGGTATCCCTGAGATCGGTCGACGCCGCGTCCACCTGTGTGGGCCTCCGCAGATGATGTCGACGGTCAAACGCCTACTGCAGGAGCTTGGTGTGCCCGATGCACAAATACATAGCGAAGCGTTTGGGCCCGCTTCTCTTCCGCCTGATAACGCTCCCGTAGCCGAGAACAGCTCGACAGATGGAGTGCCGCCTCCACCGATAGTTACGCCCCTCGCGAAACCGCAGTCGGTTGAAGTCGCGCCCACAACGATAACTTTTTCCATCTCAGGCGTGGGAGCCCCTCTTCCAGCCGATCAAACGGTCCTCGAAGCCGCCGAGGAAGCGGGGGTGGAAATACCGTATTCCTGCCGTGTAGGCGTCTGCGGCGTCTGCGTCACTCACCTCCTCCAAGGCGAGGTGAGCATGGCCGTTGAAGCCGGGCTGGATCCGGCTGATAAGGCGCAAGGGTTTGTGCTGGCTTGCCAAGCAAAATGCACGCGCGGGCCATTGGTCGTGGAGGCCTGAATGCAGGAACGGAGCGCAACTGTAATCGCTGCGCTGGTGCTGCTCCTGCTCATATTCGCGCTTGGATTTCTTGTTCATGTATCTGCACGCTTCCCGGGCAGTTTTACGGGAAGCGTGATAGGCGCGGCTGGCGCTATCTTGATCCTGGTTGCCCTTAGCTACGCGCCCCTGAAGCGCGTGCCTCTGCTCCATGATCGTTTAAAGCGACACGTATCTGAACGCACGTTACTAACAATTCACGTCTATGCGGGCGTGCTTGGTCCTTTTCTGGGGCTAATCCATGCCGCACATAAGCTGGAGAGTCCTCTTGGCGTCTCTCTCACCGGCATCATGATGCTTGTCGTAATCAGTGGCTACATCGGCCGCTATCTCCTGCTCCAGCTCAGTCTGGCCGTCCGCGGCCGTAAGTCACAGCTGGCCATGCTGAAAACTGAACTCGCAACACTCACAGCAGGCCAGAATAAGGTGACAGCAACAGCCCCTGAAACTGTGCAGTTCAACGCGAGGCTGGGGCGGCTCAGCCTCATTTTCGCTACTGCCGAGAAGCCTATGGACCGGGTTGATAGCCCCCCTGCAGCTACGGATCTCGCAAGCGCGATCGCGGACACCGAATATGCTATCAGGGCGGAGAATGCGACCAAGGGGCTGTTTGATGCTTCTTTAACCTTACACGGAATTTTGGGCGCCATTCTTCTCGCTCTGCTAGCCGTGCACATCTGGTCGGGCTTCTATTATGGGTTGCGGTGGCTATGACGCGTATCACCGCCTTGTACATGGTTCTCGGCAGCGCAGCGCTGCTCCTCGGAGTTGTAGTGCCTTATATGGTCCACAGCGCTGGAAGCAGTTCCGTTCCAGGCTGGCGTGCCGTCGTGAATCCAGGGCCGATATCAGCTGCGCACGACTTTATCGGTGGTCAGTGCGAAACCTGTCATACACCCCACATTGGTGTACAGGCGAACGCCTGCATCACCTGTCATGCGACCACCTCGTTCCAAGATAAGCAGTCTACACGGTTCCACGCGGCCATCCGGGAATGCACCAGCTGCCATATCGAGCATGACAATGGCGCGAGCCTTGTATTCATGGATCACGAGGCGCTCGCCCGAGGGCGGTTACAGCCAAATTCTATGGCCAAAGGCGCCAAGACCAGCCACGCCGCAGCTCAACAAACACAGGGGCTCCCGCTTCACCCCGAGATTACCCCCAATCTCGCACTACTTGACTGCGCAAGCTGCCATTCAAATCGCGATCCTCATCGCAGCTTCTTTGGAGAACAGTGCAGCAGCTGCCACAACGTAACATCCTGGTCGATTGCCGGATTCCGGCATCCGTCCCCGCGCTCGGTCGAGTGCGCACAATGCCATCAGCCGCCACCAAGCCACTACATGATGCACTTCGAGATGGTCTCGCAGACCGTCGCCGGAAAAGCAGCGCGCGTCGACCAGTGCTTTGCATGTCATACCACAGATGACTGGAACAATATTAAGGGGGCGGGCTGGTATGATCATCACTAGGGCGCCGCATCCTGGAAGAGGCAACAAACCAACACCACGAACAGGGCTACAGGCGGTAAGGTTGGGCGAGACGATAGCACCTTTCATCTATGCCCCACCGCCTGAACACGGTGAGGATCCGGCCTTCGCGCGCCAGGGAACCGCACTTTCAACAGTCCCACAAGCATACCATGCTCGATGAGTTCGTTCGATTGGCGGTTACCAGCCTGGAAGTCGCGGGCACCATCGCGATTTTGATGGGAACTGTAATCTCGACAGGGATTTGCCTTCGTCAGACGTGGAGAGAAGGATTTGCGCGTAGCTATCCAAGTTATCGCGCTAATCTAGGGCGGAGCATCCTACTTGGCCTGGAGTTACTCGTCGCCGGAGACATCTTGAAGTCACTTGTCATTGAGCCCTCTATTAGTGACCTCATTGTCCTTGCGGGTTTAATTCTTATCCGTACGTTCCTCAGCATCTCGCTTGGGGTCGAGATCAATGGCCATTGGCCTTGGGAGGAGACTCGTCTGGACCGCGAGCGCGGCAAAATTGTTGACCAATCCAAGGGAGAGCCCGGCAGTTAACGCATAGGCAGATTGATAAACCCATCAACTCTTCTCCTGCCACCAAGTAGGGGAGGCCGTGACAAGCACGCCCGAATGGTCCATTTTTCTCTTTCTCTATTTATAATTTACTTTATTTTGCAAGGAACTCTGCACATCTTTTGCCGAAATCAACCATATTTTCTTGCTCGGTTGCATCCCATACTTTACTGTTTTCAGAAGGGCGCAAGTGCAAACCAGCACCAGATCGTCCGATTCAGTCAATCCAAGTCAGTGGAGAACATCCATGAGCAAGCGGCCTCACCTCCTCCTATCAACTACAGTCGTTGTTTTATTGGGTCTGAGCACTGCAGCCAGCGCCCAGACTGGACACTCCACTTCTGCGCCAGGATCTGCTCCGACCAATGCGGAACTTCAGAAGGAGATCGAGTCACTCCGAGCGGAGATCCGTCAACTTCAACAAGCCCAAAGGGAAAACTCGACTGGGGCAAACGCCTCCGCTCCCACCCAGGACGGGACAGCGGCTGATACGATGGGCAAACACGGAATGGGTATGGGCAAGGACTGTATGGAAATGGACAAAGGCTGCGCAGCGGGCAAAGACGGCATGGGAATGGGAAAGGACAAATCGATGAAACCTATGGAGCCGATGCATCAAGACATGGACGACTCGATGCCGGCGCCGAGCGCACCCGCCGATAGCATGGGGCATATGTAGCGCAGCGTATGACTCCGGACAAACTCTGGGACAAGCTTCTGTCGACATTCACCTAATCTTTGCGGGGTCGAGGCTTACGGGCCACACAAATCCGCCGCAACAGGGAGCACTAGGCAAAATATTGGCTCCTAAACCGACAGCCTCACCACCGGATGAGATCCAGCGTCTCGGCTGCTAGCCTCAATGGCCGTCGCTTCAGGGTAAACGCCGATCAGGTCGCCTCAACCTGATCGGCGTCATTTATTGCAGATTCAAGAGACCGAGCACGGCTGGGTGAGCGCTGCAGCTCTCCATTCCAGCTTCAGGTTGGCCCTAGAACCAAAAGCGAATGCCGGCCACAAACGTCGTGGAGTGCGCGGGCTCACCCGCCGCACGCAGGAGCTTGCTGGTCTCCCCAATAGCGCGCTCAAAAGCGACTCCCACGTAAGGTGCAAATTCACGCCGGATCTCGTAGCGTAAACGCAATCCCAACTCCATATGCGTCAAGCCGGAACCGACGTTCAGCTCCGGAATATCCTGGGCCGAAAAACGCAATTCTGCCTGGGGCTGCAGAATGAGCCGCTGGGTCACCTTAAAATCGTAAAATCCTTCGACACGGGCAATGAGGTCACCTTTGTCGGAGAGGAAGAGCGCGCCCTCTACTTCAAGCCAGAAGGGCAGCAGCGTTTCGAAACCCACCGTCGCATAAGTTCGCTCAGGTCCGGGTGCGAAGTCATGCCGTACACCAACCTGTAGGTCCATGTAGCGGGTAACTGCCCGCGAATATAGCACCTGGGCTTCGGCCGCCTCGAGGCCGTCGCCGCCGCTTCCTTCACCCTCGGATTTCAACACGACGCGGTTGATGTCACCACCGAACCAAGCTTCTCCATCCCAGCGATAACCGCCGCCGGAAGGTGCAGACTGGTATTCCGCAATATTGAAAAAGACCTTGGATATCCGCGTTCCTCCATGCTCCGAACCGAGAATATCGCGCGCCCGTTGCATCGCACCGACGCCAAAGTACTTGTCAGCGGCATTGTCCAAAATCACTGGAGGTGGGGGAATGGATCCTACGGGCTGCTGAGCACCCGCGCCCATCTCCGTGCCGCTTGGCCCGTGACCAGCATGAGGATTTGCAGCTGGCACCGCATTATGTCCCTCATGGGAGATCGGCGGCGCGCCGCTTCGTGCAGTCGACCCTTGTGAAGGTGGGATCGGTGCAGCACCGTGGCCGGCGTGAGGATCCATAGTGCTGGCCGGCGGCTGCGTTTTGTGCCCCTCATGCATCGGGTTCGGCGCCTCATCGGAGTGCTCGGAATGAGGATCGCTCGCGCGAACTGCAGACGCAGGCTTCTGTTTCTTGCCGGGTGTAGAGGCACTCTGCTCAGTCTGTGGATCGGCACCTGGCGTGCCGCCATGGTCAGCATGGGTCTGCGCCTGGGTTGGATTTGCGGCGAAGCTCAGGAGAGCAACGATGAGGAGCTGCTTCATCCCTCCGCCCCCGTGAACGGCCTCACCTTGAAGACTTGGAACATGCCTGCGTGCATGTGGTACATCATGTGACAATGGAATGCCCAATCACCGGCCTCAGCAGTAATATCAAACGTCACCTTACCGCCTGGCAGCACATTCACCGTATGCTTGCGTGGCAAGAACCCCATCGGCGCATGTACAAGTTCGAAGAAGTGCCCGTGGAGGTGGATCGGGTGGGTCATCATGGTGTCATTGACCAATGTGATCCGCACCCTTTCACCGGCACGAAACGAGTAAGGGGGCGGATTTTCGCTGAACTTCTTCCCGTCGAAGCCCCACATGAAACGCTCCATGTTCCCCGTCAGGTGGATATCGATGGCGCGGTCCGGTGCGCGTTTGTCGGGGTTTGGCTCAAGCGCGACTAAATCCTGGTACACAAGCACGCGATGGCCGACACTTTCCAGCCCTTGCCCCGGCTCTGATGTGCGATCTGCCGGCATCGGGGAAATCATCTGGACACCAGGCCCGACGGTCACCTGCGGGGCATTCCTGGGGTTGAGCATATTCATATCCATGCCCGGCATTTCGGTCATCACGTCGGAGCCGCGGACCGGTGGCGGGGCCATTCCAGGCACGTGAGTGGTCATTTGGTGGTTTGGCATTGTGTGTTCAGAGGCGGCGCCATCCGTATCCGGAGCGCCATGTCCGCCGGCTTCATGCGAGGACATGTCCATACCCATGTCCTTCATGTTGGCAAGGGGCCGCTCGCGCAGTGATGGTACAGGGCCGCTCATCCCTAGCCGCGGTGCCAGCGTAGCCCGTCCCATGCCGGAACGGTCTACCGCCTCGGAGACGATTGTATAGGCCTTGTCCTCTGTCGGCTGGACGATTATGTCGTATGTTTCCGCATTACCGATCTGGAATTCATCGACCTCGACAGGCCTTACATTTTGTCCATCAGCAGCGACCACGGTGAGTTTCAAACCCGGGATTCGTACGTTGAAAATCATCTGCGCCGCAGCGTTGATGAACCGGAGCCGGACTCGCTCTCCAGGTTGAAAAAGCCCGGTCCAGTTGTCGCTTGGCCCGTGCCCATTGACCAGGAAAGCCTGGACGGAGCCGGTAACATCAGAAATGTCCGTTGGGTCCATGAGCATCTTTGCCCATTGGAACCGTTCCCTCAGAGTCTGGTCCTTACCCGCCAGCAGGCTCGCAAACGTCTGACGCTGGAAGTTGAAAACGCCACTCTGCTGCTTAAGGCGCTTAAAGATTTTGTGCGGATGGACGAATACAAAGTCCGACAATACGATCACATGCTCGCGGTCGAATTCTACAGGATCAGGCCGAGCTGGATCGATGACTATGGGAGCGTAATGCCCCTCCTGCTCCTGCAAGCCAGAATGGCTATGGTACCAGTACGTACCCGACTGCAGTATAGGGAACTCGTAGACGAACGTCTGGCCAGGAGGGATCCCGGGAAAACTCACACCGGGCACGCCGTCCATCTGGAATGGCACCAATAGGCCGTGCCAATGTATAGATGTATCCTCGTCTAGGGTGTTGGTGACTGCGAGCTTAACGTGTTGCCCCTCCTTCAGGCGTATCAGCGGCCCGGGCACAGTTCCGTTAATTGCCACGGCATGACCGGCACGGCCGTCCACCTTCAAAGACGTATGGCCGATCGTCAGCTTGATCTCCTCCCCGCTCAAGGCAGTCACATCGTCGCCAGTGCCGGGGTTGCCCTGCCGAGCCCAAGCCGGTCGAAGCTGTGCGAAAAGTCCGCCGACCCCTAGCACGGCGGCCGTGCGCATCAGTTGACGACGATTCAAATCAAGCCGTGGTAAATCGAATCGGAGAGGAGGATCGTTTTTCATTCCCTACTGAGCCTGACGTTCAAGCGGATAGCCGGTTCACGGATGGAGGTTTCATACAGCCGGTAGAGGTTTTATTCAGCCGGTACGATTCATACGCACGCCATCAGGCCTCCCCTCATGAGCCAGAGACATACCGGTCCATAAGCATTGCGGGCACGTTTTGATATCAATCAAACCACGATTTGGGCAAACTGGCCTAGTCTGTGCTCCTTCTACTTTCCTGCTATCTCACGCGAAAGGAAACTTACGATGAAACAGCCAGCAGCCTCTTGGGTGGGTGCCATTGCACTGGGCCTCATGCTCGCAATTGGCAGTGCAAATGCAGCCGACAAGAAAGCGTCTATCGATGAAATGGTCGCCGCGGCGAAAACCAGCGAGGATCATAACGCCATTGCTGCCGCTTACGATGAGGAAGCTGCTTATCTGGATAAGAAGGCGGCTATGCACGAGAAGCTTGCTCAGCTCTATAAGAATGCCCCTGCCAATCCTAAGGGCGCCAGCAACATGCACTCGCACTGCACCAAGATCGTTCAGGATTTTAAGGAGACCGCAAAGCTTGACCGTGAATTGGCGGAGCATCATCGGGCGATGGGAGCCGGCCATCATTAAGATTACACCTTTGGATGGTAGCGCTTTTGTTGGCACTGCTGATCCATTCTAGGCACCTGCGAGGAGTTCGCTTGACCGGCGGGCTCCTCGCTGGTAGCGCAAGAGCCCGCCAATCCTAAAGGCTCGTGCGTTGCTCAGCCAATGCTCGCGTCGGGATTATGGGTCCGCGGTGGCCGTCCCAATAGTCGCAAAAAGTATTGGCCGCTTGTGGACCCAATTGCGTTCCATAATTCAGGGTACTGGATTGCGACGCGCTCCGGTGCGAAATCGCGACGTCTATCGCCTGCCGCCCTGCTTACGGATGTCCCCCAGTCCTGTCTCATCAATGTATGCCTAATCTCTCATCTGGAACGGTCGGGCGGGAATCGTTAGCCAGCTTTTGGCGCACGGCACGAGGATATTGGCGCGGCAACTCTCGCTGGTATGCTTGGGGCTTGATTGCATTGTTGGCTATATGCGTTGTCCTCCAGTTGCTGGTTCAATATCGCTTGAACCTCTGGAACCGTGACTTTTTCAACGCCCTGGATCGGCGCGACGCCAGCGTGATATGGCAGCAGGCCGGAACCGTGTTCTTTCTGGTTGCGCAAAGCGTTGTTCTGGCCATAGCGGCAGTTTGGGGGCGGATGAGCTTCCAGCGCCAATGGCGAGATTGGTTAACATCTAGACTGCTTGCGATGTGGCTCCCCGCTGACAAGGAGGCCGGTGCTTACACTGGCTCTGACGAACCGCAGTTTGCTGAATATCGTATTACCGAGGATGCAAGAGTCGCCACGGATGCTCCTATCGATCTCGCGGTTGGCCTTCTTGCATCTATGTTGACAGCGGGCACTTTCGTCACCGTGCTATGGAGTGTGGGTGGTTCCGTCGACCTAGGACCGCTCGGGATTGATAGGCAACTGCCGGGTTACTTGGTGTTCGCCGCGGTGATCTATGCCAGCTTGACGACGGTGTTGATGATGGTGATCGGTCGCAACATGGCTTCGGTGATCGAACAAAAGAATGAAGCAGAATCAGAATTCAAGTTTGCGGTTGCTCGTCTACATGCATATCTAGATCGTCGTGGCGGCGTCGATGATGGGGCTCCGCATAGCATCTTGCTAACGGAGGCCTCAGCGAGCTTGAAAGAAGTAATTTTCCAATGGAGTCGTCTTTGCGGTCAGCTCATGCGTACGACGCTTGTAGGTCACGGAAACTCGTTGCTGGCCCCGCTAATTGGTCTCATTCTTTGTGTTCCGAATTATATCCATGGAGACATGCCGCTAGGCGAGATGACCCAGTCAGCGGCCGCATTTGTCGCCGTTCAAGGAGCGTTCAATTGGCTGGTGGATAACTATCCTCGCCTGGCTGATTGGGCATCGTCCGCCAGCCGTGTGGGAAGCCTAATCTCGAGCCTCGAAGGCAACCCTACTGTGGTGAAGGACTAGACCGACGAACTGTCGTAGCGCGCGCCCATTGTGATCGCCACTGCTCAAGAACCTGCCGCCGCATGGTCTGCGAAAATAGTTATAGATCGTTTGGGTGTAATGGCGGCTGCCGGCAGTGCCGCATCGCCCCTCAGTAGTCGGTGCAATATCGCCCGCTTCTTCAATCCCGTAACTAGGAATGCTATGTCGCGGCTGTTGTCCAGAGCAGGGTAAGTAAGCGTCACCCTCGCCTCGGGCGTTACCCCGATGACAGGCGCGACCCAAGCGCGCGTTTCGGCGAGTGCCGGATGGCCTGGGAACAACGAGGCCGTGTGTCCGTCCTCTCCGAGGCCTAGCAATAACACGTCAAAGAGCGGCTCATCCGGCCGCTGTGCGGCGAACATCCGGAGCTCCGTTTCATAACGCCGTGCTACCGTATCGGCTGAGCCCCCCATCAGCATGGGGTGCAGGTTTTGAGTTGGAATTGGCACATGCGGGATTATTACATCACGTACCATGCGCTGGTTGCTTTGCGCGTGTTCGATGGGTACCAGCCGTTCGTCCCCCCAAAAAAAGTGGACCCTCTCCCATGGCATCCGATCACGCCAAGGGGGCTCAGCCAACCTGCGGTAAAGAGGCAGCGGCGTAGCCCCTCCACAGAGCGCCAAAGACAGGTCGCCCTGCCTGGCCCCGGCGCAGTTGACCAACCAGGCAGCAACTCGTTCCGCAAGCGCGGCAGGATCTGCAAGTACTTCCAGTGACGGGGTCAAACCAAGCATTCCTTCTGTCAGCGTGGTCAGGGGCGGCATCACGACTGCTACCGATCTCCCCTATTGACGAGCTGATTTCCAGTCAGTAGCGGGGCACAGCTACGATAAACTCAACCAATGGCGGCTCTCGCGGCCGAGCAACGCCTTTGCAGCGGCAGGGCCTTCGCTGCCTGCGGGGTAGTATTCGAGCGGCTGACTGGATAGGGCTTCACTTTCCAGGATCGGCTGCAGGGCAGACCAGCCGGCATCGATATTCTCGGGCCGTGGGAACAGCGTCGCATCCCCGATCATTACGTCGTAAAGAAGGGTTTCGTACCCAGTGCTTGGTTCGGAACTGAACCAGTCTGCGTAGTGAAAATCCATACGAACGCCGGCGACATTCATCCTTGGGCCAGGTTCCTTGGCGCTTAGGTGCAGGGAGATACCCTCGCTCGGTTGGATGTGCAGTACCAAAAAATTAGCGGTGAGGCATTCCACCGGAGCACTTCGGAACAGAGCATGGGGAGCCTGCTTGAATTGAATGGCTATCTCTGTTCGCCTCGTAGTGAGGCGCTTGCCCATGCGCACGTAAAATGGAACCCCCGCCCAACGCCAGTTCTCCACATGCAACTTCATCGCAACGTAGGTCTCGGTGATGCTGTCGGGCGACACATTCGGCTCCTGCCTATAGCCTCCAACTGATACGCCCCGGATCGAGCCGGCCGTATATTGCCCCCGCACCAAGTCATCCACCAGACCGCCAGCGGTGACGGGGCGGAGCGCTTGAAGGGCCTTAGTCGCCTCTGCACGAACCGCATCCGCCTCGAAACTGTTCGGTGGCTCCATCGCGATCATTGCCAGGAGTTGCATCATGTGGTTCGGCGCCATGTCGCGCAAAGCACCCGTTCGATCGTAAAACTTTCCGCGGTGTTCAACGCCCACTGATTCAGCCGCGGTTATCTGCACATGATCGATGTGTTCGCGACGCCAAAGCGGCTCGAAGATCCCATTGGCAAACCGCAGCGCCAAAATATTTTGGACTGTTTCCTTACCGAGGAAGTGATCGATCCGAAAAACCTGATGCTCTTGCACGTGGCTAAGAATGTGCGCATTGAGCTTACGAGCGGAGAGCAAATCTGTCCCAAAAGGCTTTTCGATCACCACCCTGCGGAAATCGCCGTTCTCCTCTCGCATTAATCCGGCCAGCGCCAAATTCTCGATGATGGTGGCGAAAAACTGCGGGGCAGTGGCGAGATAGAACACGCAGTTCGCATGCCCGTGTCTATCGCGACCTTGTACAACCAGCTCAGACAAGCGGCGAAAGGTGTCAGGGGATTCGAAGTCACCAGTCAAGTAAGACAGATAGCCTCGGAGCCGGCGCAGGACATCCTCGTCAGCGACGCGGCTCGGGAACTCACCGCTCCGACCAGCGAGGAAGGAACGCACTGTTGCTATCTGCTGATCTCTATAGAGGTATCCGTTCTTCTCATTGTGATCGATGCCGATCACGCTAAAGCCGTCGACGAGCAGCCCAGCTAAGGTCAGATTATAGAGGGACGGCATCAACAGACGCTTTGTGAGGTCGCCACCCGCTCCGAAAATTACGAGTGTCGAAGCTGGAGCAGGCGCCAAACGCGAAAGTGACGTTGGGTCAGAGCAGAGGCACCCTCTATCCATTTTGGGAGCCATGTGTATCGGGCCTGGGTGATGCCTCCTCGTGGGCGCCGAACTGAAAGCGCATGGCGCTTAGAAGCTTCTCGGCGTAAGTGTTCCCGGTACGTGAGCGGAAACGGACGTAGAGAGCGGCGGAGAGCACCGGGACGGCCACAGCTTCCTCGATTGCCGCCTGAAGGGTCCACCGTCCTTCCCCACTGTCCCCGACCATCCCCGAGAAATGCGCGAGGTCCCCGTCCTCGGCCATCGCTAAGGCGGCGAGGTCAAGCAACCACGATGATATGACGCTGCCTCGGCGCCAAAGTTCGGCAATGTCTGCCATGTCTAACGTGAAGCGCTCATTTTCCGGCAGCGTGTCAGCGCTGCGGTTACGCAGGATGTCGAAGCCTTCCGCGTAAGCCTGCATCATTCCGTATTCGATCCCATTATGGATCATCTTGACAAAGTGGCCGCTGCCCGTAGGTCCGCAATGCATGTATCCGCGTTCGACCCGTGGATCGCGACTTTCACGCCCGGGCGTCCTCGGGACTTCCCCAAGCCCCGGCGCCAGGGCTGCAAAAATCGGATCCAGTCGGTCGATTGCCTCCTTTGGGCCACCGATCATGAGGCAATAGCCCCGCACATCACCCCAAATACCGCCTGAGGTGCCAACATCCAGGTACACGATCTGATGTGCCGCCAAATCACGTGCGCGTCGGATGTCATCTTTGTAGTAGCTGTTCCCTCCATCGATGACGGTATCACCGCTCTGGAGCACGGCGGCCAGTTCTGCGACGAACTGGTCGGTCAACTGGCCAGCAGGTAGCATCAGCCAGACAGCGCGTGGGGGCGTCAAACGGACGACGAGATCCGCAAGGCTCTCGCTGACTTCAGCCCCCTCCGTCGCGGCACGCCTTAAGGCATCACTGTTGCGGTCGAAGACCACACACCGGTGACCTGCCCGCAGCAGGCGGCTACACATGTTGCCACCCATCCGGCCCAACCCGACGATTCCAATTTCCATGCCGTATCCCACCCCTCTACAGTCGCCCGATCCTCACTTTGTTAAGCACTTCAATGACCGCTTCAACTAATCCAAAAGCAAGGCCCACTCCGTTGTTCGGCTTGGGACCAAACTGTTGCAGCTTGCGAAGTCTTTATTAGGCATTAGTAACTGCTCTGAATATCCAGGGGACACACGATTAGTTAATGTGCGCCCACATATCGAATCCTGCTACGGATCGCCGGGGCCAGCAGATAGCTTATGTCAATGCGGTTGCTGCTGTGTTCAACCGTATTGCAGGTGATGATGATCGTCGCTCCCGCTTGTTCCAATTCCGCAGCCGCAACTCCTGCAAAGATCCCATGGACCCCCACACAGGCCGGCGGCCTCATGCTGCGGCGGCGCAGTTCCTTTACAGTCTCGATCATCGTGTGAGCGGTCGAGATGATGTCATCCACCACCACAGGCGTTCTCGAAATGTGACCCGTGATATCAGGCATCTCGATTCTGACGGCTCGGTCGCCTGACCGAATTTTTCGTTGCACGACGTAGGGCGCATCGGCCGCCTGAGCGACTGACGCTACCCATTGTTCGCTTTCCTCGTCGGGACCGATGACCAGCGGAGCCTCCACGTTGAGACGAATCCACTCCGATACCAAGGGAGCGGCGTGCACGACCTCAGTTGGAATGTCGTAAATGGCGCCTAAATTTTTGTGGCGATGGAGATGAGGATCGACGGTCACCATCCAGTCGACGTGCCGCGACATCATGTGCGCAAACGAAATAGATGTGATCGCTTCGCCGTCCTTGAAACGGCGGTCTTGGCGCATGTATGGCAAGTACGGACATACCAGCCCCACACGCTCCGCTTGAAAACCCCGTAAGGTGTCCGCCAAGAACCAGAGGGGCAGAACCTTTGCATTAGGACGATCCAAGGTGGCGACAATGATTGCATCTCGTCCATTGACGAGTTCGCTGCCGCCAATAATACGCACGTAAGCTTCGCCGTCCGGAAAGTTACGGGCCTCAATCTCTCCGACATCGGCGTCCAAGAGCTGCCCTAGACGCTCTGCCAAAGATCGGCTGTAGGGCATGCCAAAGACGACTGGTTTCATTGCTCCACCACCTCAAACATCTCGGTCTGCCGCCCGAGGAACTCCAAGGCATAAGCAAGCTCTCCGGGCGTCTCTGTGTGGATTGTATAAAGGGGCTCGCTGCTTTCCACCCTTTGGCCAAGCTCGACGTGTACGTCGACTCCAGCTGCTTTTGCGCCAGGCGCACCCGCCAGCTTCGCAACACGCGCCAACAGCCGGTTGTCGATGTTGGAGACGATCCCCGCACTTGCCGATAAGACCTCATGCGTGAACGTGGCGCGCGGGAGATCGCGCAGGCCACCTTGTTGCTCGCAGATGGCCTGAAATTTCAGCCATGCCTGACCGGAGCGGAGCACTTCATCGGCGCGCGACCTCCCCTGGCCGTGGTCAGCAGCACCAACCAGTTCGAGAAGCGCCCCTGCTAAATTTAGTGCCCGGCTCCGCAAAGACTCGGGCGCCCCGGCTTCATTGCGCAAAACCCATAGGACGTCCCTGGCCTCCAGAGCTGGTCCGACCCCGTGCCCTACAGGTTGGCGCCCATCCGATTGAATTACTTGCACCTGCAGACCGGCCCGCTTAGCTGTCTGCTCCAACAGAACCGCCAGGTGGCTCGCCATCTCAGAGGACCTGATCTTCGCGGTCAGTCCAACGGGGAGGTCAATCACAACGTGCGTGGAGCCGGCCGCGATCTTCTTCGATAGCACCGACGCGACCAATTGACCTTCGCTGTCCAAGTCGAGTTGGCGCTCGACCCGGACTAATACATCGTCCGCCGGACTGAGATCGACTGCCCCGCCCCAAACGATGCAACCACCTTCCGCCTCAACAACCCGCCGCATGTCCCGGATTGATAAATCGACAGGCGCAAGCACCTCCATGGTATCTGCCGTTCCGGCAGGCGAGGTGATGGCACGCGAGGAGGTCTTGGGAATCCTAATCCCGCATGCGGCGATGATTGGCACGACAATTGGAGTCGTACGATTACCGGGTAAACCGCCGACGGAATGTTTGTCTGCGATTGGCCCTTTTCCCCAGTCCAAGCGACTACCTACGGAAACCATGGCGTCGGTAAGATAGAACACCTCGTCCCGGCTCAGCGCGTGTTGTGCAACCGCGGTGATAAAGGCAGAGAGCGTGACTTCCGAATAACGGCCGGCGGCGATGTCGCTGACGATTTCGCTGACGGCGTTCTGTTCAAGGGACTTTCCGTAGATTTTGGCACGAACGTGACGAAGCGAGTCAACCTGGTCGGCATGAGCCACAACAATCTCGGCTCCTTCCCTGGCCCCAAGCCGTGTCCAGGCAACCTCGGAGAGGCTGGCCTCTTGATCCTTGATGAGACCTGATGTGACCCGTATGACGGTGGCAAGAACCGAGCCGGCTCCTTCAAGCATTCGGACCTCCACACGCGTGCGGGCCGAAAACCCCTCAGCGCGGCAGATGTGACAATCCCGATGCATGAAGATTGCGAACTCGTCTCCAATATCGATTCCCAGGCGTCGCAATTGGAGCGTATTTGTCTGACTATCAGTCGAAGCCATCTGCACCATGATCCAAATGAAGAAGCATACGCTCTGTTGGAACACCTATCCGGTGCTTTGGTCGCTTCGATTGCGAGGTCTCGATAGCACTGCAGTTGGAGGCGTTCGTTGCTTGGCCATAGACCTCCTGTAGATAGTGGATTTGGTGAACATATCGCTGCATGCTCAAACCGCTCAACTTGCGCTCACCGATCATTTAAACAGCGCCTTCCTGTGGCAACCCTCCGAGCCGTGGGAAGAAGCGAGGCGTTACACGGGCCCATTGTTCGTACTCGCTCCCGAATTCGTGTGAGGCTTTCTTTTCTTCCAGGAGGGCAAGGCGCACGTACATCGAAACGAGCGCCGGAAACATGACCAGCGTTATCAAGGTCGGCCACTGCAAAAGGAATCCAAACATGATCAGAATAAACGCGCTGTATTGCGGATGTCGCATACGCGCGTACAGCCCTGTTATTGCGAGCCTGTGGTCTCTCTGCGCTTTCCAGAGAGTGTGCCACGCGTAGGACAGCATCAGGAAGCCGCCGAATATGCAGACGTTGCTCAGAATATGGAACGGATCGAAGTGTGGGTCTCCCTTCATACGCAGAAGGGTATGAATGAGGTGACCACTGTCGTGAGTAAAGAAATTAACGCCAGGATATTTGCTTGAGAGCCAGCCCGACAAGAGATAGATGGACAGGGGAAAACCGTACATCTCGACAAACAAAGCAACCACAAAAGCCGAAAAAGCACCAAACGTGCGCCAATCGGTTTTTGTCTGAGGCTTGAAGAAGCTGAAGGCAAAGGCGACGAAAATCACCGAATTAATAATTGCTAGCCCCCAAAGCCCGTCGGCCGGTACCGCGTTTGCATACGCCATGGTTGCACCCCGTATTGTGTGCCGAACTCAACGTTTATGCTGTAGTGGTTGGCCGCTTGAATCCCTCTCCTCATCCGATTTAGGCTTCTCGCCGTCGTGGTGGTGCCCATGTGTCCCATGCATAAAGATGTGTAATAGCGGACACAAAAGGATCAGTAGATACGGGAGCGCGCCAAGGAGATGGGCGGAGTGTCCCGTGTAGATCAGAAAAGCCAAGGTCGCGATTGCGATCGCGGTGGCGATGCCAGTCCTCGAAAGAAGCCAGCCATTAATCCCCCCGTTGCCACGTTGGTGCTGGTGGATTTCCATCTCGTGCCCTCCGCAGACGAAGACGAATTGTTAGCTTCGACACGTGATCTGATCACGCGCAGTTTTAGCATTATAGGGACCAGAATAGCCGGCGACGCTTCGTGCCCCTCGATGTGTCCTTAATAGATGTACGCGTCAGGGGGTCAGGCCCCTCTGCCGGGCTACCGATTTTGGCCGTTGTGCCCTGCAATGACGATCCACACACATGGTTTGGGATCTTGCAAACCAGATTGCAGCCGAATGGAGCCTACCCAGTCAAGCGCGCAACAATGTCTCCGAAACCCGTTTCAAGCCCCTTGAGACGCGCCGCAGAAGCGTCGAACTCGCCAAACCGGCAGCAGGCCCGGTTCTGATCCTGCAGTCGAGGGCAGAGCTGAATTCTGTGCCGCTGGATGTTCCGAAGAATTGCACTTAGAACGCCTTGTAGCCCCAGTCGCCTTATGTTAAGCGGCTGTGCGAAATCCGGTGAGAGTTTGCGCCCAAGGACCTTCTTCGCAGCGCCACATGGGACAAGTGATCATGGCAAAACCACACTCCAATGAGGCCGTCTTTTCGGAACGCGGGCCAGAGGCTCGGCAAAAGCCAATCGGTGATCTGACCCGGCGCCACTTGCTGCTCGGTATGGGCGCCGGCGCCTTACTGCTCGTTCCCGGGTATAGTCGGGGTGCCGATACCAGCGGGCCGGAGATGACAGTCTACCGGGAGCCGTCATGTGGGTGTTGCGAGAAATGGGCTGCTCTCGCCACTCAAGCCGGCTTCAATGTTCGTGTCGTGAATCGGTCGAATATGCAGGATTTGAAGCGTCGGCTCGGCATCCCGGCAAATTTGACGTCTTGCCATACCGCCGCAGTAGACCGCTTTCTTGTCGAAGGGCACGTCCCTATGGAGGACATACAACGTCTGCTCAAGCAGCGCCCCGCGGTGAGAGGCATTGCGGTGCCCGGTATGCCTTTGGGCTCTCCCGGGATGGAAGTGCCAGACGGTACTAAAGAGCCGTTCAAGGTTATCGCCTTCGACAGCTCGGGGCGGCCTACTTCGTTCTAACGATCGATGCCCGAATGATACGCCACATCGGAGCCGAGTAAACGATCTCGGTGTTTGTAGTGGAGCTCCAGGGCGAGCGCCAGCTTAGCGAGTAGCTGCTCGCCCACCGCACGGGCCTCTCCCTTAACGACCGGGCTTTTCAATATTTGACGTTGCCGCTTGACCGCGGCCTCCCCTTCGCGGATGTGGCGCTCGGCTATCTCCAGTTCGCTTTCCTCGTCGTTCATGATCAACCCAATATCGCAGGCGCCGGGTGGTATTTGTTGCGAGCAGGCGTTAGAACGCGCCCCATGAATGGATGATATCAATCGGTCATACACTGGAGTCTGGATTACCCCTTAGTGTTGCGGTGTATTTACAGCTCTCCAGCTCTGCCGGACAGAGCGCTCGGGAATGCTCTAGCTACTTGATTCACCGGGACGTCTAGTCTCGTTTAGTCCGTCGGCATGAACGGTAGCCCCTCTAGCGTTCAGGAGCAGCTCTGCCCAGAAGCAACGCGGTATATGTTAAAATTCCGCCAATCAGCGGCCGCTGTGCGCCCTTAGCGCCATTCCGGACAATCTGCCAGTGGTCAAAAGCGGACTTTAGAGTGTTGTCCTCATCGGATCTGCGAAACCATTTTTGAACCTGAGGATGCAACCTTTTGGCTCTGCGGAAGTGTCTGCGAGAGCCCACTGATGAGATTTTCATTGCTGCCGAACTTTTGACTCAGGTGGCCGACGCTCGCGGCAGGGGAATCTATGCATTTCCCGTCCAGGCCTTCTGAAGGCTATCATCACTAACCAAAAGGTTGCGGAACCAAGCATCAGTCGCCTTCACGACGATGACCCGATCATTCGTACTCAGTATCGCGTTGATGTGTTCGTAGACTTGCTTGGTCGTTGCAGTCGTGCCGATGTACCAGACGGTCTCTAGGATTCGACCGTAAGCCCAACCCGCTCTCTTGATGTGGGCGTCCATCTCGGCATGGGTAGGATTCTTCCCGTTGAGATCGTACGAAACTACGTAATTTGCCATTGTACCCCCCATTATCCTCAATGCAGGCTCACATGGGGATCGTTACGGGTTCGTCAAGTATACAATCGCCTAAATTTGCGACCGTTCGGCGCCCACAGCGGTCGTTCCAAGTGCCACTGACCGATCCCGAAACCGGCCGTTGGTCACATCAGATACGAGCAGGCTGCGAACGGTTAGCGTTGGCCAGTAAGACTGACCAATCCGGTCGAATAGAATAGCGGTTATAAAGCGGGCCAGTATGGGCGCAATGATTCCATCGTGTCCGCCGCCCAAGACATTACGCGGTGGCGCGAAGCGCCTAAAGCGGCCAGAATGCACTTGGCAATTATGCTGCTGGGTAGTTCTGGCAGCGATAAGGGGGGGGATTTTAGCGCCCGCATGGTCAACCTAACGGATCAATTCGGCGACCGCGTCACGACCATCAATATTGACTTGGGCGTTACCGTCGAAAGCAAGCTCCATGTCTGCCTCGCCCAGTTGCCAATCCCACCCGACGATGCGATAGCCACTGATGCCGCGCGGCCCTTGACCGTAGCGGCGTTGACCCAACTGCTTGTCGGGGGTGGCGTCCATGTCGGCCCTGCACTTGCCGAGATGGTTCCGGGCAATGAACCACTTCTGATCGTACTTCCCGAATTCGCTTTGGCCTCAAGCGACTGGGCGGCGGTCGATACCGCGGTCCGCGGCATGGCGCGTCCGCTGATCGTGCTTGCCGGTTTCGGGGCGGCGCCAGGCGGTACGGTGCTGGACTGGGCCGCAGCTGCGACCGGCGCAGGCGAGACACGCCGCCGCTTGGCGTGGAATCAGGCGGACAATGGTATCGGCCGGGTGCGCCGCGTTAATGGCGGCTGGTGCTGGGTGCATGCGCCCGGCGACACGCATTGCATCGCCTATTTGAAGACCGTCGCGGAGCAGAATGTAGAGGCCGCGCAGCTGCCTGACATGCAATTCGGGCGGACAATCACCCATTTGCGCTTTGACGACATTGACCTGTTTCCCCTGATCTGTGCGGACATGCTGCAATTGCCCGGCGACCATCCCGACGGAGCGCAGGCCCGGATCGCCCAGGCGCTGCAAGGCATCGCCGCCGATCGCCCCGCGATGGTCGTGGGATCGCTGCTGCAACACGGCTATAACAATAACTGGGTGCGAGCGATCGACTCGCTGCTCGTCCAAGTCCTCGCTGGCAGGCCCGGGCTGGTGGCGCTCGCCAACATTGCGGACGATCGTGTTTTTGCGGCGGAGCACGAAGACCAATGGCGCAGCCTCACCGGGGTGTTCGGCAAGTGGGACGAACTCACTAAAGGGCAAGCCAATCTCCCGTGCGGCCGGCGGGTGAAGACCAATTTCGTGGTCGGCGCCGTGATACGCCACTCGGATGCGATGCTGGCGAGCGGCGCGGTCGACTGGGGACCTTACGGCCCGGTCGACGGAAAGTTCGTATGGCATGCCGATATGCTCGCCCCTGTCAGCGATATGGGCTTGCCCGCACCGGTCACGTTGCCTCCGCCGCCGCACGCCTGCGAAATCAGCCGCTTCTTGCGGCGGCATCCAGGTGACCTCAATTGGTCGCCGCGGCTGCGCGACGGCAGCGCCGCGATTGCAGCGCATCTCGCGACGGGAACCGCACCGCAGGCAAAGCAGATTCTCAACGCGCTTATGCACGGTCCCGGGGAAGGTGCTGTCGATCCCGATGCGCTGCACGAGATCGGCCACCAGCAAGCTGTGCAGCATGGGCTACACGCGCTTGCGACGTTGACGACGATCGACGGTACCGGCTGGCAGCCAACCGTCGGCCAGCAAGGCCAGTTACGCCAGGAGGCATCGAGGCGCCACCTCCTTGTATGGCGCGATGCGCGCAAGACTAAAATGCAGATGCGGGCGATCCTGAGCAATTGGCAGCAGCAGGCTGGCGAGCATCCCGACCTGATCGTGCTTGCCCAATCGCATTTCGGAGATATTGATGAAGGCGCGGTGGCCGAAGTGCGGCGCGACGACTTCAGCGCCCCACCGGCGGCAGCCGCAGGCGCCATCGGCACCCTAGCCGACGAACAATCCGATTATACCGCGCCGCGGGGACGCCGCCGCGTATCGGTGGTGAGCCTCGCCGCCGTCGCCTCGGTTTATGCTGAGCATCAGACTGGCGTGGACGATATGCCCTTGGTCGACGCACTGAACGCGCGGCTTGCGGCGGCATTCCCTGGGGAAGCGGCGTGAGCGCCCCTGATATCTTCACCTGTGTCGAGGCGATCGAGACGCTATGCACGCGGGTGGCAATGTCGCGACAAATGCAGTTGCCAGACCTGACTGAGGTGGCCGAGCCGCCGGTAGGCGCGGTTCTATGGTCGGGCAGCTATGCACGACTGCTACTCTGGCCCGTACTGTCGAACCAGCGCGACGTTATTGCGCTTGCGGCCGATGAGGGCGAAGGCTGGCTCGATGCGCTTCTCTCCCAAGCTGAAGGGGCGGCCACGGCCCCGTTGGACGGCTATCTGGTGCTCGCCTTGCCGGCCGCTCCTGACCCGGAAGCCGATCAGGAGATCCGCAAGCTCGAACTCTCGGCGCGAATCTGCCGAAAGCATCTGGTCTGGCCGTCGCCGGCCGATGCGCTGGCGGCAGGCGCCGGGCTTTGGGCGCGTGTGGCCGATATCACCATGCTCGGGCTGCCCGACGCCGTCACCGCCGCAGGCGACGCGCTCTATTGGCCTGAGATTGGCGAGGCAGCGGAAATGCTTTGGCGTGCCTTGCAGGAAAAAGGCGCGCCTGCTTTGGCCCAAGCGGACGCCGACGCGCCCATTCCGCAAGGGGATGTCGCATGACCGGTGTGCGGATCAGCAAGATGCGCGTCTTGGCCTTTCGCGGCATCGGCGCGGAGGCAGAGTTCGATTTCTCCTCCCCGCTGACTCTTGTGTTTGCAGCCAACGGCACCGGCAAGACGACGATTTGCGAAGCGGCCGAGTGGCTACTGACTGGGCAAGTCGAGCGGCTGCGCGAGAAGGGCCACTTCGACCAAGTAGTCCTCTTCCCAAGATTTCCGCAATCGGATCAGGCGCCGGCCGTCGATGCGGAACTCCATTTGCGTGGCACGGCGCAGCGTTTGCGGCGAGTCGTCGCGGGGAACGATACCCAAGCACGGCTTGCAGGCGCGGACGGCGTCCTAGGCCCGGTCATCGGGCTCAACCACATACTAGGGCGTATTGCTCCTACGGCTGCGGCCGAAGACTCGCATCATCTGCGCGCAATTGCGCTGCGTCAGGGCTGGATTCGCGGCACACGCTTCCTTTCGGCCGAGTCGCTGGCGACACTGGTCGACTCCGACGACAATACCGTCGAAAGGCGCAAGGACGTTTTCGCCGATTTGCTCGGGATCCGCCACCTACTCGAAGCCGAGAAACTCGCGGAACGCTACATTACCGAGATAGGCAGCCGCGAGCGCTTGCTCGGGCAGACGATTGCCAGTCGTGAAGAAGAGATCGTGCGCTTGGCGGTCGAGCTTGAGAGCGCGCCGCCGCCCGCCATTTTGTCCGCGGCTGTCGAAGTCTCCGGCGCCGAGGAGCGTCTGGCACTTCACGGTGAAGCGGGCGCATCGCAGCCATCGCTCGCGGCGCGTATCGAAGCACTCGACGTCGAGCGGCACCGACGCCAGCATATTCTCGTGACACGCCGCGACGCGATCGAAGCCTCCGCAGTCCGATGGCCCGAACGGGGGAAGCTGTCCGAAAGCATTGCCGCGCTAGATGCCGCCTATCCAGTGCTTTCCGAAAAGGTCGCCGAGATCGTCCAGCAGGGGCAAGCGGCTGGTGCGGCGGTCGCCGCCGCTAGCACCGGGTGCGACACGCTCAAGGCGCAGATGCGCGCGCTCGAGGCCGCGCGTTCCGTGCTGGCGCCTCTGGTCCCGGCCTTTTACACCGCACTCTCGGCAATGCACGAGACAAGCAGGTTGGTAGGCACCGAGACTCTGGCCGAATTGTTCGAACTTTTCCCTTATGCCCGGCAAAGTGCGGAAGAGATCGCGGCGCTGCAGCTCGATGCCAGCGCCGCGCTTGCGGACGAGCGCGCCGCGCAAGATGCCGAGCGGCGCACCGAACTGCTCCGCGCACAGCTTGCCGAAGCCCGCGCGTTGCTTGTCACCGAGGAAGCGCTGGCCAGCCTGCGGGAAACGGCCACCCGGCTGGGGACCCAATCCCAGAGCGCCAAACAGCTACACGATGCGACGGCGGGTCCGCTTTCCAGGCTGCAGACTGCGGGCCGTGAACTGCTCGATCACCAGCACGCAAACGGGGCAAGTTCTTGTCCTCTATGCAGCCATGACTGGCGAACCGCCGATGCGCTTCGCGAAGCGATGGCCTCAGCCCTGGCGCTGGTGCCCGAGGTGGAGAGGCTTGCCCAGCAGGCTGCCGCAGTGGCGAGCGAAGCGGCGCGGCTGGCGCAGAGCCGGCTGGAGGAGGCGCAGCGCCAGTTTGGACAGGTCGAGCGTTTGCGCTCCGAGCTCGCCGGGCTCGAGCAGCTCGCTGAAATGCGTAAACCCCGCCTGGCGCGGCTGGGTATTGGCGATAGCAACCGCATCGGCGCCCTCGAGGCGCTGACCGCTTCGCTGGCAGCTGCGGCAGCACTGTCGCGCCTGCTCGGCGAGCGCGATCGGGTGTCGACTATGTTGTCTGTATCGGGCCCACCCTTGCTTGGTGAGACCACAACGCTCGCCGCATTGGGCGCTAATATCGAAGATTCGATCGGTGCTCGCGAAGACGCGCTGCGCGAGGCTCTCGAGGCTGCGGACAAGGCGCTCGCCGAGCAGAGCGCACGACGCGATGCGCTGCGCAAAGACCATGCTGTGGCCAGCGAAGCCGTGCGCGCCAACCGCGATGCGCATGCCCGACATCAAGGCGAGCTTGAGAAATTGCGGCAGCTATGGCGTGTCGCAGCACCAGATACAGAATGGACCGAGAGCAATCTTGCAGATGCCCGTGATTGGACCCGCCGTGAGCAGGCATTGCTCGACGATATCGCCTCCCGAACTGTCGCCGCCCAGGCCGCCTGGAGCGCCGAAGTACGCCGCACGCGTCTCGAAGCGCTGCGGCACGAGGTGGCGCCCCTGCGTCGCCGCTATGCGTATCTTACCGAACGCATCGCCGCGGCCCGTCAGGCTAGCACCGCCTTCCACGACAGCTATGTCCAGGTCAGCGGCCGCCAGATCGAGGATCTTGGCCGGGTCGTAAACCCGCTCTTCGCGCGCATGCACGCCAATAGGGTGTTTGACCGGATCAAGCTCGGCCAAGTGGACGATCCCTTGCGCTGGCTGGCCGATGCGGGAGGCCAGGAACTCAATCCCGGCAAGGACTTTAGTCAAGGTCAACGGCAGGATCTGGCGCTTGCTTTGTTCCTGGCGCGCGCGCGCAGCCTCGGCGGCACATTTTTTCTTGACGAGCCGGTCACCCATCTCGACGATCTCAACCGGGTTGGACTACTCGACATTTTCCGTGCGACCGTCCTCGAAAACAGCCAGTCGCTCAATCTGGTCATCACCACGGCGAGCAAACCTCTCGCGCGCCATCTCATCGAGAAGTTCGGGCGTATCGGACCAGTCGAGACGCCTGCCGGTCGCGTCCGCCCGCTGCGGGTGATCGAACTTGATGGCAATGGTCGCACCGGCGTCACGCTGCGCACGGTCTATCCGACTGACGATTAGCGAGATTGCGAACGGTTGAACTCGCTCTCCTAAGGTTGCGAGCTGACGACATGGTCGTTCATGAGCGATGGCAGTTTATGCTGCGTAAATAACGGAAGTTGTCGGTCCGCCTTCGGCCAGCTCCGGTCGTCAGAGCAGATCCCTGTCGAACGACCGCATCTGGCCGTTTGCCGACTGGCAGCTCGTTAGCAGCGAATGCGGGTAGCGGCCATCGTCTGACTAAGCCATCAACTGAAATTCCCCTCGACTTCTCAGCGGGTGCAAGCGTGTGTCGTCCTGTTTCGACCATGCAGGAATCGCCATGGACAAGTACCGTAAAGACGTTGTGCGGCGGCTGTTTGTCGCCGCGACCGAGTTGCTCGAGGACAACCACATCGTCGCCGTCGATGGTCAGAACCAGCGAGCGTCACTGGACGATTTTCGCCAAGGTGCACGCCAGCTGCAGGTGGCTGCGGGGCAATTGGCGACGCTGGCAGGGGCGGTGATCGTGCTGCTGGACATGGACGCTGGCACCACTGAACCGGATCGCTGAATGGACTGGACTTGCCTGGCATACCAAGCGTTCCTGTCACCGTCACCAGAGTGAGCCGGGCGCCTGCCCGGCACCCTGACCGGCAGCGCCGGCGGGGCTTGGGGTGGTGGAAGCGCCTCGATGGTCGAGGCGCCCACGTCTGGAGACCACCATGCCCAAGCTCACCGACACCCAGCTGGTATTGCTAGCCGCAGCTGCGGCCCACCCCAACCACGCGGTGTTGCCGCTCCCAGAAACCATCACCCTCCGTCAGTCGGCTCTAACCAAGGTCATCAACAGCTTGCTCAACGGTGGCCTGATCGCCGAAACTCTAGCGGGATCGGGCGATACGATCTGGCGTGAAGATGGCGACCAGCGTTTCTCCCTCTCGATCACCGCTGTCGGTCTGGAGACCATTGGCGTCGTCGACGGCGAGCAGTCGCAGCCGGTGCGTGACGCCGAACCATCACCTGCTGCCCACAAGCCCGCACCGCGGCGTGGTAGTGGCAAGGTTGACGCAGTACTCGCCCTGCTTCGACGCTCCGAGGGAGCCAGCATCGCCGACATGAACGCAGTGACCGAATGGCAGGCGCATAGCATCCGCGCGTTCCTCTCCGGCCTGCGCAAGCAGGGCACCGAGGTCATCCGCACCAAGGATGATGCCGGCAAGGCAGTCTATCGCATCGACAGCACGACCTCAGCCGAACAGGCGGGCTGACCCATGGTCGATGCGCGCAACCTTGCGACAGCATCACGAGACCAGTTGGAGGCGCAGTGGCGGGCATCCTATGCCACGGCGCCCCCTAAAGGTCTTAGCCGGCGATTGCTTGTTTATGCGGCCGCATACAATGCGCAGGCCCAGGTGCAGGGTAGCTTGCCTGCTGCAACGCAAAAGCGGTTGCTCAAAATTGCCGTACAGAGGACGACGCCGAAGATCGCCGACGCTCCTGAGAGAACACTCTCACCTGGAACACGCCTCGTCAGGGAATGGCACGGGCGGTTGCATACGGTCGATGTCCTCACCACCGGGTTTCGATACGACGGGCAGCTTTACCGATCACTCTCGGAGGTCGCACGGACGATTACCGGCGCGCGCTGGTCAGGCTGGAGGTTTTTTCGAATATGAGCCCGCCATTGCGTTGCGCGATTTACACCCGCAAGTCGACGGAAGACGGCCTCGACCAAGAGTTCAATTCTCTCCATGCCCAGCACGAAGCATGTGAGGCTTACATCAAAAGCCAACGTCACGAAGGCTGGCACCTCGTTAGCGACAGGTTCGACGATGGCGGTATTTCCGGCGGCACGATGCAGCGGCCGGGCCTGATCAGGCTGCTTGCTGAGATCGAGGCCGGCAGGATCGATATCATTGTTGTTTACAAGGTAGACCGGCTGACCCGATCACTCGCCGATTTCGCCAAGATCGTCGAACTCCTCGATGCGAGCAAAGCCTCTTTCGTCTCCGTGACTCAGCAGTTCAACACGACGACCTCCATGGGCCGGCTCACGCTGAACATGCTGCTGTCGTTTGCCCAGTTCGAGCGCGAAGTCACAGCGGAGCGTATCCGCGACAAGGTTGCTGCCTCAAAGAAGAAGGGCATGTGGATGGGCGGGCTGCCACCGCTCGGCTACGACGTCAAAGAAAAGCGGCTGGTCGTTAACGAGACGGAAACGGCCACGGTCAGGCAGATCTTCAATCTGTACCAGGCACTCGGAACGGTCAGGGCGCTGCGTGATGAACTTGAGCGTCGGGCCATCACCACCAAGGCACGACAGGACAGAACCGGGCGGGATATCGGAGGGCGCCCCTTTACCCGCGGGCATCTTTACCAGTTGCTCTCCAATCCCATCTACATCGGCCAGATCAGCCATCACGGGAAGACCTATCCGGGGCAACATGAGGCAATCATTCCACGGCTCCTTTGGGATGGCGTGCAGCGACAACTCAAAGACAATGGGTCGTCCCGCCAGTCTCCTAAAAATGCGCAAGCGCCGAGCGTATTGGCTGGCTTGGTTTATGACGACACCGGCGATTTGATGTCGCCGACGCATGCCAACAAGAAAGGTGTCCGCTACCGGTATTACATCTCAAACCGCCTGATGCACGATGCCGCATCAGCCACAGATGGTTGGCGGCTTCCCGCACGGCAACTGGAACGTGCCGTCTACGAGACGCTGAGCCAGTTCATGACTGACGGTATCAAGGTCATTGATGCACTGGGCCTCCAGGACACGTCTCCTGATCAGCAGCGGGAGATCATTGTCGCTGCGAGACTTTGCGGAGAGAGTCTCCGCTTGGAGGTCGCCTATCACGCGAACCTCAATGGCTTGGTTCACCGCATCACTCTTCAACCGACAGAGATGCGGATCGACATAAAGGGCGGCGCACTGCGTAAACTCCTATCGACCTTCAGCGACGATCGAGGCGACGTTGCGGCTCAGCTCATTACCCTTACGGCGCCTCTTCAGCTCAAGCGCCGCGGCGTTGAGGCGCGGCTGGTCATCGCCGGTACAGAACAACCGGCACTCAACAAAGCATTGATCGAACTGATTGCGCAGGCGCATTGCTGGATGCATGAATTGGCGTCTGGTAAGGCGAAGAGCATCAGGGACATTGCCTCCCGATCTTCTCTGGACGAGAGCGACGTCAGTCGCTTCCTACAGCTGGCGTTCCTCGCTCCCGACATCGTCGAAGCAATCCTCGTTGGCCGACAGCCCGTCGATGTCACGGCAGAAAAGCTGAAACGCATTCGCAGCCTCCCGCATGCCTGGGATGACCAGCGGCGACTGCTCGGCTTTCCCGCTTAACGCGCCCAAGTTCAAGGTTTGATGGTTTGGTGGCGAAATCGCCCTCCGGAGACATTGGGAAATTTGTGCGAAATATTTGCGCCATGCGGCGTCTCTGCTGAGACCAGAGACGCCGATAATCTCAAAAAAGTGGCTGAGTTCTGCGGTTTATCCGCAACACCGCTTCGGACGACTTTTAGCACAAGACTGAGTGGTGGTCTCGGACAGGACTCGAACCAGCAACCAAACTGACGCCGCGTAACCCTTTGAATAGTGCCCAGGATTTCTGTGCGCTCTGGGGCCGGAGATAATTTTACAGATTCTGCCTTATCACTCTGGTGAGAGACGCGGGAGCGGACCACAGAGTCTGGTTGCCAGTTCGAGTCTGACTCAGCGCATCAAAATCAGAATTGACGTGCAGAGACAAAGACTTAGTGGTGGGCCCGGCAGGACTCGAACCTGCAACCAGACCGTTATGAGCGGCCGGCTCTAACCATTGAGCTACAGGCCCCCGAGGCGTGAGGACGGCATCTGATAGCATCATCGGGGCCGATGCCAAAGCCCTGGATACGGCAAAGGCCGAAGCGGCGGGCGCCGCCCCGGCCCTTCCGGATTTCCCGCCGCTCAGTAGCGCCAGGTGAACTGAAACTCGATGGTGCGGCCAACGATCGGCGTGCCGTAGCGGTCGGCGACGAAGCCGTTCGCGGTGCCGGTGTTGCCGCCGGTGCCGGGGGTGTCGCCGGCCGACAGCAGGGCGTACTTGTTGCCCAGGTTCTTGCCGATCACGGCGAACTCCCAGTTGCCGTCCTCGTTGCCCAACCGCACCGAGGCGTCGAAGGTGGCGTAGCCCTTCTGGATGTCATAGGGGTTGTTGAAGCCGCCCAGGCGGTGCTTGGTCTTCCACAGCATATTGCCGGCGAAACCGACCTTCAGGCCGTTCCCGACCGGCGTCTCGTAGTCGAAGCCGAACGATCCGGCGAATTTGGGCGCGAGCGCCCGGGTCTGGCCGCCGAGCTGCTGCTTCGGCACCTCGCCCGGACCGATCGGCAGGTTGCAGCCTTCCGAGGGCTTCTGGCCGGCATAGCAGGGCGCGACGAAGTCGGTGTACTTGGCGATGTTGTAGGCGATCGAGCCGGTCAGCGTCAGGCCGGTGACCTGCTCGGGCACCCAGGTGAACTGGAATTCCGCGCCGGTGGTCTTCGCGCCGCCCGCGTTCTCGGTGATGAAGGCGAAGGTCGGCGAATTGAAGAAATCGATCTGCAGATCCTTGAACTTGTAGCGATAGACCTCGAAATCGACGTTCAGGGTACGGTCGAAGAACTCGGCCTTGACGCCGCCCTCGAAGCCCTTGACGTGCTCGGGAGCGAACTGGAAGTCGGCCAGCGAATTCGTGTAGTCGGGCCCATTCGGCGTCTGGATCACGGTCAGCTGGCTGAAGATGGCGCTGTTCGAGAAGCCGCCCGACTTGAAGCCTTCCTTGTAGGCCGCATAGAGGGTGAGGTTGTCGTCGGCCTTCCAGCGCAGGGTCACTTCCGGCGACGCATCCTTGAAGGTCTGGTCGGAATCGAGTTGAACGTCCTCGACGAAAATGCCGGTGAAGAACGGGTTCACGTTCGGCTGGACGAAATAGCTGTCCTTGGTTTCGCGGAGGTAGCGCACGCCGCCGGTCAGTTCCAGGGTGTCGGTGATGTCCCAGATCAGTTCGCCATAGACCGAAATGGTCTCGCCGGCGGTCTCGGAAATCTTGTCATAGGCGACGTAGCGGCGCGTCGGGTCGGGATTGGCCGAATTCTCGGCGCCGGCGAAGATCACGTCCTGGGTGAAGTAGCGCTGGGTGTCCTGGTAGTAGACGCCGAGCACCGCGTTGAGCGGGAAATCGAACTTGGTCACCGCCCGGACTTCGGTGGAGAAGTTCTTGAAGGTGTTGTGCTCGCCCGCGAAGGTCGAGGTCGCGCCGCCGCCGTCGAAGTCGCCGACCCAGTTGGTGCGCTGGCGGTGGAAGTTGAGCACCGCCGAGATGTCGACGGGATCGAGGTCGAAGTCGAACTTGCCGGTGACGCCGTAGGACCGGTACTCCTCGCCGAGCTGGCCGCCGAACCAGTTCAGCAGCGGGTCGGTCGCGGCGATGTCCGGCGGGATCGGGTTCTGCGCGCCGCGCCAGTCGGGTACGCACTCGGCGTCGAGATTGGGCACCGGCATGTTGAAGCCGGGATTGTTCGGATCGGGCACGCTTGCGTGCGGCTGTCCATTGAGCGCCGGGCAAGCGAACAGCTCGGTGCCCTGGGTCGTCGAGATGCGGTAGTTTGAGAAGCTGCCCTTCAACGTGTAGGTGAACCGGTCGCTGGGCGTGCCCTTGGCGGTGAGGCGCGCATAGATCGATTCCTCGGCCGGGAACTTGTTCTCGGTGGGCGCGCCGTTCGGATGCACCGTCGATGCGAAGGTCGCTGCATCGGTCGTCGTGTAGGTGGTCGGGCCGGCATTGTTGTCGATGTAGCCGCCCCACATCTTGGTGCCGCGCACGGCGAGACGGATGCCGAACTTGTCGGTGACCGGCACCGAGATCATGGATTCGGCGACGAGCCGCTGCTGCTCGATCTCATAGCCGACGCGGGCCATGGCCTCGAAGTCGTTGCCCGGATCGTTGGTGGTGATGGCCAGCACGCCCGCGGTCGCGTTCTTGCCGAAATACAGCGCCTGCGGGCCCTTCAGCACCGCCACCTGGGAGACGTCGAACAGGCCTTCGTCGATGACGCGGCCCTGCGGGTAATAAACGCCGTCGAGGATCACCGCCACCGACTGCTCGATGCCGATCGAGGTGGAGTTGGACTGGATGCCGCGGATCGAGATGCTGGCGCCCGAACCCGAGCCGCCGCGTACGATGGTCAGCTGCGGCGCGACCGCGGCCACGTCCTCCAGGCTTTTCAGCGCGAACTTCTCGATCTTCTCCTCGCCGATGGCGGTGATGGCGACCGGAATGTCGCGGACTTCCTGTTCCTCGCCGCGCGCCTGCACGACCACCTGGTCGATCTGGGCCTGCGCCGGCAAGGCGGATGCGAGCGCCGCCCACAGGGGCAGCGAGCCGAACAGAAACCTGTTGTGGACGGAGATGGCGCGCGGCGCGCCGGTACGCTTGGTCATTGGTTTTCCCTCCCCAGAGAACAATCACCCTCAACGGCTTTTTTTAAAGCAGAATTCAATAACCGTACACATGAATGGTTATCCGGGTAACTCTCGAAAACGAGAGGAGGCGGACTTTATGGCAAAGGAAAGGGCCGGACCCGCGCCGGGTCCGGCCCTGGCGAGCGAGGCTTAACGTCTAGTAGCGCCAGGTCAGCTGGAACTCGATCGTGCGCGGTACGATCGGCGTGCCGGTACGGTCGGCCGAGAAGCCGCCCGCCGTGCCGGTGCCGCCGCCGGTCGAGGGCGTGTCGCCCGAGGCCAGCAGCGCGTATTTGTTGGTCAGGTTCTTGCCGATGATCGAAAACACCCAGGTGTCGTCCTCGGTGCCGAAGCGAAGCGCCGCATCGAGGGTCGCGAAGCCCTTCTGGACGTCGACGGGGTTGTTGAACCCGCCGAGCCGGTACTTGCTCTTGAACACCACATTGGCGCCGATGCCGAACTTCCACCCGTTGCCGAAAGGCTGCTCGTAGTCGGCGCCCAGCACGCCGGACCACTTGGGCGCCAGCGCGCGGGTCTGGCCGCCCAGTTCCTGCTTCGGCACCTGGCCGGGCGTGAAGATGGTGCAGCCCTGGGCCGGGGTCTGGCCCGCGTAGCAGGGGGCGATGAAGTCGGTGTATTCGGACTCGTTATAGGCCAGAGAGGCGTTCAGCCTGAGGCCCGTCACCTGCTCGGGCGCCCAGACCGCCTGGATTTCCGCGCCCGTCGTCTTGGCCCCGCCGGCGTTCTCGGTGATGAACGCGAAGGCCGGCGAGTTGAAGAAGTCGATCTGCAGGTCATTGAACTTGTAGTGATAGGCTTCGAACTCGAGGTTCAGGGTATTGCCGAACAGCGAGGCCTTGACGCCGCCCTCGAAGCCCTCGACGGTCTCGGGCTCGAAGGTGATGTCGGCGATCTGGTCGACGGTCAGCGTGCTGTAGATGGCGCTGTTGGAGAAGCCGCCGGACTTGAAGCCGGTCTTGTAGGCGGCATAGAGCGTCAGGTTGTCGGTCGGCTCCCACCGCAAGGTCACCTCGGGCGAGCCGTCCTTGAAGGTCTGAGGCACGAGACCCGACGCCGGCAGCCGGCCCTGGACGAACAGGCCCTGCACGAACGGGTTCACATAGGGCTGCTCGAAATAGGAGTCCTTGGTCTCGTGGGTATAGCGGGCGCCACCCGTCAGCTGCAGCGTGTCGGTGATGTCCCAGACCAGTTCGCCGTAGAGCGAGATCGTCTCGCCCCAGGTCTCGGAGATCTTGTTGTAGGACACGAAGGTGTCCTCGACCCGCGCCGCGGCCGAGTTCTCGGTGCCGGCGAAGTACACGTCCTGGAAGAAGAAGCGCTTGGTCTTCTGGTAGTAGACGCCGACCACCGCGTTCACCGGGAAGTCGAAATGGGTGACGGCCCGGACCTCGGTCGAGAAATTGCGGAATCGGCTGTCCTCGTCGGCGAAGATGGCGGTGGCGCCGCCGCCGTCGAAGTCGCCGACCCAGAAGGTCTGCTGGTGGTGGTAGTTGATGATCGCGGTGATGTCGAAGGTGTCGACGGCGTAGTTCAGATTGCCGGTCACGCCGTAGGACCGGTAGATCTCGCCGAGCTGGCCGCCGAACTTGCCAAGCAGCGGGTTTGTCCCGGCGATGGTGGGCGGAATCGGGTTGGAGGCGGTCTTCCAGTCGCCCCTGCACTCGGCCTGCGGGTTGGGGATCGGGGTGCCGAGCGGACCGATCTGGTGCGGCGTGCCGTTGAGCGCGGGGCAGGCCCACAGCTCGGTGCCCTGGGTATTGACGATCTGGTAGTCGGCGTACGAGCCCTTGATCGTATAGGTGAAGGTGTCGCTGGGCGTGCCCTTCATGGTCAGGCGCGCGAAGATCGACTCCTCGCCCGGCCATTTCGTATCAGTGGGCGGATCGTTCGGGTGCACCGTCGCGGCGAACGTCGCGGCGTCGACCGTCGTGTAGGAGGTAGGCCCGGCCAGGTTTTCCATGTAGCCGCCCCACATCTTGGTGCCGCGGGCCGCAAACCGGAAACCGAACTTGTCGGTCACCGGCACCGAGATCATCGCCTCGCCCGCCAGACGTTCCTGCTCGATCTCGTAGCCGACCCGGGCCATGGCCTCGAACTCGCTGCCCGGATCGTTGGTGGTGATGGCCAGCACGCCGGCGGTGGCGTTCTTGCCGAAATACAGCGCCTGCGGGCCTTTCAGGATGGCCACCTGGGAGACGTCGAACAGGCCCTCGTCCATGACGCGGCCCTGCGGGTAGTAGACCCCGTCGAGGATCACCGCGACCGACTGCTCGATGCCGATACTGGTGTTCGAGGAGAAGATGCCGCGGATGCTGATGCTGGTGCCGCTGCCCGAGCCGCCGCGCACGATGGTCAGCTGCGGCGTGGAGCGGGCCACGTCCTCGAGGCTGCTGATGGACATCTTCTCGAGCTGTTCCTGGCCGACGGCGGTGATGGCCACCGGAATGTCACGAACCGCCTGTTCCTCGCCGCGCGCCCTGACCACGACCTGGTCGATCTGGGCCATCGCCGGCGACGTGCCCAGCAACGCCAGCAGCAGCGCCGCCGACGCGCTCAATTTACGACGCGAGTAAAAAGATACTCCCGGACGATTTTTCACTATTCCCCTCCCCAGAAAAGCAGTGTTCGTTGTTCTGCGCCGTTCTTGGCGCAAATACTCAATGACTGTTACACACTGCAGGCATGGCGACAACCTCTCAGAATCGAGAGCTATTTCTGAAACTAGTCTATATTTCCAATGTCTTCGACTTTGATCTATGGATGAAACTGGTGATGTTTATTCCTGACAAGTGTTGCAAGACGTATCGGATGCGTTCATGGATGATTTTACCCTTCGGTAACACCAGTTGCGCGCGGCCGCCCGAGACGCTAGCGTGCGCGGGAGGGCGGCAAACGCCGGAATCCAAGAGGGAGAGCGAGGATGAAGAAGATCAAGCTGGGCCTGATGATCGGCTATTCCGGCCAGCAGATGACCCTGCCCATGGACAAGATCAAGCTGGCGGAGGATCTCGGCTACGACTCCGTGTGGACCGCCGAGGCCTACGGCTCCGACGCGGTGACGCCGCTCGCCTACATCGCCGCCCACACCAAGCGCATCCGGCTGGGCACCGCGATCATGCAGATGGCGGCGCGGTCGCCGACCATGGCCGCCATGCAGGCCGCCACCGTCGACGCGCTGGCCGGCGGCAACCGTTTCATCGCCGGCATCGGCATGTCGGGGCCGCAGATCGTCGAGGGCTGGTACGGCCAGCCCTGGGGCAAGCCCTATCACTGGATGAAGGACTACATCACCATCATGCGCAAGGTGTTCGCGCGCGACGCGCCGGTCACCCATGACGGCCAGCAGCTGCCGCTGCCGCTGCCCGGCGACCGTCCGGGCGCCATGGGCATCGGCAAGCCGCTGAAGTCGATCCTGCACACCAACCCGAACATCCCGATCTGGACCGGCTCCGGCACCGAGACCATGGTGAAGCTCACCGCCCAGCTTGCCGACGGCTGGCTGCCGCTGGGCTGGACCCCGCGCGGCATGGAGATCTACGGCGACTGGCTGAGGGAAGGCTTCGCCAAGGCTGGAGGCGGCAAGAGCTTCGACGACTTCGAGATCCAGGCCGGCGTCGGCGTGCACATCACCGACGACGTCAAGGCCGGCCTCGCCGTGCTGAAGCCCACCATCGCGCTCTATGCCGGCGGCATGGGCCACAAGGACAAGAACTTCCACAAGGACCGGATGGTCAAGTTCGGTTATGGCGACGCGGCCAACCGCATCCAGGAACTGTTCCTGGCCGGCCGCAAGGAAGAGGCGGCCGCGGCCGTGCCCGACGAATATGTGGACGAGCAGAACCTGGTCGGCCCCGAGAAGCGTATTCGCCAGAACTGGGCGGCCTGGGCGGATTCGGGCGCGACCGGCATCTCGGTCGGCACCCGCCAGACCGAGGCCATCCACCTGATGGCCGACATCGCCGGCACCAAGGAGCCGGTCGCGGCCGAATAGTCGTCCAATTGCGGCAGCTTGATGCCGTGAACAAGGCAGCGTAAGGAAGGGACGTGATCGATCTGCGTCCCATCCTTCAGGTCATCGGCATGCTGCTCAGCATCCTGGCGGTGACCATGCTGATTCCGGCAGCCGTCGACCTGGCGTACTTCCATCGGGAGAGCCTGGGATTCGTCGGCTCGGCGGTGATCACCGGCTTTGCCGGCGCGCTGCTGTGGCTGGGCAATCGGGGCCATTCCAGGTCCGAGCTCAACCTGCGGCAGGTCTTCCTGCTCACCGTGCTCACCTGGCTGGTGATCAGCGTGTTCGCGTCGCTGCCGATGATGTTCGGCCACTCGCGCCTCAGCCCGGTCGACGCGCTGTTCGAAACCATGTCGGGGCTGACCACCACCGGCGCCACGGTGATCACCGGGCTGGACTACATGCCCGCCGGGCTACTGCTGTGGCGCATGCTGCTGCATGCGATGGGCGCCGTCGGCATCATCGTCGTGGCGCTGGCGCTGCTGCCCATGCTGCGGGTCGGCGGCATGCAGCTGTTCCGCGCCGAATTCTCCGACAAGGACAAGAAGCTGCTGCCCAGCACCGGCCAGCTGGCGCTCGCCATCACCAGCGTGTTCGCGGCGCTGGTCAGCCTGTGCACCCTCGCCTACCTGTTCGGCGGCATGACCCTGCTGGACGCGGTCTGCCACGCCATTTCCACCGTCGGCACGGGCGGATTCGCCAATTACGACAGCTCGATCGCCGTGTTCGACAGCCCGTTCCTCGAGACGGTGGCGATCACCTTCATGCTGGCGGGCGCCCTGCCGTTCACCGTCTATGTGGCGCTGACCAGCCGCAAGCTGACCCTGAAGGCGCTGCCGTCGCTGTTCGACGGCCAGATCCGCTGGTTCCTGATCTTCTGCGCGACGATTTCGCTGGTGATGAGCGCCTGGCTCTATTTCAACAGCCATTTCTCGCTGGGCGGCGCGCTGCGCCACGGCACGTTCAACGTGATCTCGGCGATCACCACCACCGGGTTCGTCTCGGCCGACTACCTGCAATGGGGCGGCGGCGCGACCATGGTGTTCTTCGCGCTCTACTTCGTCGGCGGTTGCACCGGCTCGACCACCGGCTCGGTCAAGGTGTTCCGCTACCAGGTGCTGTTCCAGGCCATCCGCCGCATCCTGTTCCGCATGGTCAACCCGCACGGCGTCATGCGCCTCAGGCTGAACGAAACGACAGTGAGCGAGGAGACGCTGACATCGGTCATCGCCTTCATGTTCCTGTTCTTCGTGACCATGTTCGTGATCGCCACGGGCCTATCGCTGACCGGGGTCGACTTCATGACCGCGCTGACCGCGAGCGCCGCCACCATATCGAACGTCGGACCGGGCCTGGGCGAGATCGCCGGGCCGGCCAGCAATTACGGCGAGTTCTCGGACGCGGCCAAGCTGATGATGTGCGCCGGCATGCTGCTCGGACGCCTCGAACTGTTCACCGTGTTCGTGTTGCTGACGCCCCGCTTCTGGCGGGTCTGATCAGGTATCGAGGAAGCTGCGGAGCTTGCGGCTGCGGCTGGGGTGCTTCAGCTTGCGCAGCGCCTTGGCCTCGATCTGGCGGATGCGCTCGCGGGTGACCGAGAACTGCTGGCCCACTTCCTCCAGCGTGTGGTCGGTGTTCATGCCGATGCCGAAGCGCATGCGCAGCACGCGCTCCTCGCGCGGCGTCAGCGAGGCGAGCACCCGCGTCGTGGTCGAGCGCAGATTGTCCTGGATCGCCGCATCGAGCGGCTGGATCGCGTTCTTGTCCTCGATGAAGTCGCCCAGATGGCTGTCCTCCTCGTCGCCGATCGGCGTCTCGAGGCTGATCGGCTCCTTGGCGATCTTCAGCACCTTGCGCACCTTCTCGAGTGGCATGGACAGCTTTTCCGCCAGCTCCTCCGGGGTCGGCTCGCGGCCGATCTCGTGCAGCATCTGGCGCGAGGTGCGCACCAGCTTGTTGATGGTCTCGATCATGTGCACCGGGATGCGGATGGTGCGCGCCTGGTCGGCGATCGAGCGGGTGATCGCCTGGCGGATCCACCACGTGGCATAGGTCGAGAACTTGTAGCCGCGGCGGTACTCGAACTTGTCCACCGCCTTCATCAGGCCGATGTTGCCTTCCTGGATCAGGTCGAGGAACTGCAGGCCGCGGTTGGTGTATTTCTTGGCGATGGAGATCACCAGGCGCAGATTCGCCTCGACCATCTCCTTCTTCGCCTGCCGCGCTTCCTTCTCGCCCTTCTGTACCGTCTGGACCACGCGGCGGTATTCGCCGATAGGCAGGCCGCTCAGCTGGCTGATCCCGGCGATCTCCTTGCGGATCGCCTCGACCCGCGCCCCCTCGCGCTCCACGAATGCCCGCCAGCCCTTGCCCGGCAGATGCGCGACGTTCTGCATCCACTCCGGATCGAGCTCGTGCCCCTGGTAGTGCTCCAGGAACTCCATGCGGTTGACCTTGTGGCTCTCGGCAAGCCGCAGCAGCTGTCCCTGCAGGCCCAGCAGCCGTCGGTTGTGGTTGTACAGTTCCTCCACCAGCGTCTCGACGCGGGTGTTGTTGAGGTGAACGATGTTGACGAGGGCGATGATCTCGTCCTTGAGCGTCCGGTACTTCTTTTCCTGCGCCGGCGAGAAGGCGCTGCGGCCCAGCTGGGCGTCGAGGCGGGCCTGCTGCAGCTTCTCCAGCTTCTTGTAGGTCGCGGAGATCTGCTCGAACTTCTCGATCACCTCCGGCTTGAGCCGCTCTTCCATCACCGAAAGGGAGACCGCCGCCTCGTCGGGGTTCTCCTCCTCTTCCTCGGCGCCCTCGCCCCGGGCCGGCTCGGCGCCCTCTTCCTCGTCCTCGTTGGAAGACTGCGTCTCGGTCTCGGCGGACCCTTCGTCCTCGCCGGTCATGCCCGCGGGCAGCGCGCCGTTGCCCGGCCCGGCGCCGTAGGTGGCGTCGAGGTCGATGACATCGCGCAGCAGCAGCTGCTGGTTGATCAGCTGATCGTGCCATTCGGTGATCGCGGCGAAGGTCAGCGGGCTCTCGCACAGGCCGTCGATCATGGCGTTGCGGCCAGCCTCGATGCGCTTGGCGATGGCGATCTCGCCCTGGCGGGACAGCAGTTCCACGCTGCCCATCTCGCGCAGATACATGCGCACCGGATCGTCGGTGCGGTCGACCTCGGCTTCCTTCGATTTGGTCCCGGCCAGTTCGTCGTCATCGCCGCCGACCACGTCCTCGACGTCCTCGGACTCGTCCGCGGCTTCCTCGTTCTCGATGACGTTGATGCCCATCTCGGACATCATGGCCATGATGTCCTCGATCTGCTCGGACGACAGCTGGTCCTGCGGCAGCACGCGGTTCAGCTCGTCATAAGTGACGTAGCCCCGCTCCTTGGCGGCGGCGATCATCTTCTTGACCGCTTCAGCGGACGAATCGACAAGCGGGCTGTCGCCCAGCTCCTCGGTCTCGTCGCGTTCCTTCACCGACTCGGATGCGTCCTTTGCCATGAACGTCTCTGCTCCTCTGGGCCGGCGCCGCGGGGCTTCCGCCCGGCGGCACCCGCCTTGATCTCGTGACCTGTTCCGTCAGAACGCGCTGCGCGCCCGACCGTTTCCTCGTTGTTCGTTGCCGCCGGGATTTTTCCCGGGCTCCGCCGTCCTATCGTTCCATTCCGGACAAGCTCTCGACCAGCGCCTCGATCTGGGCGCGTATGTCGCGCGCCCTGTGAGTCGCCCTCTCCGCTTCGTCACTATCATCGGACATTGCATCGACCTCGGCCGCCTCCAGCTCGTGCTGCAAGAGCTGCAACTGGCTGGCCCGCAAAAGCGAGCGCAAACCCTGTTCGGCGGAGTCGGTCGTTGCATCGGGCCTAGCGAACAAATCGCCCACCAACCCTTTATCCCCCTCCAAACGTTGCACGGCCCGGCCGAAACCTTCCCCGTACAGGTGGTTTCGGATGGTTGAACTTTCAAGTTTGTCATCAGACTGATGGCAGCTTGCGGCAATTCGTATGATCGCGGCCCTCAACTTGTCAAGTTCGTCGCTGTCCAGGTCGACCTCCATCAGCGCCTCGTGATGCGCCTCGATCAGGTCCGGATGGTTGAGAACGGTCAGCAATATCAGCCGCTCGCGGCGATGATTGGTGAAACCTGCGCCGCGCGCGAGGGGCGTAGACAGAAGCTCACGGCTGACGGGCACGACAGGCTCGAAACGCCCGCCGCCCTTGCCGCGCCGGAATCCTGGTCCGCCCTGACGCCCGTTCCGCCGCGACGCCCACATGGCGTCGAGCCGCGCGTCGAACTCCGCGCGGTAGAAGCCGCGCACCTCTCCGTCGGCGATCTCGGACAGCCGCTCCCGTATGCGCGCCTTGAAGCCGGCCCGGCGCTCCGGCGTGTCGACGGGCTGGCGGGCCAACTCGATCTCCCACAGCACGTCGGTCAGCGGACGCGCCCGCTCCAGAACGTCGCGCATGGCGCCGACGCCCTGGTTGCGGATCAGGCTGTCGGGATCCTCGCCCTTCGGCAGCGTCGCCACCCGCACCGACTGCCCCGCCTTCAGCAGCGGCAGCGCCCGCAGCAGCGCCCGTTCCGCGGCGCGCAGGCCCGCGGCATCGCCGTCGAAGCAGAAGATGGGCTCGGGCGCCATGCGCCACAACAGGGCCAGCTGGTCCTCGGTGACCGCGGTGCCGAGCGGCGCGACGGCCTCCGCCAGACCGGCCTGGGCCATGGCGATCACGTCCATGTATCCCTCGGCCACCACGACCCGGCCGGCGGCCCGCACCGCCGCCCGGGCGGCGGCATGGTTGTAGAGCAGCTTTCCCTTGTGGAAGAGACCGGTCTCGGGCGAATTGAGATACTTCGCGGGCGCGTCGCCCAGTGCCCGGCCGCCGAACCCGACGATCCGTCCCTGGGCGTCGGCAATCGGGAACATCACCCGGTCGCGGAACCGGTCGTAGCTGGCGCCGCCGTCCTCGGGCCTGATCAGCATGCCGGTGTCGACCAGCAGCTGCTCGTCCAGCTTGCGGGCCAGCATGGCGTCCTTGAACGCCGTGCGGGCCTCGGGCGCATAGCCCAGCCGGAATGCCTCGACGGTCTCGACGGTCAGACCCCGCTTTTCCATGTAGTCGCGGGCGTGCCTGCCGATGCTGGCGGCGAGCTGGGCCTGGTACCAGGCGGCGGCGATCTCCAGCACCTCATGCTGGCTCTTGCGCCTGTCATCCTGGGCCCGGTCGCCCGGCGTGGCGACGGGCAGCGCCAGGCCGGCCTCGCCGGCGAGACGTTCGACCGCCTCGGCGAAGGCAAGACCTTCCGTGTTCATGACGAAGTCGATGGCGTTGCCGTGGGCGCCGCAGCCGAAGCAATGATAGAAGCCCTTGTCGTCATTGACCGTGAACGACGGCGTCTTCTCGTTGTGGAACGGGCACAGTCCGCTGGATTCCCGGCCCTTGCGGACGAGCTTCACCTTCCGGCCGATGATTTCGGTCAGCCGGACCCTGAGGCGCAGCTCGTCGAGAAATTCCGGGGTGAACCGCATGCCGCCAGTCTACTCGCACCGCCGCCGCGCTGGAAAGCCGGTCGGCGGCCCCGCAGGGCGGCCGGCCGGGCTCAGGACAGCCGCGCCTTGGCCGCGGCCGAGGCCTTGCCGAAATCCATGGTGCCGGGATAGCGCTCGCGCAGCAGGGCCATCACCCGGCCCATGTCCTTGAGGCCGGCCGCGCCCAGCTCGGCGACGACCGCGCCGACGGCCGCGGCGATCTCGCCCTCGCCCATCTGCTGGGGCAGGAACCCTTCGATGACGGCGATCTCCTCGCGCTCCTGCTCGGCCAGCTCGAACCGCCCGCCCTTCTCGAAGCTCTCGATCGACTCCCGGCGCTGGCGCACCATCTTCTGCAGCAGCTGGGTAACCTCGTCGTCGCCGACCAGATCGCGGCTGCCGTTCTCGCGGCCGGCGATGTCGCGGTCCTTGATCGCCGCCAGAATCAGCCGCAGCGTGCTCGTGCGCCGCTTGTCCTGGCCGCGCATGGACTCCTTGAGTGCATCCGCGAGCTGTTCGCGCAGCATGACATACCTCGTTTGTCGACCGGCGCCGCCGGGGACTCGCCCCCAACTCCCACCGCACCCCCCGGAACTGGGGAGTCTAGTACAACCCGGTCGGCTTGGCAAACATACCTTCAGAATTAACATACTGAAATAGCTTGACTTTTCGATCCCGCGTTTCGCTTGACCCGGTAGCGGGCAGCGCTTATGTTCCCGCAAATTTGCGCGCCGCCCGCCCCGCCGCCGCTCGCGCAGGCCCAGCCGGAGACCTGAATGCCCGAAAACGTCACCCTACCGGACGCGCCGCCCCATCGCGGGATCACGGGCGCTCTGGTCCTCCACGATGGCACCGTCTATTGGGGTTATGGCGCGGGGGCGTCGGGCAGCGCGGTTGGCGAGGTGTGCTTCAACACCGCCATGACCGGCTACCAGGAGATCCTGACCGATCCTTCCTACGCCGCCCAGATCATCACCTTCACCTTCCCGCATATCGGCAATGTCGGCGCCAACTTCGACGACGTCGAGGCGAAGAACGCCGCCGCGCGCGGTCTGGTGCTGCGCGAGCGGATCACCGAGCCGTCCAATTTCCGCGCCGTCAGCCACCTGAACGACTGGCTGGCCAATCACAACCTGATCGCCGTAACCGGCGTCGACACCCGCCGCCTGACCCGCCGTATCCGCCTGGGCGGCCCGCCCAACGGCGTGATCTGCCATGCCCCCGACGGCAATTTCGACATCCCGGCGCTCTACGAGCAGGCGCGCGCCTGGCCGGGGCTCGAGGGCATGGACCTGGCGAAGGACGTGAGCTGCACCCAGACCTACGGCTGGGACCAGACGCGCTGGTCGCTGGCGAACGGCTACGGCCGGCAGGAAGCGCCGGTCGCCCACATCGTCGCCGTCGACTATGGGCTGAAGCACAACATCGCCCGGTCGCTGGCGACCGAGGGCGCCCGCGTCACCGTGGTGCCCGCCACGGCGACGACCGAACAGATCATGTCGCACAGGCCCGACGGCGTGTTCCTGTCGAACGGCCCAGGCGATCCGGCGGCCACGGGCGAATACGCCGTGCCGGTGATCCGCGACCTGATTGGCAGCGGCCTGCCCGTGTTCGGCATCTGCCTGGGCCACCAGATGCTGGCGCTTGCCGCCGGCGGCAAGACCTTGAAGATGCACCAGGGCCACCGCGGCGCGAACCACCCGGTGAAGGACTTGCGCACCGGCAAGGTCGAGATCACCTCGATGAACCACGGCTTCACCGTGGACGCGGCCAGCCTGCCCGACAGCGTCGAGGTGACCCACGTGTCGCTGTTCGACGGCACCGTCTGCGGCCTGTCGTTCCGGGACAAGCCGGTGTTCTCGGTGCAACATCATCCCGAAGCCTCGCCCGGCCCCCAGGACAGCCACTACCTGTTCACCCAGTTCATGGACATGGTGACGAAGCGTGACTGAAACCGGATATTCAGCTTTCAGGGGCTCCGTCCTGTCCCCTCTCCCCGCGGGGGAGAGGGCTAGGGTGAGGGGGACGCGCAACGCGCGCCGGGAAACTCGGTGTTTCCGGCAGCTCCAGCCGAACAAGCGTCATCACACCCTCGATATTGGTCAGGACGTCGTTGTTCCAGAACCGGATCACGCGGTAGCCCTGGGCCTCCAGAAATGCGGTACGCGCATTATCTCTTTCGACCCGATCGGCATGCTGTCCGCCATCGACTTCGACAACCAGCTTTTCGCGGCGACACAGGAAATCCGCGAAGAACGGGCCGATCGGAAACTGCCGGCAGAACTTGAAACCTTCGAAGCGGCGATCTCGCAGCGCGTACCAGAGTTTGCGCTCGGCATCGGTCTGCTTCTGGCGGAGCACTCGGGCACGGACATGGCTCATGGTGACATAATACCGAAGCGCTCGATTTCCGCCCAGCCCCCTCACCCTACCCTCTCCCCCGAGGGGAGAGGGGCGACTACCCCCAGCATCGCAACGGACGCCCTTCATGCCTAAGCGGACGGACATCAAGAGCATCCTCGTCATCGGCGCCGGGCCGATCATCATCGGCCAGGCCTGCGAATTCGACTATTCGGGCACGCAGGCGTGCCGGGCGCTGCGGGAAGAGGGTTACCGGATCATCCTGGTGAATTCGAATCCGGCCACGATCATGACCGATCCGGAGGTGGCCGACGCCACCTATATCGAGCCGATCACGCCCGACATGGTGCGCAAGATCATCGAGCTGGAACGCCCGGACGCGGTGCTGCCGACCATGGGCGGCCAGACCGCGCTCAACACCGCGCTCGCGCTCGACGAGAACGGCACGCTGGCCGAGTTCGGCGTACAGCTTATCGGCGCCTCCAAGGAGGCCATCGCCAAGGCGGAGGACCGGCTGCTGTTCCGCGATGCCATGGAAAAGATCGGCCTGAGTTGCCCCGCCAGCCGCATGGTCAAGACCCTGTCCGAGGCGCTCGACGCGCTGCCCGTCGTCGGCCTGCCGGCGATCATCCGCCCCAGCTTCACCATGGGCGGCACGGGCGGTGGCATCGCCTACAACCGCGAGGAATTCGAGACCATCGTCCGCCAGGGCCTGGACGCCTCGCCGGTCACCGAGGTGCTGATCGAGGAATCGGTGCTGGGCTGGAAGGAGTTCGAGATGGAGGTGGTCCGCGACCGCGCGGACAACTGCATCATCGTCTGCTCGATCGAGAATATCGACCCGATGGGCGTGCACACGGGCGATTCCATCACGGTCGCGCCCGCCCTCACCCTGACCGATAAAGAATACCAGATCATGCGCGACGCCTCGATCGCGGTGCTGCGCGAGATCGGCGTCGAGACCGGCGGATCGAACGTGCAGTTCGCGGTCAATCCGAAGGACGGCCGCATGATCGTCATCGAGATGAACCCGCGCGTGTCGCGCTCGTCGGCGCTGGCGTCGAAGGCGACCGGCTTTCCCATCGCCAAGGTCGCCGCGCGGCTGGCCGTCGGCTACACCCTCGACGAGCTGACCAACGACATCACCGGCGTCACGCCCGCATCGTTCGAGCCGACCATCGACTACGTGGTCACCAAGGTGCCGCGCTTCGCGTTCGAGAAGTTCCCGAACAGCGAGCCGACACTGACGACGTCCATGAAGTCGGTGGGCGAGTCCATGGCCATTGGCCGCTGCTTCGCCGAGAGCCTGCAGAAGGCGCTGTACTCTTTGGAAACCGGCCTGACCGGCCTTTCCGAGATCGAGGTCCCCGGCTACGACCCCGAGGACCAGGACAAGGAGGCGGTGCTCGCGGCCATCTCCAAGCCCACTCCCGAGCGCATCCTCTATATCGGCCAGGCCTTCCGCGAGGGGCTCAGCCTCGAGCGCATCCAGGAGGTGACCAGCTACGACCCCTGGTTCCTCGCCCAGATCGAGGAGATCGTGCGCGCCGAGAACCAGCTGCGGGAAAGCCGCCTGCCCGCCGATCCGCAGGAGATGGCGTACTACAAGTCGCTGGGCTTCTCGGACGCGCGCATCGCCCAGCTGTGCGGCGTCGCCGCCGAGGACGTCTACGAGCAGCGCCAGGACCTGGGCGTGCATCCGGGCTTCCGCCGCATCGACACCTGCGCCGCCGAGTTCGAGGCGCGCACGCCCTACATGTATTCGTCCTACGAGACCGAGTTCGGCGGCGGCGAATGCGAGGCCAATCCCAGCGACCGGGAGAAGGTGATCATCCTGGGCGGCGGTCCCAACCGCATCGGCCAGGGCATCGAGTTCGACTATTGCTGCGTCCACGCGGTCTACGCCCTGACCGACGCGGGCTACGAGACCATCATGGTCAATTGCAACCCGGAGACCGTGTCGACCGATTACGACACGTCGGACCGGCTGTATTTCGAGCCGCTGAGCGAGGAGCACGTGCTGGAGCTGATCCGCAAGGAACAGTCGCGCGGCACGGTGAAGGGCGTGATCGTGCAGTTCGGCGGCCAGACGCCGCTGAAGCTTGCGGGCGCGCTGGAGGCGGCGGGCGTGCCGATCCTGGGCACCTCGCCCGACGCCATCGACCTGGCCGAAGACCGCCAGCGCTTCCAGGCGCTGCTGCAGGAGCTGGGGCTGATGCAGCCGCCCAACGGCACGGCCACGTCGCTGGAGGAAGCCCGCGAGGTCGCCGCCGAGATCGGCTATCCGGTCGTCATCCGGCCGTCCTACGTGCTCGGCGGCCGCGGCATGCAGATCGTCGCCGACGGACAGGGGCTGGAGCGCTATATCACCGAGGCGGTACGCGTCTCCGGCGACAGCCCGGTGCTGATCGACTACTACCTGAAGAACGCCATCGAGGTGGATGTCGACGCCATCGCCGACGGCGACAGCGTGTTCGTCGCCGGCATCATGGAGCACATCGAGGAGGCGGGCGTCCATTCCGGGGACAGCGCCTGCTCGCTGCCGCCCTACTCGCTGCCCGCACGCATCATCGACGACATCAAGCGCCAGACCGAGGCGCTCGCACGCGGCCTGGGCGTGGTGGGGCTGATGAACGTCCAGTTCGCCGTGCAGGGCGAGACCATCTACATCCTGGAGGTCAACCCGCGCGCCAGCCGGACGGTGCCGTTCGTCGCCAAGGCGATCGGCGTGCCGCTGGCCAAGGTGGCGGCGCGGGTGATGGCGGGCGAGAGCCTCGCCGGATTCAACCTGCAGGAGCACCGCATCCGCCACGTCGCGGTGAAGGAAGCCGTGTTCCCCTTCGCCCGCTTCCCCGGCGTCGACACGTTGCTGGGCCCGGAAATGCGCTCGACCGGCGAGGTCATGGGTCTCGACTGGAGCTTCGGCAAGGCATTCGCCAAGTCGCAGCTGGCGGGCGGCACCAAGGTGCCGCTCACGGGCACGGTCTTCATCTCGCTGAAGGACGGCGACAAGCAGGCTATCGTCGGCCCGGTCCGGAAGCTGATCGAGATGGGCTTCAAGATCATCGCCACCAAAGGCACGGCGGCCTTCCTCGCCGAGCAGGGCGTGAAGGTGAAGCGGGTCAACAAGGTGCTGGAAGGCCGCCCGCATATCGTCGACGCCATCAAGAACGGCGAGGTCCAGCTGGTGTTCAACACCACCGAAGGCGCCCAGGCGATCACCGACAGCTTCTCGATCCGCCGCACCGCCCTCACGGAGAAAGTGCCCTACTACACCACGCTCGCGGGCGCGGTGGCCTCGGTTCTCGCCATCGAGAGCATGAAGTCGGGCAGTCTTGAAGTGGCCAGCCTGCAATCCTATTCTAACTGATCCTGAAGACGCCACACCGGGCGGAAGCCCGCCCGGTCGTGGCGGTTTTTGCGACAGGTGGAACTAGAAGGAACGGCGATGGAAAAGATTCCGATGACGGCACGGGGCCTCGATCGCATCGAGGGCGACCTGCGCCGCTACAAGCATGACGAGCGCCCCGCAGTGATCCGTGCGATCGCCGAGGCGCGCGAGCATGGCGATCTGTCGGAAAACGCCGAATACCACGCCGCCAAGGAGCGCCAGGCCTTCATCGAGGGCCAGATCCTCGAGCTCGAGGACATGATCTCGCGCGCCGAGGTCATCGACGTGTCCAAGCTGTCGGGCAAGACCGTGAAATTCGGCGCCACCGTCACCGTGGTCGACATCGAGACCGACGAGGAGCGCACCTACCAGATCGTCGGCGAGGTCGAGGCCGACATCAAGTCGGGCTTCCTGTCGATCAATTCGCCCCTCGCCCGCGCCCTGATCGGCAAGTCCGAGGGCGACGAGGTGGATTTCGCCGCACCCGGCGGCCAGCGCGCCTACGAGATCGTGAAGGTCAAGTTCGTCTGAGCGCTACCCCGTTTCCCTCTCCCATTGGGCGAGGGTATTCAGCGCTTCTCGGGCAATCCGAAAGGCACGCCGGGTTCGTTCTTGGCGCTGCGGATGGTGAGCGCGGTCTTCACGCTGGCCACGTTGGGCGCGGGCGTGAGCCGGGAGGTCAGGAAGCTCTGGAACTCGTTCAGGTCGCGGGCGACGATTTTCAGCATGAAGTCGATCTCGCCATTGAGCATGTGGCATTCGCGGACCATGGGCCAGCCGCGCACCAGTTCCTCGAATGCCCGCAGGTCGGCTTCCGCCTGGGAATGCAGGCCGACCATGGCGAAAACGGTGAGCCCGAACCCCAGTTCGGGCGCATTGAGGCTGGCGTGATAGCCCTTGATGTAGCCGTTCTCCTCCAGCGCCCGCACCCGGCGCAGGCAGGGCGGCGCCGAGATGCCGACCTGGCGCGACAGGTCAACATTGGTCATGCGCCCGTTTTCCTGCAGCAGCGCGAGGATCTTGCGGTCGATGTCGTCGAGCTTCATGGGCAGCCTGCGGAACGAAGTAGATGGATGGGCCAAAGATTTGGTAATTTAATTACAAATTTTGGGAAGAATTGCAAAATATATCGTCATATCCTTTCGTCGAGGGCGCCATCCTGCCAGACCATGCCATTCCTTCCAGAGTTCCAGCGTGCCGGGCCCGGCAGCCCCAACGGTCTCCGGACCACGCGCCGTTGTCACCGTTGCGGCGAATCGGTTCCGCTTCGGCGCAATCCGATTTAAATACTTTCTTCACAAGCGTGTTCTGCGATTCCCTCAAATCCGGAACCGTTCTAGAGTGCAGTTGCGAAATAAGGCGCCGGCAATCCCGAGGAATCCCGGCAGCCGCCAGCGGAGAGAAGCATGGCAGAACGCGTTGAAACCAAGGTCCTGATCATCGGGTCGGGACCTGCAGGCTATACCGCGGCGATCTACGCCGCGCGCGCGGCCCTCAATCCGGTCATGGTCCAGGGCATCCAGCCCGGCGGCCAGCTGACCATCACCACCGACGTGGAAAACTACCCCGGCTTCGCCGATGTTATCCAGGGCCCCTGGCTGATGGACCAGATGCGCGCCCAGGCCGAGCATGTGGGCACGACACTGATCTCCGACGTGATCGTGTCGGTCGACCTGTCCCGGCGGCCATTCGTGGCCGTGGGCGACAGCGGCACGGAATATGTCGGCGAGACCCTGATCATCGCCACCGGCGCACAGGCGCGCTGGCTGGGGCTGCCCGGCGAGCAGAAATTCCAGGGCTTCGGCGTGTCGGCCTGCGCCACCTGCGACGGGTTCTTCTACCGGGGCAAGGAAGTGATCGTCATCGGCGGCGGCAACACCGCGGTCGAGGAGGCGCTGTTCCTGACCAACTTCGCGACCCGGGTTACGCTGATCCACCGCCGCGACGAGTTGCGCGCCGAGAAGGTGCTGCAGCAGCGGCTGTTCAACCACGACAAGATCCGGGTGATCTGGGACAGCGTGGTCGAGGACATCGTCGGCGGCACCGATCCCATGGGCGTGACCGGGGTGCGCATCCAGAACGTCAAGACCGGCCACGTCTCTGAAGTACCGGCTCATGGCGTGTTCGTCGCCATCGGCCACACGCCATCGACCGAGCTGTTCGTCGGCCAGCTGCCGCTGGACGACGGCGGCTACATCCTGAAGAACCCGGACAGCACGTCGACGGCCGTCCCGGGCGTTTTCGCGGCAGGCGACGTCACGGACAAGGTGTACCGACAGGCAGTGACGGCGGCGGGCATGGGCTGCATGGCCGCGCTCGAGGCCGAGAAGTTCATCGCCGCCCACGAAGTTCAAGCAAAGCAGGCGGCGGAATAAGCATCGCCCGCCGGACGAAGGGGATCGCCCCGGCGCGGCGGATCATGGGGGAAGTCCAATGGACTGGGACAAGCTGCGTACGTTCTACTCGGTCGCCAAGGCGGGCAGTTTCACGCATGCCAGCGATGAGCTCAACCTGAGCCAGTCGGCGATCAGCCGGCAGATTTCCGGCCTCGAGGAAAGCCTGGGATTTTCCCTGTTCCACCGCCACCCGCGCGGCCTGATCCTCACCGAACAGGGCGAGACCCTGTTCGAGACGGTGAGCGAGGTGTTCGTCAAGCTGGAGCGCACCGAGGCGATCCTGCGCGACAGCCGAACGGCGGCGCGGGGGAGGCTCAACGTCACCACCACGGTCGGCTTCGGCTCGACCTGGCTGGTGCCGCATCTGCGCGAATTCCGGCTGGCCTATCCCGACATCGGCATCAATCTGCTGCTGTCGGACAGCGAGATCGACATCGCCATGCGCGAATCCGACGCGGCCATTCGCTTCCACCCGCCGCACCAGCCCGATCTCGTGCAGCGCCAGCTCATGACGGTGCACTATCACATCTATGCGTCGCCGGAATACATCGCCGCCCGCGGCGCGCCGACCTCGACCGCCGACCTGGACAACCACGCGATCATCTCCTACGGGCCCGAGGCGCCGAGGCCGCTGCAGGATCTGAACTGGATCATCCATGCCGGCGCCGGCGACCGGGTGCGCGAGCCCGTCCTGGCGGTCAACAACATCTATGGCATCCTGAAGGCGGTCGAGAGCGGCCTGGGCCTTGCGGCCCTGCCCGACTACATCGCCGTGCCCGGCACCAATCTGGTCCAGGTCCTGCCCGAGCTCGAAGGCCCGACCTTCAAGGTGTATTTCGTGTATCCGGAGGAACTGCGCAACGTGACCCGGATCACCGTGTTCCGCGACTTCCTGGTCGATCAGGTTCGCACCTCGAAGTTCTAGCGCAGGTTCCGGCAGCGCTGTATCGCGGCGCCACTCAAGGTCGCAGAAATGGCGGGATTCGGTCCTCGGCCGCCCCTACCATTTCGCAGGGGCGTGCAACACGATTTCGTGTCTTGACCATGCACGGCCGCGACCCCATGTGTTTCCGGTTGCCCGGACGGTTTCGATGCCGGTGTCGCTGCCGCGAGGCGGATCGGCCATCAGCCGACAATCCCTTGGAAATCCAGCCTCATTCCGATGTTGCATTGCAAAATGCAACCTTCGCGCGAGAATATTTCTTAACCCTATGATTAGAAAAAGAATGTTTTCTGGATATGCGCATAGCGCATATCAGTTTTGAGCCGATCCTGCTGGACCACGCTGCGTCGCACAACTACATTCCAACTTGTCACCACGAAGCAACGGTTCAGCGTGGTGGCCCGAAAGCCTCCTCATATTGGGGTTTTCGTGGGAGCTGGCTCTATTTCCTCCCCGTTTCTAGAGCCCTCCCATTCATCGTCTCCCCAAGACGTGAAGTCTTCCCTATACTGCCGGGCTCGCAAGAGCCCGGCATTCTTTTTTGCGCCGGTGAATCCAGGCGCCGCTGATTCCGGCTCGACTCGCTGGCATCGCTTCGCCATCCTGCGTTCCGGCCCGAAATGAAAGAAACCACGATATTTTCAGGGCCGGGAAGGGAGACCACGCCATACTGAAGCGGCTCACTGAGAGGCAACTTCGCCGCCGATCCAACATTCTTTCGGTGGCACGCCAATTGATCGCCGAGAAGGGTTACGCCGGCGTCACCATGCGCGAACTCGCCGAGAAGAGCGGTGTCGCGTACAAGAGCCTCTACGATCTCTACGGCAGCAAGGACAATCTGCTGGGCAAGGCCATCGAAGAACGGCTGCGGCTGGTATTCGAGTCCATCGACCGGGCCGTCACCAGCAGCGGGTTCCAGCGGCTGATGGACATCATCGAGCGAACCTCGGCCTACACCCTGGAGATTCCCAACCTGGCGCGGGCGCTGGAGCCCATTCTGGCAAGCGATCCCGCCAAGTTCTCGATCGGCGAGAACATGCAGAAGTTCCACCGCGAGGCCCTGCTGGACATCAGCCGCCAGGGCGACCTGATCGACGACGCCAACGTCGACTATCTGCTGCACGACGTCATGCTGGCCTCGGGCGCGGTGCGGCTTTACTGGGCCAACGGGGTGATCGCGGACGAGGATCTCGCCAAGGCGCAGAAGTTCTCGGCGGCCAAGGCCGTCTTCCCGTTCCTGCGCGGCGCGAGCCGGGACGCCGCCTTCCGGCTTGTCCAGGACCTGCACCTCCAGCTCGCCGGGCGCCGCAAGGCCTGAGCGTTCACTATACCGGGGTATAATCTGTTGCGGCGGGCATCGGCGCGCGCGTAGAGTCCGTCGCGGTTCGGCCGGCGACGGGAAAGCGGCGGCCTCTCATCATCAAGCAACGGGAATACGGACATGGATCTGGGATTGAAGGGCAAGAACGCGATCGTGACGGGTTCGACGAAGGGCATTGGCCGCCGTGTGGTGGACCTGCTGGCGTCGGAGGGCGTGAATGTGGGCATCTGCGCGCGGAACAAGGAC
>JBFWZH010000003.1:0-232464 GCA_050185585.1 Sphingomonadales bacterium | reverse complement strand
CGCGACACGGCGCGCTCGCGGATCGACGGCTCGAGCCCGCGCACTCCCACGGGCGCCAGGCCATGGATGATCACGTTGCGGAACGGCCGGTGCTCGGGCGGATCGAGGCTGGTCGGCAGCACCCGGATCGCCTCGTTGCGCTCGACCGGCAGCAGGATGTTGCGCGAGGAGAACAGGTCGTGGTCGGCATAGATGGTATGGATGTCCTCGCCCCTTGTGGCGATCCAGTGCCCGCCATTGAACGGCGTCCACAGGAAGTCCGGCCCTCCCGGCCGCTGCAGCTGCTTCCAGTACTCGAAGAAGTCCTCGCCCTCCGGCGGCTGGGCGAACAGATCGAAGTCGATGATGCATTCCGGCGGGACATGGGCCGGAACCTCGGCCTTGCGGAACAGCTGCGCGGTGTCGGTCATGACGCTCCCCATTGCCATGCGCGGTGAATGAGAATCTAGACTATCGTTCTGCGCGCAACAATCGCGTCGCGCCCATGCGCCGGATATGGCTAGACTGGGGTCGGAACAGGGAGGACGCGTTTGTCCCGGGTCGCCAAATGGGATCACGAATCGGTCTGGCTGCTGCCACCCCGGCAGGAGCGGAGCCGCCAGACGCTCGAGCGCATCCTCGACGCAGCCGAGGCGCTGTTCACCCGGAAGGGCTACGAAAACACCACGCTGGTCGACATCGCGACCCGCGCCGGGCTGTCGATCGGCTCGATCTACCGGCGGTTTCCCGACAAGGACTCGATTCTCCAGACCATCCATGAGAGCTACTGCAAGCTGCGCACCGACGACTTCGCCCAGGTGTTCGACCCGGCCAAATGGGCACAGGCCGACGTCGCCGACATCGTGCCGGCGATCATGGACTATCTCTGCGACACCTACAGGCAGTCGCCCGGCATCCTGTGCATGATCGAGAAGCAGCGGCTGGTGAACCCGGTGGTGAACGAACGCGCCACAGCCTGGAACGACTATGTGATCTCGCTGATCCACAGGGTTCTGGCGCCGCACGCCGGCGAGATCGCCCACGCCGACGTGGACCGGGCGGTGTCGTTCCTGCACTACGTGGTGCACCGGGTGCTGGCGATGACCGTGCTGCTGGAGCAGGCGGAGGCCTCGCCTCCCTACCGCGTCGCCGACGGCGCCTTCAAGGCCGAGATGACGCGCATGGTGCTCGGCTATCTGGGGCTGCCCGCCGTCACGCGGTGATCGCCCGCGCCGCGGCCACGCCGGCCACCGAGCAGATCATGGTCAGCACCGCGCCCCAGAGCATGTCGGCGATGGTGATCGTCACCGTCCAGCCCTTCAGCGTCGCCAGGTTCGTGAGGTCGTAGGTGCCGTAGGCCAGCAGTCCCAGCAGGAAGCCGCACAGGGCGGCGGTCCTTAGCGACTGGGCGGCGATCGCAGGCGCCATGGCGAAGAACAGCACGCCGCCCATGTAAAGCACGTAGAAGACGATCGCGGCCGGGACGTTGAACGGCTGGCGTAGCAGGCCGCCGATCTGGCCGTGATAGAAGCCTCGCGCCACGACGCCCAGCCACAGCATGTCGAGCGCGATGAACACGATGGCGGCGGCCGCATAGGCCCAGACATAGATCACGCGTACCCTCCTCCCGTCACCGCGTCAGCCCATCATACGCGAAGATGGCGGCGGCGGATCGCCGCAATGCAATCGGCGCATGATCCAGCGTTGTCCGAGACGCAACAAGCTATTGCGAGTGATTATCAATCGTGATCTAAGTAGCCGCGATCACGCCGTCCGACGAGACCCACCGAGACCCATGAGCACCGCCGCCAAGCCACAGCACCGCCGGGCATTCTGGCTGCGCCAGCTCCATACCTGGCACTGGGTCAGCGCGGCGATCTGCCTGATCGGCATGCTGCTGTTCGCCGTCACCGGCATCACCCTCAACAACGCATCGCGGATCGAGGCCAGCGCGAAGGTTACCAACGCGTCGGCCCGGTTGCCCGGCGTGCTGCTGGAAGGCCTCGCGCCGCCCGTCGGCGACAAGGGCCCGCTGCCGGCCGGCGTATCCGGCTGGATCGGCCAGCACATGGACGTGAACGTCAGAGGCGCCGAGGGCGAATGGTCCGACGGCGAGGTCTATGTTGCGCTGCCCCGTCCCGGCGGCGACGCCTGGCTGGCCCTCGACACGGTAACCGGGGAAATCAATTACGAACGCACCGACCGGGGCATGGTGTCCTACCTCAACGACCTGCACAAGGGCCGCCACACCGGCAGCGCGTGGAGCTGGTTCCTCGACGTCTTCTCGGTCGCCTGCATCGTCTTCACCCTCACCGGCCTGTTCCTGCTGCAGCTTCACGCCGGCAGGCGGCCCGCGACCTGGCCCGTGGTCGGCGCCGGCTTCGCGATCCCGTTGCTGCTGATCATCCTGTTCATCCACTGAGGAGCTAACCCGCGTGCGCATTATTCTTCCCGCGGCCCTTGCCGGCCTGATCGCCAGTCCGGCGCTGGCGGCGGACTTGGCCGTGAAAATCGAAGTCCCCAAGCTGGACGTGGCCGAATACCACAAGCCCTATGTCGCGGTGTGGATCGAGGGCGCCGACAGGAGCGTCGTCAACCTGGCGGTCTGGTACGACGTGAAAGCCAAGGACAACAAGGGCAACGAGTGGCTGAAGGACCTGCGCCAGTGGTGGCGCAAGGCCGGCCGCGAGCTGGACATGCCCGCCGATGGCCTGAGCAGTGCGACGCGCGCTCCCGGCGAGCACACGCTGGACTTCTCGGGCTCCGATGCGCCGCTGAAGAACCTCGAGCCCGGCCAGTACACCCTGGTCGTCGAGGCCGCCCGCGAAGTGGGCGGGCGTGAGCTGCTGAAGGTGCCGTTCACCTGGCCGGGCAAAGCCGCCGGCGGCGCCAGGGGCACGTCCGAGCTGGGCGCCGTTTCCCTCGCCATCAAACCCTGATCCACGGGAGGAAGACCATGAAGACGTCCCTCAAGGCGATGACCGCGCTGGTCGCGCTCGGCCTCGCGCTGCCCATGGCCGCCGAGGCGCACCGCTCCTGGCTGCTGCCGTCCACCACGGTGCTGTCCGGAGACGATCCCTGGATCACGGTCGACGCGGCGGTGTCCAACGACCTTTTCTATTTCGAGCACAACCCGATGCGGCTGGACGGTCTGGCGATCACCGGCCCGGACGGCGCCGAGATCCAAGCCGAGAACAGCGCCACCGGCAAGTTCCGCAGCACTTTCGACGCCCATCTGACCAAGCCCGGCACCTACAAGATCGCCGTCGCCAGCGACGGCATGATGGGCCGCTACAAGCTGAACGGCGAGGACAAGCGCTGGCGCGGCTCGGCCGACAAGCTGGCAGAAATCCCGGCCGGGGCGACGGACGTGGAGATCAGCCAGAACCAGCGCCGCCTGGAAACCTTCGTCACTGCCGGCGCGCCCAACGAGACCGCCCTGAAGACCACCGGAGTCGGCCTGGAACTGGTGCCGGTGACGCACCCCAACGACCTGTTCGCGGGCGAGGAAGCCACCTTCCGGTTAACTCTGGACGGCAAGCCGGCCGCCGGCCTCGACGTGACCGTCATCCCCGGCGGCATCCGCTACCGGACCCAGCTCAACGAGATGACGCTGAAGACCGATGCCGAGGGTGCGTTCAAGGTGACGTGGCCCGAACCCGGCTTCTACTGGATCAGCGCGTCGGCGCGCGACGCCAAGCCGACGGTGGAGAAGGCCAGCCGGCGCAGCAGCAGCTACGCCGCGACGGTGGAAGTTCTGCCCCAGTAAGACGCGTGGCGCGCCGCGTTCTCGTCCCGCTCGGTCTCGAACCGCCGCCGCCGCCGGCGGACGGACGGGTGCATGAGCTGGGCGGCGAAACCATGGGCACCAGCTGGTCGGTGCGGCTGGTGGCGGCGAGTGTCCCGCAGGGGCTGTTTGCCGGGATCAAGGCCGTGCTCGACCGGGTCGTGGCGCAGATGAGCACCTGGGAGCCGGCGTCGGACCTGAGCCGGTTCAACGCCGCTCCCGGCGGTTCATGGCACGCGCTGCCCGAGGATCTGTTCACCGTGATGGCCCATGCGCTCGCTATCGCCGAGGACAGCGGCGGCGCGTTCGACCCGACGATCGGGCCTGCGGTCGATCTGTGGGGCTTCGGCCCCGAAGGAAACCGGGCCGTCGCTGCGCCGGCCGATATCGACGCCGCCATGGCGCGCTGCGGCTGGCGCCGTCTGCTGCTCGACCACAACGGCCGGCGCGCGTTCCAGCCCGGCGGCCTTCAGGTGGACCTTTCCGGCATTGCCAAGGGCTTTGCCGTCGACCTCGTCGCCCGGCACCTGCACGGCGCCCGGATAGGCTCGTTCCTGGTCGAGATCGGCGGCGAGCTGCGCGGTCAGGGGGCGAAGCCCGACGGGTCGCCCTGGTGGGCGGCGCTGGAGGCGCCGACCGGCGTCGCCTCGGACACCATCGTCGCGCTGTACGGCCTGTCGGCGGCCACCTCGGGCGACTACCGGAAGTTCTTCCTCGACGGCGAGACCCGCCATTGCCACACCATCGACCCGCGCACGGGGCGGCCGATAGCCGGCGGTCTGGCCAGCGTCACCGTGCTGCACCCCGAGTGCATGCGCGCCGACGCACTGGCGACCGCGCTGGGCGTGCTGGGTGTCGAGGATGGACTGGCCTGGGCGCGCGAGCGCCACATTGCCGCCCGCTTCCTGACCCGCGACGGCGCCGGTTTCCGCGAACGCACTACACCCGCATTCGACGCGATGCTGGACTGAATCGAACTAGCTGTTCCGTATGCCGCTAACGCGGCGTCCCCTCATCCGGCGCCCTTCGGCAAGCTCAGGATGCCACCTTCTCCCACAAGGGGAGAAGGGTTGATGCCGTATGCTAGCCAAGTGCCTTCTCCCCCTGTGGGAGAAGATTAGGATGAGGGGTAACCGCGAAGCGGTCCTCTTCGCCCGCGAACGAAAACGGCCCGCCGAAGCGGGCCGTCCATTTCCGGAATTTCCGGATGCTCACATGGTCATGATCGGGTTGTCGCCCGGCTTGAACAGCTCGTGGGCGCGCTTCCACTGGGCGAAGATGCCGAGGATGTGCTTGGGATCGCCGTGCAGCTCGGTGAAGCCGCCATTGACCGAGCGTGTGTCGAAATAGCAGGCGTCGACCTCGTCCGCATAGAGCCGGCAGGCATCGACGAAGCCGGCGTCCTGCAGGCGCTTGTACTCGGCCTCGAAGTCGTGAACCAGCAGGCCCACATGGTGGTAGCCTTCCTCGCCCGCCTTGTACATGTCGCGGTAGATCGACGGCTTGTCGTCATGCTGCTGGATGAACTGGATCATCATGTCGCCGAGATAGCCGAAGGCATAGGACACGTCCGCCTCGATGTCCTGGCCGCGATAGTGGAACTTGTCGGTGACGTGGTGCGGCACCAGCACGAACGGACCCGCGTAATACAGCTTGGCCCACTTGTTGATCGACGCTTCCAGGTCGTTGACGTAGTACGCGTACTGGAACATCGGATATTGTGACAATAGCGCTGCCATCTGACTCTCTCCCCTGATGACCGGTCTTCCGGGCCCGACTGTTGCACCAAAAACGGCCGCGGAAAAGCCCCTTCGTCATCCTACAGTCATAGGCGCATGTCATGGTTTCCTTCTCGCGCGCACACGAGCCGTGAGGAAAACGCCGCCGTCCGGCATTGGCCGGAATCGTTCCGGCTGCTTATCTACAAACCAGTTATATGGCCGGTTTATTCAACAACCTGCCCGTAGCGTTTCCGGCTAGGATTGCCGGCAAGTCGGGGGCGGGACGCAGCGTTCGCCGGAATGAGGGTAGGGATGCTTGTCTGTGGCGCAATCCATGGAAAACTGCGCTAAATTCCGGCAGCCGCGTGCCGCATTGCTCAAATCGGTAAATCATCGTCCATGAACGTCACGGAATTCAGACAGCCGCGCCGCAACCAGGCCATCGCCGCAGCCGGGCTGGTGGCCATCGCTGCCCTGGTGTGGTGGCTGGTTGCCGGCGGCGAGCCGGAAGCGCCGCCGCCGCCGTCGGTGCCGGTGGGCGTCGTACGCGCCGAGCAGCGCGACGTGCCGCACATGGCCAGCGGCATCGGCACGGTCGAATCCCTGCACAACGTCACCCTGCGGCCGCAGGTGGAAGGCGTGCTGGCCGACGTGCTGTTCCAGGAAGGCCAGATGGTGCGCAAGGGCGACCTGCTGGCCCGCATCGACGACCGCGCCTTCGCCGCCGCGCTGGCCCAGGCGCAGGCCGAGAAGGCCCGCAACGAGGCCCAGCTGCGCGCCGCCGAACAGGACCTTGTGCGCTATCAGAACCTGGTAAAGGAGGAGGCCATCTCCCGCCAGACCCTGGAGCAGCAGCAGGGCTCGGTGGGCGAGCTGCGCGCCGCCGTCAACGCCAGCGACGCCGCCATCGCCGCGGCCCAGGTGCAGCTGTCCTACACCAGGATCGTCGCGCCGGTCAGCGGACGCATCGGTCTGCGCCGCATCGACCCGGGCAATCTGGTGCGCGCCAGCGATACCGAGGGTCTGGTCACCGTGACCCAGATCGCGCCGATCTCGGTGGTGTTCTCGCTGCCCCAGACGCTTGTCCCCAGCGTCCAGCCGCTGCTGAAGCAGCCGGAGAGCGCCTCGGTCGTCGCCTTTGACCGCGACAACGGCACCCGCCTCGCCGAGGGCCGGCTGAGCATGATCGACAACCAGATCGACGCCGCCACCGGCACCATCAAGCTGCGCGCCGAGTTCGACAATGCCGACGGCTTTCTGTGGCCGGGCCAGTTCGTCACCGTGCGCCTGCGGATCGGCCTGAGCCCCAGGGCGACCGTGGTACCGCCGCGCGCGGTGAAGCAGGGCCTCGAAGGTCCCTTCGTCTTCCGGGTGAACAATGGCAAGGCCGAGGTGGTGCCGGTATCGGTGGGCTACGCCACCGACCAGGAGGCCGTGATCACCAAGGGCATCGTCCCCGGCGAGACGATCGTCTCCGACGGCCAGTCCCGCCTGAAGGACGGCGCGCCGGTCAAGGTCGTCGAGGGCACTGCCGGCGGCGCGGTCGCGGAGGAAAGCCATTGAGCGTCAAGCCGGGCATCTCGGTCTGGTTCATCCGCCATCCCATCGCCACCTTCCTGCTGTCGCTGGCGGTGCTGGCGCTGGGCCTGGTGGCGTTCCCGCAGCTGCCGATCGCGCCCCTGCCGCAGGCCGAGTTCCCGACGCTCAACATCAGCGCGCGCCTGCCCGGCGCCAGCCCCGAGACCATGGCCTCGGCCGTGGCGACGCCGCTCGAGGCCGAGCTGACCACGGTGCCCGGCATCACCGAGATGACCTCGTCGAGCGCGCTGGGCCTCACCAACATCACCCTGCAGTTCAGCCTCGACAAGGACATCGACGTCGCCGCCCAGGAGGTGCAGGCGGCGATCAATTCGGTGTCCGGCCGGCTGCCCGCCGACATGCCCAGCCTGCCCACATGGCGCAAGGTGAACCCGGCCGACGCGCCGATCATCATCCTGTCGGTGCAGTCCAAGCTGATGCCGCTCAACGAGCTGAGCGACCTGGCCGACACCCTGATCGGCCGGCAGATCAGCCAGATCGAGGGCGTCGGCGACATGTTCTTCAGCGGGCAGAAGAAGCCCGCCATGCGCATCCAGGCCTCGCCCGAGAAGCTGGCGGCCTACGGCATCACCCTCGCGGACCTGCGCGCCGTGATCCGGACGGCCAGCGTCAACCAGGCCAAGGGCGCCATCTACGGCAGCGACCGGGTCACCACGCTCGAGACCAACGACCAGATCTTCACCCCCGGCGAGTACGACAACCTGCCCGTCGCCTACCGCGACGGCCGGCCGGTGCTGCTCAAGGACGTGGCCAAGGTCACCCTCGGCGCCGAGAACGACTATCTGCAGGCCTGGCAGTACGGCGAGCCGGGCCTCAACTTCATCATCCGCCGCCAGCCCGACGCCAACATCGTCGAGACCGTCGACCGCATCCTGGCCGAACTTCCCCGCATCCAGGCCACCCTGCCCGCCAGCGTGGAAGTGAAGGTGCTGAACGACCGGACGCGCACCATCCGCTCGACCCTGCACGAGGTCGAGATCACGCTGATGGTCACCGCGTTCATGGTGATCCTGGTCATGGGCCTGTTCCTGCGCCAGCTGTCGGCGACGCTGATCGTCGGCGCGGTGCTGGTGGTGGCGCTGATATCCACCTGCGCGGCCATGTACATGCTGGGGTTCAGCCTCAACAACCTGACCCTGGTGGCGCTGGTCATCGCCGTCGGCTTCATCGTCGACGACGCCATCGTGGTGATCGAGAACATCCACCGGCACCAGGAATCCGGCGAGAGCATGGTCGAGGCGGCGCTGCGCGGCGCGTCCCAGGTCGGCTTCACCGTGGTGTCGATCAGCTTCTCGCTGATCGCCGCGTTCATCCCGCTGCTGTTCATGGGCGGCATCGTCGGCCGCCTGTTCCGCGAGTTCGCGCTGACCGTGACCGCCGCGATCCTGATCTCGGTGCTGATGTCGCTGACCCTGGCGCCCATGCTCGCCTCGCGCTTCATGCGGCCGCAGCGCCACGACCGGGACGGGCCGGGCTTCTCCGAGCGGCTGCTGGCCAGCTATTCGCGCGGCATCGACTGGGTGCTGGCGCACCAGAAGATCATGCTCGGCGTGTTCGGCATGACGGTGCTGATCGCCGTCGCCAGCTATGCCTTCGTGCCCAAGGGCTTCTTCCCGCTGCAGGACACCGCCTTCGTCTACGGCACCACCCAGGCCGCCGACGACGTGTCCTATGACGACATGGTGAAGAAGCACAAGCAACTGGCCGCGATCATCGACAAGGATCCGGCGATCATGCAGTTCGGCATGGCCGTCGGCGTCACCGCCGGCAGCACCAACCTGTCCAACGGCCGCTTCTTCATCGTGCTGAAGGACCGCGGCGACCGCGACGTGGATTCCGAGGGCTTCATCGCGCGGCTGCGGCCGCAGCTGGCCCAGGTGCCGGGCATCATGCTGATCCTGCGCTCGGCCCAGGACATCAATATCGGCGTCGGCTTCAGCAAGGCCCAGTATCTCTACGTGCTGCGCGGCAACGACAGCGGCGAGCTGGGGCTGTGGGCGAACCGCCTCACCGAGAGGCTGGCCGCCATCCCCGGCTTCGCCGACGTGTCCAACGACCTGCAGATGGGCGCCGCGGTCACCCGCGTCACCATCGACCGCACGGCGGCCGCCCGCTTCGGCATCGCCGCCGAGGACGTGGACCAGCTGCTCTACAACGCCTTCGGCCAGCGCCAGATCAGCGAGTTCCAGACCGAGACCAACCAGTACAAGGTGATCCTGGAGATCGCCCAGGACCAGCGCGCCACCGCCGAGAGCCTGCACTATTTCTACCTGCGCTCGCCGCTGACCGGCCAGATGGTGCCGCTGTCGTCCATCGCCAGGGTCGAGCCGCCCAAGGCCGGACCGGTGCTGATCACCCATGACGGCATGTTCCCGTCGGTCAACGTCTCGTTCAACCTGGCCAAGGGCACGGCGCTGGGCGACGCGGTGAAGCTGGTCGAGCAGGCCAAGCTCGACCTGGGCATGCCGGGCTCGATCACCGGCTCGTTCCGCGGCAGCGCCGAGGCGTTCCAGAGTTCGCTGGCCAGCCAGCCCTTCCTGATCCTGGCGGCGCTGCTCGCGGTCTACATCATCCTGGGCGTGCTCTACGAGAGCTTCGTGCATCCGCTCACCATCCTGTCGACGCTGCCGTCGGCCGGCATCGGCGCGATCCTGTTCCTGTGGGTGATGGGCTTCGACTTCTCGATCATGGCGATGATCGGCCTGGTGCTGCTGATCGGCATCGTCAAGAAGAACGGCATCCTGATGGTGGATTTCGCGCTGGAGGCCCAGCGCGAGCACGGACTGCCGCCAGAGGAGGCGATCCGCCAGGCCTGCCTGGTGCGCTTCCGGCCGATCATGATGACCTCGATCGCCGCCGCGCTGGGCGCGGTGCCGCTGGCGCTGGGCCTGGGCACCGGCGCTGAGCTGCGCCAGCCGCTGGGCATCGCCGTGATCGGCGGCCTCGTGGTCAGCCAGGCGCTGACCCTGTTCTCGACGCCGGTGATCTACCTGGCGCTCGACCGGGCGTTCCACGGCGCGGCGCGCAGGACCGATCCCACCATCACCGCGCCTCAAAGCCTCGCCCCATGACCCTGCGCCATGTGCTGAGCATCGGCATCGCAATGGCCGGCCTGGCGGGCTGCGCCGCCGACCCGAAGCCGGTGCCCACCGCCGAGCTGCAGCAATCCTGGCAGGGCGCGCCCGAAGGAACGCGGGTTGCCGACGTCGCGCCCAGGGCGTGGTGGCTGGATTTCGGCGACCCGGTGCTCGACCGGCTGATCGGCATGGCCCAGACCCGCAATCTCGATCTGCGGCTGGCCGAGGCCCGGGTGATGGAGGCGCGCGCCCTGCGCACCGGCGCCCGCGCCGAGCTGTTCCCCGAACTGACCGGCGCCGCCGCGGCCGACCGGACCCGCGCCCGGCCCAATCAGACAAATCCCCAGCCGACCCGCGCGCGCAACACCTTCGGCCTGTCGCTCGGGGCAACCTGGGAGGCGGACCTGTTCGGTCGGCTGCGCAGCGAAGCCCGCGCCGCCGGCGCCGACCTGGAAGCGTCCGAGGCCGACCGGGACGCGGTGCGCCTGACCCTGCTGGCCGAGGTGGCCCGCACCTACATGGAGTTCCGCCTCTGGCAGGCGCAGGCGGTGCTGGCGGAGAAGAACGCCGAGGCGCAGGCCGGCACCGTGCGGATCACCCGCGCCCGGTTCGAGCAGGGCATGGGCAGCCGGCTCGACCTGGAGCGCACCGTCGCCCAGCTGTCCCAGACCCGCGCGACCGTGCCGCAGGCCCGCGAGCAGGCGGAATCGGCGCGCCACCGGCTGGTGCTGCTGCTGGCGACGCGGCCCGAGGAGCTGGCGGCGATCGTGCCCGAGCAAAGCCCCATGCCCGACGCCGACGCGCTGTCGGTGCTGGCCGCGCCCACCCAGGTGATCGCGCTGCGCCCCGACATCCGCGCCGCCGAGCGCCGGCTGCTCGCCGCGGCCGAGCGGGTCAAGGCCGCCGAGGCGCTCCGCTATCCGCAAATCACCCTGTCCGGCCTGCTGGGCGTCGAGAGCGACCGGATCGGCGAGCTGTTCAATCCCGGCACCAAGATCTGGGCGGCGGGCGGCTCGCTGCTGCAGCCGCTGTTCGACTTCGGCCGCATCCGCGCCAACATCGACGCCGCCGACGCCCGCCAGGAACAGGCCTATCTCAGCTACGAGCTGACCGTGCGCACCGCGCTGCAGGAGGCGCAGACCGCCATCATCCTCTACACCCAGGGCGTGGTCCGCCAGAAAGAGCTGGCCGCCGCGGTCGAGGCGGCGCAGAAGGCCTCCGACCTCGCCCACCGACAATACCAGGAGGGCACCCTGTCGCTGCTCGAGGTGCTCGACGCCGAGCGCACCCTCTACGAGGCCGAGACCGATTGGACCCAGGCGACGGCGGACGTGGCCATGCGGCTGGTGAGCGTCTACCAGACCATGGGCGTGGTGCCGCCGGCAGCTGCGCAGGGATAAATCTCTTTCCAGCCCTCGCGGCACGGTAGAGCGATTTCGAAGGATATTGAATAACCCAACATGATAGGTTATGGAGTATTATGGTTACGATCTACCGCGCCCACGGGCTGCGCATCGTCATTTTCACCGATGATCATGAACCTGCCCATGTGCATGTGTTCGGCGATGGCCACGCCAGGATCAATCTGACCGGGCCGAATGGCGGGCCGGAACTGGTCTGGGCCGAGAGCATGAAGCGCAACGACGTGCGACGCGCAATGGATTTGGTGATCGAACACCAGGCTGCGTTCCTCGAACGATGGAGAGAGATACATGGCTGACCTTACCGATGCCGCGATCGACGCCGCGCTCGAGCGGGGCCGCGCCGCGCGCGCCAGCGAACCGCGCGCCGCCGCCGCGCGCTACGACCGTTCGTCGGGCCGTGTGGTCGTCGATCTCGAAAACGGCTGCACCTTCGCCTTCCCGCCGCGTCTGGCGCAGGGGCTTGAAAAAGCATCCGAGGACCAGCTTTCCGCCGTCGAAATCCTCGGTCAGGGCTACGGCCTGCACTGGGAGGAACTGGATGTCGACCTTTCCCTGCCCGGCCTGATGGCCGGCATCTTCGGCACCAGGGCGTGGATGGCCCGCCGCGCTGGGCAAGCCACGTCCGCGGCCAAGGCCGCGGCGGCCCGCGCCAATGGCGCGAAGGGCGGACGGCCGCGCAAGGCGGCGGCCGGAGAATAGACCATTGCTGGCCTCTATCGGTTTTGACTAGCGTGGCGACCAGTCTGGCGGCTCGACTCTGCTGAGAGCCCAGTAGCGCACGAGGGCCAGCACCAGCCAAACTATCGCTGCACCTAATGTTGGGCCCGCCAGCAGGCCAAGTATGCTTGGCTCCGAAGTAAGCTTCGCAGGGACATCTCGTAGGACAAAGAAAACTGTCCTGACGAGTAATGCGCTGGCGTAGACGAACACCCAACTACGTAGTAGTCCCATTGGCACCCCGAAGTGATCACGCAGGATGCACTCCAAGCGCTCGCGTCCGCAATGGGTTGCCGAACGCAGACGCTACTCTTGTCCATAGAACGCGTGACCCCGGTTAATGGGCTTTAGCAGTTTGCAAACCTCACGATTGCCAATTAAAGAAAAGGAGCCGGCTCGCGCCGGCTCCCCCGTCCTCGTCAGACGTAACCTTTACTAGCGGCCTTCGCGGTTGTTGCGGTTCTCGCGGATCAGGTCGGTGACGCCGTCCCATTCCTCGTGCTGCTTCTGCCAGCCGTCGAACAGCTGGCAGATGACTGGCGCGTCGCCGTGCAGTTCGACGAAGCAGCCCATGTCCTTGCGGCAGTCCATGTAGGCGACGTAGTCGCCGCCCCACAGCTCGCAGGCCACTTCATAGCCGGCGGCCTGGAAGCGGCGGACTTCCTCCTGCACGTTCGGAACCAGCACGCCGACATGGTGGAAGCCGTTCTCGCCCTTCTTGTACATGTCGCGGTAGATCGACGGCGTGTCGTCATGCTGCGCGATGAACTGGATGTGCGCCGGGCCGGCCTGGCCGAAGGCGTAGGAAACGTCGGCCTCGATGTGCTTGCCGCGGTAGAGGAACCCTTCGCCGATGTGGTGGCGCACCACGAAGAACGGGCCGGCGCCCAGCATCTTGTTCCACTTGTGGCAGGCCTCGTCGATGTCGTCGACGAACCAGGCATACTGGCGGATCGGATGACGGATCAGGCCGCGGGCATTGAGGCGGTTGGTCGGAATCTGGAAGCTGAGGTCATTCATGTCGGTTCTCCCCGGGGACATTCATGCGTGCATGATAACAGCGTGGGGAACCGAGGCAACCTGAGTCTATTCCGCCGCCTGGTCCCTGATGTCCGGGCGCCGGTTGGCGGCCAGCGCCTCGCGCATCTTCGGCGGGAATTCGGCCGAGCGCCGCTTGTCCAGGTCGAACGCCAAGCCGAACTGCAGGCCGAGACTGATGGGCTCGCCGGTCTGCTCGTTGTAGCTCCAGTGCTGGAAAACCACGGTCTTGGCGGTGACGTCGGCGTGGCGGGTCTCGCTGACCACGGGCTCGCCCAGCCTCGGCACCCGGAACATGACGTGGCGGCTTTCCATTGTGGCGATGGCGACGCGCTGCGCCACCTCGGGATCGAACACCCGGTGCTGCAGCTTGATCTTGATGGGCATGCGCGCCAGCGCGACGGTCTTGGCGTCGGAGATGTCCATCAAGCCGTAGCCGTCGCATTCGGCCGCCTCGATGGTGTAGGAGGGAAAGCGCACGAAACTGCCCTGCTCCTGCGCCGCCGCGCGCGCGATCGGGGTCACCGGCTCGATCGGCAGGCTGCGCGGCCGGCCGCGCTCGGGCCAGTCGATGGCGGCGGCTTCGGCGGCGTCCAGCACGTCCTGGGGCATGTCGATCGGCGTCCGCGCCGCGCCGTCGAACAGGCCGAAGCCGTGGTTGAAGGTGGCAGCGACGTCGCCGGTGTCGCGGTTGAACATCTCCATATAGGCATCGATCCGGTCCGGACCGGCCTGGCGCACGCCGCCGCGCACGGCGAGCGGAGCACCCTCGAGCTGCTCGCGGTAGAAGCGGGTGTGGACGTCCCTGATCTCGACCACCGCCTTCATGTCGCGCAGGCGGTCGAAGCCCAGGCCGAGATGCGCCGCCATGTTGAGCGTGCCGCGCGCCGCCTTGCGGGCATAGACCCGCACGTTCATGTGGCCGAGATTGTCGATCTCCGCCGGTTCGACCCGGCTTTCCGAATAGATCCGCATGGCGTCCCGATATTCTGGCGCAGGGCCGGCGGCCTCAAGCGCGAATGACTTTTCCGTTCCTTTTCAGCACGCCGGGCGCGTTCGATCAAGCGTGTTCGGCGCAGGGCGCGGGAGAAAAAAGGGGCGGCCCGAGGGCCGCCCCAATGACCGAACCCGGCTTCCCGCTTCGGTCAGAAGCGGAACCGCACGCCACCATTGATGATATGGTTCGTGTAGTCGCCACCGAGTTCGCCGCTGTAGTCGAGGAACACCGACCAGCTGCTGCTGATGATCCAGTTCAGGCCGAGGCCGTAGGTGAACACCGTGTTCGCGCCCGGCTCGCCCCAGACGGTGAAGCTGGCGGTCTGGCCCACGAAGCGGGAGGTGATCGGCCGCAAATTGTTCTCCAGCTCGTGCGACACGCCGACCCTGAAATAGGGCACCAGCGCCGCGCTGCGCGAGTTGCCGACCATGAACGCCTTGGTGACGATCAGGTTGGTCTCGACACGCAGGGAGTCGACGCTCTGCCGGTCGATGTCCAGGCTCACCGATCCCGCGCCCGTCTCGGTCACATGGCCCTGCTTCACGTTGGCCCAGGTGAAACCGAGGTTCGGGATGGCGAACCAGCCATTGTCCAGGTGGAACGAGTAGCCCGCCTTGATGTGGGCATAGGCCACGTCGCCGTCGTGCTTGGCATGGGCGGTGCGGTCGATGGCGCCGAAGGTGATGTCGCGCGCCGTGTCGATGCTCAGGTCGCCATAGCCGGCCACCACGTCGATGAACCAGCGCTTGCCGTAGAACGAGGCGTAGCCGGCCACCTGCCAGTGGTCCACGTCGCCTTCGCCGAGCCGGCCCTTGACGTCCATCTCGGTGTTGCCGAAACCGCCCATGATGCCGACGATCAGGTTCGAGTTGACCTGGTAGTCCAGGCCCATGAAGCCGGCCACGTGATCCATGTCGTAGCCCAGGAAGCCGCGGCTGTCCGGGTTGATGTCGGTTTTGCCGAAGCCGCCCTGGACCCAGAACGAGAACCTGTCCTCGTTGCTGTTGCCCACGGCCGAGCCGCTGCCGAACTTGACCACCTGGGCGTTGACCCGGACGCCGTTGCGGGCGCCGCGGAGGCGGTCCGACGCGGTCTGGATGCCGGCCTTGGCATAGTACAGGCCGGCTTCGGTGTAGCCGTTGTACCATTCCGGATGCAGGTCATCGAGGCCGGCCGGGATGTTCGGGTCGAGCCCGAGCTGGGCCGCCACATAGGCCAGGTCGTCGTTCGGGGCGACGCTGACCCCGAACGGAATCAGCAGGTCGAGATAGTCGGCGGTGGCCTGCTGGTTGATGGTCAGCGGACCGTGTTGGCCGTTGCCGAAGATCGGGATCGTGGTGAGGATCACCGAGTTGGGCAGGTACTGCAGCACGCCCTTGAACAGCCCGACCGTCTGGGTCTCGTCCTCGGTGGTCGACGGATCGTCCTGCACGATCACGTGCAGGCCGTTGTCGACCACGTCGTCGAAGGTGCCGACGACGCCGCCCTGTGCGGTGATCAGGGTGTAGATCTTGCCGCCCTTCAGGTAGCTGCCGACCGAGGCCGGATTGCCCTCGAAATCGACGTGGTCGATGGTGCCGTTGCCGTCGACGTCGTGGAACCCGGCATCGAAGATGATGTGGGCGGTGCCGTTCAGGTTCGCCTTGCCGTCGGTCGATGTCTTGGTGGTCTTGAACACCTCCAGCAGGTCGGACGCGAACGGATCCACCTCGGCCTCGAAGATGCCGCCGGGTGAACCCAGGCCATCGCCGTCGGCGAAGTTTACGTTGCCCACGACCGAAAGGCTGCCGATGGAGTTGCCGGGCGCGAGGGTGCCGCCGTCATTGACGTTCACCACGCCGGCAACCGTGCCATGGCCGCCCAGCGTGCCGCCCGCATTGACCTCGACCGTCGGCGAGGTCAGCAGCGCGCTGTCGATCGGCGCGAGCACGTCCGGGGTGTCGGGGTCGGCGTCGTGGTCGGTAAGGCCGGTGCCGCCGATATTGAGGCGGCCGCCATTGACGTTGGTGACCACGTCGACGGTGACCGCGCCATTAAGGTCGAAGGTTCCCTCGTCCACCTTTTCCAGGGTCTCGATCTCCACGGCGTTGCCGTCGAAGATTCCATGGCCCGCGCCGTCGAGGGTCAGCACGTCGTTCTCGACGTTGCCGCCGTCGTCGCCCATGTCGATGTCGCCGTCGAGCAGGGCGCCGGTGCCGAGGAATATCTGGTCGCTGCCCAGTCCGGTGGCGATGCTGCCGAGCAGGCTCGAGCCGTCGTTCAGGTCGACGAGGTCGTCGCCGCCGCCCAGCGACATGGAGCCGGTGATCGAGCCGCCCGCGTTGTTGTGGACGATCTCGACGCCGCCGCCGCCGGTGACCGACATGCCGCCGGCGATCTCGCCCCAGTTGTTGACGGTCGTGGTGCCGCTGCCGCTGGCCGCGATGCCGGTGTCGCTGCCGCCGATGAAGCCGGCATTGTCGATGGTCGTGGCGCCCGCGGACGCCACGTGGATGCCGTCGCCCGCCGGCGAGTCGATCTCGCCCTCGTTGACGATATGGGTGTTGGTGCCTTCGACCAGGATGCCGACATCGTCACCGACGATGGCGGATTCCTCGCTGTTGAACACCTCGGTGCCGTCGGCGGTGGCGGCAACGAACACGGCGTCGTCGTCGCTGCCGATCAGGCCGCCATCGTTGTAGATCGTGTTCTCGTCGCCGACGACCACCACGCCCGTATCGCTGCCGAACAGGAAGCCGAGATTGTCGAGGTCGTTGTCATCGCCCTCGAGGATGACGCCGTTGCCGTCCACGTCGATGACGGCGCCGTTGAAGATGAAGTTGTCGGAGAAGACCCAGATGCCGTCGCCGTCGCCGACGATGCCGCCTTCGTTGATGATCTCGTTGCCGCTGTCGGCTTCGATGCCCACCTCGTCGGCCTCGATCTCGCCCTCGTTGTAGATGAAGTTCTCGTCGTCGGCGGAGATGCCTTCGCCGCCCGAGACGATGCTGCCCAGGTTGACGACCTCGTTGCCGTCGTTGACCTCGATGCCGGTGCTGTCCGCCTCGATCTCGCCGGTCTCGGTGTTGACGATGACGTTCTCGTCGGCGCCTCCGATGCCGGTATCGGCCTTGACGAGGCCGGCGTTGAACACCTTGGTGTTGCCGCTGCCCATGGCGATGCCGGTGCCTTCGGCCTCGATCACGCCATCCACGTCGTTGACGACATACGCGTCATTGTCGCTGGCGATCTGGATGCCGTTCCCGCCGGCTTCGATCGTGCCCTGGTTGACCACCTCGTTGTCACCGTCGTCCAGGAGCTCGATGCCGTCGTCGTCGGCCACGATGCTGCCGGTATTGAGGATTTCGTTGCCGTCGCCCTCGGCGAGGATGCCGTCGTCGCCGGCCTCGATCTCCCCTTCGTTCTCGATCTCGTTGCCGCCGTCGGTGACGAAGATGCCGGATTTGCCGGCGACGATCTCGCCGCCGTTCCAGATCTCGTTGTCGCCGCCCGCGATCACGCCGTGGTCGCCGGCCTCGATCACGCCGTTGTTCTCGACGTAATTGCCATCCCAGATGTCGACGCCGCGGCCGGCCACGTCGATGCCGCCATTGTTGTAGATCGAGTTGTCGCTCCTGGCCGTGATGCCGTTGCCCGAGCCGAGGATCTGTCCGGCGCCTTCGTTGACGATGGTGTTGCCGTCCTGGCCCTCGATGCCCGAACTCGCGCCCCAGGCGCCGAAGGTGGTGATCTTGCCGGTGTTGATCAGCAGGATGTGGTTGTCGATCTCGATGCCGTCGTCATTGGCGTTGATGGTCGCCGCGTTGGCGAACACCGACGGCGCGCCGGGGCTGCCGTCGTAGGACAGGTCGATGCCGTCCTCGTTGGCGTTGATGATTGTGGCCGAGCTGGCGTTGAGCTGGTTGCCCGCCGCCTCGATATGCACGCCGTCCTGTCCGGCGTTGGTCTTGCTGTCGATGGTGACCCCATCGACATTGAGCTGGTTGCCGCCGCCATGGACCAAGATGCCGTGGCCGTCGCCGCCGGTGATCGTGCTCCCCGAGCTGACGCCGACCTGGTTGCCAGCGCCCATCTCGATGCCGTCGCCGCCGCCGTCGGCCACGGTGACGTCGTTGAGGGTCACCTGGTTGTTGTTGCCGATGTTGACACCGTCGCCCGTACCCGCGTCGACATCGCCGTCAACGTCGATGTCGTTGCCGTTGCCGGCGACGATGCCGCTGACCGAACCGGAGACGTGGTTGACGTCGACCACGTTGTCGTTGCCCATGTCGATACCGTCGCCGGCGACGCCGGAGACGGCGCCCGAGACCACGAGCTTGTTGCCGCTGCCCAGGCTGACGCCGGTTCCGCCGCTGACGTTGCTGGCCTCGAACAGGTTGCCGCTGCCGCCCAGCACCGCGATGCCGGCCTGACCCGCGGTATTCGACCCGGCGATGTCGGTGCCCTTCACATGGTTGTTGTTGCCGTTCACCCAGACGCCGTTGCCGGTGCCGTTCTTGTCGTCGTCGCCGGTGATGGTGGTGACGGCGAACACGTCGTTGCCGTTGCCGGTGATCCTGACGCCGTCCAGCTGGCCGGTGATGTCGAACGCGGTGACCGTGTTGAGGTCGCCCGAGATCAGCACGCCGGGATCGCCCGAGATGGTGCCGTCGGCATGGACCGTGTTGTTGGTGCCGCTGATGTCGACGCCGTCACCGGTCACGCCGGTGATGTCGCCCGACACGTCCACGTCGTTGTCGTCGCCGGTGATGTTGACGCCGTCGTCCTCGCCGAGGATGTCGCCCGCGTCGATCCGGTTCTGGTCGCCGGTGATCGAGACGCCGTCGCCGCCCTCGCCCCAGATGAGGTCGTCGACGTCGACGTCGTTGTCGTCGCCCGAGACGACCACGCCCTTATCGCTGCCGGTGACGCTGTCGGCCTCGACGTCGTTCTCGTCGCCGGCGATGACCACGCCGTCGCCGTCGGTGCCGGTGATGGCGCTGTCGGCCTCGACGCTGTTCTCGTCGCCGTCGATCAGCACGCCGGTGGTGCCGGTGATGTTGTCGGCCTCGACCTGGTTGCCTTCGCCGTCGTCGGCGATCTCGACGCCGATGCCCTCGCCGCCGGTGATGTCGCCGTCGGCCTCGACCTGGTTGTCGTCGCCGTCGATCAGCACGCCGCCATTGCCGCCGGCGATGTCGTCGGCGTCGACCTGGTTGTCGTCGCCGTCGATGCCGACCGCCAGGTTGCCGGCCGTGATGGCGTTCTCGACGTCGATCTGGTTGTCGTCGCCCTCGATCACCGCGCCGTCGCCGTTCACCGCGTCGATGCTGTCGGCGGTGATGTCGTTGTCGTGGCCCTCGATGTTCACGCCGTCGCCGTTCGCCGCCGAAATCGCGCCCGAGACGTCCACGTCGTTGTCGTCGCCGTCGATCTCCACGCCGTCGTCGCCGCCGCTGATCAGGTCGGCCTCGATGGTGTTGTCGTCGCCGGTGATGTTGACGCCGTCGGCCACCGCGCCGGTGATGCCGCCATCCACGTCGATGTCGTTGCCGGTGCCGTCGATGACGACGCCGTTCTCCTCGCCGCCGATGCTGTCGGCGTCCACCTCGTTGTCGTCGCCGGTGATGTTCACGCCGTCGACGTCCGCGCCGGTGATCGACCCGTCGGCCGTGATCTCGTTGCCCGAGCCGTCGATCACCACGCCCGACTCGTCGCCCTGGATGCCGTCGGCGTCGACGACGTTGTCGTTGCCGTCGATGGTGACGCCGTCGTCGCCCAGGCCGATCACCAGGCCGTCCACGTCGAAGTCGTTGTCGTCGCCGGTGATGTCGATGCCGTCGTCTCCGCCCTCGATGCCGTCGGCCTCGATGCTGTTGCCGCTGCCGTCGACGTTCACGCCGTCGCCGGCATCGCCGATGATCGTGCCGTCGGCGTCGATCTCGTTACCCGAGCCGTCGATCTCGACGCCGTCGTCGCCGCCGCCGATGTCGTTGCCGGTCACGTCGTTGTCGTCGCCGTCGATATTGACGCCGTCGCCGTTCGTCGCGCTGATGTTCCCGTCGGCCAGCACCTCGTTGTCGGAACCGTCGATCTCGACGCCGTCGTCGCCGCCGCCGATGGCGTTGCCCTCGACCGTGTTGCCGATGCCGGTGACGCTGACGCCGTCGCCGGCCGTGCCGGAGATGTCGCCATCGGCATCCACGTCATTGTCGTCGCCGTCGATGGAGACGCCGTCGTCCGAGCCGGTGATGTCGTTGGCGCTGATCTCGTTGTCGTCGCCCTCGTCGATCAGCACGCCGTCGCCGGCGCCGCCGACGATGTTGCCGCTGGCCTTGACGTCGTTGTGGTCGCCCGCGACCTGCACGCCGTCGCCGCCCAGGCCGATGATGGAATCGCCCGAGCCGTCGGCGCCGGCCTCGACCTCGTTGTCGTCGCCGTCGATGACCACGCCATTGGCGCCCGACGAGGAGATCTCGTCGCCGGCCGTCACCTCGTTGTCGTCGCCGGTGATGTCGACCGCGTTGTTGAACGCGGTGATCGAGCCGCCTGCCGTCACCAGATTGTCGTCGCCCGCGATCAGCACGCCCGGATCGCCCGAGATGTCGCCCCCGACGATGACGTCGTTCTGGTCGCCGGCGATGTCGACGCCGTCGCCGTCCACGCCGCTGACGTTGCCGTCCACGTCGACCAGGTTGCGGTCGCCGTCGATCTCGACGCCGTCGTCGGTGCCCTCGACCGAGCCTGTCACGTCCACCGTGTTGGCGTCGCCGGCGAGCTGGATGCCGTCGCCGCCGTTGCCGTCCACGTTGCCGGCCACCTCGACGTCGTTCTGGTCGCCGTCGATGGCAAGGCCGACGGTGCCGCCGGTGATGCCGCCGCTGGTCAGCGCGTTGTCGTCGCCGGTGATGGAGGCGCCGATGCCGGTCGAGCCGGTGATGGTGCCGGTGACGTCGATGGTGTTGTCGTCGCCGTCGACCACCAGGCCGCCGGTGCTGCCGAGCACGGAGCCGCCCACGTCGACGGCGTTGTCGTCGCCGTCGACCGCGATGCCGTTGCCGGCCGTGCCGGTGACGTTGCCGCCGACCGTCACATTGTTGTCGTCGCCGGTGAGGTCGATGCCGGTCGCGCCCGAGACCGAACCGCCCGCCGTCACGTCGTTGGAGTCGCCGTCGATCACCACGCCCGCGCCGGTGCCGCCGGTGATGTCGCCGTCGACGTCGACATCGTTGTCGTCGCCGTCGACATTGAGGCCGATGGTGCCGCCGACGATTCCGTCCGCCGTGACCTTGTTGCCCTCGCCGTTGCCGACGATCGAGACGCCGATGCCGCCGGTGCCGGTGATGATGCCGTCGGCGGTGACCGTGTTGTCGTCGCCGTCGATGACCACGCCGTCGTCCGAGCCGGTGATGTCGTCGCCCTCGACCTCGTTGTCGTCGCCGGTGATGACGACGCCGTCGCCGTCGCCGCCGGTGATGTCGCCGCCGGCGATCACCGAGTTGTCGTCGCCGTCGATGTTGACGCCGTCGCCGCCCTGGCCGTCGATGAAGTCGCCGACCGTGATGTCGTTGTCGTCGCCGCCCGCGATCACCACGCCCGAGCCATCGGTGGAGGTGACGCTCTCGCCCACCTTCACAGTGTTGTCGTTGCCGGTGGCGATGTGGATGCCGTCCTCGGTGGCGAGCACCAGGCCGACGATGTCGACCAGGTTGTTGCTGCCGAACGTGATCAGCACGCCCGGGTCGCCGTAGACGCTGCCGCCCACCAGCACCTGGTTCAGCTCGCCGGTGATGTCGATGCCGTCGCCGCCGCCCTTGCTGTCGGTGTCGCCCTTGACGTCGCCGGTGACCTCGACCTTGTTCATGCTGCCGTCGATGACGACGCCGTCGTCCGCGCCGTTGACGCTGCCGCCCACGGTGACGACGTTGTTGTCGCCCTCGAGGCCGACGCCGTCCGCCGCGCCGTTGCCCTGGCCCGTGACGGTGCCGCCGACCTCGAGCGTGTTGTGGTCGCCGTCGACGGCGATGCCGTTCCCGTTGCCGCCGCCGACGTCGCGGCCGACCTCGACGTCGTTGTCGTCACCCGTGAGGCCGATGCCGACCCCGTTGGCGCCCGAGACGTCCAGCGCCACGTCGACGTCGTTGTCGTCGCCGTCGACGACCACGCCGCTCGCCGTGCCGGTGATGCTGCCCTTGGTCGCCGTGACAGCGTTGCCGTCACCTTCGATGCTGGCGCCGTCGCCGCCGCTGCCGATGATGCTGTTTTCCGCGGTCACCACGTTGCGGTCGCCGCTATCGATCACGACGCCGCTCGCGCCGCCGATGATGTTGAATCCCGCGACCTCGTTCTCGTCGCCGTCGATGACGACGCCGTTTCCGAGCGTGCCGACGATATCGCCGCCGGCCATCACGTCGTTTTCGTCGCCTTCGATGGATACGCCGTCGTCCGAACCGGTGATGGCGCCGTCCGCCGTCACCTCGTTCTCGTCGCCGTCCTCGATGTAGACGCCGTCGCCATCCTCGCCGGTGATGTCGATCGCCGCCGTGACCGTGTTGTCGTCGCCGTCGATGATCGCCACGCCGTCGGTGCCGCCGGTGATCGAGCCCTCTTCGGACGCCACCTCGTTGTCGTCGCCGTCCTCGATGACGACGCCGCGGCCGTCCGTGCCGGTGATGTCGAGTTCGGCGGTGACGCTGTTGTCGTCGCCGTCGATGCTGACGCCGTTCTCGGAGGCGGTGATGGCGCCGCCCGCCTCGACCTCGTTGTCGTCGCCCTCGATCTGGACGCCGTCGCCGTCGGCGGCGAGGATGTCGCCGCCGGCGGTCACCAAATTGTCGTCGCCGTCGATGACCACGCCGTTGGCGCCGCCGTCCATGTCGTCGCCGGCGCTCACATTATTGCCGTCGCCGTCGATCGCCACCGCGTTGCCCAGGCCGCCGGTGATGTCGCCGCCGGCCGAGACCGCGTTGTCGTCGCCGGTGATGTCGACGCCGTCGAGTTCGCCGAAGATCAGGGTGCCGGCGCTCACGTCGTTGCCGCCGCCCTCGATCAGCACGCCGTCGCCGGTGTCGGCCAGGATATTCTTGCCGGCGGTGACCACGTTCAGGTCGCCGGCGATCTGCACGGCGTTGTGTCCGCCCTCGATGTTGTCGCCCGCGCTCACCAGGTTGATGTCGCCGGCGATGTCGACGCCCTCGTCGGTGCCTTCGATGTCGTCCCCGGCGCCGACCGTGTTGCGGTCGCCCTCGATGGCGACGCCGTCGCCGTCGCCGCCGATGATGTCGATCTCGGCATAGACCTCGTTCTCGATGCCGTCGATGAACGCGCCGTCGCCGCCCAGGCCCTTGATCGAGCCGATGTTGGTGTAGACGTAGTTGCCGTCGCCGTCGATCACGACGCCGCTGGCGTCGCTGGATTCGATGTCGCCGCTCGCCGCCTTGTCGTCGAGGCCGGCGCCGACCTCGTTGTCGTCGCCGGTGATGTCGACCGCGTTGTTGGTGGCGGTGATGGACTCGTCGACATGAACGATGTTGTTGATGCCGTCGATGATCACGCCCGGATCGCCGCTGACGCTGCCGCCCACCGTGACGGTATTGTCGGCGCCGTCGATGTCGACGCCGTCGCCGCTGGTGCCGGTGACGTCGCCGCCGACGTCGACCGTGTTGTCGTCGCCGTCGATCTCGATGCCGTCGTCGAGGCCCAGGACGTCGGTGCCGGCGGTGACCTTGTTGCCCTCGCCTGCGATGCTGACGCCGTCGCCCTTCTGGCCGGTGATGCTGAGACCTGCCGACACGTCGTTCCCGTCGCCGTCGATCACGACGCCGTTCAGGCCGCCCTCGATCAGGCCGTCGATCGCGCTCACCTTGTTGCCGTCGGCGGCGATGTTGACGCCGTCGCCCTTGCCGCCGGTGATGTCGAAGGCCGCGGACACGTTGTTGTCGTCGCTGTCGATCTCGACGCCGTCGATGAATCCCGAGATGGAGCCTGTGGTGGTGCTGACCTTGTTACCGGTGCCGCCCTTGATGTTGACGCCGTCGTCGCCGCCGAAGATGCCGATCAGGCCGTCATTGCCGGCCGTCACCACGTTGTCGGACCCGTCGATGCCGACGCCGTGGCCGGTGCTGCCGGTGATGCTGGTCTCGGACGTCACGGTGTTGGTGTCGCCGTCGATGAGCACGCCGTTGACGTTGCCCAGAATGCCCCCGACCGTGGTGGAGACATCGTTGTCGTCGCCGTCGATGTTCACGCCGTCGCCTGCAGTGCCAGTGATCGAGGCGCCGGTCACCGTATTGTCGCTGCTGTCGATCTCGACGCCGTCCTGGTCGCCCAGGATGTTGCCGGTGGTGGTGACCTTGTTGCCGTCGCCGCCGCTGATGTTGACGCCGTCGCCGGTCAGGCCGGCGATGCCGTCGCCGGTCAGGAGGTTGCTGCCGGCCGACACGGTGTTGTCGGCGCCGTCGATCACCACGCCGCTGCCGCCGCTCGAAATGATCTCTTCGGCCGCCGTGACGGTGTTGTCGTCGCCGGTGATGTCGACCGCGTTGTTGACGGCGCTGATGTACTTGCCGGACGTCACCAGGTTATTGTCGCCGGCGATGATCACGCCGGGATCGCCGACGATCTCGAGCGTCGCGCTCACCGAGTTGTCGTTGCCGGTGATGTCGACGCCGTCGCCCTTGGTGCCGGTGATCGAGCCGGTGACCGCGACCGCGTTCTTCTCGCCGTCGATGACCACGCCGTCGTCGGCGCCGCTGACGCTGCCGCCCGAGGTCACCTTGTTGCCGTCGCCGTTGATGTCGACGCCGTCGCCATTGTTGCCGGTGATGCCGTTCTCGCCGACGATGACGATGTTGTTGTCGCTGGCTCCGCCCTCGTCGTCGCCGATGTCGAGGCCGTCCCAGAAGCCCGAGATGCCCAGCGCCTCGACCTTGTTGCCGTCGCCCTCGATGTCGACGCCGTCGCCGTCATTGCCGATGATCATGTCGACCGCGGTGACGATGTTCCCGTCGCCGTCGATGGAGACGCCCTCGTCGCCACCCTCGATGGTGTCGCCCGATACGACCGTATTGTCGTTGCTGTCGATGTCGACGCCGTCGTCGCCGCCGGAGATGCCGCCGGGCGCCTCGACATAGTTGCCGTCGCCGCCCTCGATGCGCACGCCGTCGCCGTCGTCGCCGTCGATGGCGCCGCCCGCGAGCACGTTGTTGCCGTTGCCGTCGATGTTGACGCCGTCGTCGCCGCCGCTGATGCCTTCCTCGGCGCTGACGAAGTTGGCGTCGCCGGTGATGTTGACGCCGTCCTCGTCGCCGCCCTCGATGAAGCTGCCGGCGGTGACCTTGTTGCCCTCGCCGTCGATCCGGACGCCGTGCTCGTCGCCGGTGATCTCGTCGCCGGCCGTCACCAGGTTGTCGTCGCCGTCGATGAAGACGCCGTCCTCGTCGTCGCCGTCGATGCCGCTGTCGGCCTTCACCGTGTTGCCGCTGCCGCCGTCGACGATCGCCACGCCGAAGGTGCCGCCGTCGATGTTGTTGGCGGTGACCTTGTTGTCGTCGCCGTCGATCAGCACGCCCTCGGCGTTGTCGCCGACGATGTTGTCGCCCGCGGTCACCACGTTGTCGTCGCCGGAAATGTTCACGCCCGCCAGCTCGGCCTCGATGTCCTCTGCGGCCGTGACCAGGTTGGAATCGCCGTCGATGAGGACGCCGTGGCCGTTGTCGCCGAGGATGTCGTTGCCGGAGGTGACCTTGTTGCCGTCGCCGCCGATGCTGACGCCCTCGTCGCCGCCCGAGATGGTGTCGCCGGCGCTGACCACGTTGTCGTCGCCGTCGATCTGGACACCGTCGCCGTCGTCGCCCTCGATGCCGTTCACCGCGGCGACCGAATTGTTGCTGCCGGTCACGTTGACGCCGTCGTCCGAGCCGGTGATCTCGTCGCCCGCGGTGACCGTGTTGCCACCGCCGATGATGAGCACGCCGTCGCCGTCGTCGCCGTCGATGCTGCCGCCGGCCTCGACGAAATTGTCGCTGCCGTCGCCGATGATGGCGACGCCGTTGGCGCCGCCGGAGATGTCGTTGCCGGCCGACACCTTGTTGACGTCGCCGCCGTCGATGACGAGGCCGTCGCCGTTGAAGCCGGTGATGTTGTCGCCGGCGGATACCTGGTTGCTGTCGCCCGAGATGGCGGCGCCGTCGTCATCGCCCTCGATGTCGTCGCCCGCCGAGACCTTGTTGCCCTCGCCGTCGATGTCGATGCCGGTGCCGGTGTCGCCGATGATGTCGCGGGTGGCCGAGACGGTGTTGTCGTCACCGATGATCTCGACGCCGCCGACGCCGCCGATGATGTCGCTTTCGTCGGCGCCGTCGTCGGCCTTCACCGTGTTGCCCGAGCCGTCGATGAACACGCCGGTCACCGAGCCCTGGATGTCGTCGGCCGCGGTGACCTTGTTGCCGTCGCCGTCGATGTTCACGGCGTCGCCGCCGTCGCCGAGGATATCGTTGCCGGAGCTGACGATATTGTCGTCGCCGGCGATCTGCACGCCGTCCTCGCTGCCCTGGATGTTTGTGGCGGCGTCGACCTTGTTGCCGTCGCCGAGGATGTTCACGCCGTCGCCCGCGCCGCCGACGATGGAATTGTCGGCGCCGTCGTCGCCGGCGGAGATGATATTGCTGTCGCCGTCGATGACCACGCCGCCCGCGCCGGTCGAGGTCATCTCGTTGACAGCGGTCACCTTGTTGGCGTTGCCGGTGATGTTGACCGCCTCGCCCAGCGTGCCGGTGATGGAGCCGCCCGAGCCGACCACGTTGTCGTCGCCTGCGATGATGACGCCGGGATCGCCCGAGATGTCTCCGGTCGCGGTCACGAGGTTGGAATCGCCGGTGATGTCGACGCCGTCGCCGCCGTCCTTGCCGTCCGTGTCGCCGGTGATGTTGCCGGTGACCGAGACGATGTTGGCGTCGCTGTCGATGAAGACGGCGTCGTCGGCGCCCTCGACGTCGTCGCCGGATTCAACGGTGTTGCCCTTGCCGCTCACGATGGCGATGGCATCGCCCTTCGATGACGTCACCCCGCCCGTCGCGCTGATGTTGTTGAAGCCGGGGCCTTCGATCAGGATGCCGCCCTCCGAGCCCGAAACCGCGCCGCTCACGATGATGAGGTTGTCGCTGGTGCCCATGCTCGACAGGAGATGGATGCCGTAGCCGGTCCCGTTGCCGTCCTGGTCGCCGGAAACGTTGCCGGCCACGGTCACCGTGTTGGTGACGCCCAGAATGGTGAGGCCGTTGTTGTCCCCGAGGATGTCGCCCTCGCCGGCGACCTTCACGACATTGAAGTTGCCCCAGATGTTGACGCCGTCGCCGTCGCCGCCGTCGTCGTCGTTGCCGACGATGTCGCCGCCAGCGGCGGTGACCTGGTTGTTGTTGCCGAGGATGCCGACACCGTGGCCGTCGGCGCCGATGATGCTGGTGCCGGTGAACAGATTGCCGGCGATGATGATGTTGCTGTCGCCGTCGATGTCGACGCCGTCGTTGCCGCCCTCGATCTGGTTGCCGGCGGTGACCTTGTTCTCCGAACCCTTGATGAAGACGCCGTCGCCGTTGCCGTCGTCATCGTCGTCGCCGATGATGGCGCCGCTGGCGATGACCGTGTTCTCATTGGCCTCGCTGTCGGCGGTGCCGATCTGGACGCCGTCGTCGTCGCCGGTGATGTTGGCCTTCACGATGTCGTTGCCGTCCATGTAGCTCTGGGCCTCGACATAATTGCCGTCGCCGGTGAGCTGGACGCCGTCCGCGTTGCCGCCGTCGTCGTCCTGGCCGAGGATGTTGCCTTCCGAGATGACGGTGTTCTTGTCGCCGCTGATCTGAACGCCGTTGCCGTCCTGGCCGATGATGGCGTTGCCGGCGTCGTCGACGCCGCCGGCCGAGACCTTGTTGCCTTCGCCGCTGCCGATCACCACGCCGCCCTTGGTGCCCGTGATGAAGCTGCCGGCGTTGACCTCGTTGTCGGAAGAGCGGTCGTCGATGAAGACGCCGTTGCCGGAGCCCTTGTTGGCGCCGCCGGTGATCCTGCCCGTGGTGTTCACCGTGTTGCCGTTGGCGTCGACGCCGATATGGACACCGTCCTCGCCGCCGACGATCTCGCCGCTGCCGCCACCCACGATGACGGTGTTGCCGGTGCCGGTGATCTCGAGGCCGTGGCCCTTCCCGTCGGCGTCTGCGTCGCCGTAGATATAGCCGTCGGTGACGGTGACCGTGTTGCCGTTCTTGTCGTCGGTGCCGCCGCTGATGATAACGCCGCCGTCATCGCCGGAGATGTTCTTGGCGGCTCCGTCGAGCGTGACCTCGTTGCCGTTGCCGCTGATGACGGCGCCCTGGGCGCCGCTGACATTGCCGCCGACCGTGACGTCGTTGAGGTTGCCGGCAAGGACGATGCCGTCGCCGTCTCCGTCCCCGTCGTCGTCGCCGACGATGTCTTCGCCCACGTCGATGGTGTTGCTGTTGCCGTTTACCACGACGCCGCCGTCGGTGGCGATCACGTCCACACCCACGATCTGTGTGTTGTTGTCGCCGTTGATCAGCACGCCCGGATCGCCGAGCACCGACCCCTTCACCTCGACGTCGTTGGAATCGCCGTCGACCTGGATGCCGTCGCCCTGCTCGCCCTCGACGTCGCCGAGGACGAGCACCTTGTTGTTGCTGGCATCCTCGCCGATATGGATGCCGTCCTCGCCGCCGCCCACGAAGCCCAGGGTCACGTCGTTCTGGTCGCCGGTGATCTCGAGGCCGTTGTCCTCGCCGAAGATGGAGGAATCCTCGCCGTTGACCAGGTTCTGGTCGCCGCTCAGGTCGATGCCGTCGTCATCGCCGTAGATGATGTCGGGCGAGAACAGGTTGATGGTGTTCTTGCTGCCGGCGTCGATGGCGTCGTCGCCGCCGATGACGCGGGATCCCGGCCCCACATTGAGCGTGTTCCCGTCACCCAGGTCGACGCCGTCGTCGCCGCCCTCGACCCAGCCCGGCCCGAACTCGCCGCCGACCCAGACTTCGTTGTCCTCGCCGTCGTCGACGTCGATGCCGTCGTCCTCGCCATAGACGATGGCGAAGCCGCTGACCTCGATGTAATTGTCGTCGCCGATCGCGCCGATGCCGTCGGCGTCTTCGCCGCCGGTGCCTTCCACATACTGGCCGAAGGTGACCACGACGCCGGAATCCTCGCCCAGCACGATGCCGTCGCTGCCGTCGGTGCCGAGCACCTCGCCATCCTCGCCGCCGAGAACGAGGAACATGCCGGGATCGATGACGACGCCGGGGCTGTTGGCGGTGATGGTGCCAAGGTTCGTGACGAACACTGTGTTGTCGCCGGGGCCCGAACCCTCGTTGTCGATGTGCAGGCCGCCATCCTCGCCGCCGACGATGTAGCCGTCCTCGCCGATCACGCCCTCGCTGCCGGCGTGCAGGCGCAGGCCCGCACCGCCGGGCGCGTTGACTTCGCCGTTGATGTCGAAGACGGAATCCGTGCCGAGGTCGATGCCGTCGCCCTCCAACGAATCGATGTAGCCGTTGGCGCCGACCGTGACGTCGCCGTCCTCGCCGGTGACGATGCCGTCGGCGGTCGACCAGATGCTGCCATTGTCGAATTCGACGGTGATGCCGAGATTGCCGGTGCCGTCGATGCCTTCCTCGGAAACGCGCTTGGTATCCTCGCCGATGTCGACGCCGTCGAGCTTGGCGGAGCCGCCCACCAGGCCGATGTCGAATTCGATGCCGTCCTCGGCGGTCAGCAGGATGCTGCCCTTGCTGTCGCCGTTGAGGACGAAGGTCGAGCCGTCGGCGTCGCTGCGCATGTAGAGCGCCGCGTCGGTGCCGGTGATCGTGCCGGCGCCGCTGTAATTGACGATGATGTCGTTGTCGAACAGCGCGATGGCGTGTTCGCCGCCGGTGATCGAGCTCAGCCCGGTGCCGGAGATATCGTGCTTGCTGCTGTCGACCGTCATCTCGATGGCGTTGACGGCGCCCTGGATGACTCCCACGTTGGTGATGTTCGTCAGCTTGGTGCTGGCGCCGTCGATGCGGATCGCGGTGCTTCCGGTCGACTCGATGGTGCCCTTGTTGAGCAATGTCAGCTGGCCGCTCGCGTCGATCGCGTTCAGGTCGCTCTGGACGACGCCGCCGGCGCCGACGGTGATGTTGACATTGATCGCCTCGGCTCCGCCTTCGCCCAGGGCTTCGTCGCCGACGACGATCAGTTGCGCGCCGGGATCGATGACCACAACGTCATTGGTGTCGATGTCCTGCGCTGCGGTTTCCGGGTTCGGCGCACCGGTGTCGCAGGTGATGAGGTTGCCGGCGGTCGTGCAGGCGGCGCGCACCTCGGGCGAGGGTACCATGATCAGCGCCAGCGACAGGCCGACCACATAGGTCAGCGGCCGTTCCGCGAGGCCGCGGGGCGCGGCGCCTTTCGCCTTCAGTAGATTTCTGGCCAGGTCCCGTTGCGCGAAGTGCTCGCGGATGAGCTGACGGTTCTTGCGGCTGATGCGACCGATGCGACGGAACATGACTCGACTCCTTGCCCAAACTGGCGGCAGGTGGCCGGTACCGAACAACCGGTTGCGGACGGCGAAAAGTGCGGGCAAGGATTCGCCCGCAAAACAAAAGACCCTCTGCTCGAGACCCGGCGCATGCGCCGAATGTCGGGCCCAGGATGGATGTTATGGAGTACCCAGCGCTCTCAAACCCGCGGCTGGCATAGGCCCCTCTTTCCCTCGCCAAAACCTAGGAATTCTTCGATACCGGCGCTTTCTGGAACGGCTCCAGACCGTGCCGATGGCGCTAAGTGTCTCTATTTTCTTCGTTTCTACAAAGTAACATACAGGAGAACAAAAAGTGATATATTATCGCGGTTCCGTGATTTTGCGGTGAAAAGACGGCATAATCGGTCCAATTCGGGCACTGAGGCGGCAGTTGATCCAATCTCCGCCCATAGCTTGCAAACTTGTGGCGATACGCGGTTACAACATACCACATTTTGATCGATCAAGTGCTGGTCACCGTAGATATAGGACATGTGACGCGGCATTCACTCCGCCGATGCCGGTCTCATAACGGTTTGGTTCTTTCACGCAACATTATGATTTCTGCCACGTAACGGAGGAGCGCCGCCTGGCCGTGAACCCGCGGCGGGCGGACACGAAGATGTGAACCCGTCCGCTGCCGCGCGCGCCCGGTCGCCGCCGACGCGTCGTTCTCGGCCCGGGCCGGAAAATTTATCTGCCCGGAGCGCCGGGGGAGCACCGGCGTCACACCTGAGCGCGGCGCCTCGTCATGATCCGGAAGGAGAATGACCATGGCGATAAAATCGACGACGGCGCTGCTGCTGGGGCTCGTCCTCGCGGCCAACGGAGCCTTCATGCTGGGCTGGCCCCTGGACTGGTACGAGGCGGTGCCGGGGGTCGCCGAGCGCGGCCCCTACAACGGCCACTTCATCCGCGACATCGGCATCGTGTTCATCATCGCCGGCGTGTCGAGTGCCTGGGTGGCGCGCCGGCCGGGCGCCTGGCCCGCGGCCATGGCGGGCGCGGCGTTCCTTTGTGCTCACGCCCTGGTCCACGTGATCGAGGCCGCCGGCGGGCACGTGGGTCACGGGATCGCCATGGCCGAACTGCCGCCCTTGGTGATCGGCGCGATTGTCGCGCTGTGGATCGCCTGGCCGCCCCGGCCGGGCAAGATGGGAGAATCGTGATGCTGAAATGGCTGCTGCGCAGGCGGATCGGCGCGTTCGAACGGGAGTTCGGCTATGATGCCTCCTATATGCGGGAGGTGCTGGATGCGGATATGGCGGCCTTCGTGGCGATGGCGCGGACCCTGTCGATGACCGGATACCACAGGGACGTCCCCGCTGCCGCGTGGCACGCGGCGAAGATCGCCGCCGCCATGCACGAGGACTGCGGGCCGTGCACCCAGCTGGTGGTGACCATGGCCGGCCGCGACGGCATCGGCGCTCCGGTGCTGCGCGCGGTGCTGGCGGGCGACGAAGAGCGCATGCCGGCCGATGCCGCGCTGGGCTGGCGCTATGCCAGGGCGGTGTTGGCGCACGACCCGGCCGCCGGCGGTTTGCGCGGCGAGATCCTCGTCCGCTGGGGCGCCAGGGCGCTGGTGTCGATCGCCTTTGCCATCGCCGCGGGCCGGCTCTATCCGACACTGAAATACGGCCTGGGACACGGCATCGCCTGCGCCCGCGTCGTCGTCGACGGCGAGGCGGTCGCCACCGACCGGCGGGCCGCATGACCGCCCGGCTCGACGAGACCGCCGCCGAATTCGAGCCGCACCGGCGGCGACTGATGGGGATTGCCTACCGCATGCTCGGGTCGCTGTCGGAAGCCGAGGATATGGTGCAGGAGGCATGGCTGCGCTGGAACGGCGCCGACCGCACGGATCTGCGCGAACCCGGCGCCTGGCTGTCCCGGGTGGTGACCCGCCTGTGCCTCGACCAGCTGAAATCGGCCCGCGCGCGGCGCGAGACCTATGTGGGCCCGTGGCTGCCCGAGCCGGTGCTGGACGAGACCGCGCTGGCGGCGGACGCGGCCGGCGAGCGGGCCGAGGACATCTCGGTCGCCTTCCTGCTGGCGCTCGAGCGGCTGTCGCCGCTGGAGCGTGCGGCGTTCCTGCTGCACGACGTGTTCGACATGGAATTCGCCGAGGTGGCGCAGGCGCTCGACCGCGAGGAGGCCGCGTGCCGCCAGCTGGCGTCGCGGGCGCGGGGCCATCTCAAATCGGCGCGGCCCCGCTTCGCCGTGCCGCCGGCCGACGGCGAGCGACTGGTGCGGGCGTTCCTGGCGGCCGCGGCCAGCGGCGATGCGGCGGCCTTCGCCCGGCTGCTCTCGGAGGACGCCGTCCTGCATTCGGACGGCGGCGGCAAGCGGCTGGCTGCGCTCAACGTCATCACCGGCCGCGACCGTGTGGCGCGCTTCTTCCTGGGCGTCGCGCGCAAGCTGCCGTGGGAGCGGTGCGCGCTGCGCCAGCAGGCCGTCAACGGCATGCCGGGGCTGGTGCTGATCGAGCCCGACGGCGGACCGCAGACCTTCGCCTTCCAGATCGCCGGCGGCGTGATCACGGCGATCTACGTCGTCCGCAACCCGGACAAGCTGAAACACCTGTCCTGAAGGCTCAGTTGCCGCCCTTGCGCAGCAGGATGCCGTCGCCGGCGAACACCTCGCCCACGATCAGGCCGCGGCATTCCTTGAGTTCGCCGCCGGAGTCGCGCGCCGCCACCCGCGCCGACTGCCGGACCGCCTGCCTGCTGCCGCCGCCGGCATAGACCATCTCGTCACGGGCGGCCTCGGAGGTGTCGAGGTAGAGGTAGCCGCCGGGCCGGATCAGCCGCAGGGCGTTCTCGAGGCAGGCCTGCCGCCGCCACCCGTCGATGACGCACAGGTCGAAGCTGGCGTCGGCGAAACTGGCCGTGTCCGGATAGTCCTCCAGCTCGCGCTGCAGCACCTTCACCACCGCGCCGCAGGATTCCGCCTTCTTCTGCACGAAGGCGGCCCATACCGGGCTGCTCTCGATGCTGACCACCTCGGCGGCGCGATCGGCGAGCCACAGCGTCGACCAGCCGGAGCCGAACTCGAGCACGCGCCAGTCGGGCTGGAGGACGGCCTCGATCGACCGCATGGCCGGATAGGGCCAGGCGGGCAGGCGCGGGTGCGTCCCCAGCAGCCGGTTGGCTACCTTGATGCCCACCGAGGTGGGCAGGTGGCGGAACTGCGCCACGCCCATGAACCGGTTGTCCTCGGCGTGGAAGCGGCTGACCCTGTCGCCACCACCGCCCCAGACGCGCTGTACGAAATTGTTCATGCTCCACTCCCGTTCATCCGATCTCAGGCCCGCCGCGATCCCGATTAACGGCGGCGAACCCGTTTCCGCGCCTTGAATGAGACTCGTAATCTCCAAATTGATTTGAATTTCCCGCAATTTTACCTGAGCGGAATTTGTTCCGGTCGGCGTCCGTAAAGGAACGCCGCTTTCATCAGCTAATAGATAAAATGTGGCGCTTTCTAGGCTTCTTTCCGGCACCGATCCTGTTCTATCTCGCGGGTGCAAAATGATATTGACCTACGGTTGTATATCGCTACATCCTGCACAACGCAGGGTCATCCTCTCAGGAGGTGGGGCCGTGGCGAACGGGGCCCTGGGCCGCTCCGTCCGGCACGTGGCGCTGCGATGATCGAGAGGCCAACAGGTTGTCCTGTCCGGATATTCGCGGAGGCGGAACTTGTTGTTGAATTGGGCCGGGTCGCACGCCGATATGAGCGCGGGCGACGTTACCACGCTGGGCATGACCGCCGGGTGCTGCCTGGCGCTCGCCGTCGCCGTCTGGGCGAAGCCGCTGGGCAACGCACTCGGCGTGATCGACAAGCCCGACGGCGCGCGGAAGTTGCACGCCGATCCGACACCGCTGGTGGGCGGCATCGGACTCTTCCTTGCCCTGATCGCGGGCTTCGCGCTGCAGGCCGCCATCTTCGGCCGCTCCACCCCCGCCGCCACCGCGATCTGCCTGGTGTCCACCGTGTTCTTCGCCCTGGGGTTCTTCGACGATCGCAGGCACATCAATCCGTGGCTGCGGCTCGGGGTCGGCATCCTGGGCGCGGGCATCGCCGTCGTCGCGGTGCCGGATCTGCGCGTCTCGGTGCTGTGGCTGCCGGACCTGGGCTACAAGATGGTGCTGGGCTTCGCCACCGTCCCGTTCACGGTGTTCTGCGTGCTGTGCCTGAAGCACGGCTCGAACCTGGCGGACGGCCTGAACGGCCTGCTGCTGGGGATGTGCGTCATCTGGCTGGCGCTGCTGGCGCCGTGGATGACGCCGCAGACCTCGGTGATGCTGATCCCGACCGCCGGCGCGCTGGCCGTGCTGCTGATCGCCAACCTGCAGGGCCGTCTGTTCACCGGCGATTCCGGGGCCTACATGATGTCGTCGCTGATCGGCCTGGCGGCGATCGAGGCCTATGCCAGCCACCGGGGCGGCATGCCGGCGCTCTATCTGGGCGCCGTTTTCCTGATCCCCGTGCTCGACATGGGACGGGTGATGGCGGTGCGCATCCGCCGCGGCACCGGCGCCTTCACGCCGGGCCGAGATCACCTGCATCACTACCTGAAGGACTGGACCGGCAGCGCGAACCGGGCGGTCGCCGTCTATCTGATGCTGTGCGCCGTTCCCGCCCTGCACGCCTATCTCGGCCTCCCCGTGCTGCTGGTGATGGTGCTGCAGATGGCGGCCTATGTGACGCTGCTGTCGCTGCCCCGGATCCTGCCGGCGCCGGCGTCACGGCGGCCGACCCGCGCCGACCAACCGCCGACCTATGGCGGCGGCAGCTTCAAGCACACGCCCAAGCCCTATCAGAACCGCGAGTAGCCGCCACATGGGCCGGATCGTCGCGGTCAACCGCTACTACTGGCCGGACCATTCGGCCACCAGCCAGTTGCTCACCGACCTGTTGGAGCATCTGGCGGCGAGCGGCCGCGACGTGCTGGCCGTGACCAGCCGCCAGCGCTACGACCTGCCGGACGCGGCGCTGCCGGACGGCGAGGCCCATGGCGGGGTGCGCATCCTCAGGCTGTGGAGCACGAGGTTCGGACGCGCCAGCCTCGCCGGCCGCGCCATGGACTATCTGAGCTTTTACGCCTCGGCGTTCCTCACCCTTCTGTTCAAGGTTCGCGGGGGAGACACGATCCTGGCGCTGACCGACCCGCCGCTGCTTTCGGTGGTGGCGAGCGTGGTTGCCGCCGTGAAACGGGCACGGCTGGTGAACTGGTGCCAGGATCTGTTCCCCGAGATCGCCGAGCGGCTGGAGGTTCCCATGGTCAGGGGCGCCGTCGCCCGGGCGCTGCTTTCGGCGCGCAACGCCTCGTTCCGCGCCGCCCACGCCAACGTGGTGCTGTGCGACAACATGGCCAGTCACCTGATGGGACAGCAGGTGCCGGCCGACCGGACCGTCATCGTCCACAACTGGGCCGACGTGGACATCCGCCCGGTGAGCCGGGATATCAATCCGCTGCGCCGGGAATGGGAGTTGGGCGACCGTTTCGTGGTCGGCTATTCGGGCAATCTGGGCCGCGCCCACGACCATGAGGCCCTGCTCGACCTGATGCAGAGGCTGCGCGGCCATGACGACGTGGTGTTCCTGTTCATCGGCGGCGGCGCCGGTCTCGACCGGCTGAAGGCGATGGCGGCCGAGGCCGTGCTGCCCAACGTGCAGTTCCGAGCCTACCAGCCGCGCGAGCGCCTGTCGGAAAGCCTGTCGGCGCCCGACATGCACCTGGTCAGCCTGCGCACCGAGATGGAAGGGCTGATCATGCCCAGCAAGATCTACGGCATCCTGGCGGCCGGGCGGCCGACCCTGTTTCTGGGCGCGGCCGACGGCAGCATCCAGCGCATCGTCGACAGTTTCGGCGCCGGCGCGCCGGCGCTGGGCGCCGACATCGCCTCGGCGGCCGACTGGATCATCGCCCACAAGCGCGACCGCGAAACCCTCGCGCGCATGGGCGACGGCGCCCGCCACGCCTACGAGACCGAATACAACCGTGCGATCAGCCTGGGATTGTTCGAGCGCGTGCTGGCCGCGGCCTGAGCGGGAACCGCTTCGCTATCCTTATTCCACTCTTGTCTGTGCTTCTGCGAGCGGAGCGAAGCAGCCCAGCCGTGCCGCTGAAGGCTGCCGGGCGATATGCGCCAACGGTGAAACCGCGCCTTGATCACCGGCGCAAGCAAAAGGCCGCCGTCCAACCTCCACATGACCATCAACGGCCCGGCTGGGCTGCTTCGCTCCGCTCGCAGAAGCACATTGGGGATGACAAAGATCCCTACGCCGCCTCGCCGCGCAGCGCGCCCTGCTGGTCCAGGAACCACGCATAGGTGGCGCGCAGTCCCTCTTCCAGCCCGATGCCCGCCCTCCAGCCCATCCCGGTCAGCCGCGAGACATCGAGCAGCTTGCGGGGCGTGCCGTCCGGCTTGCTCGGATCGAACGCGATCCGACCCTTGAAGCCGGTGATCCGCGCCATCAGCGCGGCCAGGTCGGCGATGCTGACATCCTCGCCGGTCCCCACATTGATGTGCGACAGCATGGGACGGGTGTTCTCGCGGTAGATGTCCTCCGGCAAGCCGAGCACGAACAGCGAGGCCTCGGCCATGTCGTCCACATGCAGGAATTCGCGGAACGGCCTGCCGCTGCCCCAGATCGCGACCTCGTCCAGCCCGCCGCGCGCCGCCTCGTGGAACCGCCGCATCAGCGCCGGCACCACGTGGGAATTGCTGGGATGGAAATTGTCGCCGGGACCATAGAGGTTGGTCGGCATGACGCTGCGATAGTCGGTGCCGTGCTGCCGGTTGTAGCTCTCGCACAGCTTGATGCCGGCGATCTTGGCGACGGCGTAGGGCTCGTTGGTCAGCTCCAGCGTGCCGGTGAGCAGCGCCTCCTCGGCCATGGGCTGGACCGCGTATTTGGGATAGATGCACGAGCTGCCGAGCAGCAGCAGGCGCCGCACGCCCGCCGCGAAGGCCTGATGGATCACGTTGCACTCGATCATCAGGTTCTCGTAGATGAAATCCGCCGGATAGGTGTCGTTGGCGTGGATGCCGCCCACCTTCGCCGCCGCCAGGATCACCGCGTCGACCTTCTCGTCGGCGAAGAAGCGCCGCACCGCGGCCTGGTCGGTCAGGTCGAGATCGCCATGCGCGCGGGTGACAATCTGCCCTCGCGGATGGCCGTCCGCCAGCAGGCGGCGCAGGATGGCCGAGCCGACCATGCCGCCATGGCCGGCGAGAAAGATGCGCTTGCCCGTGAGACTGTCCGGCATGGGTTGCCTCCTAGGCCGATTTCCGGTCGGCGATCAGGTTGGCGAAATAGTCAATGGTCCAGCCGAGTCCCTGGTCGAGCATGACGCCGGGCTGCCAGTCGATGGTCTTCTTCGCCAGGGCGATGTCGGGGCAGCGCTGCTTCGGGTCGTCCTGCGGGATGTCGCGGTAGACGATCCCGCTTTTCGAGCCGGTCTGCGCCACCACCTTCTCGGCCAGCTCGCGGATGGTGAACTCGCCCGGATTGCCCAGATTGACCGGACCGGTTACCTCGTCGCCGGTCGCCATCAGCCGGATGAAGCCTTCGACCATGTCGTCGACGTAGCAGAACGAGCGGGTCTGGCTGCCGTCGCCATAGATGGTGATCGGCTCGCCCTGCAGCGCCTGCATGATGAAGTTGGACACCACGCGCCCGTCGGCCGGGTGCATGCGCGGACCGTAGGTGTTGAAGATGCGCGCCACCTTGATCTGCAGGCCGTGCTGGCGGTGATAGTCGAAGAACAGGGTCTCGGCGCAGCGCTTGCCCTCGTCGTAGCACGAGCGGAAGCCGACCGGATTGACGTTGCCCCAGTAGCTCTCGGGCTGCGGATGCACCGTCGGGTCGCCATAGACCTCGCTGGTCGAGGCCTGGAATATCTTGCATTTCAGCCGCTTGGCGAGGCCCAGCATGTTGATGGCGCCGTGCACCGATGTCTTGGTGGTCTGCACCGGATCGTACTGGTAGTGCACCGGCGAGGCCGGGCACGCCAGGTTGTAGATCTCGTCGACCTCCACATAGAGCGGGAACGTCACGTCGTGCCGCAGGAACTCGAAGCGCGGGTGATTGTGCAGGTGGTCGACATTGCGCTTGGTCCCGGTGAACAGGTTGTCGGCGCACAGCACCTCATGCCCCAGCTCGAGCAGCCGGTCGATCAGGTGGGAGCCAATGAAGCCGGCGCCGCCGGTGACCAGGATACGCTTGCGGCTGTCGTAGAGTCGGGCCAAGGGAAGTCCTTTCGGCGAGGAGGTCGGTCAGGGCCTGGAACCGGATTCGCGGATCAGCAGCCGGATGGTCTGGAAATACCATGCCTTGTAGAAGGCATAATGAAACCCCGGACCGCCGTCGCGGAAGCCGCCTTTCACCAGGTAGGTGTACGCGAAGTAGAACGAGGGATACCACCACTTGCCCAGGTTCCGGTACTTGAACCTCTGGCGGTCGGTGAAGGTGCTCCAGGCCGCCGGATTGTCCCGCAACGCCCGATAGCGGTGCGCCTCCCACAGCGCGTAGTCGCGGTGCTTCTCGATGAATTTGCCGAGGCCCTTGTAGTCCTGGTGGTCGATCGGCGCCGCGATCTCGCCCAGCTTGCCCTCGACGATGGGATGCTCGTGGATTTCCATGTCGAGCGGGCTCCAGGCCTGCTCCTCGATGCGCTCGTAGAGGGCGCTGCCGGTGCGGAACAGCGCCAGCTTGCGCTGCGGCACGCCATGGCCGAGCGGCCGGCCGAGGAAATAGTTGGTGTAGCCCAGCCAGTAGCCGTTGATTTCCGGGTCCCGGATCGCCGCCGCCACGGCGTCGCAGAACGCATCGTCGACGAACTCGTCGGCGTCGACGAAGAACACCCAGGGCTGGGTCGGCGGCTCGTTCATCAGGAACCAGTTGCGCTTCTTGGGATACCGGCCGTCCCATTTGAAGGTGACCACGCGCGCGCCCCAGGACCGGGCGATGTCGGCGGTATCGTCGGTCGAGCCGCTGTCGATCACCACCACCTCGGCGAAGCGGCCGAGCCGCTCCAGGCACCTCGCCAAATTGGCGCCTTCGTTCTTCACCGGCACCGCCGCCGTCACCGGCAGCTTGTCGAGGCCGATCACGTCCTGTCGCATGATGGATGTCCTGCGTGTGAGGAATGCGTCATTGCGCGGCCTGCTCCAGATGGTTCCTGGGACGCAGCACGCGCGCCGGATTGCCGCCGACGATTACGCCAGGCGGCACATCCTTTACCGCGACCGCCCGCGCCCCGACGATGGCGGCGGCGCCCACCGTCACGCCCGGCCCGATGAAGGCGTCGGCGCAGATCCAGGCGTCGTCGCCTATCCGGATCGGCATCTTGACCAGCGGCATATCGGGCTGGCGCCAGTCATGGGTGCCGGCGCAGAGATGGGCTTGCTGCGACACCGTGACCCGCGCGCCGATGGTGATCTGTCCCAGCGCGTAGAGGATCGCCCGGTCGCCGATGGCTGAGCCGTCGCCGACTCGGACATTCCACGGAATGGTGACGCGCAGGCTGGGATAGTTGTGCACATCCCGGCCGATCCGCGCGCCGAACAGCCGGAGCAGCAGGCGCCGCCAGCCCCAGAGCGGGCGCGGGCTGAGCGCGAACAGCGGCGTCGCCAGTACCCACACTATGCGGCCCGCCAACTCCCGGCGCGACCATTTGCGCGCACTACGGTTGGCGGCGACATCAACCATGATCGGCCTCGACGCAGTCGGGCGCGGAACCGCCGCCGCAGGCCCAGTGATAGACATCGGCCATGCGCTCGCCGATCGAGCTCCAGGCGAAATGGCTCTCGACCAGCGCCCTGCCGTTGTCGCCCATCTCGTGCAGGGTGTCGCTGGACATGCAGGTGATCATCTTCACGCCTTCGGTCAGTCCCGCCACGGTCGCCTCGACCTCGACAGCGGCGGCGTGGAGCGAGCCCTCGGGCAGGTTGCACTGGGGCGTCATCAGCACCGGCAGCCGGAAGGCCCAGGCCTCCAGCACCGCCATCGGCAGGCCCTCGCTCAGCGACGGCAGCACGAAGGCATCGGCCGCCGCCAGGCTGGCGCGCTTCTCCTCGCCGAACACGGGGCCGACAAAGTGGACGCGGTCCTGCAAGCCCTTCTCGGCCGTCAGCGCTTCCAGCTCGGACTGGTGGCCGTTCTGATCCCAGCCGGCGGCGACAAGATGCCAGCGCGCCGCGTCGGGTCCGTCGGCTGCGGCGAGGGCCTCGATCAGCGCCGGCAAGCCCTTCTTGGGGTGGATACGGCCGAGGAACAGCATCACCCTGGCGCCGTTCGGAATGCGCTCGTCCCAGGATGGCGGCGGCGCGGGCCGGTCGGCGATCGACGGGTCGACGCCGTTCGGCACCACCGCAACCGGCACGCGGACGCCATAGGCGCGGATCGCGTCGCGCTCGGCATCGCACAGCGCATGGATGCAGGCAGCACCGTCCAGGTTGCCGCGCTCGTAGAGCAGCGCCGCGAGCCGCTTCTTCCAGGCCGCATTGTTGACCGCCCACGGGTCGAGCATGCCGCGCGGCGAGATCACCACCGGCCGGTCGGTGCGCCGGCGCCACGCGCCCACCGAACAGGACAGCGCCTGCCAGATGCCGTGCTGGTGCACCAGGTCGTGCTCGCCCGCCAGCAGCGCGCCGGTCATGCCGCGACCGTAGCCCAGCGATGCCGGTCCCAGGCGCTCGAACAGCAGCGGCGGCAGGTCGCCCCATTCGGCGGCGTCGGCCGCGGCATCCGCGTCGTGCAGCGCGTAAACCGAAACCCGCGCGCCGCCGCCCTGCAGGGTCTGCGACAGCCGGCGCACCGACTGGAACAGCCCGCCCGCCTGGCGCGAGGCCGATCCGGTGACGACACCGACCGAAAGAGCGCTCAACTGACCGCCCCCTTCTGCCGGGTAAAATAGGCGAGCTCCGGGTGCAGCGCCTTGACCGGTGTCGCCGGGACGCCCGAATAGAGGTGATAGGTCAGGTCGGGCTGGCCGCGGAACACGCTGCCGGCGCCGAGCACGGTGCCGTCGGGGATTACCGAGCCCTTGGTGACGATGCAGCCGGTGCCGATCATGCAGTAGCGGCCGATCCGTACCGGGCGCGACCCTTGGCAGCTGGTTTCGACGTCGATGCCGTGGGTGAGGATCTGCGAGGCGAAGCCGGCCACGGTCGAGAACGCGCCGATGGTGACGCTGTTCGTGCAGTCGACGATGTGGCGGGAGGTGAGCGAGCTCTCCGGCTCCATCACCAGCGACGCGACCCGGTCGGGCTCGCCGACGAAGTGGCGGCCTTCGCCGTCGATCATGCCGAACACCCAGTTGAAGGTGCCGATGCGGGCGTTCTCGCCCAGCGTCAGGTTCCTCAGGTTGCGGATGATCGAGAAGTGCCCGACGCGGCTGCCCGGCCCCAGCTCGGCGCGGGCGACCCGCAGGAAGGAGATGCCGAGGCTGGCGGTGGGGTGGATGTCGTAGCCCAGCAGCCTCCGGTAGATCCAACGCCGTGCCCGCCCGCCTACGACCGCGCCGAGCAGGAAGGCGAGCGCGCAGACCGCGTTGCTAGGAAGACGCGGCGAGTCCGATGACCGGCTTGTCATGACGATGGTCCAGGTTGGGAAGTTCTTCCGGGGTAAGACGCTTGCGGATGGTGGCGGGCGCGCCGGCGATCAGCACGCCGGGCGGGAACTCGCCGCGCACGACGCTGCCGGCGCCGATGATGGAGTTTGCGCCGATGCGGCTGCCCGGTCCGACATAGGCGCCCCGGCCGATCCAGACATTGTCGCCGATCTCGACCGGCGCGGTGGTGAAGCCCTGGCCGCGCACGCCCGAGCCCGGCGCGAAACGATGTTCCTGGTCGCGGATGCTGACATATTCCGCGATGGCGACGCGGTCGCCGATGGAGATGCCCTCCACGGCCACCAGCACGCAGCCCAGGTTGACGGTGACGTCGTCGCCGATCCGGATGACCGATTGCAGGGTCGTGGCGAAATAGGTGCCGTCGCCCAGATGGCACCGCCTGCCCATGCTCACCCGGCAGGGCACGTGCAGCGACAGGAGGCGGCCGTAGATGGTCGTGCTCCAGGGGGCGGCCCGATAGAACCCGAACAGGGTCAGGTTGTACCGAAGCAGGCGCGCCTTGCAGGCCAGGCGATGCAGCACGTGCGACGCGGCGCGCACCGCCATGCTCCACGCACTGCCCTTGGCGCCGCTCATGCGGGAAGCCTTTCCGGCCGGCCGCCCGGTTCGCGCCGGCTGAACGCGATGTCGTATCTCGATAGCCGGCTGCACACATAGGTGATGACGGCGAACAGCGGAATGTTGGTGAAGAACGCCTCATGGCCATGCGTCATGGCGAGCAGCGTGACCGGCAGCAGCACCAGATACATGATCTGCGGCCACACGCCGCCTGCGCTCGCCGCACGGTAGAGCCGGCCCATCACGTAGCCGATCAACGCAAAGATCAGGCACCCGAAATAGCTCAGCTCCATGAACGCCGACCCGATGCCCGTCGACGTAGTGCCGGTACGGTAGTGGTGGCCGAGCAGGGATTCGACGCCGCTGGCCGCGGTGCCGCGATCGCCGATCATCATTCCGAACTTCACCTCCGGACCGAAGATCTGGGCGGGGACGAACTGGAACACCATTGCGTTCCAGGTCCGCGCGCCCCAGGAGATGTCGTTGGTCATCGACGTGTAGGCGACGTAGTAGATGCCGTTCAGGACATCGACGGCCCGTTCCATGTTGCTCTCGACCACGGACCCGATGTCGAACCGGCTCCACAGGTCCGGACTGGTGATCCAGGGCCGGTCGCCGGTGGTCTCGTAGATTTCCCGGGCGTTGGTCCGCAGCTCGCCGATCGCGAAGTTCGCGGCGAAGATCGGCACCACCAGCATCGCCACCACCAGCAAACGCGGCGCCCTGCGGCGCGCGAACCAGTAGACGCCGAGCGACACGATCGCCAGGTCGACCATCTCGGACCGGCGCATGTAGAGCAGCGCGACCGGAAGGATGATCGCCGCGTTCACGATAAGCAGCCCGGTCGTCAGGCTGTCGCGGCGTTTCAGGAACAGCAGCAGCGCCAGCCCGAACGGCACGATGCGCAGCTGGGCGAGGAACGCGATGATGGTCGCTCGGCCCGACCATTGCTGGACGCCGTCCATCTCGGCCTGTGCGCCCTCCAGCAGCACCGCCAGCACGACCGACACCAGCGTCAGGCCGATCGTGACGGGTATGATCGCCGGATAGCGCGAGAGGTCGAACTGTGCCGCCTGGGATTCATAGGCCCTCGGCCTCGCGAGCAGCCATCCGCCGACGGCGGCGCACAGGCACAGGCCGGCCATGATCACGAATGGATTCGATATTCCCTGCATGTAGCTGGAGCTCATCCTGACCGCCCAAAGTTGCGGCATCAGCCAGAACAGCAGGAGCGCGGAGAACACGGTCGGGAAAGCCACGATTCCGCCCGGCCTGCGGATCGACACGGCCAGCACTGCGACGATGAGCAGCAGCAGCAGGATCACGCGCGTACTCCCGAACCGGCTGTCAGCCCGGTGGCGGACCGGTCCTTCTCGAACACCGCCGACACCAGCCGGCGCTGGAACGAGCCCCAGTCGTGGTCGCGGGCGCGATGCCGCGCGGCGACCGACAGGCTGTTCCGGAACGCGCGGTCCTCGACGACCCGCTCGACCGCATCGGCGAGCGCGGCCGGATCGCCCTCGGGGACAAGCAGCCCGCTCTCGCCGTCGACCACGACCGAGCCGGCGGCGCGGGTGGTGACGACCGGAACCGCGGCGGCGAGCGCCTCGTAGGTGGCCGCCGCCGATCCTTCGGCCAGCGACGGGAAACAGAACAGGTCGGCCTTCGCCAGTTCGGCGCGCAGCTGTGCACTGGGCAGCTGGCCCAGGAAGGTCAGCTCGCGGGTCTCGGGCCGGCCGCGCACCGCGTCCGAGGCCGAGCCGACCACGATGAACCGGTAGTCGCGCCCCCGCCCGCGCAGGATGCGCGCCGCCTCGGCCAGGATGTGAATACCCTTGCGCAGGTCGGGACTGCCGGCGAACAGCACGCGGCCGGGCTCGGGGCGGTTTTCCAGCGCGAACCAGGATTCGTGGACGCTGTAGGGCACCAGCCTGGTATTCTCCGCCGGCACGCCATAGTTACGCACCAGGTCGTCGCGGACGAACTCGGACGGGCACATCAGACGCGTGGCGACATCGATGATGAACTCGCTCGGACGGCGGAAGCCGCGCTCGGCCTCCAGCGCCTCGCCGAAATAGATCGCCTGTCCCCAGCCGGGATGGCGGCGCGCCTCGTCGAGCAGGATGCGTTCGGTGGACAGCGCGATGTTGACGTCGATCACCACGTCGAGGCCGCGGTCCCGCGCCGCCTCCAGCAGGCCGCGTCCCTCGCCGAATATGGACAGGACATGGGTGGCGCCGCCGAAACCGGCCCGCAGGAAGCGCCGGCCGGCGCGCTCATGGGCGTCCTGCATGGCCCGGGCGCGCTGGGCGGGCCCGGGGCTCTTCAACGCCCTGCCCACGTCCCGCGTCCAGCTCGGGAAGCTGCGGGTGCGGGGCAGCACCTCGGGCGGCGGCGTGCGGCGGGTCAGCACCGACGCGGCGCGGCCCAGCGAGCGGGGCAGCATGCCGACCAGCGGCTTGATCGCCGGCGTCACGCAGAAATCCGTGTAGAACGCCTCCAGCCTGCCCTCGCGGGCAAGCGCCGCGGGAACGGCGTACATCCTCCGCGCGCCATACTGGATCATGATCGCGCGGCCGTCGGCGGGCTCTGCCATGCCGTGCATCAGTCCGCCCTCGCCGCTGCCGCGCTGCCCTGCCGCAGCCGCGTGCCCAGATTGCGCAGCCGGTCGATCGTGCGCCCCACATTCTGTCCCGGCGAACGCCCACCACGGGCGCGCCAGGCCTCGAACGCGGCGGCGACCGGACCGTCGAGGGCGTCCAGCCATTCGCGGGCGATGGCCTCGTGGGACACTTCGGGCGCCCGCTGCAGGCCGGCGGCGCTGATGCGCTCGTAGTGCGCGGCATCGCCGGACAGCCGCTCCAGCGCCGCCGTCACCTCGTCGATCGAGCCGCAGCGCAGATAGTCCTCGCCGGGACGTCCGACCGCCGAGAACGCGCTGTCCCAGCCGGCGACCAGCGGTATGCCCGCGCGCCAGGCGTTCCAGAGCTTGCTGGCGGGCTTGTCGTCATGGGTCTCGCGGTCGAGCGAGCGGACCGCGAGCAGAATGTCGACCTCGCGCATGTCGTGCCACCGGTCGGGGCCGATCACGCGGAATTCCAGGCTGCCCGCCGCCTTCAGGCCGCCGTCCAGCAGCTCGCGGGACAGGTTCTTGCCGCCGATCCGTCCGGCATAGGCGACGGTCTTCACCTCCCGGCGTTCAGGATCGCGCGGCACGAGGCCCGGAACCGGCCAGTAGGGCAGGTAGATCGCGCGGCCGGGCGCCAGCGGCTGCACCGGGTTCTGCAGCACCTCCATGTCGACGTCGAACAGGCGCGGATAGTCGGCGCGCACGCTGAGCCGGAATTCGCCGGCCCGCTCGCCCAGCGCCCGCCAGGCCATGCCGTGGGCGAAATTGACCCTGCCCGGCTCCGGCGCGGTGCCGACGGTCATGCCCTCGCGGTGCTCGCGCAGCACCATCCAGCTCTGCGCCGCCCAGTTGAACCGCCCGCCGACCCAATACGGATAGTCCACCCCGACGCGCTGGCGCGGCAGGGCGGCGAGCTGCTCGGCGTAGGGTTTCGGAACGACAAAGTGGACGGTCATTCACGCCCCTCCCGAACGCAGCACCGACAGCCGCTTCTCGGCGTCGCGGGAGACCTCGAGCCGGCCGTCGGTGACGCGGGCGTAGAGATCCTCGACGCCGGGCCGGATCTTCTCGTGCAGTTCGGTGATCATCACCTCGCAGCGGTCGATCCACTCGTGCGCGGTCTGGAACAGGTCGAACTCGGCGCCCTCGATGTCGAGCTTGAGCAGATCGACCCGCGCGGCGCCGTGAGCGTCCATCAACTCGGGCAGCGTGACCACGACGACTTCCTCCATGGCCTTTGCGCCCTGCGCCTGGGTGATGGTGAAGCCCCACTGGCCGGTACCGCGATCCTGCAGCACGGCGCTGCCACTCGCCGGGCCGAGCGCGCAGTTGAGCACGGTGACGTTGGGAAACGGCGCGCAGTTGCGGTGGGCGATGGCGTAGTTCTCGCTGCTGGGCTCGAGGCAGATGATCCGGGCGTCGGGAAAGCGGCGGGCGAACAGGATCGACACCAGGCCGATATAGCCGCCAGCGTCGACGATGAAGCGGGCGTCGGGCCGGGTAAGCGCCATCGCCTCGTCGAACTCGCCCAGGAGGCAGGCCCGGACCACGTTCAGGTCGGGGCTGTGGGCGCGCACCCAGAGGCCGATGTCGCCGATCTGGAAGAACTGCTGCGACCGGGACTTGCGTGCCCGGTTCACCACATAGCTGGCGGCGGAAACCGGATTCTGAAGGCCGAGTTGCGCGGCGGCGAGCAGGCGGTTCCTCGACAGGTACTCGGTCACATCATCACCCTTTCGGTTTGGGGCCTGCGGTTGCCGATCGGGCGGTGCGGAATGCCGCCGACGATGGTGTCGCGTGTCACCGGCTGGCCGGTGACCACGCAGCCGGCGGCGACGACGGCGCCGTCGTCGATAATCGAGCCGTCGAGCACCCGGGCGCCGGCGCCGATCCAGACGTCGTTGCCGATGACGATGCCCTCGGTCGTCAGGCCCTGGCCACGGATCGGCCTGCCGGGCTCGATCCGGTGGTTCGCCGCGACGATCACCACGCCCGCCGCGATCAGCACCCGAGCGCCGATATGCAGCCCGCCATGGCCGTAAAGGATCGAATAGGGATTCACCGAGGAGCCGTCGCCGATGGTCACGTCTCCGCCATGGGCAAGGATGCGCGCGCCCGCATGGATGCGGCAGCCCTCGCCGATGCGGATGCTGCCGTTCCAGGCGTCGAACCGGGCGCCGAACTCGATGGTCGTGCCACGGCCGACGACCACGCCCGTCAATCTGGGGTAGATCCACGTGTTCAGCCTGTCGAGCGCCAGGCGCACGCCGCGCGTCAGCGTCGGCAGCAGGCCGTTGCGCCGCAGATTGCGGGTCAGGCGGTCCGGAGCGCCGATGGCCGTGCCTCCTCTTCCGGTAGATATCCATGCGCATGCAGGTCGGGAGCGAGCGCCGGCAGCAGCGCGGCGAGCCGTGCGTTCGACGGTCCCCAGAGTCGGCGGACAGTCTCGGCCTCGGCCGGGTCCAGCGCCGGCACCGCCTGGCGCGCCTTGAGCGCGTTGCTGGCGGCGGCCAGCAGGGGCACGCGCTGCGCCGCCGTGGCGAGGGCTGGCCCGCCCGGCAGTCTGTGCAGCGCCCGGTGCAGCGGCGACCAGCGCGCCACCACGGCCGCGCCGCCGTCGTTGGAGCGCGCATTCTGCCGTTCGAGCGGGAGCGGCACGATCGCCGGAACGTCCTCGCCCAGCCCGAGCGCCACAGTGATTCGGCTCAGCACGTCCGCCTGCCGATCGCGGAAGGCTTCGTAGGTCCATGCCAGGACCGGCGCGTCCGGGAACGCCTGCCGGTAGGCCGACACGACACGGTCGAAATCGTAGAAATCCGAATGGAAGTCGTCCCGATCCCGGCACAGTGCGGCGTATCGCGGCAGGGAAGAATAGGCCAGGGGATTGGCATGATGGGGCCGCGAGGCATGCTCGAGGAACATGGAGCGGAGCAGCGCATCCTGGCGGCGAACGGCCAGCATCAGCGAGACGTCCGCGCCCGCGAACACCTGGGACAAGCGGTCCGCCGTGCGTGCCGGCAGGATGCGCTGGCCGGTCACGCTGGTGGACCACTGCGACTGCACGAAATGCTCGTTCGACAGCACCACGGCCAGGTCGCCGGCATCGGCGCAGAGGCTTTCGAACCGCCCGCGCAGGCCGGGAAGCGCCCGTGCGAACAAGTCGTCCTCGACATAGAGCGCCGCCGTCAGCGACGTGAAGAAATCCCGGCGCTCGGGCGTCGGGTCGGCCTCGAAGCCGAACATGCCCAGGTAGCGGATACGGCCATGCCGGTGCAGCACGTCGAAGAAGCAGCGCTGCAGCGTGGTGGTGCCGGTCTTCGGGTAGCCGACATGCAGGTGAAGCCTTGGCCTGGTCATGGCGCACCCTCCCGCCGCAGCCGAAGCATGATCTGGCCGAACGACAGCCCCGCCAGGATCAGGCTGAACGCCAGGGCGCCGGCGCCGGCGCCGGGCTGGCCGTAGAGCCACGGGCCCAGCGCGCCGAACACCAGGAATCCGGCGAAGGCGATGAGGCTCAGGATCAGGAACCGGCCCGATCCCATGGCGATCTGGATCAGCGGGCCCAGCGGAAACACCACCGCATAGACCGCCATGCCGGCGCCCAGCAGCAGCAGATTGGGCGCCGCGTCGGCGAAACCCGCGCCGAACACCAGCCGCAGCAGGTCGCCGCCGGCCAGCGCCAGCACGGCGATCGCCGGCACCGCGACCAGCGCGCCGATGCGGCACAGCCGGAACGACAGCGAGGCCGCGCCGCGGAAATCGCCCTCCGCCACCTGTTGGCCCAGCACCGGATAGACCGACTGCCGGCCCGAATCCGCGAACCGGGCCAGCATGGCGGCGGCCCGGTAGGCGACGCCGTAGAGCGCGGCAGCCGCCGGGCCCAGGATGGCACCCACCACCAGAAGCTCCGCGCGCTGGCGAAGCGCGTTGAGCGTGCCGGTGGCGCTGACGCCGAGGGCGAATTTCAGGTAGCCGCGCCGGTCGAGGGCCGAGGCGACCGCGCGGTGCGCGTCGAGATCGCGTGCGGCGCGCCTGGTGCGCACGTAGCCCGCCACGATCAGCGCCAGCGACATGGTCGCGGTGATCGCCGGAATGGAAAGCAGATAGACCCAGAGCGGCGCGCCCAGCGTCCAGAGCACCGCCGCGTTGACCAGCAGCGCCAAGGCGCCGGCGACGTTGATGGCGACGACGACTCCGAAGGCATCGAGCAGGCGCAGCGCGCCGATGCTGACCCCCGAGCCCGACAGGACGAGGGACGCCGCATAGACCAGGCCGAGGCGCGCGTTTTCGGCATCGAGCCCGATCAGGGCCGGCGCGGCGAGGAACAGGCCGGCGGCGATCACCGCCGCCGCCAGGGCCGCGACGCTGTCGAGCAGGAAGCCCAGGCGCCAGGCAGCCCGCAGCCGGCCGCCGTCCCGTTCCTGCACCGCCTCGGCGCCGAACTTGATCATGGTCTGCCAGTTCTGGAACGCCAGCACCTTGGAGATCAGCTCGCAGGTCGCCTGGATCAGGAACAGGATGCCCAGGCCGGCAACGTCGAGGGCGCGGGTGTTGAGGGTGAGCGCCAGGAAGCCGATCGCCGCGATCGCCGCCTGCCCCGACATGACGGTGCCGAAGTTGCGGACCACCTTGCCCAGCGGTCCGTCGAACCCCCGGCTCAGCGACAGTCCGGGCGCCGTCAGTCCGGCCAGCCGTTTCTGCAGGGTGCTCACGATGCCGACATCCCGCCTTTTCCCTGCCTCCTCAGGCCCTGCCGCCGCTGGTCACGCGCAGGTGCCGCCCGCGGTCCTCGTCGATGCGGCGGCTGTTCGCCTCGACGGCCACGGTCCTGACGTCCTCGGCCACCATCTCGCGCACCAGCGCGTCGAAGGGCGTGGTCGCCTCCCAGCCCAGCTCGCGCTTGGCCTTCGAGGGATCACCGATGAGGATGTCCACCTCGGTGGGGCGGAAATAGTCCGGGTCGACCTGCACCAGGGTGCGGCCGGTACGCCGGTCGAGGCCGATCTCGTCGACGCCCTCGCCATGCCAGACCACATCGGTGCCGACCTCGGCGAAGGCCCGCTCGACGAATTCTCGCACGCTGCGGGTCTCGCCGGTGGCGAGCACGTAGTCGCCCGGCGCGTCCTGCTGGACGACGCGCCACATGCCTTCGACATAGTCGCGCGCATGGCCCCAGTCGCGCTTGGCGTCCAGGTTGCCGAGATAGAGCCGGTCCTGCAGCCCGTGATGGATCGCCGCCACCGCGCGGGTGATCTTGCGGGTGACGAAGGTCTCGCCGCGCACCGGGCTCTCGTGGTTGAACAGGATGCCGTTCGAGGCGTGTATGCCGTAGGCCTCTCGGTAATTCACCGTGATCCAGTAGGCGTAGATCTTCGCCGCGGCGTAGGGCGAGCGCGGATAGAACGGCGTCGTCTCCGACTGCGGTATCTCGCGCACCTTGCCGTAGAGCTCCGAGGTCGACGCCTGGTAGAAGCGGGTGCGCTCCGCCATGCCCAGCAGCCGGATCGCCTCCAGCAGCCGCAGCGTGCCGATGGCGTCGGCGTTGGCGGTGTATTCGGCGGTCTCGAAGCTCACCTGGACATGGCTCTGGGCCGCCAGGTTGTAGATCTCGTCCGGCTGGGTCTCCTGCACGATGCGGATCAGGTTGGTGGCGTCGGTCATGTCGCCATAGTGCAGCCGCAGCCGCGCATCCGGCTCGTGGGGATCCTCGTAGAGATGGTCGATCCTGCCGGTGTTGAACGATGACGAGCGCCGCTTGACGCCGTGCACCTCGTACCCCTTGTCCAGCAGCAGTTCGGTCAGATACGCGCCGTCCTGACCGGTAATGCCCGTGATGAGTGCTCTCTTGCCCATGAACCGATGATCCAAAGTGGTTGTGCCCAGAAAAACCAAAAGAACCCGTGCCTGCGTCTGTCCCGCCGCCCGCGCCCCGACGCCCCGCTCAGGGCGCGCCCGAACCTCCCTGCCCGGCGATGCCAAGCCCGGTCAGCGCCTCGTCCAGCCCTTCCTCCTGAGCCAGCACCATCCGCGCCAGCGGCAGGAAGCCCCGGTCGCGCATGTCCCCGAGCAATGCGGCGCGCTCGCGCCTGTCCGCGCCAGTCCACGCGTTCCGCAGCGCCCGCAGCGCCGACAGCCGGGTTTCCGGCGGCAGGTCGCGCCACAACTCGAAGCCCACATCGAGGACGCCCCAGCGAAGACGAGGCATATCCGCCCCCGTCAGCAGCGCCGTGGACAGGTGGCGAACGGCCGGGGCGCGCTCGCCCTTCATGGTCTCCAGGATCGACAGCCGCAGCCAGTCCTGGGGGCTGGCGGGACCCTGCTCGAGCGTGATGCGGGTCTGGGCCATGGCGCGGTCGACCGCCGCCGTCTCCACCTTGCCGCCACGCGGGACCACCGATGCCGTCGCCAGTTCCCGGCGCCAGTCGAGCGCGCCATAGCGCTCGATGGCCCGCGACCGGCTCGAGATCAGCGTCAGCAGTTCTTCATCGCCCAAATCGGCACGCTGCCGCAGGCCGCGCGCGGCCAAATCGCCGGGCAAGGCCGCCGCCGCGCCGGCGACGATGGGCGCCGACAGCGCCACCAGCACGCAGCCGGCGATGAGGCCGACGGCGGCCGCCGTGAAGCGTCCCGCGCCCGCCGGTCCGCGTTGGCTAGTCCTGATAGTACTCACCATACTTCCCGTAATAGGGGCTGTAGCTGTCGTAGCCGTAGATCATCGCGCCGCGCGAGCCCACCTGGGACAGGACGGCACCGGAGAACTGGGCGCCTGCCTCGGTCAGCTGCCTGACCGCCGCGGCGACCAGCGTGCGCGGCGTGCGGTTCCAGTGGGTGATCATCACCACCCGATCGCTGGCGGCGGCCATCAGGCGCGCCTCGCTGACGATGCTCGACGGCGGCGTGTCGATGATCACGTAATCGTAGAGCTTGCGGGCCTGCGCCAGGAACTCGGCCATCGACTTGGAGCCCAGCAGATCCTGCGGGCTTCGCACCGAGCCGCCGCCGACGACGACGTCGAGGCCACTGGGTGCATGCCGCTGGGCGATCTCCGAGATCGGCTTGTGATCGAGCAGCAGGTTGACGAGGCCGGGTTCGGGCAGCAGCCCCAACCGCTCGTGCGTGCGCCCGCGCCGCAGGTCGCTGTCGACCAGCAGCACCCGGTGACCCGATTTTGCCAGCATGGCCGCCAGGCAGGTCGAGACCGCCGTCTTGCCCTCGCCCGGCACGGCCGAAACCATCAGGACCACCTTCGGCTCTTCGTCGATGCTCGACAGCTTGATGCCGGTATGCAGGTTCCTGAGCGCCTCGGCGAAGCTCGAATTCGGTTTCTCGAGGACCGTCCGGATGAGGTCGCCGTCCTTGACGATCGGAATCGAACTCAGGGCGTGAAGCCCGGTCGCCTCCTCGAGCTGGTCGAGGCGGCGGAAGCCCCGATCGAGGATCCGATCGACGAACACCGCGGTGCCGACGCCGCCGCCGAGCGAGAGCAGCGCGAAGATCACCAGATATTCCTTCATCGGCGGGAAACTGGGCTTCTGCGGCACCTCGGCGCGCGAAATGATGTCGGCGTCGGCCTGCTGCAGATCCTCGGACGCCGACGTTTCCTGGAAACGCTTCAGAAACGTGTCGAACAGCGTGCGCTTCGCTTCCGCCTCGCGCTCCAGCATGCGCAGCTGGGCGGCTTCGCTGCTGTTCGCGCCGGCCTGGCCCTGCAGCGACTGCAGGCTGCCGGCCAACGTGCCGTAGCGGGTCTGGGCCACCGCCGCATCATTGCGCAGATTGGCCATGATCTTGTCGACCTCGGTCTTGATCTGGACCTGCGTGTCGGCGATCTGCGCCTTGAGCGCCACCATCTTGGGATGACGCTCGCCGAACTCCTGCGACTGCTCGGCCATCTGGCGCTGCAGCTCGGATTCCTGCGCCCGCAGGCGCGCGATCGCGTCCGAATCCAGGATCTTCGAGACCGCTTCGATGCCGCCGGACTTGTAGAGCTGCTCGATCCGCGACAGCCGCGCCTGCGCCGTCGCCGCGTCGGTCTTGGCGAGGATCATCTGGGCGTTCATCTCGGAGGCCTGCTGCGACAGCAGCGAGTTCTCTCCGCTGGCGGACATGATGCCCGACTTGGCGCGGAACTGCTCCAGCGCGCGCTCGGCGGCCTCTACCTCGGTGCGCAGGCTTCCCAGGCGATCGTTCAGCCAGTTGCTCGCCCGCTCCGCCGCGTTGAACTTGGCCTCGAACTGGCTGACCAGATACTGATCGGCGATGGCGTTGGCGATGCGCGCCGACAGCTCGGGCCTCGGCGTCTCGACGCGTATCTCGATGATGGACGACAATCCCTGGGCGCGCACTTCGGTCATCCCGAGCACCATGTTGACGGCATTGCTGCGCAACCGCGCCCGCTGCTCCTCCTCGGTAAGCCCGCCGCCCGCCGCGTCGTCGGAAGGCGAGACCGCCTCCCAAACGAGGCCCAGATAGTAGAAAGGGTTGATCAGCCGCCAGACGCTTTTCTCGTCTGTCGGCTCGAGCGTCGGATTGAAATAGGGATCCTCGAGCAGCTTGAGCTTGTCGACGACGCCGCCCATGAGCTGGCGGGAATTCAGCACGCCGATCTCGGTCACGACCAGGCTCTGGCTCTGGCCTGGCGACTGGAGCACCGCCTCGATGTCGACCACGTTGGCCTTGGGTCCGCCGATCCTGACCGTGGTGACCGCCTCGTAGCGCGGCACCAGCTGGAACAGGTAGATGAGAAATCCGACGAAAAGGATCGCCGCGACGGAAAGGACGATCGACTTGCGGCGCCATATGGACGCGGCGAAGCCAAGAAGGTCCAGGCTCTTCGAAGGGCCGGGAGACGCGGCCGCCGCGTCGTATCCCCAGTCCCTTACGGCCGTATAGGGCGTGCGTTGATCCATGGTGGCTGCACTCCGCTCACTCTCGTTCCATGACCACCTGCCGGAAGGGCGGGCCAGGCCGATGCAATCTCAGAAGAATCTTTCGGGTACGTGGACGATGTCGCCCGGCAGCACCTGCGTCTGCGGATCGGCGGGAACCTTCTTCTGGCCACCCCGCTCGATGTAGATCTTCCCGTGGCTGGCGCGCACGGTGTAGCCGCCCGAGAGGGCGACCGCATTGACCACGCGCATGCCCGAGACATAGGGATAACTGCCCGGCTTGTTCACTTCGCCGAGGATGTAGAACGGCCGGTAGTTCAGCACGTCCACATTGACCGACGCGTTCTTGAGGAAGTCGGGTTCGAGGGCATCCTTCACCGCCGCCTCGACTTCCTGCGGGGTCTGGCCGCCGGCCTTGACGTCGCCGACCAGCGGCAGGGAAATCATGCCTTCGCCGCTTACCGTGAACTGGCCGGACAGGTCGGTGTGGTTGAACACCGTCACCCTCACCTCGTCGCCGGCGCCGAGCCGGTAGCCGGCAACGTCGGCGGCCTGAGCCGCCGTCGCGCCAAGGATCAGCAACACCAGGGTTGCGCAAAGTCTCACCAAGTCATGCCCCCGTGTCTGCATTTCGACCTCCGAAGCAAAGGGTCCAAGTTTCATCCCCCCGGTACTTCAGATGACTCCCTCAGTAGCGTGCCTTCAGACCGACGCTGAACCGGTTCTGGTTGAAGTCCTCGACGAAGGCGAAGTTGGAGTCCCGTCCCTGGTAGCTGTAGGCGAAATCGGCCGCCAGGAAGCGGTTGAGACGCCATTCGACCGACGCGCCGACGCCGTAGCGGAAGTCGTTGCGATCGATGTCACGGTAGTCGTCCTGGCCGATCTCGCCGAACACGCTGAAGATCACGTTGTCGCGGAACTTGTGGTCCACCGTCAGCCGGCCCCGGTCGGCGAAGAAGCCGGAAGAGTTGGCGAACTGGCTGTCCTCGATGGTCCGTTGACCTTTCAGCCCAACGGTGGTCAGCGGCGTGACGTTCCAGTCCAGGCTCGCTCCGAACGCCGGCCCCTTGATCTTGCGCAGAGACGGATCGTCCGGGTCTTGCTCCATGTACCCGCCGTAGATCGAGCCCTGGATCAGGTTCGTCAGTTCGAAGGTGAGACCGGCATTGAGCTCGAAGCCCTTCGAATCCCGGTTGATGCCGACGTCGTCGAACGGATCGTCGAAGTCGCGCCAGTTGTAGGAGAATTCGGTGTAGACGCTGTAGCCGGGCGAGAACTCGAACGCCGCCTTGGCGTTGGCGACGACGATGTCCCGGTCGCGGTCGTCGTTGTTGATGAAGCCGCCGCCGAAAGCCTCCACGTCGTTGAAGTCGTACCGGCGGAAGCTGCCGCCGCCCGACAGCATCAGCCGCCCGAGGGACTGGTTCAGCTGGACCTTGGCGTCGGTGGTGTCGAATTCGGTGGGGTGCAGGCCCTCCACCTCTTCAGGATCGCCGCGCTGCTGATGGTCCCGCCCATGGCCAGCCTAGAATATGATGTTGGTGGCGCGGCTGACGTCGAGGCGAAACCGTCCCTGGAACAGATAGTCCTGGTAATCCTCGTCTGTGAAGGATTCGTACAGCCCGAACTCGCCGCCGGCATAAAGCTGGAGTTCGTGGCGCGACCAGTCCGTCTGCACCTGCAGCTCGGGCCGGATGACGAGGATTTCGTCGCCGCGCTTGTTCGCTTCCTCGGCATAGATGTTGTCGTTGTAGATGCCCTGCACCGACACCGAGGGGAAGAAATAGATCGGTCCCGCCCTGAACCCGATGGGGTCATAGGGTCCCGGGCGTGTCAGCACCGTATCGCCGTGCTGATTGTTTGCCAGTTGGGCCCAGGCAGGCTGGGCTCCGGCGGTGGCCGCGGCGCAAGCCGAGGCCGCCACCAAACACTTCCGTGTCCGACGCATGTTTTGCTTCAGGCGATCGCATCGCCTGCTCCCTTCTGTTTATTTCGGTGGGTTCCGATGGGCCTACGGCGAAACCGGCGACGTGTTGTCCTGCGTGTTGGACAACGTGTTCACGTCACCGCCGATGATGCCCTGATTGAACGACGCGATCGCCACGCCGTACCCACCGGCAACATCCTTCTGGGAGCACGCCATCACGGCGGAACTCACAGCGGCCTGCTGCTCGGGATCCGAAACGCCCTGAAGTATGTTCTGCTCGATCGTCTCCGGTTGGCCGAAGAACTGCACCGAAATGCAGGCGATTTCGTCCGAATAGCCGGGATTTTGCGCCGCAAGCGCATAGATCCCCGGATCGACGTTTCCACCCATCGAGCTCTGAATCAGAGCACTCAGTTGTTGCGCCAGCGGAGGCGGCAGCGCGTTCTCGTCAGCGTGCGCCGCTCCAACCGTCATTACAGCCCCAAAGCCCATAGCATAGATTAGCCTCGTAAAGGATGTTGCCATAACGACCTCACGGTTTGTCAGGTGCCCAATAATGCCTATGGTTGTATCACGCTTTTCGCAGTGCGAAAACCCCGAAAGCTGCTGACCGCGACGGGAAATTTATTTTCCATTTTAAATTAAATAAGTTACGTGGATCTTGAACTGAGAGATTGCGCAAATCCCAGGCCGAGAACCAGCGACAACGCAGATGCAATAGCTGGAATTTGCAAAGGAAAATCAACCATAGAGTGTATCACCGCGGCGGCGGCGACGCCCGCCGCCAGCGCCGGGATGTGCTGGTCCCGGCGTCTCGCTCCGGCGCCCCTCCAGCAGCCGATGGCAGGCCACAGGACTGCCGTGAACAGAGCCATCGCGGCCGGAATGCCCAGTTCGACCGTGTTTTCCAGAATCGTGCTGTGGGCGGCATTGACGACGGCATGTACGTCCCTGCCGTCATACATCTGGTAAAGCGCCGGGAAGCTCCCGAAGCCATAGCCGAGCATCGGTGATGCCTCGATCGCGGCAAGGGCGTTGCGGTAGATCTCGACGCGCTGCACGGCCTCGTCCTCGACCTTGCCGATCCTGTCGGCAAAGCGGCCGACGGTCGGCGCGAAGATCAGGCCTGTGGCGACGATGGCCAACGCTGCGATGGCCACGGCCCGGCTGCTCCGCGGTTCGCTGCGCCTCAGAAGCGCGGCCCACATGACCAGCAGCCCGACCACCAGCGCGGCGAGGCCGCCTCGGGACTGACTCAGCACGATTGCCGCCACGTAGACCATGCCGGCGATCAGCAGCGGCCACTGGCGCGACATCACCTCGTCGGCGAATCTGCGCAGTTTCTCGCGCCGCCCGGTCTCGGGCCGCCACAGCCCCCTTGTCTCACCCGCAATCAGGCCGACGGTGCAGATCAGGCCGAACGAAGCAAAGCCGGCCAGATGGTTGGGATTGACGAAGGGCAGTGCGAGGCGCGCACCGTAGCGCAGCTGCACGCGCAGGAAGCTCTCGTCGAACCAAAGCAGGTGCGACAGTCCCGCGCTCCAGATGAACACGCCCACGCCGGCGGCCGCGGCGCCGGCGATCGCGAACGTCCGGAGCGCCCGCCGCGCCAGCTGGGCATCCGCGCCGTACTGGTATGCCAGCCAGAAAACGGCGCCGTAGGCGAGAAGCCGAATCAGGCCGAACCATCCGGCCTCGGGATCGATCGAGACCCGCCCGGCGAGCGGCACCCCGAGCGATTCCCGCGCGATGCTCCAGATCGGGTGATGCCAGGCCTCGGGCGTGAAGGTGCCCAACTGGACGACGATCCAGGCGGCGACCAGCGAGAAGGCGACGAGCGGCACGACGACACGCCGCAGCCTAACCTCCGGCCGATCGGCCGCCGCCACGGCGATCGACCATCCGGCGAGGGCCATCCCGATCACCAGGACGAGAGCGCTCCATGCCCCGATCTGCACGGCGCCGAACGGCAACGGCGCCAGGCAGACCGCTGCCAGCAGCAGATAGAAGGGGAGATGGAAAAGCTTCAAGACGCATCCTGTTACGAGCGCGGTCCGGTCCCGCCGCTCGCTGGCATTGGGCTACCCTAAAGGTCCAAGCAATGATGGCATTTGTTGGGCGAGCATCTGATCACGCACCCGTTTCACGGAGCCGTCATCCGTGCTGGACTTCGCGCCTTCCATGCCCCACCTGTAGGGCATGCTTGGAAAACTGTTCCGCACGGGAAAGGATGCAGCGCCCCGGCCGGCCCTGTCGGAACGGGTTTATGCCGTGGGCGACATCCATGGGCGGCTGGACCTCGTCCGGCAGCTCTATGGCCTCATCGAAGCCGACGCGGCCGAGGCGGAGGGAAGATGCTCGATCGTCTTCCTGGGCGACTATGTCGATCGCGGCCCGGACAGCGCCGGCGTCATCGATTTCCTGCTGAACGACGTCGATCCGCGGTTCGGCCCCGTATTCCTCAAGGGCAATCACGAGGACCTTTGGCGGCGATTCCTGGACGAGCCTGAAATAGGTCCGGCCTGGTTCGACACCGGGGGCGTGATGACGGTGGTCAGCTATGGCATCCGCGAGGGGCTCGCCGGGCGGGCCGCCGACTTCGCCGCAATCTCGACCCGGCTGCGCCGGGCGATGCCGCCCGCGCACCACGCGTTTCTCGACGGACTGGCGTTGAGCCACCGCGCCGGGCCCTACGTCTTCGCCCATGCGGGGCTGCGTCCCCGGGTGCCGGTCGACCGCCAGGATGCGCAGGATCTGATGTGGATCCGGCGTGAATTCCTGGGCGCCGAGGAGTTCGGCGGCCTCTGCGTCGTCCATGGGCATTCCCAGGTCACCGACGCCACCAACCTGCCCCACCGTATCGGCGTGGACACCGGCGCCTATCATTCCGGCCGGCTGACCTGCGTCGTCCTCGACGGCGACACAAGGCGTTTCATGTCGACGGGCGAAGCCTAGCGGCCGCGCGCCGCCACCTCGGTCAAAACTTCCTCCCAGCGGTCCACGTGCGGCGGCCAGGCGAAACGCCGGCTGGCGATCAGATGGGCGCGGGCTCCCGCCGCGTCGACCGGGGCCGGATCGCCCACCAGGCGCTGCACGGCGGCAACGAATGAATCGTCGGAACTGGCCAGCCACCCGGTCTCGCCATTGTCGATGATCTCGTTGCTGGCGGTGTGCAGCCCGTCGATCCGGCTGTCGAGCGCCAGCACCGGGACGCCGTGCCGCATGGCATCGATGACCACGATGCCCATGTGCTCCAGCCGCGACGGAAACAGCAGCAGGTCGGCCTGCGCGTAGAACGCGGACAGGTCGGCATGGTTGCCGTGGAAGCGTATCGGCAGGATGCGGCCGTCGGCGGCGGCCTGGGTTTCGTAGACGGTCCGGTCGTCGCCGTCGCCGACGATGTCGAGGCGCCACCGGGCGCCCGCAGGCAGCGCCAGCACGGCGCGGATCGCCAGGTCGAGACGCCGGACGGGATGCATGTCCGGCGCCACCGCCAGCAACCGGAGCGGCGCCGCCGGTTCGCGGCGGTGCGGAGCGGCCTCGCTCCACGACGCCGGTCCGATCAGGGTGAAGCGGCCCATGTCCTCGAGCGAAAGCTGCTCCATGATCGCCTCCATGCTGCTGCGGCACAGCCGAACGGTCGTGTCGGCGCGGCTCACCGCCCAGCGCTGCAGCGCCCGCGCCGACCGCAGGGAAATGCGGCGCTCCAGCCCGGGTGCAACCCGGCGAGCGACCTCGTCGGGAAACGAGAAGTCGTGCGGGAAGTAGATCCAGGGCCGGCGTCTGAACCGGGCCGCATGCCCGCGCAGGAACAGGTGCTCGGAGGCCACGGTGACGTCGGGCGCATCGAGCGCCAGGCGGCGCACCGCGCGGCGGCCGCGCCGCAGCGACAGGGGCAGCGCCAGGCTGCGCAACGGACCGCCCTCCAGGCGCGGCGCCGGCAACGGGTAAACCGTGGCCGGGCCGTCCGGCCGGTCCCCGGCCGCGGCAACGACGGTGATCCGGTGGCCACGCTCCGCGAGGGCCTCGATCAGCCGGCGGTCATAGGCGCCGGCGCCTGCCGGGGCGTCGAGCGCACCCGTCAGAAAACGTATGTGCATTTCGACGGCTATAGCCGAAGGCGGATGGCTTTTCCAGCCGCCCTCGACCGTCCTTCGTGCTCGCCGGCGCGACACTGATCGTCGAAAGCGGCCTTTCCGGCGAGCGCACGAGGTTCTACGCCGGTTCGGCGCGCTCACACAGCTCGGGGTACATCACATGGCCGAGCATGACGCGGACGGGCATTACGCCAACTTTCGAAAGTCATAGCTCGCTTATGCACTTAGCCGGGCGCAGCCCGTCCGGCAGGTCCCTCAAATCAAAAAACAATAAGACAGACCTGCTTGCTTTTGCAAGAATGCACGACCGTATAAAACCCCATTGCCATCAGTCATTTGATAAGCAGTCTAATGTGCAGATACGAAAAAATAATCCCGATACGCCTGTCAAAAATAGCATCTCTTATGGACGGAATGTTGAATGGGGCATAGCATAACCGAAATAAACAAGGGGAGGATGTCGTTCATGGTCACGGGGGATCTGACGAACGTTCAACACCGCGGCGTCAAGTTCGGGGCTCGGGAGTCCGATGGCGGACCCGGAGATCCACGCGCTTTGGAGATGGACTCGCGGCAACGGCGGAAGCTTGCGCTCCAGCAGGCCAAGGAAAACTCGGATCCCGAACACTGGCAGACCACCAAGAGCGAATTCACGCGCGAGAGCATCCTGCGCGCCATCGTGGAGTGCCTTGCCGAGTACGGCTATTCCAACCTGACCCTCGGCCAGGTGGCGCGCAAGGCGGGCCTGTCGAAGGGCGCGATGCAGCATCACTTCGAGTCCAAGTCCGCGGCCATCGAGGCCGCGCTGCAGTTCATCTTCCAGCAGCAGTTGGAGTTGCAGCAGTCCTACGCCCGCGGGCCGACCGAGGCGACGGACGACCAGCTGCACGGCCGCCGCATCGACGCGCTCTGGGGCTTCGTCCAGGACTCGTCATACGTAGCGTTTCTCGAGATCGCCATGGCCGCCCGGACCGACCCGCATCTGGGCGAACTCGTGTCGAAGCTTTTCTGGCAGTACCGAGCGAAGTCGCGGCAGCTCGTCGCCGTGATCATGCCGGAATGGCAGACCGATCAGGAAAATTTCCGGCTCGGCGGCACGCTGGTGAATTACGTGCTGGAGGGAATGGCGCTGCGCCAGACCCTGGGACTGTCCGACGAGGAAACCGACGCCGCGCTTCGTGACCACCTGAAGAAGCTCGTGACGGCGCTGTTCGAGGAAAGCCACGACGCGGGCAAATAGCCCGCAAGGGTTCACGCGCCCCGGAACGCCGCGCCGTGCCGGCGGCGCCGGCGAAGCGAGCCGAGCGCCAGCAGACCCAGCGCCGTGAGCCCCAGCGTGGCTGGTTCCGGCACCTTGGCGCCGGCCACCGGCGTGATGGTCGCCGTCATGAACTCCTTGGTGTTTTCCCACCAGCCGGTCAGGGCGTTGGTGTTGGCCTTGAAGCCGAGGCGGACGTAGAGCGGGTTCTGGGTGACGCTGAACGGCACCTGCATCACCTGCAGGCCGTTGGCCGGCGCGGAGACGACCCAGGGATCGGTCGCCTGGTCGATCAGCGCGAGGCTGGTGCCGTCCTGCAGGAAGATCTCGACGCTTTCGAAGAATCCGGCGGGATCGTTCGCCCCCGCGATGTCCAGGTCGTCGAAGGTCAGCTTCAGGGTGTTCGGGCCCAGCGTGGTCGGCGCGAATTTCAGGTACATGTTCATGGAGCCGTTCGACGGCGCCTGGGCGGACGTGGCGCTCAGGCCCACGCCGCCGACGCCGTAGACGCCGTTGTAACCGTTACCGAACGGCAGGAAGAAGCCGATCTGGCCGGTGGCGCTGTTGTAGTCGCCGACCGTGCTCGTCATGCCGAAGCCGGCGACCGGGACGCCATAGTTGACGGCCGTCGCCGCCGCCGGGCCGGCGAAGGCCAAGGCGAGCAACATCACGATGCTGGCGACGAATTTGGTCATCAGGTCCTGCCGGGGACTAGCAAAGCGCCTTCGGGCACACGAATAAAGGGTGCGCCGCACAACGACCATTGCCGCAGCATCGCCATAATTGCAACAAATTTTATCTAATTTGCGCCTTGTTGCCGCCGCCTTTCCGGGCCGTTTCAGAACCGGGGCGGCCAGGGCCGGTCCAGCTGTTCGCCGATGCGCGGACCGCCATATTCACCCGAGGCGACGAGGCGCATGCAATCGAACCGCCAGCCGTCCCCCGTGCGCACGGCGTGCATCTCGTAGCGGCCGTAGCGGTGACAGTCCGACCGTTCCGGATGGTCGTGGAAGCGCTGCCAGGAATACATGTAGCAGAACATGGTGGCGCGATCGCCGTCCTCGAACAGGATCTCCATGTTGGTGACGTAGTGGCTGCCCGAGCGCACGGTGGTGAGCGAGGCCTGGATCTGCTCGAGCAGCTGGTCGCGGCCGCGCATCTCGATGTCGGGCCGCCGCCCGGCATAGAAGTCGCACCGGCAGTCCTCGGTGAACAGGGTGACCATGTCCGCGCCCCGGTCGGTGTCGGCATACCGGCAGTAGCGGTACATCAGCTCGGCGATCGCCGAGCGGTCCTTCAGCTCGCGGATGTCGGCCTCGAGCGTGCTCATCGTTCCCTCCCCTTCGCGCGGTTCAGCCGTCGACGCGGAACCAGACACTCTTGAGCTGAGTGTAGTCGTCGAGCGAGGCTTCGCCCAGATTGCGTCCGAACCCCGACTGCTTCACCCCGCCATAGGGCACGCTCGACGTGACCATCTGATAGGTGTTGATCCATACCGTGCCGGCGCGCAGCGCCCGCGCGGCGCGGTGGGCGCGCATCACGTCGCCTGTCCAGACGCCCGCGGCCAGGCCGAACTCGGTGTCGTTGGCGATGGCGTAGGCCTCCTCTTCCGTGTCGAACGGAATGACCGACATCACCGGGCCGAATATCTCGTCGCGTGCGATGGTCATGCCGTTGCGCACGCCGGTGAAGATGGTCGGCTGGTGAAAATAGCCTTCGCTGCCATGGCGCTCGCCCCCCAGCAGCAGTTCGGCGCCCTCCTCCCGGCCGATGCCCACATAGCGCCGCACCCGGTCGAGCTGCTCCTGCGAGATCAGCGGGCCCATGGTGGAGGACGGGTCGAAGCCGCTGCCGATCCGGATCGACCTGGAGGCCGCGACGACGCCGGACATGAATTCGTCGTGGACGCCGCGCTGGACCAGCAGCCGGGAGCCCGCGGTGCAGACCTGTCCCGAATGACCCCAGACCGCCGACATGGCCGATGCGGCCGCCTTCTCCAGGTCGGCGTCGGCGAACACGATCTGCGGGCTCTTGCCGCCCAGCTCCATGCTCACGCGCTTGAGCCGTCGAGCGGCGGCGGCCTGGATCCGCCTTCCGGTCTCGCATGAACCGGTAAATCCGATGGCATCCACCAGGGGATGGTCGACCAGCGCCGCGCCCACCGTCTCGCCCAGACCCTGCACCACGTTGACGACACCCTCGGGAATCCCGGCCTCGATGCAAAGCCGGGCGAAGAACACCGCCGAGGTCGGCGTCTGCTCGGCGGGCTTGAGGATCACCGAGTTGCCGCAGGCGAGCGGCGGCACAACGCTGGCGACCGCCGCGGCCGGGCCGTTCCACGGCACGATCGAGGCGCACACGCCGATCGGCTCGCGCTGGACGTTGACCACGAACTCGCGCGGCGTGGCGGGAATCGAACCATGCAGCTTGGTCGGCCAGCCGGCATAGTAGTTGGTGTTGTCGCGGGCGAACTGGACGACGAATCCTGAATAGGCCCTCAGCAGGCCGCCATCGAGCACGTCCAGGTCGGACAGCACGTCGGCACTCTCCACGATCAACTCGGAAAGGCGCCGCAAGCGGCGCTCCTGCTCCTGGGGCGGCAGGTTGCGCCAGCGGCCGTCGTCGAAAGCCTTGCGGGCCGAGCGCGCCGCCCGGTCCACGTCCTCCACGGTGCCGGCGGCGAAGCGGGCGAAGGCTTGTCCGGTGGCCGGATCATGCACCGGCAGCGTCTCGCCGGTGGCCGCGGGGACCACCTCGCCGTCGATGAAGTGGCCGAAATCGCCCTGCCGCAGCAGCTCGAGCGTCTTTGGCGACAAGGGATATCGCGCGGTGATCGGCGCAAGGGCGGTCATCGGAATTCTCCTCGACGGGCGTGACGGAACGTCGGGCCTTCCCTTGCCGGACGCGGCACATGTTCCGTCCCCGGCCGCCACCCGTCAAGACTATTCATGATGATGATTATTCTAATTAGGCGATCATGCCACCGTCAGGCAGCCTCGAACGCCGGCGGCCACGGACGGGCCAGCTGCTCGCCGATGCGGGGCTCGCCCAGCTCGCCGGCCGAGACCAGCAGCATGTGGGTGAAGCGCCACCCGTCCGCCGTCCGCACCACCCGGCATTCGTAGCGGCCGAAGCGGTGGGTGTCCGAGCGCATGGGAAAGTCCCGGTAGCGCTGCCACGAATACATGTAGGTATGCAGGACGGCCTCGTCGTCGGAGGCGAACACGATCTCCTCGTTGGTGATCATGTGCTGGCTGGAGACCGTGTTGGGCAGGTAGGCGCCGAGCATGTCGGCGAGCGCCGCCCTGTCCAGCCACGGCTCGCCGACCACGTAGCTGACCCGGCAGTCGTCGGCGAAGTGCGCCAGCATGGACGGCGGGTCGAGCCGGTCGGCGGCGCGGCAGTAGCTGTGGATCAGGTCGATGATCTGCGTGCGCGCCTCGATCCGCGCCAGCCTCGATTCGAGCGGGTTCATGCTATCTCCCCAGGATTGAATTCCTGACTACTATAGCAAGGAATTAAGTTGATTGCCCTCCCTTCGTCATGGGACGCCGACAAAAAAAGGGCGCGCCTGCGCGCGCCCCTTCGATGCCGTCGCCGTCCGGGCTCAGGCGGCCCGGTTGGTGTACTTCTTGAGTTCGAGGCTGGCGATGGTGCGGTTGTGCACCTCGTCCGGGCCGTCGACGATGCGCAGGGTGCGCGCGCTGGCATAGGCCGAGGCGAGGCCGAAATCGGTGGTGACGCCGCCGCCGCCATGGGCCTGGATCGCCATGTCGACCACCTTGCAGGCCATGCGCGAGCACGCCACCTTGATCTGGGCGATGTCGCTGCGGGCCACCTTGTTGCCCACCATGTCCATCTTCCAGGCCGCGTGATAGACCAGCCAGCGGCACATGTTGATCTCGGTGCGCGCGTCGGCGATTCGGTCCTGCCACAGCGACTGCTCGGACAGCGGCTTGCCGAAGGGGCTGCGGCTGAGGACGCGCCTGCAGGTCTTCTCCAGCGCACGTTCCGCCAGGCCGATGGCGCGCATGCAATGGTGGATGCGGCCCGGACCGAGGCGGCCCTGGGCGATCTCGAAGCCCCGCCCCTCGCCCAGGATCATGTTGGACGCGGGCACGCGCACATTCTCCAGCTTCACCTCGCCGTGGCCCTTGGGCGCGTGGTCGAAGCCGAACACCGGCAGGTGGCGGGCGATGGTGACGCCCGGCGTGCCGGCCGGCACCAGGATCATGGACTGCTGCAGGTGCGTCGGCGCCGACGGGTCGGTCTTGCCCATCAGGATGTAGACGCTGCAGCGCGGGTCGAGCACGCCCGAGCTCCACCACTTGCGGCCGTTGATGACGTAGTCGTCGCCCTGCCGCTCGATGCGGGTCGAGATGTTGGTGGCGTCGGACGAGGCGACGTCGGGTTCGGTCATCAGGAACGCCGAGCGGATCTCGCCGTTCAGCAGCGGGGTGAGCCAGCGCTCCTTCTGCTCGGCCGTGCCGTAGCGCTCGAGCACCTCCATGTTGCCGGTGTCGGGCGCCATGCTGTTGAACACTTCCGAGGACCAGCCGACGCGGCCCATGATCTCGCACAGCGGCGCGTAGTCCAGGTTGCTCAGCCCCTCGACATGCTGGCTCTTGGGCAGGAACAGGTTCCACAGGCCGGCGGCCTTGGCCCTGGCCTTCAGCTCGTCGATGATCGCCGGGGTCTGCCAGCGGTCATGGCCGAACGCCTCCATCTGGGCGTCGTAGGTCTGCTCGTTGGGATAGATGTGCTCGTCGAAGAAGGCGAGCAGCCGCTGCTGCAGGTCCTTCGCTTTCGGGCTGAGTTCGAATTCCATGCCTGCCTCCTTCTGGCTCTTGCGCGACCGCATTCATCGGCGGTTTGCCGGGGAGACACAAGGAAAAGTTAGGTGTGCAGGATGCTGGCCGGCTAATGCGCCAGGGGCCCGAGGATGCCGGTCTGGGCCGCAAGCGCGGCGGCCTGGGTGCGGTTGTGGACGTTGAGCTTCTTCATGGCGTTTTCCAGGTGAAACCGCACCGTGGGCACCGACCGGTTGATGATGGTGGCGATCTCGCCGTCGGTCTTGCCCAGCGCCACCCAGGACAGGCATTCCACCTCGCGTTCGGACAGGCCGCTGCCTTCCGCGCCGGCGGCCAGCATCGGCGCGTCGGCCCCCTGCTCGGAGACGATGTCGAGAAACAGGATCGCGGCCATGCGAAGGTGGGCGGCGTTCTCGTCCAGCACCTCCTCGAACGGACGCTCCTCACTGCGCGCCACCCAGCTCATCGACGCCACGCGCCCGAGCGGCAGATGTACGGGCACGGTGATGCCGCCGGCGATCTGCCGCTCGGGCGTCAGGTGCCAGTGCTTGCCGCGCGTTTCGGCGGTCAGCTGGACAATGTCCCGCGAGCGCCAGACGAACGGCCGCGTCGAATAGCGGCAGACATTAGCGATGGGGCTGATCAGGTTCAGCCGGTTGCGCTCCCAGTCCTCGCGAAAGTCGAGGCTCCAGCCGAACAGCTCGGCATAGGTGCGGCCGTCGGGGGCGCGGGTCAGCAGCGGGTCGGAATAGTCGGCGATGCAGGACGGATAGGGCAGGCCGATAGCCGCGCCGATCTCCCGGGCGATCCGGACCGCCTCGGCGGTATCCCGCGCGCGCTCCAGCGACCGCAGCAACGGCGCCAGTGGATCGCCATCCCCCGCCGCCATGCCAGTCTCCCCTCGGATCGTCGCGCTTCCGGCAAATGATAGCGGAGCGTCACGAAGGCGTCACGGGCCCATGCGGATGATTGGCGGTTGCCATTGAATCAGAGATGCGGGAACCGCATTTACAATCCTGAGTTGTAGTCTCCGGCGGCAATCTGTGCCGCTTCGAAACGAACGGGATTCATCAAGACATGCTCAACCAGGATATCAGCATCATCGACGGCAGGATCGACCCGGACTGGATGGAACAGTTCGAGTCCCACCGCTTCGATCCGGCGGAGGCGCAGGCCTTCATCACCGAGACGCTGCCGACCATGGCCGACCTGCTGGGCGGCGGCGCGTATCTCGAGGCGTTGCCGCCCCACGACAAGAGCACGCGCACCATGGTGGTGATCACGCCGCCGCCGCAGAAATCGTTCCGCCACGTGCTGACGGTCATCCGTCAGGACCTGTGGCTGAGCAAGGCGTTCGTCGGCCCCGACGACGAATCCCGCTGGACCTTCGTCGTCTGACTCCGTGTACGCGGCGCGCGACGACCGGCAGACTCGCCTGTTTGCTTGGACATGTGTCATATTACCCGCCTCGCACGACCGATCGGGGAGTTTGACGACATGACCGCCCACAACGCCGCCTGGTACGCACAGCCCGCCGAGAAGTGGCCGGATCCCGTCCTGAAGGGAAGCCGGATTCCGGGCTACCGCTACCACTCCAAGGAATTCTTCCATGACGAGTGGGAGAAGATGTGGACCAAGGTGTGGCTGCTGCTGGGCCGCGAGGACGAGATTCCCGAGCCGGGCGACTACCAGATGGAGGAGGTGGGCCCCGAATCCATCCTGATGGTCCGCCAGGAGGACATGTCGATCAAGGCGTTCTACAACGTCTGCCAGCACCGCGGCGCCCGCCTGATCTTCAACGACCTGGGCACGGTCGACGCGTTCACCTGCCCCTATCACGGCTGGCGCTGGGAGATCGACGGCAGCCTGACCTTCGCGCTCGACCCGGAGGATTTCCCCGAGGGCGACCCCTGCGGCAAGCTGACCCTGGAGCCGATCCAGTGCGACACCTTCGCCGGCTTCATCTGGGTCAACATGGACCCGGACTGCGTCAGCCTTCGCGAATATCTCGGCCCGATCTGGGAGGACTGGGAGGCTTACGAGATCCATAGCTGGAAGCGCTACCTGGCGCTGACCGCGACGATCCCGTGCAACTGGAAGGTGATCCTGGACAATTTCAACGAATCCTACCACCTGCCCACCGTCCACCCGCAGGTCGACGGCGTCGTGGAGGAGAACTACCGCTGGACCCAGTTCGACATGGCCGAGGAAGGCCACGGGCGGATGTGGATGCAGTCGGGCACGCCGTCGCACTCGCTGGCCGAGCGCGGCGACGACGAGCTGCTGAAGCCCGGCCTGGCGTTCATGCTGGAGCAGTGGGGGCTGAACCCGGACGATTTCCGGGGCGGCCGCGAGTTCGAGACCCGCGAGGCGCTGCAGAAGGCCATGCGCGTCAAGGGCAAGGAGATGGGCTACACCCAGTTCGACAATCTGAAGGACCACCAGCTGACCGACACCTATCACTACACCATCTTCCCGAACTTCGCGGTGTCGGTGTGGGCCGACGGCTTCCACTTCCTGCGCGCCCGGCCGCACCCGACCGATCCCGGCCAGTGCCTGTTCGACAATTGGTGGTACGCGCCGGCGCCCGAGGGCCTGACGACGCCGGTGATGACCATCAACGGCCCGGTCGAGCGCGACGCCGAGGTGGAGCACGAGGTGTTCAACTATCTGGACCGCAGCCTGTCGAACCTGATCGACCAGGACATGGGCATCACCACCGGCCAGCAGCTGGGCTTCCGCAGCCGCGCCTACAAGGGGGTCTACCTGGCCAAGCAGGAGCACCGCATCCGCCGCTATCACGAGGTGATCGACGAATACATCGAGGGCAAGCGCCCGGCGCCCAAGCGCTCGAGCGCCATCGCCGCGGAATAGCCCCCGTACCGCGAGGCCAACGCTACGGGACGGAAAGGGGCGCCTCGGGCGCCCCTTTTCTTTTTTTGTGATTGATCGAAGCCGGGGGACGCCCCCGAGCCGCTGACGCGGCTCACCCCTCATCTGGCGCCCTTCGGCAAGCTCAGGACGCCATCTTCTCCCCGGCGGGGAGAAGGGGTCGCCGTGGCCCCGCCTGAATCCCCTCGCCCAACGGAGAGAGGGTGCCGCGCAGCGGCGGGTGAGGGGGACCGCGAAGCGGTTGGATCGCCCCGCCCTAACCCCGCCTGCCGCGGTCCATGGGCGGCAGGCCCAGCCAGTGCAGCGCCATGTCGATGAGGTCGTCCTCGAAGCCGGGGTCGTCCACCGACAGCGGCGGCCATGAGGGCGCGTGGTCGCCCAGCACCATCAGCACGACGGTGCCGCGGATGACGGTGTGGATCCTGAAGATGGTCTGCGCCATGTCGGGCGGTCCGTCGGGCCAACGCTCGGCCAGCAACGCGGCGGCCGCTTCCGCAGTGTAGCGGTTGGCCGCGGCGGCCATCTCGCAGGCGACGGGATCGAACAGGGCCGAGCGCTCGAACAGGCGCAGTATCGCCCGGTCGTTGCGGCGCGAGCTGAACATCAGCCGGATGTAGAACTCGACCACGTCGCCGGGGGTGGTAAGCGACGCCGCGTTCTCGCCGAAGAAGCGGTCCACGTCGGCGGCGCGCGCCCTGAAATAGGATGCCAGCACGGCGTATAGCAGCGCCTGCTTGTCGGGGAAGCGCCGATAGATCGAGCCGGCGGCGATGCCCGCCGCGGCCGCGATCTCGGCCATGCTGGCGTTGTCGTAGCCCTTGGCGGTGAACAGCTCGAGCGCGGCGTCCATGATCCTGCGCAACTTGTCGCGGCTGCGCGCCTGCTGCGGCTCGAGGATCCACGACGCCGGGCTGGCCCAGGCCAGCTTCCGGTCGATGGGGCGGGGCCAAGAGGCCTCGGGATCGAGCTTCTGATCTTTCATCGGATCGCGGCCTTTCCGCGCATCTCGGCGCGTCGCGCACCGGCGGAAGCGGGGCGGATCGATCCCGCCGAATGCACCTTGCCAGCACTAACGTGAATCACTATTCATATTTGGGTCACGATGGAACCGCAGTCAACCGCCGCGCCGTCACGGCGCGCGGAACGACCGGCCTCCGGACCGGGTGGGGAGCCCGGCGCCGGAGAGCCGCGAACCGAACAGATGGGGAGACGAACCGTGCGCGCCGCGCCCTTTTTTCCTGGCCAGACCATGAGCACCACCTTCGCCATGTCGGTGGACGACACCTCGCTCTATCACGATACCGGCAAGCTCACGCCGAAGCAGAAGAAGGAGGACGAGGAAAGCCGCGACCTGATGGGCTTCCTGCAGGTGGTGCTGATCGGCCTAGGCAAGCCCGCTGATTATGTCGCGCTGTACGAGGAATTCGGCAAGGCGCCCTGGCCCGAGCGACTGGCGCGGTATACCGACTTCTTCACCCGCATGGGCCTGGCGCCGATCCCGCCCGAGCACCGGCCCCTGCACCCCAAGGAAAGCTATTACGCCTCGCTGGCGAAGAACCCGCCGCCCACGGACAGCGTCACGCTCTACATGACCAGCGGCACCAACGCCGTGCTGCACAAGGACCCGGAGGCGCTGCGCATCAGCCGCAACGTCAACTCCAAGTTCCACTTCGCCGCCAACGCGCCCGGCTTCGGCATTCCGGTGCCGGAGACGCTGGTGACCACCAAGGCCGGGCTCGATTCCGCCGAGGCCAAGGCGTTCGTCGCCAAACATGGCCCGAAGGTGATGCTGAAGATCTCGGGCCTCGCCGGCGCCCGCAACGTCACCGTGGTCGACAGCCTCGCCGCCGCGAAGGACTACGTCGCCGAGTTCGACGACCAGATGGCGGTACTGCTGCAGCAGCGGCTGGACTTCAGCGACTGGACCGAGATGACGGCCGATTACCGCATCACCGACACCGACATCGAGATCGCCAATGTCCGCCAGATCATGTTCGCCGACGGCGTCTGGGTGGGCAATCTGATCGGCCCGGACGTGATCCTGACCGAGGCCCACCGCAAGGAGTTGATGAAGGTGGCCGAATATGCCCGAGCCCAGGGCTTCTCGCGGCCCGAGGGCATCAATTGCGGCGTCGACTATTTCATCAAGGGCGACGAGGTCATGGTGACTGAGATCAACGCCCGCTGGACCGGCGGCCTGTTCCCCACCGAGATGCTGCGCCGGGTGGGCGCCACGCACGAGAACGCCATCGCCTTCGTCGACATGGTGCGGGCCGACAAGTTCGAGCGCTACCTGGCCTTCATCGACCGGCACCTCTACAAGGAGACCAAGGGCCCGTTCGCGGTGGTGCCGCTGGGCTGCAGCCCGATCCCGCAGACGATCAACGGCGCGGAAAGCTATCTGAGCTGGCAGGTGATCACCGGCGACTTCGAGGCCTTCAAGCAGGCCCGCCGCGACGAACTCGGCGACGGCGCCCTGATGCGCGCGGATTCCATCAGGCTGGGATTGGCCTAAGCGTTTACGGGAAGACGGGAGAGGGGCGCTCCGGCGCCGCTTTTTCGTTGGTGGGATGAGGGGCGTTCCCTCCGTCCGCTTGAGACCTGCGGAAAGCTGGTCCCCGGCCTTCACAAGGATGGCGGGAGAACCGGCCTATCAGAGTCAACAGGTGACAGGGATGTTACCGTTGGCGGATAATGACGGCACCTTTCCAACGGGGAGAACTGCGCATGAACGCTCCGAATCCTGCCTGGGCCGCCCAGGGCGCCGACAAATGGCCGACGCCCGAGTTCAAGGGCCACAAGATCCCGGGCTACCGCTACCACTCGAAGGAATTCTTCGAGAAGGAGTGGGAGTACATGTGGACCAAGGTGTGGCTGCTGCTCGGCCGCGCCGACGAGATTCCGGAAGTGGGCGACTACCAGATGGAAGAGGTCGGCCCGGAGTCGATCCTGATGGTCCGCCAGGAAGACCAGTCCGTCAAGGCGTTCTACAATGTCTGCCAGCACCGCGGCGCGCGCCTGATCTTCAACGACCTGGGCACCGTCGACGCCTTTACCTGCCCCTATCACGGCTGGCGCTGGGAGATCGACGGCCAGTTGACCTTCGCGCTCGATCCGGAGGATTTCCCCGAGGGCGACCCCTGCGGCAAGCTGAAGCTCGAGCCGATCCGCTGCGAGGTGTTCGCCGGCTTCATCTGGGTCAACATGGACCCGGACTGCGTCAGCCTGAAGGAGTATCTCGGCCCGGTGTGGGACGAGTGGGCCGCCTATGAGATGGACCACTGGAACCGCTACCTGGCGCAGACCTGCACGGCGCCGATCAACTGGAAGGTGATCCTGGACAATTTCAACGAGTCCTATCACCTGCCGACCGTGCACCCGCAGGCCGCCGGCAAGACCGAGGAAAGCTACCTCAACACCCAGTACGACATGGCCGCCGAGGGCCATGCCCGCATGTGGATGCAGTCGGGCAAGCCGTCGAAGCAGATGGAGTGGAACGGCGGCACGGTGAAGATCGAGCCGGTGCTGGAGCGCCAGCTTCGCCTGTGGAACCTGGACCCGGACGACTTCCGGGGCGGGCGCGAATACGAGACCCGCGTCGAGATCCAGAAGGCCATGCGCAGGCTGGGCAAGGAGCGCGGCTACAATCACTTCGACAATCTGCGCGACCACCAGCTGACCGACGTCTACCACTACTTCCTGTTCCCCAACTTCGCCGTGTCGGTGTGGGCGACGGGCTTCCACTTCCTGCGCGCCCGGCCGCACCCGACCGACCCGACCCAGAGCGTGTTCGACCACTGGTGGTACGCGCCGGTGCCGGCGAACAAGGACGAGCAGGTCTACACCACGGCGGGTCCGTTCCCGGCCGACCACGTGGCCGAGCACGACGTGTTCAAGTATGGCGAGAAGAGCCTCGGCCTGCTGATCGACCAGGACATGGGCGTGACCACCGGCCAGCAACTCGGCTTCCGCAGCCGCGCTTACAAGGGTGTCTATCTGTCGGGCCAGGAAGCGCGCATCCGCCGCTATCACGAGGTCATCGACGAATACATCGAGGGCAAGGGCAAGCGCGCCGTCACCAGGACGCCGCACACGGCCGTCGCCGCCGAATAATCCCGTTCAGGGGCTTCGGAAAAAGGGGCGCTTCGGCGCCCCTTTTTTTATTGGCCGGCGTCACCGCGAGAGACGCCGATCAGCACGGGTCGTGCCAGAAAACACCCGGGTACGGCTCCGACATGCATGGTGCCCGCCCTCCAAAGTCCGTCTTGGTTCGCGGAATCACGTAACCCCAGCCACCATCGAAGTACGGCTTTATCAAGATATCGACACCGCTCTCGGTGACCGTCACGGATGCCGGGTCGAGGCTGGCAATGACCGGTGGCCATTCATTCGCCGGGAGCCCCATCCAGTCATCATCCGGCAAGCCGGTAGGGTAGCGTGCCATCAAGGCATGGGCTTCGCTGTTGATTGCCGCCAGTGTCGCGGGATTGGACGTCGGCCAATGCCACCAATAGCTGCTGCAAAACGCCAGGGTGGCCACGAGGCTGGCGAAAACAGCAATGATCATTATTCGGCGGAACATCGCCTGACTTAAGCACAAGAAGCGCCTGTCCGCTATTGGCGGATAGCACAGCCGCTGCCCCACCCTCGTTCGTCATCCCGGCGAAGGCCGGGACCCAGTACCATGCTTACGAAAAGACCGGCGCGAAGCGCGCCCGGACTTGCCTAGTCTGGGTCCCGGCCTTCGCCGGGATGACGGTCGGAGGGGTGGTGACGGACAGGGCATATGCTCCCTATCCCACTCACATCCCGACCAGAATTTCCTTGCCATCCCAGTTCGCCGCGCGCTCCGACACCACCCGATACAGAGTCCTTATCCCCGGATAGTCCGTATAAAGCTCCACCATGCCGCCGGTCAGGTGGCGGGCGTCCATGTAGCAGGTTCGCGTCTCGGGCGTGCCGAAGATCATGGCGGTGGGGCAGCCCATGGCCTCGTAGCGGGCGCGCTCCTTCTCGAAGTCCTCGCACATCACGGCGACGTGGTGGAAGCCCTCCTGCCCCTTCGGCCAGGTGTCGCGGTAGCAGGACGGGCCGTCATAGTGCTGCTGGATCAGCTCGACCTGGATCGGGCCGGCCTGGCACAAAGCCGCCGACAATTCCATTTCGGCCGGCTGTCCGCGATAGAGCACGTTGGGCAGCTTGATGTGCGGCAGGTGCACGAACGGGCCGATGCCGAAGGCGCGGTTGAATTTCTCGGCCGCCGCGCGGATGTCGTTGACCACGTAGGCCTGCTGAACGATGGCGCCGTAGGGCATGTCCATGGGTCGGTCCTTTCCGGTTGCTCCCCTGACCAAGTAATAGCCGGGCGCGCTCGCCACTGTCACCCCTGACAGGTGGAACGAGTTCCGCTCTTGCGCGAGGATCGGGTTCGTATGACGCTCGTGCCAAACGGGGAGCCGCGCCGTGACCAGCCTGGAAAAAATGAACTTCTTCGACCCGGAGACGGTCGAGTGCCCGTTCGCGTTCTATGCGGCGGCGCGGGCCGAGGCGCCGGTCTACAGGCTCCCGAGCAGCCCGATCCCCGGCCGCGACGTGTGGCTGGTGACGCCCTACAGGCTGGTGCACGAGGTGCTGCGCGACTGGAAGCGCTTCTCCAACAAGTTCGCCAGCCTGATGAGCGCGCGCGGCCAGCGCGACCCGGAGGTGGAGGCGATCATGGCGGAGGGCTTCCCCCAGGTCGAGACCATGCTGACCCAGGACCCGCCCGCTCAGCGCGAATACCGCACCCTGGTGAACAAGGCGTTCAGCGCCGCGCGGGTCAATTCCATGGAAGCCTACATCAAGCAGATCTGCGACGAGCTGATCGACGGCATGGCGAAATCCACGGAATGCGATTTCTTCGAGAGCTTCGCCATTCCCCTGCCCGTCTACGTCATCGCCGACCAGCTGGGCGTGCCACGCGCGGACCTGAGACAGTTCAAGCGCTGGTCCGACGACGTCATCGCCAGCCTGAGCCAGATGGGCGGCCGCGAGGCCCAGCTGCAGGGGGCGCGCTCGACCGTCGAGATGCACCAGTATTTCGCCAGGGTGGTCGAGAGCCGCCGCGCCGAGCCGCGCGACGACATCATCAGCGACGTGGCCAACGCCACGGTCTATGACGGCCGGCTGCTGACCATGTCCGAGGCGCTGTCGATCATCCAGCAGCTGCTGGTCGCCGGCAACGAGACCACGACCAACGCGCTGGCGGGCGGCATGGGCTACATCCTGGAAACGCCGGGCCTCGCCGGGCAGATCGGCGCCGATCCGGCGCTCATTCCCAACATCGTCGAGGAAGTGCTGCGGCTCGAGGCGCCGACCAAGCACATGTGGCGCATCGTGACGCAGGACACCGAGCTTGGCGGCGTGAACCTACCGGAAGGCGCGATCCTGCTTTTGAGCTACGACGCGGCCAACCGGGACGAGAGCAAATACGCGGACGGCGATGCCTTCTGTCCGCACCGCGAGAATGCGGACACGCACCTGTCGTTCGGCCTCGGCACCCATTTCTGCGTCGGCGCCCTGCTCGCCCGCAAGGAGATGAACATCGCCTACGAGCGGCTGTTCACCCGGCTGGCGGATCTGCGCCTGACGCCGGGGAAGAACGAGATGCGGCACATTTCCAGCATCCTGCACCGGGGCCTGACGGGGCTGCATGTGAGTTACGGGGTGCGTGAGTCGAAGTGACTCCTCGGCGGGGTGTTCATTCATGAACTTCGGTGAATCTGCGAGCGCGAGCGAAGCAGCCCAGCCCCTCCGCCACACAGCCATCAACAGCATGGCTGGATCGCTTCGCTCCGCTCGCGAGTTCACGGAAAGGTAAACGGGGGAAGACCGATGAAACTTGTACGTCTCATGCGGGGCATTGCCATGGCCGCTGTTCTGGCGCTGCCATCGGCCGACGCCTTCGCGCTGCGTATCCTGCTGACCAATGACGACGGCGCCGACGCGCCCGGGATCACGGCGCTGCGCGAGGGGCTGGTCGCGGCGGGCCACGATGTCACGGTGGTCGCACCCGACAAGGACATGAGCGGCAAGAGCGGCTCCATGACCGTGCGCGGCAGCCTGGCGGTGCGCAAGTCGGGTGAAGGATATTACGCGGTCTCCGGCACGCCCGCCGACTGCGTCCATGCCGGGCTGGGGCTGATCATGACGATGCCGCCCGACCTGGTGATCTCCGGCACCAATTTCGGCCAGAACGCCTCGACCGGCCTCAACATATCCGGCACCTACGGCGCGGCGCGGGCGGCTCATTCGCTGGGCGGGCCGGCGATCGCGGTGAGCCAGATGTTCGACCGGGCGAAGCGCGAGAACACCGCCGCCTATTTCGGCGACGCCGCCGGCATGATCGTCGATCTCCTGGCGCTGCTGACCGAGGACGGGAGGCCGCTGCCCTCGGGGCTGCTGCTCAACGTCAACCATCCGCTGCGCCACGAGGCGGAGGTAACCGGCTGGGAGATCACCGTGCCGGCGCCCGCCGCGGGCATCCGCTTCACCTATGCGTGGGAGACCGACGGCACGGCGATGACGGTGGCGCTGGAATCGCGGCAGGTGACGTTCCCGCCCGGCAGCGACGAAGCCGCCATCGAGGCGGGCGCGGTGAGCATCTCGCCGCTCGACGACGAATTCGGCATCGATGCGGATATGCGGGACTGGCTGAAGGGGCGCATCGCGGCGAAGCCGGCGACGGCCGGGGTGCCTTAGGCGGGGGCCAGGACAGTTGACCCTCGCCCCTTTGGAGAGGGAGGGACCCGCGGCCGAAGGCCGTGGGAGGGTGAGGGGCGTTGTGTGGGAAGGGGTTCAGGCTGGTGGGCGGCATGGACAACGCCCCTCACCCTGACCCTCTCCCAATGGGAGAGGGAACGGACTGCCGCCGCTAACCGACCAGCGCGGCCTGTGCCTCGGCGAGGCGGCGGCGGATGTCCTCGCCGACGTCGCCGGTGGTGACGCCCGACAGGGCCAGCAGCAGTTCGTAGATCTGGCGGTCGGCCAGCTTCTCGCTCGGCACCTTGCCGATCGCCCAGTCATGCACGGCGGCGTATTGCTGGTTGGCGGTCATGGAGGCGAGCAGGTCGATGTCGACCCAGGGCAGCAGGCCGCCCTTGCGGCGCAGGCTTTCCAGCAGCTTCCGGTGGGCCTCGGTGGTGATGCGGCGCAGCAGGTCGCGCACCAGGTTCTCGGCGCTGCCGGAGAAATACACCGTCACCATGGCGCGGGTGTATTCGGGCATGCGCCTGATCTCGCCGGCGATCCAGCGGGTGCGGGCGAGCGTGCCGTCGAGCCCCGAGACGCCCTCGGCGTTCGGGTGGGCCATCTGGTCCTCGAACAGCTCGGAGACCGCCGTGGCGATCAGCGTCTCCTTGTTGCCGTAGATGTTGTAGAGCGTGGCGGACGCGACTTCGGAACGCTCGGCGAGCAGCCGCATGGTGACGCCGTCATAGCCCGCCTCGGCGATCAGCTTGCGGGTTTCCTCCAGCACGCGCTCGCGGCGCCGCGCCATGGATTCGCTGGAATAGGATGACCGCTTCTGACTCGCCGCGCTGACCTTGGTCATCGACCTTCCATTACCGTGCCTGTGGGAAGAGTGTACGATTGCTGTCGTTCACCTTCACTGCCGCTTTTAACGCCGCGCCGACATGGTTTCAAGGCCCGCTGCCCCCTTGACCACGCCGCGCGCGGCCACTAAAATTTTACTGCGTTCCATTTTACAAAGGCGGCTGCAATCGCCGAACGAAGTGGAACCCACTTGGGGAGGCCCGGCGGCGGCGATCACGCCGACGCCGCACTATACCGCGCGCGAGCGCCATGGCGGGGAGATTTCATGGACGACTTCTTCGACATCAAGGACCGGGATTTCCAGGAAAATCCCCATCCCGTCTACAAGCGGCTGATCGCCGAGTGTCCGGTGCACAAGTCCGAGCGCTACGGCTTCTATTCGGTAAGCCGCTACCAGGACGTGAAGGAGATCCTGCGCGACACGGCCATGTGGTCGAGCAAGTTCGGCCCCGGTACCGCCTATGCCGATCCCAATGCGCCCAACGCGCTGGTGAACGTGGATCCACCCGAGCACGACTTCCAGCTGAAGCTGGTCAACAAGGCATTCACCCGCGCCTCGATCAACGCGCTGGAGCCGGACATCGCCTCCTATGTGAAGCACCTGATCGACGGCCTCCAACCGAAGGGACGCTGCGACCTGATGCGCGATTTCGCGATGCAGATCCCGCTGTTTGTGATCTCGCGCATGCTGGGCGTAAATCCGGACGACGGGCTGATGTTCCGCGGCTGGGTGGAGGAGCTGACCATGGGCGTGTTCGGCGACGCCGACCCGGCCGTGATCCAGCGGGTGCAGGGCGAGTTCGGCGCCTATTTCATGAACGAGGTGCAGAAGCGCCACAAGGTGCTGGAGGAAGGCGGCACGCTGGGCGACGACCTGATCACCCGGCTGCTGACCGCCGAGGTCGACGGCAAGAAGCTGGAACCGGCCCGCGTGCTGGGCTTCATCTCGTTCCTGCTGGTCGCGGGCAGTGGCACGACGACCATGCTGATCTGCAACACCATCCATCACCTGTTGGAAAACCCGGACCAGATGGCCAAGGTGCTGGCCGATCCGGAAGGGCTGATTCCCGCCGCCGCCGAGGAATCCATGCGCTTCACCGCGCCGGTGCACGGCCTGTTCCGCACCAACAACGAGGACGTGACCCTGCATGGCGTGCACATCCCGAAAGACTCCAAGGTGATGTGCATGTTCGCCGCCGCCAATCTGGACGAGAACCAGTTCGCCGACCCGGAGAAATTCGACGTGGAGCGGGACGCGAACGAGCTGCGCAAGCAGCTGGGCTTCGGCTGGGGCACGCACATCTGCACCGGCGCGCCGCTGGCCCGCATGGAGGCGCGCATCGCACTCTCCGAGGTGCTGACCCGGCTGCCGAACCTGCGCGCCGACGGTCCGGCGGTTCAGACCGCCCCGTCGGTGCTGTATGGTTTCGATCACCTGCCGGTCGCGTGGGACATCTGAGAAGCGCAGACAGAAAACGCCTAAAGGGGAGCGGGCTTTGGAATATTTCGCCAATTACAACACCGGGATCGACCTCGACCCGGCGGAATGGGCTCTCGCGCGCGAAGCCGAAGGCTATACGGGCGTGGTCGTCAGCGACCATCTCTGGGTGGGCGAAAAGCCCTATCCGCATGTCTGGGTCACCTTGACCCGCATCGCCTGCGCCACCAGGACGCTGCGGTTCGGCTCGTCATTCTGCAACAATCTGTTCCGGTCGCCGGTGGAGTTCGCCCAGGCGAGCCTGACGCTGCACCAGGCGGCGAAGGGCCGGTTCGAGGCCGGGCTGGGCGCGGGATGGTCGGAGAACGAGGTGGCGAGCGGCATGGGCCAGTACTATCCGCCGCCCGCCGAGCGCGCCGGCCGCTACAAGGAGGCGATGACCATCGTCCGCGAGATCTTCGATACCGGCAAATGCCGCTTCGAGGGCGAGTTCTACAACGTCAACGTGCCGGTGATGGGCCCGCCCGGCGGCGGCAAGCCGTTGCTGGTGGGCTCGGCTGGCGGGCCGCGCACGCGGCGCGAGATCACGCCGCTGGTGGACCGGGTCGAGGTGTTCGCGGGCGAGTTCATTCGCGGCGGCGCGATCGACTTCGCGGCGCTGGCGGCGGTGACCGACGACGACGTGCGCGAGATGATCGCCAAGGTGCGCGAGATCAAGCCGGACATCCCGATCGGCTATTTCACCCTGATGGCCGCCGGCGAGAGCGAGGCGGTGAAGGGGCTGGAGGCCATGCTGGGCAACAATTTCGCGGGCGGCCTCGTGGGGCATCCGGAGAAGGTCGCCGCGACCATCGACAAGATGGCGTCCTGGGGCCTCGGCCGCGTCCAGCTGACCGAGATCGTCCCGGAGAGCTACCAGAACCTGGCGCCGTACATCCGGCGCTGAGCCCACCGAACGCCTGCCGAGGGGAGTCACATGGCGCTCACGCACGTATTGCAGCCGATCGAGATCGCCGGCAAGACGATCAAGAACCGGGTGGTCCGCACCGCCCACGCCACCGGCATCGGCGGCGGCACCCTGTCCGACGACCTGATCGCCTACCATGAGGCGCGCGCCCGGGGCGGCGTGGGCCTGTCGGTGCTGGAAATCCTGTCGGTGCACCCGACCAGCCCGGCGCCGCTCAACATGTTCGACCCGACGCTGGACGAGGGCTATGGCAAGCTGATGGACGCGGTGCGGCCGCACGGCATGGCGGTGTTCCAGCAGATCTGGCACGCCGGACACAACGGCACGCCCATCGACGGCACGCCGCCCTGGTCGCCGTCGGACATCCCCAACCCGCTGGGCGGGCCGGTGCCGATCCCCATGACCAAGGGCATGATCGACGAGATCATCGCCGCCTATGCGGCAACCGCCGCGCGCTGCGACAAGGCCGGCATCGATGGCGTCGAGCTCCACTGCGCCCACGGCTACCTGGTGCAGCAGTTCCTGTCGCCCAACATCAACAAGCGCACCGACGATTATGGCGGCCCGTTCGAGAACCGCATCCGCTTCATGCTGGAGACGCTGCGGGCTATCCGCGGGGCGGTACGGCCGGGCTTCGCCGTCGGCATCCGCGTCGCCCCGGACATGACGGGCGGCGGCGTCGGCGTGGAGCTCAACCAGTCAGTGGTCGACCGGGTGCAGGAGGAAGGGCTCGTCGACTTCGTCAACGTGTCCATGGGCAATTACAACAGCTTCCCCAAGATGATCGGCGGCATGCACGAGCCCATGGGCTACGAGCTGCCGACCAGCGTGCCGATCGCCGCCCGCTCGAAGGTGCCGACCATCGTCATCGGCCGCGTCCGGACGCTGGAGGAAGCCGACCAGATCATCCGCCAGGGCGAGGCCGACATGGTCGGCATGACCCGCGCCAACATCGCCGACCCCGACCTGGTGCGCAAGACCATGGAAGGCCGGGTCGAGGAGGTGCGCCCCTGCATCGCCTGCAACCAGGGCTGCGTCGGCAATCTGCTGGGCCCGGCCCGGCGCATGGGCTGCGCGGTCAATCCGGGCGTGGGCTTCGAGCGCCAGATCGGCGACGACCGCATCGGCGCGGCCGAGGCGAAGAAGAAGGTGCTGGTGATCGGCGGCGGCCCGGCCGGGCTGGAAGCGGCCCGCGTCGCCGCCCTGCGCGGCCACAAGGTGGTGCTGGCGGAAGCGACCGGCGAGCTGGGCGGCATGATGAATTTCGCGGCGAAACTGCCGAAGCGCCACGGCATCGCCGACATCACCAAATGGCAGGAGGCCGAGATCTTCCGGCTGGGCGTCGAGGTCCGCCTCGGCACCTACATGGAAGCGGACGACGTGGTGGCGGAAGCGCCGGACGCGGTGATCGTGGCCACCGGCTCGATGCCGCGCATGGACGGCATCCAGTCGACCAATCCGGGCGAGCCCATCGGCCATTTCGACCGGCCCAACGTGCTCTCGTCCGTCGACCTGCTGACCCACGGCCGCAACCGCATCGGCAAGTCCGCCGTGGTGGTGGACGACACCGGCCATTACGAGGCGGTCGGCATCGCCGAATATCTGATCGAGAACGGCGCCTCGGTGAGCTACATCAACACCCAGGCCATGTTCGCGCCCAAGGTGGAGACCGCGCTGATGACCGAGCCGGCGCTGGAGCGCATGGGCGACAGGCTGCGGGTCTACACCCGCTACCGGGTGACCGACATCGGCGACGAGGAGGCGACGATCGCGCCGACCTATCCGGGCGAGGCCAAGCCGGTGCCGGCCGAGACCGTGGTGTTCGTGTCGCCCAACCGGCCCAATCGCGACCTCTACAACGAGCTGCAGGGGAAAGTCGCCTCGGTGCACGTCGTCGGCGATGCGAACTCGCCGCGTTTCCTGCAGACTGCCATCCGGGAAGGCCACCTCGCGGCCAAAGCCATCTAAGGGGAGAGACGATGAGCGACGACCTGAAATATTTGCGCGACCGCGCCGACCTGACCGACCTGATCAACAAATACGCCACCGGCATCGACACGCGCGACTGGAAGCTCTACCGCTCGATCTTCGCCGACGAGGTGGACATCGACTTCTCGTCCTATTCGGGCGTGCCGGGCACGCGCATGAAGGGCGACGACTGGGCCGCCGGGGTGCAGCAGATGCTGCCGGGATTCGATGCCACCCAGCACCTGCTGGCCAACATGGTGTTCGACATCAAGGGCGACGAGGCGACGGTCACCGTCTACATGCAGGCCGAGCACTTCCTGCCCAACAGCCTGGGCGATTCCAGTCACACCCTGGGCGGCTACTACACCCACCGGATCAAGCGCGGCAAGACCGGCTGGAAGATCCACGGCACGAAGCTTACGGTGACCTGGAGCCGCGGCAACCGCCACGTCTACCAGCTCGCCCGCGACCGGGTCGCCGAGCGCGCGGCGGCGAAGGCGAAGAAGAGCAAGAAGGCCAAGTGATACCGGAACGCCTGAGGCTGATCCTGATGATCGCCGCCGCGGCGGTGATTGCATTCAACCTGGTCATGTACCTGACCTGGCCCGAAACCGCGCCCTGACGATCTGCTACCGGGCCGGCGGGAGAAGCCCCACCGCGGTCGCGATCGGTAGATAAAGCGTGAGAGGCTTCCTAACCAGCGGCGCGAACCCGAAGGTGCGATAGAAGGCTGCCGCGCTATCGTCTATCGCGTCGGCGAACACCGCATGAGCGCCGACGGGCGCCCCCGCGACAGTTCCTATCGCATCGACCAGGAGTGCCTCACCCAGCCCCAGGCCCGCATAGTCGACGTGTCTGCCCAACCATCCGATCAGCACGGCAGGCACGGTCGGATATCGCGGGAGCTTTCGGGCAAGCGCCTGAGGCACCTCGTTCAGGGGCACATTGCTGGATGACAGGGTATAGAAGCCGGCGACGTTGTCCGTCTCCGTATCGCGCGCGATGAAGCATGCGGCGTAGTTCCGCTTCACATCCTGTGAGACGGTTTCATGGAAATAGCGGTCTATCCGATCGTTGCCGCAAGTGAACCCGCCTCGGTCATGAGCCTTCGACAGAGGCTCGATGACGAAGCGGCCCGTCAACGGGGCTTGATCAGGTCGGCATGACGCTTCGCCGCCCTGACCAGTCGGGCATTCGGCTCGGGAGGATCGATCAACGCCTCGGCGAAGCGAATCTGATCCTCGCGTGCGAGACGCATGATCTCGGCATCCTCGACCACCCGCCGCGCGTCCTCGCCTGCGGTCGCGATCAGATAGCCCGTGAGGGTCATGCCCCGAAGCCGCGCCGCGCGCTGCATCTGGTCATAGACCTGCACCGGGATACGGGCTTCCAGGCGGGCGGTCTGGCTGTCTGAATTCGGCTTCGGCATGGCGGACTCCTACGCGGCGTAATATACGGCATATTGCCGTATTTGCAAATTCGCCGGGAGCACCCGCCGGGACGAACGGGAATTCGCTACGCGTTCACCCTGTCGCTGGCCGGGCGCGAGAACAGGCGGCTGTCCTCGGTGGTGTAGGGGCCGCTTTCCTCGACGGTGACGTTCAGGGACTCGTAGAGCCACCGGCCACCGACGCGGACGTAGACGTCCTCGTAGAAGCCGATGATGCGGTGGTACTGGAACGTGCCGTCGCCGACCTTGCCGGTGAAGCACATGACGAAGCGCCACTCGCCGGTGGCGCGGTCGCCGTCGACGGTGATGATCGGGTTCATGAACATGTGGGCGCTGTTGCGCATCCGGCCGCTGGCGCGCACCCCGCCGATATACTCCTTGATCGCCGCATGCCCTTTGGCGTGGACGCCGATGTTCTCGCCGGCCCACAGCCCATCGGGCACGAACAGCGCCGCCACCTTGTCCGGGTTGTGGTCGTCGTCGCAGGCCTGGCCGTAGCGGGCCTTGAGCTGCTTGATGGCCTCGATGTCCTCGAGCTTGCGGATGCGTGCTTCCAGTGATTCCGACATGTCCGTCTCCCCGTTCACCGGGGGAACCGTAGCACAATCCGGGCGGACGAGAACCAGAGCGGTTCAACCAGCGTTGCACCGCCCCGGCTGAAAGCGCTCTGCCCTGGCATGTCTTGCCGCGGCTTTCGGTCGCCAAGGCGAAGCCGCCTTGGCTGAAAGCGCTTTATTCGCCGGGGATGCCGGGCTTCACACCATGGCGGGCGATGGCCTCGACGACCTGATCGGGAATGCCGTCCCTCAGCAGGGTGCGGACATGATCCTTCAGGTCCTCCAGCAGGCGGCGCCTGCGGTATTCTGCGTCGGTCCACATGAAGCTGACGGCCATGCCGATCATGGCGTACTGCACCAGGTCGGCGGTCAGGCCGAAACGGTCGTCGGTGTCGGAAAGCGCATGGGAATGGTCGCGGCCGATGCGGTCCCACTCGCGCTCGTACTCCTCCTGGGCGGGGCGCAGGATGCTCTCGAGCTCGGGATCGGTGCGCGCCGCCACCGTCAGCTCGTTGTAGGCGGTGAACAGCGGATCGGAAATCTGCTGCCAGAGCGTCTCCAGGGCGTCGCCGACGAAGTCGTCGCCTCCCTCGATCCGCTCGAGAGTGTCGCGGTAGATGACCAGTCGCTTCTGCTGCAGGTAGGACACCGCGGCCTTGGTCACGTCGACCATGGACGGGAAGTGATAGATGATCGCGCCGCGCGACAGGCCGGTGCGGTCGGCGATCTGCTGCAGGGTGGTGCGGCCGTAGCCGACCTCGATATAGGAGCGGATGACGGCGTCGAGGATCTCGGTCCGGGTCTCGGCGCTCTTGCGTGACTGCCAGGTCTCCCGGCCCGCCTGCCCCCGCGTCCTGCCCTTCACCAGTTCCGTCATGTCACCGTCCATGGTTGGCCCTGCCTCTCGTTCGCACATCCAAGTATACACCATCGACCGCTTTTTGACATAACGGTCGGATTTGATTGGTCTTGACGGTAGGCCCACATTGGGTGACAATCGTCATGTAGTCGAGAAACCGCGACAGACGGTTCTGGGGAGACTGCCCGGGAGGGCCCACAAGACCTTGCAAGCCACAGCTATACACTGAAAGCGTTGCCAACCGGTAACATATGTGTGTGGCGGCTGACCTGCGCAAACGAGGTCACACGTTTCCCGAACGACTGACGAGCTTCTGGACGCGGCCCCGGCCGTGTCGGAGGGGGACGCACGGCACGGCATCCGCCTTGTGTCCCTTACCCTCCTCCCTGAGGGAACTGAGCACCACTGGTCCCCGCTGGTGGTGCTCATTTTTTTGCGCGCCGGGCCGCGATCCCGTAGGCTGGTGGCGCAGGATAGACGAGGACGCCATGGCAGGGGCGGCATCCGCCCATCTCTGGGTGAAGATCGACCTGGGCAACGAGCGCCAGCTGGGCCCGGGCAAGATCGCCCTGCTGCGCCTCGTCGGCGAAAAGCGCTCCATCGCCGCCGCCGCCCGCGAGATGAACATGTCCTACCGGCGCGCCTGGCTGCTGATCGAGGAGCTCAACACCATATTCGGCCCGGTGGTGCTGACCTATGTGGGCGGCAAGTCGTTCGGCGGCGCCGAGCTGACGCCGCTGGGGCAGCGCCTGATCGCGCGCTTCGAGGCGATCGCCCGCCGCACAGAGGAAGCGGTCCGCGACGAGCTGGAAGCGCTGGCGGCGGAAGTAAAACCGTAACGATCGGGCTTCCGCGCGGACCGGCGCGGGATTAGTCTTTCAACGACGAGGCGCCAAGGGCCGGCGGCATTCTCCCGCCGGGCCGCTGACGTCGAGGGGAAAATGGGCCGGATCCTGCTGAGCCTGCTGCTGGGCTGCATGCTGACCGCGTGCGCGACCGACCAGCCATTGGAGACCGCCTGCGCGCGGATCGACGAGTTCACCATACCCGAGCGGAGCGCGCCCGCGGGCGCCGCCACCCTGCGGGCGAGGGCCGCGCCCAACCCGTTCGTTGCCGCGCTCACCGGGCAAAACGGCGCGCGGGCGCGAGGCCTGGCGCCGGACGCCGCCGCGCCGCCGGAGACGGTCGCGCTGATCCTGTCGGGCGGCGGCCAGTGGGGCGCCTATGGCGCGGGCGTGATCGACGGCTGGAGCGAGCACGGCCGGCCGCGGCCGCGCATCGTCACCGGCATCAGCACCGGCGCGCTGCAGGCCACCTTCGCATTCCTGGGTCCGGCCCGCGACGCGGACCTGGTCCGAGCCTACCAGCCGGCGCGCGAGGAGGAGCTGGCCGAGCGGCACGGCGACCTGTTCTTCCTGCGCAACGCCTCGAGCGCCGACATCGCGCCCTTGAAGGCCTACGCCCAGCGGTTCCTGAACCCGGTGCTGGAGGAGGTGGCCGCGGAGGCGCGGGCGACGGGACGGCTGCTGCTGATCGGCGCGGTCGATGCACGGGACGGACGGTTCTACATGATCGACATGAGCCGCATGGCGACGACCCTGGCCGGCGCCGAGCGCGAACAATGCTACACCGCCGCGCTGCTCGCCTCGGCAGCGGTGCCGGTTGTCTACCGGCAGGTGACGATCAACGGCGACGTCTGGATGGACGGCGGCGTGCGGCGGTCGATGTTCCTGCCCGAGCTGGTGGAGCAGATCGGCCAGGCGCGCGAGGCGGTGCTGGCCGGCGGCGACGCGCTGGTGCCCACCGACGGCATGGTCTGGGCGATCAAGAACGGCACCACCGGCATCGAGGCGAAGGAGGTGCCCGCCAAGCTGCTGCCGACGCTCAACCGGCTGCGCCAGATCACGTTCGACCAGGTGGAGGCGGACTCCCTCGCCTTCGCCCGCCGCGCCGCCGAGGATCACGGCCTGACGCTCGCGGTCACCACCGCCGACGGCTGGGACGCCCCGCCGCGGACGCCGGCCTGCGAGGGCCAGGGCCCGGGACGGGGCGGCATGCTGTTCGACCCGCCGTTCATGCGGTGCCTTGTCGATTACGGGCAGCGACGCTGGCAGAACGGGCAGACGCCGTGGGAGGAGTAATCCCACCGCTGTCGGGCTCACCCCGGACTCGTTCCCATAGGCGTCTACTTGAGCGCTGGACTTCTCCCCCTTGTCATCCCCGCCAAGCGAAGCGCGAGCGGGGATCCATGTCAGAGCAAGTCCTTGTGCGCCCGGAGACTGGTACGAATAGCAGTGCAGGACCTTTGAGGCCGCATACGACGCAGACATGGATCCCCGCGCAAGTGGCGGGGATGACAACGTAAAAGAGTGTTTCTGCTAAGTTGACGCTTATGCGCGCGAGGCGGGGATGACTGTCTTTGAGGGTGTCGTTCTCCAAATTGACGCCTACGGGAACAAGTCAGGTGTGGCAACGAGAACGACCTGGAAGGTGCTCAGCCGTCCAGCAGCTCGCGGACCTTGCTGGCGAGCAGCTCGCGGGGGAAAGGCTTCGAGAGCAGCACCACGCCCTCCTCCAGCCTGCCCTGGCTGATCACCGCGTCCTCGGTGTAGCCGGACATGAAGAGGATACGGCAATCGTGCACCCGCGCGGCGACCGCCAGCGAGACGTCCTTGCCGCTCATGCCCTTGGGCAGGACGACGTCGGCGAGCAGCAAGTCGGGATGCAAGCCGCCGACGATCAGCTCCACCGCCGCCGGGCCGTCGGGCGCGGTGACCACCTGATAGCCGAGCGACTTGAGCAGCCGCTCCACGGTCCGGCGCACGTCGGCGTCGTCCTCGACCAGCAGGATGGTCTCGTGGCCCGGCCGCACGGTCTCCCGCGCGGGCTGGCGCGGTGCGGACGGGACCGGCGCCGCATGGGCGCGGCGGAAATGCAGCATCACGCGGGTGCCCTCGCCCGGCCGGCTGTCGATGGCGACGTGCCCGCCCGACTGCTTGACGAAGCCGTAGACCATGGAAAGGCCCAGGCCGCTGCCCTTGCCGACTTCCTTGGTGGTGAAGAACGGGTCGAAGGCCCGCGCCAGCACTTCGGCCGTCATGCCGATGCCGCTGTCGCTGACGGTGATCCGGACATGCTCGCCCGGCGTGACGTCGTCCTGGTGATCGCCATCGCCGGGATCGAGCATCACGTTGGCGGTCTCGATGCCCAGCCTGCCGCCGTCGGGCATGGCGTCGCGGGCATTGACGACCAGGTTGAGCAGCGCCGCCTCCAGCTGGCCGGGATCGACCTCGATGGGCCACACCTTCGGGTCGAGCACGGTCCGCGCCTCGATGTTCTCCTGCAGCAGCCGGTGCAGCAGCTTCATCATGCTGCCGACCAGCTCGTTGGCGTCGATGACCTGGGGCTCCAGCGGCTGCTGGCGCGAGAAGGCGAGCAGACGCCTGGTCAGTTCGGCGCCGCGGCCGACCGCATTGAGCGCCACGGTGATGGAATCCGAGGCCTCGGGCCGGTCCGCCACCAGCATATTGGCCAGCTCCAGGTTGAGCTGCATGGCCATCAGCAAATTGTTGAAATCATGGGCGACGCCGCCGACCAGCTGGCCGACGGTCTCCATCTTCTGCGCCTGGGCGAGCCGCGCCTCGGCCCGCTTGCGCTCGGTGAGGTCGCGCGCGCTGGCGATCAGCAGGTTGTGCCCGCCCAGCTGCAGGGCATTGATGGCCAGGTCGATCGGAAACTCCTCGCCGCTCTTGCGGCGTCCCACCAGCTCGCGCGGCCCCAGGCCGATGAAGCCGCCGCCGCCGCCATCGCGGTAGCGGCTCAGAAAGCCGTCATGCAGGTTCGACTGGTCGAGCGGCAGGAGCAGCGACACGTTGGCGCCGACGATCTCGTCGGCGGCATAGCCGAACAGGCGTTCGGCTTCGGGGTTGAAGGACTCCACGACGCCGTGCTCGTTCGCGGTAATCAGCGCCACCGAGGCGGAGTCCATGATCGCCCGGTTGCGGGCCTCGCTTTCCTGAAGCTGCTCGACGACATGCTGCTCGGCGGTGATGTCGGCGACGTAGCCTTCGAGCGCCACGACCCTGTCCTGATCGTCGCGGATCGCGCTGCCCTGCTCCAGCACCCAGCGCAACTCGCCCTGCTTGGTGGTGACCCGGTAGGAAAGCTGGAAGGCCCGGCGGCCGTCGACCGCGTCCTGGATGGTGTCGTGCACCCGCTGGCGGTCACGCTCGTCGATGACCTCGTCGTAGGAGATCACCCTGTTGTCGACCAGTTCGCCGGGATCGTAGCCGAGGACCCGGCTGCAGGCGTCGCTGATGAACCGCATGGTCCACCGCTCGTCGTTGTCGCAGCGGTAGACCATGCCGGAGAGGTTGCTCATCAGCGCCGACATGGCGCGTTCGGTTTCCCGGTGAGCCTGTTCGAGCTGGTGGAAATCGGTGATGTCCTGCAGCAGGCCGGTGAGTCCGATCACCTTGCCCGCCGCGTCGCGCTCGTTCTCCAGCATGACCTGGAGATGGATCTGTCCCCCGGCCGGCGGCAGGTAGCGGTACTGGAGCCGGGCGTTGTCGGCCTCGCCGCGCCTGAGCCTCTGGAAGACCGCGGCGACGCGCCCGACGTCGTCGGGATGCACCTGCCGGGCGGCGAACTCGGCGCTGTAGGTCGAATATTCCTCGCCCAGCCCGAGGATACTGCGCGTCTCGGGAGGCATGACGTACAGCTCCCTGACCATGTCGTAGCGCCAGGGGCCCAGCCGCGCCAGGACCTGGGCCTGCCTCAGCTGGCTTTCGCGCCGGGAAAGCTCGGCCAGCGCCATGTTGCGCTCGGTAACGTCCAGATAGGAGACGACCACCCGGAGCGGCTCGCCCGCCTCGTCCCGCACCAGCCCGCCGAGAACGGCCACGTCGAACTCGCTGCCGTCGGCCCGCACCATGCGGAGCTCGCCGCTCCAACGGCCGGTCGTGCGCAGCGCATCGACCGAGCCTTCGACCGCGCCGGGATCGGTGATGAAGTCACGAAACGGCCGGCCGACGATCTGGTCGAAGGAGTCATAGCCGAGGAGCTCGACGAAGGCTTGGTTGCCGTATGTGTAGCATGCGTCGATGGTCGACATCGTCAGCGGGCTTGCCGCCGTCTCGAACGCCCGGTCGCGGAACGCCAGCTCCTCGTGCGCGAGCCGCTCGTCGGTGATGTCCTGGATGGTCCCGTAGACCTGCTGGATCCGTCCGTTTGCGTCGCGGCCCGCGCGGATGGAGAGGCGCAGCCAGATCGTCGTGCCGTCCGGGCGTATCACCCGGGTGATGATTTCGGGCTTCGGCTCCTGTCCCGACCGCACCTCGCTGATGCCGAACCGGACGTCTTCCGCGTCTTCCGGGTGAAGGACGCCGGCCAGGTCGTCGATGCGGATGGGCGATGCCTCCTCGCCGATGCCGAGCAACTGGCGCATAACCGGCGAGCAAACCACCCATTCGGTGCGCAGGTCCCAGTCCCAGGTGCCGATATGCGCGACCTCCTCGGCGATCTCCAGGGTCTTCTCGCTGGCCTCGCGCGCCGCCTCGGCCTCGATCTGCCGAGTGATCACCTCGGTGAGCATGATCATGCCGACGGGCAGCGCCGCGGCGCCTTTCAGGGGAACGAGTTCCCACTTGATCCAGACGGAGGTTCCGTCCGAACGCACGAAATGGTCCGCCTCGCAGAGCAGCGTCTCGCCGGCCAGGCACCGGGCGTGCTCATGCTTCCAGCGGTCGGGGACGTCGGGGAACACGTCGTAATGGGACCGACCGATGATCTGGGCATCCCCCAGACCATAGTCCTGGTACCAGCGCTGGCTGGCCGCGAGGTAGCGCATGTCGCGGTCGAACACGGCGATGGCCGCGGGCGCGCGCTCGAACAGCAGGCGCACGAAATTGCTGCCCGCGCCTCCCGCCAACAGCCCTTCGAGCGCGCTCAGTTCGAGATATTTGCCTCCGACCAGGCCCATGGAAACCAATCACTCCCAAAATCAGTCTCGGCCCGATCCGGGCGGGATCAGCATAGCTGATCGGGCACGGCCGTCCTATCGCCTGTATCACCCGGGGATCGCGGCGGATTCCCGGCCCGGCCCGCTCCCGATGCTGCGAGTTACTCTGGACGCGGTCCCGCCAACGCTTTATCTCCTGTGCCCGCCGGAAAGCCGGCGAGAGTGTTGCACGATGCGAGAACCGATGCGCCATGGGACAGGACGACACCAAACGCCCCTATCCTGAAGTCGAGCCGAACCCCAGCTTTCCCGCCATCGAACGGGACATCCTGGCGTTCTGGCGGCGCGAGGGCATTTTCGAGCGTTCGGTGAACGAGCGGCCCGCCGTGAAGGACGGCTCCAGCAACGAATACGTGTTCTATGACGGCCCGCCCTTCGCCAACGGCCTGCCGCACTACGGCCACCTGGCGACCGGGTTCGTCAAGGACATCGTGCCGCGCTATCACACCATGAAGGGCAAGAGGGTCGAGCGCCGCTTCGGCTGGGACTGCCATGGCCTGCCCGCCGAGCTGACCTCGGAGAAGGAGCTTGGCATCTCGGGGCGGCAGGAAATCCTGAAATTCGGCATGGCCAAGTTCAACGAGCACTGCCGCACCTCGGTGATGCGCTTCACCCAGGAGTGGGAGGACTACGTCACCCGCCAGGGCCGCTGGGTCGATTTCCAGAACGACTACAAGACCATGAACCTGCCGTTCATGGAGAGCGTGATGTGGGCGTTCAAGCAGCTGTTCGACAAGGGCCTCGTCTATGAAGGCCACCGGGTCGTTCCCTATTCCTGGGCGGTGCAGACGCCGCTGTCGAACTTCGAGACCCGCCTCGACAACTCCTACCGCGAGCGGCAGGACCCGGCGCTGACCGTGGGCTTCCTGCTGGAGCCGGTGGACGGCGAGACCGTCCCCACCCGCCTGCTGGCCTGGACGACCACGCCCTGGACCTTGCCGTCCAATCTGGCGCTGGCGGTGAACAGGGACCTGGAATACGCGGTTCTCGAGCATGAGGGTCAGCGGGTGATCCTGGCGACCACGGCGCTGGAGCGCTACGACCGGGAGTTCGGCGGCTGGGCGCGGGTGGGCACGCTGACCGGCGCCCAGCTGGAAGGCCGCCGCTACAAGCCGCTGTTCGACTATTTCGCCCATCTCGACGCCTTCCGGGTGCTGACCGGCGAGTTCGTCTCCGACACCGACGGCACCGGCACCGTGCACATCGCCCCCGGCTTCGGCGAGGACGACATGGAGGTGGCGCTGGCGAACGGCATCCCGGTCGTCGTGCCAGTCGACGAGGCCGGCCGCTTCACCGCCGAGGTGCCGGACTATCAGGGCGAGAACGTGCTGGAGGCCAACCGGGCCATCATCCGCGACCTGAAGGCGCAGCCGGGCGTGATCGTCCGGCACGAGACCTACCTGCACAATTACCCGCATTGCTGGCGCACCGACGAGCCGCTGATCTACAAGGCGATCACCGCCTGGTACGTGAAGGTCACCGCGATCCGCGAGCGCATGGCCGAGCTGAACAAGGGCATCACCTGGATTCCCGAGCACATCCGCGACGGCCTGTTCGGCAACTGGCTGGAGAACGCGCGCGACTGGAACGTCAGCCGGAACCGGTTCTGGGGCTGCCCGATCCCGATCTGGCAGAGCGACGACCCGAAATATCCGCGCCTCGACGTCTATGGCAGCCTCGACGAGATCGAGCGCGACTTCGGCGTGCGCCCGACCGACCTGCACAGGCCCATGATCGACGAGATCGTGCGCCCGAACCCGGACGATCCCACCGGCAAGTCGATGATGCGCCGGGTGCCCGAGGTGCTCGACGTGTGGTTCGACAGCGGCTCCATGCCGTTCGCCCAGCTGCACTATCCGTTCGAGAACAAGGAACGGTTCGAGGCCAATTTCCCGGCCGACTTCATCGTCGAGTACGTGGCCCAGACCCGCGGCTGGTTCTACACGCTGATGGTGCTCTCGACGGCCCTGTTCGACCGGGCGCCGTTCCGCACCGCCGTGTGCCACGGCGTGGTGCTGGACGAGAACAAGCAGAAGCTGTCCAAGCGCCTGCGCAACTATCCCGACCCGATGGAAGTGTTCGACGACTACGGCTCGGACGCGCTGCGCTGGTACATGATCTCCTCGCCGCTCCTGTCCGGCGGCGACCTGTCGATCCCGCGCGAGGGCTCGGGCATCGGCCAGGCGCTGCGCCAGGCGATCATCCCGCTGTGGAACTCGTTCTACTTCTTCACCCTCTACGCCAACATCGACGGCTACAAGGCGCAGGCGCGCACCGACCAGAAGGGCGTGCTGGACCGCTACGTGCTGGCGAAGACCCGCGAACTGATCGAGCTGATCGAGGCCCGCCTCGACGGCAACGACCTGCCGGGTGCTTACGCCGTCGTGCCCGGCTTCATCGACGCGCTGAACAACTGGTACATCCGCCGCAGCCGCGCCCGGTTCTGGCGCGAGTCCGAGGACGGCGACAAGCGCGACGCCTACGACACGCTCTATACGGTGCTCACCAATGTGACACGGGCATTGGCGCCGCTGATGCCGTTCATCGCCGAGCGCATCTACACGAACCTGACCGGCGAGACCTCGGTCCACCTGGCCGACTGGCCCGACGCCGCCGCCCTGCCGGCCGAGCGCGACCTGGTGACGCGCATGGACCAGGTGCGCGAGATCTGCACCGCGGTGATGTCGATCCGCGAGACCAAGAGCCTGCGCACCCGCCTGCCGCTGCGCACCCTGACCATCGCGCATCCCGGCGCGCAGGGCCTCGCCGACTACCAGGCGCTGGTGGCTGACGAGGTCAACGTCAAGCAGGTGGTGCTGTCGACCGACCCGTCGTCCATGGGCGAGCAGCAGCTGAAGGTGAACCCGCAGATCGGCAAGCGCATCGGCGGCAAGATGAAGGACGTGATGAACGCCCAGCGGTCGGGCGAGTGGTCGATGCTGGACGGCGGCCGCATCGCCATCGCCGGCATCGAGCTGGGCCCCGAGGATTTCACCCTGCGCGTGGTGACCGGCGAAGGCCTCGATTCCGAGCCGTTCGACGGTGGCCGCGGCATCGTGGTGCTCGACACACGCGTCTATGACGACCTGGAGCGGGAAGGCTGGGCGCGCGACTTCGTGCGCCTGGTGCAGCAGACCCGCAAGGATGCCGGTCTCGAGGTGACCGACCGAATCCGCCTTGCCGCCCGCGTACCTGACAACGTGGCCGGCGCGCTCGCCGAGCACCGCGACCATGTCTGCCGCGAGACGCTGGCCGTCGACCTGCGCCTCGGCGAGGACGTCCCCGGCGGCTACAAGGCCGAGCACAAGCTGTCCGGCGCGGCGGTCACCATCGAACTGGCCCGGGCGTAGAACCTTATCCCTGGCGCTTGTCATCCCGGCGAAAGCCCATAGGCGTCAACTTAAGGGTGCGATTGTTGCGGTCGGCTTGATAAACGGCACCAACGCCCCTCACCCTAACCCTCTCCCAAGGGGAGAGGGAACGTGCGGCGCGCTCCATCGCACCCTCTCCCCTTGGGAGAGGGCAGGGTGCGGGGCGTTCTATCGGCCCGATCACAACCTGGGAAGCAGTCGTTCAGCCACACCCCTTGTCAAGTTGACGCCTATGGGCGAAACCGGGAGCTTGCCCCTATGCAGGTCCTTCAATCGCCGGGGTCCCTGAAACCCGGCCATCACTGAGATCACAAGGCGGGATGCCGGGAAATGGCAGTTCACTCAAGGCGAAAATCCGTGCCGCAACGGGGCTTCCCTATATGCTCGCCATTGGGGAAACCGATCGGAGGCTGAATCATGCAGACCGTCTTGCTCGCGCCGCTGATGGCGCTCGTGCTGTGGACATTCGTCATGTGGGCCTGGATGTACGCGACGCGCATCCCGGCCATAAGGCGTGGCGGGGTGCCGCTTAGTCCGAGCGCGACCAAGGAAGAGTTCAATTCACGGATTCCGCCGCATGTCCGCTGGAAAGCGGACAACTACAACCACCTGCTGGAACAGCCGGTTCTGTTCTATGCCGTGGTGCTGACGCTCGCGCTGCTGGGAGCGGATGGCCCGGCCAACGTGGCGCTTGCCTGGGGCTATGTGGCGCTGCGGGTGGCGCACAGCATCGTGCAGGCCACCGCCAACATCATCATGGTGCGCTTCTCGGTGTTCATCCTGGCGAGTTTCGTGTTGCTGGCACTGGCGATCCGCGCCGCCATGCTGGTATTCCAGCCGTAACATTTGTCATCCGCTACGGCGATGAGGATCAGGAGACGCCCCTGGTCGACGCCGCGGTCAGCGTCAACGACGCGGTCAGGGTGATGATCGCCGCGACTGAGCCGGCCGGCTAACCCGCCTCGATGATCACGAAGGACAGGTTGTCCGGCGCGCCCCGGTCGAGACACGTCGCCTCGATCCGCTCCGCGGCGTCGAGCAGGTTGGACATGCCGGCCATGCCGGCGAGCTCGGCGTCGCTCATCACGCCGGTGACCCCGTCGGTGGTCAGCACCAGCCGGTCGCCCGGCTCGATCGGACCGTGGCAGGTATCCACCTGCAGCTCCTGATGGGCGCCGAGCGCGCGGGTGATGACGTTGCGCATGGGATGGACGCTGGCATCGGCCTGGCTGAGCTCGCCCGCGTCGACCAGCTGCTGGACATAGGAATGGTCGCGGGTAAGCCGGGTCATGGCGCCGCCGCGCAGCCGATAGAGGCGGCTGTCGCCGACCCACAGGCAGGCATAGAAGTCCTGGTAGATCAGCACTGCCACGACGGTGCTGCCCATGGTGCGCTGCTGCGACTGCCGGGTGCCCTGCGCGTAGAGATCGTCGTTGATCCTGTACAGGTCCTCGCGGACCTCGCGCAGGAAGGTGCGGCCGTCGACGGGCGGCTTCACCTTGGCGAGGCGTTCGATGATCATGGCGCTGGCCACGTCGCCCGCCCGGTGACCGCCCATGCCGTCGGCGACCACGTAGAGGCCGATGTCGGTACGCTCGAGAAACGCGTCCTCGTTGTGCGGACGCACCCTGCCGGTGTGCGTCCTGCCGATCGACCTGAAGCTGAGTTTTCCCCCGTACACGACGCTGCTGTGTCCGTTCGTCAATACCATCGCGGCAGAAGGTACGCGTCGTCGTCCAGCGACGACGGACGCACCCCCTTTCCAAGCACGATCCTGATGGTGCCGTCAGGCGTCGCCGGAGAAGCCTCCGCCGGCTCGGTGATGATGCTCATGAGACGTTGCCCCCTTTCCCTTGCCCAGGGATCCAGCTGGCGGCCCAGCGCCGCGAGCCGCTGCGCCGCGAGGTCCGGATTGGCCGGCTCCCGCTGCGCGATCAGATAGACCGGGCCGCGCGCCGCCCCGACGGCGGCGCCGATGCGCCGGACCAGGCCGCCATTGGCCTGATCGGGCGCAGCGGTCCCGGATTGGAAGATCATGTCGCCGGAAACGCCGACAACCATGGAGGTTCCGCTGTCGGAGAACGAGACCATCCTGGTGGCGATGTCGCCCTGCAGCAGGGCACGGACCTTGCCCGGCACCCTGTCGGGCTGCGGCTGAAGGTCGGGCGCGCGCAGCACCGAGGGGTCGCCGCCGTCGTCCTCGGCCACGATCGGAGGACCGGCGTCGCCGAAAATCCACACCGCAAGGGCGAGGGAGGCGGCGATGAACAGGATGCCGGCGAGCACCATGGTGAACGGATTGATGAAGGCGAGCGCCTTGTGCGCACCGGTCTGGCTGCCCAGCGACACCGACGTGCGCTGCTGCAGCCGGCCATGGTCGCGCATGGTCGTCAGCAACCGTTCGCGGTACTGGATCAGCAGCAGCGGGCCGCGCGCGTCGGTGCGGAACGGCCCCTCGAAGCCCAGCGCCAGCGCCACATAGACCAATTCCAGCACGGCATAGCGCGCCGGCGGATCGGCCAGCGCTTCCTCCATGATGTCGAAGACCTGCTGGCCCTGCCGCGACAGCGGCGCCAGCGGATGCTGGCGCCAGTCGGCCTTGCCCGGCCAGGGGCCGTTGAGCGCGATATCGTCGATCAGCGCCGCGAGGATCAGTTCGCCGTCCCGTTCCGGCTCGTCCTCCACGAGGGAGCGGCCGATCTGGTTCCGGTAGAACTGCAGGCCCCGCTGCGCCGCGGTGCGGATATCGGACATGGAGGCGAATTCGTCGGGCTTGTTGCGCAGGCGCTCGGCCAGGGTGAGCACCTCGCCGCCCGCGGTGACCAGCGGATTGCCGCGCTTCAGGTCGACCTGCACCCGGCCGAACGACAGCGTGTCCCGCACCTCGCCGCTCGGCCCCTCTCCGGCGCCGAACAGGAAGGGGTTGAGCTGCTCGACCGTCTCGGCGCGCGCGGCGCGGCGCGGCGCCGTGGCGCCGCCTCCGTTGCCGTCGAGCTCGAATGGGTCGTTCATGCCTGCCATTGTCCCGTACTAAGCCCGTATCACCCGTGCGACCGTAAAGGCGCCATGCCGATAATCCTCACAGGTCCGCATTCTGCAGTTGCCTCAGCCTGTCCTCGTAGCCTCGGCGGAAATCGGCCATGAACGAGCTGCGGTCGAGATCGGCGATGTCGCGCTCGAGCTGCTCGAAATAGGCCCGATAGGTATCCCAGGCCGCCGCCTTCTTGCCGCCGGCGGTGACGATCGACATGGTGCTGCGCTTGCCGAGCAACTCCTCGATCTCGTCCGGATTGAGCCGGTTCACCAGCCCGACCAGCGCCCGGTGCATGCCGGAGAGCACCGCGAGCTGATGCCGCTTCACGTCGCGGAACGTCGCCTCCACCGCCTCTTCCGACGCCAGGTAGCCCTTCTGGTCGCTGCGCAGCAGGCGCACCGCCAACTCGTCGGGCATCAGCGACTTGAACGGGTTGGCGTTCGCCGGCGTCACCATGGTCTGCTCGGCGCGGAACTGGGCCTTCACGGCCGAACGGTCGCGCAGAAGGTCGTGGACGTGGCCGATGATCTGCCGGTAGAGCCGGCCGGCGCGCTTGAGCACCGCCATCGGCTCGGCCCCGCGCATGGTCGACAGGTCGAGCTGGGCACCGTCCATGAACGCCGCCAGCGCGCCGTCCCGGGGGATCTCGCCGAGGTCGGCCGGCGGCCTTGGCGCCGGCTCGGGCTCGGGATCCGGCTCGCCGAAGGGATTGCTGGCATGGACGTTGTCCCCGTCTCCCAGCGTCACGTCGGGATCGTGGGCGCCTTCCTCGACCAGGATGGTGAGTTCGTACTCGCCGATGCGCAGCTGGTCCTCGTGCTCGACCTCGATGGCGCGGCCCCGTTCCAGTCGCTCGGTGTCGCCGTTGAGGAAAATGCCGTTGGAGCTCCTGTCGGTCACATAGATGCGCTCGCCAGCCAGGCTGATCTCGCAATGCTGCCGCGACAGCAGCCGCGCCCTGTCGGCCAGCACCCAGTCGCAATCCGGGGCGCGCCCTATGATCATGGAGCCGCTGCTCAGCGTGCGCTCATCCTCCACCACGTCGCCCTCGCTCCCCGGCCGCGACAGGCGCAACTTCACCAAACTCAAGCCCCTTCTCCCTCGATCATCGTGTGCGCCGCGCGACGCCGCGCCGCCCCCGCGCTACCTTCATATGTTCCCTGAATATACAAGATCGTCATGACGAAGCCGAAAGCCCCATATCCCTGAGCCGTGTCCGCCGCTGGCCGCGGTCCAGGTCGAGGTCGTCGACCAGCGCCTTGTAGTCGGGCAGCCCCCGCAGCGAGGCAAGCGCCGGGTCCCATCCCACCATGGAAACCCCCGCGAAGCGCCGCGACACCGCCCGCCTGAGCGCCTTCATCGCCTGTTCCGGCCGGCCGTCCAGCGCCTCGACGCGGGCTTCGAGATAGGCGAAGCCGGGGTGCTCGAATCCCTGCGCCCGCTGGCGCGCGAGCCATCCGCGCACGCCGTCGAACAGCGGTTTCGCGCCCGCGGCGTCGCCCAGCGCGACCCGCGCCGCGGCGAGGGTGACCGCGGGCATGGCCATGGGCGAGCGCCCGTAGAGCGGCCCGGTCCCGTCCTTCGACAGATCCTCGAACGGCGCCAGCAGGTCGATGACGGCGCGCGCATGGCCGGCGGCGGCCTCGGCATCGGCCAGGGCGAACACCCGTTCGGTGTCGCCGGGGTCGGCGGCGAAGCGCCGGCGGGCTTCCGCGACCGCCTCGCCGGTCCTGCCCTTCGCCAGCAGGACGAGGGACCTGTCGCCGTCGAACCAGCGCTCGGCCTCGGCGGTCGCGCCCAGGTCCAGATAGGCCGAGCCGAGCATCAGCCGGACCTTGGCGTCCGCGGGATCGGCCTTGTTGGCGCGCGCCAGCACCTGGATGGCGTCGACCAGCCGCCAGTCGTCGGCCAGCCTGGCGCCGCGCGCCGCCAGCAGGTTCTCGTTGCCTGGATAGAGCCGTTCCAGCCGCTCGAGCAGCGCGTCCGCCTCGAGCCGCTTGTCGCTCGCGGCCAGCAGTCGTGACATGTTCAGCCCGATGGCGAGGGAATCCGGATCGAGCTCGTAGGCGCGCGCCAGCTGCGCGGCGCCTTCGGACAGCCGGCCCGCCGCCGCATAGGCCTGATAGAGCCACAAATGCGCCTTCGCCAGGTCGGGCTTCTCCTCGACCGCGCGGGACAGGCCGCGAATGGCGCCGGGGACGTCGCCCGACACAAGGTCGATCAGGCCGGCGACGGCGCTGGCCTCGGCCAGGTCCGGGTCCAGCACCAGCGCCTTGGCGGCAAAGGGCCGGGCGCGGGCGACGGCGTCGGCGACCGGCGCCTGGCCGTAGGTTTCCCATCCGGCGCCCTGCAGCACGAGCGCCTCGGCCAGCGCGGCGTGGGCATGCGCCGAATTCGGGTTCCGCATGATCTCCTGCTCGAACGACGCGGCCGCCGCGTTCAGCGCATCCTCGGTGCGCTGCGCCAGCCGGGCGCGCGCCTCGTCCATTTGCTTGCGCCGCCGGGCGCTGGACTCCTCGGCGGTCAACTCGCCGTGCGCCGGCGGGAGGATCACCTTGCCGACATCGTCGACGATCGACTGCGCCAAATCGTCCTGGACGGACAGCAGGTCGGCCATGTCGCGGTCGAAGGTCTTCGACCAGAGCTGGCTGCTGCTTTCCGTGTCTATCAGCTGGGCCATGACCCGCAGCTTGTCGCCGGAGCGCTGCACGCTGCCGTCGAGAACGACCGACGAGCCGAGCCTCTTGCCGATCGCCTCGAGATCTTCCTCCTCGCCGGGCTTCGCCGACGCCGGGCCGGCGACGACGCGGAGGCTGGCGATACGGGTGAGCCGATTGCGCACCTCGGAGGTGATGGCGCGCGACATGCCCTCCTGCTCCGGCTCCACGGACAGGTTGGCGAACGGCAGCACCGCCACCGTGCTGATCTGCTGGACCTGGCCGGCCGAAGCGGCGGCGGGCGCCGCCTCGCGCACGTTCACGCTGTAGGCCATGTAGCCGACGGCAGCCAGGATGGCCGCCAGCAGCACGTAGTCGCCCAGCTTGGCCGTGGCGACGACGGCCTGACGGTGCTGGTCCACCTCCTCGGTGCGCCGGAGCCCCTCGGGCGTCATCTCGAATGCCCAGGTGATCAGGATCACCAGCGGGAAGCCGAGCAGCAGCATGAGGAACACGAAGGTCGTCGACCATCCCGGCAGGCCGAACGCATCGACCAGGTTCGGAACCAGCTCGACCATGGCGAAACTGATGACGCAGTACGTACCCGCGATCCGGAAAACGTTCCGCCGCTTCAGCTCGTCGACAAGGCGCACCGCCACTCCTGGGTCAGACTACAGCTTCATTTTCCCCGATAAGCCCAAGCACTATATGCGATAATCTCGGTTCTGTGTAGCTTCCCGCTAAGGTTACCCGGCGCGCGAGCCGCTGACCCACCGGCATTGATTCGGCGCCGCAACGAGCACGCCGCTCCATCCGACCGGTCCGGCCGGGCGCCGCGACGGTCCAAAAGATCGGCCGGGCCGCCGAAGGACGCGGAAAAGCACGATTGACAATCCCCATTTACCCGCGACGCCGATTAGCCGATCATGGAGCCGCTCAGCACGGGCGCGGACGGTGCAAGCGGACGGCGGGAAATGGGCCGTGCCGCTAGCAGGGGGGCTGTACCGGTCTGCTGGCGTCGACCTGGTTCGAATCACCAAAGGGGGGTGTCCGTGTCAAAATTCGCCAAATTCATGTCCGCCGCGATCGTCGCGGGGTTCCTCGGCGCCTGCGCCTCGCAGCAGGCGGCAGCGCCGCCGCCGCCACCGCCGCCACCGCCGCCGCCCGCACCCGTCGCGGAGGCGCCCAAGCCCGTCGAGCCCGTCTACACGGCGACGCCGGACCTCGCTCCCAAGGAGAGATTCCGCAAGGCCGTCAAGGACCTGGAAACCGGCGAGGCCGGCCAGGCCAAGGCCGAGCTGCTGCAATATCTGGTGGACGTGCCCGAGAACAACCGGCGCGCCCAGGCGCTGCTGTCGCAGATCGAATCCCCGATCGAGGAGTATTTCCCACCGGAGAACTTCACCGTCGTGGTCGGCCCCGGCGAGAGCATCTCGACCCTGTCCCAGACCTTCCTGGGGGATGCGCTGAAGTTCTATGCGCTGTCGCGCTACAACGGGATCGGCAATCCCAGCCAGGTTTCGGTGGGCCAGACCATCAAGATCCCCAGGACGCCGCAGACGCTCGCCGCCAAGGACGCGCGCGACAAGGGCGTGACCGAAAAGCCGGCGGCGCCCGAGGCGGCGCTGGCCGCCGCGGTCGAGGCGGAAGAGGAAGCACCCGCGGCCGACGCGAAGGCGCCGCCCGCCAAGGCCGCGCCCAAGGGCACCATGGAGCGGATCCGCAGCATGGCGGCCTCGGGCAACACCGAGGGCGCGATCAAGGAAATCGAGGCGAACAAGCTCGGCAGCGGCGCCTCCGCCGCCGACAGCACGTTCATCGCCGACACCTACCTCGCCAGCGCCAGGTCGCTGCAGGGCTCCAATGCCTCGCTCGCCGGGAGCCGCGCCCAGAAGGCCGGCGATATCTACCTGAAGATGGGAGACAAGCCGGACAAGGCGCTCGAGGCCGCCCAGCTCGCCTCCAGTCTCAATCCCGGCGCGTCGTCCCAGAAGCTGCTGACCTCGGCGAAGTCCGCCGCGGCCGACCGCTACTACCGCAACGGCCTGTCGTCGTTCCGCAAGCAGGAGCTCGATGCGGCGATCAAGTCGTGGGACAAGGTGCTCGAGATCGACCCGAGCCACGAGAACGCCAGGCTGCAGCGCGCCCAGGCGATCGAGTTGAAGGAAAAGCTGTCGAAGCTGCGCTGAGCGTCGTCTGAAACGCCGAAGGGCCGGCGCCGCCGGCGCCGGCCCTTCCTCGTTGTTCCCATTCCGATCGGTCCGGGCGGCGCAGGAGCGGGATCAACTCTTCGGCTTGGGACCGATCTTGCCGAGATTTTCCTGCATCTTGCGCGCCTGGTTGAGGCTCTGCCTGTAGCGCCAGTTGTCGGGATCGAGGCTCACGGATTCGGTGAGCAGCTCGACCGCCTTGCCGAGGTTGGTGGTCATGACCGCGACGCCCTGGCTGTAGAGCGCCCCCGCCAGCTCGAGACGCACGGCCAGCGTCTTCTCGCCCAGCACGGCCTTCTCGTCGTCGTCGGCGACCTCGGAAACGATGTCGATATACTTCAGCGCATCCCGATAGCGGCCCTTCGAGCGGCTTTCGTCGATCAGCTTCAGATAGGCCGACTTGCGATAGCCGGCGGCCGACTTGTTGCCCGGATTACGCTTGAGGAACTGGTCCGAAACGTCGATCACCTTGCGGTAGTCGCCCTTCTTCAGCGGCACGTTGACCTGGGCCTCGAACTCCTCGCTAGTGTCCTGCTCGCGCGCCACGGTCGCGCGGTATTCGGACATGGCCTGGGTGTCCTTCCGGCTCTGGCCGGCAAGCGCGAATGTGCGATCGATCCTGCGCAGCCGCGCCACGGCGTCCTCGTCGCCGGGATCGATCGCCAGGATCTTCAGGAACGCCGCCTGGGCCTGCCTGGTCTGCCCCCTGGCGAGCGCTGCATCGCCCTCGGAGAGATATTCCGCCTTGCGCGCATCGATCACCTCGGTGAGCTCGGCGACGCGGGTTCGCGCCTCCTCGTCCTTGGGATCGGCGGCCGCGACGTAGCGCCATTCGCGCCGCGCGTCGACCAGCTTGCCCGTCAGCTCCAGATTGCGCGCGAGCTGCTTCTTGCCGTCGATGAAGGCGGCCAGCGCCGTGTCGTTGCCCGGCGGCACCGTCACCGTTTCCCAGTTGTCGTTGGTCGTGCCGCAGGCGGTGAGCAACAGGCCTGCGAACACCGCCGGCAGGATATTTTTCGTCATCGGCCGCTCACCGCAGCTTCATGTCGACGCGAACGGCGACATATTTCTGGAAGTCCGACAGCTTGTCGTCGGAATACACCATGTCGCGCCTGAGGATCAGCGGATCGGCGAATGACGGGTTGCCGCCGCGCTGCACGGTCGTCGCGGTATCGTAGCCACGCTCCTTCAGGATGGAGAGCGCGGTCGGGCTGGTGTCGCCGTAGGGATAGGCGAAATGCTTGATCGGCTTGCCGAGCCTGGACGACAGAACGCCATCGGGCACGGTGACTTCCCGCGACACCCGCTCCTTGTAGCCGGTCCCGTTCTGCTCGCTGGGCAGCAGCGCCATGCTGGTGTGCGACTTGGAATGGGACTGGATGTCGATGAGGCCGCTCGCCTCCATCTCGGACATCTGCGCCCAGGTCAGCGCCATGCCCGCACCGACGAAGTCGGAATAGACGTAGACGGTGGCCGGGAAGCCGTACTTCTTGAGGATCGGGAAGGCGACGTCATAGGTCGACCGGTAGCCGTCGTCGATGGTGATGACCACCGATTTCTCGGGCAGCGCTTTGGAGCCGGACAGGAACGCATGCATGTCGGCGAGGCTGACGACCGAGTAGCCATTGTCCTTCAGCCAGGCCATCTGCTGCTCGAAATTGTTCTGCGACACCTCCATGCGGTTGCGGGCCCGGTTTCCCGCGCCGAACTGGTGGTAGCAGAGGATCGGCACCACCTGATAGCCGGCGGCATCGACCGCCCAGACCTTGCCGCTGCGCAGCGGGATGGCGACGACCTGGCCTGGCGTGACGCTCTGGAGCCCGCTGTTCGCCTCGCCGATGGTCCCCGCCTTCGACTCGTCGCCGAGATAGGTCTTGGCCAGCGTCGCCAGCGTGTCCCGCCCGCCGGCCCGGACCAGGACGAAATCGTCGTTGCGCGCCACGACCGTCTCGCGCGGCGCCTCGACCCGCACCTGTTCGGTGGCGCAACCGGCGACCGCGGCCGCGACGGCGGCAGCACCCGCAAGCTGCCTGATCGCCCTCACCATGGTCATGGGGTTACCGCTTTCTCGGCGACCGGGCGGCTGATTCCGGCTCGTCCGGCGCGTCGGCGAAGGGGTCGTTCTCATGCGCCTCCTCGTTCTCGTTGAACGGATTCTTGTCGAGGAACGGGTTTTCCCGGTCGGGTGCGGGCGCCGGGGTGTCGGCCGGCGCGATCAACGTGGCGTCGATGGTGGGCCGGACCGCCGGCCCCACCGAGATCCGGGTCAGGTCGCCATCCGCGGGAGGCAGGTCGTCGTCCTCGTCGCGCCACATGGCGGGAATCGGCCGCGTCGAGGCATCGGGCGCCTCGGCCGTCTCGGCGGCATGCTTGGCGACGAGGCCGCCGAGCGCCTCGGCCATGCGGTTGAAGGTGTTGAAGAGTTCGCCGATCTCGTCGCGGCGGACTTCCGAGATGCGCTGGTCGAAATCCCCCGCCGCCACCGCGAGCATGGCCTGGCGCAGGCGCTTCATGGGCTTGGCCAGGAGGCCGCCGAAAACGTACAGCATCACCACGACGGCAAAGACGGTGAGCACCGCAACGCCCATCATCAGCAGGCGGGTGATGGCCATGACCCGTTCGAGGCCGGCCTTGGACGTGCTCATGTAGATGCGGCCGACTTCCTTGTTCTGGAACAGGATCGGCGTGTCGAAGGTGAACACGCTGGTACCGTCGGCCAGGGTCACGGACGACGCGGTCACGTCGGGCGACTGCTTCAGGATTTCCATGTCCTTCGGCTTCACATAGGGCTTGCCGGCCTGCGACGGATCGCTCGACGCGCGGATGGTGCCGGTATGGTCGACCACCGCCAGATTGGCGAAGGTCTCGCGCTCGCTGGCATCCTGCACGAAGGTCTCGAGCCGTATCCAGTCCTCGCTGAGCACCGGAATGGCGGATTCCGTCGCGACGAACTTGGCGAGCGAGGACCCCGAATCCAGCTCCTGGTCCTGGATCGCCTGCCCCTGGAAGTGGAACACGGCGAACATGGCCGCGATCATGAAGACGGCGAGGATGCCGCCCATGGCGCCGGCCCACTTGACCTTGAGCGGCACGTATTTGTTCGCCGCCGCCTCCTGCTCCTGATCGAGCAGGACGTTCAGCTCGCGCTGCAGCGCCTCGGCCACCTCTGCGCCAGTCTGGTAGCGCTTCTCGGGACGCTTGTTGAGCATCTTGCTGACGATGCGCTGCAGGCCCACCGGCAGGTCGGGCGCCGCCTTCTTGATCGGCTCGGGATCGTGCTGGGTGATCTGCAGCAGGAGAGACGTCATCGTGCTGGCGTTGAACGCCTTGGCGCCGGTGAACAGCTCGTAGAGGATCACGCCCATGGAGAACAGGTCAGAGCGCCCATCCAGCGTGTCGCCGAGCGCCTGCTCCGGCGACATGTAGCGGGGCGTGCCCAGCACGGTGCCGGCATGGGTCTTGCCCATGTCGTCGCCGCCGTCGCGCCGGGCGATGCCGAAATCGGCCACCTTGATGGTGTCGGTACCGCGCATGAACAGGATGTTGGCCGGCTTGATGTCCCGGTGAACGATGCCGAGGCGGTGGGCGTAGTCCAGCGCCTGGGCGAGCTGGATGCCGATCGACACGACGCGCTTGAGCGGCAGCTTCTCGTTCTTGGCGAGCAGGTCCTGGAGGGTCTGCTCCTCCAGGAATTCCATGGTGATGTAGGGCTTCCGGCCGACGCGGCCGACGTCGAAGATGGTGACGATGTTGGGATGCGAGATGGCGCCCGCCGCCCGCGCCTCGCGCAGGAACCGGTTCATGTATTCTTCGTCGATGCAGAGCGCGTCCTTGAGCACCTTGATGGCGACGGTACGGTCGATCTCGGGGTCGTAGGCCTTGAAGACCTCGGCCATGGCGCCTTCCCCGATCATGCCGTCGACCAGATAGCGGCCGATCGACTTGGTCTCCGTATTGTCTCCGGTCATGCAAGCCTCCTGCGCCTTTCCCCCTGATTCCTGAAAGGCGGCACCCATGCGGCGTCAACTCTAGTGCAGACAACGGAATTCGGCAAAGATTCTGCGCCGCAGCAACCCTTGAGCCCCGCAAGACCGCTTCGCCACGCCGGAGTCCGGCAAGCCCCGGTCAAGTCGATGGATTCCTTAGGCTGCGGCCGGCGGCGAGCGGCGCCAGCACGCCTGCGTCCGAACCGTCGATGGATACCGCGCCCACCGTGCGTGCATAAAAATCAGCCGGACCGACGCCGCCGATGATGGAATAGGCATAGCCCTGATCGCGCTGGGCATGCAGCACCGAGAGCAGCAGCGCCCGGCCCACGCCCCGCTGCCTGACCGTCTCGTCCACGCCCATGGGGCCGAAGAAATTGCGGCACGCGGCGTCGTGACACGCGAACCCGAGGAGCACCCGGTCCTTCACCGCGACATGACAGGCGACGGGAAGCCGCGAGAACGACATTTCGGCCTCCGGCACCCAACCGGGAAACCTGTCGGCCACCCAGGCGAGCACGGCCGGTTTCTCCAGCACCATCGCGGGGCGCACGTCGACGCCCATTGCCGCCGCGGCGGCAAGCGCCGCCTCGAGGGGCGGCAGGTCGTACAGCTTCACCAGCATGTCGGGCATGCAAGCAGACTAGATCATTCCGGGTGCGCCGTCCCGTCATCTTGTGTTGGCGTCTCCCGCCCGCCGGGCCATAGTGCCCCGACCGAAACGGAGAATGCCGATGGAACTGGGGCTGAAAGACAAGGTGGTGTTCATTGCCGGCGCGTCGCGCGGCATCGGCCGGGCCATGGCCGAGGCATTCGCGCGGGAAGGCGCGCGGGTGGCGATCACCGGCCGCACCGAGGAGTCGCTCGAGGAAGCGCGGGGCGCGCTGGCGGCAATCGCCGGAAAGGACAACGTCGTCGCCGTGGCGGGGGACATGACCAAGTCGGCCGACATCGGCCGCTCGCTCGACCGCACCGAGGCCAAGCTGGGCGCCATCCACTGCGCGGTCGCCAATGTGGGGATCGGCCGGGCGCCGCTGGGCGTGGACGTGAGCGACGACGACTGGGACGCCGACATCGCCCAGAACCTGACCGGTTCCATGTTCCTGGCCCGCGACGCCATCAAGCGCATGCTGAAATGCACGCCGGAGGACCGCGCGGGCGCCAGCGTGATCCTGATCTCGTCGATCGCGGGCGTCGACGCCATGGGAACGCCGATACCCTACGCGGCCACCAAGGCGGCGATCAACCATGCCGCCTGCGCCATGGCCAAGCTGGTGGGCAAGGACGGCATCCGGGTGAACGCCATCGCCCCTGGCAACATCCTGTTCCCCGGCGGCGGATGGGAGAAGATCACGTCCGGCCGTCCCGAGGCCTGGCAGCGCTGGATCGACCGCGAGGTGGCGCTGAAGCGGTTCGGCAAGGTCGAGGAGATCGCCGACGCGGCGCTGTGGCTGGCCTCGGACCGGGCCAGCTTCGTCACCGGCGCGACCATCGTGGTGGACGGCGGCCAGGTGCGTTGAACGAAAAGGGCCGCGCTCGCCGCGCGGCCCTTCCAAATCCTTCCGGATCGGCGGATCAGAGGCCCTTGGCGTCCTCGCGGCCGATCAGGTTCTGCCAGCTGTGCATGGACAGCAGGTGACAGTAGATCACCGGAATGACTCCGCCGGCCCGCAGTTCCTCGAACGCTTCGGTCGGCAGGGCGTTGACCTTCTTCTCGTCGACCAGCTTGAAGCCGGTCAGCGAGACCTTCTCGCCGTTCTCGAGGGTGAAGGTGCCGCGGTTGCTGGTGAACAGGTCGTGCTTGGCGAGCAGCCGGCTGACCTCGGCGGTCTTCTGGAACTCGCTCTCATAGGCCTGGCAGAACTTCAGCGCACGCTGGGTCATCTCGGTGCGCTTGCCGTCGACGAAGAATGGATTGTCGCGGTTCTCCATGATGCGCGGGGAATTGCGCTCGATGCACAGGGTCAGCGTCTTGGAGTTGGCGTTGCGCATGAACACGAACGGATAGCGGCGGACATAGGCGGGCGAATAGATGCCCTTCGCCCAGCTTCCGTCCTTCTCTATGAACAGGTTCGAGCCCTGGCGAAGCCCGACGACCGCGACCGGGAACGGGCTGGCGGTATCGGTGAAGACGATCGGGTAGTGGCGCACGGCGCGAGGCATCTCGGCGGCGTTGATCGGCAGCGAATTGGCCGAACGCGCGAAATCGAACCTCGGCTCGGCCACCAGGCTGATGTTCTTGTGCTTGTCGGCCCGAAGCACTTCCGGCTTCTTGTAGAACAGCGGGAGGGTGCGTTCGGAACCCTTGGTCGCGGCAGTCGCCATATTGTTGGTCTCTCATGACAGTTGGTTCGGTCGAGTCGGGCAGTCTATGGGGCACGCCCGAAAAGTAAATGCCCGATTGGCGCGGCATCGCGGGCAATCCGGCCGCCCTCCCCCGGTTTCGGGAGACACCCGCCCATTGCGGTAGCCGGCTGCCTGCGCGCGGGGGGCGCCGGGGTCAGACTTCGGCGTGAGCGGCCGGGTTCGGCGTCATCGCCCGGGGGATGCGCACGAACAGCATGAGCAGGATGGCCGCCAGCGCCGACAGCATCAACCAGTGGAAGCTGTTGACGAAACTGATCATCATCGACTGGCGGGTGACCTCGCGGTTGAGAATTTCCAGCGATCGCGGATCGGACAGCGAGGCGAACGCCTCCGGCATGCCGGCCAGCCGCCAGCTTTCGTAATAGGGCGAGATGAACTGGCTCAGTTCGGCGTGATTGATCTGGGTATACTGGGACAGCAGCGCCACGCCGATCGACAGGCCGGCCGAGGTGCCCATGGCGCGGACGAGGTTGAACATGGTCGCGGCCTCGACGTGAAGGTGCCGCGGGAGGCTGGCGAAGGCGATGGTATTGAGCTGGACGAACACCAGGCCGAGCCCGAGCCCTTGGACCGACGCCGAACGCACGATGTCCCACTGGCTTATGTCGGTCGACAGACGGGACATGTCCCACAGGCCCAACGCCGCGAGGCCGAGCCCGGCGATGACGATCCAGCGGACGTCGATCCGGTTCATCAGCCGGGCGGACAGGATCATGCCCAGCATGGTGCCGACCCCGCGCGGCGCCAGCACGAAGCCGACGATGAGCGCGGGATAGCCCATGACGTTCTGGAGCATGGGCGGCTGCAGCGCCACGGTGATGAACATGTTGCAGCTCGTCACCACGAACAGCAGCGATCCGGTGATGAAGTTGCGGTCGAGGAAGAGCGCGCGGCTGACGAAGGGCTTGCGCGCCGTGACCATCTGCACCACGAACATGTAGAACGCCAGCGCCGCCAGTCCGGCATAGAGCTGGATCTCGACGGACTCGAACCATTGCTTGGTCTCGCCCCGGTCGAGCATGAGCTGGAACGAGGCGATGCCCAGGGTCAGCATGGCGAAGCCGAAGATGTCGAAATAGGTGTCGGTGCTCGACTGGTATTCGTCGAGGAACAGCCAGACGCCGACGAACGAGATGATTCCGAGCGGCAGGTTGACCAGGAACACCCACCGCCAGTTGGCCATTTCGGTGATGTAGCCGCCCAGGGTCGGCCCCAGGATCGGGCCGAGCATCATGCCGACGCCGATGATCGCCATGGCCTTGGCGAAATATTCGCGGGGATAGATGCGCATCATCACCGCCTGCGCCAGCGGCAGCAACGCCGCGCTCGACAGCCCCTGCAGCGCGCGGAACAGCACCATCTGCTCCAGCGTCGCGGCGATGCCGCACAGCAAAGATGTCGCCGTGAAGCCGGCCAGCGAGGCCAGCAGTACCTTCTTCTGGCCCATGCGGGCGGCGAGCCAACCCACCAGCGGCGTGCCCACGGCCGAGGCGACGATGTAGCTGGTCAGCACCCAGGCGATCTGGTCGAGGGTGGCGGCAAGCGATCCCTGCATGTGCGGCAGGGCCACGTTGGCGATGGTGGTGTCGATCGACTGCATGGTGGCGCCGATCATGATGAACACCACCGCCATGACGTTGCGGAAGCCGAGCCGGAACGGGCGGGGTGCGGCGCCTGGCGCGGCGGCGGTCACCTGCCCCAGCCGAACGGCAGGCCGCGCTTTCGCCCCGTGTCGATCGAGACGTTGGCGCTCATGCCGGCGCGCAGCGGCACGCCCCTGGTGTCGCCGGTGAGTTCGAGCCGCACCGGGACCCGCTGGGTGATCTTGACCCAGTTGCCGGTGGCGTTCTGGGGCGGTAGCACCGAATATTCCGAACCCGCCGCCGGGGAGATGCCCGAGACCACCGCATGCAGTTCGATGCCGGGATAGGTATCGATCTCCAGGGTCGCCTTCTGGCCTGGACGGACATGGGTCAGGTCGGTTTCCTTGACGTTGGCCTCGACCCACACGGAATCCGTCGCCATCAGCGCGAACACGGTCTGCCCGGCGGTGACATACTCGCCCGGCTGCAGGCCGGTCTTGCCGACGACGCCGTTCACGCGCGTCCGCACCGTGGCGTTGCGCATGTTGCGCCGGGCCTGCTCGAGCCTGCTGCGCGCCTTCATCACCTTGGGGTGCTTGTCGGATCCGCCGCCCGCGCCCAGTTCGGCCAGCACCGTATCGATGTCGCGCCGCGCCGTCGCCACCCGGTTGCGTGCTTCCGTCAGCCGGTGCTCGACCTCCTCCATCTTCGCCCGCGACACGGTGTTGGAACTGGCCAGCTTGGCGTAACGGCCGAACTCGCTCTGCTGGTAGTCCACGTCCGACGAGGCTGAGGCGAGCTCGGAGCGCTTCATGTCCAGCTTGGCCCGCAGGGATTCCACCTCGAGGCGGGTTTCGGCAAGCTCGGCCTCGGCTTCCGCCACGGCGATTTCGTATGGCTCCGGATCGATCTGGAACAGCACGTCCCCAACCTTCACCGGCTGGTTCTCGCGAACCATGATCTCGACGACCTCGCCGCTCACATTGGAGGCGACCGAGACCATGCCGGCGCGCACATAGGCGTTATCCGTGGTGACATAGCGGCCGCCGGACACATAGAGGTAGCCGGCCACGGCCAGCGCGACCAGCGGCCCCAACACGAGCAGGGCGATCCGCGCTGCGCGGCGACGGCGCACGGGACGCACCAGACTGTTCTCTCCCCAAGATTCCGTCATACGTGCTTATTGTTCTGCGCCGTCACGTTACCCGAATTCGACATGCCCTGAAGCTGCTTTTTGGTCCAAAACCCAAAATCAGCCCGCTGGCGGACGGCACCGCCCTCCCGGGCGCCCGGTACCGGATCAGCCTGATGTCCGGCGCCTCATGGCCGAAATGTGGCAACGGCCCATGTCGGCCATCCCAATAAATCAATAAAATATCTGGAATAGGCCATACTTTATCCTACAGAAATAAAACTGTTTTAGCCGGGAACCATTATTCGAGTGTTATAACAAAGCCTTTTTAATAATATATCTTCAGTTTTTCATATGACTTATTGATGACACATTTCGCATAACCAACGCATTCTGATAAATTGGGTTGCAAGGTATCTGAGGGCGTCCAACATCCTGGTCATGTCGAGCCCATAGAGGACATCACATGCCCCGCTTCACCTCCGCCGATGCCGCCAGCCTGGAGGCGGAAATTCCCGCCCTGCAGCGCTATGCCCGGTTCCTGACGCGCAACCTCGACGACGCCGATGACATTGTCCAGACCTGCCTCGAGCGGGCGATCCGGCGCTTCGAGCTGTTCCAGCCCGGCACCAACCTGCGCAGCTGGCTGTTCACCATCCTGCATAACGAGTTCGTCAGCGGCGTCAGGCGCACGAGCCGGCGAGGCGCGAGCGTACCGCTGGAGGACTGGCACGGAGAACTGCGCGTGAACGGACGGCAGGAGGCCGCGCTGGAGATGCGCGACCTCACCCGCGCGTTCCGGAAGCTGCCCGGCCGCGACCGGCAGATCCTCTACCTGATCGGCGTGGAGGGACGATCCTACGAGAGCACGGCGCGGCTCCTCAGCCTGCGGACCGGGACGGTGAAGTCCAGGCTGTTCCGGGCTAGGGAAAAGCTGCGCGCCGGGATGGGCCACGCGCCCGGCGCGGCCGATGCCCGGGCCGCATGATCCTCAGCCGGCGGCCGCGCGAAGGTTGGCCGAGGCGAACTCCCAGTTCAGCAACTCGTCGATCACCGCCTTGACATAGTCGGGACGGACGTTCTGGTAGTCCAGGTAGTAGGCGTGCTCCCACACGTCGATACACAGCAGCGGCGTGACTCCCGCCTCGCAGAAGGGCGGCATGGCGTCGTGGGTATCGCGGACGCACAGCTTGCCTTGCTCCAGGGTCAGCCATGCCCAGCCGCTGGCAAAGTGACCGACCGCCGCCTGGAGCAGCTTCTCCCTCAGGCTGTCGAACCCGCCGAAGCCGTCGCGCACCAGGGCCTCGAAGGCCCCGTCCGGCTTGCCGCCGCCCTCCGGCGCAAGGGAGCGCCAGTAGAAGCCGTGGTTCCAGGCCTGCGCCGCCTGGTTGAACAGCTTGGTCCGGCTCTCGTCGCCGCAAGTCTCGCGCACGATCGTCTCCAGATCCGAGTCAGCCAGGGGCGTGTCCCGGATCAGTTCGTTGGTCTTGTCCACATAGGCCGCGTGGTGCTTCTTGTGATGCGGCGTCAACGTGCGTTCGGAAATGCACGGCTCCAGCGCATCGTACGAGTAGGGCAGCGAGGGAAGAGTGATCATGGGGTCTCCTTGGTGTGCGGTACCGTGACACACCCCTTGCATCGCCTTGAGCAAACAGGGAAAATTCCACGGTGTCTGAGCGGGCGGAATCCGCGCGCGGCCCCTTGGCGGGGCTCGGTGGAAGAACGCGAGGACACCGCGAGTGTTCCTGCGAAATTTGGCGCGGGATTTCGGACATTTTCGGTTCATTTCGGGTTCAGGACGATTACGCAAGATTGCAGCGGTGACGCCGGACCGTGGGAAATCCAACCGGCTTGCACCTTAACCCGCATAGGGAGAGACCGATGCGAAGGAGTCTAATGTCCGCCATGAAGACGGCGCTCGTCTCGGGCACCGCCTGCGCATTGCTCGTTGCCGCTCCGGCGGCTCTCGCGGCCGACCGCGACGAGGAGGACGGCCAGAAGCGGCAGCGCCACGAACGCCAGGACCGGGGCGATCGCGGGGATCGGGGCGACCGGGGCCAGAATCGCGGCGGCCAGCAAAATCAGCAGTGGCAGCAGCAACAGCAGCAGAACCAGCGGTCGCACCAGCAACAGCAGGACCGGCCGCGCAACTACGTTCAACCGCAGCAGCAGGCGCCGTCGCAGCGGGACGCCACCCGCGACTGGCAGAACAATCGCGGCAACGACAACCAGCGCACCTACCAGCAGCAGCACGACCGGCCGCGCAACTACATACAGCCGCAGCAGCAGGGCCAGACGCAGCGGGACGCCCAAGGCAGCCGCAGCAGCGGCAACGACTGGCGCGGCGATCGCCGGGACAGATCGTGGGACAAGGGCGACAAGCGCGACTACCGCCAGGAGCGGCACGAGGACCGGCAGGACCACAAGCAGGAGCGCCGCGACGCCCGCGAGGACCGGCGCGACGAGCGCCGTGCCGGCACGTGGGACAAGGACGACAAGCGCGAGTACCGGCAGGAACGCCGCGAGGACCGGCGCGACTTCAAGGAGGAGCGGCGGGACGCCCGGGCCGACCGGCGCGAGGACCGGCGCGACGCGCGCCACGACTGGCGCAAGGACCGGTGGCGGAACGACCGGAACGACTGGCGCCATGACCGGCGCGCGTGGGAGCGCCGCTGGTGGGACCGCAACCGCCGCGAACACAACTGGGTCTGGCACCGGGCGCCGCACCGGCACTATGCGTGGTATCGCCCCGGCTTCTCGATCGGCTACCTGCCCCGCGGCTACCGACCGCTGCGGGTCGGCTACCGGGACTACTACTACTATGAGGGCCTGTACTACGCACGGGGCGGGAGCGGCTACACCGTCGTGACCGCGCCGTTCGGCGCGCTGCTGGCCAGCCTGCCGCTGGGCTACTCGACGCTCTATTACGACGACACGCCCTACTATTACTATTACGGCACCTACTACGTCTGGGATCCGCGCTACGGCCAGTACATGGTCGTCGAGCCGCCCGATGGGCTGGCGGTCGACTACCTGCCCGACGGCTATGAAGTGGAATGGCGCGGCGACAACCTGTACTACCGCTACGGCGACACGTGGTACCGGCCGGACTACCGGGACGACGGCTCGGAAGTGTTCATCAGCGTCCGCTTCTGACCGCGCCCATACTGTGAAAACCCGCCCGGGCCGTCCGGGCGGGTTTTTATTTCCTCCCCCCGGGGCTTCCTCTAGTCTCGCCTGCGTTCACAGGGTTCGGGGGCCGCAGCACCGTGGAATTGACCAGACGGAACGTTCTCGCGCTGGGCGCCGGGGGATTGGCGTGGCCCGCGGTGGGCCGCGCGCACGCCGCCCGGCGGCCGCACAACGTCCTGTTCATCTGCATCGACGACCTCAATGACTGGGTAGGATGCCTGGACAGCGCCCAGCCTGCGACGCGGACGCCCAACATCGACCGGCTGGCGGAGGCCGGCACGCTGTTCCGGCGCGCCTATACGCCGGTGCCGGCCTGCAAGCCGGCGCGGGAAGCGGTCCTGCGCGCGCTGCATCCGGCGCGGACGGGCGTGTACACCAACGAGGACACGGTGCCCCGCTGGCTGCGCCGGCGCGCCAGCATCCCCAGCCTGTTCCGGGCCGCCGGCTACCGGTCGCTGGGCGGCGGGAAAATGTTCCACGGCAAGTTCTACTATGCCGGGCTCAACACGCTGGGACAGCGATCGGCGCCCTGGCAGGAGGAATACGAGCAGCAGGCGGACTGGGACGAGTTCCACCATTTCGAGTACGAATGCCTGCCCACTCCCTGGCCGGCGGCCGGCATCGGCCGCAAGGAGTTCGACTGGGGCGAGGCCCCCGCGGGACGCCCGACCCCCGACGAGGGGCTGGTCGATTGGGCGAGCGGGATCCTGCGGCAGCCCAGCGACCGGCCTTTCTTCCTCGCCGTCGGCCTCTACAAGCCCCACATCCCATGGTACGCCCCGAAGGACTTTCTCGACCTGATCGACGAGAAGGACGTGCAGATGCCGGAAAATCCGCCCGCGGCGATGGCGAAGCTCCACCCGGGCTATGACAGCAGCATCTTTCGCGACCCCATCGAGAAGAAGGGGCTGGTGCGCTCGGCCATCCGGGGCTACCTGGCGACCATTGCGTATGCCGATCATCTCACCGGCCGGATCATCGAGGCGCTGCGCTCGGGTCCGCACGCCGGCACCACCCATGTGGTGCTGTGGAGCGACAACGGCCACCATCTGGGCGAGAAGCGACAGTGGGGCAAGCAGACGCTCTGGGAACAGTCGACCCGCGTGCCGATGATCATCGTCCCGGCAGGCGGACGGGCCGGCCAGCGGGTCGAGCAGAGCGTCTCGACCATCGACCTGATGCGCACCCTGTGCGCCATGTCCGGCATCACGCCGCCCGCCGGCGTGGACGGACACGACCTGTCGCCACTGCTCGACGCGCCCGAGACGCCGTGGCGCTACCCCGCGGTATCGACCAGGGGCGCGGAGTCGGTATCGCTGCGATACGGACCCTATCGCTATACGCGATACGCGCCGGGGGCCGTGGAGTTGTTCGATCATCGCGACGATCCCGGCGAATGGAACAATCGGGCGGATGATCCCGCCTACGCGCCGGTCTCCCGCCAGTTCGCCGCGCTGCTGCCGAAGCATTTCGCCGAGCCGACCACCGGTCCACTGGAGACCAGGTTCCGGCGCCGGTGGAACAACTACACCGACTGGCTAGGCACCGCCCTGTCGTTCTCCGACCCGTGCGACATCTGAGGCGCGGACCGGTTCTTCTTGATCACGCGGCCTCGTGGCCACCCGTCACAGGCACCGAATCGCCGAACCTCCTTCGCGCCCGGGCGGACGCTATCCGCTGCGCCCGCCATCCGGTTGACCGCCGAAAACCGCTGCCATACGGTGGGCCGGCGAAGGAGAAGGCATGATCGATTTTCTCATCATCGGGGCCCCCAAGTCCGGCACCAGTTGGCTTGCCCACAACCTGGCCAGGAACCCGAACTGCTTCATGCCTCATCAGGAGATTCACTACTACAGCCGATATTTCGAGAGCCATTCGCCGCAGTGGTACGCGGCCTTCTTCGCCGATCGGCAACCGGGGCAGTTGGTCGGGGAACGGTCGAACACCTACATGACCGACCCCCGCTCCCCAGACCGGATCCAGCGGGAATTGCCCGATGCGAAGCTGATCGCGATACTCCGAAACCCTGTTGAACGCGCCTATTCGGGGTATTGCATGAGATTGAACCGGGGCTTCGTGAGCGCCGATATCAGCAGTGAACTGGACCCCGAAAATCCCAAAGCGCGCGAAATTCTCGAGAACGGTCTCTACAGCGTTCAACTCGGCCGGTTCCTGGACCGCTTCTCGCGCGAACAGGTGCATGTTGCCCTCTACGACGACATCCTAACGCGCCCCTACGAATTGATGGGTGACATCAGTCGATATCTTGGGGTGCCGACGCAATTTGACAAAGAAAGCATGGACAGGCGTCACAATGAAAAGAAGATTTACGGCATAAAGCCTGGGTACAAGCAGCTGCTGGGGCCTATAATGCGCTCCGAACACCTGCGCACAAAGATAATAAAGTCATTGAGGAGCTCACAATGGGGAAAAACCATGTTACGTTTTTTCTCCGGAAATCTATCCTACCCGCCGTTTTCCGAAGCTGTGAGAAGCAGACTTGTCGCGTACTATTCTGAAGAAGTATCGATGATTTCCAAATTCACCGGCCGGAATCTGGACAATTGGCTTGCCATCGCCAACCCGGCAGAGAATGGGTCAGACACCCTGTATCTCAACGGAAACGACAAGCATTTCCTGGCTTGATCTGCTCGCTCTAGTAAGCGTTCTTCTGAAACAGCACCACCGTCGCGGTGCGTAGCAGTATCTGCAGGTCCAGCCACAGCGACCAATTGTCCACATAGGCGAGGTCGTAGGCCACCCTGCGCTGCATGTCCGCGACACTGCGCGTCTCGCCGCGCGCGTCGTGGACCTGCGCCCAGCCGGTGATGCCGGGCTTGATCTTGTGGCGCGCAAGATAGTCGTCGATCTGCGCCGCGAATTCGGCGTTCATGGACACGGCATGCGGGCGGGGCCCGACGAGCGACATGTCGCCGCGCAGCACGTTCAGCAACTGCGGCAACTCGTCGATGCTGCTGGCGCGCAGGAACCGGCCGATCCGGGTGATCCGCGGATCGCCGCGCGTTGCCTGCCGGAAGCCGGTGTCGCCGTTGGCGTACATGGTGCGGAACTTGAAGATCGAGAACTCGCGGCCCTGGAACCCGACCCGGCGCTGCATGTAGAAGACCGGACCGGGAGAATCGAGCTTGATCAGGATCGCGACCGCGATCAGCGGCAACGCCAGCACCAGCAGCAGCAGGCTGGCCAGCAGATAGTCGAAGACCAGCTTGATCAGCCGCCCATGCCTCGACAGCGGGCTGCGCATCAGGTTCATGGCCGGCAGTCCGCCCAGCGTGGCGATGGGCCTGCCGATCCATTCCTCGCCCAGCCGGGGCAGCATCAGCTCGACGTCGAGCGCCAGGCTGCGCAATTGCGCCACGCACCGGTTGATGATCTCGGGCTCGCGCCAGTTGAACAGCAGCACCACCCTGTCCGGCTGCAGCGAAGACGCCATGTCGGCGACATGGTCGACGCCCGTCCGCACGGGGCAGCCGTCGACCGGCGCCGGCGCGCGCTCGCCCGTCGAGACGATGCCGAGCACCTTGAGCATGCGCGAACTCCTGCCGGCCAGCCAGCCGGTGAAGCTGGCGATTCTCTCGGGATCTCCGACCAGCAGCAGCCTGTCGCACAGCGCACCGTTGTCCTGGGCCGCCCGCACGAAGGCCGCGCGGACGAAGAACCACGCGATCAGACCGATCGAACTGAGCGTCATCCACAAGGTGAACCAGACGCGCGAGAAGTCCGCGGACGTCTTCAGGCCAAAGCCGATGCCCAGGAGGATCAGCGTCACGAGCACCTGCACGCCCGCGATCATGACGGTCTGCTGCGCGCGTCTGGCATAGGTTTCCAGCAGATAGAGCTGGCGCCAGCGGAAGACGTTGACCGACAGGATCGCGCCCAGGCACACCGGAAACAGGTAGTTGGGTTCCAACTCCAGCTCGCCGAATTTCAGCAGGGAGGCGATGCTTGCCGCCGCCATGATGACCGTCACGTCGCCGATCATGGCGACGATCTCGATCATCCGCGGCGACCAACGGAACTCCGTTGAACGCGCAGCCGCCCCGTCGCCGACGGCGATTCGCTCTTTGCCCGCCTGAAGCACGCGCGGTCGCCCTCTCCTGCGCCTACCCTGTTGCCCCGGGCGCGATTGTGCGTGCAAAGCGGGTTCGTTGCCAAGTCAAAACGCTCCGATCCGGAAACAGGCATCCGATTGCGCGCCGGGCCATTGCCAGTGTATGCGTTGCCGGCGAACACCCGCGAACCAGGGGATGCGGTCCGTTGAGAAAACCCGGAGAATCCGACGACGGACTGGCGTTCGACGACGATATCGGCTCACTGAAACGAAAGTCATTCCGGGGCGGCATGGGCTTCGCGATCAGCCAGGCCGGCCTGATCCTGCTGCAGATCGCATCGACCATGATCCTGGCGCGGCTGCTGACGCCGTCCGACTTCGGCCTGGCCGCCATGGTCGCGCCGCTGATGGTGGCGATCGGTGTGTTCAGCGACCTGGGGCTTGGACAGGCCGTGCTGCAGCGCAGGGAACTGACCTACGCGCACCTATCGAACATGTTCTGGGTGTCGCTGTCATTCCACCTGGGGCTGATGGTGGTGTTCCTGGCCCTGAGCCCGCTGGTCGGGTTGTTCTACGGCCGGCCGGAGCTGACCATGGCGGCGGCCGTCTATTGCACCCTGTTCATCACCAACGGCCTGGGAGCGCTGCAGCGGGCCGTGCAGGTCCGGCGGCTGCAGTTCGCCCGCGTTGGCGTCATAAAGCTGTGCGCCACCGCGTGCGGCCTGGGCATGGCCATATTCATCGCCGCGAAGTGGCAGACCTTCTGGGCGCTGATCGCGATCCCCATCACCGGGAGCATTGTCGGCACCACGCTGTCGTGGCTGTTCAGCGGCTGGCGGCCGGGGCTGCCCGACCGCAAGACGGACGTGCGGGACATGATCGGCTTCGGCGGCAACGTGGCGACCGCCAGGATCTTGAGCTTCATATCCAGCAATGCCGACACTGTCATGATCGGCAAGGCCTGGGGTGATGTGGCGCTGGGATACTACGACCGGGCCTACAGGCTGATGGTGACGCCAACGAACATGATCACGTCGCCGCTCGCCAACATGGCGCCCACCGTTTTCGCCCGGCTGATCGACCGGCCCGAGAGCTATCGGCGCGCGGTGCTGGGGCTGATGCGGCTTGTGCTGCTGGGCGCCATTCCCGTCATGACCTTCGCGGTCATGATGGCGCCCTTGCTGGTGCCGCTGGCGTATGGCGATGCCTGGGACGAGGTGGTGCCGATCTTCAGGGCATTCGGCGTCGCCGCCTTGCTGCGGTTCCAGATGGTGATGCTCGAATGGCTCTTCGTCGCCGAAAACCGCACCCGCGAGTTTCGCATCTGGGCGCTGGTCAGGACGGTGCTGATGCTCGGTTCTTTCGCAGCCGGCCTGCCGTGGGGCGGATTGTACGTCGCCTGGGCCTATGCCCTGGCGATGCTGTTCCTGATGCTGCCCTACCTGGCGTTCAGCGTCACCCGCCGGTCGCACATCCGTCTCGCCGACATCGGCCTGACGATTCTGCTGTTCCTGCCCGGCACGCTGCTGGCGATCGGGGCGATGGCGGCCGTCTCGGCCTGGACCCGCCTGCCGGAATGGCTGACGCTGCTGATCTGTCTGGCGCTGTCCTACGGGATCGTCTGGAGCACCGCGTGGCTGTTCCCGGCCGGACGCCACTCGTTCAAGCTCGGCTTCAACGTCATCCGGCATTCCCGCTCCGGGGTGGCGCTCGACGACTGAGTCCGATTGTTGCCCGTCGGCACGGCTGGTATAAGCCGGTCGAGGGTCGGCCAACGAGGATTTTCATTGCCCACGAGAAGTAGCAGCGGCGATCCCGTCCTCCGGCGATCGGTGCGGCATATCGTCATCGGCGGCGTTCCGGCGGCGGTCCTGGGCTCGCGCGGGTTGGCCGATCGCCTGGTATCCGACTGCCTGGCCCACAGGGCGACGCCCGGCCGCTGGCCGACCATGGTGTTCTCGACCAACGGCCACACCCTGTCCATGGCGGCATTCGACCGGCAGTTTCGCGACGACCTGCTGAAGGCCGACATCATTCATGCCGACGGCGGCGTGATCGTCGCGGCATCGCGGCTGACCAACGCGCCGATCCCCGAACGCACCGCGACCACCGATTTCATCCACGACGCGGCGCAGGCGGCCTCGGAGGCCGGCGGCCTGCGGTTCTTCCTGCTGGGATCGACCGAAGAGGTCAACAGGGCGGCCGCCGAGAAGCTCCTCAAGCTGTACCCTCGCATCACCATCGCCGGCCGTCATCACGGCTATTTCGGGGTCGAGGAGGAGGCCGAAATCTGCGCCCGGATCAACGAGTCCGCCGCGGACGTCGTCTGGGTCGGCCTCGGCAAGCCGCTGGAGCAGCACTTCTGCGTCCGCAACCGCAGCCGAATTCGGGCGGGGTGGATCATCACCTGCGGCGGCTGCTTCCACTACCTGACGGGCGACTACGCCCGCGCACCGTTGTGGATGCAGAAGGCCGGCCTGGAATGGCTGCACCGCATGGCGTTCGGGCCGAGATATCTGATCGGACGCTACCTGGCGACCAATCCGCACGCGCTGTACCTGATCGCCACCCGTACCAGGCGCCAGCCGGAATAGGCGCGGGCGCCTACTGGATCCGCTGGGATATCTGGGGCAGGGCGCCGTCCCAGTCGGTACGGACCGATTCCGGCTGGCTCGCAGTGGCCAGCCGCCAGCGCAGCGCCATCAGACCGGTCATGAACATCATCCAGGTGAACTCCGAGTGCACGAAGATCACCTTTTCGGCCACGCTGTAGATCACGATGAACACGAGCAGCCCGCCGTAGAACTCGGCGAAGGGTTCGCCGCTGACGGTGAGGTACCGGACGACCCGCGTGAAGGCCTGGATCAGCAGCAGCAGCATCAGGCCCAGGCCCACGAAGCCCAGTTCAAGCCAGACGTCCAGATAGCCATTGTGGCCGTTGCCGATGCGGGTGTTGCCGCTCCCGAACATATTGTAGAAGGCCGCCGCGGCGTTGCCCTCGATCCAGAATGACTCGTAGCCGACACCGAAGATCGGATTGTTCCATCCCTGCTCGAAGGCGGCGCCCCAGATAAACACCCGGTTGGTCAGGGTCTCGTCGCGGCCCAGCAGCAGCAGCACGTCGCCGAGATAGAACGGCACGGTCGCGAGCAGCACCAGCCCGGCCAGGATGCCGATGAGCACCTTGGGCGCCAGTTCGATGTTGAACATGGACCTCGACCAGATGGCGAGGATGCTGCAATAGGCGCCGAACACCGCCGCGATCGCCGTCGCGGCATGGGCCTGGAAGGTGCAGACCAGGAAGAGGCCGAACACCAGCATGTCGAAACGCTGCAGCTTCCAGTCGACCCGCCGCAGGCACCAGATGACCAGGATTCCCAACGCCATGAAGCGGCCGAACGCGGTATTGATGCCGCAGATTCCCTTCCACCAGCCCATCTTGCGGCCGAAAAGCTCGCGCCCGAATTCGGGAAACAGCACCACGGCCATGACGCTGACCACCGCGACGACGAGCAGCCCCCATCCGGCCAGCTTGAGAATCTCCGTGGGCGGATATCTCAGCGCCAGATAGGCGCAGAACGATGCCGTCAGGCTGAACGCGATGGCCCGTCTCAGCGACGCGTCGGGATCGTATGCCCAAGCGGGGGAAACCAGGATATAGCCGACAATCACCAGCAAGAGCTTGTTCTGGGACATCAGCTTGAAAATGTCCCGATGGTGGTGCGCCAGCAGCAGCATCAGCGAGATGCCGTACAGCGTGGCCAGCCAGGCAAACCGGCCCGGGGAGCTGTCGCCCAGTTCTCCGGTGCCTTTCCCGCCGCCGCCGCCGAGAATGAACTGGATGGAGTCGAAGCCGCGGCAGGCGGTCACCATGACGAGCACGACAAAGAGCCGCTCCCAAACCGGAACGTTCATGGTCGAAACATTCGCATTTTCGGTTGCCGGCATGCACGGACACCCACTTCGCCCCACGTCGCCTATTCATACCTTCAGCGAGCAAGGGCTGGAAGAAGCTGGATGAAAAAAGTCATCCCATGGGGTCACTCTTCGCGGACCATCGCCTCGAAGGAGTCGAGCATCCTGCCGGGTGAGAAGTACTTCGCTCGCTCGAGCGCGCTCTTTGAAAGCGAAGCGCATAGGGCGGGATCGCTCAACAATTTCGCGATCGCATTTGCCCAGAGGCCGGGGTCGTTCACCGGCAGCAGGATGGCCGCGTCCCTGCCCTCGTCATCGCGAAGCGTTTCGACCTGTTCAGGAATATCGCTGGCAACGATGGGCATGCCCTCGGCCATGGCCTCGAGCAATGCGTTGCTCTGGCCTTCGAACAGGGATGCGAGGGCAAATATGTCGCAGGCGCGGAACAGATCCGAGAGAGCTGCCGGAGATAATTGTCCCAGTAGGTGGAGACGCTCCGACATGCCGAGACCCGCCGCCTGCCGCTCCAGTTCCCCCTGCTTCTCGCCGGTGCCGGCCACGACCAGATGCACGTCCTCAAGCTGTGAGACGGCGGCAATCAGCAGCGGATAGTTCTTCTGGTCGGCAAGGCGCCCAACCGCCAGAACAACCGCACCCTCTTCAGGCAATCCAAACGCTGCCCGCGCCTCTCTGCGGCCGATCTTGCTCGGAGAACGTTCGACCCCGTTGTGGACCACCTCCACCCGGCGACGATATCGTGCAGGGTAACTGGCCAGAGATTGACGCACTGCCTCTGAAACAGTTGCCACTCTCGAATAGCCCCCCAAGCTTCCAAGCATCATGTCCAATGTGCGCAGGACCGGCGAGTATTGCCAGCAGACAATACGGTGTGCCGCGACCCTGATCCTGATCCCCTTCAGCCACGCCACCGCTTGTCCAAGGACATGTGCAAGCGGGGTAAAAGTGATTACTGCATCAGGTTTGAACTCATCAAGACGCTTCAGCAGGCGCCACGGCACCATCGCCATGCCGAGCGAGCCCCTTACATCCCGATCAACGAGTATATGGGCATGGCCCTGCACGAGCGGCAAATCAGTGCGCCGATACAGGTACCAGACCTCTGCAATATGCCCCCGGCCGCAAAGACCCTCAGCGATTCTCATGGCAGCCAAAGGAGCCCCGCCAGACGACCAGGAGGAAATCAAGAACACTACCCGACGGGAACGGGCTCGCGTTCCCGTCTTGTCCTCATCCAATTTCAGCACCGGCACTCAACCAAGCTCATAGAGGCTGCAGAACAAATAACACATTATTCGAGAACAGTTCCTCTTCCGGCCAGGACCCCAGATCCTCTAAAGTATCTCCGGTTAACCATTTACGTCCTAATTCGGGATACCTCACCCTCTCCTCTAGAATTTTAAAGTGTTCGCGAAACAGGACGCGATACTGGGCGCGCGTCAGCCCGTTAAGGACGGTCCCCACGGGGGCCTTGTTCCCGCGCAGATGCTCCCAGGGGCGTGTCGCGCGTCGGATGTCCAGGTCAACCATGTCCATGTTCCACTCCATCCGATGGCCACCTGTAATTCCGGTAAAAATATTTGGCCGAATTAGCGCCAAGCCGCCTGGAGACAGACACCGCGCCATCTCGGCAACAATACTCTCAAGATCCGGGACATCTATATGCTCGAAAACATCTTCTGAAATCAATAAATCTACCGGCCGCATTTTTTCCCAAAAACGTGGACTAGATGCATTATCCACATGTAATACATTCCTTCTGACGATTTCCTGCCTAATGTTCACGCCATAATGTGCACAGAAGTTGTTCCACTCTTTTCGATCGGACATCATGAACCTCACCAGGCTCTTAACCGCACGCTCCACCCCATTCGCGCGCACGATATCCATCAGATTGGAGGGGGTCAGGTGCAGCAGTGGACAATCCATATCGATACCGGAAACGTCGTATCCCTGCGCCAGAAGCGTCGCAAGGCGGAGCGGGCGCGTTCCAAACCCTATTTCCACTATCCGCGCATCGGTCAGATCCTTTCCACAGTATTGAGTGTATAAATCAGAATATTCGACAACATCATCAACATATCTCCCAAACAATACCGAGGCATCATTTTGTCTCGATCGCTTCATATATTTACGAAACAGCCACCCGATTTCACGGATGCGGTCCTTCACGCCAAGCTCTTTGTTCGAAGACTGGGATTTCATATGGGTCTGCCGCGGACTCGGTGGACGATTAATCAAGCCGCCCCAAGATACGCCAGCCCCCCGCAAGAAGTCGATGGCTCAAACCCGGCCCGAAACCGTCTCGCCCATCCTGGATATTCCGAACCAGGCGGCAGTACGGCGACGGATGGGGCACGACAGATTTCGCGGGGACATTGAGGCAACTGCGCCAAGGGTGTAGCCGCCGATGCCGCGACGAACAAGCTCAAGATTACGCAGCCCGTAATGTTTACCTGGCGCTGGTCACTCTCCGGGAGTTACCCCATGCAGCCATATTGCCTGGCGCCAATGCGGCCACTCAGTAACAGGACCAGCGGCCAAAGGTCGATCGCGGCGTCGGGCGGGCAGCGCCGCAGCGTCATCGGCCGCAGCAGGAGACCGGGCGAGGCATGCGGTCGAGCCACACATTTCCCCAGGATCGGCAGCCGGGATGCCCACAATGGCAAGGCGTGATCGTGCGCCATGAGAGATGGCAAAGCTCAATGAATCCCTAGGATTCGAGCATCCTGGTCATCTCCCGCAACCTCGGGTCCACCACCGACGTTTTGGGATGCTTCCCAGCGGCAATGTCGCTATCGTCCCGAACCATGGCGAGCCTTCCCGACACCATCGAGCCATTTGGTCCTTCCAAGCGGCGGCGCCTGCTGACGCCCCGTTACCGCCGCCTGTTGCACGAGCAACTCGACCGGATGTCGAACCTCAAGAGAAGGTTGTTCACGTCGCCTGACAATCCGCTGCCGGACTGTCTTCTCATCGGTGCCAAGCGGGCCGGAACCTCGTCGCTGTACCAGAACATGATCCAGCATCCGCGCATCAATGCCGCGGGCCGGAAGGAAGTGCACTATTTCGATCTAAACCATCATCTCGGGCCCAACTGGTACCGATCGTTCTTCGCGCCGCCGACTCCCGGCGAGCCGACGCTGAACGTCGACGCGACGCCGTATTACCTCTTTCACCCGGCCGTGCCCGCGAGGGTGAAGGCGCTGCTGCCCGATGCACGGTTCATCGCCCTGCTGCGCGATCCCGTGGAGCGCGCCTGGTCGGAATACATGCACTCGCGCCAGCGCGGCCTGGAGACGCTCGGCTTCTCGGAAGCGATCGAGGCCGAAGGCTCCCGGCTGCGCGGCGAGGAAGAACGCATATTGGCCGATCCGCGCTATCTCAGCCATGCCCACCGGTACCAGGCATACCAGGCGAGAGGCCTGTACGCGCGGCAATTGGCGCGATGGTTCGAGCATTTTCCGCGCGACCGGTTCCTGCTCCTGCAGGCCGAAGACCTGCAACGGAACCCGGCGGAGATGTTCGGCCGGGTCGTCGAGTTCCTGGGCCTGCCGAACACGACATCGATCAAGCCCCACTGGCAGAACAGCACGCGCGGCAAGTCGGACATGCCGGCGGCGGACCGCGACCGGCTGCGCCGGTTCTTCGAACCTGCAAACGCGGAGTTGCGTGCCATCGCCGGGCTGGAATTCGACTGGAACTAGCCCGGCCGCCGCCCCCGCCGTCAGGGCATTTCGCCCGGGGGGACCGTGTCGCGCAGCTTGCCGCCCCCCGCGGTCACCTCGGCGATGATCCGCCGGTCGGTGGCATCCCTGTCCCATGGGCGGGCGCCGGCATTCTTCAACACCGCCTTCAGGGTCGCAGAGGCGGGCTCGGCCTTGATGCCGGGCCCCGGAATCACCGGAAGCTCGTCGACGTAAGGATCGAACCGCAGGCCGGGCCGCTCGGGCGAGCGGGGGTCGAGAGCGCCGGTCCCGCCCGCGTCATTGTCGCTCATGTGGATGCGGCTGCCCGGCACTGCCCCTCGCTCGTCGAACATCTTCATGGCGTTGTGGGACGAGGGACCGGGTCGGACCACGTTGCCCTTGATGGTGACGAACGCGGGCTTGTTGGCGTTGTTGTAGAAATGCAGCGCCTGGTCGCCCGGGTCGTACATGACGTTGTTCAACACCAGGGCCGTGACGCCCGCGGTGATCACAGGGTTGCGCCACCGGTTGTGCGCGAACAGGTTGCCCTGGATCAGCACGTCGCGCGCGCCGGAGCCGACGATCAGGCCCATGGAGTGCGCCCCTTTGGAGTGCAGCGAGTTGTTCAGGCCCTCGGCGATGATGCTGTCGCGAATGGTGACGGCCTTGATGTCCGGAAACCAGAGGCTGACGTTCTCGTCGATCGCCCAGGAAATCGAGCAGTTCTGGATCAGGACATTGGAGGATGGCGCGGAGCCCTTCCTCGACCCCAGGATGGTGATGCCGTCGCGGTCGTCGGCGTTCTCCGCGGGCCGTGCATCGCCGACGCGGATGCGCAGATGCCTGACGATCACGTCCCGGGCCCGAATGCGCAGCGGCGCGCCCACCAGGGTGATCCCCGGCGACGGCGCGGTCTCGCCGGCCACCGTCGTACGGTCTTCCCGGAGCCGGAGCGGCTTCTGGAGCCTGATGACGCCGCCAACCTCGAACTTGACGATGGCGGGACCGGGCTTGTCCAGCGCCGCCCTGAGGCTACCGGGCCCGTCGTCGTTCAGGTTGGTGACCAGGTATTCCGTGCCGCCCTCGCCGCCACGGGTCTGTGCGCCCGAGACCACGACCGGCGCCGCCGGCGCGGCCACCGCGCCTTGCAGGGTGAGCGCTGCCGCCGCCAGCAGAGCGAGCAACGTGCCGGCGATACGCAGGGTCATCCGCCGCGCCGACGCCGTCCGCCGCGCGCATGGACGGCGGCGCGGGCATTGGTGGCCGCTTCCCAGAGATTGCCCAACAGGGAACGGTTCGAACGCCAGCCCCGAAGCGGCGCGGGCCGGATCATGCCGCGGGCCTCGGCCAGCTGCTGGCCGGTGGGCGCCAAGCCCGCCTTCCCGGCCAGGACAGGCAGCTCTTCGGCGAGGTTTTCCACGGAGATCCTCAGGTAGTTCTTCATGGCGGGGCGAGCATCGAGCACGCGCTGGTTCATCGCCTCGCAGAACGCGGCGGCGCGGCCGAATCCGAGGAATTGCCGCCGGCGCACCAGGCTTCGCGCCACCTCCAAGGGATCCCGCTCCAGGTGAACATAAAGCGCGTCCGGGTATATCTCAATCCACGACTGGAGGAACAGGGCGGTGGTCGGGCACTTCCAGTGCCACGGCCGCGTCCGGTCGGGAAAGCTGGGGGGAAGCGTGTCCTCGAGCCATGTCTTGATCTCGGCAACATACAGGCCCTCGTCCCGATACTCCCGGACGAACCTCAGATCGAAAATCGCCTCTGTCCAACGCTTGCCCGTGACCTTGCCGATGAGACGGCGATGGATCTCGAGGAAGCCCTCGTCCTCCAGCCATTCGTTGCCGATGCGGCCCGCCGCGCTGCCGAGCACGCGCAGCATGTCGACCAGCAGACGAGTTCCCGAGTGATTGGCGCCGACGATGATGATCGGAGGCCGTTCGGTCATGGCGCGGCGGGCGTCCTGCCGCCCAGCAGAATATCCGCATAGATATCGGTCGCACGCGCGACCGAGAAGCTTCGCCCGCGCGCCATCAACGCATCGCGCGGCGGCGGCCGGTCCAGGGACCGCGCCATTGCCGCAGCCAGCGCCGCCTCGTCGTCCATGGGAACGAGTTCTCCCAGTTCCCCGTCCAGCAGGATTTCCCGGGGCCCGCTTGGACAGTCGGTGGCGACGGCGGGACAACCGCAGGCCAGCGCCTCGACCAGCACGGTCGGGAAGCCCTCCCAGGACGACGACAGCACGAACAGGCTGGCGTGTGCCATGAAGGTATAGGGATTGCCGGCGTAGCCATGCAGCTCGACGTCCTCCGCGACACCGAGTTCCCCGACCAGGGCTTGCAGATCCTTCTGGATCGCCCCCTTTCCCAGGATCAGCAAACGGGCAGGCCGTTGCCGCCGCAGGATGGCGAAGGCGCGAAGCAGCAGCGGATAGTTCTTCGCGGTCGTCAGCCGGCCCACCGCCAGGACAAGCGGCACGTCGGGATCGCCTGCCCAGGGATGGGGGCAGGGTTCCGCGGCCTTGTCGATCAGGTCCCGCGACACGATCGGGTTGTGGATCACCCGCATCCGGCCGGGCGTCATGCCCGCATACCGGCACAGCGACTCCCGGACCCCGTCGGAAACGCACACGATGGCGTCGGCGTGCGGGTAGATCCAGGGAATGGCGCGGTAGGAGCGGCTGTCGTTGCCGAAGAACTCGGCGCTCACGTCAACCTGGTTGTGTTCCGTGAGCACGATCCGGGCGCCGGTACGCGCCAGCTTGCCGGCCAGCACGGCGGCAACGTTGCACGACACCATGACCCCGACCACCGACCTGGGTCGGGTGCGCCGGATCAGCCGCGACAGGGGCAGGATCGCCGCGAGCAGCCCCGACCCGCCGATCTCCTCGATCCGCACGCGCGGATCGACCTGGTCGATAAGCGTCCCGCGGTTGATATAGACGGCGATGCCCACGCGCACGCCCCTTGACGCCAGTTCGCCGGCGAGCAGCAGCGTCACGCGCTCCGCGCCGCCGGCGAAGAACAGCGGCATGACGAACAGAACGTCCAATCCGTCCGCGGCCGACGGCTTGCGCGACTCCCCGCTCACGACGCTCGACACGGCCTCCGGTACCCTGCGGTCAGGACGAGTAGTAGCTCTTGTACGCCTTGCCGTAGTAGGTGGTGCCGTACTGGTAGGACGACAGCCGGTCCATGTCGGCGCGGGTCATCACCACGCCGGCGACCGGCGCGGCGTTGCCCTCGAGCTGCCTGAGGCCGTCGATCAGGGTATTGCGCGACGTCTTGCCCCACCGCGCCGCGAACACCACGGAATCGCAACGCTCGGCGATGACCTTGGCGTCGGCGACCGCCAGCAGCGGCGGGGTGTCGACGACGATCAGCCCGAAATGCGGCTTCAGCTGGGTGAGCAGGGCCCGCAGCTTCTGGGACTCGATCAGGCTCAGCACGTTCTGGGTCTCGCTGCCGGCCGTGATGTACTGGAAGTGGAAGCGCTCGTCGGTATGCATCACCGCTTCCAGCTCGGCCTGTCCCGCCAGGTACTCGACGAGGCCCGGCCCGCGCGCGACGCCCAGCTCCTGATGCAGCCGCGGCCGCCGCAGATCGCAGTCCATGATCAGCACCCGCTTGCCCGTCGCCGCCGCGGTCGCCGCCATGGAGATGCTGGTGACCGTCTTGCCCTCCGAGGGATTGGCCGAGGTAACGGCGATGATCTTCGGCGGGTTGTCCACATTCGACAGATTGAGGCCGACGAGCAGGTTGCGGTAGCTTTCCGCGTACCGGGACATGGGCGCGGATATGATCTGCTGCGGCTTGCTCGCGGGAGCCGACTTGCCCTTCAGCTCAGGCACGGTGGTCAGTACCGGCAATCCGGTCCAGCGCTCGATGTCGCGGCCGGTATGGACGCCGTTGTCGAGCCGCTCCATGGCCACCGCGAGGCCGATGCCGAGCGCGAGCGAGGCGGCCAGCGCGAGCACCATGGTGAAGGCCTTCTTGGGCGAGCTGGGCGAGGACGGCGGCTGCGCGCGGGAAATCACCCGCGCGTCGGTGGTCTGCATGTTGGCCTGGTCGCTCAGCTCCTTGAAGCGGCCTAGGAATGTCTCGAGCAGCGCGCGGTTGGCGTCGGCCTCGCGCTGCAGCTCGCGCAGCTTGATGCCGCGCTGGTTCTGGCTGGACATGTTGGCCTCCAGCCGATTCTGCGCACCGATCAGCGAACCCTCGCGCGAGCGGGCCACGGCCACCTCGCTCTCCAGCGACGCGACGATCTTGGCCTGCTCGCTGTTCATCTTCTGCTGGAGATCGGCGAGCTGCACCTCGGCCTGCAGGATCTGCGGGTGCTTGGGACCGTAACGCTGGCTGAGCGTCGCCAGGTTGCGGCGGATCGTCACCTCCTCGCCCTTGAGACGCTGGATCATGTCGTTGGCCATGATCACGGAGACCGAGCTCATCGCGTCGGGATCGCCCATCACGGATCGCACGCTCGCCAGCCGGGCCTCGGCTTCGGCACGCTGCGTGCCGGCGAGGACGATCTGGTTGTTGAGCGACATCATCTGGTCGGCCGTCGACAGCGAGGCATGCTTGCCCTCGATCAGGCCCGCTTCCTGGCGGTATTGCTCCACCGCCTGCTCGGCGGCGCGCACCTGGGACTTGAGCTCGCCGAGCCGCTTGTTCAGCCAGTTCGAGGTGCGCTGGGTGGCCTCGAACTTGGCATCGAGCTGCGACACCAGATAGGCGTCGGAAATTGCGTTCGCCAGCTTGGCCGCCTTTTCGGGCGACTCTGCCTCGACGGTAAGGGACATGACACGGCTGCGGCCGCTGCTGCCGGCGGACGTCGAGCCAGCCAGCGTGCTGGTGGCGTCCCGCTCCAGCTCCTCCTGGGTCGGCGGCGGCCCTTCCGACGAGAACAAGCCCTGCAGGATGCGCTTGCCGAACCACACCGGCTTGAGGTTGCCGTTGAATTCGGGGTCCTTGGTGAGGTTGAGGTCGCGCACCACGTTCTGCAGCAACCCGTACGAGCCGATCACCTCGACCTCGGTCTGCACCGTCTCGAAGTCGGCGGGAAGCGTCGACAGCACCGAAGTCGACTCGGCGACGCGGTTGACGCGGGGCTCGATCAGGATGAGCGCGGTCGACTGGTACTTCGGCGTGGCCATGGTCAGCCCGACGAACGTGGCGACGAGGATCGCCGCGACCGTACCCGCGAGAACATAGCGGCGGCGCCACAGCAGGCTGAGCAGATCGCGGAAAGCAGCTTCTTCCTGATTCTGCCCTCCCCACATGCCGTACAGCGACAGCAGGCTTCGACGTCGGGTTTCGGACTGCTCGTTCATCGGCTTACTTGAATCCTGCTTTGCCGCGCGGCCGTCAGGCCGCGGCGAATTGTGGCTGCGTGGAGCGGCGCCGGCGCGAGGCGCGCCAGACCCGTGTGAAATCGGCTTTCCGAGTGTGCTGGAGAAGGAACCATGCTCAGAAGTACCGTTCACGAATCTTGATGACGTCGCCGGGCATGACCGCCGTCTCGATCGGCAGCAAGGTCTCCTCCGACGTGGTGCCCGTGGTCCGCTTGATCAGCACCTGCTCGGTCTTGGCGCGGTAGGTGAACCCGCCGGCCAGCGCGACCGCCTCGAGCGCGGTCATCCCGCTCTGGTAGGGATAGCTGCCGGGCCGGTTGACCTCGCCGATGATGAAGAACGGCCGATAGGTCATCACCTCGACGCTGACGTTGGGATCGCGCACGTAGTCGGGCTGGAGCTTGTCGGCGATGGCCTTCTCGAGCTCGGCCGGGGACCGGCCCTGGGCCGGAATCTGGCCGATCAGCGGCAAGGCCACCGTACCGTCGTCGCCGACCTTGAATTGGCCCGAAAGATCGCTCTCGCCGAACACGGTGAGGCGAATCTGGTCTCCCGGCCCGAGCCTGTAATGCTGCCGGTCGGCGGAATCCGCGCCGGCAGGCTGGGTGAACGCCGCGAAGGCGAAGGCGAGCGCGGCGGCAATCAGCCACAGGCCGCGCAGCCGGCGATGGTGGGGGGCGTTCTCAGTAGTCAACATGGAGGCTCACATATGCCGAGTTGGTGTCGTAGTCGAAGCCGAACAGGTTCGAGTCGCGGGCGTTGTAGGTGTACCCTGCCCGCAACCGGAAATGGCGGCTCATCAGGTATTGCACGCCGAGGCTGCCACGCCAATTGTCATCGTTGCGCACGATGCCCTGATAGTCCCTGCTCAGGTATGTTCCGGACAGGGTGATAACGAGATTGCGGCGCAATTCATGATCGACCGTGACGGTGAACGAGGTGTTGAGCGTGGCCGTGCTGCCGACCTGGGTGGTCTCCTCGACGGTGCGTTCGCCGGTGACGGTGACCGTGGTCAACTTGGTGGGAGCCCAGACGACATTGAGGCCTCCGGCGACGCCGCTGACGTTGGGCAGGACCGGATCGGCGAAGGACTGCCGGCGAAGTCCCACATAGCCTTCCGCCGAGACGGTGCCGGTGAGCTCGACGATGATGCCGCCGAACACGCCGAAGCCCTTGGAATCCCGTGCGAACCCCTGGTCGTCCACCTTCTGGTCGTAGGTCCGCTGGTCGGCCAGGCCGCTGACGTAGAGCTGGACGTTGCGCGACACGTCGTAACCGGCGCGTCCTTCGATCACCCAACCGAGGCGGTCGCGGTCGTCCTCGTTGACGATGGCGCCCGTGCTGGTTTCGACATCGTTGAAGTCGAGATACTCGACCTTGCCGCGCAGTCGCAGCGCGACACGATTGAGGCGCTGGTCGAAGCGCAGCTCCGGCGTCACCTTGTAGTAGATGGTGGGCGTGACGCCGCGCGCGTCGTCGGGCGAATCGCGCCGCTCGTGATCGCGTATCGCCACCAGCCGGGCGGTGAGCCGGCTGTTCTCGGCGATGTCGAAGGCGGCATCGGTGGTCACGCCCGCATCCTCGTAATTCTCGTTCGAATTGTCGAGGTAGAGGCCGAAATCGCCGTAGGCGGTCACCCGCAGGGAATGGCGCTTCCACAGCGACTGCGCGGCGACTTGCGGCCGGACGCCGATGATGAAGTCTTCGACCTTGTTGGTGCCCGTCGCGTAGATGTTGTCGGTGTATTCGCCGCGGACGTCGATGGTGGGATAGAACATGAAGCTGCCGGTGCGGATGCCGACCGGTTCGTAGCCCTTGTGGACGCGGCCCTGCACCGTGTTGCCGATCACCGCCTTGCCAAATTCCACGGCCGCGGCGGGCGCCGGAGCCAGCAGGACCGCGGCGAGTGCGGCCGGCAGCACGGACGTGCGAGCGCCCGCGGTTATCGCCGTCGCCTTGCAGAACCCAGCAGCTGTGGACATCCAGGAACCCCCTTGCCCACTACCGGCCGGCGTCAGGTTCCAGGATCCCCTCTGATCCCGTGTGGCTGCATCGGACGATCCCGGATGGAAGGTCCCTGTTCCGCTGGCCCTGACAAACCCCGCTATCGGCAGTGTTCGTTGACAGATACATATTTGATTCCGCGACATATGTCACGGCGCGTCGCCATACATTCGACACATGGTTGCTCGGTTCCGGAGGCAGGGACGGCATGAACGGCACGGTTCTGGTAACGGGGGGTGCAGGCTATATCGGCAGCCACACCGCCCAGCAGTTGAGCGACGCGGGGAACCGGGTCGTGGTGCTCGACAACCTGGCCAATGGCGACCGAGCCATGGTGCCGGACGGTGTCCGCTTCGTCGAAGGCGACCTCGCCGACCGCGCCCTGGTGGCCGACCTGCTGGCCGCCGGCGTCGACGCCGTGCTGCATTTCGCCGGCTCCATCGTGGTGCCGGACTCCGTCGCCGATCCGCTGGAATATTACCGCAACAACACGCTCAACACCCACGGCCTGCTGCAGGCCTGCGTCGAGCGCGGCGTGGACAGGTTCATCTTCTCGTCGACGGCGGCGGTCTATGGCGACGCCGCCGTCGTGCCGGTTCCCGAAACCGCGCCGACCGTGCCGGTCTCGCCCTATGGCTCGTCCAAGCTGATGACCGAATGGATGCTGCGCGACGCGGCCGCGGCCCACGGCCTGCGCTACGTGGCGCTGCGCTACTTCAACGTGGCGGGCGCCGACCTCCGGGCCCGGCGCGGCCAGACCTCGAAGAACGCCACCCACCTGATCAAGCTGGCGGTCGAGACGCTTACCGGGCAGCGAGAGAGACTGGCGATCTTCGGCGACGACTATCCGACCATCGACGGCACCGGCGTACGCGACTACATCCACGTGGTCGACCTCGCCAGCGCCCATGTGAAAGCGCTCGACTACCTGCGCGGCGGCGGCGGCAGCCAGGTGCTGAACTGCGGCTACGGCAAGGGCAGCTCGGTCCGGCAGGTGATCGCCGCGCTCGAGCGCGTCTCCAACCGGAAGATCCCGACCGAGATCGCGCCGCGCCGCGCCGGCGACGTCGCCGAGCTGGTCGCCGAAGCGGGCCGCATCCGCAGCCTGCTGGGCTGGCAGCCCGAGCACGACGACCTGGACCTGATCGTCAGGACCGCGCTCGACTGGGAGCGCAAGCGGCTGGGGCGAAGCTAAGCGCCGGCGCCCCAGACCCTCCCACTGGGAGAGGGAGTGACCCGCGACCGAAGGACGCGGGAGGGTGAGGGGCGTTGTCGATAAAGGGCTTGAGCGGGCGGATGAAACGCCCCTCACCCTAGCCCACTCCCAAGGGGAGAGGGAATAGCGTCGAGGCCCTTACCGGACCAGGATGGCTTCCTGCTTCCAGGGGGCGATGACGTCCTCGCTCTCCTGGAAGGTCTTCGGCAGTTCCTCGACCATGTGCCAGGTGGCGGCGAGGCGGCCGAAGCCGACGAAGAAGGCGACGGTGGTGCCCAGCTCGACGATCTGCGCCTCGGTGAAGTGCTCGCGCAGATTGTCGTAGACCGCGTCGTCGATGGACAGGTGATTGGTGGCGAAGCGCTCGCCATAGTCGATGGCGGCCTTTTCCGCCTCGGTCAGGTTGGTGGCCTGGGCCGGACGCTCCAGCGAGCACACCAGATCCTCGGTGACGCCGTCATTGGCGGCTTCCGTGTAGCGGATCGCCATGCACGAGCGGCACTGGTTGTGGAACGCAACGCGCAGGCGGACCAGCTCGACGAGGCGCGGCGACAGGGTGCGCGTCATCTTCATGGCGCCGCCGAACTTGACGAACGCCTTCGCCAGATCCGGCACGTTGGCGAAGATGCGCATCAGGCCCTGCTCCAGCGGCGTCGCTTCGTCGGCGCGGGTCATGGCGCGCAGTTCCGGATCCCAGTTCTCGATCTCGACCTTGGCGACTCGGGTCATTGGTTCGGCTCCTATTTCCTAGGCGTGAATTCGATGTGCAGTTCCTTGAGCGCCCGCAGGCAGAAGTTCGGCTGGTGGCGCAGCTTGTTCCGGCCGGGCGCCAGCCAGAAATCGTCGATCCTGTCGACGAAGGCCTTGAAGCCCCAATAGAGCTCGCGGCGGGCGAGCGGCGCGCCCAGGCAATGATGGATGCCCGAGCCGAAGGCCAGATGACTGCCGGCGTTCTTGCGGTCGAGATCGAGCTTGTCCGGGTTCTCGAAGTGGCGCTCGTCCCGGTTCGCGGCGGCATAGCGGGTGTTGATGACGGCGCCCTTCGGGATGGTGACGCCATGCATCTCGATGTCCTTCGCGGCGACACGGAACAGGCCCTGCACCGGACCTTCCAGCCGCAGCACCTCCTCGCAGAAGGTCTTCAGGTATTTTTCCGGGTCGGACTTCAGCTTCACCCAGCTGTCCTTGTCGTCGGCGAGCAGCATGATGCCGGCCGAGAGCGCGTTGGTGCTGGTCTCGGAACCGCCGACGAAGGTGTCGCCGGTCAGCTCGGCCTGCAGTTCGTTGTCGTTGAGAGTGCGGCCCCATTCCGGGATGAAGGTGTTGACCAGGTCCGACAGCAGACTGTCGTTGGGTTCCTGGCGCAGCTTTTCGATGATCGGCTGGAAATAGTGCTGCTGCTCGATCTCCATCTCGACCGACCAGCGCTCCTCCTCCTCGGTCTGCATCATGCCGAGCCGCTTCACCCAGGCGTCGGTCCAGGCCTTGATCTGCCAGATGTCCTCTTCCCTGGCGCCCATCTGGCGGCCGATGATGATAAGCGGCAGCGGCACGGCGAACTGGCGCACCCAGTCGCAGTGGCCGTCTGCGATGAAATCGTCGATCAGCCGGTAGGCCAGCGCCTCGACGTCTCCGTCCAGCTCCTTGATCTTGCCGGCGCGGAAGGTCTTGTCGAACAGGTTGCGCAGCGCCCGGTGGTCGGGATCGTCGCGGGCGGCGAGCGTCGCCGCCGGCACCCAGCCCTTATCCTCGTAGATCTGGCGCATGCGGCGGGCCCGCTCGGTGTTGATGCGGGTGTCCTCGACGCTGCGGTCGCTGGAGAAGGTCTCGGTATCCATCAGGACCTTGCGAAGGTCCTCGTAGCGGGTGACGGTGTAGAAGCCGGTGGCCGGGTCCTTGTAGATCGGCGCCTCGTCGCGCAGCACCTTGTAGGCGGGGTACGGGCACTCCTGGGTCTCGACGTCGAGCAGGTTCACGTCCGCAGGGGAATCCGGCCTGATCGGATCGGCCATGCGGTTCACTTCGACATCGGTCACTGCGTTCTCCTCAAAGATGATGGAGCGCAGCCGTTCCCCGCGGGCGCGCTCCCCTCGCATCCGGGGTAGAGGATGCGTCAGGCAACAAATCGAGTCCATGGAAATTCACGCGTGACCGTACAGAGTGCGTGACCGTATGGGGGCCGCGTGCTGGAATACGCGAAAATCGGGGAGAGGATGCGATGCTGAAGGCGGTGGAGTTCTTCCGGAAACGGCCGGGCATGCCCGACGACGATTTCTACGACTACTGGCTGGCCAATCACTCGAAGGTGGTGATGGGGCTGCAGGGACTGGTGCGCTACACCCAGAACCATCCGCTGCCGGAAACGCGGCAGGGCGCGACGCCGGCCTATGACGGCGTGGTCGAGGTGTGGTTCGAAAGCGCCGAGGCGCTCAAGCGGAACACCGAAAGCAGCTACTGGCCGGAGGTGGTGGCGGACGAGGAGAAATTCATCGATCGGTCCTCGCTCGCCCTGCTGCTGGTCGACGAGCACGTCGTCGTCGATGGCAGCTGGCCGCGAACGGGCGTGAAGAGCATCAAGACCACGACCCATCGGCCGGGCATGGACATCGCCGATTTCCAGCGGCACTGGAAGGACGTGCACGGGCCGCTGGTCGCCGCCATTCCGGGCGTGCGGCGCCATGTACAGAACCACGTGAAGTCAGGCGCCTACCGGTCGGGCGCCAGCGTCTTCTGCGACGGCTACGGCGCGACCTGGTTCGACAGCCTGGCCGACGCCCGCGCCTCGGGCCCGACGCAGGAGCACAAGGCGGTGGACGCGGACGAGCCGTCGTTCAAGGATACCGCCGCGACCATCCGCCTGATGGTGACCGAACACGTGATCAAGGCCTGATGCTGAAATTCATCTCGTTCTTCCGCAAGCGCCCGGACATCGGCCACGCGGAGTTCCACGACTACTGGATCGACACCCACGCCGAACTGGTGATGCGGATGCCCGGGCTTGTTCGCTACGTGCAGAACCATCCGCTGCCGGGAACGCTCACCGCAACCTCCCGCTTTCACGGCTGCGCCGAGGTCTGGCTGGAAAGCGCCGAGGCGCTGGTGCGCGAGCCCGGCTCGCCGTTCTGGGAGGAAGTGGCGGTGCAGGAGGCCATGTTCATCGATCCCGACAGCCAGATCGTACTGCCCGTCGACGAGAAGGTTGTGAAGCAGGCGAACTGGCCGCGCGAGGGCATGAAGGTGCTGCGCACCCTGCGCTCCATGGCCGGCAAGGTGCCGCCGGTCTTCGCCATGCCGACCGTCGCCCGCTACGCGCGCAACACCGTGCGCGGCGATGCTTCCGCCTTCTGCGCCGGTTACGACGCCTCGTGGTTCGCCAGCCCCGCCGTCGCCAACGCCGCGGCGCCGCACATGCGCGACCCGGCGAGCCTGGAGATCATGATCGTGCGCGAATACGTGGTGAAGGAATGAACGGACGGAGCGGATCGGGGACTTGACGGCTCACCTTCGCTGCTGGTCTGCTGCGCCTCGGGGAAGAACCGCACGGTAACACTGGGGAACTGGCGATGAACGATCCGTTGACCGACATCTCGCGCGCGCAGCCGGACAAGCTCGCGGTGATCGACGACCGGCCCGACGGCACGCTCATCACCTGGACCTACGCCGAGCTCGAGGAGAACGCGAACCGGCTGGGCAACGCCTTCATGGCTCTGGGTCTGGAGCCCAGGCAGCGCGTGGTGTGGTTCGGGCGCAACTCGCCCTGGCTGGTCGCCATGATCGCCGCCGCGCGCAAGGCCGGCGCGACCGCCGTTCCCATGAACTACCGGCTGGCCCCCGAGGAAGTGGCCTACATCATCGACAATGCCGACGCCGAGTTCGTCTTCGCCGACGCCGAATTCGCGCCGGTGCTGGAACAGATCCGCGGCGACATCCCCAAGGTGCGCCAGATCGTGGTGTTCGACGGCAAGCCGGGCGTCGACATGCTGGCGCTGGACGACCTGCTGGGCGATGCGACGACAATCTCGCCGAGGCTGCTGCCCGGCCAGGCCAATTCCATGATCTACACCTCGGGCACGACCGGCCGGCCGAAGGGGGCCTACCGCGACAGCGCCGGCAACGCCGAGCTGGTGGTCCAGCTGATGCAACTCATCGGCTACCGGGGCGACGACGTCTACATCACGACCGGCCCGCTCTACCATTCGGGCCCGGCCTCGTTCATGGGCATGGGCATCATGCTGGGCCAGACGGTGGTGCTGCAGCGTCACTTCAACGCCGAGGACTGGCTGCGGCTGGTGGACAAGTACCAGGTGTCCTCGACCTTCTCGGCGCCGACGCCGGTGCGGCGCATCTGCCAGGTCGACGACGCGGTGTTTGCCCGGTACGACGTCAGCTCCATGCGCATCCTGATCGCCAACGCGGCGCCGTGGTCCTATGCGCTCAAGAAGATGTACCTGGACAAGTTCCCGCCGCTGTCGCTGTTCGAGGTCTACGGCTCGACCGAGCTGGGCGTGAACACGGTGCTGACGCCCGAGTACCAGCTGTCGAAGCCGGGCTCGTGCGGCAAGCCGGCGCCGGGCGTGGAGATCTTCCTGCTCGACGACGACGGCAACGTCATCACCACGCCGCACACGCCGGGCGAGCTGTTCATCCGCAGCCCCGGCGTGTTCACCGAATACTACAAGGCGCGCGAGCAGTACCTGAAGGACCGCAAGGGCGACAAGCAGACCGTGGGCGACGTGGCCTATTTCGACGAGGACGGGTTCTTCTACATCTGCGACCGCAAGAAGGACATGATCATCTCGGGCGGCATGAACATCTATCCCGCCGAGATCGAGGACGCGCTGGAGCACCATCCCGACGTGATGGACGTGGCGGTGTTCGGCATCCCCAGCGAGGAATGGGGCGAGAGCGTCCATGCGATCGTGGTGCCGCGCCCCGGCAGCCACCTGACGCGCGAGGACGTGATCGCCTATGCCCGCGACCACATGGCCGGCTACAAGGTGCCGCGCTCGGTGGACTTCATCGACGACATCCCGCGCACCGGCTCGGGCAAGATCCTCAAGCGCGAGTTGCGCGAGCCCTACTGGAAGAACCAGACCAGCCGGGTGGTTTGAACCGGCCTCGTCCGGAACCATCCCGGCAGGGCGAAGTTTTCCCCTGAGCATCCGCCATGTCAGGGGACGACGATGAGAGCATTGCTGTTCGGCGCGATCGCGGGCCTTGCCGCGACCACCGCCATGACCGGAGTCATGAGGCGGATGCATCCTCACTTACCGGCCGGCGAGCGCTATCCGCTGCCGCCACGGCAGATCACCGAGCGCGTCGCCAGGATGGCCGGCATCCACGCGAGCGAAAACGCCCTGGAGACCGCGGCGGTCGTCGCGCACTTCCTCTATGGCGGCCTGACCGGCGCCGCCTATCCGCTGATCACGCGAAGCCGGTCGCCCGTCGTAGGGGCCGGTTACGGCATCGCGACGTGGGCGGCAAGCTATCTGGGATGGCTGCCTCTGGCCGGAATCCTCAAGCCGGCCACGGAACATCCCGTCCGCCGCAATCTGCTGATGCTGACGGCGCATGCCCTGTGGGGCGCCGCGCTGGCGTCGGGACTGCGGGAGATGGAGCGGGCCCGTACCTACGGCTTCATGGGCGGCTTGAACCGGGACGCCACCTGACCTTTCCATATTGATCCTGCTCAACGACCGTCGCGCCGCCCGGGTCTAGGTTTCTTCGACCTGTCCTCAGCGGGAGAACAACGATGCGCGCCTCACCTTACGAAATTCTCGGCGGCGAGTCTGGCGTTCGCGCCCTGGCCGATGCGTTCTACGACGCCATGGAAAGCCGCGCCGACGCGGGCGACATCAGGCACATGCACGGCGCCGACCTGACCGACATCCGGCAAAAACTGTTCGAGTACCTGTCGGGCTGGCTCGGCGGCCCGCACCTCTACCGCCAGAAATATGGCGGTATCTGCCTGACCAAGGCGCATGCGCCCTACGCCATCGGCGAGCAGGAGCGCGACCAGTGGCTGCGCTGCATGGAACAGGCGCTGGAGGACGTCGGCGCGCCCGAAGACCTGCGCCAGGCCGCCAAGGCGCCGTTCTTCAGGATCGCGGAGACGGTTCGCAACAGCGGCTGATCGGGGCTAGACGTCCATGGCGGCGAGCAGGTCTTCGACCGGCTCGTTCGCGAAGCCGGCGGCCCGCAGCATCACCAGTCCGTGGAGCTGGGCCCACCTGACGTGGGCGGCGGTGCGCGGATTCTCCGCTCCGGCCGCCTCGATCCGCTCGAGCAGCGGCCGGAAGCTCGCGTTCGCCGCCCGCTTGAGGCGGCTGCCGTCGGCCGCGCCCGGCACCAGCCCCGACGCGAACATCAGCCGGTAGAGCTCGACGTTGTCGGCGCCGAACCGCAGATAAGCGGCGCACATCCGCCGCAGCGCGCCGGCCTCGTCGCCCGCCCCGGCCGCGCCGAGCAGCGCCCTGGTGAATTCCTCGAACCCGTCGGCCGCGACCTCGGCCAGCAGATTCTCGCGGTCGGTGAAATGCCGGTAGGGCGCCGACTGCGCGACGCCTGCCCGCCGCGCCAGCGACGCCAGCGACACGTCCTGTGCGCCACGCGCCGCGATCTCCTGGCGCGCCGCGTCCAGCAGCACCCGGCGCAGGTCGCCATGATGGTAGGTGTCGCGCCGATCGGGCTGCTTCAGTGCCGTTTTCCTCGCCATGTGATAGCCATTAACATTTTAGTTGACTCACCGTCAACGGCATCATATGTGATATATCATCACATGGCTCCGTAATTGATCCGGCTGAATGTGATAGACATTCACATAGGAGTTGACCATGAACGTGCAATCCAACGCCTCCCCTCCCGCGAGCTCGGGCACCCCCTATCTCTCGGGCAACTTCGCCCCGGTCGAGACCGAGACCACCGCCGTCGACCTGCCGGTGACCGGCCGCATCCCGGACGACCTCAACGGCCGGCTGCTGCGCATCAGCCCCAATCCCGTGGGCATGTCCGACCCGGTCCAATATCACTGGTTCACCGGCAGCGGCATGGTGCACGGCCTGCGCCTGCGCGGCGGCAAGGCCGAATGGTATCGCAGCCGCTTCGTCCGCGACGCCAAGGCCGCGCAGGCCCTGGGCACGGCACCGCTGGGCGGGCCGGGCCAGGGCACGCGCGACACCAGCGTGAACACCAACTTCATGAACGCGGGCGGCAAGCTCTACGCTGTCGTCGAAGCCGGCGGCCTGCCCGTGGAGCTGGGCTACGAGCTCGAAAGCATCGCCCGCAGCGACCTGGGCGGCACGCTGGAGACCGGGTTCACCGGACATCCGAAGCACGATCCGCTGACAGGCGAACAGCACGCCCTGGCCTATGAGCCCGGGCAGCCGGTCCGCTACGTGTCGGTGGGCCGGGACGGGCGCGCCGTCACCAGGGCGCGCATCGACCTGCCGCACATCCCGCTGATCCACGACACTGCGTTCACGCAGTCCTTCATCGTGGTGCCGGACCTGCCGGTGTCGTTCCAGCCGGAGCGCGCCCGCACCATGTTCCCGTGGATGTGGGACGAGCGGCGGGACTCGCGCATCGGCCTGCTGCCCAGGGACGGCGACGTCTCGCGCATCCAGTGGTTCGAGGCGCCGCGCTGCTTCGTCTTCCACTTCGTCAACGCCTATGACGAGGGCGACCTGACAATCATCGACGTGGCGCGGCACGGGCGCATGTTCGACACGGACGTCAACGGCCCCGGCGAAAGCACGCCCGTGCTGGTGCGCTGGACGCTCGACCGCCGCACCGGCCGCCTCAGCGAGACCGGCCTCGACGACCGCGGCAACGAGTTCCCGCGCATCAACGGCCGGCTGGGCGGGCAGGCCTATCGCTATGCCTACACCGCGCATTGGGGCAAGCGGGTCGCCGCCGGCCCGGCCATGAAGCACGACGTGGCGCGCGGCACGACCGAGGTCCACGACTTCGGCGCGGGCCGCATGACCCTGGAGCCGGTATTCGTGCGCAAGCCGGGCGCCACGGCCGAGGACGAGGGCTGGATCATGTCCTATGTCTGGGACGCCGGCAGCGGGCTGACCGACGTGGTCATCCTCGACGCCCAGGACTTCGCCGGGGAACCGGTCGCCACCATCCATCTGCCGGTCCGCGTGCCGTTCGGCTTCCATGGCGGCTGGGCGCCGGACGTGGAGCGGGTTGTCGAATAAATCGGCCGGAAGGGAGCGGCGCCCGGTTCATGCCGGGCGCCGTTTCGCGTTTCAGTACCGGGCCCGCACGCTTAGGAAGAAGCTGCGGCCTTGTTCCGGGAAGCCGTCCGCCAGGGTGTAGTTGCCGTCGAACAGGTTGCGGCCGCCGATCCCGAGTTCGACGCCGTTCACCAGCTCGTAGTCGATCCGCAAATTGACCAGCGCGTAGCTGCCGGTGCGGTAGTAGCGGGTGCCGCCCGTGTTCACCGTCCAACGGCTCGATGCGATGTCCATGTTCGGCACGATGTGCAGGCCCTCGAGCGGCGACCAGTCGGCATAGAGGAACGCCTTGTGGGCCGGCACGCCTGTTGGCCGGAACGCCGCGTTGGACGGATCGTCCAGGCTGCGGTGGGTGTAGGTGTAATTGGCGCCGAGGCGCAGCGACGGGCCGAGATCGGCGGTCAGCGAAATCTCGCCGCCATAATAGTCGCCCTTGCCCAGGTTGCGGCTCTGGCTCACCGGATTGTCGGTGCACACGCCTTGCGGCGTGCAGGTGCGGTAGATGAACGGAAAGGCCACGATCACGTCGCTGAGGCGCGAATAGAAAAGTGCGCCCTCGGCCCGGACGACGCCGAACGCGCGGCCGGCGCCGATCTCGACATTGGTCGCCCGCTCGGCGTTTAGGTCCGGATTGGAGACGGCGCCGCCGAAGCGCGAACTGAAGCGCTCGAACACGGTGGGGAAGCGCGAGCGCGACGAGACGCTGGCGTGGACGCTGGTCAGATCGTCCGATTGCCAGACCAGCTTGCCCTGGTCGTTGAACGCGTCGGCATCTTCGATGGGGTAGCTGAACAGCGCCGACGGGCCGCCGCTGACGCCGGGCGGCGTGCCCCATTCCTCGGCGCGCTTCAGGTCGCGCCAGTCATAGCTGAAACCGGCGATGAAGCTGAGCGTGTCCGTCAGCTCCAGCCGGTTCTCGGCGGCGATGGAATAGGTCTCCTCCAGGTTCACCTGCGGCGGCTCGGTGAAGCCCGACGGGAAGACCTGCTGGAACTCCACATGCTTGTCGCGGCGGTAGTGGAACGCGATGGAGAGTGTGTCGATCGAGGACAGCGCGAGGTCCAGCTGGGCCGAGCCGCCGACGGCCTCGTCCTGGTACCAGGAATTGAACGAGCGCATCAGCGTCTGGCTGTTCTGGGCGCGGGAGTCGAAGGAACGCAGCAAATTGTCGAAGGTGTTGCGGTAGAGCCGCGTCTTCAGGCTCGCCCAGTCGGCGAGCTGGGTGCTCGACAGGAAATAGATGCTCTCGATGTTCCAGAACGGCCAGCTCCAGTAGCGCTGCGGGCCGACCGGATCGGTGACGTGCAGCGGCGCGTTCTTGCCGCCTTCCTGGCGGGTGTAGCTGATCGAATATTCGTCGGTGTCGTTGGGCGTGAACCCGGCCTTCAAATTCATGCGCCAGTCACGGGTGCGCGAGAAGTCGCGGGCGCCGCCGTCCTCGGCCGAGCCGGGCGTGGGCTCATAGCCGCCGGCGAGGTCCCAGTGGTCGGTGAAGTTGCGGGTGAACGAGCCCTGCGCGTACCACTTCTCCTGCCTTGTGCCCAGCGAGGCGAAGACGTTGTAGCCGGCATAGTCGAAATCGGAATCGAGGCCCAGCGTGGCGCGCGCCTCGGCCTCGAACTCGCGGGTCGGCTTGCGGGTGACGAGGTTGATGGCGCCGCCCATGGCGCCCGGGCCGTCGAGCACCGAGGCATAGCCCTTGGCCACCTGGATTTCGGCGATGTCGGGGGTGAGGAAACGGCCGTAATCCAGCCGGTTGTCGGCCGGCAGGTAGACGCGGATGCCGTCGATGGACAGCGGCACCTGGAACCGGTCGAAGCCGCGCACGAAGATCAGCTTCTCGTTGCGCTGGCCGCCGGTGCTCGACGCCGACACGCCCGGGATCAGGCTCGCCGCCTCGTCCAGCGAGTTGCGGTTGAAGGTGTAGATCGCTTCCGACGACAGGGTCGTGGTGCTGATCGGCACGTCCTCGAACTGCGGCGCGGTGACGATGATCTGACCGAGGCCGAACGCGTTGCTGGCTGCTTGCTGCTCGGCCAGGGCGGGCAGCGCCGACGCGGATGTCAACGCGGCAGCCGCGATGGCGACAAGCTTCATGGATTTCCCCCGAACATGATTGTTGCGTTTCGAATCGTTATATACGTTTGTATATAGCGATTCGTTATATCCAAGAGAATATTTCGCCACCGAGGAAGGCTAAACATGCGCAGGTTGCTCACATTGGCGCTTCTCGCGCTCCTGACACCGGCGACACCGATCAGTGCCGCGTCACCGGATCATGCGAGCCCGGATTGCGCGAAGATTCCCTCTCTGCCGGCGGAACTGTCCGAATGGGCGGCCCGCTCTCCGGTAACGTCCTCGGCCAGCGAGGGTGGACTGACCGAGGCGCGGTTGGACGTGGGCAGGGGCGCGGACGCGGCGCTGCACGAAACCGGCGATACACATTACGTTATCCCGCCCGAGAAGCCGGGCGAACCGGCCAGCCATGGCGGACTCTTCACCCTGCGAATACCGGAAGCAGGAACCTACCGCGTCGCCCTGGGGGCCAAGGCGTGGATTGACGTCGTCTCGGGCGGCAAGGCCGTCGCGTCTACGGCCCATGGCCACGGTCCCGAGTGTTCGGGCATCCGAAAAATCGTGGATTTTCCACTATCGCCGGGGCTTTACGTGCTGCAGCTGGCGGGGGCAGCCGAACCATCCATCGGCATTCTGGTCACCAAGCGGCCCTGACGGTACGCGCAGACCTCAGACCGCCGCTTCCTGCTCGTCCTCGACCATGTCGTCGGGGTCGATGGTCTCGCCGCCGCGGGGCGCGTGGTCGCCGACGGAGGTGAGCAGGAAGAAGCCCAGATTGACCGCCTGGAACAGGGCGCCCGACACCAGAAACATGCCGACGACGGCCGCCTCGGGTGCGTCCACATAGTGGGTCAGGCTCATGGCGAGTCCCACCGCCATCAGGTCCTGGTTGGGAAGGAACGGCAGCCTCGTCATCACCATCTGGGCGGTGAGGAACAGGAGCCAGGTGAGGAACGGCACGTGCGGGAACACCACTGCCCACTGCGCCGTCTGCAGCAGCAGGATCAGCACCACACGGCCGGCGTGGATGCCGGTCACCTTCGCCGCCATGGGGAGCGGCGTGCTCATGATCCGCCGGTTCAGGCCCAGAACCACCAGCACCATCAGGATGCCGACGAGCACGGTGGCGGCGATGTAGCTGCCGGCGTCAGGCTGGGCGCGGGTGATGGTGTCGAGCTGGCCGGTGGCGAAGAACGCCGCCACCAGCAGCAGGGTGAACGAGTTCGACGCCAGGCCCGACAGCAGGTTGTTGTCCTTGACCATGGACAGGATCTGCCGCCCGCTGAAGCCCAGGTGCCGCTTGGCCCACAGGAACATGTAGGCCTCGCCCGAATAGCTCATCACCGCATAGTTGTAGACCCGCTTGCGCACGAACATGGGCAGGCTCGAGAACCGAACCGGCCAGCGCATGACCCGGTAGCTGATCAGTTCCGACACCGGGATGACGAAGTAAACCACGCCGAACAGCAGGTAGAACCAGATCGATTCCGGCAGCGAGCGGCGCACCTCGCTCCAGCCGATCTCGGAGACGCGGCTGATCAGATAAACAACGACCCCGCCCACCAGAAGCAGCTGCAGCGCCTTGAGAGCCAGCCTGACCGATCGGCGAGACAGCCACTCGTTCCAAGCCGTCGCCGAGAAAATTCGCGATTTCCGCCCTGCAGCCAACCGCGTCCCCTGATTGCGCGCCGTTCGTGGAAATACTGGATTGCCAAGTGCTTGGGAAGCCCGCGCGTCAGGTCAAGGCGGCGTCGTCCACCAGCATCGCCTGCCGTGCGGCGGGTCCCGGCGCACCGCCGGCCGCTTCCGCCCGGCGCCGTTCCAGCACCTCGCGGTACTGCACGACCAGCTCCTCGATCACCGCGTCCCAGGTGAACCGGCGAGACCGTTCGTGGGCAGCGGCGCCGAGCCGCGCCCTGAGCACCGGGTCCGCGATGAGCCGCTCGACGGCCTCGACATAGCCTGCGTCGTCATCGGGCCGAACCAGGAAGCCGGTCTCGCCATGGGTCACGAGCGACTGGGATCCGGTGGCATCGGCGCAGACCGCCGGGAGGCCCGCCGCCATCGATTCCAGCGTGACGATGCCGAACGTCTCGGTGACGCTGGGGTTGAGGAACAGGTCCGACGAGGCATAGGCCCGCGCCAGCGCGTCCCCGTCGAGATAGCCGGCGAAGACGGCATCCTCGGGCAGGAGGTCCCTGAAGCGCGCCCGCTCCGGACCGTCGCCCACCACCAGCACCCGATGGGCGACGCCACGCCGGCGCAGCCCCGCCACGGTGCGGGCGAAGGAGTCGATGCCCTTCTCAAGCACCAGCCGTCCGACGAAGGCGATCACCGCCTCACTGTCCGCGAAGCCCAGGGAACGGCGCCATTCGAGGTCGCGCCGGCCCGGATTGAACCGCGCGTCATCGACGCCCCTGCTCCAGATTCGCACGTCGCGCGCCATGTTCTGCTCGCGCAGCACCTGGGCGGTCGATTCGGACGGCACGTAGACATGCTCGCACGGCCGGTAGAAGTGCCGCAGATAGCGGGTCACCGTGCCTTCCAGCCAGGCCATGTGGTAGTAGCGGAAATAGGTGTCGTAGCGGGTGTGGAACGAGGCCACGAGAGGCACGTTCCAGCGCTGCGCCAGCCGGCGCGCCGCGTAGCCGATCAGGTCGGGCGCGGACAGGTGGATCAGCGTCGGGCGAAATGCCTTCAGGCGCCGGCGCTGCGCGGCCGGCAGCCCCAGGCCCACCCGGTATTCGGACCGTCCCGGAAACCCGATCGACGGCACCGAGACGAGCGTGCCCGCCGGCTCGAAGGCGGGAGGATCCGCCGTCGGCGAGAACACGATGGACTCGATGCCCCGGCGCTCGAGATGGGCGATCAGGTGGTTGAGCGCCACGGCCGCGCCGTCGGTGACGTAGTTGTAGTTTCCCGAGAACAGCGCGACGCGGAGCGTATGATCTGGCATGGCCGGTTCAAGAACCCTCTTCGGTATCGGTCCATACTACGGCACCCGTGGCGGCCGGAACAACGGAGCGGAGCGCAAATGCCACATTCCGGCCCGACGATCACGCGTCAACGGCCGCAGGCGCGAGCCGGTTCCGCCAATACGCGCCTCGGTTGTACTGTTTTGCCATCGGCGTTGTAACGCGCTACACTGGCGTCGCCGGAGCCGTGGGGGCCGAACCGGCAGGTGTACCCGGGGCACTCGTGCCCCGTCGACATAACGCCATGACGGGGCCGTCGGGTGAGTTCTGGAACTGTAATCGCGCTGATCGAGGACGATCCTGCGCTGTCGCGGGCCATGTCCGAATTTTTCGAGCTGTCCGGCTTCGCCGTCGTCGCCGGAGCGTCGTGCCGCGACGCACGCGTGATCGCCGAATCGGGGCGGATCGACCTGTTCATCCTGGACCGCAACCTGCCCGACGGCGACGGCCTGTCGCTGGCCGGCTTCCTGCGCAACGCCTGTGATGCCCCGATCATCATCCTGAGCGGCAAGGGCGAGGTGAACGCGCGGGTCGAGGGGCTGAACACCGGCGCCGACGACTATCTCGTCAAGCCCGCCGCGCCCGAGGAACTGCTGGCCCGCGTCAATGCCGTGATCAGGCGCGCGCGCACGGGTCGCCCGCGCGCCGGCAACGCCGCCAATGTCTGGCGGGTGAACAACCTGACCCTCGATGCGGTCAACAACCAGCTCGGCGGGGTCGCCGACGCCCACGCGGACCTGACGGAGATCGAGACCCTGATCCTGTCGCGGCTGATCCAGAGCCAGGACGAATTGGTGGACAAGAACAGCCTGAGCATGTTCGCCCTGGGCCGGCCCTGGCAGCCGGAGGACCGCAGCATCGACGTGCATCTGGCGCGGCTGCGGCGCAAGTTCCGTGACGTGGGGCTGAACGAGAACACCATCCACACGGTGCGCGGCAAAGGCTACCGCTTCGTCAGCGCCGCCGCCGGCTGACGCCCTGGGCCGAGCCGTTCGGGGATATCATCCGGAACGAAACCCGCCCGGCAAAAAAACGGGCGGGATTCACGATTGCCGAGGCCGGAGGGGGGGGGGTCAGGGCCTCGCGTGAATCCCGCCGCTTTGGAGCCCGGAAATTCGTCAGCGCGCCATATCGGCGAGAGCTGTCTGCACGCCGACCGGCCCGTCGGCTGCGGTGAGAAACCAGGCCCCGGTCTCGCTGAGCGAATATACCGCCTTGTACTGGGGCAGCGCCGACGGCGGCACCGCCTGGAGCGCCACGCAGTCCAGCATCACCGGCGCGCCGTCGACCATGGCCAGCGCCACCATGTGCGCCTGGTCGTCGCTCGCGACCAGGGTCAGGCGCAACTCGTCTGCCGGTACGCCTGCGGCGCGCAGCAGGAAATACTTGAACAGGGCGAAGTCCTCGCAGTCACCGCCCATCTTGTCGAACATCTCTTCCGGGGTCGCCCAGTAGTCGGCCTCGCGGTAGAGGTCCCGGTCCGACCAGTAGCCCATCTCGTTGACCAGGCCGTTGACCATGCGGACCTGCTCGGCGCGCGGCAGCGCCTTCAGCGTCGCAACCGTCTCGTTCCAGAACGTGGCGAAGCAGTGCTCGGCAGAGGTGTCGGCGCAGGGCCGCGGGACCGAGGCTTCCTGGCGGCGCAGCACGTCGTCCCAGCGGCTCGCGTTCCTGACATCGAGCGGCATGACCACGCGGCTATCGAGCGCGCCGATGAAGGCGTCGGACTGGGTGGTGATGCGGGCGAGCGCGGTGCGCGACGGCTGGCCTTCCATGGCGATGGCGGGGAAGGCGATGAGCACGAGAGCCGCGACGGCCCCGGCAAAGAGACCACGCCACAGCAGCGGGCGGCCTGCGAGCAGGGTAGACATAGGTTGGCCTTTCGGAAACCCCGCTACCCTTTCGCCATTCTGTCAAGGAATGCTCGATGCCGGGCCGGAGGCTTTGCGTCCCGCCGTTCCCGACGGTTTGCCGTTTCGAGGAAACACTAGACTTCCACAGTTTTATTAAGTGATTCGGTGACACATGAATCAAGGCGAAAATGTGCAAAGACGGCGAAAATAAGGTTAAGTTTTGTTGCTTCCAAACCAGTTGAATAAAATTAGCTTCAACCCGGCATCTATTGCCGTGAATCGAGCACTTCCCGGAGCTTTTCGGCCAGCTCGCTGCGCGGGAACGGCTTGGACAGGAGCACGACGCCTTCATCGAGCCGGCCGTGGTGAATGACGGCATTCTCGGTATAGCCGGACATGTAGAGCGTCTTCACGCCCGGTACCTGCAGGTTGATCGCGTCGGACACCTGGCGGCCGGTCATCCCCTTGGGCAGGACGATGTCGGCGAGCAGCAGATGGGGCCTGACGCCGTCCTCGACCAGCTGGATCGCCTCGGGACCGTCGGACGCGACGACGACGCTGTAGCCCAGCGACCGCAGCAGCGAGGTCACCGTCGAGCGCACGCCCGGATCGTCCTCGATCAGCAGGATCGTCTCGTCGCCGGTGCGGGCCGCCGGCTCGGGCGCTTTCGCCGTCTCGGCCTGGACGCTGCGGCGCTCGCGGGGGAAATAGATCTTGATCGTCGTCCCTTCGCCCGGCTCGCTGTACAGCTTCACGTGCCCGCCGGACTGCTTGACGAAGCCGTAGGTCATGCTGAGTCCGAGCCCGCTGCCCCGCCCGACGTCCTTGGTGGTGAAGAACGGCTCGAACGCCCGCGCCAGCACCTGCGGCGTCATGCCCAAACCCGTATCGGTGACCGCCAGCATGACATACTCGCCGGGTTCGACCTCGCCATGGGTCGTCGCGTAGTGCTCGTCCAGCCAGGTGTTGACGGTCTCGATGGTGATGCGGCCGCCCATCGGCATGGCGTCGCGGGCATTGACCGCCAGGTTCATCAGCACGTTCTCAAGCTGGGCGCGGTCCACCTCGACCGCCCACACGCCCGGCTCCAGCACGCTCTCGATGGCGATCTGCTCGCCCAGCGTGCGTTGCAGGATGCGCACCGTGTCGGTGACCAGCTCGTTGATGTCGAGGACCTTGGGCTGGAGCGGCTGGCGGCGCGAGAAGGCGAGCAGACGCCGGGTCAGCTCGGCGCCGCGCGCCACCGAGGCGAGCGCCGCGTCGGCATAGTCGTTGCCGTCCGGATCATGCTCGACCATCTCCTTGAGCAATTCCAGGTTCACCTGCATGGCCATCAGCAGGTTGTTGAAGTCGTGCGCCACGCCGCCGGTGAGCTGTCCTATGGTCTCCAGCCGCTGGACTTGCTGCAGCTTGGCTTCGGCGCGCTTGCGCTCGGTGATGTCCTGGATCGCCGCCACGAATGCCCGGCGCCCGCCGATGTCCATGGCGGTGACCGACATCTCGACGGGCGTCGGCTCGCGGTCGGCGTGCGGCACGGTGAATTCGCAGAGCATGCCGAGGCCTGGCTTTGCCTCCTCGCTCCTGGGGTCCGCATTCTCGACCGGCGGCAGCAGCATGGCGGCGCACAGCTCACGCTCGCCGGAAAGGAACATGTCGGCCAACGCGCGCCCGACCAGCAGACTTTCGTCGATGCCGAAAATGCTTTCGGCTTCCGGGTTGAGAGACTGCATGCGGCCGGCATCATCAAGCGTGACGATGCCGATGGACGCGGCCTCCATCACCGCCCGCGTCCGCGCCTCGCTGTCGCGCAGCGACTGCTCGGCCTGGCGCAGGTCGGTCAGGTCTCGGCCGGAACTGAGCACGCCGATCGCCGAGCCGTCCTCGTCCAGCAGCGGCGAGGTGATCCAGTCGATCAACCGGCGCTCGCCGGAACGGGTGACGACATACCCTTCGCGGCGATTGTAGGCTTCGCGTCCCGATGACATCAGGGACCCGGAGCCGCGCCGCAACTCGCTGCGGAGTTCCGCCGGCACGGCCAGTTCATACCAGTCCCTGCCGAGGAGTTCCTCCTCTTCGGCATATCCGAGCAGTTCGCGGCCCTGACGATTGATGAGATCGATGCGGCCCTCGCGATCAAGGGCGATGATGACGGCACCGGCGATATCCAGGTATCGCTCGGCACGCTGCCGGGCTTCGCGCGCCTCATCCTCGGCCTGCTTGATGCGGGTGACGTCCTGGATGATGCCGTTCAGGCCGGTGACCCGGCCGGTTTCATCCCGCTCGGCGTAATTGACGGTCTGGACATGGATCATGCCGCGCGTCGGCGACAGGAACCGGTAGGTGGTTTCGGCCGTGTCCGCCCTGCCCTTGATCAATGCGCGAGCGCCGTCGTCGATGACCTTCCAGTCGTCCGGGTGGATCAGCGTGCGGCCCCGGACAGCGTCGAACGTCTCGTAGTCGTCGCCGAGCCCCAGGATTTCGCGGGTATGCGCCGGCATGTAATAGCGGCCGGTCGCGGCGTCGTAAGCAGTCTCGCCCATGCGCGCCATGGCCTGGGCCTGGCGCAGCTTGCGCTCGCTCCGCGCCAGGTCGCGGAGCGCCGCGTTGCGCTCTGTGACGTCCGTATAGGAGGCGATGATCAGCGGCGCCTCGCCCTCGGCACGGTGGACCGTCGCCGTCACCAGCACGTCGCCATAGTCTCCGTTGGCGCGGAGGATCGGCAGCTCGCCGTCGAAACGGCCGGGCTCGCCGAGCAGGGCGCCGAACGCGGCCTGGGCCGCGTCGGGATCACGCACCAGGTCGAGCGCGTGTACCTTGGTCAAACTGGCCGGTTCGATACCGAACAGCTCGAAGAACGACCGGTTTCCGTAAATGAAATAGCCGTCCATGCCGACCATGGCCACGGCGCCCACCGACATCTGCAGCGCACTGTCGCGCAGCGCGATCTCGCGGTCGGCAGCCTTGCGGGCGGTAATGTCCTGGATCGCGCCGCGCAAGCCCACGAACTGGCCGGTCGAATCCGTGACCCGCTCGGTATGCACCTGGACCCAGACCGTCTCGCCGTCGCGCGGCACCACCCGGAATTCCGATCCGACCGACGGAGCCCTTCCGGACAGCAGATCCTGAACCTGGGCCGCCACCCGGTCGCGGTCGTCGGGATGGTTCCGCCGGGTGATCTCCGCCATGCTGATCGGACCCTGGGTGGCGGGAAAGCCATAGAGGGCGCGCATCATGGGCGAGCCTTCAAGATCCTCGGACACGCCGTTCCATTCCCAACTGCCCAGATGAGCCAGTTCCTGCGCGGCAAGGAGGTTGCGCTCGCTGTTCTGCAGCGCCATCTCGGCCATCTTGAGATCGGTGATGTCGCGGGTGGTGCCGACCACGCGCATGGGCTCGCCGTCCTTGCCGCCGACCACCTTGCCGTAGCCGCTGAGCCAGATCGTCCGGCCGTTGGGCAGCCGGGTGCGCAGGGTGAGGTCATAGGTGGAGCGCCTGCCGGCCGCGATGTCGTCGATCATGCGGGTCATCTTCACGCGCGTCTCCGGCGGGAACGCGGCGTGAATGTCGTCGAGGCTTTCAATGGGCTGTTCGCCGGCCCTGCCAATCAGGCGCATCAGGTTCTCGTCGGCGAGGATGCGGCGTTCCTCGGGCCAGATCTCCCAGGCCGCCGTGCCGGACACCTCGCTGGCGAGCCGGTAGCGGCGATGGATGGTGGACAGCTCGCGCTCCTTCCGCCGCAGCTCGGTAACGTCCTGCATGGCGCCGATCACCGAGACCGGATTGCCTCGCTCGTCCCGGCTCACCTCGGCGATGACCCGCACCTCGATCAACGAGCCGTCCTCTCGCAGCATGCGCATCTCGATGTCGTAGGGGATCTCGCCCTTCAGCGCCCTGCCGACCTGCTCCATGATCGCGTCGCGGTCCTCGGGAAGAACCAGCCTCAGCCAGCTCGGCCGGTCGCCCGCGGCCCTTTCATGCTCCAGCCCCAACAGCACCGCCAGCCCCTCGCTCCAGGTGACGGTATTGGTGGCAATGTCCCATTCCCAGGCACCGGACTTGCTGACGATCTCGGCGCGGTGCAGCCGGTCGGCCTCGGCCGCGACCTGCTGCTCGAGAATGCGCTGCCGGGTGATCACCTCGGAGAACATGATCATTCCGCCGATTCCCCCCGCCGCGTCGCGCCATGGCACGTATTCCCAACGCACGGTAACCACGGTACCGCTGGTCAGCGTGTAGTCGTCCACCCCGAGGCTCAGCGTTTCACCGGCGAGGCAGCGGCGATGTCGCTCCCGGCGCTCTTCGCCGATGCCGGGAAAAACGTCGTAATGAGATTGTCCGATGATGTCCCGGCCGACCAGTTCGAGATCGTCGTACCAGCGCCGGCTGACGGCGAGATAGCGCATGCCGCGATCGAGCACCGCGACGCAGGCGGGCATGTGCTCGAGGAACAGCGGCCACATCTCCGGGGTCGCCGGCATGGTTCCGAAGGCTCTCGCCGGCTCCGTCACGCCCGAGCCTCGACGGGACGTGCGCGAGGGACGCGAGGCCAGCCTCGCGCACCAGCCCCCTCACCCTCTCTCAGCAAGTCAGATGCCATCCCCAATCCAGCCCCTCCCGGACCAAAGCAGGCCGTCAAGCGGAACCTTGGCGCGCCCTGCCCATTGTCCCCCGCGCGCTGTTCTAGCCGGGGTGATACTGCACTTACTCGCGCGGAGGGTAAAGCCCTGCGCCGACCAGGTATCAGACCACCTTCTTGAACAGTTGCTGGAACTCCTCGGTGCTGTTCACCCGGGGATATGGCGCCTGCGGCACCGCCACGCCGAGGAACCGGCACAGCGGCTCCCAGCCCTGCGACGCCTCGAACACCAGCAGCCGGTTTGCCGGGATCGACCGCCTGACCGCCTCGTTGTGACGGTTGTAGACCGAGATCGCATGGTCGCGGTCGTCGATGTTCCCGCCGAAGGTGTCCTCGATCACCAGCTTGCGCACCATGTCGATCTGGGTGCGCAGATTGGCCGGCGCCTGGGAGTGGTCCATGCGCATCGCGCGAAAGATGGTGTTGTGGCAGCTGTCGAACCATTTGTCGGGATCACGCAGGCTGAGGATCACCTTGGAGTCGGGATAGCGCTCGGCCAGCTCGCCGTAGAAGTTGCAGGCCGGCCAGTCGACGGTGGCCCTGTACCCGTCGAACACCCTGTCCCAGTCGGGCTCGGCGCCGAACACGATGTCGTGCCAGGTCTGCCCGAAGCCGCGCTCGATCACTTCCATCATGTGATAGCAGGGGTCGAATCCGAGGGTCTCGAGGGCCAGCTTGAGCGACAGCGTGCCGGTGCGGCCGAAGCCCGCTCCGATGACCGAAAGGGCCATGACTTCCTCCTCCTGTTGGGTGCCCGAACCTTAGCGCAGGATTCCCGGCCGGCCATGATAAATCCTTGGTGGCGCGGGACGGATTGGCGCATCCTCGGCGCGCGGGAAGGGAGACCCGCTTCGTGGCACAGCGGGGAGAGAGACATGGGCGGACGGTTCGACCTGACGGGCAAGGTGGCGCTGGTCACCGGCGGCAGCCGCGGGCTGGGCAGGGAGATGGTGCATGCCTTCGCCGAGGCCGGCGCCGACGTGATCGTCGCCAGCCGCAAGCTCGATAATTGCGAGGCCGTGGCCGAAGAGGTCCGCCAGCGGCATGGACGCCGGGCCCTCGCCCATGGCGTGCATGTGGGACATTGGGACGAACTGGACGGCCTGGTGGACGCCGCCTATGGCGCGTTCGGCAAGGTCGACGTGCTGGTCAACAATGCCGGCATGTCGCCGCTCTATCCGAGCCCCGAGGACGTCTCCGAGGCGCTTTACGACAAGGTGCTCGACATCAACCTGAAGGGTCCGTTCCGGCTGTCGGCGCTCGTGGGTGGGCGCATGGCGCGGGGCGCCGGCGGCTCGATCATCAACATCTCCAGCATCGCCTCGATCCGGCCGACCGCCAACGTCATTCCCTACGCCGCGGCCAAGGCCGGGCTCAACGCCATGACGGAAGCCTACGCCTTCGCCTACGGGCCCAGGGTGCGGGTGAACTGCATCTGCTGCGGCGCGTTCCGCACCGACGTGTCGAAGGCGTGGGACATGGATGCCGCCGAGGCGCGTGCCAGAAACTACGCCATGAAGCGCATCGGCGAGCCGAACGAGGTGGTGGGCGCGGCGCTCTATTTCGCCTCCGACGCCTCGACCTACACCACCGGCTCGGTGCTGAGGGTCGACGGAGGCAGATAGTCCATGGGCGCGGGTCCCCGGGTCGCGATCATCGGCGGCGGCATGTCCGGCCTCGCCATGGGCATCGCGCTCCGCCGGGCCGGCATGGAGGACTTCACCATCCACGAGAAGGCCGCCAGCATCGGCGGCACCTGGCGGGACAACATTTATCCCGGCGTCGCCTGCGACGTGCCGTCGCACCTTTATTCCTATTCGTTCGAGCCCAATCCGGAGTGGAGCCGGGTGTATTCGCCGGGCTGGGAAATCCAGGACTATTTCGAGCGCTGCGCCGCCAAGTACGGCTTGCTGCCGCACCTCCGGACGAACAGCGAGATCACCTCGGCCCGGTTCGACGAGCGCACCTCGCGCTGGCATGTCACCGCCGCCGGCGGCGCCGAGGACGAGGCGGACGTGCTGGTGAGCGCGGCCGGCGCGTTGCACGTGCCCAACTTTCCCGACATCGACGGGCTGGACCGCTTCGGCGGCGAGGTCATGCATTCGGCGCGGTGGACGCCGGAGACCGACCTCGCCGGCAAGCGCGTCGCGGTGATCGGCAGCGCCGCGAGCGCGGTGCAGATCGTGCCGTCCATCGCCGGCACCGCCGCCCATCTCGACCTCTACCAGCGCACAGCCAACTGGATCATCCCGAGGCTCGACCGGGAATATCCGGCATCGTGGAAGCGGGCGTTCCGCGAGTTTCCGTTCGCCGGGCGGCTGCACCGCTGGCAGCTCTACTGGATGCTGGAAAGCCGGTTCCCGCTGTTCCTGCGCAGGAACCGCCGCAACGCGCGGGAAAGGCGGCTGGCGCTGCGGCATCTGGAAGACCAGGTCGCCGATCCGGCGCTGCGCCGGAAGCTGACGCCCGACTATCCGCCCGGCTGCAAGCGCATCCTGGTGTCGGACGATTTCTATCCCGCGCTCGGCCGCGACAACGTCGCGCTGGTGACCGATCCCATCGTCCGCATCGAGCCCGGCGGCATCGTGACGGCGGACGGCGCGCTGCATCCGGCCGACGTGATCATCCTGGCGACCGGCTTCCGCCCCACCGACCTGCCGAGGACCGAGATCACCGGACGCGGCGGCGTCACCCTGCGGGAGGCGTGGAAGGACGGCATGGCCGCGCACCGGACCGTCGCCGTGCCCGGATTCCCCAACTTCTTCACCCTGCTCGGCCCGGGCAGCGGCCTCGGCCACAGCTCGATCATCTTCATGGTCGAGGCGCAGGTGCGCTACGTGATGCAGTGCCTGTGGAAGCTGGTCGAGCGCCGCACCATCGAGCCGCGCGAGGACGCCGCCGCGCGCTTCGACGCCGCCTTGCAGCGCGGCCTTTCCGGCACCATCTGGCAGGCGGGATGCCACAGCTGGTACCAGGACCAGAACGGGCGCATCACCACCCTGTGGCCGCACAGCACGGCGCGCTACTGGTGGGACATGCGCAAGGTGAGGTTTTCCGAATACCGGCTGGGCAAGGAGCGCCCGGCCTCGGTGCTGTTCAGATAGGGAGATACGCGATGTCCACCGGCCCCATCGAAGACGTCCTCGCCATCCGCGAGCTGGTCGAGCGGTATTGCGACGCCGTGATGCTGAAGGACCCGGCGCTGTGGGCGACCACCTGGGCCGAGGAAGGCGCGAGCTGGGTGATGTACGGCAATCCCATGGACGGCCGCGACTTCATCGTCAAGCGCTGGACCGGGATGATGGCCGCGGTGAAGTCGATCAGCTTCTTCCCGATGATGGTGAGCGTCGACGTGACCGGCGATAGCGCGACCAGCAAGAACTACTTCAAGGAAGACATCGAACTGAACGACGGCCGGACCTACAGCTCAACGGGCTACTACAACGACGTGCTGGTGAAGGTGGGCGGAACCTGGTTCTTCAAGACCCGGACGCACACGTCGCTGCACCGGAGCGCGCAGATTTCCATCGTGACGAAGCTGGACGAATGAGGGGCTTGGCGACAATTGCGTTGGCCGCGCTGCTGTCGACACCAGCCCTCGCCGAGGCATTGCCAAAGGTTCCGGATAGTGAACTCGCCGTGGGTGGAATCCGTACAGGCGATAGCGAGGCGAGCGTGGTGAGGCGGCTTGGAGAGCCGGTTCGCAAAGCAGAAACGGATGAGATCAGACTCGAATACGCAGGCCTGACCATTTGGCTGGACGAAAGGGTCGGCGTCACGGACATCAAGAGCATCGATCCGAAATATTGTACGCCTTCCAAGGTGTGCGTCGGCATGGCTCTCGCTCAGGTGCGGTCCGTTTACGGCGAGGTGATGATCGTGCAGCGAGGCGACGGCAAAGTCGTTGAATACATTCCATCCTCGGGCGATCCTTGCTGGCTGCAACTGGCCTTATCTGGGGATTCCGTTACATCCGTTGCGGTACGGTGCCAGCCCTAGCCCAATGCTTTGCGCGGTTCCCCTCGATCGTCATCCCGGCGAAGGCCGGGACCCAGCCCCTCTTACGAAAAGACCGGCGCGAAGCGCGCCGGACTGCCCAGTCTGGGTCCCGGCCTTCGCCGGGATGACGGTTGGAGAGGGGGATGCGACTGAGGTTTTAACGGCCGCCCCTGATCGCCGGCAGGAAATACACCTCCGAGTCCGGCCCCACCTCCTCCAGGAACGCGTCCTGGTGGACGATGCCGTCGATGGCGACGGCCATGGCGTCGCTGTCCAGCACCTCGGCGATGCCGGGATAGCGCTCGTCGAGGGCCGCGATCAGGCGGCGGACGTTGCTTGCGGGAACGGAAATTTCGACCTCGCCGCCGGCGAACCGGCGGCCCAGGTCTCCCGACAGGACGACGCGGGCCATTAGATTGGTAGCCGATCTAGTCGAGCCGCACCATCCGGCGTGCCGCTGGCGCGGCCTCCCCTCATCCGGCGCTGCGCGCCACCTTCTCCCACAAGGGGAGAAGGGGTTATGAAACAGCGGCCGAGTCCCCTCTCCCCTTGTGGGAGAGGGTTAGGGTGAGGGGTCACCGCGAAGCGGTTCATAACTGCTCCAGTGGTTCAGCCTGGACGGCTACCGCTTTAGCTCTTGGCCACGTCAGCCGTTGGCCTTCGCCTTCCCGGCCGCCTCCAGCGCCGCCAGCACCTTGGGCGGCGAGAACGGCAGGTCGCGCATGCGCACGCCCGTGGCGTCGTAGATGGCGTTGGCGATGGCCGCGAGCGGGGGCACGATCGGCGCCTCGCCGACGCCGCGCACGCCGAACGGATGGTTCGGGTTCGGCACCTCGATGATCACGGCGTCGATCATCGGCAGGTCGGACGCCACCGGCATACGGTAGTCGAGGAAGCCCGGGTTCTCCAGCCGGCCGCTTTCGTCATAGATGTATTCCTCGTTGAGCGCCCAGCCGATGCCCTGCGCCGCGCCGCCCTGCATCTGGCCTTCCACATAGGACGGGTGCACGGCCTTGCCGGCGTCCTGGAACGTGGTGTAGCGCAGGATGGTGACCTTGCCGGTCTCGCGGTCGACCTCGACGTCGCACAGATGCGTCGTCAGCGACGGGCCGGCGCCCGAGGCGTTGATCGAGGCGTGGCCCATGATCTGGCCACCGGTCTTGGCCGCCTTCTGGGCGATCTGGGCGATGGTCAGCGAGCGGTTGCCGTTCAATTCCTGCGCCGCGCCGTCGCGCCAGCCGACGTTCTCCACGTCGATGTCCCACATCTTCGCCGCCCGCTCGCGCATCTGGCGCACGGCGTCCTCGGCGGCCTGGGTCACGGCGATGCCGGTGGCGAAGGTGACGCGGCTGCCGCCGGTCACGTCGTTGAAGGCAATGGCCGTGGTGTCGACCACCGTCGGGCGCACCTTCTCGGCGGCGATGCCGAGCACCTCGGCGCACATCATGGCGAGCGAGGCGCGGGTGCCGCCGATGTCGGGACAGCCCTCGACCAGCGAGATGGTGCCGTCGCGGTTGACGACCACCGTGGCCGCCGACTGGCCGCCGATGTTGATCCAGAAGCCGCTGGCGACGCCGCGGCCCTGGTTCGGGCCCAGATTGGTGGTGTAGTGGGGATGGCTCTTGGCCGAGGCCAGGCACTCGACGCCGCCGATCGGGCCATGGGTCGGGCCGTAGGGCGACTTCGATCCCTCGGCCGCCGAGTTCTTCGCCCGGAAGTCGATGGGGTCGAGGTTGAGCTCGCGGGCCAGTTCGTCGAGCACGGTCTCGAACGCGAACGCGCCATTGGGCGCGCCGGGCGCCCGGTAGGCGTGGATCTTCGGCACGTTGACGACCACGTCGTAGCCGATGATCGACAGGTTGGGGATGTCGTAGGGGGCCGAGCAGAACATCACCGCCGCGCCCACCGGAGAGCCGGGGAACGCGCCGGCCTGGAACTTCAGCACCACCTCGGCGGCGGTGATCGTGCCGTCCTTCCTGGCGCCGATCTTGGCGTAGTACTTGCCGCCCGAGGTCGGGCCGGTGGCGCGCAGCACGTCGCTGCGGCTCATGGTCAGCTTTACTGGACGGCCCGCCGCCTTCGACAGCAGCAGCGCCAGCGGCTCGAGATAGACCGTGGTCTTGCCGCCGAAGCCGCCGCCGATCTCGGCCGGGATCACCTTCAGCGACGAAGCCTCCATGCCCAGCATGTTGACGCACAGGTCGCGGATCAGGAACTGGCCCTGGCTGGAGCACCAGACCATGGCCTGGCCGTCCTCGGCATAGTTGGCGACGACGCCCTGCGGCTCGATATAGCCCTGGTGCACCGGCTTCGAGGAGTAGCTGCGCTCGAGGACGATGTCGGCCTCGGCGAACCCCTTCTCGATGTCGCCCTTGGCGACGACGATGCGGCTGGCCACGTTCGATGGCTTCTCCGGCTTCGGCTCGACGCCCTGGGTGAACAGGTCGTCGTGCAGCAGCGGCGCGCCCTCCTTCATCGCGTCTTCCACGTCGATGACGTGGGGCAGCACCTCGTAATCCACCTCGATCAGGGCGAGCGCCTCGCGGGCGATGGTGTCCGAGATGGCGGCGACGGCGGCGACCGGATGGCCGTCATAGAACACCTTGTCACGGGCCAGCAGGTTCTTGGCCAGGTGCTGGGTGTTGATCGCCGATTCGCCCGCCTGGGTGATGCCCGCCTCGGGCAGCACCATGTCGGCCGAGGTGATCACCGCCTTCACGCCGGGAAGCGCCTTCGCCTTCGACGTGTCGATGGAGCGGATGCGCGCATGGGCGTGCGGGCTGCGCAGCACACGGCCCCACAGCATGCCCGGCAGGGCGAAGTCCGAGGCGTAGTTGGCGCGGCCGGTCACCTTGTCGGCGCCGTCGTGGCGGATGGGACGGGTGCCGACGACGCGCAGGGTCTTCTGTTCGTAGGTCATGCGGGTTGTCCTTTCATCTCGGACGCGGCGTGCTGCACGGCGCGGACGATCTTGTCGTAGCCCGTGCAGCGGCAGAGATTGCCGGCCAGCCAATAGCGGATTTCGGTCTCGGTGGGATCGGGATTGCGGTCGAGCAGCGCCTTGGCGGCGACGATGAAGCCGGGCGTGCAGAAGCCGCACTGGAGCGCGGCGTCCTCGAGGAACGCCTGCTGCACCGGATGCAGCCGGTCGGGCGCGCCGATGCCCTCGATGGTGGTGACGCTCTTGCCCTCGGCCTCGGCCGCCAGCATCAGGCAGCCGCAGACGAGGCGCCCGTCGACGATCACCGAGCAGGCGCCGCAATCGCCGGTGCCGCAGCCTTCCTTGGTGCCGGTGAGGCCCAGCGTGTTGCGCAGCACGTCGAGGACGGTCTCGGAGGTCTCGCAGAGGAACTCGACCGGATCGCCGTTGACGGTGGTGGAAACATGGGTCTTGGCCATCAGCGCGCTCCCTTCGCCCGGTCATAGGCGATCAGCGCCGCCCGCTTCGCCAGCACGCCGACCACCTTCCGTCGGTAGTCGACGGTGCCGCGCTTGTCGTCGATAGGATTTGCTGCAGCACCCGCCGCGGCGGCCAGCTTCTCCAGCACGGCTTCCTCCAGCCGGGTGTCGGCGAGGATGCCGGGCGCGGCCTCGAGCACCAGCGCGGTCGGCGCCACGGCGCCGATGCCGACGCGGGCATCGGCGACGGTGCCGTCCTCGGCGAGGGTCAGGTTGACGCCCGCGCCTGCCACCGCGATGTCCATTTCGGTGCGCGGGATGAGCCGCAGATAGGCATCGGCCGAGCGGGCGGGCCGCTTGGGCAGGACGAACGCGACCACGAGTTCGCCGGGCGCGAGAGACGTCTTTCCGGGCCCGGTGGCGATCTGCTCGACGGGAATGGTGCGCTTGCCGGTCGGGCCGACGATCTCGGCGACGGCGCGGGCGGCGATCAGCGCCGGGGTCGTGTCGGCGGCCGGCGAGGCGTTGCACACATTGCCGCCCAGGCTGGCGCGGCCTTGAATCTGGGTGGAGCCGATCAGGCCGGCGGCCTCGGCGACGCCCGGCCAGGCCTTCGCCAGCGCCGCATGATCGGTGATCTCGGCGCCGCAGACCGCCGCGCCGATACGGAATCCATCGGCGGTCTCGGCGATGCTCCGCAAGGCGGCGATGCGCTTGACGTCGACGACGGCGGCGGGCGATGCGCCGCCGGAGCGAAGCTGCACCAGCAGGTCGGTGCCGCCCGCCAGGACGCGCGCGCCGCCGTTCGCCGCCAGCGCCGCCACGGCCTCGTCGACCGAGGCTGGTGACTGATACTGCATGACATCTTCCCTGAGCTAGTCGAACTGTCCAGGACCGCGTCATCCCCGGCGCGGCCATCCCAATTGCCGAAAGCGACCGTCCCGTGACCGGCCGCCGGCGTCACCCGGGATTATGGTCGGCTTTGGCGCGGCTGATCAAGTGGACTCGGCCGCGGCCGGCACCGGGCCCTTGAGCGGAGCCTCGCGTTCCGCCTGGCGCGCCATATACCCTTCCAGCGCCCTGGTCAGCCGCTGGGCCCGTTTCTCGCCCAGCGCCTCCGGCACGGTGCGGACCGCCGCCAAGGCCCGGTCGATCAGCGCCCGCAGCCGCCGGTTCTCGGCTTCCAGCACCGCCATCTCGGGATAGTGGGCCGGCGCATGCCAGACCCGGTCCAGTTCACGGGCGATATCGTCGGCCAGGCGCCGCCACGGTTCGGACTCCAGCCGCCTTGCCTCCTGCTCGACGGCGGCCAGGATCAGCCGCTGGTCGGCGATGTCGGACCAGATGATCTCGCCCTCCAGCTCGATTCGCACCGCCAGCCGCTCCAGGCCGGCCAGCACGTCGCGCACATGCTCGGATGCGTCGCCGGCGCGCGGCAGCACGCGCGTGCGCAGGGTCCTGGCGAGTTCGTCGATGAGCGCCCTGGTCGTCGTCTTCATGCGCCCGGCCCCCACCAGGCGGCCTCGCGGCCGGAAAACGACTGAGGACGATCCGTGCCCGGCTGGATCATCGTGGCCTCCTTCGGGAGCCGCCCAAGGCCCCATGAATATACATGGATTATCGGCTCGCCCTCGCGGCGGGGCAATGGCAAAGACTCGCAGTCGGCGCTAAGCGCCGAGCAGCGGTGTTCACCGCCAGATCCAGCGTCGTTGATCGATATAGCTAAAATAGCTATTATAGCCGTACCTAAGACTAGGCTGTGAGATCAGACATGGCGAACATCATCGTGGCATCGAGCGAGTTTCAAAATCGAGCGGGTCTCTATATGGACAAGGCGGGCAAAAGCCCCGTGGTGATCACGAAGCACAATCGTCCCGTCCGGGTACTGATCGACATCGAGGAGTATGAGCGTCTCAAGGCGCGAGACACCCGCAAGGCATACTACGCTCACGAATTGCCTGCCGAAGCCGTGGCCGCCCTGCAGAACCCTGTTCTGGATCATCTCGACTCCAGCCTCGATCATCTCCTCGATCCGGAGGAATGACCAAACCCGAGCCGCAGATCGGCCAGATCATACGTTATGACTATCTCTGGCGCGACGAACGAGAGCAGGGACGCGTGGAGGGATCCAAGGATCGACCTTGCGCGGTGATCGTGGCCCTGCAACGACACGAGAACGGATTGCAGAACGTGTACGTGGCGCCGATCACCCATTCGCCGCCTCTGGACGGCCAACCCGCAATCGAGATCGCCTCCCAGTTCAGGGCGCTTACAGGCCTCGACCACGAGCGGTCGTGGCTCATCCTTACCGAGCTCAATCGCGTCGACTGGTCCGATCCGGGCATCGTTCCCGTCAGGCCCGATCAGTGGTTCTATGGCAGCCTGCCTCGCGCCATCGCTCAGCGCGCCTTGGAGCAGATCGTCGAGCTGCACCGCAAACGGGCACTACTGACCGTGGACCGCAACCCAGGATAAGCTGGGTGGACTATCCGTTTACGCCCGGCGTGCGAAAGCCGACGAAGCTGCGCTTGGGCCAGAGGAAGTCGATGCGGGTGCGGGCGATCAGCCACTTGCCGTCGACCTTGCGGTAGACGTCGTCGTAGACGCCGAACAGGCCGATCGGATTGTCCTGTCCCTCGCGCAGGCTGAGGTCGAGCAGGTACCAGCGGCCATTGGCCTCGGTCGGGCCGAGCAGCCTGATCCAGGGATTGGTGTTGGCGTGCATGAACGAGAACGGCCGGCCCTCGACCGCGAACTTGGCGTAGTTGGTCCGGATCGTGTCGCGGCCTTCCCAGTTGCCGCCATAGTCCTCGGTGAACTCGCACACCGCATCCTCTGTGAACAGCGAGGCCAGCGCATCGATCTGCCCGCCGTCGAAATAGTGCGAGTACATGATGCGCAGGTTCTTGATCTCTTCGATCTCGAGCAGCTCTTCGATGGTCATGGTGATCCCCCTCGCACTGGCAGCCGCCGCCGGATCAGGGCCTGGCGCCCTTGGTTTCGGTTTCCTTCTGGATGAACGCCACCAGGGTGCGCGCGTCGGGAACGCCACTCTCGGGAATCTTGTTGGCCTTCTGGAAGGCGAGCAGCGCTTCCTTGGTGGTCGATCCGTAGAGGCCGTCGGGCGTGCCGGCGAACAGGCCCTGGGCCTTCATCTTTTCCTGCATCCACCGCAGCGTGGACTGGCGCAGCGCGGCGCGGGAATCGCCCACCGTCACCTCGACAAGCTGCGACTGCTCGGCGACCTTGTAGGGCGCGAAGAAGTTCATCAGCTGGGCGACGGCGGTCTCGAACCGCAGGGTCGGCTGGGTCGTGCAGTAGTTGCGCACCATCTGGCCGACGACGGCCGCCTCGGTCACCGGCGAGACATCGAAGGTCTGGGCCTGCAGCCGGTTGATGCCGGTGAGGTAGCCTTCCATCCACGACATGTAGGGCATCACGTCCTGCGCGCTCTTGCCGACCGCCGCCATGTAGTCGGAACACGGCCGGGCGCCGATGCCACGCACGATATAGTTGCCCTTGGGGTCGGCGGCGTGGGCGCCCTGGGTGGCCGCCACGCCGAACATGAGGGCTGCGGCGGCGGCGGTGCGGAGGAAACTGTTCATGTCGGCCCTTTTCGATGGTGCGCGGCGGACCGCGCCAAGGCGGCGGAGTGTAGCGGCAGCCCCGGTGCGAAACAAGGCGGCGAACCGCCGCCGACGGCCGCAAAACGGCTGATTCCCGCCCTGTGGAAAACATGCGGCAACGCCTTGGGCCGCCACGCGAAAATGCAAAAAAAATTTTGCTTGATTCCGGGGGGCGGAAGCCGTATTTCCCGTCCTGCCCAATAGTCGCACGTGCCCATAGGCGCCGGCACAACGTCCCAAGGGATGAGGCGTCATATAGCAACGACGGTGAGGGCTTTTTTGGTCTCAGTCGGCTGTCCAAAAGCCGGCGACACTGAAGAGGCACACCATCTTTGCCCCATGTGCGGATCGGTCCTCCCGTTCCAACCTAAGGCACCCACCGGAGTTTCGCCGCGGTTGGCGTTGCTCCATTCCGGTCTGCAGGAACCTTCACAGGATACGGCGCCTCCATCGCGTCTCCTGAGCGGGCACCTGCCGGCAGCAATGAAGGTAGGGGATCGGTCTTATGGCGACCCAACGTGTTCTTGACTATCTCGCATCCGCGCGGCCGGAAGGCCCATGCCTCGTCGTCGACCTCGACGTCGTTCGTGACAATTACCTGGCATTCGCCCGGGCGCTGCCGGAGACCCGCATCTTCTATGCGGTGAAGGCGAATCCCGAGCCGGCCATTCTGAGCCTGCTGGCCGAGCTGGGCTCGAGCTTCGACACCGCCTCGGTGCCGGAGATCGAGATGGCGCTCGCCGCCGGCGCCACGCCGGACCGCATCTCGTTCGGCAACACCATCAAGAAGGAGCGCGACATCGCCCGCGCCCACGCCCTCGGCATCGACCTCTATGCGGTCGACTGCGTCGAGGAGGTGGAGAAGATCGCGCGCCAGGCGCCCGGCGCCCGCGTGTTCTGCCGCGTGCTGACCGACGGCGAAGGCGCCGAGTGGCCGCTGTCGCGCAAGTTCGGTTGCGTTCCGGCGATGGCCGTGGGCGTGCTGGAGAAGGCGCGCGACATGGGCCTGTCGCCCTACGGCATCTCGTTCCATGTCGGCTCGCAGCAGGGCAACGTGGATGCCTGGGATCGGGCGCTGGCCGACGCGTCCATGGTGTTCCGCACCCTGGCCGAGCGTGGCATCCAGCTGTCCATGGTCAACATGGGCGGCGGCTTCCCGACCAGGTACCTGAAGGACGTTCCGAAGGTGGACGCCTATGCGCAGTCGATTTTCGGCGCGCTGCGACGACACTTCGGCAACCGTCTGCCCGAGACGATCATCGAACCGGGCCGGGGCATGGTTGGCGATGCCGGCGTGATCAAGGCCGAGGTCGTGTTGATCTCCCGCAAGTCGGACAACGACAATGTGCGGTGGGTCTATCTCGACATCGGCAAATTCGGCGGCCTGGCGGAAACCATGGACGAGTCGATCCGTTATCCCATCCGCACGCCGCGGGACGGGGATGCGGTCGCTCCCTGTGTCCTGGCCGGTCCGACCTGCGATTCGGCTGACGTGCTGTATGAACGGACTCCGTATTCGCTCCCGATTTCGCTCGAGATCGGCGACGAGGTCCTGATCGAGGCGACGGGTGCGTACACCACCACCTACGCGTCGGTCGCTTTCAACGGCTTTTCGCCTCTCGAGGCGATCGTCATCTAGGGACGACCATGATCACGATCCGGAACGAAGCGGCGCCGGACATCCCGGCGCGGGAAATCCTGCTGGACCGGGCCCTGCCCGGCCGGCACCTGAAAACCTGCGAAAAACTTCGGCGGGGGCAAGCCCCCGCCGAAGGGCTCGCCTTCAGCGCCACCATGGGCCGCCAGTTGGTCGGCACGGTGCGGCTGTGGCACATCGAAGCCGGCTCGGCCGGCGCCGCGCTGCTGCTCGGCCCGATCGGCGTGCTGCCCGAGTGCCAGGGTCTGGGCATCGGCACGCTGCTGATGGACCATGCGCTGGCGGAAGCCTCGGCGAAGGGTCACCGTTCGGTGATCCTGGTCGGCGACGCGCCCTACTACGAGCGCTTCGGATTCCGGTCGGCGCTGTGCGCCGGCCTCAGCCTGCCCGGCCCGGTGGAACGCGACCGTTTCCAAGGCCTCGAACTGGTCGCCGGCGCGCTCGACGGAGCGACCGGCCTGGTGACGGCCGGCGCCCGCGTGGCCCCAGAAGACGACCGACGCGGCCTGCCCATGATCGAGTTCAAGCAGGCGGCATGACGGCCGTGCCCTGTCCCGGCTTGCCCGGGGCGTGAAACATGAATGAAACGGAACGGCTCTACGGTCCGCCGGGGAACTTCTTCCCGCAAGGACCTGGGAGCCGTTCCCATAAGAAGCACAGGAGTCACCCATGAGCCCAGCGCCCATCCACGCCCGCTTCGACGGCCCCATCGTCATGATCGGCTTCGGTTCGATCGGCCGCGGCACGCTGCCGCTGATCCTGCGGCATATCGATTGCGACCGCACCAAGGTCACCGTGATCGACCCCGAGGACGAGTACAAGGAGATGGTCGAGGCCGCGGGCGTGACTTTCATCCATGACGGCATCCGGGTCGACAACTACCGCGACCTGCTGACGCCGCTGCTGACCGCCGGCCCGGGCCGCGCCTTCGTGGTGAACCTGTCGGTCGACGTGTCGTCGGTTGCCATGATGGAGCTGTGCAAGGACCTGGACGCGCTCTACATCGACACCGTCGCCGAGCCGTGGCTGGGCTTCTACACCGACACCAGCCTTTCCGTGTCGCAGCGCTCGAACTACGCGCTGCGCCAGGCCGTGCTCGACCTGCGCGAGCGCCGTCCGGGCGGGCCGACCGCCGTCAACTGCTGCGGCGCCAATCCGGGCATGGTGTCGTGGTTCGTCAAGCAGGCGCTGCTGAACCTGGCCGCCGACATGGGCCGGACCGTCGAGAAGCCGGCGACCCGCGAAGGCTGGGCCAAGCTGATGCAGTCGCTGGGGGTGAAAGGCATCCACATCGCCGAGCGCGACACCCAGCGCGCCCGCGATCCCAAGCCCAGGGGCATCTTCGTCAACACCTGGTCGGTGGAGGGCTTTATCTCGGAAGGCCTGCAGCCGGCCGAGCTGGGCTGGGGCACCCATGAGAAGGCGCTGCCGCCCGAAGGCCGCACCCATGAAGGCGGCTGCGGTGCGGCGATCTACCTGCTGCGCCCCGGCGCCGGCACCCGCGTGCGCTCCTGGACGCCGACCGCCCAGGCCCAGCACGGCTTCCTGGTGACCCACAACGAATCCATCTCCATCGCCGACTACTTCACCGTGCGCGAGAACGGCGAGGCCGTGTTCCGGCCGACCTGCCATTACGCCTACCACCCCTGCGACGACGCGGTGCTGTCGCTGCACGAGATGGCCGGCTCGGAGTGGCAGCGCCAGGACGACTGGATCATCCTGGACGAGAACGAGATCGTCGACGGCATCGACGAGTTGGGCGTGCTGCTGTACGGCCACGAGAAGAACGCCTACTGGTACGGCTCGCAGCTGTCGATCGAGGAAACCCGCGAGATCGCGCCCTACCAGAACGCCACCGGCCTGCAGGTGACCTCGGCCGTCCTCGCCGGCATGGTGTGGGCGCTGGAGAACCCGGACCGCGGCGTGGTCGAGGCCGACGAGACCGACTTCGAGCGCTGCCTCGAGGTGCAGATGCCCTATCTGGGCCCGGTGGTCGGCGTCTACACCGACTGGACGCCGCTGGCGCACCGCGAAGGCGGCCTGTTCCCCGACGACTACGACGCCGAGGATCCCTGGCAGTTCGCCAACGTCATCGTCCGGTAGGGCCTGATCCGCCCCAATAAAATTGACAAAATCGCCCAATGCAGTTAACATCAATTTAGCTACAAAGCTGGCTGTACCGTAAGGGCAGCAAATCCTATGGCTACCTTCGGGTAGCCATAGCTGTTTATGGGTGTGCTATTGTATCTCTTTTATGTAGATGAATCCGGGGATCTCGGCCCTATACCAATCACCCCCTCCCCTAACGGAAACGATCAACCAGTTTTGGTGATTGGAGCCCTGATCGTCGAGGCTTCCCGCCTCGAAGCAGTTACTCTTGATTTTCTCAATCTAAAGCGGCGGTTCTATCCTGGTCTTCCTTATCCCAGTCCAAATCACCTCGATAAGATTATTCCAGAAATCAAAGGTGCCGATATCAGGCGACAGGCAACTCGCGGGCGGAGAAACGCTCAACGCCACGCGATCGGCTTTCTGGACAAAATCCTGGCCATGCTGGGCGCTCATGGGGTTCAGCTACTATGCCGCATCTGGGTCAAGGCGCCCGGAGCGCTGATGAATGGACGAGCCATCTACACATCCTCGGTCCAGTGGATGTACTCATCGTTCGAAAACTACCTCGCCGGCCAGGACAGTGTTGGATTCTGCATCGCGGACAGCAGAGACCACCTCAAGAACGTCTCCGTCGCACATTCGATCTTCACCCAGAAATTCAGGGCATCATCGGGGACATACAGCCGCATGCTCGAACTTCCGACTTTTGGGCACAGCGAGAATCACGCTGGTCTCCAGTTGTGCGACATCGTCTGCTCAGCGCTTCTATACCCGATGGCAGCCGAGGTTTATTGCACTGGACACATTGCCAACATCCACGTCCAGCCAGGTGCGGCAGCGCTCAGGCAACGCTTCGGCCCGATCTTGAAGCAGATGCAGTTTCGCTATCGCGAACCACTTGGGAAATGGAACGGCGGCATCGTCGTATCCGACCCGATAGGCCAGCGAAACGCCTCCCTACTGTTTCATTAGTCAGTTGGCACGGTTGATATCCCGGAACGCCCGGGCGATCTCGGCGCGGATATCGTCGGGCTGGCTTTCTACGGCGCGGCTGAGGTTCCGCAGCGCGCGGCGCAAACCGTAGACCTGGTCGACCAACGAGAGGATCACCGTTAGATCGTCTTCCGGCACCTCGAGCTGTTCGGTGAGATGGCAGACCAGGCGCACACGGGCGACGTCGATCTCGCTGAATGCCGGCGCGCCCGCCGTGCGCTCCGGCCGGACCCAGCCGTTGCGCACGAGCACGCGCAGGCGCGTCGCGGATATGCCGCCGACGGCCGCGACCACTTCCTGTTCGGTCAGGCTCATGGCTGCTCCTTCCCCCCGGAACGCGGATCGTAGGCGTGGCTCTCGCGCCATGTCCGCATGAACGTCTCGAGGTCGGAGTCGATCCCGGGCGGCATGACGATCTTCAGCGTCACCCGCTGGTCGCCGGCGGCCCGGTTCTTGCCCGCCGGCACGCCCTTGCCCCGCAGCCGCAAGACCTGGCCGGTGCTGGCGCCCTTGGGGATGGTGAGGTTGACCTTGCCGGTGATCGTGGCCACCGGCACCTTCCCGCCCAGCACCGCCTCGTCGATGGAGATCGGCAGCTCGACGACGATGTCGTCGCCGTCGCGCTCGAACACGGGATGGCGGCTCACCTGCACGTCGACCAGCGCGTCGCCGTCCGGCGCGCCATTCGCGCCGGGCATGCCCTTGCCCTTGAGCCGCAGGGTCTGGCCCGTCCGGGTGCCGGGAGGGATCGAGATGTCTAGCGTTTTGCCATCGGGCATGGTCACCCGCCGGGTGGCGCCATTCACCGCGTCGAGGAAATCGACGGAGAGTTGATAGCGCATGTCCTGGCCGCGCATCGGCCTCGGGCCGCGCGCGCCGGCCTGTCCGCCACCCCGCTGGAACATCTGCGAGAAAAGGTCGGAAAAGTCGGCGAAGTCCTCGAAACCCGCGGACGACTGGTAGCGGAAGCCGCCGTCGGCGTCGGCATACTGCCGGTAGAAGTCCTGCTGCGGCGGCCTCTCGGCGCCGGACGCGTCGATCTCGCCGCGGTCGAAGCGGGCGCGCTTGTCCGCGTCGCCGACGATGTCGTAGGCGGCGGACACGGCCTTGAACCGCTCCTCGGCCTTCTTGTCACCCGGATTGAGATCGGGATGAGCTTCCTTCGCGAGCTTGCGATAGGCCTTGCGGATGGCGTCCTGGCTGGCGTCCCGGGCGACGCCGAGGACCTTGTAGGGATCTTCACTCAAGGGCGGTACCTCTGGGGAATCGGCGTTTGATCCTCAATATGGTGCCTGCTCACCGGTTCCCAAGAGGTTCGTCGGCGAAACGAAAAAAAGAGGCCGCGGTTCGCGCCGCGGCCTCAGTTCGTGGTCCCGGGGTCGGGCCCGGGTCTCGTGGCTAGAACCGCACGGTTCCCTGGACGGCGATTTCCCGCCCACGATCCAGCGTGCCGGTGAGCTGGCCCGGGCCGCCGCCGGGCGTATCGCCGCTGGTGAGCAGGATCATCTGGTTGGTCAGGTTGCGGCCGATCAGCGCGAACTCCCAGCGGTCGTCGGGGTCGCGGAAGCGGATGCTGGCGTTCAGCTTGGCGTAGCTCTTCTGCCGGCTGCCCGGAGGCTGCTGGTCCTGCGCCCAGTAGCCGGAGCTGAACTTGACGTCGCCGGTGAAGGCGACGTTGAGCCAGTCTGTCACCGGCACGTCGTAGCTGCCGCCGATGCTGCCGACGAATTTCGGCGCCAGCGCCACGGGCTCGCCGCTCAGGTCGACGACGCCCGGACGTACCGCGCCGCAGGCCCGGTTGGGCTCGACGATCAGCATGCCGTTGTAGCAGGGCGCGTTGGTGAAGTCTTTGTAGTGGGCATCGTTGTAGGCCACCGCCGCGCGCAGCTGGAACGCGTCGCTGAACTGATAGAGCATGTCCGCCTCGAAACCCTGGCTCACCGCCTTGGCCGCGTTGCGGGTCAGGAACGAGGTGGTGGGAATGTCGAGCGCCGAGCGCTGCAGGCCGCTGAAATTGTAGTAGTAGGCCGCGAAGCCGACCCTCAGGCGGTTGTCGTCCAGCATGGCCTTGTAACCGATCTCGCCGCCCTTGGCCGTCTCCGGTCCGAACGACAGGGATTCCAGCGTGTTGGACGCGAGCAGGATGGCGGTCTGCGAGACGCCGCCCGACTTGTAGCCGGTCTTGTAGGCCACATAGAGGGTGTGATCGGGCGCCGGATGCCAGGTCAGGGTCGCCTCCGGCGACCAGTTGTTCTCGTTGATGCTGCCCGTCAGCGGATTGCCCGGCGCGCGCAGGATCGGCGGGAACGCCGGATTGGTGTAGAGGTTGACGTTGACGATGTCGATCTTCTCCTGGCTGTAGCGCACGCCGGCGGTCAGCTGCAGGTTCTCGACGATGTCCCAGAGCATCTGGCCGAAGCCCGACCACGTGGTGCGGTCGGAGGTGTCGTCCGGCCAGTATCCAACGTCGAACGGCACCGCCGGATCCTTCGGCACCGTGTTCAGGATACCTCCTCGGCCAACCGTCCAGCTCCGGCGCTTGGCGGACTCGAAATAGCCGCCGATCACGAAATTCACCGGCGAATCGTAGGCGCTGGTGACCCGGATTTCCTGGCTCCAATTGGTGTCTTTCTCGCCGTTGATGCCCGGGAAATAATGGATGGTGGTGTAGGCGTAGTTGCCCAGGCCGTTGGTCTTCAGGTGATAGAGGCCGGTCACCGAGTTCACGCTGATGTCGCCGAAATCGTAGGTCATGTCGAGCGAGACCAGGATCGCCTGGCGGTCGGTGAACATGTCCTTGTTGTCCTTGGCGAGCGGATAGTTCTCGCGGATATCGGCGGGAAGCGCGCCCACCGAACGGTAGCGGTCGCGCTTGCAGTCGTCATAGGGATCGGTGATGCCGCGCGTCGTCGGATGCGCCGAACCGAACGGGCACTGGACGATCTGCTGGTTGCCCGTCAGGTCGTTGTCCTTGTAGGAATTGCCCAGCACGCGCAGGGTCGCCTGGAAACTGTCGGTCGGCTGGAAATCGAAGGTCAGGCGGCCGATCCAGTTCTGCCGCGCCGGCGTCTTCACGTTGTTGGTCGCGCCCGGATAGGGATGGTTGGGCTCGAACGGATTGGCCAGCGGGCCCGACGTGTTGCGCAGCCAGCCATCCATGTCGTCGAATCGGGCGGCGAAGCGGACGCCGACCTTCTCGTTGATCGGGCCGCCATAGGCGCCCTCGATGTAGCGCTCGGCGGCGCGGAACTCGTAGCCCGCGGTCACGAAGCCTTCCCACTCGTTGCCGGGGAGCTTGGAGCGCAGCGAGATCACGCCGGCCGGGCTGTTCTTGCCGAAGAAAAGCGCCTGCGGACCCTTCAGCACCTCGACCTGCTGCAGATCGAGGAACGCCGAGGCGGCGATGTAGCCGCGGCTGATCTGGACGCCGTCGATATTGATGCTGACGGCGCTCTCGATGCCCGGATCGATGGATGCCGAGGTAATGCCGCGGATGGCGATGGTGCCGCCATTGCCCGAGGTCTGCGGCGTGATCTGAACCTGCGGGATCGTGTCGGCGATCTCGGTCAGGCTCCGGGATTTGTAGCGGTTCAGATCGTTCTCGGTCAGCGCGCTGACCGCGACGGGCACGTCGATCAGCGTTTCTTCCTGCTTGCGGGCGGTGGTGGTCACCGTCTCGATGCCGCCGGTCTGCGCCGCCGCCGGCGCGGCCAAGGCCAGCGCCAGACTCAAGCCGCCAAGCAGCTTTGTTTTAGCCGATAAGGACTTCATGGTGTTTCCCCTGTTGCATCCAACTCCCCGCCCCTTGGTTCGGGGCCTCTGCGGGGCGCCTGTTTTTCCGGACCGCCTTACGCGGCTTCCGGGGTCGGTCAGGCTTTCCCCACGGCGCTATTCCGCGCTTGCCGGGGATTTTATGCCCAAGGGTATCGGCGGGTGTACCTGTCAGGGCTGACAGGTGGGGTCAGAACCGGGCGAAGCGCCGGACATACTCGTTGTACTGGATGTCCTGGGTGTCGCCCCAACCGATCCGGCCGTCGAGTTCCCAGCGCGTCAGGCAGAAATAGACGTTCATGTTCTGCCAGGTCTGCCACGGCATGCGCGCGTCGACGGTGCCGCGGATACGGTGAACCCTTCCGCCCGTATCCTCGATCTCCATCTCCTTGACCCGCGGCGCGAGGCCGTCGGGCTCGCGGCGGGTCAGCACGCCGGCGCGGCGAACCGAGAACGTCTCGCCGTCGCGCCAGACATAGCCCCAGATCAGGTTACGGCCGGGCGGCGGCGACGGGAACGCGCCGGCCCAGTCGGGGCCCAGCGCCGGGTCGTCATAGGCGAGGACGTGGAACGCCAGGTCGTCGCCGAACACGCCGACCATCCAGGAAATCGGCGGCACGTTTCGCGCAACCTCGTGGCGCTCGCCGCTCCACGAGCGGTCGCGGCTGAACCAGCCGTCGACGACGAACTTCTCGCCATGCAGGTTGAGCTCGCCGTCGACCTTCATGGCCTGGGTGAAGTGGTTGCCGTTGGGCCGGCCGGCGGGCGGCATCACCGCCGTCTGCAACAGCCGGAACGACACGTCCCGATCGGGGTCCTTGAAGGTCAGCTCGATCTTGCGCAGCGGCTCGATGACGCGGATCGAGAGCCCCAGCGGCGCGATGGTGTAGTCGGCGATGCCGTTTTCCGGAAACGGCAGGAAGTGGAAGTGGTTGACGTAGTCGCAGGCGAGCGTCGAGCGCCGGATGCCGCGCCAGATATAGACGCTGGCGCTCATGACCTTCAGCGCCGGATGAAACCAGACATAGACCTCGCCGTTGAGCTGCTTCTCCGGGATATTGAACCCGAAATAGGACGTCTCGGTGCTGGCGTAGTGCGCGCCCGGCGCCACCGGATGCAGGAACTCGTCCTCGGGAAGGACGGCGGTCAACGCTGCGCCCGCCATGTCGGCGGAATGGCCGCCGGCGGAGACGATCCGGGTCTGATTGCTCATGAGGTTGCCCTTTCCAGCCTCTCGGCCACGTCGAGGATGAACATCCGGTAGAGCGGCACGCCCTGATAGGCCATCTTCAATGCCGGATACCGGTCATCGAGAAAGCCGTTCCAGGCCACCGCGCAGCACACCGCGTTGCGCACGCCCCGCCACACTTCGTAGAACCGCGCCCCGCTTTCCCGGTAGGGCGCGCCGCCGGCCGCGCAATAGGCGGCAAGGAACTCGTCCCAGGGCATCAGCGGTTCGACCCGGGAACGGCAATAGCCCAGATCCTCGGCCGGATCGCCCAGATGGGAGAACTCCCAGTCGAGCAGCGCGGTGATCCGGCCGTTTTCGGTCAGGATATTGTGGAACCCCACATCGGAGTGGACGAGCGAGACCCGCTCCAGATCGGCGGGCACATTCTCGGCGAGCCAGCGGAAGGCGGCGTCGAGCACCGGGGAGTCGTAGACCTTGTGGCGCTGCCAGCGATCGTGGAACAGGTCCACATAGGCGCCGATCTCGCCCGCAGGCGTCCGGTCGGTCGCCATGCCGATCTCGGCCGGGTCGATGGCGTGCAGGGTGGCAAGCAGATCGGCAAGCTGGAGGCAGACCCCGCGGCGGACCGCCTCGTCCTGGTCCCACGGCTCGGTATTGGGCGCGCCAGGCACTCTCCGGCAAACGATGAAAGGCTGTCCCAGCCAGCCCGCGTCGGTCTCGCACCACAGCGGCTCGGCGACGGGAAGCCCCCGGCCGAACAGCGCGCGCAGCAGCGGGAACTCGTCGACGGCGCTGTTCTCGCCCGGCCCGAACGGCAGGTCGCGGCGGATCACGCCGTCGAGCATCGTGCCGTCGGCCAACCGGGCGCCGAACAGCACCGTGTCCTTGGAATATCCGCCATTCGCCGGCTCGACCCGCTCTACGACCGCGCCCGCGCAGCCGGCCATGCGCTGGCCGAGAAACCGCTGGAGCCGCTCGGCGGTGATCTCGATCTCCAGCGCACCGAGCCGCGCGACCGCTTCCTCGGCGTCCCGTCTGGCCGTGTCGAAGTGGCGACGGAATTCGCCCTCGTCTCCTGCGGATGCCTCTGCGCTCCAGGCTATCATGTGCCCCAGCATGTCGTGCATCATTCCCGCCTTCAGCCGGGCTTCACCCGAGCGGATATCCGGCATGACGGCAAGGCCGAGATCCCGGCGGATGGCGCGCAGCATCTGCGCGAAAACGACGCGATCGTCGATCAACCAGTCTTCTCCCTCATGCGCGTTGCCCGCGTCTGGCCGAAGTATCCGCCGGCCCCGAACGCGGCCGATACCTGTCAACCCTAACAGGGGTTGGACTTCCCTTCCGTTCGTAGAATTATCGCACAAAACGGCAGGGAGGATGCGGATGCGGATCGAAGGGACGCATGCCGTGGTGACGGGCGCGAACCGCGGGCTCGGCAGGGCGCTGGTCGAGGCGTTGCTGGAGCGCGGCGCCAGCTGCGTCTATGCCGCGGGGCGGAACCGGGAGGCGCTGAAGTCCGTGTTCGGCGGCCGCCCGCAGGTCATCCCCGTGACGCTCGACGTGACCTTGCCCCACAGCGCGCAGGCCGCGTCGCGCACCTGCCACGACGCCGACATCCTGGTGAACAACGCCGCCGCCCTCACCCATGCCCGGCTGATCGAGGCGGCAACGCTCGACGATGCGCGCCTGGAAATGGAGACCAACTACTGGGGCACGCTGAACATGTGCCGGGCGTTCGCGCCGGTTCTGGCCGCCAATGGCGGCGGCGCGATCGTCAACATCCTGTCCATGGGCGCGCTGGCGAGCATGCCGTTCGTGGGCAGCTATTGCGCCTCGAAGGCGGCCGCCCTGTCGCTCACCCAGGGCATCCGCGGCGAGCTCGCCGGCAACGGCACCCTGGTGGCGGGCGTCATCGCCGGCCCGATCCAGACCGACATGGCGCGCGAGCACGAGCGCGAGGGCCGCTATCCCGCTGCGATGATCGCCCATGCGACCCTCGACGGGATCGAGCAGGGCCGGACCACCATCTATCCGGACCCGAAATCGCAGCAGGTCGGCGAGGATTTCCGGCGCGACCATGTCGCGGTTGAGGAGGCGTTCGGGAAGATCGTCTAGGGAAATCGAGCTAGATCCGGATCAGGCCCAGATTGGCGGCCTTGAGCGCCGCCTGGTGCTTGGACGCCGCGTTCATCTTGCCGCAGGCGTTGCGGATGTGGAACTGCACGGTCCGCTCGGAGACATCGATGAGGCGTGCGACCTCCCACGCCGTCTTGCCCTGCGCCGTCCAGTGCAGGCACTCCAGCTCGCGGCAGGTGAGCTCGGCGGGCGCGGCTTCCTCATAGTGCAGCACGCCGTGATAGACCGACGACATATGCGCGCCGATCAGCATCAGCTCGTTGCGCCAGACGTTCTTGCCCTGTTCGAACTCCCGCTCGGAATGACGCGACAGGCCCACCAGCATGTCGAAGCCGGCGGAGGGACCACGGAGCGGCACCGATATCCCGCGCTCGTAGCCGTGCTCCAGCGTGGCCTCGAATATCCGGGCCTGCTTTCCGGAACAGCGCGCCAGGTATTCATGCGCGTCCCAGATCACCGGAAGCCAGCTCGTCCGCGCCTGGCGCGAGACAGGATCGATGACGTGGAATTCATCGCGGCGGTAGCGCAGCAGCAGGTCCTGGCCGCAGCTGCACATCATGTGGGCCTGGGTGTCGCCATAGGCTGTGAACAGGAAGCCGGCGAAGCCGATGCCGCGCAAATAGCCGCCGACCATCTCGCGCATGACGTCGTCGTCATGCGCCTGCGACAGGTCATCGAGCAACTGGTCGAGCAACGGGTTCATCGCTTCGCCTCCCCGCGAAAACTGTAACATGATTGAAAATCTGTCGCCAAGCCCTGGCGAACCTCCACCGCGCAAACGCGTTCGCCCAGCGCAGCCATCTGTCGGCCACGAGACAATCCGGATATCCTGATACCCATGACGCTCCGCTCCGCCTGGCGCCGCCGGTCCCGCGCCTTCCGCATCGCCACCGGGTCGATCGCCGTGCTTGCCTCGGTGGTCCTGTTGCTGTGGATCACGCGGGCGCAGACCACCGAATGGGCGATCGAGCGGTTCATCGACGGATTTGGCCTGGGCCCCTCGGACGTGAAAGTGACCGAGGTTGGTCTGGCGCGGGCGGACATGACGCTGGTGTCGTCGGCCGCCGGAACCATCCGGCACATCCACGTGGAATACGGCATCGGCGATCTGCTGCGCGGCGAGGTCAAGCGCATGGTGGTGGACGGCGCCCGGTTCCGCTTCGCCTGGAAGGACGGCAAGCTGGTCCCGGCGATCACCTCGAGCGACGGGCCGATCAGCCTGCCGGTCGAGCGTCTGGAAATCAGGAACTCGGCGCTGACTCTCGACGTGAACGGAGAGGAGATCGTCGCCGACATTTCTGGCACGGTGACCGGCACCAGCCTGGATCGCCGTCCCGGCGCCAGCGCCTCCCTGGATATCCTCGACGCAGAAGGAAGCAGGGTTTCCCTTCCGCCGGACGCCCGGGCCGGTCTGTCGTGGATCGACGCCGGGCTGAACGTCGGCGTTCGGGCCCCGTTCGGCCAGGCCTCGGGACGGATCGCCGCGCTGCTGGCTCCCAACGGCGACCTGATCGGCGATCTCGCGCTGAGGGACGGCACCATCGCGATAGGTTCGGTCGCGGCGAACGGCTTGTCGGGCACCCTTCTGGTGACGACGCGGGACGGCCTGATGGACAGGCTGGAAGCTGGCTTGGGGTTCGAGGACATATCCGCCCGCGGCAGCGCCCTGGGTCCCGGCACGCTGAAGGCTTCGCTGCGGCAACCCCAGGGCGCGCTTCACGTGGCGCTCAAGTCCAAACCCGTCTCGATCTCGGTTCAGGCTGATGGCGCCGTGCCGACGGCGGGCGTGCCCTTTACCATGGAAGGCACCGCCGACGCGGGCTTCGTCAGCGCGCTGGCCGGCGCGGAAGAGCCGGCGGCGGGCGGCGTGCACCTTCGAGCCACCGGCACCGCCCCGCCGGGGCCGAGCCTGCAAGGGGCGTTCGGCGCCGGGCTGGGCGACTGGCTGGAGAAGGGCAAGGCGAGCGGCGGCATCGAGGCGACCATGGCCCGGCTGCGCCTGCCCGATACGGCCGCCGTCGACGACGCCGTGGTGTCGATGGAGGTCAAGCTGGAGGGCGGCGCGCTGGCGCTGACCACGCCCAAGGGCATCACCGTCAGCGGCATGTCGCTCGACCCGTCGATTGCGCCGAAAGACAGCCTGTTCGCGGGCGAATCCAGCCTGTCGGTCGCGCCTGCGCCTGGCGCGCCCTTCCTCGCCGTCACGCCGCGGGAGGGCCGCGACCGGCTCGCGGTCAGCGGCGGCATCACCTACGAGACGGCGGCGCTGTTCGTGCGCGGCGACGTAACGGGCGAAGCGACGCTCGATCCGGCGCAGTGGCTGTCCTCGGCGCGGAACGAGGCGGCCCGGGGCAGCGTGAGCCTTCAGGCCTCGCTGGCGCTCAGGCTGCCCGAGGGACGCAGCCTGCCGTCGACAGAACTGACGCTCGACGGCGACTACGACATCGGGCCGTCCGCCGTCCGGCTGACCGCCGATGCCGGCGCGCTGACGCTGCGCAACGCGCATTGGGGCGAGCGCCTCGCGCTGCCCGGCACCTCGCGGCTGGTGCTGCGGCGGGGCGCGTTCTATGCGCGGGACCGGAATAGCGGCGCCGTCGAGGCATCCGCCGTGGTCGAGCCCTTCACCTGGACCGCCGCCATGAAGCGGGACGGCGCCGAGCCCGCCAGGGCGACGATCGCCGCCGGCCGCGTGGCGCTGGCCATGAACGGGGACGGGATGAAGGCGACGCTGGACGCCGGCCGCATCGAGGCGCCGGATAACGGCGTCGCGGCGCGCGGCATCGCCGCGACCGTCACCGGCGACGGGGACGATGTGGCGATCCGCGCCAGCATCGCCGACCTTCGCGGCACCGGCGAGCCGGCCCTGTTCCCGAGCCTGAAGGCCCGGCTGGACGCGCGCATCGCCAACTCAAGGACAACGTTCAGCGCCGCGCTCACCGGTGCGGGCGACCTGCTGAACCTCACCGCCAAGGGCAGCCATGACCTGGACAGCGGCAAGGGCGGCGCGGATTTCACCCTCAAACCCATCGATCTGTCCGGCGAGGGCACGCTGAAGGCGTTGTCTCCCAGGCTCGCGGCGGGCATCAGCAAATCCGGCGGCACGGTTTCGGGCAGCGGCGCGGTCCACTGGGGCGACGGCGCCGCGCCGGGCACGCTGGAGCTCGCGATGAAGAACGTGTCGCTGAACGGCGACAGCATCAACGTCTCGGCGCTCGACGGCGGGGTCAGACTGGAAAGCCTGTCGCCGATCCGGTCAGCCGCCGGACAACGGCTTTCCGGCGTCCTGCAACTGCCCACGGTCAAGGAAATGCCGTTCGACGTCAGGTTCCGCCTCGATCCAGGAAGCCTGGTGGTCGAGCGCGCGACGGCCAAGGTGTTCGACGGCCAGTTCGAGACCGAGAAGGCGATGATCGACACGGCGACCGGCGACGGCCGTGTCGACCTGAAGATCAGCGACGTCAACCTCGAGACCGCGTTCACGGTGCTCGACCTGGAGCAACTGAAGGGCACCGGACGGATCGGCGGCATGCTGCCGCTGACCATCGCGGACGGCAGGGTGAAGATCGAGAAGGGACACCTGGAATCCACGGTGGCGGGAACGCTGCAGGTGGGCGTCGACAAGCTGGCGGACCAGCTGCAGGCCTATGGCGAGAATGTCGACATGGCGTTCCGCGCGCTGACCGACTTCCACTACCACCGCATGGTGATCGATGCCGACAAGCCGTTCACCGGCGTCGGCAAGGCCGTGTTCCGGCTGGAAGGCAACAACCCGAAGGTGATGGACGGCCAGCCTTTCGTGTTCAACATCAGCCTGGAAACCGACTTCGACTATCTGACCAGCCTGCTGCTGGAGCTGTCCGGGGCGGCGAACACGGCGCTGGGCTGGGGCGCCCGGGAGCTTTCGGGGAAATGACCACGCGATGTTGGCGAAGCGTGACGATCTGCCCTATCTTCTCCGAACGGGCTCCAGCGAACGGGAACTGCCATGAAGGATCAGATGTTTAGGCGAGCCGGCGGATTGCTGGCGATCGGCGCGGTCCTCGCCGCGTGCTCGCCGACGGTGAAGGTGCAGGCGCCGAAGGAGCCGATCACCATCAACCTGAACATCAAGCTGGACGCGGACGTGCGCGTCAAGCTGGAGCAGCAGGCGAAGGAAGACATCGCCACCAAGCCGATTTTCTAGGGTGAACCCGATGAAGCAGATTATCTCCTCCATGCTCCTGGGCGCCGCGCTGTGCGTGACCGCCGCCGGAGGCGGCGCCGCCGTGCTGTCGACCGCCGCGCAGGCGCAGGCCAAGCCGCTCGACGCGCCGCGCGCCGCCGGCACCGTCGGCGAGCGCTATGACGGCTACGCGGTGGTGCGCGACGCCGATGCCTCCGCCGACATCCGCAAGCTGGTCGAGGATTCCAATGCCGAGCGCCGCAAGGTCTATCAGGACCAGGCGGCGTCCACCGGCGCGCCGGCCGAGGAGGTCGGCAAGGTCTATGCCAGCCAGATCATGGCCGCCGCTCCCGCCGGCTGGTGGTTCCAGGGCGCGGACGGCACCTGGGTGCAGAAGCAATAGGCGACCGGCAACCGGGCGGCCAGCGGCCTTCGCTTATGCACAATAATGTGCACTGGTCTGCCAAGATTCCCGTTCCTGCGCGGCGGATTCGGTCATTACTATTGCCGTAACGGGATTTTACGGCAGACCGGAGCGATCCAGCCCATGGGCATCAAGGCGGCGATTCACCATCTCACGCGGTATCGCTACGACCGCCCCGTGACCCTCGGCCCGCAGATCATCCGGCTGCGCCCGGCGCCGCATTCGCGCACGCCGGTGCTGAGCTATTCGCTGAAGGTGAAGCCGGATAACCACTTCATCAACTGGCAGCAGGACGCCCACTCCAACTGGCTGGCGCGCTACGTCTTTCCGGAAAAGGTCACCGAGTTCTCCATCGAGGTCGACCTGCTGGCCGACCTGTCGGTGGTCAACCCGTTCGATTTCTTCGTCGAGGAATATGCCGAGACGCTGCCCTTCGTCCTTCCCGACGACCTGAAGGTCGACCTGGCCGCCTATCTGGAGCCCGAGCCGCCGGGCCCGGCGCTGACCGGGCTCCTGAAATCCATCCGCATGGACGGCGAGCGCACGGTCGATTTCCTGGTAGAGCTCAATGCCCGCCTGCAGCGCGAGACCCGCTACCTGATCCGCCTGGAGCCTGGCGTGCAGACGCCCGAGGAGACGCTGACCCTGCAGTCGGGCTCGTGCCGCGACACCAGCTGGCTGCTGGTCCAGGTGCTGCGCAATCTGGGTTTCGCCGCGCGCTTCGTCTCCGGCTACCTGATCCAGCTGCGCCACGACCTGAAGGCGCTCGACGGCCCTTCCGGCACCGACGTGGACTTCACCGACCTGCACGCCTGGGCCGAGGTCTACCTTCCCGGCGCCGGCTGGATCGGCCTCGATCCCACCTCGGGCCTCCTGACCGGCGAGGGGCATATCCCGCTGGCCGCCACGCCGCACTACCGCTCGGCCGCGCCGATCGTCGGCGGCGTCGACGAGGCCGACGTGGCGTTCGAGTTCGACATGACGGTGACCCGGGTCGACGAGCGCCCGCGCATCACCGCGCCGTTCTCGGACGAGGCGTGGGAGCGGCTCGACGAGGTGGGCGAGATGGTCGACCGCGACCTGGAGGCGCAGGACGTGCGCCTGACCATGGGCGGCGAACCCACCTTCGTGTCGATCGACGACTACCAGTCGGCCGAATGGAACACCGCCGCCGTCGGCCCCACCAAGCGCGACCGTGCCGACGTGCTGGTCCGCCGGCTGCGCGAGCGCTTCGCGCCGGGCGGCATGCTGCATTACGGCCAGGGCAAGTGGTATCCCGGCGAATCCCTGCCGCGCTGGACGTTCTCGCTGTTCTGGCGCAAGGACGGCAAGCCGGTGTGGCGCAACCCGGACCTGATCGCCCGCGAGAGCCGCCGTGAGCATGCGACGACCGACGACGCGCGGCGCCTGATCGAGGACTTCGCCGAACGGCTGGGCATGTCGCGGCGCTACGTCACGCCGGCCTTCGAGGATCCGGGCCACTGGCTGCTCAAGGAAGCCGAGCTGCCCGAGAACGTGGATCCGTCCAACTCCAAGCTGGAGAACGCCGAGGACCGGGCGCGCATCGCCCGCGTGTTCGAGCGTGGCCTGACCCAGCCGGCCGGCTACGTGCTGCCGGTACAGCGCTGGAATGCGCGGGCCGGCGGCGGCTGGATCAGCGAGCGCTGGGGCTTCCGGCGCGGCAAGCTGTTCCTGGCGCCGGGCGACAGCCCGATGGGCTACCGGCTGCCGCTGGGCTCGCTGCCCTGGGTGTCGGCCGGATCGTATCCGTACATCTATCCGGCCGATCCCACCATCGAGCGGCCGCCGCTGCCCGATCCCGAGGTGATGTTGCAGGCCTACCAGCGCGCCGGGCTGCGCGAGCGCGAGCGCGAGCAGCAGACCGAGCAGTTTCCCGGCGGCCCGACGGTCCGCACCGCCATGACCATGGAGGTGCGGGACGGCGTGCTGTGCGTGTTCATGCCGCCGGTCGAGCAGCTCGAGGACTATCTGGAACTGCTCACCGCAGTCGAGGCCTCGGCCGAGGAGCAGCAGCTCGCCGTGCACATCGAGGGCTACCTGCCGCCCAACGATCCGCGCCTCAACGTCATCAAGGTGGCGCCCGATCCCGGCGTGATCGAGGTCAACATCCACCCGGCTGCGTCGTGGCGGGAGTGCGTCGAGACCACCAACACGGTCTACGAGGAAGCCCGCCAGAGCCGGCTGGGCACCGACAAGTTCATGATCGACGGCCGCCACACCGGCACCGGCGGCGGCAACCATGTGGTGATCGGCGGCGCGACACCGAACGACAGCCCGTTCCTGCGCCGGCCCGACCTGCTGAAGAGCCTGATCCTCTACTGGCAGCGGCACCCGTCGCTGTCCTACCTGTTCTCGGGCCTGTTCATCGGGCCGACGAGCCAGGCGCCGCGCCTCGACGAGGCCCGCCACGACGGCCTCTACGAGATGGAGATCGCCCTGGCGATGACGCCGGGGCCGAACGACGCCGAGACCATCCCGCCCTGGCTGGTGGACCGGCTCTACCGCAACCTGCTGATCGACGTGACCGGCAACACCCACCGGTCGGAAATCTGCATCGACAAGTTGTATTCGCCCGACTCGTCGACCGGCCGCCTCGGCCTCATCGAGTTCCGCTCGTTCGAGATGCCGCCCGACGCGCGCATGAGCCTGGCGCAGCAACTGCTGCTTCGCGCGCTGGTGTCGTGGTTCTGGCACCAGCCGCAGACCGGGAACCTGGTGCGCTGGGGTACCCAGCTGCATGACAAGTTCCTGCTGCCGCATTTCCTGTGGGCCGACTTCCTCGACGTGCTCGACGACCTCAACCAGGCCGCCTATCCCATGGACAGCACCTGGTACGAGGCCCAGCGCGAGTTCCGGTTCCCGTTCTTCGGCGCGGTCGATTACGGCGGGGTGCACATGGAGCTGCGCCAGGCGCTGGAGCCGTGGCACGTGATGGGCGAGGAAGGCGCCGTCGGCGGGACGGTCCGCTTCGTCGACGCCTCGGTGGAGCGCCTGGAGATGCGAGCCGAGGGTTTCAATCCCAAGCGCCACGTGCTCGCCTGCAACGGCAGGCGCATGCCGATGACCTCGACCGGGCGGCACGGCGAATATGTCGCCGGCGTGCGCTTCAAGGCGTGGCAGCCGGCGTCGAGCCTGCATCCCACCATTCCGGTGCACGTACCGCTGACCTTCGACCTCTACGATTTGTGGAACGGCCGGTCGCTGGGCGGCTGCGTCTATCACGCGGCCCATCCGGGCGGCCGCAATTACGAAACCTTCCCGGTCAACGCCTACGAGGCCGAGGCGCGGCGGCTCGCCCGCTTCCAGGCCCATGGCCATACGCCAGGGTGGTATTTCCCCGCGGCGGAGAACCGCACCGAAGAATTTCCGATGACACTGGACCTGCGCCGTCCGCCGGAATAGTGAAGGGGCATGAGCGCGCTCGAACAGGCCTACTCCGCCGAAGCTGCCCGCAAGCGGGCCCCGCTGCTGGACGGATACGTCCCGCTGGCCGATGCCTATGACGAGCTGATGGATCCGGACGGCCACATCCGCCCGCACTGGCAGGAGCTGGTCGATTCCTTCGCCGCGCTGGGCACCGCCGAGCTGGAGCGCCGCTTCGCCGCCGCCGACCGGCACCTGCGCGACGCCGGCGTGTTCCACCGGGTCTACGGCGCGGGCGAGGGCGAGCGCATCTGGCCGCTCAATCACGTGCCGCTGGTGATCGATCCGGCGGAATGGAAGATGCTGGAAGCCGGCATCGCCCAGCGCGCCGAGCTGATGGAAGCGGTGGTGGCCGACGTCTACGGCGCGGCACACCTGGTGCGAGACGGACATTTGCCCGCCGCCGTGGTCGCGGGCAGCGACGATTTCCTGCGCCCCATGGCCGGTATCGCCCCGAAGGGCGGCTACCATCTGCGGGTCTATGCCGTCGACCTGGGCCGCGGGCCCGACGGCCAGTGGTGGGTGCTGTCCGACCGCGCCCAGGCGCCGTCCGGCATGGGCTACGCGCTGGAGAACCGCATCGCCCTGTCGCGGTCGCTGCCCGACATCTACCGCGCCCTGAACGTGCGCCGGGTGGCTGAATTCTTCCAGACCATGCGCGACACGCTGAACGCGCTGCACGAGCGCGAGAACGCCCGCGTCTGCCTGCTGACGCCCGGCCCGCTGAACGAGACCTATTTCGAGCACGCCTACCTGTCGCGCTATCTGGGCTTCCTGCTGGTGGAGGGCGCCGACCTGGTGGTGCGCGACAGCCGCCTCGCCGTCCGTACCGTCGAGGGCGCCCAGCCCGCCGACGTGATCTGGCGCCGCGTCGACAGCGACTTCATCGACCCGCTGGAGCTCAACCCCGGCTCCCAGCTCGGCGTTCCCGGCCTGGTCGAGGCGGTGCGCGAGGGCCACGCGACGGTGGTCAACGCCATCGGCGCCGGCGTGCTGGAATCGCGCGCGCTGATGGGCTTCCTGCCCGCCCTGTGCCGGCACGTGATGGGCGAGGAACTGGCGCTGCCCAACATCGCCACCTGGTGGTGCGGCCAGGAACGCGAACGCGCCCACGTGCTCGAGAACTTCGACGACCTCGCCATCTCGCCCGCCTTCGGCGTCACCGGCCTGGGCATCTTCAACGGCGGCTCGGTGATCGCCCGCGACCTGGATCGGGCCGACCGCAAGGCGGTGCTCGACGCGCTGAAGCGCCGCAGCGTCGACTTCGTCGGCCAGGAAATGGTCCGCCTGTCGACCACGCCGGTGTGGACCGGCAACGCACTGGAGCCGCGCCCCTGCGTGGTGCGCGCCTATGCGGTGCGGACGCCGACCGGCTGGTCGGTGATGCCGGGCGGGTTCTCGCGCGTCTCGGAACGGCTCGATGCCCGCGCCGTCACCATGCAGAGCGGCGGCCGCGCCGTCGACGTGTGGATTCCGGGCGAGGACGACGTACCGCAGACCACGTTGCTCACCGAGCCGGACGAGGTGCAGATCACCCGCCGCGCCGGCACCCTGCCCAGCCGCGCCGCCGACAATCTGTTCTGGCTGGGGCGCTACATGGAGCGGGTAGAGGCCTGCCTGCGGCTGATCCGCGCCGTGGCCCAACGCCTGTCGGACCGGGAGGACCTGGACAACCGGCTGATCGCCCGGCTGCGCGGCGCGCTCGTCGGGCTGGGCGCGCTCAAGCTGGAGGAACGCCAGAGCCTCAACAGCGGCGACCTGGTGAACGCGCTCTACGAGCCGAAGCAGTTCGGCTCCGCGCTCTCGCTCGCCCGCTCGGCCCGCAACGCGGCCTCGGGCATCCGCGAGCGCCTGTCGCCGCAGGCCTGGCGGGAGCTGACCAAGCTGATCGCCCACCTGGAGCGGCCGCTGCCGCCCAACGCCACGGACGGCGACATCATCGACGCCGCCGAGGAAGCGCTCGACCTGGTCGCCGGCTTCTCGGGCCTCAGCCAGGAGAACATGAATCGGCTGCTCGGCTGGCGCTTCCTCGAGATGGGCCGGCGCATCGAGCGCTGCGCCGCCACCTGCTCGGTGGTCGAGCGCTTCATCCGCGGCGAGATCGTCCGCGGCGGCCTCGACGTGCTGCTGGAGTTCGCCGACAGCCAGATCTCCTACCGGGTACGCTACGCCACATCGGCCGGACGGCCCGCCGTGCTCGACATGGTGGTGCTCGACGCCAACAATCCGCGATCGGTGGCGTTCCAGATCGCGGTGATCTCGCGCACCCTCGCCGCCATGCCGATCCAGCAGCCGGACGGCCTGCCGACGCCGGAGGAGAAGATCGCCGCCCTGCTAGTCGCCGAACTGGCCACCGCCGACGCCGCCGACGTGGACGCGGCCACCGTGGGCTGGGTGCGCATGCAGGTGATGAAGCTGTCCGACCTGATGACCGCGCGCTTCTTCGTCCAGGGCAACGTGTCGGTGCAGGGCTGAAGATGGGCGCCGTCCGCTACGACATCAGCCAGTCGACCCATTACGAATACGCCAACAACGTGGCGCTGTCGTCGCAGCTGGTGCGGCTGTCGCTGGTGAACCGGCCCGGGCTGAAGGTGATCCGCCAGCGCATCGACATCGACCCGACGCCGACCACCCAGCGGGCGTTCCTCGACTTCTTCGGCAACGAGAATCTGTGGCTGTCGTTCCTCGACCCCCATGGCGCGCTGATCATCGACACCCAGGCGGTGGTCGAGCGCGACGCGCCGCCGCCGCCCGATCCGCGCGAGACGCCGGCCTGGGAGCAGGTGCGCGCGGCCTGCGCCGACAATCCCGATCCCGGGCCGGAATCGCCCGCGCACTTCCTGTTCCCCAGCCGGCGCGTGTCGCTCGATCCGCGGATCACCGCCTATGCCGCGCGCAGCTTCAAGCCGGGCCGGCCGATCCTGGAGGCGGTGACCGAGCTGTCGAACCGCATCTATACCGGCTTCGACTACGCGCCGGGCGTGACCGACGTGGCCTCGGACCCGCGCGAGGCGTTCGACCTGAGGAAGGGCGTCTGCCAGGATTTCGCCCATGTGATGATCGCCGGCCTGCGCGGCCTCGGCCTCGCCGCCGGCTATGTCAGCGGTTATCTGCGCACCCGCCCGCCGCCGGGCAAGAAGCGCCTGCAGGGCGCCGACGCCATGCACGCCTGGGTCGCCGTCTGGTGCGGCGACGAGCACGGCTGGATCGAGATCGACCCCACCAACGCCCGCTTCTGCGGCAACGACCACATCCCGCTGGCCTGGGGCCGGGACTATGTGGACGTGGCGCCGGTGAAGGGCGTCATCCGCGTCTCCGGCGCCCACACGCTGAAGGCCAAGGTCGACGTGGTCGAGCTTGAGCCCGAGCCGCCGATCGTGCTGCCGGCATAGCAGACCTTCGCGGCCTTCCAGGAACCCGCGCGGCCGCTTGCCGTTATCGGGGTTACGGAGCGCCTTGGTATCGCGCCACCGCCGGCCGGGCGCTCCGTTCACGATCCCGAATGGAAACCCGGAGCCGAGAATGACCGCCAGAGCCGACGCCAAAGCCGTCTCCCCCAAGGAAGCCAAGCATGCAGCCATCGCCAGGGCGAAGGCCGAGGCGCCCGACCTGCCGGCGCGGATCGGCAGCACGCCCCGGACCAAGTTCCGCGGCAATCCGGACGTGTTCGGTCGGCTGGTGGAGGACCACGACCTGCACCGCGCGCTGTTCGCCATGATCGAGGAAACCGAGCCGGGCTCGCCGCAGCGCGCCGAGCTGTTCGACGAGCTGGTGCACGAGGTCAAGGGTCACGCCGCCGCCGAGGAGCAGGCGCTGTGGTCGACGGTGCTGCGCAACCCGGACACCACCGAGGACGGCCGCCACGCGGTGCACGAGCACAAGCAGATCGACGAGATGGTCGCCGACCTGGCGGCCCGCGACATGGGCAAGCCGGAATGGATGAAGCGCTTCGACGCGCTGAAGGAGAAGTACCTGCACCACATCCGCGAGGAGGAGCAGGAGCAGTTCCTCGCCGCCGAGCAGCACCTCACCAAGACCGACATCCGCCACATGAAGGGCGTGTTCGAGCGCCGCAAGAAGGAAGAGAAGAAGGCGGCGAAGATCGAGGAAAAGATCAAACTGAAGCACTGATCGCCTCGCCACGCGGAGACGTGGTAGAACTCCGCCGAGGCCGCCCGAACCGGGCCGCCGCGAGCGGAGTGCATGCCATGCCTCATGTTATCGTCAAGCTGTGGCCCGGCAAGACGCCGGAGCAGAAGGCCGAGCTTGCCCAGGCCATCGCCGACGACTTCGTCCGCATCCTCGGCTCCAAGGACAGCTCCGTTTCCATTGGCTTCGAGGAGGTCGAATCCGGCGCCTGGATGGAGACGGTGTTCGAGCCCGATATCCTCGGCAAGTGGAACAGCCTGGCCAAGCAGCCGGGCTACGGCCCACGGCCTGAATAGGGGTTGGCAGGCGACTTCCTGCGGCCTATAGCATCGCCAGCTATCGAACGGAGGAAGTCATGCGCGACGTCGTCATCTGCGAACCCAGGCGTACCGCCGTCGGCGGCTTCGGCGGCTCGTTCAAGGCGACGCCGCTGCACGAGCTGGGCGCCGCCGTGGTGAAGGACATCATGGCGCGCACCAAGCTCGACCCCGCGCTGGTCGAGGACGTGATCTTCGCCAATTGCTATCCCACCATGGACGCGCCGGCGCTGGGCCGGGTGGTCGCGCTCGACGCCGGCCTGCCGATCGAGGCGGGCGGCATCCAGATCGACCGGCGCTGCGGCTCGGGCCTGCAGGCGGTGATCTACGGCATGATGCAGGTGGGCTCGGGCGGCAGCGACCTGGTCATCGCCGGCGGCGCCGAATCCATGAGCCGCGCGCCGTTCTACACCACCGACACCCGCTGGGGCGTGAGCGGCCAGGGCATCATGCTGGAGGACGCGCTGGCGCGCGGCCGCGTGACCGCCGGCGGCAGGAACTTCCCCGTGCCGGGCGGCATGATCGAGACCGCCGAGAATTTGCGCCGCGAGTACCAGGTCACCCGCGAGGAGCAGGACACGCTCGCCGCCCGCTCGCACGCGCGCGCCGCGGCGGCGATGGAAGACGGCCGCTTCGCCCAGGAGATCGTCCCGGTCACCCTGAAGACCCGCAAGGGCGACGTGGTCGTCGACAAGGACGAGCATGTGCGCCCCGGCACCACCGTCGAGAAGCTGGCGAGCCTCAACCCGATCCGCATCAAGCAGGACCCGGCCGCGACGGTGACCGCCGGCAACGCCTCGGGCCAGAACGACGGCGCCTCGGCCTGCATCGTCACCACACGCGAGATCGCCGAGCGCGAGGGGCTGAAGCCCATGGCGCGGCTGAAATCGTGGTCGCTGGCGGGCGTCGGCCCGGCGGTCATGGGCATCGGTCCGGTCCCGGCGACGCAGAAGGCGCTGGAGCGCGCCGGGCTGTCGCTCGGGGACATCGACCTCATAGAGCTCAACGAGGCCTTCGCCGCCCAGGTGCTGGCCTGCACCAAGGCGCTGGGCCTGACCGATCAGGACCACGAGCAGCGCATCAACGTCAACGGCTCGGGCATCTCCATGGGCCACCCGGTCGGCGCCACCGGCGGCCGCATCCTCACCACCATGCTGATGGAAATGGACCGCCGCGGCGCCCGCTACGGCCTCGAGACCATGTGCATCGGCGGCGGCCAGGGTTTGGCGGCGGTGTTCGAGCGGGTTTGAGGGTCAGGCAAGTCCGGCATACCGCACCCACCCGGGTGAACCTGCGAAGAAGGATTGGTAGAACCAATCGTCACGAGGCGGACGGGTCTTCGGCCGGAACCAGCACCAGCGTACGTCCCTCGACCCGCCACGAGTCGAGCTGGGACAAGAAGTTCATGCCCAGTACGTCGACATTGCCCAGCGCCTGAGAGATGGCGACCTTGAGGTCTCGCGCCTCGATGCCGCCGATCCCCAGTGTTTCGACGGTTCCGGTTTCCGCCCTCACCGTTCCGTTCGCGGTCCGCAGGAAGATCGGCACCAGCCCGACGCCTCGCTCGATCGAGGCGAGTTCGGCTGTTCGGTTCGAGAGCACGGTGACGGTGGCGCCGCTGTCGATCAGCATCCGCCGCTCGACGCCGTTGATGCGGGCCTGCGCCCAGAAATGCCCATCCCGCGACATGCGTATCCGCACTTCCTCGCCCACCACCTCCTGGCTATCGAGACCAATGCTCTCCGTCAGCCGGGCCAGATTGGAATCGAACGGCGCCTGCTGGAGCAGTACGAACAGCCCGAAGGCCAGCAGTGCAAAGGAAAATAGGGCGCGGAGCATCCGGCCCACATAGGGAATATTGAAGAGTACGACGAGCAGTACGGCGCCGCCGGCTGCATAGAGGGCGAGGCGTTGCCATTCGGGGTTTGTTGTGATCTCCATCGTTCGGCATCAACGAATACCGCCCGGTTTTGATCCGCGGTCGTCAATACCGGCGGGATATTCCGGCGCTTACGCCGGATCGAAACTCAGATACAGTTCCTTCAGCCCGCGCAGCACGAACCCCGGATAATGCTGGAAGTCGTTCTTCCCCGGCGTCAGCCGTAGGTTCGGCAGCCGCGCCAGCATCTTCTCATAGGCGATCACCAGTTCCATGCGGGCGAGCGGGCCGCCGGGGCAGTGGTGCTCGCCCTGGCTGAAGGCCAGGTGCTTGCCGGCATTCTCGCGGGTGATGTCCAGTTGGTCGGGGCATTTGAACACGTCGCCGTCCCGGTTGGCGGCGCCGAAGCGGATGTGGACGGTCGAGCCCTTGGGGATCGGCACGCCGCGGATTTCCGTGTCCCTCGTGGCGATGCGGTAGAGGCCCTGGGTCGGGGATTCGAAGCGCAGCACCTCCTCGACGAAATTCGGGATCTTCGACGGGTCGGCCAGCAGCGCCCGGTAGACCGACGGCTCGCGCAGCATCAGCCACAGGCCCGAGGCCAGGGTGAAGGTGGTGGTCTCGTTGCCGCCCACATACATGTTGTCGACGATGGAGGCGATCTCGTGGTCGGTCAGCGGCCGCGTCCCCTCGTAGCGCGCCTCAACCAGATGGGTGATGACGTCATCGCGCGGCTCCTTGCGGCGGGCATCGGCGGTGCGCTTGATGTAGTCCTGGAATTCGACGCCCTGGCGGGCGACCTCCAGTTCCTGCTCCAGCGTCAGGCCGCGCATGAACGGAAGGGTCCAGGCCGTCGACCATTCCTTCAGCTTCGGGATGTCCTCGAGCGGGAAGCCGATCATCAGGGTGATGATGCGCACCGGCAGTGGCACGCCGAAATCGCGAATGAACTCGATCTCGCCCCGGTCCGCGAAGCCGTCGATCAGGTCGTCGACGGTCTGCTCGATCATCGGCTGGGCGCGGCGCAAGGTGGTCTTGCTGAGCATGTCCTTGTCGATCAGCACCCGGTACTTCTTGTGATCGGGCGGGTCCATCCCCAGCAGCGGCCAGCGCGCCCGGCCGGTCTCCCTGCCGAGTCCGTGCTCCACATAGTAGCGGCGCGCCTCCTCGTGTTCGATGAGCTGCTCGCCGCCGTGGATTTCGGGCTGGTTGGAGAAGGTCTCGGGATCGCGCACCACGGTGAGCACGTCCTCGTACTTGCAGATCACATAGGTGTCGCTGCCGGGGATGCGGTAGACCGGCGCCTGCTCGTGCAGGGTGCGGTAGGCGGCGAACCAGTCTTCCTGGGTCTTCGGGTCGTAGAGATCGATCGCGTCGAGATCCATGCCGCTTCTCCCGTGGGTCAGGCCGGATATTTCCGGCCCAGCCAGTCGAGCATCGCCCGCGTTACTTCCTCCGGATGCTCCTGCTGGATGCAATGGCCGCAATCCTCGACCCGGTAGCGCTCGACGTCGTCGATGTACTCCTCCATGTCGTCGCCGAAGCCGGGCGGCACGGCCGGATCGTCGGCGGCCTGGACGTAGAGGCAGGGAACCCGGATCCTCTGCTCCACATCGGCGGTGCTCTCCCAGTTCCACGACCAGTTGCGGTACCAGTCGATGGTCGAGGTGAAGCCGGTCCTGCGGTAGGTGTCGATATAGACCTGCCGCTCCTCGTCGCTGAGATAGACGCGGCCGGGGCGCGGGTCGATGCGCTTCTTGATGGTGCGGTTGCGGTCTTCCTTGGGCAGCGCCTGGTATTCGGCGTAGGTCCGCGTCAGCTTGCGGAACTGGTTGGTGAAGATGGCTTCCACATTGGTCAGCATCGCCTCGTCGGCGCGGCGGGACAGCTGGAAATCGCAGATGTACCACTCGGGCCCCCAGGCATCGAACATGGCCTGCAGCGGATCCTTGCGCGAGCGCGGGAAGAACGGCGCGCCGGCGCCGATCACGCCGGCGACCCGGTCAGGGTGCAGCAGCGCCATCTGCCAGACCATGATGCCGCCCCAGTCGTGGCCGGCGAACACCGCCCTGTCGTGGCCGAAGGCGTCGAGCAGCCCGGCCATGTCGGCGGTCAGGTGGTGGATGTCGTAGTCGCGGACGACGCAGGGCTTCTCGGTCGCGCCATAGCCGCGCTGGTCGGGCGCCATGACGTGATAGCCCGCCGCGCCCAGCGCCTTCAGCTGGTGCCGCCAGGCATAGGCCAGTTCGGGCCAGCCATGGGCCAGCACCACGGGCGGGCCGTCCTTCGGCCCGGCCTCGTAGACCGCCATGCGGATGCCGTTGGTGGTGATGAAGGTCGGTTCCGGAAAATCCGCCGGCATGGTGCGCTCCTCTCCCCAGGATGCCGTATCCTAGCGGCGGGGGCGCTCCACAGTCACGCGTGCATTGGCACCGGCTGGCGGGTTACTCTGCGCGTTCGGTACCGGGGAGGGTGGCATGAGGGCGCTGGCGGCGGTCGTTCGGGAAGCGAAGGGGGATTTCCTGATCGAGGACGTGGAGGTGGACGAACCGCGCGCCGACGAGGTGCTGGTGCGGATCGTCGCGAGCGGCATCTGCCACACCGACATCGCGGTGAAGAACCAGGACATCGCCATCCCGCTGCCCATGGTGCTGGGCCACGAGGGCTCGGGCGTGATCGAGCGGGTCGGCAGCGCCGTCACCCATTTGAAGCCGGGCGACCATGTGGTGCTGAGCGGCGACAGCTGCGGCCACTGCCACAGCTGCCTCGAAGCCAGGACCGCCTATTGCGACGAGTTCATCGGCCGCAACCTGATGGGCCTGCGCGGCGACGGCAGCTCGCCGCTCAGCCTGCGCGGCCGGCCGCTGCGCGGCCGGTTCGTCGGCCAGTCGTCGTTCGCCACCTGGTCGGTGACGCCGGCACGCAGCGTGAACCGGATCGACCCCAGCCTGCCGCTGGAGCTGATGGGGCCGCTGGGCTGCGGCCTGACCACCGGCGCCGGCACGGTGCTCAACGCCCTGAAGCCGCCGCCCGGCGCGTCGGTCGCCGTGTTCGGCGTCGGCACCGTCGGCCTTGCCGCCGTGATGGCTGCGCGGCTCGCGGGCTGCACCACCATCATCGCCGTCGACCTGATCCGCGGCCGGCTCGACATGGCGGCCGAGCTGGGCGCCACCCACTGCATCCACGCCGGCAGCCAGAACCCGGTGTCCGAGATCAGGAAGATCACCGGGCGCGGCGCCGATTTCTCGGCCGAATGCTCCGGCGTACCCGTCGCCGTGCGCCAGGCCGTCGACTGCCTCGCCCGGCCCGGCTGGTGCGCCCAGGTCGGCGCGACGCCCGGCGGCATCGAGATCCCGTTCAGCATGGACAATATCGGCCTGGGCCGCGGCATCCGGGGCGTGGTGATGGGCGACAGCGTCACCCAGACCTTCGTGCCCTACCTTGCCGAGCTGTGGCGCACCGGCAAGCTGCCCTACGACAAGTTCGTGAAGTACTACGATTTCGCCGACATCAACCAGGCGGTCCACGACAGCGCGGTGACCGGCGAGGTGATCAAGCCGATATTGCGGATGTGAATTTGCCGCCCAAGCCTACGACCGAGGCCGACATCTGGGATCTGATCAACGCCGCCGAGGCGCGGATGACTGTCCGGCAGGAGCGCCTGTGGCAAGCAATTCGCATCATGCCGCAGAGATGGCGGCAGCATCCTTATGGCAACTTGACCGAAGGCTTCTGGGTTGTAGCGATCCTCGGCACACGGGTCCTCTGGTTCAATGAAATCGAAGGCGGATTTAATCGATCTCACTTCTCGCGATATGGTCTGATCGACGAGTATTTCTGCGACCAATCTGGATTGGAGGAAGCGGTTCAGGACCTGGTGGATATCATCGATACAGGCCTCGACATCGATGGGCGTAGCCGAGGCCCCCTCCCCGGTGAATACCAAGGCTAACAACCTTCGCGAAATGGCCTGGTTCGCTTCCTATATTCTGCTGTGCTTCATCAGGTTCCAATACGGCCGCACCCCTTGTCTGATACCCCCTGGGGGTATATATAAGCGGTCATGACAGGGCAGGAACGGGTTACCGCGTTGGACAGCCAGGGACATCATTCGCCGGGTCATTGCCGCCACGGAGATCATGGCCACGCAGCCCACGGGCACGCGCGTGAAGTCGCCAAGGATCCGGTCTGCGGCATGACCGTCGACCCGGTGACGGCGAAGCATGCCACCGTGCATGACGGCGAGACGGTCCATTTCTGCTCGGCGGGCTGCAAGGCGAAGTTCGACGCCGATCCCGAAAAATACCTGTCGCCCGCCGCGAAGCAGGCCGAGCCGGTGGACGAGCACGCCGTCTACACCTGCCCCATGCATCCGGAAATCCACCAGGAGGGCCCCGGCGACTGCCCGATCTGCGGCATGGCGCTGGAGCCTATGGTGCCCGCCGGCCACGAGCCGCGCAGCCAGGAAATGTCCTACATGGCCCGCCGCTTCTGGCTGGGCCTGGTGCTGACCCTGCCGCTGTTCGCCCTCGAGATGGGCGGCCACTTGCTGGGCTGGCAGGGGCTCGTGTCCATGCCCACCTCGGGCTGGGTCCAGTTCGCGCTGGCGACGCCGGTGGTGTTCTGGTCAGGCTGGCCGTTCCTTGCGCGGGGCTGGCGCTCGGTCGTGGGGCGGCACCTCAACATGTTCACGCTGATCGCTCTGGGCACGCTGACCGCGTGGCTTTACAGCACCGTGGCGCTGGTGTTTCCCGACATCTTCCCGGCGACCTTCCGCAACCACATGGGATCGGTGTCGCTTTATTTCGAGGCCGCCGCCGTCATCACCGTGCTGGTGCTGGTGGGCCAGGTGCTGGAGCTGCGCGCCCGCGAGCGCACCTCGGGCGCCATCCGGGCGCTGCTGGGACTGTCGCCGCGCAGCGCGCGTCGGCTGCTGCCGGACGGAAGCGAGGAAGAGGTCGCTATCGAGGAGATCGGCCGGGGCGACAGCATCCGCGTGCGGCCGGGCGAGAAGGTGGCGGTCGACGGGGTGGTGACCGAGGGCCGCTCGGCGGTCGACGAATCCATGGTCACCGGCGAGTCGATGCCCGTGACCAAGGAGCCGGGCGACCGGGTGATCGGCGGCACTGTCAACCAGAGCGGTGCGCTGAGCGTCACCGCGGAAGGCGTCGGCGAGGAGACCGTGCTCGCCCGTATCGTCGACATGGTGGCAAGCGCCCAGCGCAGCCGCGCGCCGGTGCAGCGGCTCGCTGATTCAGTCGCCGCCTGGTTCGTCCCGGCGGTGATCGGTATGGCGTTCGCGGCGTTCGTCGCGTGGTCGCTGTGGGGGCCGGATCCGAAGGTGCCGCACGGCATCGTCGCCGCCGTCACCGTGCTGATCATCGCCTGCCCCTGCGCGCTGGGCCTCGCCACGCCCATGGCGGTGATGGTGGGTGTCGGGCGCGGCGCGCAGGCGGGCGTCCTCGTGCGCGACGCCGGGGCGCTGGAGCGCATGGAAAAGATCGACACCGTTGTCGTCGACAAGACCGGAACCCTGACCGAGGGCCGGCCCGGCGTGACCGCCGTGGTCGCGGCGGGCGGGGTCGACGAGAACGAGCTGCTGCGCCTCGCCGCCGGGGTGGAACGGGCCAGCGAGCATCCACTGGCGCGCGCCATCGTGCGCGCTGCGGAGGAGCGCGAGCTGCCGATCCCGCCGGTGACGGATTTCGACAGCCCCGCCGGCAAGGGCGTCGTCGGCTCGGTGGAGGGGCGCATCCTGGCCATCGGCAGCGCCGCCTTCCTGGCCGAGCGGGGCGTGGCGACGTCGGGGCTCGCCCACCAGGCGGGCCGGCTGCGCGACCATGGCGCTACCGCCGTGTTCGTCGCACTCGACGGCCATGTGGGCGGCGTCATCGCCATTGCCGACCGGATCAGGAAGAGTGCCCGAGCGGTCGTGGACGAACTGCACCGCCTGAACATCCGGATTGTCATGCTGACCGGCGACAACCTGACCACCGCGCAGGCGGTCGCCGACGAGCTGGATATCGACGAGGTGCACGCCGAGGTGCTGCCCGCCGGCAAGCACGCGCTGGTCGAGAAACTGAAGGCCGAAGGCCGCGTGGTCGCCATGGCCGGCGACGGCGTCAACGACGCGCCTGCGCTCGCCGCCGCCGACGTGGGCATCGCCATGGGCTCGGGCACCGACGTGGCGATGGAAAGCGCCGGCATCACCCTGCTGCAGGGCGATTTGTCGGGCATCCTGCGCGCCCGCCGGCTGAGCCGGGCGACCATGCGCAACATCCGCCAGAACCTGTTCCTGGCGTTCGTCTACAACGCGGCGGGCGTGCCGATCGCCGCGGGCGTGCTCTACCCGCATTTCGGCATCGTCCTGACGCCGATCTTCGCGGCGGCGGCCATGTCGCTGTCGTCGGTCAGCGTGATCGCCAATGCGCTGCGGTTGAGGCGGACCAGGGTTTAGATGATGCATAGTGTGCATCGACCCCGTGCTTCGCGACGGGCCTTCGGCCCTCCTCAGCACTCTCGGCGGTAGGGAATTCCGCAACAAATAGCCGAGAGCCCTGAGGAGCCGCGTAGCGGCGTCGCGAAGGGCGGGATGCCGCGCGCTTAGCTCTCAGAACTACGCGCCTTCTTCCTATGAGAAAGCCGGGAGAGCTCTTCCCAATCGGAAGCCATCAGCGCCTCTTTCTTTTTGCGGCTCCAGCCCTTGATACGGGCCTCGGTTTCAAGTGCTTCCAGCCGTGTGGGAAACTCTTGGCTGAAGATCAGGACAACCGGCCGCCTCCGATAAGTGTAGGCATCAGGGAAGCGGCCATAGATGTGCTCACCGAGACGTTTATCGATGTCGTCGGTATGGCCAGTGTAATAGGTGCCGTCGCTGCACTTGAGAATATAGACCCAGAATGCCATTCCCGCCTGAGTACGCTGGTCGGGCTTCGCGACGGCCCTTCGGGCCTCCTCAGCCTGATCGGTGAATGGGATGAGTATTCAAGCCCAGTTCCCAATAAGCCGCCAGTACTGAAATCTACGCGTTCTTCCTTCGCCCCGCGTCCATCCCGGCGAGCCAGCCGAAGACCATGCCCGGACCCAGCGTGCCGCCGCCGCCGCCATAGGTCATGCCCATGGGCGAGGCCATCACATTGCCCGCCGCGTAGAGGCCGGGGATCGGCTGCTTCTCCAGGTCGAGCACACGGGCGACCGTGTCGGTCTTGGGACCGCCCTTGGTGCCGAGGGCGCCGCTCTTCACCTCGACGGCGTAGTACGGGCCGCCCTCGATCGGGCCGAGCGTCGCTTCCTTCTTGCCCTTGTTCCAGGGATCGCCCCACCAGCGGTCGTACCAGCTCTCGCCGCGCTGGAAGTCGGGGTCGCTCCCCTGTGCGACATTGGCATTCCAGCGCTCGACGGTGGCTTCGAGCGCGCCGCTTGGGATGCCAAGCTTGCCGGCGAGGTCCGCCAGCGTCTCGCCATGGGTGATCCAGTCCGGCGCGCGGCCGCCGACCGGCGTCGTGCCGCGTCCAGCGGCGAAACCCCATTTGTCGTAGAACTTCTGGTTGAAGATCACCCAGGCCGGCATGTTGACGTAGGAGCACGAGATCGGGTCCTGCTCGTGGAACGCGGCGCCGAAGGCGTTGTAGTTGGCCGCCTCGTTGGTGAAGCGCTTTCCCCGCTTGTTGACCATGATCGAGCCGGGGAAGGTGCGCTCGGACGTGAACAGCACCTTGCCCGCCGAGTTGACCGGCGCGTCGACGATCGGCATCCACCACGCCTCGCGCATGTTGCCCAGCGCGGCGCCGACCTTCATCACCATTTTCAGGCCGTCGCCGGTGTTGGTCGGCACGGCCACCGTGTCCTGGAGCGGGCCGCGCAGGAACGCGGCCTTGAAATCCTCGTTCCATTCGAAGCCGCCGGTCGCCAGCACCACGTTGCGGGTCGAGACCTCGAAACGCCCATCAGGTCCTTCGACGATCAGGCCGGCGACGCCACCGTCCTTCATCACCAGTTCGACGGCGCGGCAGTTGACCTGCGGCTCGATGCCCCGGTCGAGACAACCGCGCAGCAGCCGGGCGATCAGCGACTGGCCGAGGCCGCGCTCGTCATTCGCCTTGCGCTTCTTCTTCTCTTCCTCGGGCAGGTCCTGCGGCACCGCCTGGCACAGGGTGGTCTCGCCCACGGTGACGTGCATGTTGGGCCAGTAGGGCGAGATGGTGACCTTGTCGCGCCAGTCGCCCAGCTCGTAGAACGAGAATGGCGGGCACTCGAGGGTGCGGCCGCCGCCCGGCTTGCCGCCGGGCTGCTCCGGGTGATAGTCGGGGAAGTCCGGCACGCACTGGAACTTGACCGGCGTGCGGCCCTCGATGAACTCGACCATCTCGGGACCTGCCTTGACGAAGGCCTCGGCCATGTCCCGCTCGATCAGGCCGTGCGACATCGACATCAGGTAGGTGACCGCGTCGTCGGCGCTGTCGTCCTTGCCCAGCTCGTGCATCTGGCGGTTGTTGGGGATCCAGACCTGGCCGCCCGACCATGCCGAGGTGCCGCCGACCTTGTCCCATTTCTCGAAGATGGCGACCCGCGCGCCCTGCTCATGCGCGGCGATGGCCGCCGTGAACCCGGCCGCGCCCGTGCCGAGCACGACCACATCATAGTCCTTCATCACACAACCCCGTTCCGATTCGCGAAGGCCGGAGTGTGCCGAGGCCCCGTCGTTTTTACAAGACGCTTGTTATAAAACCGGTCCCCGCGGCCGGAATCCCAGACACAGGGCGCAGCCGGCGACGGCCCATGCCGCCAGAATCAGGTAGGACCAGGTGAAATCACCCGTTCCTTCGCGCAGCCAGCCGAACAGCACGGGACCGGTGGCGGCGAGTACGTAGCCGCCGGTGAGACTCATGGCCGACAGGCGGCGCAGCGCGTCGGGCCGGTCCTCGTAGTCGACGGGCAGCATCAGCGACAGCGGAAACATGGCGCCGGTGGACAGGCCAATGCAGACCATCCACGTCCAGGGCGAGGCGAGCGGCGCCCAGGCGAGGCCGACGCAGCCGATCGCGCCGAGAGCAACCGAGCCGACCAGCTGCCAGCGGCGGTCGCCGGCGTGGCGCGCGAACCAGGTGACGGCGAGCGAGGCGGCCATGCCGGCGACGGACAGCACCAGCAGCAGGGTACCGGTCTCGCCGCTCGACCAGCCGGCCTCGGCATAGGTGGGCGGGATCCAGGTCAGGGTGGTGTAGAACATGGCCGAGGACAGGGCCGCGAACAGGGTGATGCGCCAGGCCACGGCGCTGCCGAGGGGAAAGCCGAAGCGATGGCCCGGGCCGCCTTCGCCCGCCGCCGCGCCGGCCACCGCCAGCCACAAGACCGCGCCGAGGAACGCTGGCGCCGCCCACCAGGCGAGCGCGACCGACCAAGACGGCGACAACGCAGGCGTGACCACCGCGGCGATGCCCGCCCCCGCCGTCATGGCGCAGGCCTGAATGGCCATGACCAGCGCTGCCCGGTCGCCGAACCGGCGCTTCGCTATGTCGGGCAACAAGGTCTGGGCGGCGGCAATGCCGATGCCGCACAGCGCCGAGGACAGATAAAGGACGGACGGCAACTCCGCCAGCCGGGCAGCGAGGCCCAGCGTCAACAGCAGTATGGAACCCAGCACCAGCCGCTCGCTCCCCTGGCGCGCGGCGCCCATGGCGGCGAAGGCGGGCACGATGCCCATCAGAAGAACCGGAATGGTGGTGATCAGACCGGCTTCGGCATGGCTGAGGCCCAGGCCGGCGCGGATGGTGTCGAGCAGCGGCGGAACGGAACTGATCGCCGGCCGCAAATTGGCCGATACGGTCACCATCGCGACCATCAGCAGCATCGTTCCGCCCAGCCGGCGCATCGGCCATCACCCCAGTTGCGGGGCGATAGCTAATCCATCCGGACGCTGGCCGATACGGAAATCTAGCCCTGTGCCGGCGGAGGCGAGGCTGCGCCGCCGAAGAAGTAGATGATCAGCGCAAGCGCCGCGACCAGGGCGATCAGGAAGGCGAGCGCCACCCAGCGACGGGCGCTGCTGCGCTCGTAGAGCTCGCCCTGGCGTGCTTCATGGCCCGACAGCACGGGCGGATCCTCGGGGTGCAGATTGAGGTTTTTCGGTTCCTGGTTCATGCCCGCTCAACGTATGGGTGCGGCCATGGTTCCTGGGGATCAAGGGGCGAAAGGGTCGACCGTGGCAATGCCGAGTGGCTCGAAGTCCTTGAGATTGCACGTCACGACCGTGAGGTTGTGCTGCGTTGCCGTCGCCGCGATGAGCCCGTCCTCGATCGTCGCCTTACCCCGGAAAAGACACGCCCAAAGCCTGAAAGTCCGCCCGTCCACCGGCAACACGTTCCACGCACCCTCCAGCCGGTCGATCCAACGTTCGATGCTGTCCGCCTTGTCGCGATCCTGTCGGCGGGTCATCTCGGCACCGGCCTGGAGCTCGCCAAGCGTGACGGCCGAGAGATGAAGCTGCGCATCCGTCACACCGTCGAACCACGCCAGCACGCCGCCATGCGGTCTGGTCCGACGCAGTTCGGAAACGACGTTCGTGTCGACGAGATACACCCTTCAGTCCAGCGGCAGCTGACGGCTGGACACCTGCCCGCGTTCGGGCACGAGCAGATCCCGAGGCCCGTCGCGGGACAGCAAAAGATTCTTCAACGTTGGACGGCTACCCGCCTCGAGCCGACGCCATTCGTCGATCGGCAACAGCACGGCGGCTTCCACTCCTCGCCGAGTGACGATCTGTGGCCCGTCTTTCAAACTCGCATCGAGGAACTCGCTGAAACGCGCCTTTGCGTCCTGTACCTGCCAAATAGCCATCGTTCTAGTCCCATCTTTGACTGACTAGTTAAATAACTAGTCTGTTCTGATCGGCAAGGCACTATGCGCTCAGCGACATCCATCCCTCGTCCGGGTCGAAGCGGGGGCCGTGGCGGCGGGACAACTCCATCAACTTGCGGACGATGTCCTCGATGCCCTGGCTCCGGGCATAGTGCATCGGCCCGCCCGTGAACGGCGCGAAGCCGGCGCCGAAGATCAGGGCGGCGTCGAGCGTGTTTTCCTCGGCCACGACGCCCTCGCGCAGGCAGGCCACGCATTCGTCGAGCAGGGGCAGGATGAGCCGGTCGGTGCTGTCGGCGGGCGGCGTTCCGGCGCGGCCCTTGCGCGGCCTGCCGCCCTTCCAGGCATAGAATCCCCTGCCGGTCTTCATGCCCAGGTCGCCGCGCCCGACCTTGTCGCGCAGGCGATCGAGACCGGGTGCCCGCACCCTGTCGCCGAGAAGGTCGGCCACGGCGAGACACACGTCGAGCCCGACGCGGTCGGCCAGTTCGATCGGGCCGAGCGGCATGCCGAATGCCTCGGCGGCAGCATCGACGGTCGGCGCCGGCACGCCTTCGACGACCATGGCCAGCGCCTCGGCCATGTAGGGCATCAGCACCCTGTTCACCAGGAAGCCGGGCCCACTGGCGACGGGCGCGGGCAGCTTGTCGATCTGGCGCACGAAGGCTCGGGCGCGGCTGAAGGTGACGTCGAAAATCTCCTCGTGCGCGACCACCTCGACCAGCTCCATCCGCCCTACCGGATTGAAGAAATGCAGGCCGACCAGCCGGCCCGGATTGCGCAGGTCCTCGGCCAGGTCACGGAGCGGGATGCTGGAGGAGTTGGTGGCGAGCAGGGCCGAGGGCTTCATCCGCGGCTCGACGCTCTCGTAGACCGTCTTCTTGACCTCCAGCCTCTCGGGCACCGCCTCGATGACGAGATCGGCCCGGCCGATACCGTAGCCATGCGGATCGGGCGCCAGCCGGTCGAGCGCATCGCGGGTTTCGGCGCCGGCGAGGCGCCGCGCCCTGTAGAACTCGGCCGCGCGCCGCATGGCCGCGCCCAGCGCCTCGGGCCGATGGTCGGACAGGGTCACGCGCAGGCCCTTCATGGCACACCAGGCGGCGATGTCGCCGCCCATGGCGCCGGCGCCGATCACATGGACGTGGGCGAGAGATTTGCCCGTCTCGCCCATCCTGCGCAGCGCCTCGCGAAGCGAGAAAACCCGGATCAGGTTCTGGGCGGTGCGGCCCGCCAGCAGCGACGCGAAACTGCGGATTTCCTCGTTGCGCAGGGCGCCGGGGCGATCGCCGAACTGTTCCCACAGGTCGATCAGCGCATAGGGCGCCGGATAGTGGGCCTCGGGCGCCCGTTTGCGTGCCTTCGCCCGCATGCGGCCGGCGAGGAAGCCGCGCAGCGCCGGCAGCCGTTCGATGCGGGCGCGCCACGACGGCGCCGGCCGGGCGATGTCGCCGGCGACGGCGGCGCGCACCGCCGCCGCGACGTGCCGCTCCTGCGTCACCGCGTCGACCAGGCCGAGGGCGCGGGCTCGGCGCGCGTCGACCGGCTTGCCGGTGAGCATCATGGCCATCGCCTCGATCGGCGGCAGCAGGGCAAGCGAGCGGACGGTGCCGCCGAGACCGGGATGGAGCCCCAGCAGGATTTCGGGAAAGCCCAGCGACGCACCGTCGACAGCGATCCGGTGCCGGCAAGCGAGAGCCAGTTCCAACCCCGCGCCCAGGCAGTGGCCGTGGATGACCGCGACCGTGGGAATAGCCAGCTCGGCGATGGCGTCGAGCACCAGATGGCTGCGCAGCAGCACCTTCTCGGCCTCGGCCGCGTCGACCTGACCGCTGAACCGGCCGACATCGGCGCCAGCGCAGAAGCCGGCCCGCTTGGCCGAGCGTATCACCACCGCCGACGGCGCCTCCGGCAGCTGACGGCGCAGGATTTCCGCCAGTTCGTTCAGCACCTCCTCGTCGATGGTGTTGACCGCCGCGCCCATCCGGTCGAACAGCAGCCACAATACCCCGTGCGCATCGACGCCCCAGCGCCAGTGGCGCAGCGCCGTGCTCGCCGCCGGGTCCAGCCCCAGCTCGATCTCCCGCGGCTCCAGCGCGGCCAGCACGTTTCGCGACAGCGGCCGCATGCTCAAATCCTTTCGATCAGCATGGCGCCGCCCTGGCCGCCGCCGATGCATTCCGTGGCGATGCCGCGGTTCAGTTCCATGCGGTGAAGCGCGTTCACCAGATGCAGCACGATGCGGTTGCCGCTGGCGCCGACCGGATGGCCGAGGCTGATGGCTCCGCCGTCCGGGTTGAGCCGGTCGCGCCCGATCAGGCCGAGCGGGCCGTCGAGCCCCAGCACGGTCTCGCAGTAGTCGGCATCGGCCCAGGCTGCGAGGCAGGACAGCACCTGGGCGGCGAACGCCTCGTTCAGCTCCCAAAGATCGATGCCGTCCATATTCATGTTCCGGCGCTTGAGGATTTCCGTAGCGCAGAGGGTCGGCCCCAGACCCATGATCGACGGATCGAGCGCCGACCACTGGCTGTCGACGATCACGGCGCGTGGCCGCAGCCGGTGCCGCTCCAGCGCCTCCTCGGAGGCGAGGATCACCCAGCAGGCGCCGTCGGTGATCTGCGACGCGTTGCCCGCCGTCACCTTGCCCCACGGCGGCTCGAATGCAGGCTGGAGCGCAGCCAGGCGCTCGGGCGTGCTGTCGGGGCGCACGCCGTCATCGATGTCCAACACCTGCCCGCCGCGGGTCACCGCCGGCTCCACCTCGCCGGCGAGCCAGCCACTGGCCTGGGCCAGCGCCAGCCGGCGGTGGCTTTCGGCCGCGTAGGCGTCGGACGCCTCGCGGGAGACCCGGAACAGATGGGCGGTGATCTCGGCGGTCTGGCCCATGTTCAGTTCAACCACCGGATCGGTCAGGCCTCGTTCGAGGCCGACGACCGGCCTGAGAAAGCGGGGTCGAAATCCCAGCAGCGCCTTGGCCCGCGCCAGCGGCCCTCGAGCCGTCATCAGCGATCCGAACCAGCCTGCCGCAGCGCGACGGAACACCAGCGGTGCGTGGCTCAGCGATTCGGCGCCGCCCGCGAGCACCAAGTCCGCCTGTCGGCCCCGGATCGCGCGATAGGCGGCGTCGATCGACAGCATGCCCGAACCGCAGTTGATCTGCGCCGTCCAGGCGACGGTCGAAGGGCCGAGGCCGAGCCGCAGCGCCGCGACGCGCGCCGGGTTCATCTCGTCGGCGATAGCGTTGACGCAGCCGAGGATCACCGCGTCGAAGGCGTCGCGCGCAATCTCCTGACGATCGATCAGCGGACGCCCGCACTGGACGGCCAGGTCGACGGGCGTGAACGGTCCGGGTCCGCCGCGCACCTTGAGGAACGGCGTCCGTGCGCCGTCGACGATATAGACCGGACGGCCGCCGGCATCGTCGCGAGCGGCGTGGCTGACAGCGGACTCGTTGATGGTGCCCCTCCCTCGAGTGGTGGCGGCCGCGGGCGGACGCCGGTATCCTGTTACGACGGAACGACGCCACATAAACCCTTGTTCCCGGCGCGACGGCGTCCATATGAGGCAACAAGTAGGGGCAAGTATGGCCGTTCTTGGGGGGAACCTGTGGCGGCCCCAAGACGTTTGCTCATTATCCACCGGAGCCGCGCCGGTTTCGGATATCGAGGGGAACTCCCGTGACCGCCCAGCCACCCACGGCGCCAGCCATCCAGACGCCCACGGAAAAGCCGCGTCACGCGGGCGAGGACTACGCGCAGGTCCGCGGCACCACCGTCGCGCTCGCCGCGCCGCTCGCGCCCGAGGATCAGGTGATCCAGAGCATGCCTGACACCAGTCCCACCAAGTGGCACCTGGCGCACACAACCTGGTTCTTCGAGACGTTCCTGATCAAGCCGAACCTGCCCGGCTATCGGCCGCTGAACGAGGCGTACGACCATCTGTTCAACTCCTACTACCAACAGATCGGCTCGCCCTTTCCCCGGCCCCAGCGCGGACTGCTGTCACGGCCGACGGTGGACGAGGTCCTGGACTACCGGGCGCATGTGGATGCGGCCATGGCGCCGCTTCTCGGTGAGACCTCGCTCGCGCCGCTCATCGAGCTGGGGCTGAACCACGAGCAGCAACATCAGGAACTGATGGTCACCGACATCAAACATGTCCTGTCGCTCAACCCGCTGGACCCGGCGCCCTATGGCGCGCGGCAGCGTTCCGGCGCCGAGGCTGCGCCGCTCGCCTGGCAGCCCTTCCCGGGCGGCCTGCGCGAGATCGGCCACGAAGGCAGCGGATTCAGTTTCGACAATGAGGGGCCGCACCACCGGCACCACCTGGAGCCGTTCGCGCTGGCGTCGCGGCCGGTGACCAACGGCGAATATCTGGCTTTCATGAACGCGGGCGGCTACCGCGATCCGGCGCTGTGGCTAGCCGAGGGCTGGACGGCGGTGGGCGAGCGCGGCTGGCAGGCGCCGCTCTACTGGGAACGGCGCGGCGGCGGCTGGACCCGCTACACCCTGCACGGCCGCGAGCTGGTCGATCCGGCCGATCCGGTCTGCCACGTCAGCTATTACGAGGCCGCCGCCTATGCCGCCTGGGCCGGGCACCGGCTTCCGACCGAGCAGGAATGGGAGACGGCCGCGCGCGGCCTGCCGGGCGGGGGCCGGTTCCTCGACCTCGCCTCCCTCGAGCCTCGCGCGGGTGGCGGCCAGCTGTTCGGCGACGTCTGGGAATGGACCATGAGCGCCTATGCGCCCTATCCGCGCTTCCGGGCGGCTGAAGGGGCGATCGGCGAATACAACGGCAAGTTCATGAGCAACCAGATGGTGCTGCGCGGCGGGAGCTGTGCGACGCCCGCAGGCCATGTGCGCGCCACCTACCGCAATTTCTTCCCTCCCGATGCCCGCTGGCAGTTCTCGGGGATCCGGCTGGCCAAGGACGCATGATCATGGAAAAGACGGTATTCGATGTCGCCGCGACGGACCATGCATCCTCCGCGCCCAGCGGCTCCGCCGCCTTCCTGATCGACCGGCATCCGCCCAAGGACGACTTCAGGGCGGACGTGCTGGAAGGCCTTTCACGGCCGCAGAAGCAGATTCCGCCGAAGTACTTCTATGACGCGAAGGGATCGGCGCTGTTCGAGCGCATCTGCGCCACGCCGGAATATTACGTGACCCGCACCGAGTTGAAGCTGCTCTCGGAAATCGGCCCCGACATCGCCGACATCGCCGGCCGGGAGGTGACGGTGGTCGAGTTCGGCAGCGGCTCGGACGCCAAGATCAGGCGGTTGCTTGACGCGCTGGCCAGCCCGAGCGCCTATGTGGCCATCGACATCAGCCGCACGGCGCTGGAACAGGCTCTCGACGACCTGGCGCGCGACTACGCCGACCTGACCGTGGGCGGCATCTGCGCCGACTTCAGCAGGTCCCTGGAACTGCCGCCCGAGGCAAATCGCGGCCGCAAGACCCTCGCCTTCTTCCCGGGCTCGACCATCGGCAACATGGAGCGGCGCCGGGCGGGGAAGTTCCTGGCGGACGTGCGCGGGCTGCTCGCGCCGGGCGACGGCTTCCTGGTCGGTGTCGACCTGCGCAAGGGGCGCGACATCCTCGAGCCCGCCTACAACGACGACGAGGGCGTCACCGCCGAGTTCAACCTGAACCTGCTGCGGCGGATCAACCGCGAGCTGGGCGGTACCATCGATCCGTCGAAGTTCCGGCACATGGCCTATTACGACGAGGGCGAGGGCCGCATCGAGATGCATCTGCGCTCCACCGCCGACCAGAGCTTCACGGTGGCCGGCCGCGAATTCTCCATGGCGCGGCACGAAACCATCCATACCGAGAACTCCTACAAGTACTCGGTACCCGAATTCGTGCTCATGGCCGAAGGCGCCGGGTTCCGCGTGATGCGCAGCTGGAAGGACCGCAAGTCGCTGTTCAGCATCCACTACCTGGCCGCTTGAGGAACAAACCGCTTTCCTCCCGGTTGATCGACTGACAGCCGTCCAGGAGGAAAGCATGGCCGACCAGTCCGGCACGAAGCCTGCCCAGCACCAGGACCACCAGCCCGGCAGCGAGCGGAAAATGCGGCCTCGCCCCCGCTATGAACCGCGCTTCCCGGGATCGGGCAGACTTCAAGGCAAGGTGGCGCTGGTCACCGGCGGTGACAGCGGCATCGGCCGGGCGGTCTGCGCGCTTTTCGCCCGCGAAGGCGCCCGGATCGCCTTCGTCTACCTGGAGGAAACCGAGGATGCCCGCGCAACACAGGACATCGTCGAGGCCGAGGGCAGCGAGTGCTTTCCCGTGGAAGGAGACGTGGGTGATCCCGCCTTCTGCGCACATGTGGTGAATCAGGTCGTCGAGCGGTTCGGACGTCTCGATATTCTGGTCAACAACGCCGCGGAACAGCACGAGCAGGACGACCTGCGCGATATTCCGCCCGAGCAGATCGAGCGCACCTTCCGGACCAACGTCTTCGGCTACTTCTTCATGGCCCAGGCCGCGCTCGATCACCTGAAGAGTGGCGGCGCGATCGTCAATACCGCCTCCGTCACCGCCTATCGCGGCAGCGATCACCTGATGGACTACGCGGCAACGCGCGGCGCGGTGGTTTCGTTCACCCGGTCACTGGCCAAGTCGCTGTCCGACCGGGGCATCCGGGTGAACGGCGTGGCGCCTGGTCCCATATGGACGCCGCTGATCCCCGCCAGTTTCGATGGGGAGCACGTTGCCGAGTTCGGAGGCGACACGCCCATGGGCCGGCCGGGCGAGCCCAACGAAGTGGCGCCATGTCACCTGTTCCTCGCCTGCGATGATTCCAGCTACATGACCGGCCAGGTGCTGCACCCCAATGGCGGCGGACTCATGACGAGCTAGGCATCCGGGCATGCTCGATGCCTTTGCGTTAGCCGGCGCCGGCGTCCCGCGCCTCGCCTATTTCGCGTTCTTCTTCCTCGTGCGCCTTGCGGACGAGGGCCACGTAGCGCTTCCTGATCTCGAGGATGTCCCTCTCGCTGAGGTCCTCGAGATCGAGCAGCGCGTTATGGGCCTCCTCGGTGGCGCGGATCAGTTCGTCCAGCTTGATCTGGGTCGCCTTCGCCTCGCGGTTCTGGGTGTTCTGGATCACGAACACCATCAGGAAGGTGATGATGGTCGTGCCGGTGTTGATCACCAGCTGCCAGGTGTCGCCGAAGCCGAACAAGGGCCCGGAAGCGGCCCACGCGACGATGATGCCGCACGCAAGGGCGAACACCGCCGGCTGGCCGGCCGCGTCGGCGATCCTGTTGGCGAACCGGTCGAAACCACCGCTCTTCTTTGCCATGCCGTTGCTCCTCGTAGCCCCAACCAGCGCAGTAACGCCGAAGCGCGGCTTCTGTGCCCGACGGAACGGCGACGGCTCTCGGGTGTTGTTCGGGGATCAGCGACTGGAAGGAGAGGCGTCATGCCACGCGGCGACAAATCGGCCTATACGGACAAGCAGAAGCGCAAGGCCGAACACATCGAGGAAGGTTACGAGAAGCGCGGCGTCAGCCATGAAGAGGCCGAGCGGCGCGCCTGGGCAACGGTCAACAAGGACAGCGGCGGCGGCAACAAGAGCGGCTCGGGGCGAGGCAAGAAGGACACCAACGCCGCGGCTGAAAAAGGTGGCCGAAAGGGCGGTGCGGCATCGGCCTCGCGCTCAGCCGCGGAGCGCTCCGCCTCGGCCAAGAAGGCGGCGGAGACGCGGAAGCGGAACGAACAGCGTGCGCACTAGCGACGCGGTCGGAACAGGCGGCCCTTCAGATGAAGGGCCGCCTGCCCCAGACTAGTTGATCTCGGCCTTTACCGAAGACATCTCCACCACGCCGCAGGCGATGCGGCCGCCTGAATTGCCGGACGGATCGCTCTTGTAGTCGTCGGGCCCGGCGTGGATCACGAAGGACGAACCGTCCGCGTCGGCCAGGTTGCCGGGCGCGTCCGGCGACAGCGACACGTCGTTCAGGAAGAGGTCGATATTGAGCGAGCCGGATTCAGGCACGTCCAGGTTCGGCAGGTCGCCCGCGTGCCGGCCGGCGTCGGCCAAGATGCCGTGCTTGGCGTGGCCGGGGTTGAAGTGACCGCCTGCACTCGAGAAATCGCCCGCACAGACCCCCTTTTCGTGGATATGGAAGCCGTGCGGGCCCGGCGGCAGGCCGGTGAACTTGCCGCTGAGCGTCATGCCCGCCTCGCCGCTGGTCAGGGTGATGGTGCCGACCGGGGCGCCCTTCTGGTCCTTGAGCTCGACCGTCGCCTGTCCCGCCGACGCGGCGCCCACGATCAGCAGGGCCATACCGGCGCCGCCCAGGATGCCGTTCCAGATTTTCATGTCGCTTCTCCTTGTTTGTCGGCGGCCGTGCCGCCGCGTGCAGATCGGGCCTCGGCGCCATTGTCTCCGGCGCCGTCGCGTGACCGGGCGTGCTTGTCGCTTTCCCCGGGCCGCGTCTGGTCGGTGGGCATGACCTTCTCGATCACGCGCAGTATCACCAGGATGATCAGGGCCAGCGCCGTCGCCAGCCCCGCGACCACATAGTAGCCGATGCCACAGGCAAGTCCCACCGCGCCGGCGAGCCAGAGCGACGCGCCCGTGGTGAGTCCGGCGACCCGGTTGCCCGAGGTGATGATGGTGCCGGCGGCCAGGAACGCCACACCCGCCGTGACCGCCTCGATGACACGGAGGAGATCGATGGACACCCGGTCCGAAAGCCCCTGGGCCATATGGAACACTTCCAGCGCGACGATCATGAAGGTGCTGGCCGCCAGCGCGACCAGCATGTGGGTGCGCAGTCCGGCCGGACGGTTGCGATATTCCCGCTCGAAGCCGATCACCGCGCCCATGACCACCGCGAGGCCCATGCGGACCGCCATCTCGCCCAGCGCGACATGGGTCACGAACGGATCGATGCCGACGAGGTCGGACACGGCGCGTCCTAGGCCGCCAGGCGGCGGGCGATGTCGGTGACGTGGCGTCCCTGGAAACGGGCGCCGCCCAGCTCGTTGTCGATCGGCATGCGCCCGCCATTGGAGCCGGCGATGGTGGAGGCGCCGTAGGGCGTGCCGCCCGAGATTTCCGCCATGGTCATCTGGCCCTCGTAACTGTAGGGCAGGCCCACGATCACCATTCCCAGATGCAGCAGCGTGATCTGCACCGTGATGATGGTGGTTTCCTGACCGCCGTGCTGGGTGTTGCTGGAGGTGAACACGCTGCCCGGCTTGCCGACCAGCGCGCCCTTCTGCCAAAGGCCGCCGCACTGGTCGAGGAAGTTGCGCATCTGGGCACTCATGTTCCCGAAACGGGTCGGCGTGCCGATGACGATGGCGTCGAAACCCGGCAACTGGTCGGGCTTGACTAGATCGCCTGCCAGGTCGGTCTTCGCGCCCGCCTTCTTGAGCTGCTCCGCCGACATCAGCTCGGGCACCCGGCCGATTGTCGGCCGTCCACCGGCCTCGGCCACGCCGGCGGCGACGGCCTTTGCCATGGTCTCGATGTGTCCGTACATGCTGTGGTAGAGCACCAGCACCTTGGGCGCGTCCGCCATCCGTCGATCTCCCGGTATAAGTCCACCTCCGGCAAACGCGGATCGGCGGGGACTGTTCCGCGTCTCGCCGTTGCCGATGCCGACGAATCGGCGTTCAATCGGCGAAACCGCGTCGGTGTGCCGAAGAGGGGCCAGCCTCGTGATCCAGGGACTGCGCAGGATGGCGACGCGCCTGTCGGCGGTGCTGCAGGGATTCCAGCAGCCGCCGGAGGACGAGAAGGAAGACGTCCTTCCCATCGTCCACCGCATGATCTCGTTCCGCGACATGGATTTGCGGCTGCGGGCGATCACCGGCCTGGTGTTCGCCGAGATCATCGCGGCCGTCATCGCCATCGTCACGTCGCGGATGGACCTGCCCACCCTCGACGTGGTGCGCCCCCGCTTCGAGGTGGGGACCGATGACGGCGGGCTGCTGACCGTCCACATGGCGCGCGACCTCACCGTTCCGGCGGTGAGCTACGCGGTCGCCTATCTGTGCGCGTTCTCGGGCCTCGTGTTGCTGACCGTCGGCATCGTCGGCGCGCACCGGCTGGGCCGTGCGCTGGTGATCGGGGTGCTGACGCTGGTGTTCCTGGTGGGCGTGCCGACCTTCACCGACTCGCCGGGGGACGCCTGGCTGATGCTTTTCCTGGTGTTCCTGTGGTGCGTGCTCGCCGCGTCGCTGCCCGCTCTCTATCGGGCGCGCTACAGTCCCGAGCGGCGCCGCATGTGGGTGCTGATCCTGCTGATCGTCGCCGGCATCGCGCCCATCGCCCTGGCATTCGCCCTGAGCCCGGCAGCCTTTTCAGAGCTGCTCTATGCGCTCAGGGTGCCGCTGGTGTTCGTGTTCCTGCTGTCCGGCACCGACTGGGCCGAGATCAGCGACGAGGTGCTGCGCGCCTCGACCCGCAGCATCCGACTCGAGCGCAGCATGCCCCTGCTGTTCGTGCTCAACGCCCTGGCCGCCCTGTTCATGGGCGCCGAGACCATGCGGGTCGCGGGCGACGGCGTGATCCTCTCGCTCATTCCGGGAGCGCTGGCCGCCGGGGCGCTATGGGCCATCCTGCGGGCCGCCCGCTTCGAGGGACAGTGGCCGATCAGCTTCCCCTGGGCGCTGCTGGCGCTGGCGGTGCTGGCCTATTTCCTGCCGACTTATTTCATCGTGTTCAAGGGGCACGACCCGTGGCTGCCGCTGGCGGCGGCAATCACGACCGTCGCCGCCGGCGGCGCGCTTGTCGCCTGCGGGCGCCGGCCGAGACTGGCGTGGATGATGGCGCCGCTGCTGTTCGCCGTCGTCCTGGGTCTGTATTTCTGCTTCATCTGGGCACCGGGCTTCGGCAACAACCTGATGTTTTCCGGCGGCTTCACGTCCAACCTGTTCTTCTGCGTGTTCGTCGGCACCTTCGCCGCCCTGGCCTGGGCGTGGCGGCGGCGCTGGCAGATCGACGTGCGCCGCCCGCTGCTGCTCCTGCTGCTGATGAATCTGGGCATGCTGCTGCTCCAGTTCCTCGACGGCGTTGTCTACGAATGGCTGCGCGGCACGGCCGAGTCCGGCGTTCTCGCCGCCGCCGCGATCGTGTTCGTCGCCATCGTCTGGGACATCCTGATGTCGGGCGACGACATCACCAACGTGGACGGCAAGCTGTTCCCGCGCCGCAGCCGGGTGTCGCTGTTCTTCTCCTACGTGATGCTGGCGCTGGCCATCGTCGTGTTCTGGGGCAGCATGGAGGGCAGCGAGGAATACATGATCAATGTGCGCAGCCTGGCGGATTCCGACCAGCTGGTGGAGCTCGGCATCAAGGTCCTCGGCCCGACGACCCTGCTGACCCTGCTGGTGCTGCGCTGGGGCCGCTGGGCGGCGATGGCGGCGCGTCCAGCGCCGGGTCCCTATGCCGGCGCCGCGAACGCCGCGGCGGCGTGATCCCCTAACGGTCAGGCCGGTGGAACAGCATCATGAAGCTCACCGCCAGGAGCGATCCGCCCGCGCCGGCCATACCCCCGATGACGAAGCCCGGCAGCGTCGAGTCCATCAGGTAGAATGTCAGGGCAATCAGGACGATGCCGATCACCGCCAGCACCGAGTAGATCCACTTCTGGAGTCTGCTGATCGGCCGGGGCTTGCCGGACTGGAGTGTGAGGACTTCGGGCGCAGGCGACGCGGGTTCGTCCATTGGTGTGGCTCCCGTGGCTGACTTCGTCTGAAGCCGCGATCATAGACGGCCGGTCCACCCCGGAAAAGCCCCAAGCCCGCGACTAGGTCGGGTCCATGATGATCACGCGGTTGCGGCCGGCGGCCTTGGCGACGTAGAGCGCCGCGTCGACCCGGGCGATGATCCGGTCGACAGGCTCGTCGGTTCCCGCGAGGCAGGCGCCGATGCTGGCCGTGACCTCGACCGAGCGCCCGTCCTCGAGCGCGACCGGCGTTGCGCTGAGCGAGTCCGCCACCTTCTGCGCCACCGCTGCCAGCATGTCGGGCCCCGCCTCGGCCAGCAGCACGACGAACTCGTCGCCGCCCCAGCGCGCGGCCACGTCGTAGTTGCGCTGCTGTTGCCGCAGGCGGTGCGCCACCTCGATCAGCACCTGGTCTCCGCCATGATGGCCGTAGCCGTCATTGACGCTCTTGAACATGTCGATGTCGATCAGCAGCAGCCCGAGGACGTGGCCATGTCGCGCCGCCCGGTTGCGCTCCTGCTCCGCCGCCTGGACGAAACCGCGCCGGTTGAACACCTCGGTCAGGGGATCCACATGGGCGAGACGCTCCAGCGCCTCGGTACGTTCGGCCACGCGCTGCTCCAGCAGCCTGGTATTGTCACCCACCGTCCGCGCCATCTCGGCGAAGACGCGCGACAACCGGCCGATCTCGTCGCTGGAGCCGTCGACCGGATCGACGGCGAAATCGCCCTCCTTGACCCGGCGCACCGACCTTTCCAGCCGCTCTATCCGCCCCAGCACCACGCGGCGGAACAGCAGCGTGATCAGCAGCGTCGCCGCGCCCATGGCGACAGTCAGCGCTCCGGCGATCGGATTGAACAGCTGCCGCTCGATCAGCATGTCGACGTCCATCAGGGTCACGTTGAACCAGCCGATCCGGTCCAGATAGCCGACGCCGGCCAGCACCCGGTGGCCTTCGATCTGGACGAAGCGCGATTCCACCAGGTTCTTCTCTCCGGCGACGCGCTCCATCATGGATGCGAGCGCCCGCCGGTCGTCCTCACGGTCGAGCAGGCGGAAGATGGTCTTCTTCGACTTGGCGTCCTTGGTGAGGCTGTGGAAATCGACCATGCGCGGGTCGCGGTGCGCCTGGATGGCGCCGCTCCGGTCGACGAAGACGCTGTCGATGCCCTTTTGCGGGAAGTCGACCACCTCGCGGATGAAGTCGGTGAGGTCGATGCCGGTGCCGATCATCCCCACCGTCGTGTCGCCGTCGCGGACAGGACAGTTCACCCAGACCTTGGTGACGCGCAGATTGTCGTCGTGATCCACGTTGAGCTGGCAGTCCGCGCCCGAGGCGATGGTCTTGTAATACCAGCCGTCGCGCGAATTGTCCGGGCTCAGCGTATAGCGCAGCTGCCTGCCGTCATAGGCGTTGTCCCGATCGTTGAAATAGTAATTCCCGGACTTGCCGATGACGAAGAAATAGCTGTGGTCCTTGAAGGCGAGGCGATAATGCTCCAGCTCGGCGAGGCCGCGCTGCCTGCTGGCCGCGTCGTCCTCGTTGTTGGCCCACTCGATGATCGCGGGCGAGCGGGCCAGGGTCTCGGCCAGCGACGCTTCCCGGAACAGGGTCTCGAGGCCGCGATACCGATCGAACTGCACCTGCTTCTCGGCGAACAGGGTGCCGAGCCTCACCACCGCACGGTCCACCAGGTAGTCGAACGCCAGGAACGCCGCGCCGGCGGTGGCGACGAAGATCGCCACCGTCAGCAGCAGCACCCTTGCGTTCAGGCTCGCCGCGAACGGCGGAATAATGCGTCGACTGGACCCTCCCAACGACCCCTGCCCCCTCGACTACGGCAACTCCAATCGTAAACACATAGGGGCCGGGGAGCAAAGAGTCGACACGAGGATCACCCGGCGAGTGCCGCCTCGCGCGGCCAGACGCGCAGCGACTTCGCCGCCTCCACGAAGGGCTTGACGCCGTTTCGACCGCCGAGCGCCACAACGCCCTCGTCCGCGCCGGGCGCGAGGCCTGCGGCGGCGAGCAGCGGCGCGCTCTCGAGCACATGGCCGATCACCTTCAGGTGCCGCCACGCATCGGCGACGAAGTCCCGCGCGTCGGGATCGTTCGCCAACTGGTCGGTGCCCTTGCCGCCGGCCAGCAGCGCCACCGCGTCGAACAGGACCGAAGGCGATCCGGCGAGCTGGCCCTGCGCGTCGTGCGGTCCGCCGACCTTGGGCGCGATCACCATCAGCCGGCCGCCCTCGTCCTCTACCGCCTTGCGCAGCGAGGCCACGAGGGCCGGGTCGGTGTCGTCGGTGACCAGGCAGGCGATGGTGCGGCCCGAGATGGTCCTGGGCGCCTTGCCGATAATGCTGAGCGGGGGCGACGGCGGCAGGTCGATCGGCGCCACCGCGGTCTCGGCGGGCCGGGGCGGCTTGATGCCGAGGCCGTCGGCGACCTGCTTCGCGAGGCCCGGATCCACATGCACCAGATGGCCGAGCACCCGCTCGCGGATCGCGGGCGTCTCCACCTTGGACAGCTCGAAGGTGAAGGCCGAAGCAATGTGGCCCTGCTCGACTTCCGTCTGGCTGCGGTAGAACTGCCGGGCCTGCGAATAATGGTCCGCGAAGGATTCCGGCCGGATGCGGGTCTTGCCGCCGTCCTCGGGCGCCACATAGGACGTGAATCCCCGCTGTGGACACTCGCGGGGACCGTCGGCTGCCAGGCTGTTCGGCTCGTAGCTCACCCGGCCGGTATTCACGGCCTGGCGCATGTGACCGTCGCGCTGGAAGTTCTGCATGGGGCAGACCGGCCGGTTGATCGGGATCTCGTGGAAGTTGGGGCCGCCCAGGCGCTTGAGCTGGGTGTCGAGGTACGAGAACAACCGGCCCTGCAGCAGCGGATCGTTGGAGAAGTCGATGCCGGGCACGATGTTGGCAGGGCAATAGGCGACCTGCTCGGTCTCGGCGAAGAAGTTGTCCGGGTTCCGGTCGAGAACAAGGCGGCCGACCATGGTCAGCGGCACCACTTCCTCGGGGATGATCTTGGTGGGATCGAGAACGTCGAAATCAAAGCCCTCCGCCTCTTCCTCGGTGAACAGCTGGAGGCCGAGTTCCCACTCCGGGTAGTCGCCGCGCTCGATGGCTTCCCACAGGTCGCGGCGGTGATAGTCGAAGTCCGCGCCATAGATCTTGACGGACTCGTTCCAGATCAGCGACTGCATGCCCTGCTTCGGCCGCCAGTGGAACTTGCAGAACGTGGACTTTCCCTTGGCGTCGACCAGGCGGAAGGTGTGGATGCCGAAGCCCTCCATGAACCGCGGCGAACGCGGGATCGCCCGGTCGGACATGGCCCAGGTGACCATGTGGATGCTTTCGGGCATCAGCGAGACGAAATCCCAGAAGGTGTCGTGGGCCGAGGCGGCCTGGGGAAAGCCGCGGTCGGGCTCCATCTTCACCGAATGGATCAGGTCGGGGAACTTGATCGCGTCCTGGATGAAGAACACCGGGATGTTGTTGCCGACAAGGTCGAAATTGCCCTCGTTGGTGTAGAACTTCACCGCGAAGCCACGTACGTCGCGCGGCGTGTCGCCAGAGCCGGCGCCGCCCGCCACGGTGGAGAACCGCACGAACACCCTGGTCTTCTCACCGGGCCGCTGCAGGAAGTCGGCCTTGGTGAACTTGCTCAGCGACTTGTAGACCTCGAAGTAGCCATGTGCCGCCGAGCCGCGCGCGTGCACGATGCGCTCCGGGATGCGCTCGTGGTCGAAGTGCATGATCTTCTCGCGCAGCACGAAGTCCTCGAGGAGGGTCGGGCCCCGCGCCCCGACCTTCAGGGAGTTCTGGTTGTCCGAGACCGGAATCCCCTGGTTGGTGGTGAGCGCGGGCCGGTCGCCCCCGGCGGTCTGGTGGAGTTCGTCGCCCTTGCCGCGCAACGCCGTTTTCGAAGGTGATTTCGCCATGTTCGATCCCCGATGCTGGAGGTGAGCCCGGGACCAAGCGCGCCGGGCGGACACCCGTTGCAACGCGGCCAGTTTGGAAGGGTTCCAAGCTGACTCCGCGCGTTGCGGCGGTTTTCTCCAGCCGGCTTTGCGCCGGGCAACAGAAGTCGGCATCGAATTTTTACGCGGTGCCCACCTAGCTTGCGCACACAAACCTCGTCGACCGCCGACGTGTCCGCGCCATCGGAGCGGGGGCATGCCGACCGTTCAACAACCCTACAGGGGGCAAGCATGCAAGACATCATCTGGGCCGCGATCGGCGTCGTGCTGGTCGTCGCCGCACTTGTTTACATCCGCCTCTGCGACCGCGCGTGAGGCCGTCACCATGACCGTCGATCTGTGGCTGGGGGGATTCGTCGCCCTGGGCCTTCTCGTCTACCTCGTCGCCGTGTTGGTCCGTCCGGAGAAGTTCTGATGACGCCCGAAGGATGGTTGCTGATCATCGTTTTCACGCTGATCCTGCTGGCACTGACCGGACCGGTCGGCGGCTGGCTCCATGCGCTCTACGAAGGCAGGCGCACACCCCTTCACATGGTGCTGGGTCCGGTCGAGCGCGGATTATACCGCGCGGCCGGCATCGACCCGGCGGCCGAACAGGGCTGGCTCCGCTACGGGATATCCATGCTGGCGTTCAACGCCCTCGGCGTGGCGCTGCTCTACGGCATCCAGCGGCTGCAATTCATGCTGCCGCTCAATCCGCGGGAATTCGTGGGCGTCACCGACCACGTGGCGTTCAACACCGCGGTGAGCTTCGTCACCAACACGAACTGGCAGGCCTATGGCGGCGAAACCACCATGAGTCACCTGACCCAGATGCTGGGACTCGGCGTGCAGAACTTCCTGTCGGCCGCCACCGACATCGCGCTCGCCTTCGCCTTCATCCGCGGCTTCGCGCGGCGCGAGGCGACAGGCATCGGCAATTTCTGGGAGGACCTGACCCGCATCACACTTTACCTCTTGCTGCCGGTCTGCCTGGTCTACGCGGTGGCGCTGGTCGCCATGGGCGTTCCGCAGACGCTGGACGGCGCCGTGGCGGCCACGACCCTCGAAGGCGGAAGCCAGACCATCGCGCTCGGACCTGTCGCCTCGCAGGAAGCGATCAAGATGCTGGGCACCAACGGCGGCGGCTTCTTCAACGCCAACTCGTCGCATCCGTTCGAGAACCCGACGGCGCTGTCGAACCTGATCGAGATGCTGTCGATTTTCGTCATCGGCGCGGGGCTGACCTGGACCTTCGGCAAGGCCGTCGGCAACACGCGCCAGGGCTGGGCGCTCCTCACGTCCATGCTGATCCTGTTCATCGCCGGGGTCGCCATCGCCTACTGGGCGGAAGCGGGAGGCAACCCCATCCACCAGGCGCTGGGCGTGGATGCCCTCGGCGGCAACATGGAAGGCAAGGAGGTGCGGTTCGGTATCGCCGCCAGCGCCCTGTTCGCCACCATCACCACCGCCGCGTCCTGCGGCGCGGTCAACGCCATGCATGACAGCTTCACCGCCATCGGCGGCGCGGTGCCGCTGTTCAACATCGAACTGGGCGAGATCATCATCGGCGGCGTCGGCGCGGGCCTTTACGGCATGCTGCTGTTCGCCATCCTGGCGATCTTCGTCGCGGGCCTGATGGTGGGCCGCTCGCCCGAATATGCGGGCAAGAAGATCGAGGCCAGGGAGGTCAAGCTGGCGGTGCTGGCCATCGCCATCCTGCCGCTGGTCATCCTGGGCGGCACGGCGACCGCGTCGGTCACCGACGCCGGGCTCGCCGGGCCCCTCAACAAGGGTCCGCACGGTTTCAGCGAGATTCTCTACGCGTTCAGTTCGGCGGCCGGCAACAACGGCAGCGCCTTCGCCGGCCTGACGGTCAACACGCCGTTCTACGACAGCCTGCTGGCCGTCGCCATGTGGCTGGGCCGGTTCTTCGTGATCATCCCCATGCTGGCCATCGCCGGCTCGCTGGCGGCGAAGCGACACACGCCGGAGACCGCCGGCTCGTTCCCGACCACGGGCGCATTATGGGTCGGCCTGCTGACCGGCGTCGTGCTGATCGTCGGCGGCCTGACGTTCCTGCCGGCCCTCGCCCTCGGCCCCGGCGCCGACCACCTGGCGACGATCGCCGGCCAGACCTTCTAGAGGCCTCACATGAGCAAGAAACCGCAGACCCCGTCGCTGTTCGCGCCTGAGATCATGGGACCGGCGATCTCGGACGCCTTCCGCAAGCTCGATCCGCGCACGCTGATCCGCAACCCGGTGATGTTCACAACCGCCGTGGCGGCGCTGCTGCTGACGGTGCTGCTGCCCGCCGCGCCGGCGGGTCAGGGCGCGTTCTACGGCCAGCTGGTTCTGTGGCTGTGGGTGACGGTCCTGTTGGGCAATTTCGCCGAGGCGCTGGCCGAGGGCCGCGGCAAGGCCCTGGCCGCGGCGCTTCGCGCCACCAAGGCCGACCTGACCGCCAAGCGCCTGCGCGATGACGGCGACACCGTCGACGTCGTCCCCGCCCACGAGCTCAGATCCGGCGATCTGGTGCTGGTCGAAACCTTCGACCTGATCCCCGCCGACGGCGAGGTGATCGAGGGCGTGGCGAGCGTCAACGAGTCCGCCATCACCGGCGAATCCGCGCCGGTGATCCGCGAGGCGGGCGGCGACCGCTCGGCGGTGACCGCCGGCACGAGGGTGATCTCGGACTACATCAAGGTGAAGGTGACCGCCGGGCCAGGCCACGGCTTCATCGACCGGATGATCGCGCTGGTCGAGGGCGCCGAGCGGCAGAAGACGCCCAACGAGATCGCGCTGACCATCCTGCTCGTCGGCCTGACCATCATCTTCCTGATCGCCGTCGCCACGGTCCCGGCATTCGCCGGCTATGCCGGCGGCGCGATCCCGGTCGCGATCCTGGCCGCGCTGCTGGTGACCCTGATTCCGACCACCATCGCCGCGCTGCTGTCGGCCATCGGCATCGCGGGCATGAACCGGCTGGTGCGGTTCAACGTGCTGGCCAAGTCGGGCCGGGCGGTCGAGGCGGCGGGCGACGTGGACACGCTGCTGCTCGACAAGACGGGCACCATCACCCTCGGCGACCGTCAGGCCACCGAATTCCGGCCGCTGTCCGGCGTGCCGGTGGCCGAGCTGATCGAGGTCGCCTGCCTCGCCAGCCTTGCCGACGAGACGCCCGAGGGCCGCTCGATCCTGGCTCTGGCCCGCGACCGGCACGGCATCGCCGATCTCGCCATGCCGGATGGCGCGACCGCGATCCCGTTCTCGGCGCAGACCCGGCTGTCGGGCATCGAGGCGGGCGGCATACTGATCCGCAAGGGTGCGGTCGACGCAGTGCTGAACACCGTGCCAAACTTCAGCGGCTCGCCGCTGATCGACGAGATCCGCCGCATCACCGACGAGATCGCCCGTGCCGGCGGCACGCCGCTCGCCGTCGTGCGCGGCGGCCGTCTGCTGGGCGCGGTCCATCTCAAGGACATCATCAAGCCCGGCATCCGCGAGCGCTTCGCCGAGCTGCGCCGCATGGGCATCCGCACCATCATGATCACCGGCGACAATCCCCTGACGGCCGCGTCCATCGCCGCCGAGGCGGGAGTCGACGATTTCCTCGCCCAGGCGACGCCCGAGGACAAGCTGGCCTTCATCCGCCGGGAGCAGCAGGGCGGGCGCCTCGTCGCCATGTGCGGCGACGGCACCAACGACGCACCGGCGCTGGCGCAGGCCGATGTGGGCGTGGCCATGAACACCGGCACCCAGCCGGCGCGCGAGGCCGGCAACATGGTCGACCTGGACAGCGACCCGACCAAGCTCATCGAGGTGGTCGGCCTCGGCAAGCAACTGCTGATGACCCGCGGCGCGCTGACCACGTTCTCGATCTCCAACGACGTAGCCAAATACTTCGCCATCCTGCCGGCCATGTTCGTCGCGCTTTATCCCTCGCTCGGCGCGCTCAACGTCATGGGACTGAACTCGCCCGAGAGCGCCATCCTGTCGGCGATCATCTTCAACGCCCTGATCATTCCGGCGTTGGTGCCGCTCGCCCTGAGGGGCATCCGCTACCGGCCGCTCGGCGCCGGCGCCCTGCTGTCCCGTAACCTGGCCGTCTATGGCCTGGGCGGACTGATCGCGCCGTTCGCCGGCATCAAGCTCATCGACCTGGCCGTCGGCGGCCTGGGTCTGGCGTAAGGAGGCCAAGATGCTGTCCGAACTTCGCAATGCGCTGCGTCCCGCGCTGGTCCTGCTGCTGCTGTTCGCGGTGCTGCTCGGGCTGATCTATCCCATGGCCGTGCTGGGCATCGGCCAGGCCGCGTTCCCGTCGCAGGCCAATGGCAGCCTGATCGAGGACGGCGGCCGGGTTATCGGCTCGGACCTGATCGGCCAGGCCTTCACGCGGCCCGAGTACTTTCACGGCCGGCCCTCGGCGGCGGGCGCGGGAGACGACGCGGCCGCGTCATCGGGGTCCAACCTGGGCCCGACGTCGCAGGCGCTGAAGGACCGCGTCGCCGCCGACGTGGCCAGGGCGCGCGCCGACGGCCTCGCCGGACCGGTGCCCGCCGACCTGGTGACGGCCTCGGCCTCGGGTCTCGACCCGCACCTTTCGCCGGCCGCCGCGCTGGCGCAGGCCGCGCGGGTCGCGACGGCGCGGGGCCTGCCGGAGGCGGAGATTCGCGCGCTCGTCGGGAAAGTCACCGAGAGGCCGCTGCTCGGGTTCATCGGCGAGGAGCGCGTCAACGTTCTGCGCCTCAATCGACAACTGGACGCCATGGCCACTAGAATCGGCTCGTGAGCACGCGTCAGTCCGATCCGGATCGTCCCTCACCCGACGTCCTGCTGCACCAGGCGCAGGAAGGCCGCGGGCGGCTGAAGATTTTCCTCGGCGCCGCGCCCGGCGTGGGCAAGACCTACGCCATGCTCGAGGACGCCAGGCGCAAACAGGCCGAGGGTGTCGACGTGGTGATCGGCATCGTCGAGAGCCACGGCCGTTCGGAGACCGAGGCGCTTACCCATGGCCTGAAGTCCGTGCCGCGCAAGCAGATGGCCTACCGCGAGCGGACCCTGCCGGAGATGGACCTCGACGCCCTGCTGGCGCGCAAGCCGCAGCTGGCCCTGGTCGACGAGCTGGCCCACACCAACGTGCCCGGCAGCCGGCACGGCAAGCGGTTCCAGGATGTGGAGGAGCTGCTGGCGGCAGGCATCGACGTCTACACCACGCTCAACATCCAGCACCTGGAGAGTCTCAACGACATCGTCGCCCGCATCACCCGCATAAGGGTGCGCGAGACGCTGCCCGACAAGGTGCTGGAGCTGGCCGACGAGATCGAGCTGGTCGACCTGACCCCCGACGACCTGATCCAGCGGCTGCGTGAGGGCAAGGTTTACCTGCGCGACCAGGCGAGCCGCGCGGTGAACCACTTCTTCACCCGAGGCAACCTGACGGCGCTGCGCGAGCTCGCCCTGCGCGCGGCCGCCGAGCGGGTGGACCAGCAGATGCTGTCCTACATGGCGGCCCATGCCATTCCCGGACCCTGGCCCACCCAGGACCGCATCATGGTCTGCGTCGACGAGAGCCCGGGGTCGGAGAACGTGATCCGATCCGCCAAGCGCATGGCCGACCGCCAGAAGGCGCCGTGGATCGCGGTGCATGTGGTGACCCACCGCGACGAGCTGCTGCCCGAGGACGCCAAGGACCGGCTTGTGGCCCACATGCAGCTGGCGGAGCAGCTCGGCGCCGAGGCGGTGACCTTGCCGTCCGATGCCCGCGTCGCCGAGGAACTGCTGGCCTACGCCGCGAGGCGCAACGTGCAGCGCATCATCATCGGCCGGCCGCGCCGGTTCCGGCTCAAGCGGCTGCTGCTGTCCTCGGTGACGGACGACGTGCTCGGCGCGGGCGCGGACTACGACGTGACCATCGTCGCCGCCACGGTCCGGACCGAAAGCCAGGAACCGCAACTGCTGGCGACGCCGCCGCGCCGCTTCGAGCCGCGGGCGTTCATTGAAGCCACCGCCATCGTCGGCGTCGCGACGGTCATCTCCTATGTGGTCGACACGCTGCTGCCGTTGCCGAACGTCTCGCTCGTCTTCCTCACCGGCGTGCTGATCACCGCGATCCGGCTGGGGCTGTGGCCGTCGATCTACGCCAGCGTGATCAGCTTCCTGGCGTACAATTTCTTCTTCACGGTGCCCTTCCACACCTTTTCGATCTCACAACCGGAAGACACCCTGACGATCTTCTTCTTCCTGCTGGTCGCCGCACTGGTCAGCAATTTGGGCGCGCGGCTTCGCAGCAAGGCGGAAGCGACGAGGATCAACGCGCGGCGGACGGAGAACCTCTACGAGTTCAGCCGCAGGGTCGCCGCCGCCACGGGCATCGACGATGTCGCCTGGGCGGTGGTGTCGCACGTCGCCACCTCGCTGCAATGCCAGTCGGTGATCCTGCTGCCGGGCGCGAACGGCCTTGAGATCGCGGCAGGCTTTCCGCCCGAGGACACGCTGACGTCCGCCAACCGGGCGGCCGCCGACTGGGCCTGGGAGCACGGCAAGCCAGCGGGATGGTCCTCGGAGACGCTGCCTGCTTCCGACTGGCTGTTCGTACCCATGGCGATGCACGAAAAGTCCGTGGGCCTCGTCGGGGTCTTGTTTCCCGGCCGCGAGACGCAGTTCACCACCGAACAGCGCAGGCTGCTGATGGCGCTGGTCGACCAGGCGGCGCTGGCTGTCGAGCGCACCAACCTGGCGCGCGACATCGAGGACCAGCGGCTGCTGACAGAGACCGAGGCGCTGCGTCAGGCGCTGCTGTCCTCCGTGTCCCACGACCTGCGGACACCGCTGGTGTCGATCATCGGCTCGGTCACCACGCTGCAGGAGTACGACTCCACGCTGACGACCGCGTTCCGCGGCGAACTGATGGCGACCATCCACGAGGAGGCCCAGCGGCTGAACCGGTTCGTGCAGAACCTGCTGGACATGATCCGCCTGGGATATGGCGGGGTCGGCCTGCGCGCCGACTGGATCGACCTGCATGAGATCCTCGGCCGCGCGAGGGAGAAGGCGGCGACCCAACTCGAGGGACACGCGGTCGTCATCGACCTGGCCGACGACGTGCCGCTGCTCTATGCCGACGGCGTGCTGATCGAGCAGGTGTTCGCCAATCTGCTCGACAATGCCGCCAAGTATTCGCCCGCGGGCGCGCCGATCCGTGTAACCGCCGCCAGCGAGGACGGGCAGGTGGTCGTCCGGGTGATCGACCAGGGGCCGGGAATTCCGCCCGAGCACCGCGACGCGGTGTTCGACATGTTCTTCCGCGTCCGCTCCGGCGACCGGCAGCCGGCGGGAACAGGACTCGGCCTCGCCATCTGCCGCGGCTTCGTCGAAGCCCATGGCGGCTCGATCCGCGCCGAGGCGGGGCCGGACGGCATCGGCGCGGCGATCATGGTGCGGCTTCCGGTCACCGCCGGTCCCGACCTGCCGGCCGAGGAGGATGCCGCCTGATGGCCGTCGCCCGCGTCCTCGTCATCGACGACGAACCGCAGATCCGGCGGTTCCTGCGCATCAGCCTCGACCAGGGCGGCTATGACGTGCTGGAGGCGGCGAGCGGCGCAGACGGCGTGGCGCTGGCGCTGTCGGGGGGCGCGGACCTTGCCGTGGTCGACCTGGGGTTGCCGGACATGGACGGCCAGGAGGTGGTGAGCCGCATCCGCGCCCGCTCGGAAATGCCGATCATCGTGTTGTCGGTGCGCGCCGGCGAGCGCGACAAGATCGAGGCGCTGAACCGGGGCGCCAACGACTACGTCACCAAGCCGTTCGGTATCGGCGAGTTCATGGCCCGCATCCGCGCGACGTTGCGGGCCCGCAACGCGGTGCCCGCGCCGGTGATTGCCGTGGGCCCTGTGACCATCGACCTCGCGTCGAGACAGGTGTCGGCAAACGGCGTGCCGGTGAAGCTGACGCGCAAGGAATTCGAGCTGCTCCGCCTTCTCGCCGCCAATGCGGGACGGGTGCTGACCCATCAATATCTGCTGCAGCAGGTCTGGGGGCCGGCACATCTCGACGATTCCCACTACCTGCGCATCTTTATCGGCCACCTGCGCCAGAAGCTGGGGGACGATCCGACCCAGCCGAAACTGATCGTTACCGAGCTCGGCGTAGGGTACCGTCTGGTGGACGAGGGTCCGTGAGAGGGGAGCGCACATGGCCGAGGGACGCTGGCGGGTCAAGCCGATCGAGCATCTGGGCGATCCGGGCGGCGGCTCGGCGCTGAAGCGCAGCCTGGGACCCATCCACCTGACCCTGATCGGCGTCGGCTCGATCGTCGGCACCGGCATCTTCGTGCTGACCGGCATCGGCGCCGAACGCGCCGGGCCGGGACTGATCCTGTCCTTCGTGATCGCCGGTTTCGTCTGCGCCATGGCGGCGCTCGCCTTCGCCGAACTGGCTTCCATGATCCCGATCGCCGGCAGCGCCTACACCTACACCTACGCCACGCTGGGCGAGCTCGCCGCCTGGGTGGTCGGCTGGTGCCTGATTTTGGAATATGCCATCGCCGCCAGCGCCGTCTCGGTGGGCTGGTCGGGCTATGTAACCGGCTGGATGAACGGCGCCGGCTGGGAGGTGCCGCCGGTGCTGACCACCGGCTGGTTCGACGGCGGCATCGTCAACCTGCCGGCGATATTCATCGCCTGCGTGGTGACGCTGCTGCTGGTGGCCGGCACTCGCGAGAGCGCCGCGGTCAACGCCGTTCTGGTGGTGATCAAGCTCGCGGCGCTGGCCGTGTTCGTCGCCGTCGCCGCACCGCATGTGGACGCGGTCAACTATACGCCGTTCCTGCCCCATGGCTTCAGCGGCGTGCTGTCGGCGGCGAGCCTTATCTTCTTCGCCTATCTGGGTTTCGACGCCATCTCGACGGCCGGCGAGGAAACCCGGAACCCGAACCGCGACCTGCCGCTCGGCATCATCGGCTCGCTGCTGGTGTGCACGCTGATCTACATGGTGGTGGCGGCCGTCTCGGTGGGCGCGCTGCCGTTCGAGAAGGTAATGCACAGCGACGAGCCGCTCGCCCATCTGGTCCGCACGCTGGGCTACGGCACCGCGGGCGACCTGGTCGCCGCCGGCGCCATCATCACCCTGCCGACGGTGATCATGGTGATGATCTACGGCCAGACCCGCATCTTCTTCGCCATGGCCCGCGACGGCCTGCTGCCGCCGGTGTTCGCCCGCGTCCACGGCACGCGCGGCACGCCGCACGTGGTGACGCTGGTGACCGGCGCGGTGATCGCCGTGCTCGCCGGCCTGTTCCCGATCGAGGAAATCACCGAGCTGTCGAACGCGGGCACGCTGCTCGCCTTCATCGTCGTGGCGGCGGCGGTGGTCATCCTGCGCGGCACCCAGCCGAACCGGCCGCGCCCGTTTCGCTGCCCGGCGCCGCTGCTGGTGTGCGGGCTCGCCATCCTGGGCTGCATGGTGCTGTTCGCAAGCCTCGACGTCACGACAATCGTCCGGTTCGGCGCCTGGGTGGTGATCGGGATCGTCGTCTACTACCTGTACAGCGGCCGGCGCAGCCCCATGCGCAAGCCTCCGGAGCCGAACATCACGCCGTGATGTCGCGGTCCTTCGTCTCCGGCAGGAACAGCAGCACGACGAGGAAGCCGACGACGACTACGGCGGTCATGTACCAGAGGCCCGCATAGACGTCGCCCGTCGAGACGATGATGAACTGGGAGACGAAAGGCAGCAGGCCGCCGAACCAGCCGGTGCCGAAATGGTACGGCACCGACAGCGAGGTATAGCGCACCCTGGCCGGGAAAAGCTCGGTGAGGATCGCCGCCACCGGGCCGTAAGCCACCGCCGACAGGAAAATCAGCGCCAGCACGATGGCGATCACCAGCGGATAGTTGGTGCGCTCCGGATCGGCCTGCTGCGGATATCCGGCGGCGGTGATCGCGACCAGCAGCGCCTCTTCGTCGAAGCCCTGGATGTTCACGCCGCCGAAGCTGATCACGACTTCCTGTCCCGGCACGCCGGGCACACGCTCGTAGCTGATGCCGCGCTTGGCCAGATACGCCATGGCGCGGGCGCATTCGGCGGTCTGCTTCTCGGCGAAGGCGCTGTACGGGCAGTCGGTCGACGCGACGGTCACCGGCGCCAGCTTCATCGCCTCGGACATCGCCGGATTGGCGGCGCCGGCCAGCGCGTGGAACAGCGGGAACACCAGCAGCGCGGCGAGGCCATAGCCCGCCAGCAGCACCTTCTTGCGCCCGACCTTGTCGGAGACCCAGCCCATCAGGATCATCAGCGGCATGCCGAGGGCGACCGAGACCGCCATGATCATCTCGGCATGGCTGGCGTCGAGCCGCATGGTGTCGCGCAGGAAATACAGAACCGAGAACTGGGCGGTGTACCAGATCACCGTATGGCCGGCGGCGACGCCGAACAGGGCGATCAGCACCAGCCGTGCCTGCGGCCAGGACGAGAACGCGTCCTTCAGCGGGTGCTTGGAGGTTTTGCCCTGCGCCTTCATCTCGGCATAGACGGGGCTTTCGGAGAGCTTCAGGCGGATGTAGAGCGAGATCGCCAGGATCACCAGCGAGAAGGCGAACGGGATGCGCCAGCCCCAGTCCTCGAACACCTCCTTGGAAACCATGCCCTTCGAGACCAGCACCACCACGATCGAGAGCAGGAACCCGGCGCCCGCCGACATCTGGATGAAGCTGGTGTAGAGGCCCCGCTTGCCGTGCGGCGCGTGCTCGGCGACGTAGATCGCGGCGCCGCCATACTCGCCGCCCAGCGCCAGGCCCTGCAGCAGCCGCGCCGTGACCAGCAGGATCGGCGCCCAGATGCCGATGGTGGCGTAATCCGGGATGATGGCGATGGCGAAGGTCGCCAGGCCCATCATGGTGATGGTCACGAGGAAGGTGTATTTGCGGCCGATCAGGTCGCCGAGATGGCCGAACACGATGCCGCCCAGAGGGCGCACCAGGAAGCCGGCGCCGAACACCGCCAGCGACTTGAGGAACGCGGCGGTGCCGCTTTCACCGGGGAAAAAATGCTGGGCGAGGAGGGCCGCCAGGGTGCCGTAGATGAAGAAGTCGTACCACTCGAAGACCGTGCCCAGGGTCGAAGCGGTGATGACCAGACGGTTACGCTTGCCGAGGGATTCCGCTGAAGTCGACATCGTGGAGTCCTGCCCTTGAGTGGTTGTTGTCGCTCGCCGGACCACGAACCCCGCGCGGCGCGCGCCTCGCGCCTTCATCCCCCGCTCCCGTCATGCCGGAAACGGCGGCTTCCCTGCCCCGGTCATCAACCGTCATACAGGCAGGACGTAATCCTCACAAGGTCTTGGGGGCCGGCGCGGCCGGTTCAGTGCTTGCCGCCCATCTTGTGGGCCTTGACCGTGATCAGGTCCATCACCGCCAGCATCACGCCCGACAGGACAAAGGTCAGGTGCACGATGACCATCCACATCAGCTGGCTCTCGGGCACGTTCGAGATGTTCATGAACTGCTTGAGCAGCTGGATGCCGGAAATGGCGACGATCGAGGCGATCAGCTTCAGCTTCAGGCCGCTGAAATCCACCTTGCCCATCCAGTCGGGCTTGTCCTCGTGATCGCCGATATGGATCTTGGAGACGAAGTTCTCGTAGCCCGAGAAGATCACGATCAGCAGCAGGTTCCCGGCCAGTGAGAGGTCGATCAGGCCCAGGATCGCCAGTATCGTCGCGGATTCGCTCAGCTCGAGGACGTGCGGCGCCACATGCCAGAGTTCCTGGGTGAACTTGACCAGCAGCAGGAGCAGCGAGACCACCAGCCCGATGTAGAATGGCGCCATCAGCCAGCGGCTGGCGAACATCGCCCGTTCCAGGAACCCCTCGACGCCCTTCATCGCAACCTTCCGGAAAACTTGAATCCAACAGCCCCTTGCACGGCAAAATTATTGGTTTGCGCCGGGAGATAAAGCGAATTTTTTGCACGCGGGCCGGGCGAGACGGCAACGGAGGCGCCACCTATCTGTTATAAGCGCCTCCGGACAACAGGATGACGGGAAAGCCTTGGACGATTTGCGGAACATGACCCTGCTCGAGCCCGGCGAGCCTGCCGCCGTCGAGGTTGTGAACCCGGAGGGGAAGAGCGCGGCCTTCCTGATCTGCGACCATGCCTCGAATCGCGTGCCCCGCAAGCTGGGCACGCTGGGCCTGAGCGCGGCCGAGCGCGACGATCACATCGCCTGGGATCCGGGCGCGGCCTACATGGCGCGCCACCTGTCGGCGCTGCTCGATGCGCCGCTGGTGCTGAGTGGTTATTCGCGGCTGGTGATCGATTGCAACCGGCCGCTGGAGAGCCGCCAGCTGACGGCGGCGACCAGCGGCGGCATGACCGTGCCGGGGAACGCGGCGGTGTCGGCGCAGGACCGGCAGGCGCGCATCGAGGAACTGCACCGCCCCTATCACGACATGATCGAGACCATGCTGGAGGCGCGTGCCGACCGGCCCACGCTGCTGCTGTCGATCCACAGCTTCACACCGCAGCTGGACGACGGACCGCGACCCTGGCGCATCGCCGTCGCCTACGGAACGGATGACCGGCTGGCGCGGCTGCTGATCCCGGCGCTGCGCGAGGACGGCACGGTGGTGGGCGACAACCAGCCCTATGCGGTGACGCCGGCAACCGACTATTCGATCCCGGTGCACGGCGAGCGGCGCGCCATCCCGCACGTGCTGGTGGAAACCCGCCAGGACGGCATCCGCACCAGGGACGGCGCGGAGCGGTGGGCGGAAAAGCTGGCCGCCGCCTACCGCAAGGTCGAGGCCAAGGCGCTCAGCCTCACCTGAGCGACTGGGCCGGCGCGCCGCTGGGGTAGTAGAACCTCTCGATCCGCTCGGCAGGGTCGCGGGTCGCCGCCCAGACCACCACCGCGACGACGGCAAGCAGTTCCAGCACCATCACCGACATGGGCGCCAGTCCGGCCAGCGACACGCCCAAACCCCGCGGCGGCTTGCGCCTCAGCATCAGCACGAGCGCGGCGAGGGCGGCGACCATGGCCCCCGCCTGCCAGGCAAGGAGAACACCGATGCGGTTCATGCCACGGGTGAAGCTGTCGCCGGTCGGCGCCGTGGCGCTGAAGGCCGCGAACGACAGGACAATAAGCGCCAGCCAAAGGCCGGCTGCGGCGAACACCAGGTAACGCGACGCCATTGGCCACTCCGGCGAAGGATCACCGGCGAAGTCTGCGCCGGGAAAACGGCGTTGTCACGCCTGCCGAATCAGTCGCCGGCGACGCCTGCCAGCTGGTTGAACTGGTCGCGCGGGATCGGACGGATATCGCGGATCCGGCTGACCACGAGCCTTTTGTCGGTGGCGCCGCGCGGCGGCACCCTGATCGGGTCCCCGTCCGGGCCGATCAGTTCCTCGGCGACGTTGGGCTCGACCGCGCCTTCCACCTCGATGTGCACGGTGACGACGGGCGGGTCGCCTTCGCCATGGGCCCAGACGGCGTCCCAGATCGCCTCCTCGGTCTCCATCCACCAGTACCCTTCCCCGCCTTCTGTATGGACCGGGGACATGGGTAACAGGTGTTCGGAGACATGGGTGACACAATGAAGGCTTTGGATTGTTCAGCGGAGGAGCTGATCGATGCCGTGGCCGGAGGTGTCCGTGATGGATCTTCGTCG
>JBFWZH010000002.1:0-296996 GCA_050185585.1 Sphingomonadales bacterium | reverse complement strand
TATGATGTTACCTGATGTCGCCCAAGTCAATGGCTCAGGGATTCTTCTCCAAGAAGCCAGGCAAGATGGTCGCCAGCCACTTCCCGAAGGCCTCGCCAGTCGCCGCATCGGCCGGCACCCGCAGAAACTCTCCCTCATAACGCGGGTGGACGCCCGCCCAGTTGACCAGGTGCGCACCGATCTCCTTCGGGTCGGGGTGCGGAATCCTGTTCTTGTCGAAGACCGCGGGCAGGAACTCGATGCCCTGCAGATCCCCCTTCTCGTCCAGTTGCACCCCGGCGATGGCGGTAACGGCGGCGGGCCCTCTGATGGACAGGCCGCCGACGCCGACGAAATTGCCCAGCGAATAGAAGATCGGCCTGCCCTTGTAACATTCGATGGCGCGCAGCACGTGCGGGCCGTGGCCCACCACCATGTCGGCGCCGGCTTCGACGGCCGCACGGGCGAAGGCTACCGCGTTGCCCCGGTCCTCGCCGCGCTGCCGTTCGGTCGCATCCGGGTGAAGCAGCGCGGCAGCGCCCGTCGCGCCCGAGTGGAAGGTCACCACCACCACCTGCGCCTGCCGCCGGGCCTGCCGCACCAGGCGGCGCGTATTGTCCAGGTCCTGGATCCGGTCCTGGTTCGGGAAGAAGCCGAAGCCCAGCACCGCCACCTTCAGGCCCTTGATGTCGAGGACGCCGATCTCTCCCTTCACGCCAGCGGCCAGCACACCGGCTTCGCGCAGCGCCTCGACCGTGTCGGCGTAGCCGGTGGGGCCGAAATCGTCGGCGTGGTTGTTGGCCAGGTTCAGCGCCCGGAAGCCGGCATCCCGCAGCACGGCGGCGTATCGGGGCGGTGAGCGGAACGCATAGGCTCGCCCCTCCGCGCCCGAGAGCTTCGGGCTGACCGCATGGTCGGTGAGCGTGCCCTCCAGATTGCCGATGCTGGCGTCGGCGCCGCGCAGATAGCCGGCCACGGCGGCGAAATAGAGCGTATCCCACGCGGGTGGAATGTCTTTCGTCGTCTGGGCGTTGGCGAGCACGATGTCGCCCACGAAGCGCAGGGTGATGGGGGCGGCGGACTGCTCGGTCATGCGGACCGGAGCCGGGCACGCCGGGTCGGCGCGCAACGGGACGGGCAGCGCCGCAGCGCAGGCCACGGCCAGCGCGCAGAACACGCGCCGCCAGCGCCGCAAGCCATTGTCCGTATCAGGAACCAATTCGCCCTCTCATTCCGGCGACCGCCGGAGGCACAGTAAAAAGCACGGCGAACCCACCACGAGTCAATGGCCCCGCGCTTCCCCGTCCGGTCGACACCGTCCAGCCGCGCCGGTAGGCTGCGGTGGAGGGAAACAACGGGGGCGGGCCTTGGACCGGCTGACCGCATTGCTGCTGACGATCCTGCTGACGGCCACGCCGGCGGCGGCGTGGGCGCAGTGCGCGACCGAAGGGTGGCAGAGCGCGGGCTTCCAGGGCGAGGCCGAGGCCGGCCGCCCCGAGACAGCGCCGGCCGGTCCCTACGAGGTGACGCTCACACCCATTCCCTTTGGCTGGGAGATCGGCGTGCGCGCCGCTGGCGGGAAAGCGGTGCCGGTCCTTGCCCTGCCGCTGCGGCCGGCCGAGACCAATCCGGTGGTGATCGCGGGCTGGCACTTCCGCAACGCGGCGAACAGCGGCCCCAACACGGGCGACGTGAACGCCCCGCAGACCGTCCGCGATTTCAGCTTCGGCGCGCTCGCCGTGAGGGGATTGGCCGACCCGGCTCTGCTCGATCAGGCCCCCGGCGCGGTCCGTCCGCCAGCGCCGCCGGGGAGCGGGCGTGGACGGCTGGTGATCGGCGAGTACCGGCTCGACCCACCGGCGTCGGGCCACAGGGCCAGCATGCTCCGGATGACGTTCGCCGGCTGCCTGGAATGGAACACGATACCGGCGGAGGTCGCCGCGCTGGCCGAACTCAGCGAAACGCTGGCCGCATGCGGCCTGGACACCGCCGCCTACCGGCCGTCCGCCCGAATGGCCGGCGGCCGCGACGGACGCCAGCCGCTCTACCTGACGCCGGACATGGAAGGCGACGGCGCGCCCGACGTGGTCGCGGCGATCGAGCGCGCGGTGGACGGCGCCCCCGGCCTCGCCATCTGTCTGTCGGCCGGGAACAAGCTGGTCCTCGCCGGCTACGACGGACGCATCGGCCGACACCTGGACCCGGCCTATTTCGCCAGCGTGGACTGGTGGGGCGTCCATTCGGGCGAGGTGTTCCAGGGCGGCGAGGAAGGCGCGCCGCCGGCGCTGCGCGGCGAGGCGGTGCTGATCGGCAAGGAGGATTCCTCGAGCGCGCTGCTCTACCTGGACGCCGCGCTGCGCCCCGCCAGCTACTGGCAGGGCGACTGACAGGGCAACTGACAGGGCGACTGACACGGGGCGGTCAGCGGATCTGGCTTCTCCGCGCCAGGCCATATACCGGCCCGAATCGCACCAGCGCCGCACCCAGGAACGGCATGGCGACTATCCACAGCCGCACGCCGGTGATCCCTTCCGGGCTCGCGATGCTGAAGACGGCGCTGGCGGCGAGGCCGGCAGATATCAACAGCAGGCCGGCGATCAGGCGCCAGTGCGGAATCGGCGGTGCGTCGGGCAGGCCGGCGATGCTGCCGGGGCGCTCGAAGCGGGCGAAGACGGCGATTAGGGGCAGCAGCGCGGCGATATAGAGCGCGAACCACACCGGGCGCGCCAGCCACCATGCGCCGCTTCCCGGCATCTCGTGCAGCCCGACGCCGCCCAGCAGCCAGGCAGCGACCATCACGCCGACGAACGCGGTCAGGTGCCACAGATAGACGGTCATGATCATGCCGTTGATCAGCACGACGCCGGTCCACAGCCTGAGGCCCGCCAGCACGCGCCGGGCCCAGGGCTCGAGCGCCAGCGCGAAGCCGGTCTGGGCGATGCCCAATGCCAGCAGCGCGATGGTCGGCGGCATGGAGTTGCTGAGCGGCTCGCCCGGCACGCCGATCATGGCGACCGGATAGGGCCCGAAGCCGATCAGCAGGCCGAGGGCGACAAGCCCGCCGGCGCCCCATGCGAGCGCGCGGAACGGGGTGAAACGTCCCTCGCTCCAGGCGTAGCCGAGCTGGTGGACGGCGAGCCAGACGAAGGCGAAGTTGAGGAAGTTCACATAGGGGACGTGGAGGGCGAGGCTCGCCGTGTCGACGGCGGCGGCGCCCGCCGCCAGCGCCCAGAACGAGGCGAGGCCATAGCGCCGCCACGCCGCGTGGGTGAAAGGCACGACGGAGGCGACGATCAGGTAGACCGCGAGGAACCAGACCGGGATCAGCGCCAGTTGCGCGGCCATCTTGACGATGTCCCGGTCGACGCCCATGGCGGTCCCGAACATGGCGAACACCGTCCAGATCAGGAACAGCGGCAGCACCGGATTGACCAGACGCTGCAGCCTGCCGGTGAACCACTCCGCATAGGTGCCGCCGTCACGCCGGTTGGCCGACCAGGAAGCATGGTTGGAGAAGCCGCCGACCAGGAAGAAGATCGGCATGACCTGGAATCCCCAGGTCAGCCAGCGGGTCCAGGGCAGGATGCCAAGCAGGTGGCCGCCCTCGACCGCGCCGTCGCTGACATAGGGCGCCGCCACCAGCCAATGGCCGACCACCACCGCCAGGATCGAGAAGGCGCGCAGGAAGTCCACATAGCGGTTGCGCTCGGGCGGGGCCTTCATCGCCATCGACCTGGCGCGGGACCACAGGGTGGGATGCTCGGCGGCGGGAGAGCGAGTCAACGGGCCTTCGTCCTCGTGAACGGTCGACGAGCCAGCTTACCGTCCGGCGAGCGGGGATGCACGGCCGCTCTCCCCGCTGACATCCAGATCGCGCGATCGTGCACACCCGCTTGGGCGCGCGGACAATGCCGGCGGCGGGGACGCCGTGATATGGTTGGGCAAAGTTTTCCGCGGCGTCCCATTTGATACCACCGGTTCCAGACCATGCCCCGTCGCGGCGACACGCCAGGCGAACGATCCTCGATACAGCACCAAGGGAGACCATGAATGTCGGAAGAACCCTCGCACGCCCACGGTCCGGTCGATCCCGATCGCCGGGACCTGCTGCGCGCGGCCGCGGGCGCGGCCATCGGCAGCCTGGCCGTCGGCGCGCTGGCGATGACGTCCACGGCACAGGCCGCGGCGCCCTTGCCGGCGCCGCCGGGCGACCGCAATGCCGCCGCGCTGGGCATGAGGCTGCGGGGCGTGCAGCATTTCGGGCTCACGGTCCAGAACATGGAGCGGGCCTACGCCTTCTATACTGAAGTGCTGGGCGGCACCGAGGTGATGCGCGACGGCGACTTCCAGGGCGAGCGCATCCACAACACCCTGCTGACCGACCAGGAGATCGTCGCCCGCGAGCGCGGCGTGAATCCGCGCACCATCGGCGTGCCCGATTTGCGGGGCGGCGCACAGCGGCTCGACGTGCGCTTCATCCAGTTCGACAACGTGGTGATCGAACTGCTGCAATACCGCGATGCCGAGCAGCCCATGGGCGGCCCGCGCAGTTTCGCCGAGCCGCTGGACCACATGAGCCCGGCCTTTCCGCGGATGATGCACATCTGCTTCCACCTGCGCGAGGACGTCGACTTCAACACCTTCATCGCCGACCTGGAGGCCGAGTCGGCACGGCGCGGCATGACCCAGGTAAAGGCCAACCGGATCGTCACGGTGACCTCGGAGCAGGAGCGGCTCGGCGCGCCGCGGGAGGCGAACTCGAACCCGATCACCGAAGGCCAGTCCAGCGGCTGGACGCTGATTTACTGCAATGGTCCCGAGGGCGAGCAGCTCGAGTTCGTCCAGGCGCTGGGGCCGGTGAAGAAGACCTTCGACGAGGCGCTGGCGGCGCGGCGGCGTCTGGCCGGGGCCTGAGGCGGGCTGTCAGGCTAGGTGCGGAACGCCCAGCGGATGAGTTGGGCCACGCCCAGCGTGCCGCCGTGGACCACCGGCCGCGCCAGTCCCGAAGCGTGCAGGCCGTGCAGGCGGCGCGCCCAATCGGGCAGCAGGTCGATGGCCGCCTGGAAGGTCAGCTGCTGGAGCGGCAGCGCAGCCAGGTTGCGCGGCGGCTGGCGCAGCAGGAAGCCGGCGACTTCGCGGGTCCGCCGGTCCGCCCGAAGCGAGGGCCGCGCATCCTCGATATGGCGATGTGCCTGCGGCAGGCTGACCGGCACGTCGACCGCCCCGAGCCGGCGCGCGACCTCGGCAACCTCGGCGAAATAGCGGTCCTGGTCGAGGGCGGTGATGTCCGGCTCGGCATAGCGCCGCCAGGCATCGAGGAAACAGACCGCCTCGGTCACATGCACCCATTCCAGCAGCGCCGGCTCGTCGGCTGCGTAGGGCGTACCGTCGGGCAGGGTGCCGCGGACGGCCCGGTGGATCTCGCGCACCCGGGCGATGGCGGCCTCGGCCTCGCCGGGACCGCCATAGGTGGTGAGGGCGATGAACCTCGCCGTCCGGCGCAGGCGTCCGAGCATGTCCTGGCGGAAGTTGGAGTGGTCCCACACCCCTGCCAGCACGGCCGGATGCAGCATCTGCAGCAGCAGCGCCGCGACGCCGCCGACCATCATGGAGGTGACGTCGCCGTGCACGCGCCAAGCCACCGACGCCGGCCCGAACAGACCGTCGTCGCGGCGCTTCACCGGCGTCTCGCCGCGCGAGCGGTCGTTGAACACGGCCCGCACCCGGCCGACCACGACAGATTTCAACAGCTGCTGCATGAGCCAAAGATGGTGAGCATCGATGCCGGCGACCAGGGGCGACCATCTCAAGGTTAGCGTCACCCGAGGGTCCGAACCAGCGCCCGCTCGCGGCCGGTACAGGGAACACCGGGCCGGCAGGGCCGTTCGGCAGGCGGTCCCGAAGCCAGGGAGCGGTGAGGTGCACGACTACACCGACAGCCACATCATCACCACGGACGTGCCCGCGCGCCTCGACCGGCTGCCTTGGGGGCGGTTCCACTGGCTCGTGGTGACCGCGCTCGGAATCACCTGGATCCTCGACGGGCTGGAGGTGACCTTGGCCGGCGCGGTGGCCGGTGCACTGCGCGAGAGCCTGGAATTCTCGCCCGCCCAGGTGGGCCTGGCCAATAGCGCCTATCTGGCGGGCGCGGTCGTCGGGGCGCTGTTTTTCGGCTGGCTGACCGACCGGCTAGGACGCAAGCGGCTGTTCAGCGTCACCCTGCTGGTCTATCTCGCCGCGACCGTCGGCACCGCCTTTGCCTGGGACCTGCCCAGCTTCGCGGCGATGCGGTTCCTGACCGGCGCCGGGATCGGCGGCGAATACGCCGCCATAAACTCGGCGATCCAGGAGCTGATCCCCGCCCGGCGGCGCGGCTGGACGGACCTCGCCATCAACGGCAGCTTCTGGGTGGGCGCGGCGCTGGCGGCCGGCGCGTCGCTGGTGCTGCTCGACCCGCGCCTGTTCGACCCCGATATCGGCTGGCGGCTTGCCTTTTTCGGCGGGGCCGCCATCGGTCTGGTGATCCTGTGGCTGCGGCGCTACTTGCCGGAAAGCCCCCGCTGGCTGGTGATCCACGGCAGGTCGCAGCAGGCGGACGAGGTGGTGTGGGCCATCGAGCGCTCGATCGAGAGGGACGGCAGGACGCTGCCGCCCGCCGAGGGAACGGCACGGCTGCGGGCACGACGCTCCACCTCGTTCGGCGAGGTGGCGCGCGCGCTGCTGCGGCTCTATCCGAGGCGCACCTTGCTGGGGGTCGTGCTAATGGCGGCGCAGGCATTCTTCTACAACGCCATCTTCTTCACCTACGCCATGGTGCTGACCGACTTCTACGCGGTGCCGGCCGCCCATGTGGGCTGGTACATGCTGCCTTTCGCGGCCGGCAACGTGTTGGGCCCGCTGATCCTGGGCCGGCTGTTCGACACGGTCGGGCGCCGGCCGATGATCGCCTTCACCTACGCCATGTCGTCCTTGCTGCTGGCGGCGACGGGCCTGCTGTTCGATGCCGGTGTGCTGGACGCGGCGTCGCAGACCCTCTGCTGGAGCGTCACCTTCTTCTTCGCCTCGGCGGCGGCCTCGTCGGCCTACCTGACTGTAGCCGAGAGCTTCCCGCTCGAGACGCGGGCGCTGGCGATCGCGCTGTTCTACGCGTTGGGCACCGGCCTGGGCGGCGTCATGGCGCCCTGGCTGTTCGGCCTGCTGATCGAGAGCGGCTCGCGCGGCCAGCTGCTGCTGGGCTACCTGCTGGCCGCGGCGCTGATGGCGGCGGCGGCGGCGACGGCATGGTTCCTGGGTATCCGGAGCGAGCGCCAACCGCTCGAAGCCGTGGCGCGGCCCTTGTCCTGGGAGGACGAGGCTAGCGCGGATTAAGCTGTCTGCCTCGCAGCAGCCGGGCGATGCCGGCCAGCACCAGCCCACCGATGCCGGCGATGACACCCGTCACCGCCATGATCACCGGCGCTTCGTTCCTGATCCCCGCCGCGCCAAGACCGAACCCCACGGTCGCGACGAGAAAGAACACGACCGACCCGGTCAGTCCCCAACGAATGCGCCGGGTGTAGAAGTCCCGGTCGACGATCACCTCGCGCCGATCGACCGCCGTGTAGTGGCGCAGCACCTTCGCGGCTTCCGCGCTCGCGACTCTCGACACCGGGACGCGCAGCATGGCGCGCGTCCGGTACGTGCGGACGGACGATCCGGTGCTCGCCATCGTGGTCAGCACCGTACCGAACTCGATGGCCAGCGGATTCTCCGGCAGAATCTGCACGCCTTCGAAGCGGTACATGCCGGTGGTCGCCAGCCCGAAATAGGCGCCCCCGATCACCAGCCCATTCCCGGTGAAGATGACTTCGAGGCCACCGGGTGGCACCTGCTTAGGCACCTTCCAGTCGTTGTCCAGACCCTGTTCGATGCGACGGCGGTTATTGGCGCGGAACTCCTCGAGCTCCGCCGGCAGCACGATCCAGCGCGCGATCACGCCTTCGCCCCGGCGCGCGGCGGCGATCAGCCGAACGGCCCACATGAAGTTGAAGAACATGAAGAAGCAGATCGTGCCTGCCGGGATGGCGACGCCGATGCTGGCCGCGGTCCAGCCGGTCTCGCGACCCAGCGCATTCATCTGGGCGACGCCCCACCAGATGGAAAGCCCCGACAGCAGCACCCCGGCGACGCAGATGCCGGCGTTCAGTTTCGGACGGCTCGCGCCTCTGTTGCGCATGGCGACCCCCTCGCGATACCCGGAATAGTTATGCGTCCGTAATCACGGCGGAAACAAGGCGCGGTGGCACGGCTGCGGGATTGCGCCTAGGATGCGCCTCGCCCGCGGGGACGGGCTGATTCCGGAACAGGGAGATTCGGATGGCATTCGGCGCGGATTCGACGACCGACGAGGTGCTTCAGGGCATCGATCTCACGGGAAAGCAGGCGCTGGTGACCGGCGGCTCGACCGGTCTCGGCAAGGAAACGGTGCGGGCGCTGGCCTCGAGGGGCGCGAAGGTGACGCTGGCAGCGCGCGACCCGGCCAAGGGCGAGGCCGCCGCGGCCGAAATCCGCGCCTCGACCGGAAATCAGGACATCGACGTGGCGCAGGTCGAGCTGTCGGTCCCGGACAGCGTGCGGGCGTTCGCGAAGCAGTGGCTGGCCGGGCACGGCCCGCTGAATCTGCTGATCAACAACGCCGGTGTGATGGCCTGCCCGCTGATGCGCACGGCCGAGGGCTGGGAGATGCAGTTCGCCACCAACCATCTGGGCCACTTCCTGCTGACCAATTTGCTGATGCCCGCGCTGAAGGCCGGCGCGCCGGCCCGGATCGTCAACCTGAGCTCGGCCGGGCATCGCTTCTCCGACGTGCATTTCGACGACATCCACTTCAACGGCCGGGACTACGAGAAGTGGTCGTCCTACGGCCAATCGAAGACCGCCAACGTGCTGTTCTCGGTGGAGCTGTCGAAGCGCCTCGCGCCGTTCGGCATCACAGCCAATGCCGTCCATCCCGGCGGTATCCAGACCGAGCTCGGCCGGCACCTGACCGACGCCGACCGCGAGGCGCTGATGGCGCGCGTCAAGGCGGCCGGCCAGGGCGGCTTCAAGTTCAAGACCATTCCCGCGGGCGCCGCGACCAGCGTCTGGGCGGCCACGGCGCCCGAGCTGGAAGGGCGTGGCGGCCTCTATCTGGAGGATTGCCACGTCGGCGAGCTGAAGACCGACCCTAGCGCTTCGGCCGGCTATTTCGCCTACGCCACCGATGCCGCGAATGCCGCGCGCCTCTGGAGCGTGTCCGAGGAGACACTGGGGCAAACTTTCGATCCAGCCCAGTCCGTGTAGGATATTACCTAATAAAATCAGATGGTTGTGTTCATGCCGGGTTCATCGCGCCCTGCGATGATGCCTCCTGCCAACGAGTCACATCGCACAGGAGGACAGGATGAAGAAGACGATCCTAGCCGCGGCAGCGATCCTCGTCGCTTCCAGCGCACCGTCGTTCGCCCAGTATTACTATCCGGGCAACAGCGACGGCCGCCAGTACAACCAGGAACGCCGCATCCATCAAGGCGTCCGCTCGGGCGAGCTGACCCGCAGCGAGGCGCGCAATCTAAGGAAGCAGCAGTACAAGATTGACCGCTACCAGGACCGCGCCATCGCCGACGGTTATCTGTCGGCCCGCGAGCAACGCAAGCTCGACCGCAAGCAGGACCGGGCGTCGGAGCGCATTCACAGGAAGAAGCACAACTATCGCGATCGCTGGTAAGCGCACGATCCGGTTCTCCACATCGCCCCGCGTGGAACTTCCACGCGGGGCTAGGCTTTTCTGGACCATGGCTCCCAGGAGGACGACATGATCCGTATCGCCACCATCGCTGCCGCGCTCGCTCTGACGCTGGGCGCCGCGCCGGTCTTCGCCATCAGCGACGACATCAACAAGCCGCTGGCCTCGCCCGACGGCATCTCGGACTGCACCGACGATCCGGCGCTGATCAATGACGTGAAGGTCTACGACCCGAACTGCAAGGAAGGCGGCCGGTCGCTGCCGAACATGCCCGAGCGCGACAAGGCCGACGTGCCGCCGCGCAAGGACAGCATCGAATCGCCGCCGCCACCCGACACCGGCGAGGCGCTGCCGCCGGATCCCCCCACGCCCGACCCGATGTAACGAATCGGAAGACCGCCGGTAAGGTTGTCGCACTGTACAACCGCCCTGCGACCACGATACGGTGAAAGTTCCGGTCCCAGGACCGCCCCCTTTCGGAGAAGACGGCATGTCCCAGGATCGTCCCGCTTCACTGGCCGCGCGCGACGCGGTCGATCTACGCCGGGTCGATTCCCACCCCGACCACTGGTACCCGCTGGCCTGGTCGGACGAACTGAAGCCGGGCAAGACCATGGGCCGCAGGATCATGGGCGAGCCCGTGGTGCTCTATCGCGGCGAGTCGGGCCAGGTTTTCGCCCTGGAAGACCGCTGCGCCCACCGGCAGGTGCCGCTCAGCGTGGGCGTGGTCGAGGGCGACGTCCTCAAATGCGGCTATCACGGCTGGGCCTATGACTGCTCGGGCAAGTGCGTCGACGTGCCCTATTTCGGCATGGAGAAGCTGCCCAACGGCGTGAGGTCGTATCCGGCGCGGGAGATCGACGGCCTCATCTTCGTGTTCCCCGGCGATCCGGCGCAGGCCGAGGCCGCGGCACCCGCGTCGCTGGGCTCGGCCGCGAATCGGGCCTACAAGACGCGCAAGCTGAACCGCGAGGTGGACTGCCACTACACGTTCATGCACGAGAACCTGTTCGACATGAACCACCAGTTCCTGCATCGAAAGAACATGGGTACCATCAAGGCCAAGTGCCTCGGCAAGCGCAGTGGCGTCGACTGGTGCGAGGTGGACTACACCTTCAACCGTACAGAAGGCCGCGCCAGCATGGGCGAGACCGTGATCGTCGACCTGGTGCGCAGCCGTGGCGGCAAGCAGAAGAATTTCTCCGACCTGATGACCATCCGCACCGAATACCCCTATCAGCGCCTGAAGGTGTGGGTGGGCAAGGAAGTCGGCGGCGACCTGGCGCCCGTGCTCGACGTCTGGCTCGCCTATACGCCGCTCGACAGGGAGCAGCGCACCAACCGCACCTTCGGCTACCTGTCGGTGAAGAAGCCGCCGGTGCCGGGCCTGATCCACGCGGTATGGCCGTTCGTGACCTGGTTCACCGAACGCATCTTCACCGAGGACAAGGACATCGTGCAGCTGGAGCAGGCCGCCCACGACGCCCAGGGGACGGACTGGAACAACGAGGTGTTCCCGCCGATCCGCGACCTGCGCGCCCTGCTGGCCCGCCAGGGCCGCCCGCTCGAGGACGCCGCCCGCCCCGCCGCCGCGGAATAGTCCGGCCCATCTTCGCCCCGGCGCGAATTCGCGCCGCTTGCCCCTGGCCGGCGTTCGCACGCGCGCCACATATCCGGTTCAGACTGCATCCTTCAATTGCCAGGGAGACGGGCATGAGCACCTACGGATCGGCAAAGTGGCAGGGCGGCATTCGGGACGGCAAGGGCGCCATCTCGACCAAGAGCGGCGCGCTGAACGAGTATCCCTACGGCTTCGCCAGCCGGTTCGAGGGCAAGCCGGGCACCAATCCCGAAGAACTGATCGGCGCAGCCCATGCGGGCTGCTTCACCATGGCGCTGTCGCTGATCCTGGGCGAGGCCGGCCTCACCGCCGAGCACATGGAGACGAAGGCCGACGTGACCCTGGTCAAGCAGGCCGACGGCTTCGCCATCACCACCGTGCATCTGAGCCTCACGGGCAAGGTGCCGGGCGCCGACCAGGCGACGTTCGAGGAGCTTGCCGGCAAGGCCAAGGCGGGCTGTCCGGTTTCCAAGCTGCTCAAGGCCGAGATCACCCTCGACGTGACGCTTGAGGCCTAGGCTCCCGGCTTCAGCCGCAGCAGCTTGCCGCCCTCGCCGTCGGTCAGCACGTAGATCAGCCCGTCGGGGCCGACCCTGACGTCGCGGATGCGGGCGCCGAGGTCGGCCAGCATGATCTCCTCGCCCACCACCTTGCCCTGCTCCATGTCGACACGGCGCAGGCTGGTCCTGGCGAGCGCGCCGACGAACAGGTCGCCGTCCCACTGCGGGAAGGCCGCGCCGTGATAGATGGCGAAGCCGCAGGGGGCAATCGACGGCGTCCAGCCGTGGATGGCGTCGGTCGTGCCCTTATAGCTGGTGAAGGGCGTGATGTAGGCGCCGGAATAGTCCATGCCCCGGGTCGCCAGCGGCCAGCCGTAATTGGCGCCCTTTTCGATGAGGTTGATCTCGTCGCCGCCCCGCGGGCCGTGCTCGTGGGCGTAGACCCGTCCCGTCGCCGGATCGTGGACGATGCCCTGGGCGTTGCGGTGGCCATAGCTCCAGATCTCGGGCTTTGAGCCGGCGCGGCCCACGAAGGGGTTGTCGGCGGGGACAGAGCCGTCGTCGTTCAGCCGCACGATCTTGCCGAAGTCGCTGTCCAGCTTCTGGGCCTGCTCTCGGTAGTCGAAGCCGTCGCCGCCGGTGACCAGCAACGTGCCGTCGGGCAACCAGGCCATGCGCCCGCCGTAATGTACCGCCGTCGACCGCGCCGGCTTGCTCTCGAACAGCACCTGCAGCCCGGTGAGCGCGCCGCCCTCGAGGCGCGCCCGCGCCACCCGGAGCGCGTTCCCTTCCGGGCCCGCATGGGCATAGGACAGATAAACCAGCCGATTCGCGGCGAAGTCCGGGTGGGGCAGCGCCTCGAACAGGCCGCCCTGCCCAGCGAACTTGACCGCCGGCACGCCGCTCACCGGCGCCGACAGCTTGCCGTCGCGGACGATCCACAACGCGCCCTGGTGGCCGGTGATCAGCATCGCCCCGTCCGGCAGGAACGACAGGCTCCAGGGCCGGTCGAGGCCGTCCAGCACGGTCTCGACCACATGATCCTTTGCCGCTGCCGCAGCTGCGGTGCACAGCAGCAGACCGGCGGCCAGCAGGAGCCGGACCCGCGCGATTGTCATGGACATCCTCCCCTGGACCGCCAAAGATCGGCCCACATTACCGCATGGTAAGCAAAAGGGAACGGGGGAGGAGACGGTGCGGGTTGTGAAGCTGATCCTGGCTTGGGCGATCGCCGTCGCGGTGACCACGGCGCTTGCCGTGGCGATGCACAGCCAGTTCGTGATGGCCGGGCTTCGCGATCTGGGCGCCGAGATCGGCTTCGCCGAATCCGTACATGTGACCATCCACGACATCGGCGGCATGGGACCGACCTACGGCATGTTCGTCGCCGTCGCGCTGCTGCTGGGCTTCCTGCTGACCGCGTTGCTCTGGCCGCGCCTTCGGGTGCCCCGGCCGCTGGGCTATGCCATTGGCGGCGCCGCCGCCATTGCTGCCCTGCTTGCGATCATGGGCGCGTCGCTGGGGATCACCGTGGTGGCCGGCGCCCGCACCCCGGCGGGCTTCGCCGCCCAGTGCGCGGTCGGCGCGCTGGGAGGCCTGGTGTTCGCGGTGCTGTCGCGGCAGGCGGGCCGCCGGCCGGCCTGATTCGCAGGATGCGGCCGTTGCTGTCGTCGAGCACATAGAGGAAGCCCTCGGCTCCGACGCGCACGTCGCGCATGCGCGAGTCGAGGTCGGTCAGCATCCGCCGCTGGCCCGCGACCCGGCCATTTTTCATGCGGACATGCACCAGCCGCCGCGCGGCCAGCGCGGCGACGAAGATGTCGCCGTCCCATTCGGGAAAGGCCGCGCCGCGATAGACCGTGAGGCCGGACGGCGCGATGGAAGGCGTCCAGACCGCGAGGGCGTCCGCCGTGCCGGGATACCGGGTGAACGGACTGATGCCGCCGCCCGAATAGTCCCGGCCGAAGCTGGCGAGCGGCCAGCCATAATTGACGCCCCGGTCGATTCGGTTGAGCTCGTCACCGCCGCGCGGGCCATTTTCCGTCGCATAGACCTGTCCGCCGACGGTGTCGTAGTGGATCCCCTGCGGATGGCGGTGGCCATAGGACCAGATCTCCGGCCGGGCGCCGGGCACGCGGGCGAAGGGATTGTCCGGCGGAACCGTTCCATCGTCGCGCAGCCGGATGATCTTGCCCATGACGCTGTCGAGCTCCTGCGCCTGCTCGCGCCGGTCGAACGCGTCGCCGAGGGTAATCAGCATGGTCCCGTCGGGCAGGAACGCCATCCGGCCGCCATACTGGTTGCGGGCGATACGGTGGGGGCGCACCTCGTAGATGACTTCGAGTCCATGGAGGATCGCACCTTCAAGCCGTGCGCGCGCCACGAACAGCGTGCTGTCGAGCGCATGCCCACGGACGTAGGACAGGTAAACAAGCCGGTTCTCGGCGAAGCGAGGATGCGGCACCACGTCGAACAGGCCGGCCTGGTTGTACTCGAACACCGGCGGGACCCCCGAAACCGGCGTCCTGGCGGCGACGCGCCCTGCCGGATCGAGGCGAAGCAACCACAGGCGGCCGGGCCGCTCGCTCAGCAGCATGGCGCCCCCCGGCAGGAAGGCGAGGCTCCACGGATGTTTGAAGCCGCCGGCGACGATCTCGACCTCGTAGTCCGTGGCCGAGGGGGTCGCGGCGGGCGCCGCCGCTGACAGCAGCAGCGCCAGCACCATGCATGCAGCGATCCGCAGCCGACCGACCAACCTTGCCTCCCATGCCCTGATCCCGGATATCATAGGCTGCGACTTGGCGAAAACCGACAGGCGAAGGAATGGGAACCTTGGCGGCGCGCATGGCCGGGCTGATCGCCGCGCTGGCGGCGGCGACGCTGCTTGCCGCAGAGCTTGCGATCATATCGCAGAGCCAGTTCGTCCTCGCCGGACTGCGCGGCCTGGGTGCGCCGATCGGCGCCGGCGAGACCCTGCGCTTCACCCTCGCCGACATCGCCGGGATGACGCCTACCTATCTGCTCGCGCTGACGCCGGCGTTCCTGATCGCCTTCGCCGTCACGGCCTGGCTTCAGCCGCGAACACCCATTCCGCGCGCGCCGGCCTTCGCCATCGGCGGCGGCGCGGCCGTCGTGGTGCTGCTGCTCGGCATGTTTCTTCTCGACGGCTCGCACCTCGTCGCCGGATCGCGCGGCTTGGCGGGCATGGCGTTCCAGGGCGCAGCCGGCGCGGCCGGCGGCCTGCTGTTCGCCCGATTGACGCGCCGCACCGGGCTTCAGGCGGGCCGCGCGACGCCGGTGTAGAAATAGCTCATCGGTTTGAGACCCGGGCGATAGCTGGCCTCCAGTTCGTCGAGACGAAACCCCGCGCCGGCAATGATCCGGTCCATCTCGCGGTCGAGGTTGCAGCCGCCGGCAATGGCGGGCCAGAACCTGTTGAGCCGGTTCTGCCACTTCACCACACCGGGATCGGGCGCCCGCCCATGCTCGACGAAGTACAGCTCGCCACCCGGCTTCAGCACCCTGCGCACCTCGCGCAGCGCGGCGGAAGGGTCCGGAATGGTGCAGAGCGTCCAGGTGATCACCGCGCAGTCGAAGCTGGCATCGGGCAGCGGCAGGCTTTCGCCCGACACCTGCCTGAACTCCACCGGAAAGGTGACGGCCGCCGCCTGCTTCTTCGCCATCTCGCCGAGTTCGACGCCCGGATCGACGCCGGTGACGCTTTCGACGGCGGCGCCGTAGAACGGCAGGTTGAGGCCCGAGCCGATGCCGATTTCGAGCACCCTGCCATGGGCGCGCGGCACCAGCCGGGCGCGCTCCTCGGCGATCATGCCCATGGACATGCAACAATTCAGCAGCTTCGGCAGAATCCTGGATTCATAGAAGCCCATGGCGAATCAACCCTCGTTCTCGACGATTACGGCAAGGCGTTTCAGGTCGGCGGTCACCGAGCGGCGCAGCATCCAGGCGACGCCGGGCACGGCGAACGAGGCGCTGCCGCTGTTCTCGACGCCGACCACGGCGCCGGCGGGCGACGGCCGGATGTGGTATCGCACCATGCCCTTCATCGGCCCCTCGACGAAGCGCATGGACAGCAACCGTTCCATCTCCAACGCCTCCACCTCGGTGACCCAGTGGAACTTCCGGCCGAGGAATCCCCCGTCGCGGCGAACCCGGCTGCCGAGACCGATGTCGCCCGGCGTCAGCCGCTGGATGGCGCGCGCCCCGCCGATCCAGCGCGGATCGTTCTCGGGCTCGAACATCACGCGGGCTACCGCCGCCGGCGACGCCCGCACCTCCCGTTCCACCAGCACGTCCAAGGCTGCCCCTCCCCCCGGCACCTGATGGTAACACGTCGACGAGATGTCGTCCCCGTGTGCCGTATTTGGGCTTCGGCCACCGGAAAAACTGTCGGATAGTGACCCGTCGCATCTCAGCGGGGCCGGAACGCCGATCATGAGCACAGAAAAGACAGCCGGCGTTCCGACGGGCACGCCCGATCGGACGGCGCTGATCGGCCTGTTGCTGGTCGCCTTCTCGGTCCGGGCCGTCACCCTGCTGTTTCCGAGCATTCACTGGCCCGACGAGATCTACCAGGTGCTCGAGCACGCCCACAGATGGGTGTTCGGCTACGGCATCACGTCGTGGGACTGGCAGTACGGCATCCGCTCCGCCGTGCCGCCGGCGCTGTTCACCCCGTTCCTGTGGCTCGCACGCGAATTGGGCCTGGGGCCCGGCTTCTACCTGCCGCTGGTCGGCGCTGCGCTGTGCGCCTGGTCGGTGGTCGTCGTCTGGGCCGCGTTCCGTATGGCCGGCGGCGGGAATCGCGGAGTGGTGGCCGCCGCGCCGGCCGCGCTATGGGGCGAAATGGTGCTGTTCGCGCCGCATCCGCTGATGGACACGCTCGCCGCGCCGCTGCTGGTGCTGGGATTGCTCGGACTGACGAGGGAGGGAGGCCGCGCCAGGCTGTGGACGGGCGTCTGCTTCGGCGCGGTGTTCTGCCTGCGGCCGGCGCTCGCCCCGGCCATGCTGGCGGCGACGGTGCTCTGCGTCGGCCGCGATGCTCGGGGATGGGCGCTGCTCGCGGCCGGAGGCCTGCTCGCGATCGTTCCCTACGGCCTGGCGGACCTGGCGGTTGGACGCCCGCCATTGGCCGCGGTCCTGCAATATGCGAGCCTCGGCGTCGGCTTCGTCGGCGACACGCTGGCGGGCGGGGCCGGCAGCAATCCCGCACAGCCCCGGCACCTGCTGTTCACCATGCTGCTGCTGCACTGGGGCAGCGTCCTGCCGGTCCTCGTGCTGCTGATCGCCGCCGGCGCCCGCGGCAATCTGGTGTGGGTGGTGACGGCGCTGGCGATCTTCCTCACCTATTCGCTGCTGCCGCAGCGCGAGTACCGCTACGTCTATCCGGCGCTGACCTGCCTGATGATCCCCATGGGCGTCGGCCTTGCCCGGATCGTCGAAACCTTGGCGCAGTTGAGGGTGATGGAGGGCGGCGCGGTGGCGCGCCTCGCGGTGATGGTGTTCGCGCTGTGCTCGCTGCTAGCGGCCCGCGGTCCGGGCATGGCCGACGAATGGCGCCATGGCTCGGTCGGCCTCGAGGCGCTGGCGGAGGTCCGCGAGACGCCGAAGCTGTGCGGCCTGGGACTGGCGCCCGAGGTATCGGTCTCATTCCTCGGCGGCTACACGGTCCTGCACCGGAACGTGCCGATCTATGACGGCGTGGAGGACCTTGCCGGCCGGTCGGCCTACTACGACTCGATCCTCACCGCCCGGCCCCGCGGCGACCTGCCCCCGTCCTATGCGCTGGTGTCCTGCCGCGACGGCGGCTATGCCGACTGGGGCGGGTCGACCGCCAGCATCTGCCACTATCATCGGCCCGGCGGCTGCGCGGCGCCCGATGCCGATGGTCCTGCCCCGATGATCAGGCCGGACCCGGTAAGCGGACAGGACCAGACCGGGCCCTGAACTACCGCGAGATGTCGATGACGATCTTGCCGACCACGGTCTGCGAAATCATGGCGGCGAAGGCATCCTTCGCCTGGCCGAAGCCGAAGCTGGCGCCGATCACCGGCTGGAGCCGCGCCGCCTCGATCGCCTCGCACATGTCCTCGAACCAGTCGCGGCTGCCCACCGAGATGCCGTTGACGTGGGCGCTCTTGCCCATGATGTAGGCCGTCGGCATCTCGCCGCCCGAGCCGCCCGTGAGCACGCCGATCACGCCGATGAAGCCGCCGATGCGGATCGCCTTCAGGGATTCCAGCATGGTGCCGACGCCGCCCACCTCGACGACGATGTCGGCCCCGCCGCCATTGGTGAGCTTCTGGACCTCGGAGCCCCATTTGGGCGTGGTCCTGTAGTTGATGGTCTGGGTGGCGCCCAGCTGCTTCGCCTGCCGCAGCTTCTCGTCCGACGACGAGGTGGCGATCACCTTCGCGCCAGCCATCCGCGCGAACTGCAGCGCGAACATTGAAACGCCGCCGGTGCCCTGGACCAACACCGTGTCGCCCGCCTTGAGCCGGCCGGTGCAGAACAGGGTGTTCCAGGCGGTGAGCGCGGCGCAGGGAAGCGTCGCCACCTCGGCATCGGTCAGGTGTGCGGGTACCTTCGAGACGCCCCGCTCCTCGAGGCACATATACTCCTGCAGGCAGCCGTCGAGCCCGGCGCCCAGCGCGGTGTTGACGTATTCGCCCTTGCGCGGGCCGGTCAGCCAGTCCTGGAAGAACAGCGGCGCGACCCGGTCGCCCACCTTGACGCGGGAGACGCCCGCGCCGATCTCGACCACCTCGCCGCAGCCGTCCGAGCACGGCACCACCGCCGGCAGGCGCGGCGCCGCGTAGGCCGCCTTCACCACGGCGGTGTCGCGATAGTTGAGGCTTGCCGCCTTCATCTTCAGCAGCACCTGGCCAGGGCCGGGCTTGGGCACTTCCCGCTCGACCAGCTTCAGGTTCTCGTAACCCGGTTCCTCGGACACCCATGCGCGCATCATCGCCATTCTCACTCTCCCTCTTTGGTGGCGGCGATCATATCGGCCAGCCCGTAAACCGCCACCGCGTTGTCGCGCAGGAACGGCGCCCAGAGGCCATCGCGCAGCGGCAGGCCGTCCATCTCGGCGAATACCCGGTCCCAGCCGAGCAGCGGGTAGTAGCCGGCGAACAGCAGCTTGTCCGGCGCTCGCCTGTTGCAGAAGTCGATCACGTCGCGCGGGTAGTATTTCGGCGCGAAGGCCGAGGTGGAATAGAACAGGTTCGGCCATTTCAGCAGCAGCTTGCACACGAGGCCGGTCCACGGCTCGCCGCCGTGGCGCATCACCACCTTGAGCTCGGGGAAGAACCAGGCGATCTCGTCGAGCAGGCCGGGGTGCTGGTATTTGTACGGCACCCTGGGCCCGGGCACGCCGACGAACACATTGACGGGGATGCCCAGCTCGATGCACTTGGCATAGACCGGGTACCACTTCCTGTCGTCGATGGCGGCGGGCGGATCGATGAAGCCCGGCGCGACGGTGACCGACTTCACGTTAGGGTGAAGCCTCACCGTCCGCTCGATGGCGCGCACCGCGTCCATGCCCCGGTTGCAGTCGATCCACACCTCGCCGATGAACCGCTCGGGCCAGCGCTCGAACAGGGCGAGCGCAGGCTGCGGATTGTCCGGGTCGATCCGGATCTGGGAAATCGCCACGTTGTGCGCGTCCATCGCCGCGACCACAAGCGCCGGATCGCGCGACTCCTCGCGCCGTTCGCCGCCGTCGCCGAACAGATATTCGACGGGACTGCCCTTGGCCGGCTGGCCCCCAACCGGCGATGCCAGCCGGTTGCTCCAGGCCTCGCCCTCGCCCAGCGGCAGCGAGACCATCAGGTCGATGGCCGGGATCGACGGTGGACGCGGCATCGCTTTCTCCCCTCGTTTCGGCGACAACCCTATCCGCCTGCCCTCGACCGGCGAAAGCAGTTTTGCGGAACAGGCCGCGAGCCTTGTGCGAGGGGCGCGCTGATCCAATAGTAGGCCGACCAGCAGTGACGAGGCCGCGCTTGGGGTACGCAAAGGATTCCCGCCCGATTTCCATGCCGCTGACGGTGCTTCTGGTCATCGCCGGGGCGGCCACCCTCTGTCTCGCCGCCGAGCCGCTGGCGCTGCTGACGCTGCACATCCAGCGCAACTACAACGAGGGCTGGGGCGCACTGTTCACCGACATTGCGATGGCGGGCGGCGACCTCTATCCGCCGCCGGGCGGATTCATCGCCAACAACTATCCGCCGCTGTCGTTCTACGTGGTCGGCGCGCTCGGTCCGCTGATCCCGGATCATGTGATCGCCTTGCGGGTCCTGGCGCTGGCGTCGTACCTGGCCGTTACCGCCTGCGTCTGGCGGGCTGTTCTTTTACTGTCCGGCTCGGCGCGGTGGTCTGCCGCCTCGGCCCTGCTGTTCCTGCTCTACGGGGTCAGCGTCTATCAGGGCTATTTCGCCATGGCCGATCCGCAGTGGCTGGCGCATGCCGTCGCTGCGCCCGCGCTGCTGCTGCTGCTTCGCCGGCCCGTCGCCGAGCTGCCGGCGCGCCATATCGCCTTCGCCTGCCTGCTGATGCTGGTGTCCGGTCTCATCAAGCACAACCTGCTGGCGCTGCCCGTCGCGACCACGATCTGGCTCGCCTGGCACGACCGGCGGCGGCTGGCGATCTGGCTGGCGGCGAGCGCCGTGGGCGCGGGCGCGATCATCGCGGCGCTGCTGGCGCTCTACGGCTCCGACGTGTTCGCCACCGTGGCGGGACACCAGCGCACGTTGCGGCTCGACAATGTGATCTACCTTCCCTGGGAGCAGCGTGCGCTGCTGCCGCTGGGTGCGGGCGCGTTGCTGCTGCTCCGCCGCTGGCGCGACCCGCGCGTCCGCCTGGTGCTGGTCTTCGCCGTGGTGGCCGGCCTTTGGGGCGTGTTCCAGCGGCTGGGCCAGGGCGTGGCCTACAACGCCCAGTTCGAGATGTTCATCGCCCTCGCCGTCGCCGCGGGCGCGGGCGTGGCGGCGGTCGATCACGATGGCTGGCTGCGGCCGCGATGGCTGGGCTGGATGCTGGCGGCGGTGGTTTTCCTGCCCCTCGCCCTCCAGGCCGGGTCCATGCTGACGCAGGCGCCCGGGCGCCTCGCCCGGCTGCCCGACAACCTCCGCAATTGGGAGGCGATGACCGACATGGTGAGGACGCAGCCCGGCCCGGTCGCCTGCGAGCGCCTGGCAGTCTGCTACTGGGCGGACAAGGGCTTCGAACTCGACTTCTTCAACTACGGCCAGCAGCTCCATGAGGGAACGTCCAGTCCGGCCGAATTCGAGGCGCTGCTGCGCAGCCGGCGCCTGCGGCTGATCCTGGTCGAAACGCGGATGTTCGACCCCGATGGATGGACGGTTTTCCCGCGGCCCTCGATCGAGGACATGCTTCGTTACTATCGGCCGGAACCGGCGCCGGTGGACGGCTATCTGCTCATGCGGCCGCTCGCGACGCCGGACAGTCCGGCTGGGACACCCTAGTCCTTCAGCATGTTCATGGCGGCCTGGCGTTCGCCCGGCTTGAGCTTGAGGAACAGCGCCCGCGCCTTCTTGATGTCGGCAGCTTCACCCGATTCGGATGCCGTACGCAGCGCGACGACCGTGGGGTGGCTCGCATTGAGGATGAATGTGAGGGCCTTGGCCAGGCGGCCCATGGCGGCTCGATCGATGGCTGTCTCTGACATGGCTGCTCCCGTTTCGCGGGGTGCATATTAGCGGCAGAAGGTCCGATGCGAAGCGCATTACTTCGGTCAGCGCCGGTCGGATGGCCCGGCCGCATCGGCGTCCCTGTCTTCCTCGTCGCGCGCCGGGCCGCACAGCTTCTCGAAACCGGAGCGCAGATGCAGGTCGCGCTGCGGGAACGGAATCTCGATGCCGTGCTTGGCGAGCGCCGTATCCAGCGCCCACATGTAGTCGGCGCGCACGCGGGCCGGCCGCTTCACCGCCTCGGGCTTCAGCCAGACCACCAGCTAATAGTTGACGCTGCTGTCGCCGAACTCCTCCAGCCAGACGTCGGGCTTGTGAGTCTCGTCCTCGAGCGTGTGCGCCACCGCCCGTATCGCCTCGAGCCCGGCCTCGCGCACCTTCTCCTTCGGCGTTCCGTAGGCGACGCCGAAGGCGTAGCGCGTGCGCCTGATGCCGTCGCGCAGGGTCCAGTTGGTCATGCGACCGCTGACGAATTCCGAGTTCGGCACCAGGATGTCGACATTGTCGTTGGTCGTCACCAGGGTGCTGCGGATGTTGATCTCGCGCACTTCGCCGGTCACGCCGGATTCCAGCTCGACGAAGTCGCCGACCTTCAGGCTGCGCTCGATCAGCAGCATGATGCCGGAGACGAAGTTGTTGACCAGCGTCTGCAGGCCGAAGCCCAGGCCGACGCCGATGGCGCCCGCCAGCAGCGCCAGGTTGCTGAAGTTGAGGCCGATGCTGGACAGGCCGAACAGGATGGCGATGGCGATGATGACGTAGTGCAGCAGCCGCCCGAGGGTGTAGAGCGAGGCGGGGCTGATGGTGCGGCGCGATCCCGCGACCCGCACCAGCGTCCGCTGCAGCACCTTCGACAGCCACCATGCCGCGACGATGATCAGCAGGAACTGCAGCAGGCTGACGATGGTGACCTCGACGGTGTTGACCTTGAACAGCGTCGCCGTCAGCAGCCCGAACGCCTCACCCCACCACTGCTTGGCGATTTCCCAGCTTTCCGCCACCTAGATCCACCTCTTGCGCCGGAACAGCACGACGAGGCCAACCACGATCATTCCCATGACGGCGAGCAGAATGTAGTAGGCGTAGCGGTACTGCAGCTCCGGGATGTTCTGGAAGTTCATGCCGTAGATGCCGGCCAGGAAGGTCAGCGGAATGAAGATGGCGGCAACGACGGTGAGCACCTTCATGATGTTGTTGAGCCGGTGCGACGCCAGCGAGATGTAGCCCTCCATGAGGTCGGACGACAGGTCGTAATACAGCGTCGTCAGGCTGGTGGTTCGTTCGAGCTTTTCGTACATGTCGCGCAGATCGTGCTCCGATCCCGCCGCGAAACCGATCGGCGGGGATGCGCAGGCCTGGGCGAAGATCTGCATGTGGTAGGTGGCGATCCGTCGCATCCGGGTGAGCCGCGACTTGAGCGACATGAGTTCGGACAAGAGCTCGTCGCGCCCGGCGCCGGTCATCTCCACCTCGAGCCGCTCCAGCCGAGCCTCCACGGCCCGCAGGATTGGCAGGAACCGATCCATGACGATTTCGAGCAGCCCGAGCGCGGTCGTACCGGTGCCTTGCCCGAGCATGCCGGGCTTCTGCTCGCTAGCCTGCCACAGTTTCTCGATGCTGGGGGAGAACTCGCCCCTGCGCGTCACCAGAAACCGTTCGCCGACGAAGATGGCGATCTGGATCGTGCCGAAGGCGATGTCCCGGGTTTCCGCGTTCAGGCCTTTGACGAGGAAGAAAGTGTGTTTGTCGAACTGCTCCATCTTCGGCGGGTGCCGCATCGACTGCGCGTCCTCGATGGCATTGGGGTGGATGGCGAAGCGGCCCATCATTTCGGCATCGGCCTCCAGCGACTCCTCGAAGAGGTCGAGCCAGATGAGCGAGGTGGTGGAGGCGAGCCACTCGTCGACCAGTTCGGCGCCGCCGAAGCGTGTGGTGCCGGATGCGGGATCGAACAGTTGCGCGCGCGCCAAAGCACCCTCCAGTCGCCTTGCCTCTGCCACCGAACGGCGCCGCGACCCGCCGGTTCCCACGGAAGCCCGGGCGCGACAACGCCGTCCGCCAGGGTTTAGTATGGCCAAGGAAGGGGAGAATCGCCATGACGACGAACGGCAGGGCGCATGCCTACGAGCTGATGATGGTCGCGGTCGGCCAGCTGGCGACGGGCACGGGGCGGATCCAGGACCGGCTGCATTCGGCCCTGCTGGAGTTCCACCAGCTCGAGACCGCGGGCTTTCCATCCGAGGCGACGCGCCACAAATTCGCCTACCTGATGAAGGCGCTCGGCGTCGGCAGCGTCAAGCGCGACCAGGTCGCCGCGAATCTCGACGGCCTGGGCGACGACGAGGCGGCGCAATATGCGCGCCGGGTCTACGACCTGTTCCTCGACACCGCGCGGGATTACTTCCGCCAGCCGTGACAACCGAGGCTGAAGCCGCCCGGGCGCTCCGGCGCATCCGCCTCGTCCACACCGCCGCCTGGGCGGCCTTCGCCGGCGCCATCCTCGCCATTCCGCCGGTGACGCTGGCAGGCGAGCTTCGCGCGGCATGCTGGCTGAGCGCGCTGGTGTGGGTCGAGGTCGCCATCCTCGCCGGCAACCGCATGCGTTGCCCGCTGACCCGGATCGCCGCCCGCTACACCGACGACCGGCGCGACAATTTCGACATCTACCTGCCGCTGTGGCTGGCCCGGCGCAACAAGCTGATCTTCGGCGCTCTGTTCGCGGCCGGTCAGTTGATGCTGCTCTCGGCATGGCTGCGCGGCGCATAGGGCTGCGCGGCACATAGGGCTGGCCCGCACGGCCCGATGCGCCTAGGCTGCGCGCCTGGAAACGACGGGAGAGTGGCATGTTCGGGCAGTTGATCCGGCTGAAGGTGAAAGAGGACAGGGTGGCGGAGTTCGAGAAGCTGGTATCGACGTTGGTCGCCGACATCCAAGCCAACGAGCCGGAACCCAAGACCTACGAGGTGCGCCGCGCGGCCGAGCCGCTCACCTATGTGTATTTCATCTCGTTCACCAGCGCCGACGCCTATCAGCGTTACGCCGACGCGCCCTATCACCGCAACGCCGCGCCCGCGATCATGGCCTGCCTGGACGGCGATCCCATCTACGAGACGCTCGATACCTTCTACTAGGAGACGGCCATGGCCCGCGTTCACGTCCTCACCAAGCCCACGCCGCATCAGGTGGAGATCAGGGCGCGCCGGCACCGCTTCGGCTCCGACGAGCCCGCGGGCAATGGCGGCGGCGACACGGCGCCCGCGCCATACGACCTGGTGCTCGGCGGGCTGGGCGCCTGTACCGCGATCACGCTGCGCATGTATGCCGAGCGCAAGGGCTGGGCGCTCGACCAGGTGATCGTCGACCTGGCGCACCGCCATGAGGACAAGCGCTCGAAGATCGAGCGCCGGCTGCATCTCTACGGCGAACTGGACGACGAGCAGCGCGCCCGTCTCGCCGACATCGCCGAGCGCACGCCGGTGACGCTCACCCTGAAGGATGGCGCCGACATCACGACCATTCTGGCTCCCGCCGAGGAGCCGCCCGCCGTGCTGAGCGAGCGGCTCGACGAAGCGCTGGAAGAGAGCTTCCCGGCCAGCGACCCTCCGGCCGTCTCGCCCCGCGTCGATTGACCTATTGCCGCCCGCCCGAGACCTCGAGGCACTGGCCCGTGGTCCATTCGGCGGCGGGCGAGGCGAAGAACACGGCCGCCGCGGCGATGTCCTCGGGATAGCCGATGCGGCCGAGCGGAATGGCGGCGTCGGCGTAGTCCTGGGCCTCCTTCTGGTTCCAGCCCAGCGATTCGGTCAGCAGGTCGGTGTAAATCTCGCCCGGCGCGATGCAGTTGACCGTGATCCGGCGCGGCGCCAGCTCGACCGCCAGGGTCCGGCTCATGGCGATGATGCTCGCATTGCCCGAGCCATAGGCGCCGAAGCCCGGATAGGGCCGCAGCGCCGCGATCGACACCACGTTGACGATCCGCCCGCCGTCGCGCATCCGCTTCGCTGCCTGCTGCGCGCCGTGGAACTTGTGGCGCATGTTGAGCCGGATCTGCTCCTCCCACTTCGCCATGGTGATCTCGTCGAGTGAATAGCCGCGACGGTCGGTGTTGCCGCCGGCGTTGTTGACCATGATGTCGAGCCGGCCGAAGCGCTCGATCACCGCGTCGAGCGCCGCCGGAATCGTCTCGGTCACCATGACGTCGCCGGCGAGCGCGAGACCGCGCCGGCCGCGCTCCCCGATCTCGGCCGCCACCGCGTCCACGTCGGCCCGGCGTCGTGCCAGCACCGCCACGTCCGCCCCGCATTCGGCCAGCGCCAGCGCGATGCCCCGGCCGATGCCGCGCCCGCCGCCGGTCACCAGCGCCACCTTGCCGTCGAGGCGGAATTTCTCGTCCATGGTCACGTTCGGGCGCTCCGTTTCGTCATGGGTGGGGAGCGCATCTAATCATCCGCCCGCCGCCGAGAAAAGGCGGTTTGACAGCGAGGGCCGGGTACCTATGTTCAGCCTTGCCAGGGGGAGAAACCCATGACCGCGTTCGACACCGACGCCTATCTGCGCCGCATCGGGCTCGCCGCGGCGCCGGAGTCCACGGTCGAGGGCCTTCACGCGCTGCAGCGGGCGCAGGTGCTCGCCATCCCGTTCGAGAACTTCGACATCCTGCTGGGACGCGGCATCTCGCTGGAGCCGGAGGCGGTGTTCGACAAGCTGGTGCGCCGCCGGCGCGGCGGCTACTGCTTCGAGGTCAACGGCCTGCTGCTGGCGGCACTGCACGCCTTCGGCTTCGAGGCGCGGGCGCTGCTCGGCCGGGTGCACCTGATGGGACAGACCACCGGCCGCTCGCACCAGGTCAGCCTGGTCACCATCGGCGGCGAGGACTGGATCGCCGACGCGGGATTCGGCGCAGGGACGGCGCTCGCGCCCATGAAGCTGGTGCTGGACCGGACGCAGAGCGTTCCCGGCTCGGCGCGCCGCTACGTCGCCGACCCTGTATTCGGCACCATGCTGCAGATGCAGACGCCCGAGGGCTGGACCAACCTCTACAGCATCGACATGGAGCACGTGATCGACGCCGACCGGGCCATGGGCAACTGGTTCACCTCCACCCATCCGCAGTCCTTCTTCACCTGGGCGCGGGTCGCGGCGCGGCAGACGCCCAGCGGCCGCGTCACCCTGATGGACTACACCATGAAGGTGCTGGAGGGCGGGGCCGAAACCATCACTCGGCTGGAGGAAGGCGAGCCCTACCTGGCCGCGCTGCGCGAGGTGTTCGGCATCGAGCTCGACGCGCCCTACGAGGCCATCAAGCCGATCGCCGGCGACGGCGTCAGCTTCTTCTAGAACACACACCGGTCAGGTTGAGGGCCGGGCAAGAAGCCGCTTCGCGGCTCACCCCTCATCTGGCGCTGCGCGCCATCTTCTACCCGGCGGGGAGAAGGGCTTTATGGAGGCTCCAGCCCAATCCCCTCGCCCCGCTGGGGAGGGTTAGGGTAAGGGGGACCGCGAAGCGGTTCGCGGGTCGCTCTCGCGACTGGATCTAGCGCCGGGTGAAGTGCCAGTAGAGCGGGTGGTCGGGGCCGAGCCTGCCCCGGTCGTCGAGCGCCGCGGCGAAGCCGGCCGCGCTCTCGGTCCTGGTCACGTCCGAATAGCGGAAGTCGCAGATCAGCACGCGCCGCGCCACCCGCCACTCGCCGCCGCGCTTCTCGAAATCGTCGACATAGCGCCCGCCGATGAACTGGACCTCGGTGTCGCCGGCGATGGTCAAGAGGGTGCTGCCCCCGAGGAAATAGCTCTCGGCCTTGGCCGTATTGGCGCCGGTCAGGCTGACGCTCTGGCCCGAGATGGCGTGCCACGGCCGGCAGCCGGATTCCCGGCTGATGGTCATCAGCACCTTCACGAACTCGTCGCCCCGGCCGCAGAAGAAACCGTAGTCGATGTCGGCGTCCGGCCAGAACACCTGGGCGAACAGCGCCTCGTCGTCCCAGTCCAGCGCCCTGCCGTAGCGCACCTGCTGGTCGCGGATCGCCTGCAGGTCGTCGAGCTCGGCCAGGCGCTTCGCCATGGCCTTGATGTCGTAGGTCGTCGTGCTCATGCGTCCTCCCCGGAACTAGAGCTACCCACACGGGCAACGCCGCCTTCCCCAACGGCGTTCCATCGTCTTCCCCAGGCGACTAGGATGATCCGGTTCGAGACCGGGGAGAAGCATTAAATGGGCGATCTGAAGCTGAGCGTGATCATCACCAGCCAGGACTGGGCGACACCGCACCTGGAGGAGATCGACACCACAGCCCTGCACGGCCTCTACGTCGCCGACCATCCCTCGTTTCCAGTCGCCGAATCATGGACCTGGCTGGCCTATGCGGCGGCGAAGACCATCCGGATCAAGCTCGGCACCCATGTTACCGGCGCGCCGTTCTACCACCCCACCCGCCTCGCCAAGCAGGTGGCGAGCGTCGATGCGCTGTCGGGCGGCCGCGCCGTGCTGGGCATCGGCACCGCCTATGAGGTGGCGGATTTCATGCCCTACGGTTTCCCCATGGCCAGCTTCAGGGATAGGGTCGATTTCCTCGAGGAGACCATCGTCATCCTGAAGCAGCTGTTCACCGGCAGGATCGACGGCTTCCGGGGCAGGTTCCACATCTATGAGGGTGAGGCCGACTTCGCGCCGGTGCCGGTGAACGGCAAGGTGCCGATCTGGATCGGCCTCAACAAGGCGGGCCTCGCCCTGCAGGTCGCCGCCCGCCATGCCGACGCGGTCAACACCTGGCAGCTGTCGCCGCCACAGGTGCTGGAGATTGCCGGGCCGCTGACGGAGGCGGTGGAAAAGGCAGGCCGCAAGCCCGAGGACGTGGCGATCACCTGCGACGTGGTGATGGCGCGGGGCGCCGACGAGCGCGGCGCCGAGCAGCTCGCCCACCGCATCCGCGACATGGCCCGCGGCTGGGGCCGCAAGGATTCCGTTACCCAGTGGGGCGTCGGCGGCGTCCTCCACGGAGACGGCGACGCCATGCTGGAACAACTGGAGCGGTTCAGGGAAGCGGGCTGCTCGGAGGTCACGGTGTCGTGCTCGAATATCGACGACCTGCGCTGGGTGAACGAGAATGTGGCGAAGCGGCTGGGATGAACATCCACGCTATCAGTGCCTGTGCATTGGCGGCCCTGCTGGCCGCGCCGGCGCCTGCAATGGCCTGCCGGTGCGAGCCAAGGAAGGATGTCGCGACTTCGCTCGAGATGGCGGAGGCGGTATTTCTGGGTAGGGTGGTATCGATGAGGGAGTTGGAAACCGTAGACGGCAACACTGGCGTGGTGACCAGGACACAGGCGGTAGACTTTGTCGTCGAAAAGGGGTGGAAGAATGCTCGCACCGGCGAGCGTAAGCACTTCCTCACCTCTGATCCGGGTTCCAACTGCACGAAGTGGTTCGTGCGTACGGAGCGCGACGCCGCCGGCGAACCAACAGATCGGTGGATCGTCTATGCTAGAGGCAAGCCGCCGTACCATTTTCCGAGCTGTAGCCGTTCGCACCGGTTGACCCCGCCGTCTTCGATAAATGACGAACCGGCACTCGATGCATTAACGACGCCTCAATGACACGCCTCTACTTCGCCTATGGCCGCAACATGCACCCGGAGATCTTGGCCCGGCGCTGCCCGGCGGCTGGATTCGTCGGCGCGGCGGTGCTGCCGGACCATCGATTGCTGATCAACGTCCGGGGCGTCAGCACAGTGGTGCCCGAGGCAGGCAGCGAGGTGCACGGCGTGCTGTGGCGGCTGACGCCGGTGTGCGAGGCGGCGCTCGACGAGATCGAGGGCGTGGCGCGCGGATCCTACCGCCGCGATAGCGTGCGGCCGGTGGTGAACTTCGAGGTGCTGGAGCCGGCACTGATCTACATCGCCAGCAATTCTGAGCCCAACCTGCCGCGCGAGGGGTATCTGGAATCGCTGGAGGAAGCGGCGCTGCACCACGGCTTCCCCGAGGCCTACAGGACCTATCTCGGCGGCCTGCGGCGACGGCCCTGACTATACCCTCGGAACCCGGGCGAGGCCGCAATAGCCGTGCTCGTATTCGTGCTCGACCCACAGCATGCAGCCCGTGCCGAGACATGACGAGCCGGGCAGCGGCTCGCCGCCGGGCGTGCGGTTGATGCCGCGCCCGTCCTTGTCGGGCCGCGCCATCGGGCACCACTTCGACGCCGCCTGATGATTGCTCACGATCATGGGACATGTCCTCCCGTGCCGGGAAAGCCGGCCGTGCCTCTCATGCTGGGGCGCATCCGGGCCGCGCGCCTTGATCCGGCGCAAGCGCCGAAAGGGTTTGCGATCCCTGCGGCGGAGACTAGATTGCCCGCACCAGCAGGAGGCAGCCCCATGAAAGCCCGCGTCACATGGATCGAGGACCGCAACTTCCTCGGCGAGTCCGACACCGGTCATGCGGTGGTCATGGGCAGCAAGGGCGGCAGGACCGGCGTCGCCGTCGCGCCGACGCCCATGGAGCTGATCCTGATCGGCCTGGGCGGCTGCACCTCCTACGACGTGGTGCACATCCTGGAGCGGGGCCGCGAGGCGGTGACCGACTGCGTCGTCGAGATGGACGCCGACCGGGCCGAGGAAGACCCCAAGATATTCACCAGGATCCACCTGCATTTCGTGGTGACCGGAAAGGGTCTGAACACCGCGAAGGTCGAGCGCGCCATCGCCCTGTCGGCCGAGAAATACTGCTCGGCCTCGGCCATGCTGGGCAAGGCCGCCACCATCACCCACGACTTCGAGGTGGTCGAGGTCGGGTAGCGGGGGACCGCTTCCTCCGCCATACTGGCCCTGGGAGGAGTTGGCCATGAGCACCACACTCGATTACGCCGCCGTCGCCGATCCGCGCAGCTGGGGCGACGAACCGTCCCTGCTCCGCCTGCTCGACGACATGCGCCGGAACGACCCGGTCGCCTGGATCGAGCCGCCCGGCTTCCGCCCGTTCTGGGCGGTCACCCGCCACGCCGACATCATGGAGATCGAGCGGCAAAACGACCGTTTCCTCAACGGTCCGCGCGCGGTGCTGCAGAGCGTGGAGCAGGAAGAGGCGGTGCGCGCCTTCACCGGCGGCAGCCACCTTTTGCTGCGCACCCTGATCCACATGGACAACCCGGATCACCGGGTTTTCCGGGCCATTACCCAGGAGTGGTTCCAACCGAAGAACCTGAACCAGCTCCAGGATCGCATCGCCGCGCTGGCCAGGCGCACCGTCGACCGCATGGCCGAGCAGGGCGGCGCATGCGACTTCGTCAGCGAGGTGGCGGTCTGGTACCCGCTGCATGTCATCATGATGATCCTGGGCGCGCCCGAGAGCGACGAGCCCCGGCTGCTGAAGCTGACCCAGGAACTGTTCGGGCCGCAGGATCCGGACATGCAGCGGCAGAAGACCGAGACGCCCGACATGGGCACGGTGCAGGAGTTCTTCGCCTACTTCACCGCCATGACCGAGGCCCGTCGCGCCCATCCCCAGGACGACGTGGCGACGGTGATCGCCAACGCCACCATCGACGGCAAGCCGATCGGCCACCTGGAGGCGATGTCCTACTACATCATCGTCGCCACCGCCGGGCACGACACCACCAGCTCGTCGACCTCGGGTGGCCTGCTGGCGCTGATCCGCAACCCGGGCGAGATGGCAAGGCTCAAGGCCGACCCGTCGCTGGTTCCGTCGGCGGTGGACGAGATGATCCGCTGGACCACACCGGTGAAGCACTTCATGCGCACCGCCACCGACGATTACGTGCTGCGCGGCAAGACCATCCGCAAGGGCGAGGCCCTTATGCTGCTCTATCACGCCGCCAACCGGGACGAGGACGTGTTCGAAGCGCCCGGCGAGTTCCGCATCGACCGCTCGCCCAACCGGCACATCGCCTTCGGGTACGGGCCGCATCTGTGCCTCGGGCAGTTCCTGGCCAAGATGGAGATGCGCGCCCTGTTCGCCGAGCTGATCCCGCGGCTGGAAAGCGTCGAGCTGGCCGGCGAGCCGGCCTGGGTCCAATCCAGCTTCGTCAGTGGCCTCAAGCGGCTGCCGATAAAATATTCACTCGAATAGCGCGGATCTGCGAGCTCGCAGACCCGTTATATTAGAATCATTCTAATATCTGTTGACTGACACCACGCACCAATCTATCTTGCGAACAATTCGCAACAGAGTGCGCCTCCATGGCCCGTGACCTGATCAAGACCGCCACCTTTGCCGCCCTGCATTTCACCGTCGGCTTCGCGGTGACCTATGCCTTCACCGGCTCGGTCGCCATCGCCACCGGCGTCGCGCTGGTCGAGCCCATGGTGAACACGGTCGTGTTCTTCTTCCACGAGCGCGCCTGGAAGCGCGCGGAGGCGAAAGCCCCGCCCATGACGTGGAAGTCGGCGCTGAATCATCACGGCGTCTGAGCCTTTGATCGCCGTCAATGACGGCGCTTCGCGGCGGCGCTCAACTGGCGCGGCAACGGAGGAGCACCATCATGTCCATGCTTGCGGATATCGGCGGCACCGACGGCCTGCACCGGGCCTCGGATGCGTTCTTCACCCACGCCAGGGCCCATCCGGCGGTCCGGGCCTATTTCGAGGCGGTCGACGCCCCCAGCATGCGGGCTGGAATCGAAGAAGCCTTGCGTGCCCACCTGGAATTCGAGGCCGAGGAAGTTCCCCAGGCCATGGCGCGGGCTCATGCCGCGCTCGTGGGCAAGGGACTGACCGGTTCCGAATTCGACGCCATCTATGACATCTACCACGAGACCCTGAGCGATGCCGGCGTGCCGGGCGGCATGCTCTATGGCTTCCTCGAGGCGTTCGAGGACCTGCGCGGCGCGCTGGTCGCGAAGCAGCCGGCCTAGGCACGGCCCGCGACCGGCACCATGCCGGGCATCCAGGTGTCGAAATAGGACGACAGCTTGCCGTAGCTGTTGTCGATCGCGGCCACGTTCTTGTCGAGCAGGCACCCCAGCAGCACGGCATGCAGGCGGTCCGAGCGGATACGGGCATGACGGCCGAACAGCGCCGCGGCACGGCCGACGAGCCGGGCCGCCTGCGCGCGCCACGCGTTCGCCATCAGGCGCTGGAGCGCCGGGCTGCGGTTGCGGCCCATGCCCTCGACCAGCGCCCGGAGCAGCAGCCGGTCCGGGCGGGTCAGGATGTCGTTCCAGTCCATGCCTTCCATGGGCCTTCCGCCCGGCGCTTCCTGGTCGGTGCGGCGCATCAGCAACTCACCGGTCCCGGATGCTCCGCTTGAAAGCGCCTTGGACCGCCACAGGGCGTGGGCCATGTCGGGCATGATTTCGCAGGACACGCCCATCCACGCCCCGGCCACCCGGCGGGAGGCGTCGTCGCGCACGAAAAGGGTGCAATCCGGATGTTCGCGATACGCCTCGCCGCAGGATTCCGCCGCAGCTCGATCCTGGAAGTGCATCGACTGCGGCAGCACGACCGTCTTGTTGCGGAACCGCCGCAGCAGGAGTTGCCGCAACGCCTCGTGCTCGGGCCAGAGGTCGCCCAGATTGCCGCCTCCATGGAGCAGCAGCACGTGCTCGTCGGTGACTGCGTCGAGGAAATGCCGGTAGTCGTGGACGCTGAACCGGTGGGTCACGCGCCATCCGTGCCGCGCCGCCAACGCCTCGGTGCCTGCGTGGATCAGCAGGTCGCCCACATTGTAATGCACGGGAACATCGGCATAGATGACCGGCGCGCCGCGCGGGACGATGTCGGCGAGCGCACCGTGCCGCGAGGCCAATTCGGCCATGAGCGCCGCCTTGCCATCAGCCCTCGCGATTGGCCCCGAACCCCTCATGCAAACCGGCCCATCGTTCCGATCGAGGCAGCATACAACCTCATCCGGCTCCGGGCATCCCCGGCGAGGGCGGATCAGCCCAGCCGCCGGCTCGCCACCGGATAGACCCGGTCCTGGCCGATCATCCACGCGTGGAAGCTCGGGCCGAGCAGCCCGGCAAAGGCCCGGTCGCGGACGTCGAGACCGCCGGTGTAGGCGCCGAAGGACGGCAGGATCAGCCGGCTGCCGTCGGTGACGAAGCAGCGCCGCCTGAGGCCACGTCCGCGCACCGTCACCCGCGCCGCCGGATGCAGATGGCCCGCCACCTCGCCCGGCTGGGCGCCCGGCTGCGGCAGATGACGGAACAGCAGCGGGCCGCAGGCCAGGGTGGCGACACACGAGCCGCCCAGGTCACCTGGCGGCTTGGGGTCGTGATTGCCCTCGATCCAGTACCAGTCGCGGGCGGAGGTGAGCGCCCGGATGCGCTCCACTTCGTCTTCGCCCAGTCGGCCGGCCGCCTCGAGGTCGTGGAAGCTGTCGCCCAGCGCGATCACGGCCTGGGGGGCATAAAGGCCGCAAAGAGCCTCGAGCCGCGCCAAGGTCTCGCGGGTGTCGTAGGGCGGCAGCAGCACGCCGCGCCTCGCCGCGAACGAAGAACCTTTCTCGAAATGCAGGTCGGCGACCACCAGCATGCGCTCCTCGGGCCACCACATGGCGCCGGAGGGGTCGAACAGCAGGGCGGCGCCGTTCACCGTGGCCAACTCGTCCGGCCGGTATGCGTTAAGGCCATCAGCCGCCATTCAGTATCTCCATGAATTCGTCCGATACCTCGGCAAGCAGGTCCTCGTTCGCCTCGCGGCCGATGGATTCCCGGCTGATCGTCATCATCAGCGGCACCGCGAGCGGCGAGATCTGGTCGAGTTTCCGGTGCAGGATGCGGCCTGGCGGCCGCACCCGGTCCAGCAGCTGCCGCATGCGCGCAAGGTCGAGCAGGCCCGCCGAGACGTCCTCACGAGTTGCCTGCAACAGGATATGGTCCGGTTCGTGGCGTCCCAACACCTCATAGATCAGGTCCGAGTTCACCATCATCTGCCGGCCGGTCTTCTCGTGGCCTGGATGGCGCCGATCGATGAGACCCGCGATGGTGGCGCAGGTGCGGAAGGTGCGCTTGAGCAGATTTGAATCGGCCAGCCATGCGTCGAGACCGTGGTCCACGCCCTCGTCCGAGAACAGCCTGTGCATGTCGAGGCCCGACATGTCGCCCAACGCCCAGATGCTGAGCGCGTAGTCGTCGGCCATGAATCCCATGGGGCGTTTGCGCATCGTCTCGAGCCGCTGGGTCAGCAGCATGCCGAGCGTCTGGTGGGCGAGCCGTCCCTCGAACGGGTAGCAGCAGAGATAGTGCCGCGAGCCGCGCGGGAACGTCTCGACCAACATCTGATCTCGACCGGGGATCGACGATCTGGCCCGCTGCAGGTCGAGCCACCAGCTCACCTGCCCGGGCAGCTGGCGCCACTGGTTCGGATCGGCCAGCAGCGCGCGGACCCGCGCGGCCAGGAACGTCGACAGCGGGAACTTGCCGCCCATGTAGGACGGCACCATGGGCTCCTTCTCCTCGGTCTTCGAGGCGTAGGCCTCGTTCTCGGCCATGCCCTCGAAGCGCCAGACCTGGCCGGCGAACAGGAAAGTGTCGCCCGGCCGCAGCTGCTCGATGAACCACTCCTCCACCTCACCGATATGGAACCCGGCCCGGCCGACCGGCTTGCCGGCGACGTGGGTGACCGTGGGCGCGATCCCCGCTTTCCTGCCTTTGCCGCCGCGCCGGATGGAGCGCAGCTTGATCATCGGCGCCTCGACGATGGTGCCCACGTTGAGCCGGTACTGCTGCGCCGCCTTGCGCGAGGCGATGGTGAAGCGCCCGTCCGCGAGGCGCTCCAGCTTGTGGTACTGCTCGTAGCGGCGCAGCGCATAGCCGCCGGTCGCGGCGAAATCGAGCACCCGCTCCACCGTGCGCAAGTCCAGATGGGCATAGGGCGCGGCCGCGGTGACTTCCTCGTAGAGCGTCTCGACGTCGAATGGCTCGGCGCAGGCGCGGCCGACCACGTGCTGGGCCAGCACGTCGAGGCCGCCGGGACGCGGCAGGTCGCCGTCCTGGATGCCTTCCATGATGGCCTGTTTCGCGGACACGCACTCCAGCACCTCGAACCGGTTGGTCGGCACGAAGAGCGCCTGCGAGGGCTCGTCAAGCCGGTGGTTGGAGCGCCCGATACGCTGCATCATCCGCGACGAGCCCTTTGGCGCGCCGAGCTGGATGACCAGGTCGATGGCGCCCCAGTCGACGCCCAGCTCCAGGGTCGAGGTGCACACCACCGCGCGCAGCCTGCCCAGGGTCATGGCCTGCTCGACCTTGCGGCGCTGCTCGACCGAGAGCGAGCCGTGATGCAGCGCGATGGGCAGGTTCTCGTCGTTCAGCTGCCACAGCGCCTGGAAGCTGGCCTCGGCCTGGGAGCGGGTGTTGACGAACAGCAGCGCCGAGCGTACCGCCCTGATCGCGGCCATGATGTCGGCCATGGCGTAGGCGCCGCGGTGCCCGGCCCACGGGATGCGCTCGCGGGTGCGCAGGATGGCGACGTCGGGCGGCGCGCCGGGTTCGGCCGTCACCATGTCGGCCATGCGCGCCTCGCCCGGAAACTGCGGCACCAGGTAGCGGCGCAGCCGGTCCGGGTCGGCGACGGTGGCGGAGAGACCGACCCGCCGCGCCTGTGGGGCAATGCTCGCCAGCCGCCCGAGGCCCAGCGACAAGAGGTCGCCGCGCTTGGTGTTCTCGATGGCGTGCAACTCGTCGAGCACGATGGTTTTCAGGCCGCCGAACAGGTCGGCCGCATCCCTGTGCGACAGCAGCAGGGCGAGCTGCTCGGGTGTCGTGAGCAGGATATCCGGCGGATCGCGGCGCTGGCGCTGGCGTTTCTCGATCGGCGTGTCGCCGGTCCTGGTCTCGACCCTTATCGCCAGCTTCATCTCGCGGATCGGCGTCTCCAGATTGCGGGCGATGTCGACGGCGAGCGCCTTCAGCGGCGAGATGTAGAGCGTGTGCAGCCCGCGCCGCCGGTCGGCCGGCGGCCCCTGCAATTCGCCGTAAAGCTCGATCAGCGGCGGTAGAAAGCCGGCCAGCGTCTTGCCCGCGCCGGTCGGCGCGACGAGCAGCGCCGAGCGCCCGCTTTCCGCCAGGTCGAGCAGTTCCTGCTGGTGCCGCCTTATCGCCCAGCCACGCGCGGCGAACCAGTCCCGGAAGACGGGTGGCAGCGCGATGGGCAAAGAGTGCGACGAATCCATGGCCTAATCTACAAGAATGGAACAGAATAGGAACAGGGCTTTACTGCCGCCCTTGAAACGAATCCCGGCCGCCAGATGTTCATGCCTCCATGACCACGTTTACCGACATCGTCTGCCCGACGCCGAAGGGCCTCTATTGCCCGCCGGGCGATTTCTACATCGATCCCACGCGCGCCGCCGACAAGGCGGTAGTCACCCACGGCCATTCGGACCATGCCCGCGCCGGCCATGGCTCGGTACTCGCGACGAAGGAAACGCTGGCCATCATGGCGGCGCGCTATGGCGAGGAGTTCACGCCATCGCAGCAGGCCGCGCGCTATGGCGAGCGCCACCGTATCGGCGACGCGACCGTCTGGCTGTCGCCCGCCGGGCATGTGCTGGGCAGCGCCCAGGCGGTGATCGAGGCGAAGGGCAAGCGCATCGTGATCTCGGGCGACTACAAGCGCAGGACCGATCCCACCTGCGCGCCGTTCGAGCCGGTCGAGTGCGACGTGTTCGTGACCGAGGCGACCTTCGGCCTGCCCGTGTTCCGGCACCCCGACGACATGAAGGAGGTCGCCAAGGCGCTGCACCTGCTGCAGGTGTTCCCCGAGCGCTGCGTGCTGATCGGCGCCTATGCGCTGGGCAAGGCGCAGCGGATCATCAAGCTGCTGCGCATGAGCGGCTACGACGCGCCGGTCTACATCCACGGCGCCATGGAGAAGCTGTGCGCGCTCTATGAGACGCTGGGCGTCGATCTGGGCGAGCTTCGGCCGGCCAGGGACGCCATCAAGGGCGAGATGATGGGCAAGGTGATCGTCGCGCCGCCATCGGCCCTTGGCGATCGCTGGAGCCGCCGCCTGCCCGAGCCGGTCAACGCCTTCGCCAGCGGCTGGATGCGGGTGCGCGCCCGAGCGCGGCAGGGCGGCGTCGAGCTGCCGCTGGTGATCTCGGACCACGCCGATTGGGACGAATTGACCGCTACGCTCACCGAGCTGTCGCCGCAGGAAGTCTGGGTCACCCATGGCCGCGAGGAGCCGCTGGTGCACTGGGCCGGGCTGAACGGCCTGAAGGCCCGCCCGCTGCACCTCGCCGGCTATGACGAGGAGGACGGCGAAGGCCCGCGCGGCGAGAATTTGAAATCGGATGCCGCCATAGCGGGCGAGGCGATCGGATGAACCGCTTCGCCGAGCTGCTCGACCGGTTGTCCTACACGCCGGGCCGCAACGACAAGCTGGCGCTGATCGTAGACTATTTCCGCACCGTCCCCGACCCCGACCGGGGTTATGCGCTGGCGGCCATGACCGGCACCCTGGATTTCAAGCACGCCAAGCCGGCCATGATCCGCGGCCTGATCGAGGCGCGCACCGACCCGATCCTGTTCCGCTGGTCCCGCGACTATGTGGGCGACACCGCCGAGACCATCGCGCTGATGTGGCCGGCGCAGCGGGGCGTCAACCGCGTGCCCGACCTTTCGGAGATCGTCGAGGAGCTTGACCGCACCTCGAAGCTCGACATGCCGGGACGCATCGCCGGCTGGCTCGATGCGCTGGACGAGAACGGCCGCTGGGCGCTGCTGAAGCTGATCACCGGCGCCATGCGGATCGGCGTCTCGGCCCGCCTCGCCAAGCAGGCGCTGGCCCAGTACGGCGACCTCGACATCGCCGACATCGAGGAGGTCTGGAACGGCCTCGAGCCGCCCTATCTCGACCTCTTCGCCTGGGCGGACGGCAAGGCCGCGCGGCCGGAGCATGGCGCACTTGCCCCGTTCCGGCCGGTGATGCTGTCCCATCCGGTCGAGGAGGCGGATTTCGCGAAAATGGCCCCGGCCGACTACCGGGCCGAATGGAAATGGGACGGCATCCGCGTGCAGGCGGTGTCGGACAAGGGCATGAAGCGGCTCTACAGCCGCACCGGCGAGGACATCTCGGGCGCCTTCCCCGACCTGATCGAGGCCATGGATTTCGAGGCCGCGCTGGACGGCGAGCTGCTGGTGATAAGGAACGGCGTGGTCGCGCCGTTCTCCGATTTGCAGCAGCGGCTCAACCGCAAGACTGTCAGCAAAAAGCAGCTCTCCGGCTTCCCGGCGGGACTGCGCGTCTACGACCTGCTGGTGGAGGACGGAGAGGACCTTCGCCCGCTGCCCTTTGACGAACGCCGCGGACGGCTCGAAGCCTGGGTGAAGTGCCAGGACAATCCGCGCATCGGTCTGTCGCCGCTGATCCGGTTCTCGTCGTTCGACGACCTCACCGACCTGCGCGGCCATCCCGAGGCCGAGAGCGTCGAGGGCGTGATGCTCAAGCGCGGCGACAGCCCGTACCTTGCCGGGCGCCCGAAAGGCTACTGGTGGAAGTGGAAGCGCGACCCGTTCCTGGTCGACGCCGTGCTGCTCTACGCCCAGCGCGGCAGCGGCCGCCGCTCGTCATTCTATTCCGACTACACCTTCGGCGTCTGGAAGGACGATGCGCTGGTGCCGGTGGGGAAAGCCTATTTCGGCTTCACCGACGAGGAACTGAAGCTGCTCGACAAGTTCGTGCGCGACAACACGGTGAACAGTTTCGGCCCCGTCCGCGAGGTCACCCACGACCGCGACAAGGGCCTGGTGCTGGAAGTGGCCTTCGAGGGCCTGCAGCGGTCGAGCCGGCACAAGTCGGGCGTCGCCATGCGGTTTCCGCGCATCAACCGCATCCGGTGGGACAAGCCGCCGCGGGAAGCCGACGAACTGGCGCTGCTGGAAAAGATGCTGGCCTAACTCTCTCCATTGTCATCCCCGACGTTAGCCGAGCCCGCGAACCACCGGTTCGCGGCTGCTAGGCTTACGAGCGGGGATCCATCTATCCGCCTGGAAGTTGTTTGCGGGCTCATCCTGCATCGACATGGATCCCCGCTCGCGCTTCGCTTGGCGGGGATGACGAGTCGGGGTGTTACGGCGCGTTACGGGGCAGATGCTTCCCCCTCGGCCGGCCTGCACTCGCCCTCGTAGTCCACGTTCTTGCCCGCCGAGGCCGCGCCGCAGGGGTTGCCGTAGGTCTTGCCGTCGCAGCCGCATTGCGGGCGATACTCGCGGGTGCACATCTGCGGCCTGGGCACGCAGATACCGGTCTTCTTCTCGATGCCGCAGGTGCCGCCGTCGAACTTGCAGTACTGGCCGTCGGGACAGGCGAACCCGGCCACCGTGTCGCAAAGCTGGGCATTGCCTTCGCCCTGGCCCATGGCCGACGGCGTCGACGAAGCCGCCGGGATGGTGACGGCGGATGGCTTGCCGAGCGCATCCTCGGGGTCGGGTCCGCCCTTCTGCGAGGCGCAGGCGGCGAGCGACAGCGCGGCGATGGCGAACACCAGCTTGAGGATGGGCTTCATGGGCGGACTCCGTTGGAACGCGCCACCATAGCGTCGATGCGGCTTCCGGGCCAAGGGCGGTTGACGGGGGCGCTCGCAAGGCGCATAGGGCAGACAGGCAAGACATGGGGCCGGCGTGACCGACAGCGACGACGACTATCCGACCCTCGAGGCGTTCGAGGTGATCGCGGCCGAGGTGTTCGCGCGGTTGCCCGAGCATTTCCGCGCCCATTGCGAGGGCGTCGCCATCCGCGTCGAGGACTTTCCCGACGACGAGGTCTGCGACGACATGGAACTGGAGAGCCCCTGGGACCTGCTCGGCCTCTACGAGGGCGTCAACATGCTGGACAAGGTCTCCGGCATGATCGGCGGCGTGCCCGACATCATCTTCCTCTACCGCGAGCCGATCCTGGACTACTGGGACGAGGGCGGGCGCGAGGAGAGCCTGCGCCACATCGTCGCCCATGTGCTGATCCACGAGATCGGCCACCATTTCGGCTTTTCCGACGAGGACATGGAGCGGATCGAGGAATCCGCCATGGCGGACGGGAATTGATGCACGATACGTGTTCGAATAAGCCTCTCGACGTTGCGGGCGCGAAATGGCACTGATGCAGCCATGAAAAGGCGAATGATCATCATGCTTGCGGCCGTTTTCGTCGTCCTGGGCGGCGTTTTCGGCTGGAAGGCCTTCGTCGGCATCAAGACCAAGGAATTCATGGCGAACATGAAGCCGCCGCCGGCCGTGGTGTCGTCGGCCGTGGTCAGGCAGCAGGTCTGGCGCTCGGAGCTCACCTCGGTGGGCACGCTGCGCGCGGTGCAGAGCGTCGACCTGGCTACCGAGGTGGCCGGAACGGTGCGCCAGATCCTGTTCGAATCCGGCACCGAGGTTCAGGCCGGCACGCCGCTGGTCAAGCTCGATACCACCGCCGAGGACGCCCGGCTCAAATCGCTGATGGCCGAGGTGGCGCTGGCGCGCGCCAATTACGAGCGCGACACCAAGCTGATCAACCAGGGCCACGTGTCGCAAGCCCGGCTCGACGCCACCAGGTCCAGCCTCGACAGCCTGCTGGCCCAGGCCGAGGAGCAGAAGGCGATGATCGCCAAGAAGGTCATCGCCGCGCCGTTCCCGGGCCGGCTGGGCATCCGCAAGATCAATCTGGGCCAGTACGTGCAGGCCGGCACCGCCATGGTGGACCTGCAGCAGCTCGACCCGATCTACGCCGACTTCACCCTGCCCGAGCGGTATCTGAATACGCTGGGGCCGGGCCAGACCGTGAGCTTCACGGTGGCCGCCTTTCCGGGCCGCACCTTCACCGGCACAGTGACGGCGGTGAGCCCGCAGGTGGACAGCGCCACCCGCTCGATCCCGCTGCAGGCCACGGTCGAGAACAGCGACCGGGCGCTGCGCCCCGGCATGTTCGCACAGATGACCGTGGGCCTGCCCAGCGAGCGGACGGTGCTGACCCTGCCGCTGTCGGCGGTGACCTACAATCCCTACGGCAATTCGGTCTACCTGATCGCCGGCAAGGAGGGCGAGCGCGTCGCCCAGATGACGCAGGTGCAGACGGGCGAGACCCGCGACGGTATGATCGAGATCACCAGCGGCCTGAAACGAGGCGACGAGGTGGTTTCGGTGGGTCAGAACAAGCTGCGCAGCGGCCAGACCGTGGCGATCGACAACAGGGTGGCGCCGCCGCAGGCGGTGGATTTGCCATGATCGGCCTGGCCCAGGGCAGCGTCCGGTGAGGTTCACCGACATCTTCGTCCGCCGGCCGGTGCTGGCGAGCGTGATCAGCCTGCTCATCCTGCTGATCGGTCTCAGGTCCGTGTTCATGATGGACCTGCGCGAATATCCCGAGACCAAGTCCACCGTGGTCACGGTGCGCACCGCCTATCCCGGCGCCAGCGCCGAATCCATCCAGGGTTACGTCACCGCACCGTTGCAGCAGGCGGTCGCGGAGGCCGAAGGCATCGACTACATCTCGTCGACCAGCACCCAGGGCACCTCGGTGATCGAGGCGCACATGCGCCTCAACTACGACCCCAACGCGGCCGTCGCCGAGATCCAGGCCAAGGTCGCCAGCCAGCGCAACGTGCTGCCCCAGGACAGCCAGGACCCGGTGATCAGCTCGACCACCGGCGAGAACATGGCGCTGATCTACGTGGCGTTCTTCAGCGAGGTGATGTCGCCGTCGCAGATCAACGACTACCTGATGCGTACGGTCCAGCCGCGCATCCAGGCGGTGCCCGGCGTCGCCAAGGCGACGCTGATGGGCGACAAGACCTTCGCCTTGAGGGTCTGGCTCGATCCCAAGCGCCTCGCGGCGCTTGGCATGACCGCCGACGACGTGGCCTCGGCGCTCAGGGCCAACAACTACCTGGCCGCCGTCGGCCAGACCAAGGGCGCGTCCGTCTCCATCGACATGAGCGCCGAAACCGACATCCAGGACCCCGAAGCCTTCCGCAACATGGTGATCCGGCGCGACGAGGGCACGCTGGTGCGGCTGCGCGACGTGGCCGACGTGGAGCTGGGCGCCCGGAACTACGAGATGACGACATGGTACAACGGCAAGACCACCATGTTCCTCGCCATCGAGCAGACGCCCGGCGCCAATCCGCTGACCGTGTCGAAGGCGGTGCTGGCGCTGCTGCCCGATATCGAGGCGCAGCTTCCGACCGGGCTGACCATGGACCTGGCCGTGGACTTCAGCGAGTACATCAGCGAGTCCATCGACGAGGTGTTCTGGACCCTGGGCGAGACGGTGGTGATCGTGCTGCTGGTGGTGCTGATCTCGCTGGGCTCGGTGCGCGCCGCGGTGATCCCCAGCGTCGTGGTGCCGCTGGCGCTGGTCGGCTGCTGCTTCCTGATGCTGGTGATGGGCTTTTCCATCAACCTGCTGACCCTGCTGGCCATGCTGCTCGCCATCGGCCTCGTCGTCGACGACGCCATCGTGGTGGTCGAGAACGTCGACCGGCATATCGCCGAGGGCCAGACACCGTTCCAGGCCGCCATCAACAGCGGGCGCGAGCTGGTCGGCCCGATCATCTCGATGACGACGACGCTGATCGCCGTCTACCTGCCGATCGGCTTCATGGGCGGGCTGGTGGGCAATCTGTTCGTCGAATTCGCCTTCGCGCTGGCCGGCTCGGTGCTGATCTCGGGTATCATCGCCCTGACCCTGTCGCCGATGCTGTCGTCGCGTATCCTCAAGCCGGCCTCGAGCCACGGCAGGATCGAGGCGACCGTTCAGCATTTCTTCGAAAAGCTGGCCGACCGCTACCGGCAGGCGCTCTCGGCGGTGCTGGACCAGATTCCGGTGACCCTGACCTTCGCCGCCATCGTGCTGGTCAGCATCTATTTCATGTTCGTCACCACCAAGACCGAGCTGGCGCCCACCGAGGACCAGGGCATCCTGTTCACCCAGATCGCCGCACCACAAACCGCCACCATCGACTACGTGCAGACCTACGCCAAGGAGATGGTGAAGCAGTTCGAGACCATCCCGGAATACCGCCACAGCTTCCTGATGCTGGGCGGCAGCGGCAGCCCGGCGCTGAGCTTCGGCGGCTTCAAGATGCTGCCGTCGACCGAGCGCGAGCGGTCGGTGTTCGAGGTGTACCCCGAGATCCAGGGCAAGGTGTCGAAGATCCCCGGCGTGCAGATCAACATGGCGCCGCGCCCCAGTCTGCCCGGCAGCGGCGGCGGTTTCCCGGTGCAGTTCGTCATCACCTCGCACCACGACTTCACCGAGATGGACCGCATGGTGACCCAGATGCTGGGCGACGCCATGGCTTCGGGCAAGTTCATGTTCCTGCGCAAGTCGACCGAGTTCAGCCGGCCGCGCACCACGCTGGAGATCGACCGCGACCGGGCGGCCCAGCTGGGCATCGACATGAAGGAAGTAGGCGCCAACCTTTCGGCCATGCTGGGGGGCGGCTACGTCAACCGCTTCAGCCTCGAGGGCCGGTCCTACGAGGTGATCCCGCAGGTGGCGCGCGACTTCCGCGCCAACCACGAGCTGCTGGACAGCTACTACATCCGCGCCGGCGGCGGTCAGCTGGTGCCGCTGTCGTCGATCGTTCGCTTCAAGGAGTCGGTCGAGCCCAGCAAGCGCACCCAGTTCCAGCAGCTCAACGCCGTGACCCTCGAAGGCGTGCCGGCCATGGGCACCACGCTCGGCGAGGCGCTGGACACCCTGCGCGGCGTGGCGGCGAAGAACTTCACCGAGGGCTACCGCTACGACTACACCGGCGAATCCCGGCAATACGCCCAGGAAGGCAGCGCGCTGATCGCCACCTTCTTCCTGTCGATCCTGGTGATCTACCTGGTGCTGGCGGCCCAGTTCGAGAGCTGGCGCGACCCGATCATCATCCTGGTATCGGTGCCCATGTCGATCGCCGGGGCGCTGATCTTCCTCACCCTGGGCGTCGCCAGCATCAACATCTACACCCAGGTCGGCCTGATCACGCTGATCGGGCTCATCGCCAAGAACGGCATCCTGATCGTCGACTTCGCCAACCGGCTGCAGATCAACGAGGGTCTCGACAAGCGCGCCGCGGTGCTGAAGGCCTCGGCGGTGCGCCTGCGCCCGATCCTGATGACCACCGTCGCCATGATCTTCGCCATGGTCCCGCTGCTGCTGGCCGACGGACCGGGCGCCAAGAGCCGTTTCGATATCGGCCTGGTCATCAGCACCGGTCTCGGCATCGGCACCTTGTTCACCCTGTTCGTGGTGCCCACCGTCTATCTGGTGCTGGCCCGCGACCAGCGCGACCGCCGCATCGCCGCCCTGCCGCATCCCGCGACGCCCTGAGCGCGCAGGAACCCGCCATCTCCGGCAATCGTTCCTTCAAAGTCATTACCGCCGCCGGGGAGGCATTGGTAAGCTGTGGTGCGGCCGAGGAGATTTCCGGTCTGGTAACGGAGTAACGCAGGGCGTGGACGCAACCGATCCCGAAACCGCCGGCACCGAACAGCCGGGCTGGGCCAAGCGGCGGGCGACCAAGGCGAAGCATCACTGGCTGGTGCTGACCGGTCCGGCGCCGCTGCGCTGGCTTCCCGAGGGCGTGCGCCGCCGGGCGCTGTTCTTCCGGGTGCTGCGCGCCGGCTGGCGCGACCTGATCCACGGCTATCTCAGCCTGCAGGCGATGAGCCTGGTCTACACCACGCTGCTGTCGCTGGTGCCGCTGCTGGCGGTCAGCTTCTCGGTGCTGAAGGGGTTCGGCGTCCACAACCAGATCCAGCCGCTGCTCTACAACGTGCTGCGCCCGCTGGGCTGGGAGAAGGCACACGAGCTGGGCGACCAGATCATCGCCTTCGTCGACAACGTCAAGGTCGGACTGCTGGGCGGCGTCGGCCTGCTGATGCTGATCTACACTGTCCTGCTGCTGATGCAGAAGATCGAGGACGCGCTCAACTACACCTGGCACATCAAGCGCGGGCGCAGCCTGGGTCAGACTTTCGCCATCTACATGAGCGTGCTGCTGGTGGGCCCGCTCCTGGTGTTCAGCGCCATCAGCCTGACCTCGGCGCTCGCCACCGACGGGATCGTCGACTGGCTGACCCACCGCCAGGGCTACGAGACCGCCATCGAGATCGGCGGTCAGCTGCTGCCTTACCTGTTGCTGGTGACCGCGTTCACCTTCGTCTACATGATGGTCCCGAACACCAAGGTGCACTTCAAGCCGGCGCTGATCGGCGCGGCGATCGCGGCGGCGCTGTGGGAGCTGTGGGGCTGGATGTTCGCGGCGTTCCTGGCGAATTCCGCCGGCTACGCCATCTACGCCGCCTTCGCCACCCTGTTCATCTTCATGTTCTGGCTGTACGGCAGCTGGCTGATCCTGCTGGTCGGCTCGTCCATCGCCTGCTACATCCAGCACCCGCAATACGCGACGGTCGACCCCGACGCCCTGAGGCTCAGCGCCCGCGCCCGCGAGGTGATCGCCATCGCGGTCATGCGCGAGATCGCGGCGCGGTTCCGTTCGGGAGCGCCCGCCTGGACAGCCGACGACCTGGCCGCCCATATCGACGCGCCCGACCCGGCGGTGGAATGGACCGTCTGCGCCCTGCTGGAGGGTGGCCTGCTGGCCGAGAGCGGCGAGAAGCCCATCCGGCTGATGCTGGCGAAGGATCCGTCCGTGATCACCCTGGCCGAAATGGTCGCGGTGCTGCGCAACGCGGATTCGACCGGCACGCCGTCGAAGCTGAAGCCGCCCGAGGACGCGCAGGCGACGCGGTTGATCGAGGAGTCCGAGCGCGCGAGGGATTCGGTGTTGAGCGCCCAGACCGTAAGCGACCTTGTCGATGCGCCGGATGCGCCGCGGGAAGCTCCAGCGGTGCCGCCCGCCGGTTGACAAGGCACCGGCGCCGCCGCCTAATGCCCGCCGAATCCAGCCTTCCGGGGAGCACCGACATGAAGAGCCAGGCGATCACCGCGTTCGGACAGCCGCTCGAGCAGGTCACCGGCGACACACCCGTGCCGCAGGGCGCCGAGGTGGTGCTGAAGGTGACGCATTGCGGCGTGTGCCATTCGGACGTGCACCTGCACGACGGTCACTTCGACATGGGCGGCGGCAACAAGCTGGACATGACCCGCGGCATCCAGCTGCCCTTCACCCTGGGCCACGAGATCGAGGGCGAAGTGGTGGCCGTCGGTCCCGACGTGACGGACGCCAAGGTGGGCGACCGCCGCGTGGCGTTCCCCTGGATCGGCTGCGGCGCCTGCCCGACCTGCGCCAGGGGCGACGAGCACCTGTGCGCCGCGCCGCGCCAGCTGGGCGTCAACATCGCTGGCGGCTATGCCGATCACGTGCTGGTTCCCCACGAGAAATACCTGCTGGACTATGGGGGTATTCCGGAAGGCCTGGCGGCCACCTACATGTGCTCGGGCCTGACCGCTTTCAGCGCCCTGAAGAAGATCGGCCAGCCCGGTCCGGACGACGCCGTCCTGATCGTCGGCGTCGGCGGCGTGGGCATGATGGGCGTGCAGTTCGCCAGGGCCCTGTTCGGCAAGGCGCCGCTTGTCGCCGACATCAACGCCGAGCGCATGGCGGCCGCGCAGCAGGCGGGCGCCGGCACGTCCTACGATGCCGCCGACCCGAAGGTGTCGCGGCAGATCAAGGCGGATACGGGCGGCGGCGTTTTCGCGGCCGTCGACTTCGTCGGCTCGGAAAGCTCGTTCGCGCTGGCGCGCGGGAGCTTGCGAAAGGGCGGCACCGCCGTGGTGGTCGGCCTGTTCGGCGGCGCGTTCTCCATGCCGATCCCCATGTTCCCCTTCACCTCCATGCAACTGAAGGGCTCCTATGTGGGCTCGCTGGCCGAGACCAGGGAGATGCTGGAGATGGTGAAGCAAGGCGCCGTCGACCCGATCCCGGTCGCCGAGCGCCCGCTCGATCAGGCCAACGCGACGCTCGACGATCTGCGGAACGGCCGGATCGTCGGCAGGGTGGTGCTGCGGCCCTAGATACTTCCCGCCTCGATCGGCTGGAACATCCGCCGGTACTCGCCGGGCGTGAGGCCGGTGCAGCGGCGGAACAGCCGCCTGAAGAAGGCATGGTTCTCATAGCCCACTTCTTCGGCGATGTCCTCGGCCGGCAGGTTCCCCGACTCAAGCAGGCGCTTGGCTTCCTCGATTCGCAAGTTCTGCACGTACTCGATCAGGGCGGAGCCTGTCGCGGCGCGGAAGCGCCGCTTCAGGGTGCGCTCGGGCGTGTCCGAAGCCTCGACGACGGCGGCCACGGCGCGCGACTGCCTGAAGTGGACGGCCAGCCAGTCCTCGGCGCGCCTCACCGCCGCATCGGCATGGGGCTGGCGGCGCGCCAGGTTGGTGTAGGGCAGCTGGCCTTCGCCATGCAGTTTCAGAAGGTATACCTTGGCAATGCGTAGCGCCTCCCCCGCACCGCAATGGCGCGAAATGATGTGGAGGGCAAGGTCGTGCCATGATGTCGTACCGCCCGCCGTGACGAGCCGCCCGGCGCTGTCGCCAAACACCAGGCTGGGCGCGGCCTGGAACGCCACATCGGGAAACCGGCTGCGAAACAGGTCCGCATAGCCCCAGTGCGAGGTCGCCTCGCGACCTCGCAGCAAGCCGCTCGCGGCCAGCACGATGGCGCCCGAGCACGCGGAATAGATGTGGCTTCCCGCTTCGTAGCGCCGCCGCAGCCACTCCATCAGCGGCCCATACCGGCCGCGGAGATCGTCGTCGGTCGCAAGCCAGAGTTCCGGCACGATGACGATCGGCGCATGCGCATCGTCAGCGGCCGCCAGTTCGGGGATCACCGGAATCCCGTTCCCGCATCGAAACGGCTGAGTGTCCAGGCCGACGATGCGGGGCCGGATCAGGCGGTGACCCGGCGGCTCGCCCGAAAGCTCGCGCCACAGTGTGCCGGTCGCGCCAAGCACGTCCACCATGCCGTACAGGGCCGAGCCCGCCGTCTCCGGCAACGCGACAAGGAGTGCATCCATCGAGATTTCGGTCATGCGCGCCTCCAAGGACGCCATATCTGGCACGAAAAGATCGTTTTCGGCAAATCACGAACTGATGCAGGGTCGGCCCCAGGCGTAGGGTTGGCAAATCGCCGCGATGGACGCGGCCTCAATCAGGGAGAGTTGCATGACTATCCAGACCAAGACCCCGGCCGTCGTGAACGGCCTCGACACCGGCGCCGCGGCGGCCACGGTCGCCGCCATTCGCGCCGACACCGCTCTGGCCCGGTTCCAGTTCCGCGCCAGGAACACCTGGATAGACGGCGGCGAGAACCGATCGACCATCCGAGATTTCCACGGCGCCGGCCGGGAAGACGAGTCCCGCAAGGAAGCCTTCGTGTTCACCAATGGCGAGCCGCCGGTGCTGCTGGGCAACAATGAGGGCGCCAATCCGGTCGAGTTCCTGCTGCACGCCCTGGCCGGCTGCGTAACCACGACCCTCGTCCTGCACGCGGCGGTGCGCGGCATCACGATCAGGCGGCTCTCCACCGAGTTGCGCGGTGACCTCGACGTGCGCGGGCTGCTCGGCCTCGACGACGCGGTTTCGCCCGGATACGAGGGCATCCGCATCGGCCTTTCCGTCGAGGCGGATTGCACGGACCAGGAACTGGACGATCTGATCGCATTCACCGGGCGCCACTCGCCGGTCTGCAACACGGTGTGCAGGCCCGTGCCGGTGACGCTGGAGCGCGATTGACGGGCCAGGTGGTGCCCGGCCGTCGCAGGCCGAGGCCGGGCACCACTGTAGCCCCGAAGCCACACCCCTCGCGCAAAGTCATCACGACAAACTGTGGATGTTGCAATTGATAATGCTTCGCATTAGAACGCGCGTTTGAACAAAACGCGACGGGAGCCAGTCCCGCGTTCCGTGGAGTCGTTGCCATGCCGTTTTTCCGTTCCGCCCTGCTTGCCGGTTGCGCCGCGCTGGCTCTTTCCGCCTCTGTCCGCGCCGACGAGGCGAAACCGGTCGAGCAGGTGATCGTCACCGGCTACGGCTCGCAGGTGGAACTGGTCGACGACTACGCGGGCGGCCAGGTCGCGCGCGGCGGCAGGGTCGGCATCTTCGGCAATCTGGACTTCATGGATACGCCGTTCTCCATCACCACCTATACCGCCAAGGTGATGCTGGACCAGCAGGCCAAGAGCGTCGCCGACGTGCTGCAGAACGACCCGGTAGTGCGCGCGGCGCGCGGCTTCGGCAACTTCCAGGAAGTCTACATCGTCCGCGGCTTTCCGGTTTACTCGGACGACATGACCTATAACGGCATCTACGGCATCCTGCCGCGCCAGTATGTGGCGGCCGAGTTCCTCGAGCGGGTCGAGGTGTTCCGCGGCGCCAACTCGTTCCTCAACGGCGCGGCGCCGGGCGGCAGCGGCATCGGCGGCGCCATCAACCTGGTGCCCAAGCGCGCGCCGGCCGACCCGCTCAACCGCCTGACCGTGGGCTATGAGAGCGAGGGCCACCTCTATGGCGCCGTCGACGTGGCGCGGCGCTTCGGCCAGAACGGCGAGACCGGCGTGCGCGCCAACGCCGCCTACCGCGACGGCGAAACCTCGGTCGAGGGCCAGGGCCGCGAGCTGGCGGTGTTGGGGCTCGGCATCGACCATCAGGGCGAAAAGCTGCGCCTTTCGGCCGATTTCGGCTTTCAGGACCACGACATCGACGCGCCGCGACCCAGCGTGACGCCGCTGGGCGCCGCACCCGAGCCGCCCGATCCCAAGTCCAACTTCGCTCAACCCTGGACCACCACGGAGGAGCGTCAGCTGTTCGCCGTGGTGCGCGCCGAATACGACGTCGCCGAGCACACCACGGTCTGGGCGGCGGGCGGTACCCGCGGCGGCCGCGAATACAACGACCTGTCGAATCCCACCTCCGACGTCAGCGGCAACACCACCGCCTACCGCTTCGAGAATTTCCGCAAGGAACGCGTCTGGTCGGGCGAGGTGGGCGTGCGCAGCGAGTTCGAGACCGGCGGCGTCGGCCACCGGCTGGTGGTGTCCGGCTCGATCTATTCGCTGCGCTCGCGCAATGCCTATGCCTTCTCGAATTTCGCCGGATTTCCCGGCAACCTCTACGACCCGATCGACGTGGCGCCGCCCGACACCAGCTTCTTCACCGGCGGCGACCTGGACGCTCCGCTGGTCACCCAGTCCAACCAGTCCAAGTCGATCGCCTTCGCCGACATGCTCTCGCTGTTCGACAAGCGCGTGCTGGTCACCCTCGGCGGCCGCTACCAGAACATCGAGCAGAAGAGCTTCGACTACAATTCCGGTGCCCTCCTCTCGGCCTACGACAAGAGCAAGCTGACCCCGATGGGCGCGGTGCTGTTCCGGGCCACCGACCGGATCTCGATCTATGCCAGCTACATCCAGAGCCTGATCCCCGGCGAGGTGGCGCCCGCAAATGCCGGCGGAACCCCGGTGGAGAACGCGGGCGAGGTTTTCGCCCCCTACACCTCGGACCAGTACGAGGCCGGCGTGAAGTTCGACAGCGGCGACTTCGGCGCCACCCTCGCCGTCTTCACCCTGTCCAAGCCCATCGCCTTCGTTACCGGCGGCGTATTCGGCGTCGATGGATCGCAGCGGCACCAGGGCATCGAGCTGAGCGTGTTCGGCCAGCCGGTGGAAGGACTGCGGATGATCGGCGGCATGACCCTGCTCGACCCCAAGATGCGCCGCACCGCGGGCGGCGTGCTGGACGGGAACGACCCGATCGGCGTCCCGAAGTTCCAGGTGAACGTGAACGTGGAATGGGACGTGCCCTTCCTGCCCGGCCTGACCCTCGACGGACGCGTGGTGCATACCGGCAAGTACTTCATCGACGCGGGCAACGCCTTCACCGCGCCGTCATGGACCCGGCTCGACCTGGGCGCGCGCTACGCCTTCGAACTGGCCGGGACCGACGTGACGCTGCGCGCCCGGGTCGACAACGTCACCAACAACGCCTACTGGGCGTCCTCGGGCGGCTTTCCCGGCTCCAACTACCTGGTGCTGGGCAATCCGCGCACCGTGCTGGTTTCACTGTCGCTCGATATCTGAGGGGGTCCTCAGCGACGGCGGCGGGCCTGTTTTCGGCCCGCCGCCGCATTCAATTGACGGTCAGCGCGTCGGCGCGACAAGGGCGAAGTGGGCGCCCTGGGGGTCGAGGGCATTGACGATCCAGCTGCCGCCGGGCACCTCGTGCGGGCCCATGATCACCTGGCCGCCGCCGCTCTTCACCTTCTCGACGGCGGCGTCGATCGACGGCACGTTGAAGTAGAACGCCCAGGCCGGCTGCGGCATCTGTGCGGGCTTGTCCATCATGGCGCCGATGGCGAGGCCGGTGTCGTCCATCGAACAGAGCCGGTACTGACCCATTGCCCCCATGTCCATGGCGTCGACCTGCTTCCAGCCGAACTGCCTGCCGTAGAAATCGACCGCCTGCCCGCCATCCGCGGCATAGAGCTCGCGCCAGCCGACGTTGCCCGGCGCCTCGTTGGCCAGGGGTGGCATGTCGCCCTCGCTGGACGGCTGCAGCATCATGAACATGGCCCCGCCCGGATCGGCGAGCACCGCGAAGCGGCCCACGCCCGGAATGTCGGCCGGGGCCCGGTGGATCGAGCCGCCGCCGTCCTTGACGGACTGGGCGTCGGCGTCCACGTCCCGCGAGTGGACGTAGCCCACCCAGCAGGGCGGCAGCCCCGGCGCGTCCGGGGGCAGCCCCATGATGCCGCCGATGCCGCGCTCGCCCACATTGAGGACGGTGTAGGCGCCGCTGTCGTCGAACGACTGCAGCCTCCAGCCGACCACGTCGGCATAGAAGCCGGTCGCCGCCGCCGGGTCGGATGTCATCAGCTCGTACCAGAAGAAGGACTGTGTCATCGGTGCTCTCCTTTCAGGCGCCAGCGGCGGCGCTTTCGATCTCGGCGATGTCGATCTTGACCTGCTTCAGCATCGCCTCGGTGGCGCGTCGGGCCTTCTCGCCATCCGCGTCGATGGTCAACTCGATCAGCCGTTTCGGGACGATCTGCCATGACAGGCCCCACCGGTCGGTGAGCCAGCCGCACTGCACCGGTTGGCCGCCATTCCCGATGAACCCGTCCCACAACCGGTCGGTCTCGGCCTGGTCCGGCGTGAGCACGACGATCGAAGCCGCCGGCGAATGCTTGAAGATCGGTCCGCCGTTGAGCGCCTGGTACTGCTGCCCGTCCAGAGTGAACTCGACGATCATGGTGTCGCCGATCTTGTTGCCGGCGGGCGATTCGGCCTTGTAGGGCGTCACCCGGTCGATCCGTGAATTGGAGATCAGCGACGTGTAGAACCGGGCGGCTTCCTCGCCGTCCCTGTCGAACCACAGGCAGGTTGCGATCCTGGACATCACTTGCCTCCCGATTCGACGATGATCTCGAAGCCGCCGAAGATCATCCGCTTGCCGTCGAAAGGCATCCCGTTATCCGGAATCTTCATCCGCGGATCGTTCATGGCCTTCTTCTGGCCTTCGTCACGGACCTCCTTGGACGGCCAGACGATCCAGGAGAACACAACGTTCTCGCCCTCCTCGCACTTCACGGCGCCGAAGAAGTCCGTAACCTTGCCCTCGGGCACATCGTGGCCCCATGTCTCGACGACATGGAGGGCGCCATACTCGCGGAAGATCGGGGCGGCATCCTCGGCCATCTTGCGGTAGGCCTCCTTCTTGCCTTTGGGAACGGGGATAACGAAACCATCGACGTAGCTCATTGTCTCTCTCCTCGGTTGGGCGGCCGGGGGCCGCGGGGTCCGCTGGCCTGTTCGTCCTGGGGCCTCGTCCTCGACTGGTTACTGGGCGGCCTCCGCCTGGGCGTCGGAGAAGCCCGCGACGTCCATCCACATCACTTCCCAGATGTGGCCGTCCGGGTCCTCGAAGCTGCGGCCGTACATGAAGCCGTGGTCCTGTAAGGCGCACGGATCGGCCGTGCCGCCGCCTTGGTCGGCGCGCGCGACCATCTGGTCCACGTCCTCGCGGCTGTCGGCCGAGATGCACAGCAGCATCTGGGCGGTCTCGTGGGCGTCCGGGATGCGCCTGGGCGAGAAGAACGAGAACTTCTCATGGGTCAGCAGCATCACGTGAATGGCGTCCGAGAACACCATGCTGGACGCCGTCTCGTCGGAAAACTGCGCATTCCTCACCGCGCCCACGGACTCGTAGAACGCGGTGGAACGGGCCAGGTCGGTGACGGGGATATTGATGAAGATCATCTTCGACATGCGACTCACTCCTCGGTTGCGCTTGACGTTGGTACCCGAACAGGTTATAAAAAACAACTATGAAGTTAAAAAAAACAACCACCCAGTACTCCCTGCCCGGACGCAGCTATGACGACGCCTGCGGCGCTGCCCACGCGCTCGACCTGATCGGCGAGCGCTGGGCCATGCTGGTCATGCGTGAGCTTATGCTCGGACCGTTGCGATTCAGCGACCTTCGGGCCGCGCTGCCCGGCATTTCGGCAAATGTTCTGACCCAACGGCTGGAAGGGTTGGAGGGCATCGGCGCGGTGGTGAAGCGCAGGCTGCCGCCGCCCGCGTCGGCGCAGGTCTACGAACTGACCCCGTGGGGCTACGAGGCCGAGCCGATCATGCAGGCGCTGGGCCGCTGGGCGACCCGCTCGCCGCTGCACGATCCCATGCTGCCGCTCAGTCCGGTCTCGCTGATGCTGTCGTTCCGGACCATGTTCGACGCCGCGCGCGCCGAGGGGTTCGAGGCGCGGATCGGCTTCCGGCTGAACGGCGAGGACTACATGGTGCGGATCGGCAAGGGGAAGATCGAGGCTGCGCGCGAGCCGGTGGAGTCCGCCGACGTGGTGTTCACCGGCACGCCGCCCGCCGTCGCCGGCGCGGTCTATGGCGGCGTGCCGCTGGCGGCGCTGGAAGCGGACGGCGCACTTGCCCTGGACGGCTACCGCACCATCGCCAACCGGTTCGTCACCCTGTTCCCGCTGCCGCCGAAGATCGACGGCTGAGCCTCAGAACAGCCGGGTCAGCAGGTAGAACGCCGCGCCCACGGCGGCCGAGGCCGGAATGGTGATCAGCCACGCGATGACGATGCGCCCGGCGACGCCCCACCGCACCGCCGAAGCCCGGCGCGCGGCGCCGACACCAACGACACAGCCGGTTATGGTGTGCGTGGTCGACACCGGAATGCCGAAATGGGTCGCCACGAACAGCATCACCGAGCCGCCGGAAGACGCGCAGAATCCCTGGTGGTGCGACAGCTTGGTGATGCGCGTGCCCATGGTCTGGATGATCTTCCAGCCGCCCGACAGGGTGCCCAGCGCGATCGCGACGTAGCAGGACAGCACTACCCAGTGCGGCACGTGGAATTCGCCCTGCAACATGCCCTGCGAATAGAGCAGCACCGTGATGACGCCCATGGTCTTCTGGGCGTCGTTTGCGCCGTGGCCCACCGAGTAGGCGGCCGACGACAGCAGGTGGATCTTGCGGAAGATGCCCTCGGCGAAGCGGGCGGTAACGCGCATGAACAGCCAAGCCGTCGCCAGCATCAGGAACATGGACAGGAATAGCCCCAGCATGGGAGACAGCACGATGGCCGAGGCGGTCTTGACCACGCCTGACCAGACGATGCTCTCCATGCCGGCACGCGCGACGCCCGCGCCGATCAGGCCGCCGATCAGGGCGTGGCTGGAAGACGATGGGATGCCGCGCCACCACGTCACCAGGTTCCAGAACATGCCGCCGATGAGCGCGCCGAAGATCACCTGCGGATCGACGATGTCCTTGTCGATGATCCCCTTGCCGATGGTCTCGGCCACCTTCACCCCGAACAGGAAATAGGCGGCGAAATTGAATACGGCCGCAAAAGCCACGGCTGTCACGGGCGACAGGAGACGCGTCGACACAACGGTGGCGATAGAGTTGGCCGCGTCATGCAGGCCGTTGAGGAAATCGAAGGCAAGCGCCAGCGCGACCAGCGCGACCAGGAACGGCAGCGAGATGATGGTGGTTTCCATCAGGCGTGGTCGATCACGAGGCCGTCGATCTCGTTGGCCACGTCCTCGAACCGGTCGACCACCCGCTCCAGATGGCTGTAGATCTCGCGCGAGACGATGAAGCGCAGTGTATTTCCCTGGCCGTGGGCGCGGAACACGGCCTTGAGCCCGGCGGCATGGATCAGGTCGGCCTGCCCTTCCAGCCTGATCAGCCGCTCGGTGAGCTCGTGCAGGCGCGCGGCGTTGTCGCCGATGTTCCGCAGCAGCGGCAGCGCTTCCCCGATCAGCCGAGCAGAGTCGACGATGATTGCGGCGATGTCCTTCATCTCCTGGTCGAATTCCTTGACCTCGTAGAGGCTGATCGCCTGGGCGGTCTGCTGCATCTCGTCGATGGCGTCGTCCATGGCGCTGATCAGGCTGATGATGGCGCTGCGGTCGAACGGCGTCAGGAACGTGCGCCGCACCGTCTGCATCACCTCGCGGATAATGTCGTCGGCCTCGTCCTCGCGCTCGTGGATCTCGGTGATGTGGTCCTGCATTCCCGTACCGCCCTGCAACAGGCGCACGAGGGCATCGCTGCCGGCGTTGATGGTCACGGCGTGGGCCTCGAACAGCGCGAAGAAATTGCCCTGCCGCGGCAGCAGCGCCTGGAACCAGTGGAACATGCGGAACCCTCTCCCTGCTTTTCTCACGCTCGCCAGCGGCCCCTCCTTGATGGCACGGTTGACCTCGCTGGCCCTGAAGCCGCGTATGATGCCCTTCAGATCCGGTTCGTCGACCGCATCGGCCGCCTCTATCAGCGAGAACCAGCGCCGCTCACGCTGGTCCATCTCCTTCCACTCCTCGAGTTCGTCGGTGACGGCAATGGGAAACACGTCCACGTCGACCATCAGCGACGCGCCATTGCCGCGCTTCTTCCGGTACCGGTAGGTCCCGATGGACGTGGGGCAGGCCGCGCCGAGCACGCCCGCCTCTTCCTCGGCCTCATGCGCCGCGGAGGCGTGGGCCGACAGGCCTTTCACCAAGTTGCCCTTCGGCAACACCCATCGTTTGGTTTCCATGGAGGTGACGAGCAGAACGCTCACCGGCGCGTCGAGCGCGTCCGATGTCGTCCGATACGGCAATGCGGCGATCTGCTGTATTTCCCCGGCCCCACGTTACGAGTTGGAGACTGCTTATGGCCGGATGCGCGGTAATGTCAAACGCTTCACGACGTGTCGGGACGTCGATCGTCCGCGAGTCTCGTCCAGAGCGGAAACGCGCAGGAATTGCTCATGTTCCGGCAATATTCCGGTATCCTGCGAGGCGGGGCGGGCGGCTCGGCTCTATCGGGGCGCCGACGTGAGAGGCAGCGGCCACAGCCCGTCAGCCGCGTGTTCGAGCGCCTCGGCGAGCCGGGGGCGCATCTTCAGCACGCCAACCCGCGGCGCGCCGAATTCCAGCCTGGCGCTGCTCCAGAACAGCGTCTTCTCGCGGCTGGGCGAGATGTCGCTCCACGGCACCAGGAAGTCCTTGCAGAACGGCCCCAGCAGCCACGCCACGCCGACCCGCAGGCCGGACGGACACACCTCCAGCCGCAACACGCCGCGATAGCTGATCCCCGGCCCCAGCAGGCCGGTTTGCCGCTTAAGCGACAGCAGCGGCGTTTCCTCCGGCCGGTCGGGGTAGGTCCTGGCCAGCCTGAACCAGCCCGAGGCGAAGGCGAGCACCGTGGTGGCCATCAGCCACATGGCGACAAAGAACAGGACGTAGCCGACCGGGAGCAACAGCAACTCGGGATGCTCGGCCAGAGAGAAGTCGTCGTCCAAGGCCGCTCCCCCTCAGTTCAGGTCCCGCCGTAGAGTCTGCAGCAGCTTTTCGGCCTGCTGCCTCATCACCGCCTGCGGCTCTAGGGCGAGGCACGTCTGCGCCGCCTCGCGCGCGCCCTTGAGCTGGCCGGACTTGGCCTGGAGCGCCGCGCTTTCGAGCCACAGCCGCGCGTCCTCCGGCGCGATGAGCAGCATGCGGCCCATGATTTCGAGGCCGCGGGCGTTGTTGCCCGACTGCAGGGCTCGGCCCCGTATATTGTTCAGGAGGCGCAGCAGCACCGAACGGTCGGGCATGGGATCGTAGTATTTCGGCTCCAGCTCGGCCTCGGGCCCCACATAGGTCTTCAGCAGCTGGCGCAGGGCCGGCGGCTCGACGCTGACTCCGGCATGGAACGGGTCGAGGATCACACGGTCGGACTCGCCGTCGAGCCGCAGCACGAAGTGGCCGGGGAAATCCAGCCCCCAGGCCTGCCAGCCGGCCCGGCGCGCGGTCTCGATGTAGAGGATGGCGAGCGCCACCGGCAGGCCCTTGCGCCGGTCGATCACCGACATCAAATTGGCGTTGATCATGTCGTCGTAGCTCTCGCGGTCGCCGCCATAGCCGTGCTCGATATGGATCACGGTCGACAGCGCGTCGCCCCGGTCGGCGGCGCACCAGATGTGCCGCTGCACCAGGCCGGACGCGAGATCGTCCATGTGGCGCAGATAGGGACCGACGTCGCGGCCGGGATGGTCGAGGGCGGCGAGCAGCAACGCGGCCTCGGCGAGCGGCATCGTCCTGCCGTCGCCCGACCCGATCTCCCCCAGCCGCGCCTCTGCGTCGATGATGTCGGTCATTCGGCCGCCCGCGCTGCCTCCGTCCGGTCGAAGCTGAGCCGCAGTTCCTTCAGGCCGCGCAGGATGAAGTTGGGATGGTGCTCCAGCGGCGCGTGGCCGTCGGCGAGCCGGATGTTCGCGAGGCGCCGCAGCAGGGTTCGGAAACCCAGGAACATCTCCTCGCGCGCCAGCATGGCCCCGACGCAGAAGTGCACGCCGACGCCGAAGGCGATCTGGGCGCCGGCGTTCCGGCGGCACACGTCGAGCCGGTCCGGATCGGCGAACACCGCCTCGTCCCGGTTGGCGGCGGCCCAGCGCAGATTGACCAGCGAGCCGGCGGGAATCTCGGCGCCGCCCAGCTCCGTGTCGCGCGTGGTCACGCGGAACAGGCCGGCGACCGGCGCCTCGAGCCGCAGCACCTCCTCGCAGAAGGTGCGCATCAGCTTGTCGTCGCCGCCGCGGAGCGCGGCGAGCTGGTCCGGATTCTCGATCAGCAATACCATGCCGGCGGCGAGCGCGTTGGTGGTGGTCTCGTTGCCGGCCACCAGCAGCTGCTGGATGATGGACAGGAGTTCCGAGCCGTTCAGCGGCCGCCCCTCGGGATTGCCTTCCTCCTCCAGCCGGGCGTTGACGAGGTCGCTCAGGATATCGTCCTGCGGCGCCGCGCGGCGTTCCTCGATGCGCTCGAGGAAGTAGCGCTGGAACTCGATGACCAGCTTCATGCGCGCCAGCTCGGCGTCGCGGCCGATGTCGAGGCCGATGGGGATCGAGGCGTCGGACCAGTCCTTGAACTTCTGCATGTCGCGGCGCGGCACCCCGAGCTGGTCGGCGATGATGTAGATCGGCAGCCTGATGGCGAATTCGGAGACGAATTCCACCTCGCCCCGGGCGATGAACCCGTCGATCAGCTCGTCGACGATCTGCTGGATGTAGCCCTGCATGCCGCGCACCCGGCCGGCGGTGAAGGCCCGGTTGACCAGGTTGCGATAGCGGGTGTGGACCGGCGGGTCGGCCGAGATCAGCGTGCTGGCGAAGGGCACGCCCTCGCGCTGGTAGAGTTCGACTACCTCGGGATAGGCGCCCATGCTGCCGGAGGCGCCCTGGTTGATCTGGCTGGAGAACACCTCGGTGTTGCGCACCGCCTCCATCACCAGGTCGTAGCGGGTGACGATGAAATAGCCGGTCTGGGGAATGCGGTAGACCGGCGCCTGCGCGCGCAGCGCGCGGTAGGCCGGAAAGGGACACTCCAGCGTCTCCCTTTCCATCAGGTTGAAGCTCGTCAGGTCCGTCATCGCGTCGTCTCCCGCACGCGCCGCCTACCGCCCCGGAACCGTCATTTCCGCAGGCCAGGAGTGTAACCCGCGAACCCCCTGGCCGATAGATAAACTGGTTGCCCCACAAGGGGAAAAAAGGTAAGTAATGCTGATATAAATCGGCGGGCTCGCCGGTTGAGTGGCGCAGACTTGCCGGAAGCGTCCGCCGCTCCCTGCCTTCCGAGGGCTGCATGGCTGCCACGGGAATCTGGGGCTTTGGTAACTTCCGGCGAATCGGTACTCTTAACGGCCTTTAAGAAAAGACCGGGAGAACGCCCGTGACCTCGTAAGACGGCCACGCGGCATTTTCGCGGCCTGAAGGGAGACACCCCAAGATGTCGAAGCCAGATAAGGACCTGATCTTGCCCGGCCTGCCCCAGGCACAGGGCCTCTACGACCCGCGCCAGGAACACGACGCGTGCGGCATCGGCTTCGTCGCCAACATCAAGGGCAGGAAGAGTCACGAGATCGTCCAGCAGGGCCTGCAGATCCTGCTCAACCTCGACCACCGCGGCGCGGTGGGCGCCGACCCCAAGGCCGGCGACGGCGCCGGCATCCTCATCCAGGTGCCGGATGCGTTCATGCGCACCGAGGCCGGCAAGCTCGATATCACCCTGCCCAAGACCGGCCACTACGGCGTCGGCGTCATCTTCCTGCCGCGCGAGCCGGCGGTGCAGGCCCGCATCATGGAGATCGTCGAGGAGACGACGGCGCTGGAAGGCCAGCGCTTCCTGGGCTGGCGCGACGTCCCGGTGGACAATTCCGACTTCTCGGAGAACCTCAAGAAGACCGAGCCCGTCATCAAGCAGTTCTTCATCGGCCGCGGCGCCGGCGTCAGCGACGACGATGCCTTCGAGCGCAAGCTGTACGTGCTGCGCAAGGTGGTGTCGGCCGCCGTCGAGAAGATGGGGCCCGAGGTCTACGCCTGGTACTACATCCCCTCGCTGTCGTCGCGCACCGTGCTCTACAAGGGCATCCTGCTGGCGACCCAGGTCGGCAACTACTACCAAGACCTGCAGGACCCGCTGATGGAATCGGCGCTGGCGCTCGTCCACCAGCGTTTCTCGACCAACACCTTCCCGTCGTGGAAGCTAGCCCATCCGTTCCGGTTCATCTGCCACAACGGCGAGATCAACACGGTGCGCGGCAACATCAACTGGATGAACGCCCGCCGTGACGCGCTGCGCTCGGAGGTCTATGGCGAGGACCTGGAGAAGCTGTGGCCGCTGATCCCCGAGGGCCAGTCGGACTCGGCGGACTTCGACAACGCGCTCGAGCTGCTGGTGCACGGCGGCTATTCCATGGCGCACGCCATGATGATGCTGATCCCGGAAGCGTGGGCCGGCAACCCGCTGATGGACGACCAGCGCCGCGCGTTCTACGAGTACCACGCCGCGCTGATGGAGCCGTGGGACGGCCCCGCCGCCGTGGCGTTCACCGACGGCCGCCAGATCGGCGCCACCCTCGACCGGAACGGCCTGCGCCCGGCGCGCTACGTCATCACCGACGACGACATGGTCATCCTGGCCTCGGAGGCCGGCGTGCTGCCGGTGCCCGAGAGCAAGATCGTCAAGAAGTGGCGGCTGCAGCCGGGCAAGATGCTGCTGATCGACATGATCGAGGGCCGCATCATCGACGACGAGGAGATCAAGGCGCAGCTGGCCACGGCCAAGCCGTACCAGAAGCTGCTCGACGCCGCCCAGATCAAGCTGGAGAACCTGCCCGAGCGGCTCGACACCGACACGCACCGCTCCGACGTGCCGCTGCTCAAGCAGCAGCAGGCGTTCGGCTACACCCAGGAAGACCTGCGCATCCTGATGACGCCGATGGTGCTGACCGGCCAGGAGGCCGTCGGCTCCATGGGCAACGACACGCCGATCCCGGCGCTGTCGAACCAGCCCAAGCCGCTCTACTCCTATTTCAAGCAGCGCTTCGCCCAGGTGACCAACCCGCCGATCGACCCGATCCGCGAGGAACTGGTGATGTCGCTGACCTCGTTCATCGGTCCGCGCCCCAACCTGCTCGGCCTGGGCGCCGGCGGCCACAAGCGGCTGGAGGTGCACCAGCCGATCCTGACCAACGGCGACCTGGAGAAGATCCGGCACATCGGCGACGTGGCCAGCAATCCGTTCCACACCATCACCATCGACGCCACCTATCCGGCCTCGGAAGGCGCCGCCGGCATGAAGGCCGCGCTCGACCGCATCTGCCGCGAGGCCGAGGAAGGCGTCGAGGGCGACAGCAACATCGTCATCATCTCGGATCGGAACGTGAGCGCCGACCGGGTGCCGATCCCGTCGCTGCTCGCCACCTCGGCGGTGCATCAGCACCTGATCTCCAAGGGCCTGCGCACCGGCTCGGGCCTCGTCATCGAGACCGGCGAGGCGCGCGAGGTGCACCATTTCTGCCTGCTGGCGGGCTACGGCGCCGAGGCGATCAATCCGTGGCTGGCTTTCGATACCATCGGCAACATGCTGCCTCACCTCGAGGAGCAGATCTCCGAGAAGTACGCCAAGGAGCGCTACATCAAGGCGATCTCCAAGGGCATCCTCAAGGTCATGTCCAAGATGGGCATCTCGACCTACCAGTCCTATTGCGGCGCCCAGATCTTCGACGCGGTCGGCCTGTCGAGCGAGTTCGTCGATTCGTATTTCTTCGGCACGCCCACCAAGATCGAGGGCGCCGGCCTGCCCGAGATCGCCGAGGAGAGCGTGCGCCGCCACAAGCTGGCGTTCGGCAACTCGCCGGTCTACGCCAATCAGCTCGATGTCGGCGGCGACTACGCCTACCGCATCCGCGGCGAGGACCACATGTGGACGCCGCAGACGGTGAGCAACCTGCAGCATGCGGTGCGCGGCAACAGCCGCGACCGCTACCGCGAGTTCGCCGCCGCCATCAATGACGAGAGCGAGCGGCTGATCACGCCGCGCAGCCTGTTCACCATCCGCAAGGCGGCGACACCCGTGCCGCTCGACGAGGTCGAGCCGGCGTCCGAGATCGTCAGGCGCTTCGCCACCGGCGCCATGTCGTTCGGCTCGATCAGCCGCGAGGCGCACACCACGCTCGCCATCGCCATGAACCGCATCGGCGGCAAGTCGAACACCGGCGAGGGCGGCGAGGAGCCGGACCGCTTCGTGCCCATGGCGAACGGCGATTCCATGCGCTCGGCCATCAAGCAGGTGGCCTCGGGCCGGTTCGGCGTGACCGCCGAGTACCTGGTCAACGCCGACGACATCCAGATCAAGATGGCCCAGGGCGCCAAGCCCGGCGAAGGCGGCCAGCTGCCCGGCCACAAGGTCGACGAGATCATCGCCAAGGTGCGGCACTCGACGCCGGGCGTCGGCCTGATCTCGCCGCCGCCGCATCACGACATCTATTCCATCGAGGATCTGGCGCAGCTGATCTTCGACCTGAAGAACGTCAACCCGACCGCCCGCATCTCGGTGAAGCTGGTGTCCGAGGTGGGCGTCGGCACGGTCGCGGCGGGCGTGTCGAAGGCCAAGGCCGACCACGTCACCATCTCGGGCTACGAGGGCGGCACCGGCGCCAGCCCGCTGACCTCGCTGAAGCATGCCGGCTCGCCGTGGGAGATCGGCCTGGCCGAGACCCAGCAGACCCTGGTGCTGAACCGGCTGCGCGGCCGCATCGCGGTGCAGGTCGACGGCGGCCTGCGCACCGGCCGCGACGTGGTGGTGGGCGCGCTGCTGGGCGCCGACGAGTTCGGCTTCTCCACCGCGCCGCTGATAGCCGCCGGCTGCATCATGATGCGCAAGTGCCACCTGAACACCTGCCCGGTCGGCGTCGCCACCCAGGACCCGGAGCTGCGCAGGAAGTTCACCGGCCAGCCCGAGCACGTCATCAACTACTTCTTCTTCGTCGCCGAGGAAGTGCGCGAGCACATGGCCGCCATGGGCTTCCGCACCATGAACGAGATGATCGGCCGGGTCGACATGCTCGACATGCGCAGGGCCCACGACCACTGGAAGGCCAAGGGCCTGGACTTCAGCCCGCTGTTCCACAAGCCGGACGTGGACGACACGGTCGCCATCTTCCACAACGAGGAACAGAAGCACGGCATCTGGGACATCCCGGACCGGACGCTGATCGAGCAGGCGCAGCCCGCGCTGACCGACGGCACGCCGGTGCGGATCGAGATCCCCGTGCGCAACGTCAACCGCACGGTGGGCGCCATGCTGTCGGGCGAGGTGGCCAAGCGCTACGGCCATGCCGGCCTGCCCGATGACACCATCTCCGTCAGGCTCGAGGGCACCGCCGGCCAGAGCTTCGGCGCGTTCCTCGCCCGCGGCGTCACCTTCGAACTGGCAGGCGAGGGCAACGACTATGTGGGCAAGGGCCTGTCGGGCGGCCGGATCGTGATCTATCCGCACCACACCAGCCCGATCGTGCCGCCGGAGAGCATCATCGTCGGCAACACGGTGCTGTACGGCGCCATCTCGGGCGAGTGCTACTTCCAGGGCGTGGCCGGCGAGCGTTTCGCCGTGCGCAACTCGGGTGCGACCGCGGTCGTCGAGGGCGTGGGCGACCATGGCTGCGAATACATGACCGGCGGCGTCGTGGTGGTGATCGGCAAGACCGGTCGCAACTTCGCCGCGGGCATGTCGGGCGGCATCGCCTATGTGCTGGACGAGGAAGGCGACTTCGAGCGCCGGGTGAACATGCAGATGGTCGAGATCGCGCCGATCCCGGCCGAGGACGACATGATGAACCGGGTCCTGCACCTGCAGGGCGACCTGGAGAACCACGGCATCGTCGACCTGGACCACGACATGACCCGGTACGACGCCGAGCGCCTGTGCCTGTTGCTGAAGAAGCACCTGTTCTACACCGGCAGCGACCGGGCCAACCACATCCTCGACAACTGGGCCGAATACCTGCCCAAGTTCATCAAGGTCATGCCGGTCGACTACCGCATGGCGCTGGAGCAGATGCAGGCGAAGCGGAACGTGCAGCGCGCCGTCGCCGCGGCGGGAGGACGCTGACATGGGAAAGCCTACCGGCTTCAAGGAATTCGACCGTCTCGACCGGAAGTACGCCCCGGTCGAGGAGCGGGTGAAGCACTTCAAGGACTTCGTCATTCCGCTGGCGCCCGAGGACCTGAACAAGCAGGCCGCGCGGTGCATGGATTGCGGCATCCCGTTCTGTCACAGCGGCTGCCCGGTCAATAACATCATCCCGGACTTCAACGACCTGGTGTACCGGAACGAGTGGAAGGAGGCGTTCATCACGCTCGATTCCACCAACAACTTCCCCGAGTTCACCGGCCGCATCTGTCCCGCACCCTGCGAGGCGGCCTGCACGCTGAACATCGACGACAAGCCGGTCACCATCAAGACCATCGAATGCGCGATCATCGACCGGGCGTTCCAGGAAGGTTGGGTCGAGCCCCGGCCGGCGCCGTACCGTACCGGCAAGTCGGTGGCGGTCGTCGGCTCCGGTCCCGCCGGCATGGCCGCCGCCCAGCAGCTGGCGCGGGTCGGCCATGACGTCACCCTCTACGACAAGCACCGCAAGATCGGCGGCCTGCTGCGCTACGGCATCCCCGACTTCAAGATGGAGAAGCACGTCATCGACCGCCGCGTCGCCCAGATGGAGGCGGAAGGCGTCAGGTTCGAGACCGGCGTGCATGTGGGCGTCGACATCGAGGCGGGCGATCTGCTGAAGAAGTTCGATGCGGTGCTGCTGACCGGCGGCGCCGAGAAGGCCCGCGACCTGCCGGTGCCCGGCCGCGACCTGGACGGCATCGAGTTCGCCATGGACTTCCTGCCGCAGCAGAACCGCCGCGTGGGCGGCGAGCCCGTCGGCAACGTCAAGGAGATCCTGGCGACCGGCAAGCATGTGGTGGTCATCGGCGGCGGCGACACCGGCTCGGACTGCATCGGCACCAGCTTCCGCCAGGGCGCCCTGTCGGTCACCCAAATCGAGATCATGCCGGCCCCGCCCGAGCGCGAGAACAAGGGCCTGGTGTGGCCGAACTGGCCCATGAAGATGCGCACCTCCTCATCCCAGGCCGAGGGCGCCGCCCGCGACTTCGCGGTGAACACGGTGAGCTTCGAGGGCGAGAACGGCCGCGTCACGGCGCTGAACTGCGTCCGCGTCGACGACAGGTTCCAGCCCATCGAGGGCACCGAGTTCCAGATCAAGGCCGACCTGGTGCTGCTGGCCATGGGCTTCGTCTCCCCGGTACACGAGGGCATGCTCGCCCAGCTCGGCGTGACCCTCGACCCGCGCGGCAACGTCGGCGCCGACACGGTGCGCTACCAGTCGTCGGTCGAGAAGGTGTTCGCCGCCGGCGACATGCGCCGCGGCCAGTCGCTGGTCGTCTGGGCGATCCGCGAAGGTCGCCAGGCCGCCCGCGCCATCGACCTCTGGCTGATGGGCTCGACCGAGCTGCCGCGCTGATCCGCCATGGATGAAGGCCAGCGCGCCGACCTGGTGCGCGCGCTCCGCGACATGCTCGTGGACGGCGCGGACCCTGAGGAAGTGCTGGCCATCATCCGGACGGCATGCGGCGATTTCAACGCCTCACGGAATATTATGACACTGGTCTTCGGCGTCGAGGCGGAAGCCGCGCACGAGATGCTTGCCGACAGCGCCACCTGGGCCGACCGACGCGAGCCGCTGCTGGACGATTTCGACGACGGCGACTGAGTCGGCGCACATCCGCACCCCGTCCGAGGAATAAAACACAGCGCCGCCTGCCCGTTCGTGCCTACATTTCCCGCAAGCAATGCGGGAGACTTCCATGTGGCGAGACCGGCGCATCCTCGACCTGTTCGGCATCGAGCACCCCTTGCTGCTCGCGCCCATGGCCGGCAGCGGCGGATCGGCGCTGGCGGTCGCGGTGGCGAAGGCCGGCGGCCTGCCCGCGCTGCCCTGCGCCCTGCTATCCCCGGACCAGATGCGCGCCGAGATCGGCACCGTCCGCCGGCAGGCGCCCGGTCCCCTCAACGTCAACTTTTTCTGCCACACGCCGCCCGAGCCCGACCCGGCCCGCGAGCAGGCCTGGCGCGTCCGGATCGAGGCGCTCTACGGCCCGATCCCGGACGGGCCGGCGGGTGCGCAGCGCCGCCCGTTCGACGAGGCCGCCTGCGCGCTGGTAGAGGAATTGCGCCCGGGGATCGTCAGCTTCCATTTCGGTCTGCCCGCCGCGCCGCTGCTGGCGCGGGTGAAGGCGGCTGGAGCAGCTGTCATCGCCTCGGCGACCACGGTCGAGGAGGCGCTGTGGCTGGAAGCGAACGGCGTGGATGCGATCATCGCCCAGGGCGCCGAGGCGGGCGGCCATCGGGGCATGTTCCTGAACCTCGACACCGCCGCCCAGATCGGCACCTTCTCGCTGGTGCCACTGGTGGCGGATGCGGTCAGGGTACCGGTGATCGCGGCGGGCGGCGTCTCCGACGGCCGGGCCATGGCGGCGGCCCTGCTGCTGGGCGCGTCCGCCGTGCAGGTCGGCACCGCCTTCCTGCGCAGCCCCGAGGCGCTGACCAGCTCCGTCCACCGCCAGGCGCTGGCGCTGGGCGGGCCGACCGCCATGACCAACGTGATCTCCGGCCGACCGGCGCGCGGCTTCACCACGCGGCTGGTGCGCGACCTGGGCCCGATCAATCCGGACGCGCCCAGCTTCCCGCTGGCGTCCGATGCCATCGCCACGCTGAGAAAGGCCGCCGAGGCCGAGGGCAGGCCCGATTTCTCGCCGGTCTGGGCGGGGCAGTCCAACTGGCTGGCGAAGGAGGAACCGGCGACGGCGATCGCCAAGCGCATCGTTTGGGACGCGGCAAGGCTGCTGGGGCTGTAAGCCTCAGTCTCTACTCCCTGTGGATTCGCGAGCGCGAGCGAAGCGACCCAGCCGGGCCGTTGATGGCTGTGCGTCGGATGGGCTGGATCGCTTCGCTCGCGCTCGCGAATCCTCGGAAGGTTTGGAGGAACAGAACCCCTGCGACGCGCCCAGGAACGGCAAAGAGGGTATGGGCGCATCCTGCAACACCCGTTACACTCCCCGCAACCAGGGGAGAGAACCATGTCCGAGAAGCCTTTCAACTACGACTATGTGGGCGGCTACACCCTCGAGGCGGATGCCGAGGCCGAGCTGATCGCGGCGCAGAACGAGTGCACCTTCATGTGGTCGACCAAGGAAGGCTGGCCCGTGGGCGTGATCATGTCCTACGTCTACGAGAAGGGCTGCTTCTGGCTGTCGGTGTCCTCGCTGCGGGTGAGGGTGCAGGCCGTCGAGCGCGACCCGCGCGTCTCCATCGCCATCACCAGCAAGGGCACCAGCACGCTCGCCAGCCGCGCGCTCACCTACAAGGGCACCTGCGAGGTGCTGAAGGACCAGGCCACCATCGACTGGTTCCTGCCCCTGCTCGCCAAGCGCCTGCGCCCCGGCGACGAGGAAGCCCAGAAGCTGTTCGTGAAGCTGAACGACACCCCCAACCGCCGCGTGCTGAAGGTCACCCCCACCAAGCGCATCGGCTATGACGGCCAGAAAATGCGCAAGGCGACGGAAGACGCGGTGGCGAGCGGGCGGAAAATCGGGCCGAGCTAGTTTTCAGTGATCAAATCACAGACACTGTTCGTTCTAGGAGCAGGGGCAAGTTGCGAGGTTAACTTCCCCTCAGGCGATGGCCTGAAGGAGAAGATTTCGAAATTATTAAACATTCAATTTCAAGATGGCCTTAACCAATCATCTGGAGATCGGGATATACTATTATGCTTACGTGAGTTTGGCTCCCAATCCAACGTGGGCATAAATGAAATATTGAAATCTGCGGTAAGAATTCGAGATGGAATGCCATATGCTATTTCGATAGATAATTTCCTCGACGCCCATTCCGATAATAAAAACGTGGAGCTCTGCGGAAAGTTGGCGATTGTTCAATCTATATTGAATGCCGAGAGAGCCAGTCATATCTATTATGACGAAAGCAATCGCGCCTTCAAATCCAAATCAGAGGTTGCCAAGACATGGTATCCAAAGTTCTTTCAAATAATCTCAGAAAATATTTCAAAAGAGAAATCTGACACAATATTCGACAATATTGGTATAATATCATTTAAATACGATCGGACGATAGAACACTATCTCTATCGTGCGCTACAAGATTACTACGGGATGGATTCGAATCAGTCCGCTTCTGTGATGAATAGACTCCGTATCTATCATCCTTATGGAACCATTGGCAAATTATCTTGGATGGAAGGCGGGCGGAAGATAGATTTTGGAGGAACAGCCTTTGGGTCAGAACTATCAAATCTATCTTCTGGCATTAAAACATTTACAGAAAGATATGAGGATAAGCTGACATTAGAGTCTATGCATTCTCTTGTATCATCTTCCGAGAAGATTGTTTTCTTAGGATTTGCTTATCACTCTCAAAATATGCAATTGCTATCTCCACCACCCTACCGAGGCAACTGCTCTATACTCGGTACAGGGCTCGGCATATCGGACAGCGAACTCGCAATTGTTGAACAAGAGATTTACACTTGTCTAAAGCCGAAGAGTGGCGCGTTCCAGGCTACGATTCGGAATACATTGACTTGCAGCGAGCTCTTTAATCAGTATCCGCGCTTTATGAGCAGCTAAACCTTCACCATCACCTTGCCCCTGTTCGAGCCTTCGAACAGGCGGTGATAGGCGGCCAGCGTGTTCTCCAGGCCGTCGACCAGCTCGACGTTGTAGGTGAGCTTGCCTTCGGCATGCCAGCCCATCAGCGTCTCCTCGATCTCGCCGCACTTGTCGAAGAAGTCGGGCGAGAAGAAGCCGGAGACCGTGGCGCGCTTCATCAGCAGCTGGTCGAAATTGCTGGGGCCGGGTTTCTTTTCCGTGTCGGCGTATTGCGACACCAGGCCACAGATGGCGATGCGGGCATACATCGCCATGTGGCCCATGATCGTATCGAGCACCTGCCCGCCCACATTGTCGAAATAGACGTCGACGCCGTCGGGGCACAGCACGTTGAGCTCGTGCGACAGGTTCTGCTGCCGGTAGTTGATGGCGTGGTCGAAGCCCAGGTCCTCGGTCAGCCAGCGGCACTTGTCCTCGCGGCTGGTGAGCCCGATGACCCGGCAGCCCAGGTTCCGCGCCACCTGCCCGGCCAGCGAGCCGGTCGCGCCCGCCGCCGCCGAGACCACCACCGTCTCGCCGGCCTTGGCCTTGCCCACCTCGGCGATGCCGACGTAAGCCGTCCAGCCGTTGGGGCCGCCCATGGCCAGATAGGCGGGCACGTCGACGCCGGGCCGCTCGGGCAGCTTCTGGAACAGGCCGGATTGCTCGCCCGCCACCGAATAGTCGGCCCAGTGGCCGAAGGTGCGGACCTTGTCGCCCGGCTTCATGTCGGCGCGGCGAGAGTCCACCACCTCGCCGATCATCATGCCGGCCATGGGCGTGCCGATCGGCACCGGCGGCTGGTAGCCGTCGGTGCGCGGGCCCATCCACATGCGGGTGCCCGCGTCCATGGACAGATAGAGCGCCTTCACCAGCACCTGGCCGTCGCCGGGCTTCGGGATGTTGCCGTGAAGGTGGAATTCCAGGGCGCTCTCGAAATCGTCGCCGTCGGGCCGGCGCGCCAGCACCCAGTTGCGGTTGGTGTCCATGGCTGTCCCCGTTGCTTTTCCGCAGCCTAGCACATTGCAAGGGACCGGGCGCGGCGATAGCGTCGGGAGGCAGCGGAGGGAAACAGCATGCGCGTCGCGTCAGGTCCCCTCTCCCTCTGGGAGAGGGTTAGGGTGAGGGGCGTTGCATATCCAATGCTCCGCCGGAATCCACCATCGGCAACGCCCCTCACCCTGCCCTCTCCCAGAGGGAGAGGGTTCGCTGCGGCGCTGCTTGTGATCCATTTCGCCACGCCCGCCCTCGCCGATCCGGCCGCCGACATCCATGCCCGGGTCCTCACCCTCGACACCCATATCGACATCCCGGCCGATTACGCCACGCCGAAGGCCGATCCGGGCGTGCGCGGCGACATGCAGGTCGACCTGCCGAAGATGGCGGAAGGCAAGCTCGATGCCGGGTTCTTCATCGTCTATGTGGGACAGGGTCCCGAGACGCCGGAAGGCTACGCGGAGGCCTACAAGGCGGCGGTGCAGAAGTTCGACGCCATCCACCGGCAGGCCGAGCAGTATCCGGACAGGATCGGGATGGCCTATTCGCCCGCCGACGTGGAGCGCATTGTCGCCGCAGGGAAAATCGCCTCCTGCATCGGCGTCGAGAACCTCTATCCGGCCGGGCCGGACACCTCGAAGATCGCGGAATTCTACAAACGCGGCGCCCGCTACATGTCGCTCACCCATTCGGGCGACAACCACCTGGGCGACAGCGCCAATCTGCTGGGGCAGCTGGACCAGCCGTCGAAGGAGACCCACCAGGGCCTGACCGACATGGGTTTCGCCGCCATCGCCGAGATGAACCGGCTGGGCGTGATGGTCGACGTGTCGCACAGCTCGGAAAGGACGACGCTGCAGGCCGTGGAAGCGTCGAACGCGCCGGTGATCGCATCCCATTCGGCGCTCCGCGGCATCTACGACATCCCGCGCAACCTCAGCGACGAAGCGCTGAAGGCGCTGGCGGCGCGCGGCGGCGTGGTGCAGGTGGTGGCGTTCGATGCCTATCTGCGCGCGCCGAAGCCGGAGAAGGTCGCCGCCACCAAGGCGCTGCGCGAGGAGCTCGGCCTGACCAGCGCCGCCGCCTGGAAGGCGATCACGGCCGAGCAGCGCGCCCTCTACATGGCGCGGCTGAAGGAGTTGCACGCGCAATATGGCCGCGCCGCCGTGTCGGACCTTGTCGACCATATCGACCATGCGGTGAAGCTGGTCGGCATCGCGCATGTGGGCATCGCGTCGGACTTCGGCGGCGGCGGCGGCATCGCCGGCTGGGAGGATGCGTCCGAGACCGGCAACGTCACCGCCGAACTGGTCAGCCGCGGCTATTCGGAGGCCGATATCGCTGCGCTGTGGGGCGGCAATCTGCTGCGCGTATGGCGCGCCGTCGAGCAGGCGGCTGGCAAGTGATCAGTAGTGATAGCGGCACTGGATGATCTCGACCCGCCGTTCGTCTTCCTTCCCGACGACCCGGTAGACGATCCGGTGCTCGCCACTGATGCGGCGCGACCACCAGCCCGTAAGATTGGCGCGCAGCGCCTCGGGCTTGCCGATGCCCGAAAAGGGCTGGCGGGTGATATCGCGGATCAGTTCGTTGACCCGGACGAGACCCTTGGGGTCGTTGGCTTGCCACCACAGATAATCCTGCCAGCCGTTCGGATCGAATAGGATCCTCATTCGGGCTCGGCGAGAGGGCGCTCGGCGAGGTCGCCGCGCTCGGCTGCGTCCACGGACTGCATGAGCCGCTCGGCGTTGCGCGGGCTGCGCAGCAGGTGGAGGGTCTCCTGCATCGCCTCGTATTCGGCGAGGGACAGCAGCACCATGGACGGCTTCTTCTGCCGGGTGATGATGACCGGCGCCCGATCGTCGCACGCCTGGTCCATCACGCTGGCGAGCTTTTCCCGGGCCTCGGTGAAACTGATGACAGACATGCGTCACCTCCAATCTGTACGTATATATGTACAGATTGGAGGCAAGCGTCAAGAGCGCGGTCAGTCCGGCCTGGGCGCCGGCTTCTCCTCGTCCGCGTGGTTATCGTTGCCGGGCTTCTCGTCGTCGGCGAAATTCGCCGCGCCCTTCTCGACGTAGAGCGACTGGCTGGGAAACGCGAACCCGGCGCCCTCCTCCTCGACGATGTCCTTGATCCGCATCGCCAGGTTCTCCTTGGCGAGGCGCCAGACGTTGATGTCGGGCGAGGTGGTGAAGCACTGGACGACGATGTCGATGCTCGATGCGTTGAGCGCGTCGACCCGGACCACGACCACCCCTTCCGGCGGCTTGAGGAACACATCGTCCGCCATGATGTAGTCCTCGATGCGCTGGCGGATGGCGCGAAGCTGGGCCGCGGTGGTGCGGTATTCCAGTCCCACGACCCAGTCGATGCGCCGCTGGGTGAAGCGGCTGAGATTGGCCACCGCGCCGTCGGCCAGCCTTGTGTTGGGCAGGTAGACCGGCGCCTTGTCGATCCGCCGCAGGAAGGTGGAGCGGAAGCCGATATGCTCCACCGTGCCCTCGACGCCGTCGACCGACACGAACTCGCCCTTGGCGAACCGCTTCTCGGTGAGGATCGCCATGCCGGCGATCAGGTTCTTGAACAGGTCCTGGGCGCCCAGCGCGACGGCGACGCCGAACAGGCCGAGGCCGGCGAGCAGCGGACCCACCTTGATGCCCCACATCTCCAGCACGATGGCGATGCCGATGAAGGCGACCACGAGGCGCACCGCCTTCACCACCCATTCGATGGTGTCGCCGCCCAGCACGGTCTGCAGCGGCCTGGCCGCGCGGCTCATCGGCGCGACGGCGCGGTAGATCGCCCAGAAGATGGCGAACGCCACCAGCGAGCGGATGATCAGCTCCAGCGTCACCCAGTATTCGGGCGCCGGATCGAGGAAACGGAACGCCAGGTAGAGGCCGAGGATCACCGGCACCAGGCGGAGCGGCGGCGCGATCGCCTCGACGACCACGTCGTCGAGATCGGTTTTGGTGCGTGCGGTCGTCCGCTTGAGGCTGGCGACGACGACGCTGGAGAATACCCGTCTGACCAGCACCGCCAACACGACGATGCCGATGGCGATCAGGATGTCGCCCACCCTGGTCCCCAGCAATCCGTGGTTCCACACATCCACGGTCAGTGCCCAGAAGTCGTTGACCCGATCCATTCCCTTCCCCTCGCTGCTTTGTTGCCGATCGTTCCAAACTAACGCCGATCATAGCGGAAAGGTGCGTTGTGATCCGCAAGCCGGCCCGGCGCGTACCATTCAACGCTTGGAGGCAGGGAATGACAGGATTGGCCGCAACCACTACCATCGGCGCCGCGCGCCCGTCCTGGCGGCGCGCGGAAAGAGCCGGACGCATGCAGCAAAGGCCCGTGTCGTCGCCCGAGCAGGCAAGGCGGCTGGAAGCGCTGGTGGCACGCATCGCCGCCGAGCGGGACCGGGCGGCGTTCATCGAACTGTTCGAGCATTTCGCACCGCGGCTGAAGGCCTTCATGTCGCGCGGCGGCGCCGATCCGGAAACCGCCGAGGAAATCGTCCAGGAAGCCATGATCACCGTCTGGAACAAGGCCGGCCAGTTCGACCCCGCGCGCGCGGCGCTGTCGACCTGGGTGTTCACCATCGCGCGCAACAAGCGCATCGACATGTTGCGCCGGCAGGTGCGGCCCGAGGCCGCGCCGCCGCCGGAGCTGCCCGTCAACGACGAGCCGTCGCCCGACGCGACGGTGGCGCTGGCCCAGGCGGCGGCGGAGTTGCGCACCTCGATCACCCTGCTGCCCCCCGAGCAGCGGCAGGTGCTGCACCTTGCCTTCTTCGAGGACAAGTCCCACGGCGCCATCGCGGTGGATCTTGGCCTGCCGCTGGGTACGGTGAAGTCCCGCATCCGGCTGGCGCTGGCACGGCTCCGCGGCATGGTCGGGGATCACGCGCCATGACCGCCGATCTCGACCTGCTGCTGCTCGACTATGCAAGCGGCGCCCTCAAGGAGGGTCCGGCTCTGGCGGTGGCGACCAAGCTGGCCATGGACCCGTCCGCCCGCTCCCGCTACGAGGAACTGGAGGCCGCGGGCGGCATCCTGTTCGACGAGCTGGCGCCCGAGACCGTCTCCGGCGGGCTGCTCGCCGCGACCCTCCAGCGGCTCGATCCCGAAGCGGGCGCGCCGCAGGTCGCCCTCTCGCCTCGGGACGGCGACCGCCACCGCCTGCTGCCGTCGCCGCTGTGGCGGTATGCGCCGGAGGGGCTGGAGGGCTTGCACTGGAAGCGGTGGGGTCGGAACGTGCGCGAGGCGGTGCTGCCGCTGGCCGACCGCGGCCACCGGGCCACCCTCTTGCAGGTCAGGGGTGGACACGGCGTGCTGCGCCACACCCACGAGGGACGGGAGTACACGCTGGTGCTGTCGGGCTCGTTCAGCGACGAGACCGGCAGGTACGGCGCCGGCGCGCTGCAGATCTGCGACGATGCCGTGCGTCACCGGCCTGTCGCCGACAAGGGCGCGGACTGCCTGTGCCTGACGGTGCTCGACGCGCCCATGCACTTCACCGGCCCGATCGGCAGGTTCTTCAATCCGAAGGTGAGGTTCTAGGTCCGACTCCCGAGCGAGAAGGACCTATTCCCGCGTCAGCGCCACCTGCATGACGTCGATGGTCTTCGCCCGGAAGCCGCCCTCGCAATAGGCGAGATAGTAGCGCCACAGGCGGCGGAAGCGTTCGTCGAGTCCGTCGAAGCGCAGGGCGTCGGCGGCGGACTCGAAGCGCTCGCGCCAGAGCTTCAGCGTGCGTGCGTAGTGATCCGCGTAGAACGCCTCGTTCAGTACCTTGAGGCCGGCGCGGCCGACCTGTTCGCGGAATACCTGGAGCGAGGGGAGCATGCCGCCGGGGAAGATGTGGGTCTGGATGAAGTCGGGCTTGCGCCTGTAGGACTCGTAGGCGGCATCGTCGATGGTGATCACCTGCAGCGCCGCCCGGCCGCCCGGCCGCACGGTCTGCGCCACCTTGCCGAAGAACGCCGGCCAGTATTTCTCGCCCACCGCCTCGAACATCTCGATCGAGGCCAGGTGGTCGAACCGGCCCTCGACGTCGCGGTAGTCGATCAGCTGCACCGATACCTGGTTGCCAAGGCCGGCGCGCTGGATGCGCTCGCTGGCATAGCGGTGCTGCTCTCGCGAGATGGTGATGGAGGTGACCTCCAGGCCTCGCTCGCGCGCCGCGTACTCGGCGAAGCCGCCCCAGCCGCAGCCGATCTCGAGCAGGCGCTCGCCCGGTTTCGGATCGATCAGCTCCAGCAGGCGGCGATACTTGTAGCGCTGGGCCTCGTCGAGCGGCGTGTCCTCGGTGGGAAACACGGCCGAGGAATAGGTCATCGTGTCATCGAGCCAGGAGGTATAGAACTCGTTGCCCAGGTCGTAATGGGCCGAGATGTTGCGGCGGCTGCCCTTGCGGGAATTGGGCCGCGCCGAGTGGGCGAGCCGCTGCAGCGCCACCGACAGCTTGTGACCCCGGATTTCACGGCGCGCGTTGAGGCGGTTGCGCGCCGCCAGCTCGATCATCGCCGCCAGGTCGGGCGTGTCCCAGTGGCCGGCGATGTAGGACTCGGCGAAACCGACGCCGCCGTCGGCGAACAGACGCTTGAGCGCGACCCAGTCGCGGAAATGGATTTCCGCCTCTGGACCGCTGCGCTGGCCGGAAAAGCTCCGGCGCTCGCCCGACGGGACCGTGACCGTCAGGGTGCCGGCCTCCAGATTGCGGTCGACGAAGGCGAACAGCTGAGCCTCGCCGGCGCGGCTGAGCATGCGGCCGATGCCGCCGAGCGCCAGCCTGGGCAATCCGAGACCCTGGGCCGCGATCCTCGCTGCCGGCCTAGCCTCCGATGGCGTAGTGCGGTTCATGACTGGTCCCCACAGCCTGTTCGCCAGAAACCTTCGTATCGGGCGGCGCCGGATGCCTGAACACGTGCGCCCCCTTGCGCCAGAGCTTCAGGGCCTCCCAGTGAATGCCGCCGATGACCTTCAGCGTCATCAAGGGGTGCCGGATGAACATTCGCGCGAGTATGCCATCAGTTAGCGGTTTGCGCACCCCCGACAGAGCCGCGAACAGCACGTTGCCCTCGGGCGTCTCTTCCCGGATGGCGACGGCCAGCTGCTCGCCGGGCTCCGCCAGGCGGAAATGGTAGCGCGCCTGCATGCCGATGAACGGCGAGACGTAGAGGTTCTTGTCGCATTGCTGGCGGATGGTGTCCTCGCCGCCCGTCACGGGAAGCAGGTAGGAGTGCCGGTCACGGTAGGTGTTGGTGACCTCGTAGAGAATGGCGCGCAGGACACCCCGGTCGTCGCGGACGTAATAGACGCTGAGCGGGTTGAACACGTAGCCCAGCACCCGCGGGAAGCACAGCAGCTCGATCCGGCCCACGGGGAAGCAGTGGCCCTGCCCGGCCAGCGCCCTCTCGACCCACGCGCGCGGGCTGCCCCCGTCGCCGAAGTCCCGGTCGCGAAAGCTGAACAGGTTGAACCGGTTGTGCGAGAACAGACGGAGCCTGCGGCCGAGTCCCTCGATCTCGTCGAGATCCAGCAGCAGCGAGAAGACCCGGTAGGTGAAGCGATGACGGAACGGACGCACCCGGTGGTGCATCACCGTCGCCTCGTAGAGCGCGGAGTTCACGGCCGCCTCAGGCCACCGCCGCTTCGGCGGGCTGCGAAGCCAGCCACGGCAGTTCGGCGCCCAGCGCCACGGCGACGTTGAGGCCCGAGGTGAAGGCGTCCTCGTGGAACCCGTAGCCGAAATACGAGCCGCAATACCAGATGCGGTCGGCGCCCTGGATCTCCGGCAGCCGCTTCTGGGCGGCGAGGGCCTTGCCGTCGAACGACGGATGGTCGTAGGCAATGCGCGAGATCACCGCCTCGTCGCGCGGCTCGTGCAGGGGGTTGAGGGTGACGAACAGCGGCGCGCGCGGGTCGATCCCCTGCAGGCGGTTCATCCAGTAGGTGACCGACAGGCGGCCCTCCACCTCCTCGGCGCCGCTCGACAGGTAGTTCCAGCTCGACCACACGTCGCGCCGCTTCGGCATCAGCGTGCTGTCGCGGTGCAGGATGACGGCGTTCCTCTCGTAGTCGAACGCCGCCAGGACGGCGCGCTCGGCCTCGGTGGGATCCGGCAGCATGGCGAAGGCCTGGTCGGCATGGGCGGCGATCACCACCTGATCGTAGACCATGCCCTCGTCGGCATCCGTCTTGACCCGCACGCCGGACGGCCCGCGGGTCACTTCCCGCACCGGATGGCCCGAACGCACGACCCCGCCGAAATCGTCGAGGATCGCCTGCACATAGGCCTGGCTGCCGCCGGTCACCGTGCGCCAGCGCGGCCGGCCCTTGAGGGTCAGCAGGCCGTGCTGCTGGTAGAAGCGGATGAAGGTCGCGGCGGGAAACTCCTCGATCTTGTGGACCGGCATCGACCAGATCGCCGCCGCCATGGGATAGAGGTGGTTGAACCGGAAATACTTCGAATAGCCTTCCCGGTCGAGCAGCTTGCCGAGGGTGATGCTCTCCAGGTCCTCGCGCTCCAGCAGGCGCGGCATCTCCCGGTAGAACCGCAGCACGTCCCAGACCATGCGCCAATAGAGCGGGCGCGCCACGTTGCGGCGCTGGGCGAACAGGCCGGCCATGCCGGTGCCCGAATATTCCAGCTGCCCGTCACGGATCGACACGGCGAACGACATGTCGCTGCCCGAGGTGGCGACGCCCAGATGGCCGAACATCGACACCAGGTTCGGGTAGTTCACCTCGTTGTAGACGATGAAGCCGGTGTCCACCGGCACGTCGCCGACAGCGGTGGACGCGGTCATGGTGTGGCTGTGTCCGCCAAGGCGGGTGTCGGCTTCGTAGAGCGTGACGTGGTGGTGTTTCGACAGCGCCCAGGCCGCGCCGAGGCCCGCCGCGCCCGAGCCGATCACGGCGATGCGCTGGGGCGGCGACGGCGTCGCCTGCCGGATCGGGATGATGTTGAGAAGCTGGCCCGTGCTCGTCATATCGTTCGATTCAATCAGTTGTCGCTATTCATGCGGCCAAAGGCGGCCAGCGCCCGCTCACGGGCCTGGGCATGATCGACGATAGGAACCGGATAGGACTGCCCAAGCCTCAAGCCCATTTTTTCCCGACCATCGCGCGCCATCTTCCAAGGCTCCGCCACATAAGGGGCCGGGATCTTGCCCAGTTCCGGCACCCAGCGACGGATGTATTGCCCTTCAGGATCGAATTTTCGCGCCTGCAGCGCCGGGTTGAAAACCCGAAAATATGGAGCCGCATCAGTACCACAGCCGGCGACCCATTGCCAGCCGCACGAATTGCTGGCGGCATCGGCGTCGACCAGCGTGTCGAGGAACCAGGCGGCGCCCAACCGCCAGTCAAGCCGCAGGTCCTTCACCAGAAACGAGGCCGCGATCATACGGACACGGTTGTGCATCCAGCCAGTCTGCCACAATTGCCGCATTCCCGCGTCGACGATGGGGTAGCCGGTTGCGCCGCGCTGCCATGCGCGCAGCGCCTCGTCGTCGTTGTCCCATGGAAACTGCCGGAACTCGCGCCGCAACGGCTCGTGGGTCATCGCCGGGAAGTGGTGCAGCAGGTGACAGGCGAATTCGCGCCAGAGCAGCTCGCGCAGGAACGCGGAGACGCCGGCGCCGCCCGCGTCGGGATGGTGAACGGCGGCATGCCAGACCTGCCGGGCGCTAACCTCTCCGAAATGCAGGTAGGGCGACAGGCGTGAGGTGCCGTCACCGGCCGGCATGTCCCGCTCGCGTTCATATCCGGCCGCGCCGTCGTCGAGGAACGCGCCCAGCCGGTCGGCGCCCGCGGCCTCGCCGGGCCTCCAGGCAGCGCGCAGGCCGCCAGCCCAGTCCGGCCGCGACGGCAGCAGCGACCAGGCGGCCAGGTCGTCGCTTTCCGGCCAGTGACCGGGCGGGACGAGACGCTCGGGCGCGTCGAGGGGCGCCGCGGGTGGCGGCGCCTCGAGGCACGCCTTGTGGAACGGTGTGAACACCCGGTAGGGACTGCCCGCGGCGGTAAGGACGGTGCCGGGCTCGAAGAGATGATTGCCGGCCAGCAGCTTCAGGCTCACACCGGAATTTGAGACGATGCGTTCGCAGGCGCGCTGGCGCGGTTCGTGGGACCGGCTGGCGAGGATGCCGCCGGCGCCGGTCTCGCGGACGAGCGCCGGCAGGATTCGACTGGCATTGCCGCGCCGCAGGATCAGACGCGACCCGAGGCCCTCCAACGCTTTCGACAGGCGCTCGAGGCTGTTATGCAGCCACCAGCGGCTTGCGGCGCCGGGAATTGCGTGGCGGTTACCGGTGTCGAACACGAACACCGGGATCACCGGCCTGCCGCTGCGCGCCGCCAGCGCCAACGCGGGGTGATCCGCGAGACGCAGATCCGACCTGAACCAGACGACAAGGGGCGTGGATGGCGACATGAACCGTGTACGCCGGGCTGTCGCGGACGGATCAACGCGGCGCCCGCGCAAGAGCGCGGCGATCGACCGGACGCGTGGAAAAGGTCAGCTGGTGCGCCTGAACTCGATCAGCGAGCCGTCGGCGACGGCGACGAACTGCATCTTCACCAGCTCGCCGTTCTCGCCGTACCACAGGTCGAGGTCGACCGGCTTGCCGGTCTCGGCGACCACTCCCGTCACCTTGTAGCGATGCGCGGTGACCGTGGTGCCGACCGCGTCGACCTGCTCGACGCCCCTGGGTTCGATGTTGACGTCGATGGGCGAGCCGAACTGGGTGTTGAACCAGCGCGAGGTCTGCATCATTTCGGGCCGCCAGTAGCTGGTCGGCGGCAGCGTGTCGGGCAGGAAGCGCTGCTGGTCGTTGGTCTTCACCAGCAGCCTGTCGTCGCCCGCCACATGGGCGTCGACCGTCCACTGCTTGCCGTTCTGCTTGGTGGCGCTCTCGAACGCCACCATGCGGTCGCCCGACCACAACTCGGTCGCCTGGTGGCGGTAGCGATAGACGGTTACGAACAGCAGCTGGACCTTGAGGTCGGCATTGACCTCGACCTGCAGCCTGTCGCCCTTCTCGCGGAAATGCAGCGTATGGGTGCCGATCTGGTCGCCCTTGCGGAGCACGGTGAACTCGATGCTGCCGTCGCGCGGCACGCCGATCTCGGCGATTGCCGGGCTGAGACTAGCGGTCGTCGACGGTGCCGCAGCCGCCATGGCTGCCGCGGCGATGGCCATCGCGATTGGGGCTTTCAGGCGCATCCGGGTCTCACTCCAGAAGCTGAAACGCTCGCGTACCTAGACGGGATCCCGCCGCGCCGCGCCGCCGCAGCCACTGGTTCCCCGCCAGCCCAGACCGTATCACGTGTCGGACGTCCGGCAAAGCCGGCAGGTGGACCGGCGCGCCGGGATGATCCCCGTGATCCGTCCAATCAGCGGGCAGCCGCAAGCTGTCCGGCGGTCCATTGCACGGTGTCGGCCAGCGCGTCGTGGACCGCCTGGTCGAAGGCGGTGACCACCGAGCCGATGTTGGGCGAGGTCGCGCCGATCTTGGCTTCGACCACCGTCTGGCCGACGACGCCGATGGGCCCGAGCCGCACCAGCGTGACCGCCAGGCGCACCTTCACCTGGGGCGTCACGGCGCCCTGGAAGTATTCGGCCTGGAAGTCGCGAAGCTGCACCTGCAGTTCGTAGCGGGCGGGTGCGGTGGCGCCGCCCCGCGCCGAGGTCACGGTCTGGCCCGCCCGTTCGAACGATTCGACCAGGACGTTCTGGATCATGGCCGTGGGCCGCCCCGCCCAGCGGGCGTCGGCGAAGAACTGCAGTTCGTTGGGCGAGGAGCGCCGGGCGATCAGGGTGGTGTCGAGCCCGTTGGCCGCGGTCGGGTCCTCGATGAGCAGCAGCGCACTGGTGCCCGTCGCGTCGATGGTGTCCGGCGCCGTGAGGTTGTAGAGGCCGGGCGCCGGGCCGTCGTTGGGCAGCTTGATCAGGCCGCCGCAGGCGCCGAGCAGCGCAGGGACGAGGACGATGGCCGCCAGGCGGCACGCGGTGCGGATCGACGTCATGGCTTGGGTGCCTCGATCTGGGGCTGCTTGGGCGGGAAGATGAAGTCGACCGGACCCTGGTCGAGCTTCTCGAGCACGCGGTTGAGCGTGGCGGCCGCGCGACGGGCCTCGACCGCGAACTGGCTGAGCTCGGGCAGGGCCGTCGAGGCGAAGTTCGACACGGCCGGACGGTTCTCGCTGACCATGGCGTCCAGGTTCTTGCTGAGCTGCTCGAAGTTCTTCGCGGTCTGCCGGAAATCGGCCAGCGCAGCGGGCAGGTCGTCGGCCGACAGCTTCTCCAAATTGCCGGCAAGCCGGTTGACCCGCTCCATCGCTTCGCGCGCCTGGATGATCGCCACCTTGATGTCGGCGTTGTTCTCGGCCACCGCGCCGGTGACGCTCTCCAGGTTGCCCAGGATCGCCGAAACCTTGCCGATGTTCTCGTCGCTGATCAGCTTGGCCGCCTGGTCGAGGGCGCGGATCGCCGAGGCGAGCACTTCGGGCGCGGTGCGGAACACGCCCTGCAGGCCGGTGATGCGTGACGGGATCACCGGATATTCCTCGCCCTCGGGCGTGGTCAGGGGCTGGCCGGGCTTGTTGTCCTTGTCCTCGTTGATCAGCTGGACGAAGGACACGCCGGTGAAGCCCATCACCTCGAGCGTCGCGACGGTGTCCGTCGTGACCGGCGTGTTCGATGTCACCCGGATCGTGACCTTGATGCGGCTGGCCTTGCGCGGGTCGACCTCGATATTGCGCACCTCGCCTACCAGCAGGCCGTTGAAGCGCACCTCGCCCGCCTTGGCGAGGCCGGTGACGGGCGTGTCGAAATAGATGTTGTAGTGGTCGTAGTCCTTGTTGAAGTCCGCCTTCGCCGCCCAGAAAAAGAAGGCGACCAGGCCAATGGAGAGGGCCAGGACGACGGCACCCATGAGAACGTGATGTGCGCGGGTTTCCATGTTGTTGGCCTATTTTCTTCCGACGCCCGCGGCCCGGGATCGCGGGCCATGAAAGTATTCTCGGATCCAGGGATGATCGCTCTGCAGCATGTCGTCGATCGTTCCCACCAGCTTAACACGTTTGTCCGCCAGCACCGCAATCCGGTCGCAGACCGTAACGAGCGAGTCCAGGTCGTGGGTGATCATCACCACGGTCAGGCCCAGCGTATTGCGCAGATGGGCTATCAGGTCGTCGAACGCCGCGGCGCCGATGGGGTCGAGGCCGGCGGTCGGCTCGTCGAGGAACAGTATCTCGGGATCGAGGGCGATGGCGCGGGCGATGCCGGCGCGCTTCTTCATGCCGCCGGACAGCTCCGACGGCAGCTTGGGCGCGGCATCCGGCGGCAGGCCGACCATGGACAGTTTCATCGACGCGATCTCGTCCATCAGGTCTTGTGGCATGTTCCGGACGTGCTCGCGCATCGGCACCTGCACGTTCTGCGCGACAGTGAGCGCGCTGAACAGGGCGCCCTGCTGGAACAGCACGCCCCAGCGCTTCTCGATCCGCCGCTGCTCGAAGAACGACAGGGTGAGGAAATCCTCGCCGAACGCCCAGACCGAGCCGGCCTGGGCCTTGTTGAGGCCGATCACGGTGCGCATCAGCACCGACTTGCCGGTGCCCGAGCCGCCGACGATGCCGATCACCTCGCCGCGCATGATGTCTAGGTCGAGGTCCTTGATGATCGGCGGTCCGCCGAAGCCCACCTCCAGCCCTCGGATGGCGATGGCCACGTCCTCGAGCGTCGACTGCCGCGCCTCGTCGGGCGCCTGCTGCTTGAGCTTTTCCAGGTCGGCGGCCGTCATCACACACCGATCGTCGTGAAAAAGATGGCGAAGAAGGCGTCGAGCACGATGATCATGAAGATCGATTCAACCACCGACTTGGTGGTGTGGTGGCCGACGCTCTCGGCGCTGCCCTTGGTGGCGAGGCCCTCGTAGCAGCCGATCAGGGCAATGAGCGCGCCGAAGATCGGCGCCTTGATCAGGCCCACGCCCAGATCCCAGCCCAGAATGACGTCATGGGTGCGCTCGAGGAACTGCATGGGCTCGATGTTGAGCGCCAGCCAGCTGATCAGGCCGCCGCCGAGCAGACCGACGATGTCGGCATAGAAGGTCAGCAGGGGCATCATCACCACGAGGGCGATGAAGCGCGGCACCACCAGCGTATCCATCGGCGAGATGGCGAGCGTATCCATCGCGTCGATTTCCTCGTTCATCTTCATCGAGCCGATCTCGGCGGTGAAGGCGCTGCCCGAGCGGCCGGCAATGATGATCGCCGACAGCAGGATGCCGAATTCGCGCAGCACCGCCGTCACCACCAGGTTGACGGTGAAGATCTCGGCGCCGAACAGCCGCAGCTGGTAGGCGCCCTGATAGGCGATGACGATGCCGATCAGGAACGAGATCAGCCCGACGATGGGCATGGCGTTGAGCCCGATCAGTTCCATCTGCTTGACCGTGGCGGTCAGCCGGAAGCGGCGGGGATACCTGGTGTAGCGCCAGATGGTCTCCATCAGCAGACCGACGAAGGCGAGCGAGGCGATGGCCTGGCCGCCGACGCGCATGAAGGTGGCGCCCAGATCCTCCAGCATGCGGATGAAGACATTGGGTTCGGGCGGCTCGATCAGGCACAGCGCGTCATTGGCCGTCGCCTGGTCGATCAACGACATCTGATCCTCGGTCCCGCCCCGGTAATCCACGTCGTGCCCGGCTGCCCGAAGGTCGCGCACTGTCCGGTAGAGCAGCCAGGCGCCGGCCGTGTCGAGGCGCTCGAGACGGCTGAGGTCGACGACGATCGTCTCATCGCGCGCGAAACTGAGTTGCTTGAGCCGCTCGAACAGGGGCGGCGAGTTCGTGACGATCCACGCGCCGCCCGCCTCCAGCGTGGCGCCGCCGTCCGACCGCTGCTGCGAAACCCACGGCTGCTTGCCGATCGCCGCGCTCTGCCCCATATACCCTCCCGACCGTAGACCGCAGTATCAACGAGTTGGCCGACATTTGGCAATGTCGTCCGCGCCATCTCTCTCGGCCAGCAGGTAACGCCCCTTGACCACCGTAAACGACGTTCTCGACTTCTGGTTCGCGCCCGAAAGCCGGCCGGAACCGCGCCATCCCGGCGGCCGCGACCTGCCGGCCTGGTTCACGGCCGATCCAGCGTTCGACGAGGCGATCAGACGGCGGTTCCTCGACGCCTACGAAACAGCCGCGCGCGGCGGCCTCGACCGCTGGGCCGAGACGCCCGAGGGGGCGTTGGCGCTGACGGTCCTGCTCGACCAGTTCCCGCGCAACATGTTCCGCGGGCAGGCGCGCGCCTTCGCCGCCGACTCTAGGGCGCTCTCTGTCGCCGAGCAGGCGGTGGCGAAGGGCTTCGACGCACAGGTGCCGAAGGCCTGGCGCAAGTTCTTCTATCTGCCCTTCGAGCACGCCGAGGATAGCGCCGCCCAGGCGCGGTCGGTGGCGCTGTTCCTGGCGCTGGGCGAAGAGCAGGGCCTCCGCTACGCCGTGCTGCACCGTGACATCATCGAGCGCTTCGGCCGGTTCCCGCACCGTAACGCCATCCTTGGCCGCCGCAGCACGCCCGAGGAGCAGGCCTGGCTCGACTGGGGCGGAGAGACATTCGGCACGAAGGCCTGAGCCGCCCGAAAGCGCTTGGCCGCCGGCGGGGCCAGGGATATAACCCGGAAAAAGCTCTCAGGAGTCGCAATGATGCACAATCCGGATCAGCTCTGGCTGCTCATCTCGTTCATGGTCTTCACCTTCGTCGTCATGGGCGGCATGTCCTACGTGTTCGCCAAGTGGATGAAGCGCCACAAGCAGATGGAAGAGAACTGGACGACCGGCGCGGCCCACGGCCACGACGACCATCACCACTGAGCGTTCGGCCTCACGCAAAGCGTGGGTCCAGTTCGGTATGGATCCATGAGCGCATCGCGCCCACCAGCGCCAGGCAGGTGAGCTGGTTGGTGGCATAGGCGCCGGTGTCGATTCCGATCCGGCTTGGCCGGTCGGCCGACGGAAACTCCTCGGGCTTGAAAGCCACCGAATGTCCATGCACGACCACCTTGCCGTGGTCGCGGGTGGAGCGCAGGAACTCGTCCCGTATCCACATCAGATCGTCCGGGTCCTGGCGGCGCAGCGGGATGCCCGGCTTCACCCCCGCATGCACGAAGGCATAGTCGCCCTCGACGTGCTGCATCTCGAGGCCGCGCAGGAACGACAGGTGCTCGGGCGGCAGGGCGCCCGCCAGCAGGTCGCGCAGCTCCCTGGCGCGGTCGACGTCCCATCCCTCGACCGGCACGCCGTAGCTGGCCATGGTGGCCTCGCCGCCGTTCTGGAACCAGACGCCGCCGTCGGCCGGCTGGGCGAGGAACCGCATCATCAGGTCCTCGTGGTTGCCCATCAGATGCACGGTCTCGAAACCGGCGGGCGGCGCCAGCAGCCGGTCGATGACGCCCTTGCTGTCGGGTCCGCGATCGACATAGTCGCCCAGGGTGATCAGGACCTTGCGGAATTCGGGGTAGCGGGCGGCGTGCGCCTCGATGCGCGGCAGCACCTCGTCCAGCAGATCGCGCCGGCCGTGGATGTCGCCGATGGCATAGACGCAGGTCTTCTCGGGGACCTGGCAGAACTTGCGCCGCTTGCTGAACAACCCGAACACCGCGCCGCCTATTTGGTGGGCGGACCAGCGGCGGGCGGCGGCTCGTCCGGCTTGGCGGGCTCGATCTCGATGGCCTGGGTCTCCGGCGCGGCGGGCGCCTGGGGCGCGGGCGGCGGCGTCTGCAGGATCTTCACGATACGCGGGAGGTTGCTTCGGCGGGCATAGTCTTCCGGCGTCATCCCGGTGTAGTCGGCGAGGCCGGTGTCGGCGCCCGAGGCGACCAGCAGCGCCACGATGTCCTCGGACTTGGCGCGGACCGCCTTGATCAGCGCCGTCTCGCCCTGCTTGTCGCCGAGGTCGAGGTCGGCCTTGTAGTAGACCAGCAGCTGCGCGCAGGTGAGCTCGTTCTGGCGCGCCGCCGTCATCAGCGCGGTCTCGCCGGTGGAGCGGTTGAAGAGGTTGGGGTTGGCCTTGTACTCCAAGAGGGTCTTGACCATGCTCGCGTCGCCGATCTCGACGGCGACGACAAGCGCGGGCGTGCTGTCGAACTCGCGGCCGTTGACGTTTCCGCCATTCACCAGATAGGGCAGGATCTCGCCGTAGTTCTGCTTGCGGATGTTGCGGATGAACTCTGCGTCGGGCGTCATCTGCGCCGTCGCGGCGGTGGCGGAGAACAACAGCGCCGCCAGCGTCACGACCAGCCTGCCGCCCAGGCGCCCCCAATGTACCGTCATGCCCCTTGTCCTTCCGTGTTGGCTGCTGACCCTATATATAGGGCGCGGGCCTCGGCATCCGCCGACCCTAAACCAACCCGACCCGCTTGGAAACCCGGCCGCATGCGACTGCTGATCCCCCTCGCCCTTGCCCTCCTGGTCGCAGCCGCGGCGCCCCTGTCGGGCTGCGGCGACGGCGGTGCGTGCAAGGTGGCGGGCGATCCCGACGTGCCCGTCGGCGGTGCGTTCGAGCTCACCGACCAGAACGGCAAGACGGTCACCGACGAGGCGCTGAAGGGCAAGTACCGGATCGTCTATTTCGGATTCACCTATTGTCCGGACATCTGCCCGACCGAGCTGCAGGCCGTCACGGCAGCGCTGGATATGCTGGGCAAGGACGCGGACAAGTTCACGCCGGTGTTCATCACCATCGACCCCGAACGGGACACCGCCGAGGCGATGGCCAAGTACCTGACCAGCTTCCACCCCTCGTTCGTCGGCCTGACCGGCACGGCCGACCAGGTGGCGAAGGCGGCCGGCGCCTACCGGGTGTACTACGCCAGGGAGGCGACCGGCGAGGCGCCGGACGCCTATACCATGAACCACTCAGGCTACGTCTACCTGATGGACTGCCAGGGCCGGTATATCCGCCACCTGGACGCCGGCACCCCGGCCGCCGGCATCGCGGCCGCGCTGAAGGAACTGCTCTAGCCGCCCGGCGTTCGGCTGTTGCAATTTCCGGCGATCGCTTCACATTCAGGACCCCGCACCGAGACCGACGGACGACCCATGCTCTATCACAGCCACGAACTGGGACGCTTCGCGCTGCAACCCGCGCGGCTGATGGCCGAGGCCGGACAGTACGTGATCTCCAATCCGTTCAATCCCTGGTCGCAGACCTGGGCGGGCAAGGCCGTGTCGGCCGCGCTGACCCTGTTCGAGGAAACCACGCGGCGCTTCGACAAGCCTGAGTTCGGGTTGCACCACACCGTGATCGACGGCGAGGAAGTGGCCGTCACCGAGGAGATCGTCGGCCGCAGAACCTTCTGCCAGCTGAAGCATTTCGTGCGCGAGGGCCGCACCAACAACCCGGCGCACCCCGACCCGCGCCTGCTGATCGTGGCGCCGCTGTCGGGCCACTACGCGACGCTGCTGCGCGGCACCGTCGAATCCCTGTTGCCGGACCACGACATCTACATCACCGACTGGCGCAACGCCCGCGACGTGCCGGTGAGCGAGGGCCGCTTCGACCTGGACGACTACGTCGACTACATAAGGGAATATCTGCGTCTGCTGGGGCCGAACACCCATGTGATGGCGGTGTGCCAGCCGGCGGTGCCGGTGTTCGCCGCGGTGGCGCTGATGTCGCAGGACGACGATCCCTGCGTGCCCGCCTCAATGACCTTGATGGGCGGCCCCATCGACACCCGCAAGAGTCCCACGGCGCCGAACCGGCTGGCCAAGGAGCGGCCCTACGAGTGGTTCGAGCAGAAGCTGATCACCACCGTGCCGCCCACCGCGCCGGGGTTCATGCGCAAGGTCTATCCGGGCTTCCTGCAGCTGACCGGGTTCCTCGCCATGAACTGGGACCGGCACGTGGAGTCCCATCTCAACTACTTCAACCAGCTGGTCGAGGGCGACGGCGACAGCGCCCAGAAGCACCGGGAGTTCTACGAGGAGTACATGGCGGTGATGGACCTGCCCGCCGAGTACTATCTCCAGACCATCCGGGTTGTGTTCCAGGAACATCTGCTTCCCCGCGGCATGATGGTCCACCGCGATCGGCTGGTGAAGCCCGAGGCGATCCGCAAGACCGCGCTGCTGACCGTCGAGGGCGAGAAGGACGACATCTCGGGCCCCGGCCAGACCCAGGCGACCCATGGCCTGTGCATCAACCTTCCCGAGGCCATGCGGCGCGACTACGTGCAGCCGGGCGTGGGCCACTACGGCGTGTTCAACGGCCGCCGCTGGCACGGCGAGATCGCACCAAGGGTTCGTGCCTTCATCCGCGAGTTCGACCGTCCCCGGGGATGACCGTGAACCAATCGCCGCCGTTCTGGAAGACCGTGCCGCTCGCCGAGATGAGCCCCGAGCAGTGGGAATCCCTGTGCGACGGCTGCGCCCGCTGCTGTCTGCACAAGCTGGAGGACGAGGACACCGGCGAGATCGCCCAGACCAATGTGTGCTGCCGGCTGCTCGACATGGAGGCCTGCGCCTGCACCCGCTACCCTGAGCGCAAACGGCTGGTGCCCGACTGCCAGATCCTGACGCCGGAAAACGTCTCGGCGCTGCACTGGATGCCCAGGACCTGTGCCTACCGGCTGCTGGCCGAGGGCAAGGACCTGGAATGGTGGCACCCGCTGGTCTCGGGCAATCCCGGCAGCGTTCACGAGGCCGGCATCTCGGTGCGCGGCAAGGTGGTGTCCGAACGCGACGCCGACGACCTGTTCATGCACCTGGTGGACTGGGATCTTTAGGCCAGTTCGTCCCTGATCCCGAACGGCATCGAGAACCTTCCGCCGACCTCGTCCCTGAAGAACTCGAAATATCCGCGGCACGTCTCCATCAGCCGCGCCAGGTCGGCGGCGGTCTTCACATAGGGCGTGCAGCCGGGGCGCAGCGACGGGCTGTGGAAGCTGAAGGTGAGCACCTTGGTGCCGCCGGCGAGCAGTGACCGCGTCAGCCGCTTCAGGTCGGCCAGCGAATGGCCTTCGGGCGACAGGCGAATACGCTCCAGCAGGCCGAGGCGGGAGAACGCCGCCTTGAGGCGTGCCCGCTCCAGCGGCGGCGAGGCGACCAGGCCGTGCAGCGGGTTGCCGAGAGCCGACAGCAGCCCGCAGTAGTCGGCGGTCGACGGCAGCTCGAGCAATGCTTCGCCGGGGCCGAAGCGGAACGGGTCGGCGGAAAAGCGGGTGTGGTCGGGGCCGCCGTCGCGACGGCCGTCGAACCGGGGACAGATGCTGAGGTCGATCTCGAACCCCAGCGCGGCGATGATGCCGGGGGTCGCCGGGCCGATGCCGTAGCGCCCGGCCTTGTGGATCAGCGGCCGGGTGCCGAAGGTCTCGGCGACGCGTGCCAGCAGCGACTCCAGCTTGGCCCGCTCGAGCGCCGGCGGCAGGTTGGCCTGGTACGAGTTGCGCCGGTTCAGCGGCTCGTCGAAGGGCGGCGTCACCCAGCCATGGAGCTGGGCGGCGAGCACTGCCCGGCCGCCCTCGATCCAGTGCCGCAGCGAGGCGGCCTTGCGGGGATTGTCGGCCACCGGATAGTCGACGGCATAGACCGGCACGATGCCGAAGCCCTCGAACAGGTCCTGGGCGCGGCCCAGGTCGGCAAGCGCTTCCACCGCGTGTCCCGTGCGGCCGAACGGACCGCTCCAGTCGAACTCTTCCTCGGTGTCGATGACCACCATGAGCGCCGGGGCCGCCGACGCCGGCAGGCTCACGATACGTCGCACGAAGTCGCTCATCTGGGGTTCCGGAAGCGCTGCGGTTCCCCAGCACTCTCGGTTATCGGCCCGGGGCGCGCAACCGCCTCACTCGGCCTCGCTGACCTTGACCTTGTCGGCGCGGACCATCACGTCGCGCCAGATACGGGCGGGCATGCCGCCGCCGGCTACGTGGTTCATCGGCGAGTTGTCGTCATTGCCGAGCCAGACGCCACCCACGTAGCGCTCCGTGTAGCCGATGAACCAGGCATTGCGCCATTCCTGGCTGGTGCCGGTCTTGCCGGCGGCCACGTGATTGGGCAAACCAGCGGCGCGGCCGGTGCCATAGGACACGACGGCGCGCAGCACCTCGTCGAGCTGCTGAACCTGTTGCTGCGCCACGACGCGCTCGCGCTGGTCCTTGCGCCGGTAGACCCGGTCGCCGTCGGCGTCGCGGACCTCGAGGATCGCGTAGGGCCGCGCCTCGTAGCCGCCATTGGCGATGGCGGCATAGGCGCCGGTCAGCTCCAGCAGCCGCACCTCGGTGACGCCGAGCGAGACGCTGGGCAGGGTGCTGAGCGGCGTGGTGATGCCGAGCCGGCGCGCCGCCTCGACGACGGTCGACTGGTCGGCGGCGTTGGCCAGCTTGACCGCCACGGTGTTGATCGAATCGGCGAAGGCGGTGCGCAGGGTGACCGGGCCGCGGAATTCCTCGGTGTAGTTCTGCGGCTGCCAGCCGTCGAGGATCACGGGGGAATCCCGCATCACCGAATTGGGATCGTAGCCCGCCTCGAACCCGGCGAGGTAGACGAACAGCTTGAAGGCCGAGCCGGGCTGGCGCAGCGCCTTGACGGCGCGGTTGAACTCGCTCTGCTGGTAGTCGCGGCCGCCGACCATGGCGCGCACCTCGCCCGCCGGCGTCATCACCACGACGGCGCCCTGGCTCACGTGCCCGTCGGCGCCGCCCTTCTCCAGCGCGGCGGTTAGCGCCTGCTGGGCCGAGAACTGCAGTGCAGGCTCGAAGGTGGTGCGTACCGTGAGATCGCTGGTCGGCTCGCCGACATACTGCGGCAACTCGGTCATCACCCAGTCGGTGAAGTAGCGGGCGCTGTCGCCGGCGGCGCGCGAGGCGATCTCGGGCATCCGCGCGTCGCGGCGGCGGGCCTGGGTGATGAATCCGGCGTCGACCATGGCGGCCAGCACCTGCCGCGTGCGCGCCTCGGCCACCTTGGCGTCGTTGAGCGGCGAGTAGCGCGACGGCGCCTTGAGCAGTCCCGCCAGCATGGCGGCCTCGGACAGGCTGATGTCCTGCACCTCCTTGGCGAAATACCGGCGCGACGCGGCCTCGACGCCATAGGCGCCCGAGCCGAAATAGACGCGGTTGAGATACTGCTCGAGGATTTCGTCCTTGCTCAGCCGGCGCTCCAGCGCGTAGGCCAGCATGGCTTCCTGGATCTTGCGCTTGGCGGTCTTGTCGGGCGTCAGGAACAGGTTCTTGGCGAGCTGCTGGGTGATGGTCGAGCCGCCCTGCACCACGTCGCCGTGACGGATGTTGGTGACCACGGCCCGCACCACGCCCCAGAAGTCGACGCCCTCGTGCTCGAAGAACCGCCGGTCCTCGATGGCGAGCACGGCCTTGCGCAGGTTCACCGGCATGCGCCTGTAGGGCACCCATTCGCCGCCGACTCCGCCATAGGCGGCGATCTGGGCGCCGTGACGGTCGAGGATGGTGACGGCGGGCGGACGCTTCTGGGCCAGCGTCTTGTCGACGTCGGGCAGGTCGATGACCCACCAGACCGCGATCAGCAGCAGGATGCCGACGGCGCCCGCGGCGATGGCGAGCATCCAGGCCAGCAGCGTACGCTTCCAGCTACCGCCCTGCTTGCGGGGCGGTCCGGGTTTCCTGGGCGGCGTCTTGCGTGGCGGGTTGGGGTTTTTCGTGGTTGCCATGGATCAGCGGGCTGTCCGGCGCGGATGCCGGAGCAGCTTATGCAAGGGAATGGTGACGGAAAAAGGGCGGGCGGCGCTAACCTGCATGTCGCCTGGAAATCTCCGTTTGTCGCAGCAGGGGTGGATATAGCACGCCGGCGCGCCGGTGAAAGCCGTACGGCGGCGGCTGCGCAGGAAATTGTTATTGTCTCGTAACGTGTGCAGGCCGCGCCGTCAGATGTCCAGGTTGGCGACGTGCAGCGCGTTGGCCTGGATGAATTCGCGGCGGGGCTCGACCACGTCGCCCATCAGCTTGGAGAACATCTCGTCGGCGGTGTCGCCGTGGCTCACCTTCACCTGCAGCAGGGTGCGCGCGTCCGGATCGAGGGTGGTCTCCCACAGCTGGCCGGCGTTCATCTCGCCCAGCCCCTTGTAGCGCTGCACGGAGATGCCCTTGCGGCCCAGCGCGGTGACCTGCTGGAACAGCTCCAGCGGCGAGGAGATCTTCACCTCCTCCTCGCGGAAGCGCAGCGTGCCCGAGCGCTCGTAGGCCTGCTGCAGCTCGACGGCCATGGCGTCGAGCGCCCGCGCCTCGGCCGAGTCCAGCAGCGCGGCGTCGATGACGTGTTCCTCCCGCACGCCGCGCAACTCGCGGGAGAACGACAGACCGCCATGGGCGACGGTGCCGCCGGCCCAGCCGCGCTCGGTCTCGGGCGCCAGCGAGTTCATCCGGCGGGCGATGTAGTCGGCCACCTGCGCCGCCTTTTCCGTATCGGACAGGATCTCGTTGTTGAGCGCGCCGGCGATGGCGAGCTGTTCGATCAGCGGCCGCGAATAGCGGCTCGGCAGGGTGTCGAGCAGCGACTGCACGCGCGAGGCGCGCAGCACCAGCGTCCGCAAATCCTCGCCCGCGCGCTGGCTGCCGTCGTGCAGCGACAGCACCATGTCGCGGATGCCGGATTCGATCAGGTAGAGGTCCAGCGCCGGCGTATCCTTCAGGTACACCTCGGACTTGCCCCGGCTCACCTTGTAGAGCGGCGGCTGGGCGATGTAGAGGTGCCCGCTGTCGATCAGCTGCGGCATCTGGCGGTAGAAGAAGGTCAGCAGCAGGGTGCGGATGTGGGCCCCGTCCACGTCGGCGTCGGTCATGATGATGACCTTGTGGTAGCGCAGCTTGTCGAGGTTGAAGTCGTCGCGGCCGATGCCGGTGCCGAGCGCGGTGATCAGCGTGCCGATCTCCTGCGAGCCGAGCATGCGGTCGAACCGGGCGCGCTCCACGTTGAGGATTTTTCCGCGCAACGGCAGCACCGCCTGCCGGCCGCGGTCGCGGCCCTGCTTGGCCGACCCGCCGGCGGAATCGCCCTCGACGATGAACAGCTCGGACAGCGCCGGGTCGCGCTCCTGGCAGTCGGCCAGCTTGCCGGGCAGGTTGGCGACGTCGAGTGCGCCCTTGCGGCGGGTCATCTCGCGGGCCTTGCGCGCCGCCTCCCGGGCGAGGGCGGCTTCCATCACCTTGCCGACGATGGTCCTGGCGTCGGCCGGGTGCTCTTCCAGCCACTGGTTGAGCTTCTCGTTGACCAGGCTCTCGACCACCGGCCGCACCTCGGAAGAAACCAGCTTGTCCTTGGTCTGGGACGAGAACTTGGGATCCGGCACCTTCACCGACAGCACGCAGGTCAGGCCCTCGCGAGCATCGTCGCCGGTCAGCGGCACCTTGTCCTTCTTGGCGCCCATCTGCTCGTTGGCGTAGCCGTTGACGGTGCGGGTGAGTGCCGCGCGGAAGCCGGCGAGATGGGTGCCGCCGTCACGCTGCGGGATGTTGTTGGTGAAGCACAGGACGTTCTCGTGGTAGCTGTCGTTCCACTGCAGCGAGGCTTCCATGGTGATGCCGTCGCGCTCGCCGGTGATCATGATCGGCGGGGAATGCAGCGCGCTCTTGTTGCGGTCCAGATAGCTGACGAAGGCCGAGACGCCGCCCTCGTAGAACAGCTCCACATGCCTGTGCTCGGCATGGCGCTGGTCGAACAGGTTGATGCGCACGCCGGAATTGAGGAATGCCAGTTCGCGCAGGCGATGCTCGAGCGTGTCGTAGTCGAACACGATCTGCGGGAAGGTGAGGCTCGACGGCAGGAACCGCACCTGGGTGCCGGTCTTGCCCTCGGACGGGCCGACCGGCTTCAGGTCCTCCTCGGGCTCGCCGTGGCGGAAGCGCATGAAGTGTTCCTGGCCGCCGCGCCAGATGCGCAGCTCCAGCCACTCGGACAGCGCATTCACCACCGAGACGCCGACGCCGTGCAGGCCGCCCGACACCTTGTAGGAGTTCTGGTCGAACTTACCGCCCGCGTGCAGCTGGGTCATGATGACCTGGGCCGCCGACACGCCTTCCTCGGGATGGATGTCGGTGGGAATCCCGCGACCGTTGTCGGTGACCGAAACCGAGCCGTCCGGATGCAGGATGACGCGGATATCGTCGCAATAGCCGGCGAGAGATTCGTCGATGGCGTTGTCGGTCACCTCGAACACCAGGTGGTGCAGGCCCGAGCCGTCCTCGGTGTCGCCGATATACATGCCGGGCCGCTTGCGCACGGCGTCGAGGCCGCGCAGCACCTTGATCGAGTCGGCGCCGTAGTCGGAACCGCCGTTCGGCATGTTGTCGTCTTCGTCAGCCATCGCTCACCTTGCCCTGGGCGACGCCGAGGAACAGCGCCTTGCCCGTCAATTTCTCGAACAGCGCCCGGTCCGTGCCCGTCATCCAGGCCTGGCAGCCGAGCGCCAGAATCTCGTCGAACAGCGCTTCGCGCCGTGTCGCGTCCAGATGCGCCGCCACCTCGTCGAGCAACAGCAGCGGCGCGCCGCGGTGCGCCGCCTGAAGCCGCGCATCTGCCAGCACCACGGCGACCAGCAGAGCCTTCTGCTCGCCGGTGGAGCACAGCGCCGCCGGCAAGCCCTTGGCCAGGTGCACCACCTCGAGATCGGCGCGGTGCGCGCCGTCCTGGGTGCGTCCCGCGTCCCGGTCGGCGGCGCGGTTCCGGCGCAGCAGCCCCTGAAGCCGTCCTTCCACCTCGACCGCGGCGTGCTCGCCCAGCAGATCCTCGGCGAGGCCGCGCACGGTCAGTTCGGCGCGGGGGAACGGTCCGATGCCGGCGGCGAGCGCGCCGCGCAGCCGCAGCACCGCCTCTCGGCGCGCCGCGGCGATCGCTACCGTCGCCTCGGCCATGCGCCCTTCCAGCGCGGTCAGCCAGGCATCGTCGCCAAGGCCGTCGCGCAGCAGTTTCAGCCGCTCGCGCATCACCCGCTCATAGGCGCCGACCCGCCGGCCGTGCTCGGGATCGTAGCCGAGCACCAGCCGGTCGAGGAACCGGCGCCGGTCGGACCGGCCGTCGGTGAACAGCCGGTCCATCTGGGGCGTCAGCCAGACCACGCGGATCAGGTCGGCGAGCGCCGCCGGTCCGCGCGCCGGGGCGCCGTCGATCCGCACCACCCGGCGTTCAGCGCCTTCATCGTCGCCGTCATCCGCCGTCCTGCCCTCGATGCCGGTGCCGATGGCGGCAATGCCCGACGGCGTCTCGATCCGCGCCGCCACCGACCAGCCGCCCGCGCCGCCGATCCGCGCCAGGTCGGGCAGACGGGCGCCGCGCAGGCCCCTGCCCTGGGTGAGGTAGGACAGCGCCTCGAGCACGTTGGTCTTGCCGGCGCCGTTCTGCCCGGTCAGCACCACCGGGCGCGGCGCCGCCTCGATCCGTTCCGCCACGTAGTTGCGGAAGTCGGTCAGGGTCAGCCGCGTCACGGCGAGCGGCAATGCCGCCGACTGGGGCGCACCCCCCCGCCCGGCATGTTGTTCGGCTTGCAGCATTCTTTTCCCGGATGCCGCCGCGTCAGACGCGCATCGGCATCAGCACGTAGAGCGCGGTCTCGTCGCCGCCGTCCTGGACCAGCGTGGGCGCGGCCGCGTCGGCGAAGGACACGCGCACCGTGTCGCCCTCCACCTGGCCCATGATGTCGAGGACATAGCGCGCGTTGAAGCCGATCTCCATGCCGGCCGACGAATAGCCCGCGGCCAGTTCCTCGGTGGCCGAGCCGCTTTCCGGACTGTTGACCGCCAGGGTCACCCGGTCGGTGTCGATGATCAGCTTCACCGCCCGCGATTTCTCGCTGGAGATGGTGGAGACGCGGTCGATGGCCTCGGCGAATAGCCGGGCATCCACCTCGAGCAGCTTGTCGTTGTTGGCCGGGATGACCCGCACATAGTCCGGGAAGGTGCCGTCGATCAGCTTGGAGGTCAGCACCGTATTGGCGAGATCGAAGCGGATCTTGCTCTCGGACAGGCTGATCTGGACCGAGCCCTCGGCCTCGTCGAGCAGCTTGCGCACTTCCTGCACGGTCTTGCGCGGCACGATCACGCCGGGCATGCCGGCGGCGCCGATCGGCATGGGCAGGCGGACGCGGGCGAGGCGATGGCCGTCGGTGGCGACGCCGACCAGCATGGGCTCCTTGCCGTCGGCAACGTGCAGATAGATGCCGTTCAGGTAGAACCGGGTCTCCTCGGTGCTGATGGCGAAGCGGGTCTTGTCGATCAGCTTCTTCAGGTCGCCGACCGGAAGGCCGAACCGGTGCGGCAGCGCGTCCTCGGCCATCACCGGGAAGTCCTCGCGCGGCAGGCAGGCGAGCACGAAGCGCGACCGGCCAGCGCTCAGGGTCAGGCGCTGCTCGCCGCCCTTGTATTCGAGTTCGACCTGGGCGCCTTCCGGCAGCTTACGCACGATGTCGTAGAGCGTGTGGGCGGGAGTGGTGATGGCGCCGGGCGTGATGATGTCGGCCTCGACGGACTCCACCACGGCCAGATCCAGGTCGGTCGCCGTCAGGTTGAGGCGCCCGTCCGAAGCCTCCAGCAGCATGTTGGACAGGATCGGGATGGTGGTGCGCCGCTCGACGACACTTTGCACGTGGCCCAGCGACCGCAGAAGCGCCGCGCGTTCAATGGTGAGTTTCATGGGCTCTTGGAACTATGGTTGAACCTGAGTTGCGGAGCCCTCAAGCCCCTGACTTTCTTATGCTTTTCGGAACAGCCCCATGGCTGTCGCCCGGACCCGGATTCCGCCCTCCGAAGACAGCTTTCAACCGGATGGCGACTTTAGCAGACGCAAGGCGCGATGACACGAAAAATGGGGCTTTCCGTCCCATTCCGCGCCAGCGTCAAGCTAGGCCGAAACGCTCAGGTTTCCAGCGTCCGGCGAAGGTTCTCGATGTCCTGATCGAGGCCGCTGTCCGTCTCCCGGAGCTCCTCGATCCGCCTGACGGCGTGCATGACCGTGGTGTGATCCCGACCCCCGAACTTGCGGCCGATCTCGGGCAGGCTGCGCGAGGTGAGCTGCTTGGAAAGGTACATGGCCACCTGCCGCGGGCGGGCGACGGCGCGGGCGCGCCGGGCCGACAGCAGGTCCGACAGCCGGACGTTGAAATATTCCGCCACGTGGCGCTGGATCTCCGCGATCGACACCCTGCGGTCGTTGGACCGGATCAGGTCCTGCAGCACCTCCTGGGTCATCTCGAGCGTGACCGGGCGGCCGACCAGGTCCGAATAGGCGGTGACCCGGTTGAGCGCGCCTTCCAGTTCGCGGACGTTGGAGATGATCTTGCGGGCGAGGAACTCGGTCACTTCCTTGGGCATGTCGTCGCGGCCCATCGCCTCCAGCTTGGACTGGAGGATGCCCACCCTCAGTTCGTAGTCGGTGGGATGGACGTCGGCGACGAGGCCCCAGCCCAGCCGCGACTTGATGCGGTCCTCGATACCTTCCAGGTCCGACGGCGACCGGTCGCCCGAGATGATCACCTGGCGGTGCTGGTCGATCACCGCGTTGAAGGTGTGGAAGAACTCTTCCTGGGTGCTGTCCTTGTGGGCGATGAACTGGACGTCGTCGATCATCAGCACGTCGACCGAGCGGAACTGCTCCTTGAACGCCATGGTGTCCTTGTAGCGGAGCGCCCGGATGAACTGGTACATGAACTTCTCGGCCGACATGTAGAGCACCTTGCGCTCGGGATCGCGGGCGCGGATCTCGGCGGCGATGGCGTGCATCAGGTGGGTCTTGCCCAGGCCGACGCCGCCATAGAGGAACAGCGGGTTGAACTGCACCCGCGTGCTGCTGGACACCCGCCGGGCGGCGGCATGGGCGAGTTCGTTGGACTTGCCGACCACGAAGCTGTCGAAGGTGAAGCGCGAATCGAGCGGGGCGCCGTAGCTGTCGGCGCCGTTGGCGTCCATGTCCTCGGCCTGGCCCTCGGCGCGGGCCGCCCCTCCGTTGGTCTTCGGCTTCGGCGTGACCACGGCCGGCGGCGGCGACGGCGCCTGGACGCTGACCACCAGCTCCACGTCGATGGCCGCGCCGGTCTCCTGGCGCCAATAATCGGTGATCCGACCCAAATAATGGGTCTTCACCCAGTCGCACATGAACCGGGTCGGCACGGTGATCAGCACCTTGGCGCCCTCGGCGCGCAGCACGCCCAGCGGCTTCAGCCAGCTGTCGAAAGTCGCGTCGCCGAACTCGGCCCGCAGCTTCGCGCGGATCCGGCGCCAGGCATCCTGCCAGGGTTCCATCATGGACGGGTTGACCGCATCATTGTTCGTTCCCCCGAATCGCGGGGTTTCCTTGGTCACGATCGGACTCTTCAGTTCTGGGTCCACGGAAGGCCGCGCACTTTCCATCCGTTGATCCGGCCTCGATGCCGGTCAGCGTCGGGATCTCCCTCGAATCCCTCGGACACGTTGTAGCACCGCGCATAGCCCTTCTGCGTCATGAGACGGGCCGCGGCCGCGGAACGGGCGCCGGAGCGGCACAGGAAAAGGACCGGCGCCTGGCGGTCGGCATTCACGCCGTCCACCTCGTCGGCGAATCGCTCGTTGCGCTGGCCCTCGGGAAACGTCTGCCATTCGATGAACACCGGCTTTTTACTCAGGGAGGACAGGTCGGCGACCCCGACATAGGTCCATTCGGCGCGCGTACGAACATCGACCAGAAGCGCGGAAGGCTCGGATTCCAGCAGATTCCAGGCGTCCTGGGGAGACAAATCGCCCGCGTAATCAGACATATCCCGACCAATCCTCCCGTGTTGCCTCGTCGTAAAACGACGACTCTCTGACCTAGCGTCAGAACATCGTCATGTATTCGCAAGAAGAAGTAAAGACAGACCCCCTAAAGGCCATTGGTATAGCCTTTACGTTACAGTTTTGTTACTTGCAGAGATCCGCCCGTCTTCGAATCTGAGGGAGAGAGTAGCAAATTGGGCGACGATGGCAACCGTCACCGTCACCCCTTCAGCGATTTGTGACGGGTCTATGTAGATTGTGTGAAGGCCCCTACCAGATATGGATCCGGCAGGTTGCGGCGATCGGCGGGGAGGAGCGGCGGGAAGATCCGGTGGATCGGCGCGCCGGGTCGTCCGACCCGGCGCCGAGTCGGGATCAGGCCTTCAGCGTACGGACGCGCTGGCTGAGGCGGGAGATCTTGCGCGAGGCGGTATTCTTGGCGATGACGCCCTTCGAGACGCCGCGCATGATCTCGGGCTCGGCGAGCTTCAGCGCTTCGGCGGCGGCAGCCGCGTCGCCCGATTCAAGGGCCTTCTCGACGCCCTTGATGAACGTGCGGATGCGGCCGCGGCGGGCGCGGTTCACGTCGGTGCGACGCTCGGTCTGGCGGATGCGCTTGCGCGCCTGCGGCGAATTGGCCATGGAAGTTCCGTCTCAACGCTAAATCACGAACAGGGCGCGGCTTATAAGGCCTGAGTCCGCACCCGTCAACCTCGGATCGCGCCGGAAAGGCGGTCTTTCAGGCGCTCCGATTCCTGCGGCTCCGATTCCTGCCGCTCCGGCCCTAGCGGTTCTTGAACTGGGCGGGACGCTTCTCGACGAACGCGCCCATGCCTTCCTTCTGGTCCTCGAAGGCGAACAGCGCATGGAAGGTGCGGCGCTCGAATCGTACGCCTTCCGACAGGGTGGTCTCGTAGGCCCGGTTGATCGCCTCCTTGGCGACGATGACCGAGGGGCGCGACATGCCGGCGATCAGCTCGGCGGCCTTGAGCGCCTCCTCGATGAGCTGATCGTTCGGCACGATGCGGCTCACCAAGCCGGAGCGCTCGGCCTCCTGGGCGTCCATCATGCGTCCGGTCAGGCACATGTCCATGGCCTTCGATTTGCCGACGAAGCGGGTCAGGCGCTGGGTGCCGCCCGAGCCGGGGATGACGCCCAGCTTGATCTCGGGCTGGCCGAACTTGGCGCTCTCTGCGGCGATGATGAAGTCGCACATCATGGCGAGTTCGCAGCCGCCGCCCAGCGCGAAGCCGGCCACCGCCGCGATCACCGGCTTGCGGGTGCGGGTGACGGTTTCCCAGTTGCTGGTGATGAAGTCCTCGGTGAACACGTCGATGTAGTTCTTGTCCTTCATCTCGGTGATGTCGGCGCCGGCCGCGAAGGCGCGCTCGGAGCCGGTGATGACCGTGCAGCCGATCTCCGGATTCTTCTCGATGCCCAGCAGCGCGTCGGTCAGCTCGTCCATGAGCTGGGCGCACAGCGCGTTGAGCGCCTTGGGCCGGTTCAGCGTGATCAGCGCGACCTTGCCGCGGACCTCGTAATTGATGGTTTCGTAGGCCATGGGTTCCTCCGGAATGGTTGCCGTCTTGCCAAGTGTTTGGGGGCTGGCCAGCGTTTTGGCAGAGCTTGGCGCGGCGCGCAAGGACGCGTGCGGCGTCAGCGCTGGTGGCTGCTGCAGAAGAAGGTCGAGCGGCCGCCCTGGACGATGCGCGATATGGCGCCGGGGCAACCCGGCTGGCCGCAGGGTTCGCCTTCCCGTCCATAGGCTCTCCAGGAATGCTGGAAATAGCCCAGCTCGCCATCGACCTGGGCATAGTCGCGCAAGCTGGACCCGCCGGCCTGGATGGCCCTCTCGAGCACATCCCGGATGGCGGGCACCAGCCTCTCCGCGCGTTGCCCCGACACGGAATGGGCAAGTCGGCGCGGCGATATTCCAGACATGTGTAATGCCTCGCAGACATAGATGTTCCCGAGGCCGGCGACGATCCGCTGGTCGAGCAGCGCCGCCTTGATGGGCGTGCGCTTGCCGTCAAGCACCGCCGAAAGGTAGTCGGGCGTGAACGTCTCTCCCAGCGGCTCGGGACCCAGATGGGCGAAGTAGGGATGGGCGTCCAGCTCCTCCTCGCGGGTCAGCGCCATGAAGCCAAAGCGGCGCGGGTCGTGAAACACCACGCGGCTGCCGTTGCCGACCTCGAAGATCACGTGATCGTGGACGGCGACGGGCGGCGGCTCGCCCGCGCCCGCGCCGCTACCCTGCGGCGCCCACAGGTTCATGCGGCCCGACATGCCGAGATGCATGATCAGCACCTGTCCGTCGTCCAGGTGAACGACAATATATTTGGCACGCCGGTCGATGCGCTCGATCCGGCGCCCCCGCAACCGCTCGCCGAAGTCGGCGGGCAGGGGAAATCGCAGGTCGGGACGGCGGGCCGTCACCCGCGTGAGGACACGGCCCTCCATGGCGCCGCGCAGACCGCGGCAGACCGTTTCAACCTCGGGCAGTTCGGGCATGGGATCTACTGTAACGTTTCTGGTAGCCGCCGGGCGGGTGGGTTAAGGTGCGCCGCATGATAGAGGATCACGGCGAAAACGCAGCCCCTTCCGCGGAATGCGGGGCCAGCTTCGGTTTCCGCGAGGTCAGCCCGACGGAAAAGACGGCGCTGGTCCGGGGCGTATTCGATTCCGTGGCGACGCGCTACGATTTGATGAACGACGCCATGAGCGGCGGCGTCCACCGGTTGTGGAAGATCGCCATGATCGACTGGCTTCGGCCGCGTCCGGGCATGCGGGTGCTGGACGTGGCGGGCGGCACCGGCGACATCGCCTTCCGCATCCTCGACAGAGCCAACCTCCACCTCGCCGAAGGCAAGATTCCCGCGGCCGTCACGGTCTGCGACATCAACGAGGCCATGCTCGCCGTGGGCCGGGACCGGGCGGTCAATGCCGGCCGGCTGGACAATCTGGACTGGATCGTCGGCAACGCCGAGGCGCTGCCGTGCACCGCCTGTGCCTACGACGCCTACACCATCGCCTTCGGCATCCGCAACGTGACCGACATCCCGGCGGCGCTTCGCGAGGCGCGTCGGGTGCTCAAGCCCGGCGGCCGGTTCCTGTGCCTGGAGTTCTCGAACGTGGACATCCCGGTGCTGAAGCAGGCTTACGACGTCTATTCCTTCAACGTCGTGCCGCAGCTGGGGCGCCTGATCGCCGGCGACGCCGACTCCTACCGTTATCTGGTCGAGAGCATCAGGCGCTTTCCCGATCGCGACACCTTCGCCGACATGATCGAAGCGGCGGGCTTCTCGCGGGTTTCGGTCCGCGCCATGTCCGGCGGCATCGTCGCGCTGCATTCGGCCTGGCGGGTCTGACGCGGCGCCCATGTTCGCCGCCGCCGGCCACTTCCTGAGACTGTTCAAGATCGCCCGCACCCTGGCGCGGCACGACGCCATGTTCCCGCTGGACCTGCTGGCCATGCCGCCGGCCATGCGAGGCGCGCTCAATCTGCTGACCGTGTTCAACCGCCGGCAGGTGAATGCGGCGATCCCGCCGGGCGAGCGGCTCGCCCGCGCGTTGGAGCAGCTGGGCCCCACCTTCATCAAGCTGGGCCAGGCGCTGGCCACCCGCCCCGACATCGCCGGCGAGGACGTGGCCGAGGCGCTCACGCGCCTGCAGGACAAGCTGCCGCCCTTCCCCGGCGTGCACGCCCGGGAGATCATCGCCGCCGATCTGGGCCATCCCGTGGACGCGTTGTTCTCCAGTTTCGATGACGACGCGGTCGCCGCCGCCAGCATCGCGCAGGTCCACCGGGCAACCACGATCGAGGGCGTGAAGGTCGCGGTGAAGGTGCTGCGGCCGGGCGTGCGCGAGGCGTTCCGGCGCGACCTCGCCACCTTCTTCTGGTTCGCCAGGGTCATGGAACGCCGTGTGCCCGACACACGGCGATTGCGGCCGATCGAGGTGGCGCGGACCTTCGCCGAGACGGTCGCGCTGGAGATGGACCTGCGCTACGAGGCCGCCGCCGCCAGCGAGCTGCGCGAGAACATGGAAGGCGAGCCGGGCTTCCGGGTGCCGCGGGTGCTGTGGCCCACCACCTCCGAGCGGGTGCTGACCACCGAATGGATCGACGGCACGCCGCTGGGCGACCGGGAAGCGCTGGTCGCGTCCGGCATCGACATGACCACGCTGGCGGCGACCATGGTGCGCGTGTTCCTGCTGCAGGTGATGCGCGACGGCTTCTTCCACGCCGACCTGCACCAGGGGAACCTGTTCGTCGACACCGAGGGCAATCTGGTCGCCGTGGATTTCGGCATCATGGGTCGCCTCGACCGCAAATCCCGCCGCTATCTGGCCGAAATCCTGCGCGGCTTCCATACCGGCGACTACCGGCGTATCGCTGAGGTGCATTTCGAGGCCGGCTACGTGCCGCGCGGCAAGAACGTCAACAGCTTCGCCCAGGCGCTCCGGGCCATCGGCGAGCCGATCGCCGGGCGCCGGGTGCGCGATATCTCGTTCGGAAGGCTGCTGGCCCAGCTGTTCCAGATCACCGCCACCTTCGAGATGCGCACCCAGCCGCAGTTGCTGCTGCTGCAGAAGACCATGGTGATGGCCGAGGGGCTGGCCATGTACATGGATCCCGAGATCAATATGTGGGAGGTTTCGCCCCCCGTGGTGCAGGGCTGGCTCGCCGACAACATGGGACCGGACGCCTATCTGCGCGAGGGTGCCGAATCCGTGCTGTCCATCCTGCGCTACGTGCCGCTGATCGCCGACGAGCTTGAGAATCGGGCGGCGGTGCTGACCGGCGAAGGCGTCGTGCTGCATCCGGAAACCGCCCGGCTGATCGGCGAGGCCCAGAGCCGGCACCTGCGCAGCCAGGGCGCCGCGTTGTGGGTCATCGCCGCGCTGCTCGGCCTGTTGATAATCATTATCAACTAAACTACTTGTTGTCGCGTCGGAATGTGATACCTAGCGTAACTACACCTCCGGACCGTGAATTGGCCGACATCATGCTGAACGACAAGCGCATCCTCCTGATCATCGGCGGCGGCATCGCCGCCTACAAGGCGCTGGACCTGATCCGCCGCCTGCGCGAGCGCGGCGTGCGGCTGCGCGCCATCCTGACCAAAGCGGGCGCCGAGTTCATCACGCCGCTGTCCGTCGCCAGCCTGACCGGGGAGAAAGCCTACACCGAGCTCTTCTCGCTGACCGACGAGGCCGAGATGGGCCACATCCGCCTGTCGCGCGAGGCCGACCTGGTGCTGGTGGCGCCGGCCACTGCCGATCTGATGGCCAGCATGGCGCACGGACACGCCCGCGACCTCGCCACCACCGCGCTGCTCGCCACCGACAAGCCGGTGATGATCGCCCCGTCCATGAACGTGCAGATGTGGCTGCATCCCGCCACCCAGCGCAATCTGCACACCCTCGAGGCCGACGGCATCCTGCGCGTCGGCCCCGGCAGCGGCGACCTGGCCTGCGGCGAGGTGGGCGACGGACGGCTCGCCGAGGTGATGGACATCGTCGCCGCCGTCGAGACCTTCTTTTCGGCGCAGGTCGCAACGGGCGACCGTCCTGGCGATCGGCCGCTGGCCGGCCGGCGCGCGCTGGTGACGGCCGGGCCAACCCACGAGGCCATCGACCCGGTGCGCTACATCGCCAACCGCAGCTCGGGCAAGCAGGGCTACGCCATCGCCCAGGCGCTGGCGGCGCTGGGCGCCGACACCGTGCTGGTGTCAGGGCCGACCACCCTGCCCGACCCTGCCCATGTCTTCACCATCCGCGTCGAGTCTGCGCGCGAGATGCTCGCGGCCTGCGAGGCGGCGCTGCCCGCCGACGTGGCCGTGTGCGTCGCCGCGGTGGCGGACTGGCGCACCGCCGACGACGCGCGCCAGAAGATCAAGAAGAACGGCGGCGGCCCGCCGACGCTGAAGCTGGTCGAGAACCCGGACATACTGGCCGGACTGTCGGCCCGTGCCAACGACCGGCCGCGCCTCGTCGTCGGCTTCGCCGCCGAGACCCAGAACGTGGTTTCCTACGCCCAGGCGAAGCGGGCGAAGAAGGGCTGCGACTGGATCGTCGCCAACGACGTGTCGCCCGCCACCGGCATCATGGGCGGCGACAGCAACACCGTGCACCTGGTCACCGCCGAATCGGTCGAGGACTGGCCCCCCGCCAGCAAGGCTGCCGTGGCCGAGCGCCTTGCCCGGCGCATCGCCGATCACCTGAAGGAGCCAGCCGCCTGATGCGCGTCCCCGTCTCGATTCGCCGCCTGCCGCACGCGGATGGCCTGGCGTTGCCCGCCTACCAGACCGCCCAGGCCGCGGGCGCCGACCTGACGGCTGCCGTCGATGCCGACGTGACCCTCGCGCCGGGCGAGCGCAGGCTGATCCCCACCGGCATCGCCATCGGCCTGCCCGAGGGCTACGAGGCGCAGGTGCGGCCGCGGTCCGGGCTGGCGCTCAAGCAGGGCGTCACCGTGCTCAACACGCCCGGTACCATCGACGCCGACTATCGGGGCGAGGTCGGCGTCATCCTGGTCAATCTGGGTCAGGAGGCGTTCACCGTCAGGCGCGGCGACCGAATCGCCCAGATGATCGTCGCACCCGTCGTGCAGGCCGACTTCCGCGAGGAAGCGCTGACCGAGACCGCGCGCGGCGCGGGCGGCTTCGGATCGACCGGCAAGGGCTGAGCCGTGCTGAAGCTGTCGCGCAAGACCCTCTATGCCCTCGAGGCGGTGGTCGACATCGCCTACAACGCCCGCGCCCAGCCGGTGCAGTCGAAGGAGATCACCGCCCGGCAGGGCATTCCGCAGCGCTACCTGGAGCAGGTGATGCAGCAGCTGGTGCGCGCCGGCATCCTCAAGGGCGTGCGCGGCCCGCGCGGCGGCTATCTGCTGGCGCGGGAGCGCCGGCGCGTGTCGGTGGGAGAGATCGTCCGCGTCATCGCCGCCATGGAGGAAGAGGGCGGCAACGGCTACGAGTCCGAGTCCGCCATGGGCAAACGTATCATCGCCCCGTTGCTCGACTCCATCCAGCAGGACATGATGGAAAGGCTGGATTCGGTGACCGTCGAGGATCTGTGCAGCGAAGCCGCGGGAACCGGGGTGCCGCGCGAATCCAGGGACCGACTCGACTTCACCATCTAGCGCTTTCGCCCGCCGGAAGCCGAACCGACCCACATTCCGGACTCAACAGGAGCGCCACATGCCGATCAGCAAGACGGGGACCAAGGGCCGCGGCAAGGTCTACGACTCCATCACCGAAACCATCGGCGACACGCCGCTGGTGCGCATCGACCGCCTCGCCAAGGCTCATGGTGTCAACGCCAACCTGCTGTGCAAGCTGGAATTCTTCAATCCGATCGCCTCGGTAAAGGACCGCATCGGCGTCGCCATGATCGAGGCCATGGAAGAGGCGGGCGTGCTGAAGCCGGGTACGGTCATCGTCGAGCCCACCTCGGGCAATACCGGCATCGCGCTGGCCTTCGTGTGCGCCGCCAAGGGCTACCGGCTGATCCTGGTGATGCCCGAGAGCATGTCCATGGAGCGGCGCAAGATGCTGCTGCTGCTCGGCGCCGAACTGGAGTTGACCCCCGCCGCGAAAGGCATGCGCGGCGCCATCCAGCGCGCCGAGGAGCTGAAGGAGACCTTTGCCAGCGCGGTGATCCCCCAGCAGTTCGACAACCCCGCCAACCCGGCGATCCACCGCATCACCACCGCCGAGGAAATCTGGAACGACACCGACGGCGGCGTCGACGCCGTCATCTCGGGCGTCGGCACCGGCGGCACCATCACCGGCGTGGGCGAGGTGCTGAAAGCGAGGAAGCCCAGCGTGCTGATGGTCGCCGTCGAGCCCGAGGACAGCCCGGTGCTGTCCGGCGGCCAGCCCGGCCCGCACAAGATCCAGGGTATCGGCGCCGGCTTCGTCCCGTCGATCCTCAACACCGAAGTGATCGACGAGGTGCTGACCATCGGCAACGAGACCGCGTTCGCCTACGCCCGCGAACTTGCGGCCACGGAAGGCATTCCCGTCGGCATTTCCTCGGGTGCCGCGATTGCCGCCGCCGTCGAGATCGGCACGCGGCCCGAGATGGCGGGCAAGAACATCGTCATCATCATCCCGTCCTTCGCCGAGCGCTACCTGTCGACCCAGCTGTTCGAAGGACTCTGATGGACTTCACCGACGACCAGATCGAGCGCTATGCCCGTCACATCATCCTGAAGGAGATCGGCGGCGCGGGGCAGCAGAAGCTGCTGGCCGCGAAGGTGCTGGTCGTCGGCGCGGGCGGGCTGGGCTCACCGCTGCTGATGTACCTGGCGGCGGCCGGCGTCGGCACGCTGGGGATCGTCGACGACGACACGGTTAGCCTGTCGAACCTGCAGCGGCAGATCCTGCACCACACCGCCGACATCGGCCGGCCGAAGACCGCGAGCGCCGCGGAATCCATCGCCGCGCTCAACCCGGACGTGCGGGTGATCGTCCACGAGGAACGCCTTGCCGCGGCGAACGCCATCGAGCTGGTCTCTGGCTACGATCTGGTGGCGGACGGCAGCGACAATTTCGAAACCCGGTTCCTGGTGAACGACGCTTGCTACCTTGCAAAGGTGCCGCTGGTATCGGCGGCAATCGGCCAGTTCGAGGGCCAGCTGTCCACCTACCGCGCCTTCGAGGGCGACAACCCCTGCTATCGCTGCGTATTTCCCGAGCGGCCGCCTCCCGGCACCGTGCCGTCCTGCGCCGAGGCCGGCGTGATCGGCGCGCTGGCCGGCGTGATGGGCTCGCTGCAGGCAGTGGAGGTGATCAAGGAGATCACCCGCACCGGCCAGTCCATGACTGGCCGCCTCACCATCTATGACGCCCTCGACGCGCGCTTCCGTACCCTCAAGCTGAAGCGCGACCCCTACTGCGCCCTGTGCGGCGAGCACGCGACAATCCACGATTTGACGGCCCACGCGGCATGAGCGGGATCGGGAAGCTCTCCCTGGTCCTCCATTCCGGCGACTATTCCCGCATGCACTACGCGCTGGTGATGGCGAGCGCGGCGGCCGCCATCGGTAAGCCCGTCACCATCCTGTTCGCCGGCGCCTCGGTGCTGGCGCTGGCGAAGACCTGGCGCATGCCCGACGAGGACCACCGGGTGAAGGCGCTGAGGGTCGCGGGCTTCGAGGAACTGCTGATCGCTTGCCGCGACCTGGGCGTCCGCATGCTGGTGTGCGAGACGGCGCTGGCGCTGGCCGAGTTGAAACCGGCGCAGCTGCGCAGTGATTTGAACCTGGAAACCGCTGGCGCCGTGACGTTCCTCAACGATGGGTCGGCTGGCGGCGAGATGGTTTTCGTGTAAGGCAGCCTTATATTCTGCTATCACTGAGATCACTGATAGCGGAGCCACCAATGGGCAGCATCACCATTAGGAAACTGGAAGACGACGTGATCCGCGGCTTGGCGATCAGAGCCGCCAAGCGTGGCATTTCGCGCGAGGAAGAGTCGCGGCGCATCCTCACTGAGGCTGTGCGCCGTTCGGCCGACGATATCTGGGAAAAGCTCGCCAAGAACCGCGAGAAGACACGAGGAACCCAGCAAACGGATAGCGGCGAAATCCAGCGGCAGATGCGGGACTCCAGGTAGTGGAGAGCGCTGTCATTGATTCCAGCGTCGCGATCAAATGGACGATCGAAGAAGAAAGCAGCTCCGAAGCATTGGCCTTGGCATCCAGAAGCTCGCTGATGGCGCCCTGCCTGCTGCTGACGGAGTGCGCGAACATTCTATGGCGCAAGGTCCGCTACGGTCAGGTTAGCGCGCAACACGCTATCGAATGGCACGGCGACCTGTCACATGCGCCGATCGAATATTTGGATGACCATGCCCTCCTGCCTCGCGCTCTCGCATTGGCAGTCGAACTCGATCATCCTGTTTATGACTGCCTCTATCTCGCCGCGTCGGAAGCCAGTGGGGCACCGCTCGTGACAGCCGACGCCAAGCTCTACCGGAAGCTTGCTGCCAACAGTGGCGTCACGATCCCGCCAATCCTGCTCCGGGACCTGGGCTTCTAGAGCAGGCCTTCCAGAACCCGGTCCGGCGGCGCGTGGCCGTCGACGAAGGTCTTGATGTTGATGATGACCTTCTCGCCCATGTCGATGCGGCCCTCGATGGTGGCCGAGCCCATGTGCGGCAGCAGCACCACATTGTCCATGGCGACCAGCTTGGGATTGACCGCCGGCTCGTGCTCGAACACGTCGAGGCCCGCGCCGGCCAGTTCGTTGTTGCGCAGCATACGGATCAGCGCGTTCTCGTCGATCACCTCGCCGCGGGCGGTATTGACGATGTAGGCGTGCGGCCGCAGCAGCGCCAGACGCCGCGCCGACAGCAGGTGGAAAGTGGCGGGCGTGTGCGGGCAGTTGACCGAGACGATGTCCATGCGCGCCAGCATCTGGTCGAGACTCTCCCAGTAGGTCGCCTCCAGTTCGCGCTCGGTCTCCTCGTCCACCGGGTTGCGGTTGTGGTAGTGGATCTGCATGCCGAACGCCTTGGCGCGGCGCGCGACCGCCGAGCCGATCCGCCCCATGCCGATGATGCCGAGACGCTTGCCCCAGATGCGGTGGCCGAGCATCCCGGTGGGCGACCAGCCCTTCCAGTCGCCGTCGCGCAGCAGCCTCTCGCCTTCCGACAGGCGGCGCGGCACGGCGAGCATCAGCGCCAGGGTCATGTCGGCGGTGTCCTCGGTCAGTACGCCCGGCGTGTTGGTGACGGTTATGCCGCGCTGGCGGGCGGTCGCCAGGTCGATGTGGTCGACGCCGGTGCCGAAATTGGCGATCAGCCGAAGGTCCGGATTGGCCTGCACCAGCACCCCCGCGTCGATCCGGTCCGTGACGGTGGGAACGAGGACGTCCGCCTCCTTGACGGCCGCGACAAGGTCGGCCTGGGTGAACGGCTTGTCCTCCAGGTTGAGGCGCACGTCGAACAGTTCCATCAGCCGCGTCTCGATGGGATCGGGCAGCTTGCGGGTGACGATGACCTTGGTCTTCCTGTACGTCATCGAGACGCCCTCCACGGCGATGCGAACGATCGGATATCGAGGGATTCTGGCCCGTTCCCTCGGGCTGTGTCTAGCAGATGTACCCTCGCGATTCAAACTAGCAAGACGCGTGCCGGTCCTGTCCGCTTGACCGAGTCAAGGCGCCGTCATAAACCTTCGAATGTCCATGGGGATAGGCAGGCAATCCGCTTGAAGTCCATCGCAGGAGCCCTGATCGCGCTGTGCCTTCTGGCCTCGCTGCCGGCCGCCCCCGCGCGCGCGCAGGCCGAGGAGGAAGAGGCCGGCGCCGGCGGCGTCACCGGCCTGCCGCTGCCCCGCTTCGTCACGCTGTCGTCGGGCAAGATCAACATGCGGGTGGGACCGGGCAGCCGCTATCCCATCGACTGGGTCTACATGCGTCGCGGCATGCCGGTGGAGATCATCGCCGAGTACGAGCTGTGGCGGAAAGTGCGCGACGTGGACGGCGCCGAGGGCTGGATGCTCAAGCACATGGTCTCGTCGAAGCGCGGCGCCATCATCACCGTGGCGGTCGCCACCCTGCGCCGCGAACCGGACGATACCGCGCCGCCGGTGCTCTACGCCAAGAAGGGCGTGCAGGGCGTGCTCGACGAGTGCCGCAAGGAATGGTGCGAGCTTGAGGTGGACGGCGCCAAGGGCTGGCTGCGCAAGTCGAGCCTGTGGGGCGCCTATCCGGGCGAGGTCTTCAAGGAGTAGCCTTCTCCGCGATCAGCGCGAGTGCCGGCTTCAGCACGTCGTGCAGCGCCGCCCGCTGCGCCGCCGGCGTCCAGTACTCCCGGTCGAACGCCGCCTGCACGGCAATGCCGTAGAGGGTGGTCATCACCTTCTGCGACAGGTCGAACGCCAACGGCACGGGACAGCCGAGGGACTCCAGCAGCGCCTCGATGGCCCGGCGGCCGTCGCGGGAATATTCCTTCTGCTGGCGCGCCAGTTCCGGGTTGAACAGCGCCTCGGTCCAGAAGCACAGCCACACCACCCAATCGTCCCAGGTCTCGGCATCGAGCGGCAGGATGCCGTCGATCGAGGCGAGCCGGGTGCGCGCGTCGGCGCCGGCCGGAGGCGCGCGGCGCCGGGCCGCGCGAGCGGCGACGAAGCGGTAGGTTTCGGCCAGGATCTCGGCGCGGTTGGCGAAATAGTGGCTGATCGCCGTGGTGCTGCACCCCAGTTCGGCCGCCAGATTGCGGAAGGTGATGGCGCCCATGCCGCGCTCGGCGACCAGCTTGGCCGCGGCCCTTGCCACATCCTCGCGGCGCTGCTCCTGGTCGATGTCTAGGGGCATGCTTCCCGTTCCTGAAAGGAAGTAAAATGCATGTTGTATAACATGCGTCTTATGATATCTTCGGTCAAGCCGTTTAGCACGGCGCGCCAACGGGGAGCACGATGAATCTGGATCACGTCGCGAGCATCGGCGATCTGCGCGCCATCGCGCGCCGGCGCATTCCGGCGCCGGTATTCGACTGGCTCGACGGCGGCGCGTTCGAGAGCGAGACGCTGAAGGCCAATGTGGACGACTTCCGCACGCTGCGCCTGCGACAGCGGGTGATGAAGGACGTCAGCCAACGCGACTTGTCCGTGACCGTGCTGGGCCAGCAGCTCGCCATGCCCGCCGTGATCTCGCCCACCGGCATGAGCGGCATGGTGCCGGGCGGAAACGAGGGCGAGTTGATGGCGGCGCGGGCCGCCAGGGCGGCGGGCATTCCCTTCACCCTCGGCATGATGGCGATCAAGCCGATCGAGGACATGAAGCGCGAGGTGGACAGCTTCTGGTTCCAGCTCTGCATGCTCACCGACCGCGAACTGATGCGCGCCATCGTCGAGCGTGCGCGGAACGCGGGCTGCCCGGTGCTGGTGCTGACCATGACCTGGCCGCTGCTGTCGCAGATGAACCGGTCCGTACGCGGGGGTCACGCCAGACTGCCGCCGCGCTACACGCCGTCGAGCATCGTCACCTATGCGAAGCGGCCGCGCTGGGCGCTGAAGACGCTGGGGGCGATGCCGATCCGGTTCGGCAATTTCGTCCCGCACATGGCCGAGCCCGAGATCGCCAACATCGTCACCATGCTGGACGCGTCCGCCACCTGGAAGGACGTGGAGTGGCTGCGCGGCATCTGGCCCGGGAAGCTGCTGGTGAAGGGCGTGATGGATCCGGAGGACGCGCAGCTTGCCGTGGCCGCGGGCGCCGACGGCATCAGCGTCTCCAATCACGGCGGCAACATGCTCGACGCCTCGAACTCGCCCATCGCCGCACTGCCCGCCGTGGTCGAGGCGGTGGCGGGCCGCGCCGAAGTGCTGCTCGACGGCGGCGTCCGCAGCGGCCAGGACGTGCTGAAGGCCATGGCGCTGGGCGCGAAGGCCTGCCTGCTCGGCCGCGCCCACCTGTACGGCCTCGGCGCCGCGGGCGAGGCGGGCGTCGCCAAGGCGCTGTCCATCATTCGCAAGGAGCTGGACATCAGCGCCGGCCTGACCGGGCTTTCCCGGGTTTCGGACGCCTCGCCGGCGATCCTGTGCTGACACAAAGGGGAGAAGAGCCATGAAGCTGCTGACGCCGATCAAGCTGGGTCCCATCGAGGTCCGCAACCGGGTCGTCTCGACCGCCCATGCCGCCTACACCGACTTCTGGCAGGCCGGCAATACGGGCGAGCGCTACATGGCCTATCAGGAAAGGCGGTCGCAGGGCGGGACAGGCCTCATCATCCTGACCGCCATGCATGTCCACCATTCCAGCCAGATACCCGGCCATTTCGTCTACGAGGCCGAGGACATCGCCAGGAAATATCAGCAGATGAGCACGCGGGTGCACAGGCACGGCGCGAAGCTCATTCAGCAGCTGTTCCATTTCGGCGTGCAGATGAAGTCCGATCCGCGCGACGACTGGACGCCGCTGTGGGGCTTTTCCGGCACCACGTCGCTGGCGGGCGAGGTCTCCCACAAGATGACCGACGCCGAGATCGAGGAGGTGATCGACGCCTTTGCGCGCACCGCGAAGATCGTCGTCGACAACGGCCTCGACGGCGTCGAGCTCCATGGCACCCACGGCTACCTGATCCAGCAATCGTTCACGCCGCGCCACAACCGCCGAGACGATCGATGGGGCGAGCACCTTTACTTCCTGAAGACCCTGGCCCGGCGCGTCCGCGACGCCATCGGCCCGGACAAGGCCATGGGATTCCGCATTTCCGTCGACGACTTCATCAAGCCCGAGGACGGCGGCGTGGGCATCGACCGGCTGGCCGAGATCGCGAACGAGGCGATCGGCACCGGCATGTTCAGCTATCTCAACCATTCCGAAGGCTCGGGCGGCGTCGACTATGCGAGAGCCATCGGCTCCTACCGCCACACCTTCGGCGAATGGCTGCCGCTGACCCGCAATCTGCGCGAGGCGATCGGCGGCCGGGTGCCGCTGGTCGGCGTCGGCAAGATCCCGACGCCGGACCTGGCCGAGCGGGCACTGCAGGCCGGCGACTGCGACCTGGTCGGCATGACCCGCGCCCAGATCGCCGACCCGGACCTGGTGAAGAAGCTGTGGCAGGGCATCGGCCACCGCATCCGCACCTGCACCGGCTCCAACCAGGGCTGCTACGACCGCGCGCGCTATCCGATCACCTGTTTCCATAATCCCGAGGTGGGCGAGGAGAACCGGTTCAAGGCGCTCGACGTGCCCATCCAAGGCCCCAAGCGGGTGCTCGTGGTCGGCGGCGGCCCCGCCGGCATCAAGGCCGCCGAGATCGCCGCACGGCGCGGGCATGACGTGACCCTTGTCGAGGCCGGCTCGCGGCTGGGCGGCCGGCTCAACCTGGTTTCGCCCATGGGCGACGCCGCCAACTTGCTGACGTCGGTGAACTGGATCGAGCAGGAGCTGTCGCTGCTGCCGGTCAAGATCCTGCTGCAGACGCTCGCCGACGAGGCCTTCGTGCGCGACTTCAAGCCCGACGCCATCATCATGGCAACCGGCGCCGTCACCACCAGCGAGTTGGGCGCCGAGAGCGACGGGTCGATCCCGGTCATCTCGTCCGACGCGGCCGCCCAGGGCCTGTTCAACGAGGTGAAGTTCGATCTCAACGGCACGCGGGCGCTGATGGTCGACGTGCGCGCCAATTACGAGACCGCGCTGGTGATGGAATCCCTCGCCAAGCGCGGCAGCAAGGTTACCGTCGCCACGCCCTATCTCCATTTCGGCGTCAATATCGGCGCCTCGCACCAGTACGAATACCTCCAGAGCCTGCCCAAGCTGGGCATCGAGGTGCTGCCCAGTACCCTCGTGGCGAAGGTTGCCGACGGCGAGGCCCATCTGCGCCATGCGTTCAGCGGCGCGGTGTCGCCGCAGGGCTTCGACTTCATCGTCGCCGGCTCGAGCCCGGTGCCGCGCGACGAGCTGTGGGAAGCGTTCTCGCGCCACGCGCCGGTGAAGATGGCCGGCGACGTGGTCGCGCCGCGATCGGCGCTCGAGGCCTATCGCGAGGGCGACCGGGCCGGGCGCACGGTGTAGACTTTTCCGGGGAACGAAGAGCGAGGAACCAGTGACCGACACTCCCGAACTGCTGCGCGCCGACCAGGTCGGCGACTGGAACGACACGGCCGATGTCATCGTCATCGGCTACGGCATCGCCGGGGCCTGCGCCGCGCTGGAGGCAAGGCGCGCGGGCGCCGACGTGCTCGTCATCGAGCGGGCCTCGGGCGGCGGCGGCGCCAGCGCCCTGTCGGCGGGCATCTTCTACCTGGGCGGCGGCACCGCCGTGCAGAAGTCCGTGGGCTACGACGACTCGCCCGAGGACATGTTCCGGTTCCTGATGGCCAGCACCCGTGCGCCGGACGCTCATATTGTGCGCCGGTTCTGCGACGACGCGGCCACCCATTTCGACTGGCTGGAAGCGCAAGGGGTGCCGTTCGAGCGCACCTACTACAAGGACAAGGCGGTGATCGCGCCGACCAGCGAATGTCTCGCCTCGACCGGCAACGAGAAGGCCTGGCCCTACTATGAAATCGCCAAACCCGTCCCGCGTGGCCACAAGGTGGCCAAGGTCGGCGACGGCGGCGGCGCGCTGGCCATGAACGCGCTGATCGCCCGCTGCGCCGAGGAAGGCGTGCGCGTCGTCACCGACAGCGAGGTGAAGGCGCTGGTGCGCGACGATGCGGGCCGGATCATGGGCGTGAAGGTGCGCCAGACCACCGGCCCGGTTCACCTGCGTGCCCGCCGCGCCGTGATCCTCGCCGCGGGCGGCTTCGGCATGAACCGCGAGCTGATGCGCAAATACGTGCCGCAGCTGCCCGAGGCATCCGAGCCGCTGGGCATTCCGCACAATGACGGCGCGGCGCTGATGCTGGGCCTGTCGGCGGGCGCGGCGACCCAGGCCATGGGCGGCACGATCGCCACCTCGTCTTTCTATCCGCCCGGCCAGCTGATCAAGGGCATCGTCGTCAACACGCGCGGCGAGCGCTTCGTGGCCGAGGACAGCTACCACGGCCGTACCGCCGAGCACATCGCCGAGCAGCCCGGCGCGGCGGCCTACCTGATCGTGGACTCCGAGGTGTTCGCCTATCCGGAAATCCAGAAACAACTGATCGACGGCTGGGACACCGTTCCGGAGATGGAAGCCGGCCTGAAGCTGCCCCCCGGCTCGCTGCAGAAGACCATGGCCGAGTACAACGCAGGCGCGGCGGGCGGATCGGACCCGCTGTGGAACAAGCATCCCGACTGGGTGAAGCCGCTCGACAAGCCGCCCTATGCCGCGTTCGACTTGTCCTACACCGCCACGTCGTACCGCTACCTGACCCTCGGCGGCCTGCGGACCACGGTCGAGAGCGAGGTGCTGGACGAGAGTGGCGGCGTCATCCCCGGCTTCTACGCCGCGGGAGCCTGCGTCTCCAGCATCCCCCAGGACGGCAAGGGCTACGCCAGCGGCCTCAGCCTGGGCCCGGGCTCGTATTACGGCCGGGTGGCGGGCAGGAACGCGGCGCGGGCGACGCTGAACAGCTGAATGGCAGTGCCCGCTCAATCCCCTCTCCCCTTGTGGGTGTATGGACCGGGGACCTGGCTGGAGTACGCCGCCAGTTAATCGAAATCCGCGCCCAGCGCCTTTCGCGTGTCGGGCGAGAGCATGGCCATGTGCTGGTAGCCCTCGTGGCTGATGCCCAGGATGACGGGGCGCGACAGGTCGCGGAATGCGGCGATCTGGGCGGGCGTGAACTTGAAGTGCAGGAAGTGCACGGACGAGGTCTTGCCGGCCGCCGTGGTCCGGTCCACGTCGTCCTCGGAGACGCCGGGCACCATGTCGCCGTCGCCGACGGTGATGGTCACGGTCTCCTCGACCCCGCCCAGCCTGCCGAGGATGCGGCGGCGGCGGTGCTCGTCGTCGATCTCGAACATCATGGTGCAGATCAACTCGTCGCCCTGCGGGATCAGCGGGTTGTAGGCCGCCAGCTCCTCGGCGATCTGCTCCTCGCCGCCCTTCTCGATGAACAGCATCTCGTGGACCTGCGCCCACATGGTGTCGTAGCTCTCGAAGTAGAACGTCGCGTAGGGGCCGACCTCGACCCGGCGGTGCTTCTTCTTCGCCACCAGCTCGGTACGCTTCTCCTTGCGGAGCCGGGCGTACTCGCCCATCGGCATGATGTCGGCGCGGGTAATCTTCTTCGGCATATGAGACTCCTTAGCGGCCGATGCCGTAGGCCAGCGCCATCAGCTCCATGGGGTGCCACGAGCGCGACGGGGTCTTGTCCTTGTCGAGGCGCTCCATACCCTGGACGATGTGGTCCGCGGCCAGCGGACACTCGCTCGACACATAGGCCTTGGCCTGCTTCGCGGCGTTCTGGGCGACGGGCTTGCCCACCTTCATCGCCACCTCGAAATTGTCCTTCATCATGCCCCAGGATCCGCCATGGCCCGAGCAGCGCTCGATCACGGCCACGTCGGGCTCGGGGATCAGCCGCAGCATTTCGGCCGCCTTGGGTCCCATGTTCTGGGCGCGGGCATGGCACGCGAGATGAACGGTGACGCCGCCTTCCAGCGGCTTGAGCCCGTCGGCGAGGCCGTGCTTCTTGGCGATGTCCACCACATATTCGGCGGAGTCGAAGGTGGCCTGTGATATCCGCTTCACGGTCTCGTCCTGCGGCAGGATCAGCGGCCATTCGAACTTCAGCATCAGTGCGCAGGACGGCACCAGCGCGATGATGTCGTAGCCCTTCTCGACCCAGGGAAGCAACTCGGCGGTCACCTTGCGCGCGTTCTCGGCGACGCCGGCGATGTCGCCCTGCTCCAGCAGCGGCATGCCGCAACATTTGGGGTAGACCACCTCGGTCTCGACGCCGTTCCGGGCCAGAACAGCCTGGGTCGCCACGCCGATGTCCGGGTTGTTATAGTTGGCGAAGCAGGTCGCATAGAGCACCGCCTTGCGGCCATGTCCCGGCGCCGCCGTGTTGACCGTGGGCGGATTCTTCTTCGCCCGGCGCACGAAGGTGTCGCCCTGGAACCTGGGCACGTAGGCGTTGCGGTCGATGCCGGCAACCGATTCCATCAGCGGCCGGGTCAGCGCATTGTCCAGATCGGTCGCCCAGTTGGCGACCGGCGCGACGGCGCCGAACAGTTTGCCGTTGCGGTCGGTCTTGACCAGCTGGTCGTGCATGGCGCTGGTCTCGCCCGCCTTCCGCTCGGCGGCGCGGTAGCGCAGCATCAGATGCGGGAAGTCCAGGTTCCATTCGTGCGGTGGCACATAGGGACACTTGGTCATGAAGCACAGGTCGCATAGGGTGCAGGCATCGACGACCGGCTTGAAATCCTTGCTGTCGACGGTGTCGAGTTCCATGGACGGGGACTCGTCGACCAGGTCGAACAGGCGCGGGAAAGAGTCGCACAGATTGAAGCAGCGCCGGCAGCCATGGCAGATGTCGAACACCCGCCGCAGCTCGGCGTCCAGCTTTTCGGCGTCATAGAAATCGGGGTCGTTCCAGTCCAGCGGATGCCGAACCGGCGCGTCGAGACTGCCCTCGCGCATGGGTGCTTCCTTCCAGGTAAACGGCCGGGTATTCGGGACGAAATGGCCGGGGCCTTTGGGGGCCCCGGCCAGATACGTTCAGCTCAGCCGAGGATCAGGCGTCCAGGCTGTCGAGGGCCTTCTGGAACCGGCCGGCGTGCGAGCGCTCGGCCTTGGCCAGCGTCTCGAACCAGTCGGCGATCTCGTCGAAGCCTTCCTCGCGGGCGGTGCGGGCCATGCCCGGATACATGTCGGTGTATTCGTGGGTCTCGCCGGCGATGGCGGCCTTGAGGTTCAGCGAGGTCTCGCCGATCGGCTCGCCGGTGGCCGGATCGCCGACCGCCTCGAGAAACTCCAGATGGCCGTGGGCGTGGCCGGTCTCGCCTTCGGCGGTCGAGCGGAACACGGCAGCGACATCATTGTAGCCTTCGACGTCGGCCTTCTGGGCGAAATACAGGTAGCGGCGGTTGGCCTGGCTTTCGCCGGCGAACGCGGCCTTCAGGTTTTCAACGGTCTTGGAATCAGCGAGCGACATCATTTTTCTCCTGAGTCGGTGTGTCTTTCTCTTTACCCCGGTTTTGCCGGGGTCCCCTTGATCCTGCGCAATGCGTCGGATCAGGGCAGTACACACTTTGAAATCATGAGGGTCAAGAACGGACTAGAACAATTCTAAGTTCGAAAAAGCAGGGCAGCCCCCTACTGATCGCATATCCGTATGACAATATCGACGCGGCTGATCTTGCGGCCGTCGGGCGCGGGCGGCAGGTCGGCCACGGTCACCAGATGGGCGGGGATGTCGGTCAGATGACCGGACGTCTCACACAGGAAATGATGATGGTCGGCGATGTTTGTGTCGAAATAGGTCTTGCCGGAATCCACCATGATCTCGCGCAGAAGTCCCGCGTCGGTGAACTGGTGCAGCGTGTTGTAGACGGTGGCGAGCGACACCCGGGCGCCGGAGCGCTGTGCTTCCTCGTGCAGTGTCTCGGCGGTCACGTGACGGTCGCAGCCCTGCTCGAACAGCAGCTTCGCGAGGGCGAGGCGCTGGCGCGTCGGGCGCAGGTCGGCGTCGCGGAGGCGGCTGATCGCTTGGGCAAAGGGGCGTTCGTTCATTTTTTTGGCTTCCCGCTGGCTCGGTGCGCCACGCGGCGCAACCTCGGCATTAGATTGACTCTAGACTGCAAAAGTCAAGCGGACCGCCGCCTTTCGAGGCACATTCGGCCAGCCGGAGCGTTTGCCATCCATCCTGCGTCACAACGCGAGAGGAACGCCCGATGACCAAGAGACTGATCTTCCTCGCCCTTGCCGCTACCCTGATACCGCTCGCCGTTTCCGGCGCGGCACAGGCACAGCAGAATTGCCGGCAGATCGGCGCCGAACCGGTTGCGCTGACCGGCATGGTCAGCTCGCTGCAGGCGTCCGGCCCGCCCGGCTACGGCCAGACGCCGAAAGAGGACGCCATCATCCAGGTGCCGATCATGCAACTCAGCCCTCCGCTCTGCGTCGACGGCGCGGCGGATGGCGGCCAGCAGAACCTGAACTCGATCCAGCTGGTGTTCCAGCAGGGCGGCCCGCAGTTCCAGACCGAAATGACCGGCACCAGCTTCATGGCTTCCGGCACCCTGGCGCCCGCCCAGGGCCCCGAGCATCTCACGCCCGTGGTGCTGATGGTCGAGAACATCGAACAGGTGATGGACCCCGTCAGCCAGGGGACCTCTGCGCCGCGGTGATCCCGTGCCGCCCGGCACCGATGGCGTGCATGGGCGCAACGAGATAGACATGGCGGATCGCGCGCCGCCGGGATACGACTCCCTTGCACCCTTGGGTCCCGGGGAGGAACCGCCATGCTGACCGTTCATCATCTCGGCATCTCACAGTCGGAACGCATTCACTGGCTCTGCGAGGAGCTGGGCGTTCCTTATGACTTCAGGAAATACGACCGCGATCCGGTCACCCGGCTCGCACCGGCCGAGTACAAGGCGCTGCACCCGTTCGGCACCGCGCCGGTGATCACCGACGGCGACCTGGTGCTGGGCGAGTCCGGCGCCATCATGGACTACATCATCCACAGTTATGGCAGTGGCCGGCTGACGGTAGCGCCCGACGCGCCCAACTACGCCGACTACCTGTTCTGGTACCACTTCGCCAACGCCTCGTTCATGCCGTCGGGAATGGTCGGCATCATCCTCGGCATCCTCGGGGCGGCGGACACGGACATCACCAAGGCGTTGAAATCGCGCGGCGACAAGGCCTTCGCCATGGTCGAGGACCGGCTGGGCAAGGCGCCCTATTTCGCCGGCGACGAATTCACCGCCGCCGACATCATCATGCTGTTCCCGCTGACCACCATGCGCATGTTCGTGCCGCGCGACATCTCGGGCATGCCCAACCTGCTGGCCTACCTGAAGCGGATCGGCGAGCGGCCGGCCTACCGGCAGGCGATGGAAAAGGGCGATCCGGGGATGGCGCCGAAGCTGGACTGAGGCGCCCGCGTTACCACTTCACGATTGTCACCCCGGACTTGTTCCGGGGTCTGCCCCTCCGCGCGACGTAACGGCTGACACTTTCCCTCCGCGGCCGCCGTGCACTTGCGAGCAACGCGAAGCAATCCAACCAGCCCGTCGATGGCTGTATGGCGGAGAGGCAGAGGCCTTCTGCTCGCATGAATGGCAAATACGCACGGACGGCCCGCCCGTAGGGCCCAGGTTCCACAGCCAGTGCACGTGGCCCAGCAACCGTCACCGGCGCGCTGGTAGATTGCTTCGCTCCGCTCGCAAATTCACCGAAAGGAAGGACGAAGAGTGCCTGCCGCACCATCACGCGGAGGGGCAGACCCCGGAACAAGTCCGGGGTGACAACGAGAGAGGCGGGAACGTAGCGACGGGAAACCCGCGTCAGTCGCCCGTGACGATCCGTTCGACGAGCTGCTTCACCGTCGGCACGAAGCCGTTGGAGTAGAACGGGTCCTGCCGGAAGCGGTAGGCGCTGTGGCCGGCGAACATCAGGTTCTCGTCGAGGTCGCCGCCATGGGCGATGTCCATCAGCGTCTTCTGGATGCAGAAGCTGCGCGGATCGGCCTTCTTGCCGTTGGAGAAGTCGCCGTGATCGGCCCAGTTGGAGAACTTGCAGGCGCTGAGGCAGCCCATGCAGTCGGCCTGGTCCTTCTGGATCTCGCGCTGCTTGGCGGCCGAGACGAAGATCAGCGTCTGGTCCGGGGTGCGCATGGTGTGATCGAACCCCTGTGCCTGCCAGCCCTCGGCGTGCTGGGCGTCGCCCGCCGTCAGGTAGACGGTGTTCTTGCGCGCGCCCAGCGAGAACGGCACCTGGTGCTCGCCCACCGGCTCGGCGGTGTAGGCGACCTGGCGCTCGCTGCGCCGATCCAGCTCGATCAGGAACTCGTTGCGCACGGCCGAGGAGTAGAAGCCGGTGGGCGAATGGCGGTGCAGCTGCACGTCGCCTTCCTCAAGCGTCATCAGCCGCTGCTTCCATTCCTCGGGGATGGGGCTTTCCTGGGTCAGCAGCGGACGGGTGCCGTACTGGAAGCAGATCGGGCCGACCTCGGGATTGTCGATCCAGTCCTCGAAGTCGCGCAGGTACCAGACGCCGCCGGCCATGATGATCGGCGTGTTCTGGAGGCCGAACTCGTTCATCGTCTTGCGCAGCTCGACGATGCGCGGATAGGGCGCCTCGGGACGCAGCGGATCCTCGGAATTGGAAAGGCCGTTATGGCCGCCGGCCAGCCATGGGTCCTCGTAGACCACGCCGCCCAGCAGCTCGGCGAACTTGAAGTAGGCGCGCTTCCACAGGGCGCGGAAGGCGCGGCCCGACGAGATGATCGGATAGTAGTGCACGCCGTAGCGGGCGGCGATCTCGCCCAGCTTGTAGGGCATGCCGGCGCCGCAGGTGACGCCGTGGACGAGGCCCTTGGCCCGCTCCAGCACGCCGTGCAGCACCCGCTGGGCGCCGCCCATCTCCCACAGCACGTTGATATTGATGAAGCCGTTGCCGGCGGCGCGCTCGTAAGCCTCGCGGATCTGGGCGAGGCCGCCCCTGATGCCGAAGTCGATCAGTTCCTCGTGCCGGTCGACCCGGGTGCGGCCCTTGTAGACCTGCGGTATCAGGCGGCCGCTCGAATCATAGCTGTCGGCGTTGACGCAGGAGACGGTGCCGATGCCGCCCGCGAACGCCCAGGCGCCCGCGCTGGCGCCATTTGAAATGGAAATGCCCTTGCCGCCCTCGATGAGCGGCAGGACTTCCTTGCCGGCGATGCGGATGGCGTTGAGCGCCTTCATCTTGCGCGAACCCGTCGCGGTTTCAGCCTAGTCCCCATAGCAGGCACATAGGCCAAAACCGCTTCGAATCCAAGCTCGATCAGTCGCGGCGCTGCTTCTTGGGCTCGCGCGTGTCGGCGATTTCCTCGCCGGTTTCCTGGTTCACCAGGCGCATGGACAGGCGGACCTTGCCGCGATCGTCGACGCCCAGCACCTTCACCTTCACCGGCTGGCCTTCCTTGACCACGTCGCCGACCTGGGCGACACGGTCCTCGCGCAGCTCGGAGATGTGGACGAGGCCGTCCTTGTTGCCGATGAAGTTCACGAACGCGCCGAAGTCGACGACTTTGACCACCTTGCCGTCATAGATCACGCCCACTTCCGGCTCGGCGACGATGCCGGTGATCCAGGCGCGGGCCTTCTTGATGGCCTCCGGATCGCTGGAGGCGATCTTGATGGTGCCGTCGTCCTCGATGTCGATCTTGGCGCCGGTCTGCTCGACGATCTCGCGGATCACCTTGCCGCCGGTACCGATGACTTCGCGGATCTTGTCCTTCGGAACGGACATGGTCTCGATGCGCGGTGCGTTCGAGCTCAGCTCGTCGCGCGAATGGTCGAGCGACTTGGCCATCTCGCCCAGAATGTGGATGCGGCCGCCCTTCGCCTGGTTGAGCGCGGTCTCCATGATCTCCTTGGTGATGCCGGTGACCTTGATGTCCATCTGCAGCGAGGTGATGCCTTCCGACGTCCCCGCCACCTTGAAGTCCATGTCGCCGAGGTGATCCTCGTCGCCCAGGATGTCCGAGAGCACGGCATAGCTGCCGTCCTTCTCCAGGATCAGGCCCATGGCGATGCCCGAGACGGGGCGCTTGATCGGCACGCCCGCGTCCATCATGGCGAGGGACGAGGAGCAGACCGTGGCCATGGAGCTCGAGCCGTTGGATTCGGTGATCTCCGACACCACGCGGATGGTGTAGGGGAACTCCTCGGCGCTGGGCAGGACCGCCTGAAGCGCGCGCCAGGCCAGCTTGCCGTGACCCACCTCGCGGCGGCCGGTGAAGCCGGTACGGCCCACCTCGCCCACCGAGAAGGGCGGGAAGTTGTAGTGCAGCATGAAGCGGGCGCGCCAGTTGCCCTCGAGCGCGTCGATGATCTGCTCGTCATCGCCGGTGCCCAGGGTGACGACGCCCATCGACTGGGTCTCGCCGCGGGTGAAGAGGCACGAGCCGTGGGTGCGCGGCAGTACCGTCACCTCGGCCAGGATCGGACGCACGGTCACCAGGTCGCGGCCGTCGATGCGCTGGCCGGTCTTGATGATGTTGCCGCGGACGATGTCCTTCTCCAGGTCCTTCAGCAGGGTCTTCACCACGCTGGGATCGGCCGGCGGGTCCATGTCCGTGAGCGCCGCGACGACCTGGCTCTTGGCCTCGCTGATCGCCTTGGTGCGGACCTGCTTGTTGGTGTTGCCATAGGCGGCGCGCAGGCCGGCCTCGCCCAGCTCGGCCACGCGGGCCTCGAGCGCGCTGTGGTCGGGGCCTTCCGGCAGGTTCCACGGCTCCTTGGCGCATTCCTCGGCCAGGTCGATGATCAGGTCGATGACCGCCTGCATCTGCTCATGGCCGAACACCACGGCACCCAGCATGACCTCCTCGCTGAGCTCGGCGGCCTGGGATTCCACCATCAGCACCGCGGTGCTGGTGCCGGCGACGGCCAGGTCCAGCTGCGAATTCGGCAGGTCGTCGATCGACGGGTTGAGCACGTACTGGCCGTCGATGTAGCCCACACGGGCACCGCCGATGGGGCCCAGGAACGGGATGCCCGAGATGGTGAGCGCGGCCGACGCGCCGATCATGGCGACGATGTCGGGATCGTTTTCCATGTCGTGGCTGAGCACGGTGCACAGCACCTGGGTCTCGTTGCGGAAGCCGGCCGGGAACAGCGGGCGGATCGGGCGGTCGATGAGGCGCGAGGTCAGCGTCTCCTTTTCCGTCGGACGGCCCTCGCGCTTGAAGAAGCCGCCCGGGATCTTGCCGGCGGCATAGTATTTCTCGGTGTAGTTGACGGTCAGCGGGAAGAAGTCCAGGCCCGGCTTCGGGGCCTTTTCCGCGACGACGGTGCAGAGCACCACGGTATCGCCGTAGCTGACCATGACGGCGCCATCGGCCTGACGGGCAACGCGCCCGGTTTCCAGGACCAGCTTGCGCCCGCCCCAGTTGATTTCCTTACGGGTGATGTTGAACATTTTTAATTCCTTCTTGCGCGGCCAGCCCCATTGCCAGCCGCCCCTTCCTCGACTCTTTCAATTCGAAGGTCGTCTTTGCCGCCCCGTCTGACGATTTGGGGCGGTCCTTGAAAGCGAAAGCGCCGGACGATGCCGGCGCCTTTCTGTTACTTGCGCAGGCCAAGCCGCTGGATCAGCGAGCTGTAGCGCGCCTGGTCCACTTTCTTGACATAGTCCAGCAGGCTGCGGCGCTGATTCACCAGCTTGATGAGACCGCGGCGCGAGTGGTTGTCCTTGGCGTGGGTCTTGAAGTGCTCGGTCAGGTTGTTGATCCGTTCGGTCAGGATCGCGACCTGGACTTCGGGGGAACCGGTGTCGCCCGCGGCGACGGCGTATTCCTTGATCAGTTCTTCCTTGCGGGAAGCGGCAATCGACATCGGATGGTCTCCTCACAGGTTGAAGAGGCGCTTGGGCCTCAGGTTTCCGTCCGAGAGCACGCCAATTCCGACGGCCTTCCCGGACACCTTGATCACCACCTCGCCATCGAGCCGGCGCGGTACAAATACCGGCTGGCCGTGACGCAAGCGGTCGGCCTCGCTTTCCATCACGGCGACCGCCGGGATGTCGTCCAGCGGTGTCTCGATGGGCAGCACAAGGCCACAAGGGGGCGCACTATGGTGCAATTCCCCAATCTTATCCAGTGAAAATGCGGCGCCTTCCGAGAACGGTCCGACCCTCGTCCGGCGCAGTGCCGTGACGTGGCCGAGCGTGCCAAGTTCAAGGGCAAGATCGCGGGCGATGGACCGCACATAGGTGCCCTTGCCGCAGTCCATCTCGAAGCTGGCGCTGCCCTCGTCCGCCGACAACAGGACGAAGCGCCTGACCTCGACCTCGCGCGGCGGCAGGTCGGGCGGGGCGCCGTCGCGGGCCAGGTCGTAGGCACGCGCGCCGTCCACCTTGATGGCCGAGAACGATGGCGGCTTCTGCAGGATGATGCCTGTGAAGCGCGGCAGCGCCGCCTCGATCCGGGCTTCTGTCGGCCGGACGCCGCTCGTGCCCGTCACCCTGCCCTCGCTGTCGTCGGTGTCGCGCCCCTCGCCCCATTTCACCGTGAAGCGGTAGGACTTCGAGCCGTCCATCACATAGGAGACCAGCTTGGTCGCCTCGCCCAGCGCCAGCGGCAGCACGCCGGTCGCCAGCGGGTCGAGCGTGCCGCCATGGCCGACCTTGGCCGCATCGAGCGCGCGCTTGACCCTGGCGACCGCATGAGCCGAGGTGATGCCCGTCGGCTTGTCGAGGACGACCCAGCCGTTGATCGGCCGGCCTTTCCGGTTGCGCGCCATGGGAAGCTAGTCGTCGTCGGAGCCGTGGTCCAGGTCGCGGGCGACCCTGGGCTCGCGCAGCAGGGCGTCGATTTTCGCCGCCTCGTCGAATGAGCGGTCCACCGAGAAGCGCAGCTGGGGTACGTAGCGCATGTCGACCATGTGGCCGACCTGGCCGCGCAGGAACCGGGCGCTGCGGTTGAGCCCCGCCGCCACCTTCTCCACGTCGTGGCCGCCCAGCGGCATGACGAAGGCGGTGGCGTTCTTCAGGTCCGGTCCCACGTCGACCTTGGTGACGGTGACCGAGACGCCCTCGAGCGCCGGATCGCGCAGCTCGCCGCGCATCAGCACCTCGGCCAGCGCGTGGCGCAGCAGCTCGCCCACACGGGATTGACGCTGGGTCCGCGGACCCCCACGGGATCTGGTCATGACCTGCCTGCCTTCGCCCGCCTCAGAGGGTGCGGGCGCGTTCCTCGACCGAGTACATCTCGATCCGGTCGCCGGCCTTCACGTCGTTGAAGTTCTCGATCGTGATGCCGCACTCGGTGCCGGCCGCCACTTCCTTGACCTCGTCGCGGAACCGGCGCAGCGAGCTGACCTTGCCGTCGTGCACCACCACCTCGTCGCGCAGCACCCGGGCGCGCACGTCCGAACGCGCCGCGCCCTCGAGCACGATGCAGCCCGCCGCCTTGCCCTTGCCGGCGTTGAACACTTCCTTGACCTCGGCCACGCCGACGATGGTTTCCCTGATCTCCGGCGACAGCATGCCCGAGAGGGCCGCCTTGATGTCGTCGACCAGGTCGTAGATCACCGAGTAGTAGCGGATCTCGACGCCCTGCTGCTCGGCCATGGTGCGGGACTTGCCCGCGGCGCGGACGTTGAACGCCAGGATCGGCGCGTTCGACGCCTCGGCCAGCGCCACGTCGGATTCGGAGACGCCGCCGACGCCGCTGAGCAGCACCTTCACCGCCACCTCGTCGGTGTTCATGGCGGTGAGTGCGCTGGACACCGCCTCGGCGGAGCCGTGCACGTCGGCCTTGATGACCACGGGCAGCTCCTGCACCTCCTTGGTCTTCAGCTTGTCGAGCATGGCCTCGAGCGAGACGCGGGCGACAGGCGCCGCGGTCTTTTCCTTAAGCTGGCGCTGGCGGTAGGCCGAGATCTCGCGGGCGCGCGCCTCGGACTCGACCACCAGGAAGTCGTCGCCGGACAGCGGCGCGCCGGTGGCGCCCAGGACCGCGACCGGCTGGGCCGGACCGGCTTCCTTCAAATTGTTGCCCTTGTCGTCGATCAGCGCCCGGACGCGGCCGGATTCGGCGCCGGAGACGAAGATGTCGCCGACGGCGAGGGTACCGCGCGTCACCAGTACGGTGGCGACGGCGCCGCGGCCCTTGTCGAGCATGGATTCGATCACCACGCCCTCGGCGGCGCGGTCCGGGTTGGCCTTCAGCTCCAGCACCTCGGCCTGGAGGATGATCGCCTCCTCCAGCTTGTCCAGGTTGGTGCGGTTCTTGGCCGATACCTCGATGTCGAGCACGTCGCCGCCCAGGCTCTCGACCACGATCTCGTGCTGGAGCAGGGCCTCGCGGATCTTCTGCGGGTTGGCGTCGTACTTGTCGATCTTGTTGATCGCCACGATGATCGGCACCCCGGCGGCGCGGGCGTGCTGAATCGCCTCGACCGTCTGCGGCATGATGCCGTCGTCGGCGGCGACCACCAGCACCACGATGTCGGTCACCTGGGCGCCGCGGGCGCGCATGGCGGTGAACGCGGCGTGGCCGGGCGTGTCGAGGAAGGTGATCTTCTCGCCGCCGGGCATGGTGACCTGGTAGGCGCCGATATGCTGGGTGATGCCGCCCGCCTCGCCGGAGGCCACGTCGGTGGCGCGCAGCGCGTCGAGCAGCGATGTCTTGCCGTGGTCCACATGGCCCATGACGGTGACGACGGGAGGACGCGACTGCATGTCCTCGTCGACGTCGGCGGCACCGACGAGGCCGATCTCCACGTCGGATTCGGACACGCGGCGCAGCTTGTGGCCCATCTCGGTCACGACCAGCTCGGCCGTGTCGGCGTCGATGGTGTCGTTGACGCTGACCATCACGCCGATCTTCATCAGCTCGCGTACCACGTCGTTGGCGCGCTCGGTCATGCGGTTGGCCAGCTCGGCCACGGTGATCTGCTCGGGAACGACCACCTCGCGGAACAGCTTCTGCGGCGCATCGGTCATCCGCCGCGCGAGCTTCTGCTTCTCGCGGGCACGGCGCATGGCGGCCAGCGACCGCTGGCGTTCCTCGGCGCCGTCGTCAAGCGCGCGCTGGACCGTCATCTTCGCGCCCGCGCGGCGTGAATCGACCTTCGGCGACGGCTTGGTGTGCGGCACCTTGGCGGCGCCGGAGCGCGCCCGCTTCTTGCGCTCGTCTTCCTCTTCCTCGTCGATCAGCGTCGCGGACTTGACCCGGTCCTCGGGCTTGGGACGACGCGCCTCCTCGAGCGGAGGCGGCACCGGCGCGCTGGGCGCCCGGCCCTTCACGGCCGCCGGCGGCGCGGCCGGCTCGACGCGCGGCTTCGGCTTGGCGACGGTGATCGCCGGATTGACTTCCACGGCGGCCGGCGCGGGCTGACCGGCGGGCTGCGTCTCATCCTTCGGCTTGAGCGCCGCTTCCTTTGCCTTGCGCGCCGCTTCCTCGGCCGCGTGACGGCGGCGTTCCTCTTCCTCGACCTTGCGGCGGGCTTCCTCTTCGGCGCGGCGCCTGGCTTCCTCTTCCTGGCGCTGGCGGTCGATCGCCTCCTGCTTGCGCGCTTCCTCGAGCGCGCGCAGGCGGACGGCCTTCTCGCCCTGGCTCAGGTGGCCATCGGCGCCGTCGCCGCCGAGAACGCCGTGCTCCTGCTCGCCCTCACGGGAGAAGGTGCGGCGCGGACGCTTGCGTTCGACGACGACGGATTTGCCCCGGCCGTGGGACAGGCTCTGGCGCACCTGGCCGCTGCCCGCATCCACGCTCTTCTTCAATTGAAGCGTCTTGCTGCCCGACAAAGTGAGCTTCGTGTCGCCGCTTTCCTTGGTCTCGCTCATTCACCTTCCTCTTTCGCGCCCGGCAGGTCAGTCTTGACCGTGCCGTGCCGGTATCCGTCCAGCAGGGAGGCCTCGGCCAGGAATCGCCTGGCGAGGCCGCCGTCGCGCAGGGCAGCATGTATCACATTCCCGCGGCCCAACGCCAAACTCAATTGATCCGACGTGAAAAGGTCCACGTCCGGCAGCCCGGCGGCCAGGCCGCGCAGCTTGCGCCGCCCGTCCTCGGCCGCGTCGGCGGCGGTGACCAACACCGTCGCCGTGCCGTTCTGCAGCCACGCCTTGACCTTCTCGAAGCCGGCGACGATCTCGCCCGCCTTGCGGGCAAGGCCGAGCAGGTTGAGACAACCCGCGGCCAGCTGGGATTCGATCAGGGCCGGCAGGCCCTCGGGCACGCTGACCTTCTGCCGCGCGGCGCGGGAGAACGCGTTCTTCGCGCACGCGGCCTCGACCACGTCGCGGCGCGCCGACACCCATAGCCCGCGGCCGGGCAGCTTACCCCTGAGATCGGGAACGATGACATCGCCGGGCCCGACGACAAACCGCACGAGGCCCGCCTGCGGCGCGCTCTCGCCGCTTACGATGCATCGTCGTTCCGCCACATGCCCTTTGCTTTCCGTCATCCGTTCTCCGTTGCGATCCTACTCCGCCGCCGGCTCGCCGCCGTCGGTTTCCTCGTCCTCGTACCAGTGGGCACGGGCGGCCATGACGATCTCGTTGGCCTGGTCCTCATCGAGATCGAAGCCCTGCAGCGGGCCGCCCGACTCGATCAGCTCGAAGCCGGCGAACTCCGCCAGGTCGTCCAGCGTCTTGATGCCCTTTTCGCCCAGCACGACCAGCATCTGGACCGTCAGGCCCTCGATGGCGGCCACGTCGTCCTTCACGCCAAGCTGCTTGCGGCGGGCGTCGGCCTCCTCGTCGCGGCGCTGCAGGGCGGCGCGGGCACGGTTCTGCAGCTCCTGGGCGATGTCGTCGTCGAAGCCCTCGATGGAGGCCAGTTCGTCCAGCTCCACATAGGCCACTTCCTCCAGATCGGCGAATCCTTCGGCCACCAGCAGCTGGGCGATGGTCTCTTCCACGTCCAGCGCTTCCATGAACAGCGCCGAGCGGGACTGGAACTCCTGCTGCCGGCGCTCGGATTCCTCGGCCTCGGTCAGGATGTCGATGGTCCAGCCGGTGAGCTGGGACGCCAGGCGCACGTTCTGGCCGCGGCGGCCGATGGCGAGGCTGAGCTGGTCGTCGGGGACGACCACCTCGATGCGCTCGTTGTCGTCGTCGAGCACAACCTTCTGCACCTCGGCGGGGGCGAGCGCGTTGACGACGAAAGTAGCCACGTCCGGCGACCACTGGATGATGTCGATCTTCTCGCCCTGCAGTTCGTTCACCACCGCCTGGACGCGGCTGCCGCGCATGCCGACGCAGGCGCCGACCGGGTCGATGCCCGGGTCGTTGGACATCACGGCGATCTTGGCGCGGCTGCCCGGATCGCGGGCCACCGACTTGATCTCGATGATGCCGTCGTAGATTTCCGGCACTTCCTGGGCGAACAGCTCGCCCATGAATTCGGGCCGCGCGCGCGACAGGAAGATCTGCGGGCCGCGCGGCTCCTGGCGGACGTCGTAGATGTAGGCGCGCACCCGGTCGCCGTTGCGCAGGTTCTCGCGCGGCAGCGCCTCGTCGCGGCGGATCACCGCCTCTGCGCGGCCCAGGTCGACGACCACGTTGCCGTACTCGACGCGCTTGACGATGCCGTTGATGATGTCGCCCTGGCGGTCCTTGTACTCGTTGTACTGGCGGGCGCGCTCGGCCTCGCGGACCTTCTGGGTGATGACCTGCTTGGCGGTCTGGGCGGCGATGCGGCCGAAGTCCATCGGCGGCAGCTCTTCAGAGATTTCCGAGCCGATTTCCAGCTCGTGGCCCGGATAGCGGCGCTCGGCGTCTTTCAGGGTCATCTGGGCGGCCTCGTTCTCGACCTCCTCGACCACGGTGATCACCCGGCGCAGCTTGATCTCGCCGGTATTGCGGTCGATGTGGGCGCGCAGATCGTGCTCGGCGCCGTAGCGCGAGCGGGCCGCCTTCTGGAAGGCCTCTTCCATGGCCTCGAGCACCAGGTCGCGCTCGATCACCTTGTCGCGGGCGACGGCGTCGGCGACCTGCAGCAGCTCCAGCCGGTTTGCGCTAATGGCGGTGGACATCACTCAGCTCCCTGTTGATCGTCATGCTCGGCCCCGTCGGCCTTGCGGGCATCCTGATGCGCGTTGATCAGCGCATCGGTCAGCACCAGCTTGGCGTTCTCGACGTTGTCGAACGGCAAGTGGACCCGGCCCTGCGGCGCGTCGAGCACCACCTGGCCGTCTACGAAACCCGCGATGGCGCCGCGGAACCGGCGCTGGCCCGAGATCGGCGTCGCCGTCTCGATCTTCGCCTCGAACCCGGCATATCTGTGGTAGTCCTGCTCGCGCACCAGCGGCCGGTCGATGCCGGGCGAGCTGACTTCCAGATTGTACTCGCCCTTGATCGGGTCCTCGACGTCGAGGATCGCCGAGGCGGCGCGGCTCAGCTCGGCGCAGTCCTCGACGGTCATCGAGCCGTCGGCGCGCTCGGCCATGATCTGCAGGGTGCGGCGGCTGGTGGTGATGAAGCGCACGCGCACCAGGTCGAAGCCCATGGCCTCGACCGAGGGCCCGATCATCGCCCGCACCTTCGCCGCTATGCCGGTTTCCACGACCACCCGATTCCCAAAAACAAAAAAAGTGGGCTCTCGCCCACTCCTTCGAACTTCCCGGCGACTCGCGAGCCAGCCGGTCTATGTCAAGAGCAGGGGGAACGTAATCCAGGCACGCGGCTTTTTCAAGGCGGAAGTCCCGGCCGGGCCACTGCTTCCCATTCGCTGCCGTGAGCCTTCCTGAGCGCGCCCTCGACATTGCGCGCATATCGCACGAGCGGCGGCTTGACGTGGTGGGCGAACAGATCCTTGCGGACCTCGTGGGACGTGCCGCTCAGATAGACGTCGACACCCCGGCGCGAGGCCTTGCGGGCTAGCCCCTCGATGGTATTGGCCGCCGTGGAATCGATGAACGGCACCGCGGAGAAATCGATCACCAGCGCCCGATGGGTGTCGGCGATCCGATCGAGGACCGCGCCGATCGAGGCCGCGGCGCCAAAGAAGAACGCGCCCGAAATGCGGTAGACGATCACCTCGGGATCACTCGCGGCCTTCTCGTCATAGGGCGCGCGCGCGGCGCTGGACCCGTCGGCGATGTCCTCCTCGACCAGGGCCGCCTGGCTGTCCGAGGCGGTGGCCCGCGACATGCGGTGGATGAACAGCACCGAGCCGAGCGCGAAGCCGACGACGATGGCCAGCGACAGGTCGCGGAAAATGGTAAGCAGAAAGGTCGTGAGCAGCACGGCGGCATCGCCGCGCGACGCGCGAAGCAACATGGCGAAGGCCGGCTTCTCGACCATGTTCCACGCCACGACGGCGAGCACGCCCGCCAGGCTGGCCAGCGGGATGTAGCTGGCAAGCGGCGCGGCAACGAGCATGAAGGCCAGCAGGAACACCGAATGCAGCATGCCCGCCACCGGTCCGTGGGCGCCGGCGCGCACATTGGTCGCGGTGCGCGCGATGGTGCCGGTGACGCAGATGCCGCCGAACAGGCCCGAGGCGATGTTGGCGGCGCCCTGGGCCACCAGTTCGCAGCTGGAGCGGTGGCGCCGCCCGGTCATGCCGTCGGCGACAACCGCCGACAACAGCGATTCGATGGCGCCCAGCAGCGTGAACGCCACCGCGCTGGGGAACACCGCCTGGAGCTTGGCCGGCGTGACATCGGGCAGCGACGGCATCGGCAGGCCGCTCGGGATGCCGCCGAAGGCGGTGCCGATGGTGGCGACCGGCAGGTCCAGCAGCACGGCGGCGCCTGCCGCCGCGGCGACGGCGAACAGCATGCCCGGCCAGTGCGGCCGCAAGCGCTTGAGCCCCGTCATGACGGCGATGGTCGAGCCGGCCAGCGCCATGGTCGCCGCATCGGCGGTGCCCATGGCCGACCACAGCACGGGAAGCTTGTCCACCAGCGGACCGGGTTCCGGCCCGCCGAGGGTCAGCCCCAGCAGATCCTTGACCTGGCTGGCGAAGATGATCACCGCGATGCCGGCGGTGAAACCGACGGTGACCGGATAGGGAATGAACTTGATGTAGGTGCCCAGCCTGAGGAACCCGGCCGCCGCGAGCATGATGCCCGCCATGATGGTCGCCAGTAGCAGCCCATCCATGCCATGGGCCTGCACCGTCGCGGCGACCAGCACGATGAACGCGCCGGCCGGACCGCCGATCTGGAACCGGCTGCCGCCCAGCGCCGAGACCACGAATCCGCCGATGATCGCCGTGTAGAGTCCCTGCGCCGGCGACGCTCCGGAAGCGATGGCGATCGCCATGGACAGGGGCAGGGCGACGATGGCGACGGTCAGTCCCGCGATGGCGTCCGAGCGCAGGTTGGAAAGGCCGTAGCCCTCGCGCAGGATGGTGACCAGCTTGGGCGTGAACAGTTCGGCGAAACTTGGCGATTCGCCCGGCGAGCGGATGGCGGCTCTCGAGTCCATGGTGTCCTGCGGCCTAGGGATAAGGCGGCGGGATCGTCGGCTGGTGGGTCGGCGGTCGCCGTCGCTGTTGGGTTGTTCAGGATCGCGGCGGCGGCTCCCTGAGCCTGACGCCCCGCCCGCCGCCCAGACTCTGCGCGCCGTCGCCGATCAGCTCGATGCCGGCCTGGTTCAGCGCATCGACGACCTTTGTGAGGCTATCGACGAAGCCCCTCACGGTGCCTTGGCTCGCCTCCATGCGCTGAACGGTCGGCACCGACACGCCCGCCATTTCGGCGAGCGTCTTCTGATCGATGCCGAGCAGCGCCCGGGCGGCCTTCATCTGCAAGGCGGTAATCATTGGGTTTCCTGGATATCAAGAATACCGCTTTTACCACCTATATTGATATTTCATCCATCAAATATGATGAACTGGCTATCTGCTTGGCGCAGGCCCGCCATGCAGCGGATGCTTCAGTCGACAGTCCTCGGTCTGCGGCGATACCGCAGGTAGAGCGGCTTCTCGCCGCGCGCCAACGCCTTGGCCTCGTAGCGGGTCTGGGGCCAGTCGGGCGTGCGGGCCTGCCAGTCGGCGGCGCGCTCGGCGGTCCACTCGAAGTCCTCGCTCGCGCTCATGTGGCGCACGATCCAGTCGCCGTAGTCGAGATGGTCGGTGGCGGCGCGGAACTCGGCGCCGTCAACCAGGGCGCGGGACAGAATGTCGAGCCGGTCCGGATTGACGAAGCGTCGCCGGTGATGGCGCGCCTTGGGCCAGGGATCGGGGAACAGCAGGAAGGCGCGGGAGATGCTTGCCGGGCGGAGCGCGGCGAGCAGCACGGCGGCGTCGTCCATCCAGATGCGGACGTTGCCGAGCCCGTGCTCGGCGATCTCGGTCAGCAGGCCGGCGACTCCGTTCTCGTAGGGCTCGCAGCCGACAAACCCCACGTTCGGGTTGTTGCGCGCCTGCCAGGCCAAGTGCTCTCCCTTGCCGAAGCCGATCTCGAACCAGACCTCTCGCACCGGCCGGTCGAACCAGATGCGTGGATCGATGTTGGCGTCGCCTTCCTCCAGCGGAACGGAGACGGCCGGCAGCAGCCGGTCCATCAGGTCCTGGCGGGTCTGGTTCAGCGCCTTGCCGCGCCGCCGGCCGTAGATACGGCGGACGACCGGTATCCCCGACGTCATGTCCGTATCAGGCGAGGGCCGAGCGAAGAGCGTCGGCCAGGTCGGTGCGCTCCCAGCTGAAGCCGCCATCGGCCTCGGGCTCGCGGCCGAAATGACCGTAGGCAGCGGTGCGCGCGTAGATCGGCCGGTTGAGGCCGAGATGGGTGCGGATGCCGCGTGGGCTGAGGTCCATGACCTCGCCCAGCACGCCCGCCAGCTTGCCCTCGTCCACGTGGCCGGTGCCGTGCAGGTCCACATAGATCGACAGCGGCTTCGACACGCCGATGGCGTAGGAGAGCTGGATGGTGCAGCGGTCGCCGAGGCCGGCCGCCACCACGTTCTTGGCCAGGTAGCGCGCCGCATAGGCAGCCGAGCGGTCGACCTTGGTCGGGTCCTTGCCCGAGAACGCGCCGCCGCCATGGGGGGCGGCGCCGCCATAGGTGTCGACGATGATCTTGCGGCCGGTCAGGCCCGCGTCGCCGTCCGGGCCGCCGATGACGAAGCGGCCGGTGGGATTGATGTAGAAGTCGGTCTCGTTGGTCAGCCAGCCCGCAGGCAGGGCGTCGGAGATAAAGGGACGCACGATGCCCTCGACGTCGGCCGGGGACAGATGCTCGTCGTGCTGGGTCGAGACCACGACCGAGGTGGCGCGCACCGGCTTGCCGTCCTCGTAGAGCAGGCTGATCTGGCTCTTGGCGTCGGGACCGAGGCCCTTCACCGCGCCGGAATGGCGCGCTTCGGCCATGTCGCGCAGGATTCTGTGGGAATAGTAGATCGGCGCCGGCATCAGCGCGTCGGTCTCGCGGCAGGCATAGCCGAACATGATGCCCTGGTCGCCCGCGCCCTCGTCCTTGTTGCCGGCGGAATCCACGCCCATGGCGATATCGGCCGACTGACTGTGCAGCAGCACCATGACGTCGCAGGTCTTCCAGTGGAAGCCGTCCTGCTCGTAGCCGATCTTGCGCACGGTGTCGCGCGCCACGGTCTCCAGCACGTCCTTAGTGATCGAGGCCGGGCCGCGAACCTCGCCCGCCAGCACGATCTGCTGTGTGGTGACCAGCGTCTCGCACGCCACGCGCGCCTGGGGATCGGCCGCCAGGAACGTGTCCAGCACGGCGTCGGAAATCATGTCGCAGACTTTGTCGGGATGGCCTTCGGAAACGGATTCGCTGGCGAAAAGGTACGAGTTCTTGGCCACGAGACCCCTCGAATATGGAGTTCAGGAAAGGCGCACGGAACCGCATGGCCCCGCGAGTGCCGGCACGTCCGCTGTATAGCAGCGCCCGGACGCGGCCAACAAGCATAAAGATGTCTTTATATCTTTATGTATCGGGGTGGAGGGCCGGAGAATCGACCGCGTCAGTCGACCTTGGCGAGCGTCCGGGCCAACTCGAGCAGCCGGTGACGCACGGCGGCACTGTCGATCTGGCGGTAGGCGCGGACCAGGTCCATGGTCTCACGGTCGACCACGTCCTCGGGCCGCGCCGCGCGGATGCTCTCGGCAGGGCGCTCGTCCTCGTTTTCCGGCATGGATTCGAAGAAGAACTGCGGCGCCACGTCCAGAATGCGGCAGATGTCGAACAGCCGGCTCGCGCCGATGCGGTTGGCGCCGCGCTCGTATTTCTGGATCTGCTGGAACGTGATTCCGAGGGCCGCGCCCAGTTGCTCCTGGGTCATGCCGACGAAGGTGCGCCGCTGACGCAAACGCTTGCCGACATGAATGTCGACAGGATTGGGAACCGATTGCACGCGCTTGGCCTCCTCAAGTTCCCCGGCCCGGAGACGCGCGTAGTCCGGAACGGGTGATCAGCTTCCATAGCCCCTGCGACGCGCGGACGCGCCAAGCCCCAACAGATATCGCCGACCCTCGAACCTGTTAAAAATAGCAATATGCAGGGATGTATGGGTGGTCAAGCGCCTTCTACTGGCGGTTGCGCTGACGCGTGCCCAAAACGAGTATTCCGAGAACGGCCAACATCATCGCCCAGAAGACGGCGTCGCCGAAGCGGGCGTAGAGCGTCGGCGCGATGGCGGCGGGCAGCCGGCCGTCGACGATGCCGCGCTTGCCGATCCCCAGCTCGGCATTCACCCGGCCATGGGCGTCGATGATCGCCGAGATTCCCGTGCCGGCGGCGCGCAGCATGGGCAGGCCCTCCTCGATGCTGCGGAAGCGGGCGATGGCGAGGTGCTGCAGCGGGCCCGCCCATTCGCCGTACCAGGCGTCGTTGGTGATGTTGAGCAGCCAGCCTGGCCGCTCGCCCTCCGGCGTCACCGCGCCGGGGAATATCACCTCGTAGCAGATCAGCGGGCTGACCGGCGGCAGTCCGGGCAAGCGGATGACCCTGGGTCCGGGCCCGGGCATGAAATCGCCGCCGCCCTCGACAACCTTCTGAAAGCGCATCGACAGGCCGAGCGCTTCGAACACGGCATCGAGCGCGCGGAACACGCCCTTGAGGGGCACATACTCGCCGAACGGCACCAGATGCGCCTTGTCGAACAGGGCGAGCGTCCGGCCGCCCTCGCCGATGAAGATCATGCTGTTGTAGTACCGCAGCAGGCCGTCCGGCTGCTGCTCGACACGTGGAAACCCTGTGACGACGACCGCGCCCGGCCGCCCTACCTGGGCGATCCGCCGACGCGCATCCTCGACCATGTCGAGCTGGTAGGGCACGGCCGCCTCGGACCAGGCGAACAGGTCGACGGCGTCGTTGCCCGGCCCCTCCGAGAGCATCAGGTGATCGGTGAAGTTGCGGTGGAAGTTCCCCGGCAGCCACTTCTCGTCCTGCGCGATGTCGGGCTGGACGGCACGGACCATGGGCCGGGCGGCCGGCTCGGCATCGGCCACGGCGAGGCGCACGGCCCCGAACGTGAACAGCGCGGCAACGCAGGCGGCGCCGGCTGCCGGACCGCGCCAGACCGCCCAGCCCTGCGCGCCCACAAGCACGACGGGCGATGCCGCGACCGCCGCCGTCGCCAGGGTCATGCCATAGGCTCCCACGACCGAGGCGAACTGGCTAAAGGCGTCGGAGAACGCCCAGGCATAGGCTGCCAGGTTCCATGGAAAGCCGGTGATGACGTGGCCGCGCAGCCACTCGGCGAGCGCCCAGCACAGGGCGAACAGCAGTACGCGCGACCGGATCCGCCGGCCTGCCACTCGGTAGATCACGCCCGCGAGGCCGCTGTAGAGCGCCATGCCCAGGGGCAAGGCGATCGCCGCGGCGGGCGGCGCGCCGGCGATGGCGAGCGCGTTCGCCACCCAGTAGAAGCCGGTGACGAAATGGCCGAAGCCGAAGAACCAGCCGACGCCGAAGGCGCCCTTCTTCGTCGGCGTCGCCTCGAGCAGCAGGATCAGGCCGGGGAAGGAGATCAGCAGGACGGGCACGGCGTAGAGCGGCGCGAAGGCCGCGGTGGCGAGCACCCCCAGCAGAAACGCCAACCCCATCCGCTGCCATGGACGGCGCGCGGACAGCCAGGCGGGCAGGCCGCTCAGCATCGCCGCGATCGCCTCACGGCAGCACGTCGGCCATGCCGGACCGGGGCTTGCGGACGCGAACCCGCTTGAGCTGGCGCGCGTCGGCATCGGTCACCTCGAACTCGACGCCCGAAGGATGCTCCAGCACCTCGCCGCGCTCGGGCACGCGGCCGGCGAGCGAGAACAGCAGGCCGCCGACCGTGTCGATGTAGTCTTCCTGGTCCTCGGGCAGCAGGTCGATGCCCAGCTGCGTCTCAAGGTCCTCGATCGGGCAGCGGGCGTCGACGTCGAGGGCGCCGGACGGGCGCGGCATGATCAGCGGCGTCAGCTGCTCGTCATGCTCGTCGTCGATGTCGCCGACGATGGTCTCGATCAGGTCCTCGATGGTCACGAGGCCGTCGGTGCCGCCATACTCGTCGATCACCAGCGCCATGTGGTTGCGGCTGAGGCGCATCTTGAGAAGCAGGTCGATCACCGGCATGGACGGCGGCACGAACAGCACCCGGCGCTTGATATCGTTGATCGTCACCTGGCGGGCACTCTGGCCCGCATCGGCGATGGCGATCAGCACGTCCTTGACGTGGACCATGCCGGCGACGTCGTCGAGGGTGTCGCGATAGACCGGCAGGCGCGAATGGGCCGCCTCCCGGAATGCCTGGACGAGCCCTTCTATGGGCATGGACATCTCGACCGCGACAATGTCGGCGCGCGGCACCATCACGTCGGATATCTCCAGCTCGCGCAGCGACACGATGTTCATCAGCATGATCCGCTCTTCGGCGGTCAGGTCCGACGGATTGTCGCTGTGTTCCTCGATGACGTCCTCGAGGCTTTCGCGCAGGGACATCTCGCGTCCCCGCAGCCTGGTGAGCACGCCGCTCACCCAGCCTTTCAGGCTCGTACTGTCAGCCTCTGTGGAAGAGTCGCTCATGCCCTGTTCTGCGTGGTGGCGGTATATTCGGCATAGGGATCGGGAATGTCGAGGGTTTCGAGTATGCGGATCTCGCGCGCCTCCATGACGGCGGCGTCCTCGTCGGTCTCGTGGTCGTAGCCCATCAGGTGAAGCAGGCCATGCACCAGAAGGTGGGCGACATGGTGGCCGAACGGCTTGCCCGCCTCCGATGCCTCGCGGGCGACGGTCTCGCAGGCAAGGACGATGTCGCCCAGCGGACGCGGCGCCAACCCGGTTTCGGCGGCGGGAAACGACAGCACGTTGGTCGGCTTGTCCTGGCCGCGCCAGCGGGCGTTCAGTCCGCGGACGAAGGCGTCGTCGGCGAACAGCACGCTCACCTCGGCCGCCCCGTCGAAGCCCGCGCGGGCGAGAACGTCACGGGCGAAGGCGTCGGGATCGGCAAGGAAGCCGGTCCAGGCGTCGCACTCCAGGGATGTCTCTACCGAAAGCATGGGCCGGCGGCTCAGCCGCCATCCTCTCCGTTCTGGGCGGTTTTGCGCGCCATCTGCGCCACCTGCCGCTGGCGGTCGTTCTCGTTATAGGCTTGCACGATCCGGGTGACGAGATGATGACGCACCACGTCGGCCTCGCCGAAGTGGACGAACGCCACCTCGGGAATCTTGCCCAGGATGTCGATGGCGTCGCGCAGACCGGAGCGGGCGCCCATGGGCAGGTCGATCTGGCTGGGGTCGCCGGCGATGACCATGCGCGAATTCTCGCCCAGCCGGGTCAGGAACATCTTCATCTGCATGGGCGTGGTATTCTGCGCCTCATCCAGGATGATGAACGAGTTGGCGAGCGTGCGGCCGCGCATGAACGCCAGCGGCGCCACCTCGATGTCGCCGCTTTCCATGGCCTTCGCCACCTGATCGCCGGGCAGCATGTCGTGCAGCGCGTCATAGAGCGGCCGCAGATAGGGATCGATCTTGTCGCGCAGGTCGCCGGGCAGGAAGCCGATGCGCTCGCCCGCCTCGACCGCCGGGCGCGACAGGATCAGCCGGTCGACCCTTCCCTGCAGCAGCATCTCGACCGCCACGGCGACCGACAGGTAGGTCTTGCCGGTGCCGGCCGGTCCGATGCCGAACACCACCTCGTTGTCGCGGATCTGCTGGACATATTCGGCCTGGCGCGCCGAGCGCGGCGTGATCAGCCGCTTCTTGGTGCGGATCGCCGCCCGCTGCGCCACGTCGTCGCCCGAGCCGCCGGGCTGGGCCGCCTCGGCCATGCGGATGGCGCCCTCGACGTCGCCGGTCTCGACCGTCTGGCCGCGGGTGAGGCGATTGTAGAGGCTGTGCAGCACGTTCTTCGCCGCGTCGGCCGACACCGAGGGACCGGCGATCGACACCCGGTTGCCGCGCGACGACAGGGTGACGCCCAGGCGCTTCTCGATCAGCGCCAGGTTGCTGTCGTGCTTGCCGAACAGCTCCGGCAGGAGTGAGTTGTCGCTGAAATCGGTGACGACCTTCTCGGCCGTCGACGCGCCGCCACCGGGCATGCCCGCCGCTTTATCTGCCACTGTCCCTCACAATCATTGCGCCGCCGCCATGCTCACCGGATCGGCCAGCCGCCCTCTCAGGCTGTTGGACAGAACGGCGGTGATCTCGACGTTCCGGATGGTACCCTTTAAATCCCCCGCAGCGGAACCCGCGTCGATGCTGACGGCCTGCATGTAGGGGCTCCGTCCGACGAGCTGGCCCGGATGCCGGCCGTCGCGCTCGAACAGCACGGGCATGATGCGGCCGACAGCGGCGGCGTTGAACGCCTCCTGCTGGCGCAGCAGTTCATCCTGCAGGACGGCGAGACGTTCGGCCTTCACGTCCTCTGGCACCTGGTCGTCGAGGTCGGCGGCGGGCGTGCCGGGACGCGGGCTGTACTTGAACGAATAGGCCATGGCGAAGCCGACCTGGCGCACCAGGTCCATGGTCGCCCGGAAATCCGCGTCGGTCTCGCCCGGATAGCCGACAATGAAGTCGCTCGAGAGGGCAAGGTCCGGCCGGGCGTCGCGCAGCCTGGCAATGATCTCGTGGTAGCGGGCGGCAGTATGCCGGCGGTTCATCGTCTTGAGAATGCGGTCCGAGCCGCTTTGCACCGGCAGGTGCAGGAACGGCATGATCTGCGGCACATCGCGGTGGGCGGCGATCAGTTCGTCGTCGACGTCGCGCGGATGCGAGGTGGTGTAGCGGATGCGCTCCACCCCTTCTTCGGCGAGCCGGCGCATCAGTTCGCCCAGGCTCGCCGTCCCGCCCTTGCCGTCGTCGCCGTGATAGGCGTTGACGTTCTGGCCCAGCAGACTGATCTCGACGGTGCCCTGGCGCAGCATGCGGCGGGCCTCGGCCAGCACGTCGGCGACCGGACGCGAGTATTCCGCGCCGCGGGTATAGGGCACGACGCAGAACGAGCAGAACTTGTCGCAGCCTTCCTGGATGGTGAGGAAGGCGCTGTAGCCCTGGGGCGCGGCCTCGCCGGGCAGCCGGTCGAACTTCTCGTCCACCGCAAGGTCGACGGCGACGACGCGGGAGCGGCCGGTCGCCATCAGGTCGCGGCTGGCGCGGCCCAGCAGGTCGGGCAAGTCCTGATAGGCCTGCGGCCCGAACACCAGGTCGATGGCCGGCGCCCGGCGCATCATCTCCTCGCCCTGGGCTTGGGCGACGCAGCCGCCGACGGCGAGAAGCATCCGGCCGCCGGCACGGGCCTTCTCGTCCTTCAGCGCGCGCAGGCGGCCCACTTCGGAATAGACCTTCTCGGCCGCCTTCTCGCGGATATGGCAGGTGTTGAGGATGACAAGATCGGCGTCCTCGGGCGTGTCGGACGGCTCGTAGCCCAGGGGCGCCAGGACATCGGCCATGCGCGCCGAGTCGTAGACGTTCATCTGGCATCCGTAGGTCTTGATGTGAAGCCGCTTCTTCGCCACGGACTCTATCCTAGGGAATAATGGGCGCGGAACCTAGCAGCGGCGGTCCCGGAGTCAAGCAATGCCCGATCAGGCCGCATGTTCCACCGGATCATGGCCGCCGTTGAGATACTCCAGCCGCCGGGCGATCGCGGCGTGGCAATGGGCCGACATGGCCTTGCGGCCGCCCGTCGACTCCAGCGTCAACGGCGGGTGGAAGCTGATGACACAGGTCACCCGGCCGATGGTCAGGAGTTCCCAGACATGCGGCCCCAGTTCCATGTCGCCGAACCAGCCCACATAGGGCCGGAAATGACGGCCGAGCGGCATGGAGTTGATCCGGGTGTAGGCGACGGTGACCGGCTGCACGGTCAGCGGCCTGACGCCCTGCCAGCGCTCGGCCACCGCGAACAGGCTGCTCTTGAAGGGCAGCACCCGGCCGCCGTCGGAACTGGTGCCCTCGGGAAACAGGATCAGGCTGTCGCCCGCTTCCAGCCGCTCGATCATCTGCTCCAGGTGGGCGCCTGACCGGGCGCGGTTCTCGCGGTCGATGAAGATGGTCCGCCGCAGCGTCGACAGCCAGCCGAACCCGGGCCAGCCCTCCAGGTCGGCGCGGGCGACGAAGGACGGCGTCATCACGCCCCCGAGGGCGCAGATGTCGAGCCAGGAGATGTGGTTCGCCACGTAGAGGACGGGCTGGTCGGCCGACCGGGCGCCATGGACTTCGACCCGGATGCCCATGATCGCGCACGCGGCCTTGAAGAACCAGTAGGGGATCTTTTCCTTGGCGCGGCCGGGGACGCGCAACAGAACCGGCTGCAGCAGGATGACGGGCACCAGGCACAAGGCGACGCTCGCCAGGCACAGCACGGCCCGGGCGTGGCTGAGCGGCAAGCCGCGGACGCGCGTCGGCGAACCGTCGGCCATGGATCGTCAGGCGTCCTTTTTCAGCGGTATGCCATACAGCTCGAGGCGATGATCGACGAGCTTGTAACCCAGTTCACTGGCGATGAATTCCTGAAGCTTCTCGATATCCTCGTTGCGGAATTCCACCACCTTGCCGCTCTGGACGTCGATCAGGTGGTCATGGTGCCGCTCGGGCACCTCCTCGTAGCGGGAACGGCCGTCCCTGAAATCATGACGCTCGAGGATGCCCGCCTCCTCGAACAGCCGCACCGTGCGGTAGACCGTGGCGATGCTGATATGGCTGTCGATCTTGGAGGCGCGGGCATAGAGTTCCTCGACGTCCGGATGGTCATGGGCCTCCGACAGCACGCGGGCGATCACCCGGCGCTGGTCGGTCATCCGCATTCCCTTGGCAACGCATAGTTTTTCGAGTCGGTCCGGCATGCCTCACCTTTGTCGGGGGCTCCGGACGCGACCCGCGCCGGATGCCCGTTACTTCCTGCGGCCGCGCTTGGTGCCGAGGCCGATCTTCTTGGCCAGGGTCCGGCGCTGCGCCGCGTAGTTCGGGGCCACCATGGGATAGTCGGCCGGCAAGCCCCACTTCTCGCGGTACTCCTCGGGCGACATGTTGTAGGCGGTCCGCAGATGCCGCTTGAGCATCTTCAGCTTCTTACCATCTTCCAGGCAAATGATGTAGTCCGGCATCACCGACCGGCGAACGGGAACCGCCGGCTTCGCCTTTTCCGCCGGCTCCTCGGGAGTCTCGGCGCCGAGCTTGGTCAGCGTGTAGTAGACCTGCTCGATCAGGTGAGGAACATCGGCCATGGCGACGCTATTATTGGCCAGATGCGCCGAAACGATGTCGGAGGTCAGGGCCAGCAGATCGCCACGTTCGACGTTTTCCTTCGTTTCATTTACCATGGTTGTACCTTGTTTCCGTTTGACTGGAGTGAAATCTTCCGTCTTATAGGCCCTTCAGTTTGCTTAGGCAAGTTCGATAGTCATGGGTGTGTGCCGGAAAGGAAAATGACAGAACAGGTGGTCCACCGGCTGGACATTACAGCGTTGTTGTGCCCGATGACCTTTGTCAGAACCCGGCTTCTTCTCGACAGTATGCAACCGGGGGAGGTCGCGGAGATCATTCTGCGCGAAGGCGAGCCGCTGAAGAACGTGCCGGAAGCCGTCCGCGATTTGGGCCATGCGGTGCTTCTTGTCGAGGAAACCGGACACCGCGGCGTTTTTCGCATGCTCGTGCGGACCGCCGCGCCTATCTGAGATCGCGGCGCATGGTCAGCGCGTCGATCTTCACGTTCTCGAGCCGCTGGTAATAGCCCTTGCGGCGACCGACCTGGAAGAAACCCATCGAGCGGTAGAGCAGCTGGGCGGTCGGGTTGTCCTCGGCGACCTCCAGATACATCTCGCGGGCGCCATCCTCGACGCAGCGGCCCATGCTGCGCAGGATGAGCTGGCGCGCGGCGCCCTGGCGGCGCAGGCCGGGCAGGACGCCCAGCGAGAGCAGCTCGCTTTCGGGCCCTGCGACGCGGCAGGCGCAGAAGCCGACCGGCAGCGGCCCGCCCTGCCCGGCCGCGCTGGCCAGCAGGCAGAACGATCCGGGCATGCCGAGAACGTCGGCGAAGGCCTGCGCCGACCAGCGCTCGTCGCCCGGCCTGCAGAACGCGCCCGCATGGAGCGAGGCCAGCAGGTCGACGGCCGCGACCCCCACGGGCGCGATGTCGACGACGGCGTTCACGCGGCCGGATGCCCGCCGGGTAGCTTGGCGTCCGGCGGACGCAGGTAGAGGGGCCGCGGCGGCAGCGAGGAGGGCGGCAGCGACGCCGCAATGGCGGCGACATGGACCGCGTCGATGCGGTCGTGCCCCGACAGCACGGCCAGACCCGGTGCGGCGGCGGCGGCGATCGCGGCGCCCGAGCCGACGGCCAGGCCCGTCTTCGGCAACATTGCGGGGAGTTCTTCGACGTCCACTGCCCGCGGCGCCGACAGCGACTCGAGCACCGGGCCTGCGCGGAACGGCTGAAGGTAGAGCTGGCCGCGGCGGCCGTCGATCGCGGCGACGATGGTGGCGCCGGGCGCCGCCTCCGCCAGCGCGCCCTGGGCGAGCGCTTCGAGGCTGGTGACGCCCGCCGTCCTGACTCCGGTCGCCACACCGAGGCCCCGGGCGACGGCGACGCCGATGCGAAGGCCCGCGAATGTGCCGGGCCCGACGGTGGTCGCGATCAGATCGAGGTCGACATAGCGGACGCCGGCCTGCCGAAGCACGCCCTCGATCATCGGCAGCAACCGCTCGACCAGCGCGCGCGGACGGTCCTCGTTGGCGCGGGCGAGACAGGAACCGGCCTCGGTAAGGGCCACGGATCCGCCCCCCAGCGACGTATCGAAGGCCAGCACGCGCATGGGCCGCTACCTGATGCTGCACATCTCGTCGAAGTCCGGACGCGGGCTCCGCGGGAACAGGCCCGCCGGATCGCCATAGCCCAGCGCGCAGATGAAGTTCGACTTGACGTCGGTGCCGGCGAAATAGGCCGCGTCGACGGCGGCGTTGTCGAATCCCGACATGGGGCCGCAGTCGAGGCCCAGCGCCCGCGCCGCCAGCATCAGGTAGGCGCCCTGCAAGGTGCCGTTGCGGAAGGCGGTGGTGAACGCGAGCGGCTCGTTGGTGGAAAACCACTCGCGCGCCTCGGGCGCGTGGGGGAAAAGCTTCGGGATCAGGTCGTAGAACTTCAGGTCATAGCCGATGATGGCGACCGCGCCCGCGGTCTTCACCTTCTCGACGTTCCCCGGCATCACCATGGCGGCGAGCCTGTCCTTCTCGGCCCGGGAATGAGCGAACACCAGCCGCATGGGAAAGCAGTTGGCGCTGGTCGCGCCCCACTTGGCAAGGTCGTAGATGGTCCTGAGCTGCTCTTCCGTGACCGGCTTCGCCAACCACTTGTTCTGGGTTCGCGCGGTGCGGAACAGCACGTCGAAGGCGGTTTCGTCCAGTACCTGGCTCATGCGGCGTGATCCCCCGGAGCTGATGTCGTCGGGACAAATTTACGGCGCTTTGCGCCGAATGCTAGCGGGGAAGTTGCCCGACGGTCAGACCTGGCGGACTTCCGAGACTTCCGGGACGAAATGGCGCAGCAGGTTCTCGATGCCGTGCTTGAGGGTGGCGGTCGAGCTCGGGCAGCCGGAGCACGAGCCCTGCATGTGCAGGTAGACGACGCCTTCCTCGAAACCGCGATAGACGATGTCGCCGCCGTCCTGGGCGACGGCCGGCCGGACGCGGGTGTCGAGCAGGTCCTTGATCTGGCGGACCACCTCGTCGTCGTCCTCGTCGCCGGCCTCTTCGGGAACGGCGTCGGCCTCCATCACCGGCTGGCCCGCGGTGAGGTGCTCCATGATCGCGCCCAGCACGGCGGGCTTCAGGTCCTGCCACTCGGTGCCGTCGGTGGTGATCGTAATGAAGTCGCCGCCCAGGAACACGGCGGCGACGCCGTCGATGCCGAACAGGCGCCGGGCCAGCGGCGACTTCTCCGCCGCCTCCAGGTTCGGGAAATGCGCGGTGGAATCGCCCATGATCTCGCGCCCCGGCAGGAACTTCAGGGTCGCGGGGTTGGGCGTGCGCTCGGTCTCGATGAACATGGTTCCGCTCCGGTCGGAATGGGCTTTGCCCGTCATATGCGCCACATCAGGGCAGTTTTCAAGAAATGCGCTCGAGCTGGGCCAGGTCCAGGTGGCCGGGCACGATGGTGACCGGTATGGGCATGGCGCCGGCCAGATGGCCCGAGAACGAGGCGACCAGCGGCCCGGGGCCGTCCTTGCCACCGCCGGCGCCGAGCACCAGGACGTGAATCGCCGGGTCCTCGCCCACCAGCTTGAGGATCTCCTGTGCCGCGGTGCCCTCGCGCACCGCCAGTTCCGGGTCGATGCCGGTTTCCGCCTTGAGCCGGGTGGCGAGATCGCGCAGCACCTGCTGCGCCTCGGCGTGGGCCTCCTCTCGCATCACCTGCTCGATGCCGGCGAAATGCTGCAGCTCGGGACGGGCGACCACATAGAGCACGATCATGCCGCTGGCGGTCTTGGCCGCCCGCCGCGCCGCGTAGCGCACAGCGTTCTGGCATTCCGGCGTCTGGTCGACGACCACCAGGAACTTGCGGTTCTCGGGCACGGCTTGGGAAACGGGCTCCGCGGCGTGCATGGCGATCGACCTCCTGTCGCTGACCGGCCCCGGACTGTAGATCATCCCGCTTCAGGGTGAAAACACCTGAAATCAGGTGACGGGATCGATCGCCGGGCGGGAAGGCGTCTGCGGCCGAGGTCAGTAACGGCTGGCGGCGGGCGGCGTGTCCATGTCGATGCTGATCTCGCGGGTCACGCCGCTGGGTCCGGGGAACTCGGTGAACAGCGAGCGCACCATCAGCGGCATCACCTCCTCGAGCCGGTTGGAGCGGCCGTCGCTGACCACGCGGGTCTCGTAGAGGTTCTGGTTCGGGTTGGCCGCCGTGGCGATCTCCAGCTCGAGACGCCGCTGGTAGACCGTGTAGGAGCGCACGTCCGGATAGTCGTCGAAGCCGTAGCCGTAGCCGCCCCAGGGCCCCCAGAACGGCCGGTGGTAGCCGTAATATCCGCCGTAGAAGCCGCCGCCGTAGGAGCGGACCTTCTCGCGGGCGCCGTCGAGTCCGTAGTCGAAGCGGACGATCAGGTTCGGCGCCGCTCCCCGTGCCGCCGGCCGGTAGCCGACGCGCTGCAGCTCGGCCGCAACCAGGCCGGCATATTGCTGGAACTCGAGGCTGCCCTGCTTGCGCGGGTCCTTGGCGTCGATGACGAAGGTCTCGCCCGAGGGCGGCGGCAGACGGTGCCAGCTCGACACGTCGGTGCGGAACTTGCTGGCGCAGCCAGCGAGCATGAGCACCGCGGCGAGCGCGACGATGAATCGGGATGGATTGGCCATTGGCGTTGTCCGTTGCCCCCCAAGGCGTTCCTGTGGATTGCTCCACTGGAAAAGATAGGTCGCCCGGGTCAGTGCTGCAAGAAGCCGACGATTTCCTTGACCTGGCGCAGGATCGGCGCCGACCGCTCGCGCGCCCGCTCGGCGCCGGCGTTGAGCACCGCCGCCACATGCGCCGGTTCCGACCGCAGGCGGCCGAACTCGGCCGAGATCGGGCCCAGCTTGGCCACGGCAAGGTCGGTCAGCTCCTGCTTGAAGCGGGAGAACTGGGCGCCGTCATACTGCTCGCAGACCTGCTCGGCCGACACATCGGCAAGCGCGGCGTAGATGCCGACCAGGTTGCGGGCCTCGGGACGGTCCTTCAGCTCCTTGATCGTGCCGGGCAGCGGCTCGGCGTCGGTCCGGGCCTTGCGGATCTTGCGGGCGATCTCGTCCGGGCCGTCGGCCAAATTGATGCGCGAGGCTTCGGCCGGATCGGACTTGGACATCTTCTTGGTGCCGTCCTTCAGCGACATGACGCGGGTCGCCTCGCCCAGGATCAGCGGCTCCGGCAGGGTGAAGAACTCGGTCTCGTAGTCGACGTTGAACTTCTGCGCGATGTCGCGGGCGAGCTCCAGGTGCTGTTTCTGGTCCTCGCCGACGGGCACGTGCGTCGCCTTGTAGGCCAGGATGTCGGCTGCCATCAGGTTTGGATAGACGAACAGGCCGACGCTGGCGCGCTCGCGATGCTTGCCGGCCTTGTCCTTGAACTGGGTCATCCGCGACAGCCAGCCCATGCGGGCGACGCAGTTGAGGATCCAGGCCAGCTCGGCATGGGCCGGTACCTGGCTCTGGTTGAACAGCACGGTGCGGTTCGGGTCGACGCCGCAGGCGATCACCGCCGCCGCCACCTCGATGGTGTTGCGGCGCAGCTCGTCGGGCGCCTGGAACAGGGTGATGGCGTGCAGGTCGACGATCGAATAGACGCAGTCGAACTCGTCCTGCATCTTCACCCAGTTGCGGATGGCGCCGAGGTAATTGCCCAGATGAAGGTTACCCGTGGGCTGCACGCCCGAAAATACCGTCGCCGTCACGTCGCTGATCCTGCTTGATGCTCGAGTGGCCGCAGGGTTATGGGCCTTTCGCGGCGGTTTTTCAACTGCCGGTCTTGCCGCGCATCAGGCCGCGCAACTCGCGCAGCCGGAGCGCGCCGGTCAGCTCCGAGACGGCGAAATAGACGGCCATGCCGCCGGCGACGACGACGGCCAGCTTCAGCACCCGCTCGAGCTCGGCGACGCCGGCGCCCGACCAGGGTCCGAAGGCCGTGTCCATGCCCCACAGCGCGAGGCCCATGGCGGCGGCGGCAACGAGCATGCGCGGAAAACGGCGGCGCAGCCGGTCGTCGACGGTGAAATGGCCGCGCTTCCTCAAGCCCCAGATCAGCAGGCCCACATTGGTCCACGACGCGATGGCGGTGGCTGCCGCCAGGCCCAGCTGGGCGAACGGCTTCATCAGCGCCAGGCTGATCAGGGTGTTGAGCACCAGGGTGATGATCGAATAGCGCACCGGCGTGGCGGTGTCGTGCCGGGCGAAGAAGCCGGGCGTGAGAACCTTGACAAGGATGTAGGCGGGCAATCCGGCGGAGAACACGGCGAGCGTCATGGCGGTATTCCAGCTATCCTCGGGCGTGAAGGCGCCGCGCTCGAACATGGTGGCGATCAGCGGCTCGGCCACCACCATGGAGGCGACGGCGCAGGGGATGGTCAGGAACAGGCTCATCTCCATGCCGCGGTTCATGGTGGCCATGGCGTCGGATTCCTGGCCGGCAGCCACCTGCCGCGACAGCATGGGCAGCAGCGCGGTGCCCACCGCGACGCCGATCACGCCGATCGGCAGTTGGTTCACCCGGTCGGCATAGAACAGGTACGAGATCGAGCCCGCCGGCAGGAACGAGGCGATGATCAGGTCGATCATCAGATTGACCTGCATGGCGCCGGCGCCGATCGCCGCGGGCGCCATGATCCTGAGCAACTGCTTCACGTCGGGCGTGAAGCGCGGCCATCTGGGGCGCAGGCTCATGCCGATCGAGCGCAGCGCGCCCCACAGCCACAGGAACTGGAATACGCCGCCCACCGTGACCGCGACCGCCAGCGCGTGGCCCGGCGGATAGGTGGGCACGGCCCACAGCATGGCGGCGATCATGGTCAGATTGAGGATGATCGGCGTGCCGGCCGTGGCCGCGAACCGGCCACAGGCATTCAGGATGCCGCCTTGCAGCGACACCAGGCTGATGAACAGCAGGTAGGGAAAGGTGATGCGGGTGAGCTCGACCGCCAGGCCGAACTTCTGCGGATCGTCGCTGAAGCCGGGGGCCAGCACATACATGATCCACGGCATGCAGACCTGGACCAGCGCCGTGAAGGCGAGCAGCACGGTGACCAGCACCGCCTGGGTCTCCTCGGCGAAGCGCCGGGCGGACTGACGGGTCTCGTCCTCGGTGAGGCGCCGGGTGAACAGCGGCACGAAGGCAGCGTTGAACGCGCCCTCGGCGAACAGGCGGCGGAAGAAATTGGGCAGCTTGAACGCCACGACGAAGCAATCGGCAACGAGACCGGCGCCGAGCACGCCGGTCATCAGGATGTCGCGGGCAAATCCGGCGACACGGCTGATCGCGGTGAAGCCGCCGATGGTCGCGGTCGCGCGCCAGAGCGACATTCAGGGAGTCATGGATTGAAATGGATCGAGCATGATCGTTCGCTCCGGTCGTTTCGACCGAGGCGGACCATGATCGAGGCCGCCGGCCCTATTCGGCGGCAGCGGCATTCTTTGCGGCTTTCGCGGTCGTTCTCGCGGGCGCGTCGTCCTTCGGCTCGGACTTCTTCGGCGGCCGCCGGTCGCCGGGTTCGCGCACGGAATCGAGCAACCTCTCCTCGATGGCTTTCAGCCGGCCCTCGTGGGTGATCTTGTGGCCGAACAGGTCGCGGACGTAGAACGTGTCGACAGCGCGCTCGCCGAAGGTGGCGATGTGGGCGCTCGAGATGGTCAGCTTCAGGTCGAACAGCGCCCGCGTCACGTCATAGATGAAACCGGGCCGGTCGCGGCCGTTGACCTCGATCACCGTATGGGTGTGGCTGGCGTTGTTGTCGATCAGCACGATCGGCGCGACGGTGAACACCTTGCGGGTGCGGCTGGGCATGGCGGCCGGCTTGGCGAGTTCGCGCCGCGGGATCACCTCGCCCGCCATGGTCTGGCGGATCAGCTTCTCCAGCCGCTTCAGCCGCGAGGCGTCGGTGAAGGCGGTGTCGCCCCGGTCCTGGATGGTGAAGTGGTCGAGCGCCATGCCGTCCTTGGTGGTGAAGATCTTGGCGTCGACGATCGAGGCGTCGAGCAGGGCGATGGCGCCGGCGATCCGTGCGAACAGGCCCGGATGGTCCTGGGTATAGACGGTGAGGTTGGTGGCCGCGCGGAAGGTGTCCGAGCTGGTCTCCATGGCGTATTTCTCGTCGGCGCCGTCGGTCTTCGCCACCAGGCGGGCGTCGTCGATCTGCACCTCCAGCGGCGTACCGGTCCAGTACTGGTCGTAATGGCGGTTGGCATAGGTCTCGAAGGCGTCGTCGGACCAGTCGGCCAGCGCCTTGCGCAGCGCCTCGCGGGCATATTTGGCGCGGCGGCCGGAAGCTTCCGACAGCTGGCCGCCGGTGAGGTAGTCCTCGGCGCTGTAGTAGAGCTCGCGCAGCAACTGCCCTTTCCAGCCGTTCCAGATGCCGGGCCCCACCGCCTTGATGTCGACCACGGTGAGGCACAGCAGCAGGCGCAGGCGCTCGGGGCTCTGCACGATGTCGCAGAAATCCTTGATGGTCTTGGGGTCGCTGATGTCGCGCTTGAAGGCGACGTTGGACATCAGCAGGTGCCAGCGCACCAGCCATGCGGTGGCCTCGGTCTCGCCCTCGGTGAAGCCCAGCCGCGGGCACAGCCGATGCGCCACCCTGGCGCCCAGGACCGAGTGGTCGCCGCCCCGACCCTTGGCGATGTCGTGCAGCAGCACCGAGACGTACATCACCCGGCGCGACAGCACCTTGTGGATGATCTGATGCAGGGTCGGGTGCTCGTCGCCCAGATTGCCGGCCTCGACCTTGGCGAGGATCTCGATGGCCCGGATGGTGTGCTCGTCCACCGTGTAGTGGTGGTACATGTCGTGCTGCATCTGCGCGACGACCCGTCCGAAGTCCGGGATGAAGCGGCCGAGCACGCCGGCCTCGTTCAGGCGCCGGAGCGTGGTCGCCGGGTCCCTCGGCGAGGTGAGCATGTCCAGGAAGATGGCGTTGGCCTCGGGATCCTCGCGCACCGACTTGCCGATGCGGCGCAGGTTGCGGGTGATCAGCCTGAGCGCCTCGGGATGGATGTCCAGCTCGCGCTTCTGCGCCACCTGGAACAGCCGCAGGATCGAGACCGGATCGCGCTCGATGTCCTTGGGCTCGGCGAAGCCGATGCGGTCGCCCTCGACAGCGAAGCCTTCGAGCTCGCGCCGCCTGAGGCCGATCTTCGGCAGGCGCAGCAGCGGCTTCTTCTGGTGCTGGTCCTCGAGATGGGCGCAGAAGATGCGCGTCAGGTCGCCGATATCCTTGGCGGTCAGGAAATAGTGCTTCATGAACCGCTCGACGCCCGACGTACCAGAATGGTCGGTGTAGTTGAGCCGTTCGGCAAGCGGCTTCTGGACATCGAAAGTCAGCCGCTCCTCGGCCCGACCCACCAGGTCGTGAAGGTGGCAGCGCACCGTCCACAGGAATTTCTCGGCCTTGTCGAAGCGCTGTTTCTCCTCGGCCGACAGCACGCCCTTCTCGACCAGCACGCCCACGTCGTCGGTGCGGTAAAGGTACTTCAGCAGCCAGTAGAGGGTATGCAGGTCGCGCAGGCCGCCCTTGCCGTCCTTCAAATTGGGCTCGACCATGTAACGGCTGTCGCCCATGCGCTTGTGGCGCTCGTCGCGCTCGGCGAGCTTGGCCTCCACGTAGTCGGGGCCGCTGATCGCCACCACTTCCTTGTCGAAGCGGCCGCGCAGCTCGTCATAGAGCGCCCGGTCGCCCCAGACATAGCGCATCTCCAGGAGCGCGGTGCGGATGGTCAGGTCCTTGCGCGCCAGGCGCAGGCAATCGTCGATGGACCGGACCGAATAGCCCACCTTCAGGCCCAGGTCCCAAAGCACGTAGAGCATGAACTCCACGACCTGCTCGCCCCAGGCCGTCTGCTTGTAGGGCAGCAGGAACAACAGGTCGACGTCCGAGAACGGCGCCATCTCGGCCCGGCCGTAGCCGCCGACCGCGACGACGGACAGGTGCTCCGAACTGGTCGGGTTGTCGGCCTGGTACTCGTAGGTCAGGGTGAAGTCGTAGAGCACCCGGATGATCTGGTCGATCAGGAACGAGCGGGCGAACGCCGCGCGGCGGCCGCTCTCGCCGTCCAGCAGTCGCCGCCGGATCTCGGCGTCGCCGGAAGCGAGTGCCTCCTGCAGGCCCTTGACCAGTACCGCGCGGAGCTTTTCGCCCGAGGCGCCCTTTACCTGCGCCTCCAGCCGCTCGATGAGCGCCTGGCGGTCGATGATGGCCTTGCGATTGGCGACCTGCTGCTGCATGGGCCCTAAACTATGTCGTCGCGGAGCATAATTCCACCACGGACGCGCAGCTGGCCCAAGTCACGTTGGACGCAACTCTAACCGGCGGAACGGAACGGATTGATGATTCGCAGGCCTTCGTCGAGGACCATCCCGGCCTGCATGTCTTCGGACCACAGCGTATCGCATCCGGCGTGCAGGGCCGAAGCGGCGATCATGGCGTCGTAAACGGAGAACCCGTAGCGCTCGGCCAGCGCAAATCCCGTATCGTGTACATCGAGCGTCAGCGGGTGAACGGTAAGAATTTCCCGCAGCGTGCCCATAAAGAGGCGCACTTCGTCCCATGACATGGACATCTTCCGCCGCGCCACGCTGGTGACTTCGTTGAGCACCTGAACGCTGATCGCGCCGCCGCCCGAGATGGCCGCCTCGGCCTGTTCCGCTTTCCCCACGTCGCCTGACGCCAGGTACAGCAACACATTGCTGTCGAAGAAGCTAACGGGCATTCGCCTCGTCACGTTCGAACTTGAAATCGGCGGGAAGCCTGCCCCTGAACATGCGCAGCCGCTTCAGTAGCTCGTCGCGGCCTGGCTTGAGCGCGATGCCGAGTTGGCGCTCGTCCGCTACGTGGATTTCGATTTCATCGCCCTCCCGCAACCGGAGCGCCTCGACGACCGCGGCGGGTAGCCGGACGGCAAGGCTGTTGCCCCATTTGGAAACCAGCATGCGCGCGCTCCATGGATATACTGTTTCTATAAGTATATCATCGAGCTGCTTGCACGAGCAACGCCTACTCCGTCTCGCCGATCATCCCGCGCAGCCGGTAAATCAGATCCAGCGCCTCGCGGGCTGTCAGGTCATCCGGGTTGACGCCCTTGAGCGTGTCGAGCACCGGCGAACTTTTGGCCGAGGCCGGTTCGTCGGCGCGTTTCAGGTGAGCCGAGAACAGCGGCAGGTCGTCGGCCAGCGCCGCGACGGCGCCCGAACCTTCACCCGTCTCCAGCTTCTCCAGCACCGCCTGCGCCCGGCTGACCACGGCGGCAGGCAATCCCGCCAGCTTGGCGACCTGTATGCCGTAGGAGCGGTCGGCGGCGCCGGGGCCGACCTCGTGCAGGAACACCACCTCGCCCTGCCACTCCTTCACCTTCATGGTATGCGGCGCCAGGGCGGCCAGCTTGCCGGCGAGCGCGGTAAGCTCGTGGTAATGGGTGGCGAACAGCCCCCGGCTGCGGTTGACGTCGTGCAGGTGCTCGACCGCCGCCCAGGCGATGGACAGGCCGTCATAGGTGGCGGTGCCGCGGCCGATCTCGTCCAGCACCACCAGCGAGCGCGGCGTCGCCTGGTTGAGGATGGCCGAGGTCTCGACCATCTCGACCATGAAGGTCGAGCGGCCGCGCGCCAGGTCGTCGCTGGCGCCCACCCGGCTGAACAGCCGGTCCACCACGCCGATATGCGCCGAACTCGCCGGCACGTACGAGCCCATCTGGGCCAGGATGGCGATCAGCGCGTTCTGGCGCAGGAAGGTGCTCTTGCCCGCCATGTTGGGGCCGGTGACCAGCCACAGCCGGTTGCGCTCGCCCAGGTCGCAGTCATTGGCGACGAAGCTGGCCTGGGCCATTCCCAGGCCGGACTGGGCCGCCACGGCCGCCTCCACCACAGGATGGCGTCCTGCCGTGACCTCGAAGGCCAGCGAATCGTCGACCTCGGGCCGGCAGTAATTGTGGACCGCTGCCAATTGCGACAGCGACGACCAAACGTCGAGCACGGCAAGCGCGCGTGCGGCGAGCGAGATCGCGGCCCAGTTCGCCGTGACCTCGGCCGACAGTGCCTCGAATATCTGCAGTTCACGGGCAAGCGCCTGGTCGGCGGCGCGGCTGATCCTGGAATCGAGCTCGGCCAGCTCGGTGGTGCTGAAGCGGATCGCGCCCGCCATGGTCTGACGGTGGATATAGATTTCGGCGAACGGCGGTTTCAGCATCCGCTCGCCATGGTTCTGCGGCACCTCGATGAAATAGCCGAGCACGTTGTTGTGCTTGACCTTCAGGCTGGCAACGCCGGTGTGGTCCTTGTAGCGGCCCTGAAGCCCGGCGATGAGTTGGCGCGACTGATCGCGCAGGGTCAGCAGTTCGTCGAGCCGGGCGTCGTAGCCGGCCGCGACGAAGCCGCCGTCACGGACGATCAGCGGCGGCTCCTCGACCAGCGCGCCGGTCAGCCGCGACACCAGCGCGCCGTGGCTGCCCAGATCCTCGGCGGCGGTCTTCACCGCCTTCGGCAACGGCCCGAGGGGATCGGTTTCGGCGGCCCTCTCCACCTGCCGCCTGATCTCGGCGGCCTGGTACAGCGCCTGGGCGATGGCCCTCAGGTCGCGCGGACCGCCGCGGCCGACGGAGAGCCGCGACAGGGCCCGTTCCATGTCCGGGCAGGCCCGCAGCGCCTCTCGCAGCCGGCTCTCGACGGCCGGACGCTCCGCAAACCAGGCGACGGCGTCGAGCCGCTCGTTGATGGCGGCCGGATCGGTGAGCGGCGCCGACAGCCGCTCGGCCAGCAGCCGTGCGCCCGCGCCGGTCACCGTGCGGTCGATGCACGAGAGCAGCGAGCCGGACCGCTCGCCCTGCTGGTTGCGGACCAGCTCGAGGCTCCGGCGCGTCGCCGCGTCGATCGCCATGGTGGCATTGGCCTCGACACGCAGCGGCGGCCGCAGCCTGGGCAGCTCGCCCTTCTGGGTGTCGTCCAGATAGGCGACCAGCGCGCCGGCCGCCGCCAGCTCGGCGCGGGAGAAGGCGCCGAAGCCGTCGAGGCTGGCCACGGCGAACTGCCGCTTCAGCACCTCCTCGCCGCGCTGCGAATTGAACCGGGCCGGGGACAGCGGCGTCAGCGCCGTGTGCCAGTAGTCGAGCGCGCCGCGCACCTCCGGGGCCCCGCCCAGGGTTTCGGGCACGAGCAGCTCGCCGGGTTGCAGCCGGGCCAGGTCAGCCTCCAGATCGTCGGCCGTGGTCGGGCCGATGGAGAAGTCGCCCGTCGACATATCGAGCCAGGCCAGCGCCAGGTTGCCCTCGGCGCGGCCCAGCGCCGCCAGGTAGTTGTGGCTGCGCGCGTCGAGCAGCGCCTCTTCCGTCAACGTGCCGGCGGTGACGAGGCGCACCACGTCGCGCTTCACCACCGACTTGGAGCCGCGCTTCTTCGCCTCGGCCGGATCCTCTATCTGCTCGCACACCGCCACCCGGAAGCCCTTGCGGATCAGCCGCGCCAGGTAGCCGTCGGCCGCATGCACCGGCACACCGCACATGGGGATGTCGTCGCCCTGATGCTTGCCGCGCCTGGTGAGGGTGATGTCGAGCGCCTCTGACGCCTTCACCGCGTCGTCGAAGAACAGCTCGTAGAAGTCGCCCATGCGGTAGAACAGCAGGCAGTCAGGATACTGGCCCTTGATCTCCAGGTACTGGGCCATCATCGGCGTCGCGTCAGGCGGCGCCGCATTCGGGGTTGCGTTCTCGGAGGAGCGTGCTAAAGACATAAAATAACGCGAATGACCGCTGACACCTAACGAACCATCACCTGGGGCCTCCGAAACGGAATAAAATTTCACGAATGCAGGATTGAGGCATGTCGGTTTCCGTAATGGAAGGTGACAGAAGGGCGCGGTCATGCTAACGCCCGCCTCAACCGAAAACCAGCCCGCCCCCAACCAATCAAGAACCATGGCCGAACCGAAATTCACCGACCGCGAAGCGTTGCTGTTCCACACCATGGGGCAGCCCGGAAAAATCGAGATCGTCGCCACCAAGCCGATGGCGACCCAGCGCGACCTGTCGCTGGCCTATTCGCCGGGCGTCGCCGTGCCGGTGCGCGCCATCGCCGAGGACCCGTCCTGCGCCTACGACTACACCTCGAAGGGCAACCTGGTCGCGGTGATCTCCAACGGCACCGCCATCCTGGGCCTGGGCAATCTGGGCGCGCTGGCCTCGAAGCCGGTGATGGAGGGCAAGGCGGTACTGTTCAAGCGCTTCGCCGACGTGGATTCCATCGACCTCGAGGTCGACACCGAGAACGTCGAGGACTTCATCAACTGCGTGCGCCTGCTGGAGCCCAGCTTCGGCGGCATCAACCTCGAGGACATCAAGGCGCCCGAATGCTTCATCGTCGAGCAGCGCCTGCGCGAGGTGATGAACATCCCGGTGTTCCACGACGACCAGCACGGCACGGCGATCATCGCCGCCGCCGGCCTGATCAACGCGCTCGACCTGACCGGGCGCGACATCAGGGACTGCAAGGTGGTGGTGAACGGCGCCGGCGCCGCCTCGATCGCCTGCGTCGAGCTGATCAAGGCGATGGGCGTCCGCCACGACAACGTTATCGTCTGCGACACCAAGGGCGTGCTCTACCAGGGCCGCACCGAGGGCATGAACCAGTGGAAGTCGGCCCACGCCGTGGTCACCGACCACCGCACCCTGGCCGAGGCCATGAACGGGGCCGACGTGGCCATGGGCCTGTCGGTGCAGGGCGCCTACACCGCCGAGATGATTGCCTCGATGGCCGCCAAGCCGATCATCTTCGCCATGGCCAATCCGGATCCGGAGATCACCCCGGAAGAGGTGTTCGACATCCGCAAGGACGCCATCGTCGCCACCGGCCGGTCGGACTACCCGAACCAGGTCAACAACGTGCTGGGGTTCCCCTACATCTTCCGCGGCGCCCTCGACGTGCGCGCGACGACCATCAACGAGGACATGAAGATCGCTGCTGCCCGCTCGCTTGCCGAGCTGGCGCGCGAGGACGTGCCGGACGAGGTCGCCGCCGCCTATGCGGGCGAGCGTCCGTCCTACGGCCCCGGCTACATCATCCCGGCGCCGTTCGACCCGCGGCTGATCAGCCGCGTGCCGTCGGCAGTCGCCCAGGCCGCGATGGATTCCGGCGTGGCCCGCCGGCCGATCATGGACATGGATGCCTACCGCGCCCGGCTGAGCGGCCGGCTCAACCCCACCGCCAACTTCCTGCAGAACATCTACACCTCTGTGAAATCCAAGCCGAAGCGGGTGGTGTTCGCCGAGGGCGAGGAGGAGAAGGTGATCCGCGCCGCCTTCGCGTTCCGCGCCGCCGGCTACGGCACGCCGCTGCTGGTGGGGCGCGAGGACGTGATCCACGACACAATGCACGCCATGGGCATCGAGGACGATGGCGGCGTCGAGGTGCACAACGCGCGCGAGAGCCGCAACAACGCCGTCTATGCGGATTTCCTCTATTCGCGGCTGCAGCGCAAGGGATCGCTCTACCGCGACTGCCAGCGCATGGTGAACAACGACCGCAACGTGTTCGCCGCCTGCATGGTGGCGCTCGGGCACGCCGACGCCGTCGTCACCGGCCTGACGCGCAACTACTTCACCACCTACGAAGAGATCCGCCGGGTCATCGACCCGCTGCCGAACCACACGGTCTACGGCCTGTCGATGATCGTCACCCGCGACCGCACCGTGTTCATGTCGGATACCCAGGTGAACGAACTGCCGACCGCCGAGCAGCTCGCCCAGATCGCCAAGGGCGCCGCGGCGACGGCGCGCCGGTTCGGCCACGAGCCGCGGGTCGCGCTGCTGTCCTATGCCAATTTCGGCCACCCCGAGGGCTTCCGCAGCGACCACATCCGCGAGGCGCGGCGCATCCTGGCCGAGCAGAAGCCCGACTTCGAGTTCGACGGCGAGATGTCGGCCGATGTGGCGCTCAACCCCGAGCTGCAGAAGCTCTACCCGTTCATGGGCCTGTCCGGTCCCGCCAACGTGCTGGTGATGCCGGCGCTGCATTCGGCCAATCTGTCGTCGAAGCTGCTGCAGGAGCTGGGCGCGGGCGCGGTGATCGGCCCGCTGCTGAGCGGTCTCGAGCGCTCGGTGCAGATCGTGCCGATGAACGCGGGCGCCTCGGACCTGGTCAACATGGCGGCGCTGGCCGCGTTCGGCGCCGACCTGGTCTAGGAGACGGACGTGGCGCGGATGTTCTTCACCCAGCATCTGCGCCGTTTCGTCCCCCAGGAGCCGGTGGAGACGCAGGGCGAGACCCTGCGGGCGGCGCTCGATGACCTTTTCGTGAAGATACCGCCGCTGCGCGGCTACGTGCTCGACGACCAGGGCCGGCTGCGGCAGCATGTCTGCGTGTTCGTGGGTGACGAGCGCATCGATTTCCGGGGCTCGCTGGATTGCGCGGTCGGCCCCGAGACCGAAATATACGTGATGCAGGCATTGTCGGGAGGGAAGGCATGGCCAATCGCATTATCGTGGGAACACGCAAGGGCCTGTTCATCCTGAAACCGGAAGGCGGCGGCTGGACCGTGGAGCGCACCGCGTTCCTGGGCAGCCCGGTGCCCTCGATCCTCCACGACCGGCGCGACGGCACGCTTTATGCCGCGCTCGACCTCGGTCATTTCGGCGGCAAGCTGCACCGTTCGGAGGATTTCGGGGAAACCTGGCAGGAAGTCGCCGCGCCCGCCTATCCCCGGGCGGCGGAAGGCGTGGAAGGCGACAACCTCAAGCTGCTGTGGACCCTGGAAGCCGCCGGACCCGGCCAGCCGGGCATGCTGTGGGCCGGGACCATTCCGGGCGGTCTGTTCGTCTCCCATGACCGGGGCGAGACCTGGGCGCTCAACGAGCCGCTGTGGAACGTGCCCGAACGCGCGCGCTGGTTCGGCGGCGGCTACGACAAGCCGGGCATCCATTCCATCCTGGTCGACCCCCGCGACGAGAATCACGTCGCCGTCGGCGTCTCCTGCGGCGGCGTCTGGCTGACCGGAGACGGCGGCAGGAGCTGGGAAATCCGCACCAGGGGCATGACCGCCGCCTACATGCCGCCGGAGCTGGCCGAGGACGGCGCCATCCAGGACCCGCACCGGGTGGTCCAGTGCCCCGGCAAACCGGAAGCCTACTGGATCCAGCACCACAGCGGCATCTTCCGCTCGACCGACGATCTCCAAAGCTGGCAGGACATCCCGAGCATGGGCCCGTCCATCTTCGGCTTCGCCGTCGCCGTGCACCCCAACGATCCCGACACGGCCTGGTTCGCGCCCGCCATCAAGGACGAGTTCCGCTATCCGGTCGACGGCAAGTTCGTGGTCACCCGCACCCGCGACGGCGGTCGCACCGCCCAGGTGCTGAGCGAGGGCCTGCCCCAGGCCACGTCCTACGACCTGGTCTATCGCCACGGCCTCGACGTGGACGAGACCGGCGAGCGACTCGCCATGGGCTCGACGTCCGGCGGCGTCTGGACCAGCGCCAATGGCGGCGACAGCTGGACCCTGCTGCCGGACCGCCTGCCGCCGGTCTACGCAGTGCGGTTCACGACGGCCTGAGCCCACCAAAACAAACAGTGGTGTGTATTTTTTGTTGTGCGCCCCACGGGCCGGTGGTAATCACGCACTCCCTTCAACCGGAACCACGAAAGGAAGCTGCCGCGTGCCCATGAACTGTCTTCATCGAGACGGTACGCTGCTTCCGTTCGCTTCCCGGTCCTCGTAGCAGGCCGGCTCGGGCGGCGCAGCCGCCGAAAGCCAAGCAGAGTCGCCGCGGGCGGCTCCCCGACAATCCTGAAGAGAAAGCCGCGCCACCGCGCGGGACCGATCATGTTCTACGAGGACGAAAGGGCGGTGCTCGGCACCTGCCTGTCCAATCTGGTGCGCTACGCCGAGGGCAACGAGGCGTTCACCGCGACGTTGTGCCGCTGGCTGTGCCAGAACGAGGAGGCGGCCGGCATCTTGGCGGCCCGCTTCGTCGCGCGCAGCGGCAAGGACGACGACGAGACGTACAGGCCTGTCGACGGCGCCGCATGGCGGACGCTGGCCGACGAGCTGGGCACCATGGCGGCGGGGCGGGACGTCGGCCGGATCGACCGCAACCTGAAGGCCTTCACCGACGCGATGGCCTTCGCGCCCGCCGAGGCGGCGATCCTGCGCACCGTATGCTGGTATGGCTACCGGGGCGGCGTGGCGCGCCTGTTCGACACGCTGCTCGCCGACCGGCTGCTCGACTCCGAAGCCCTGCTTGCGGTCGCCGCCGATGTGCCGGTGGCGGAAATCTGGCGGGCGATGACCCAGGACGGCCTGGCCGGCCGCGGCCTGCTGCACTTCTATGTCGGCGATGCCGACGACTTCGCCTTCTGGGTGACGGGCCGTCTGAAGCACGGGCTGTACCCGCCCAATGACGGCCTTGCGGACGTGGAACGCGCGCTGGTGGGTGCGCCGCAGGCTGCGTCGCTCGCATGGTCGGACTTCGATCACGAAGCGGCGGCGCGCGACTTCATCCGCGACATTCTGGGCGCGGCGCTGCGAGGCGGCGAGACGGGCGTCAACATCCTGCTCCATGGTCCGCCGGGCGCGGGAAAGACCGAGCTGTGCCGCACGCTGGCGGCCGAGCTGGACTGTGCGCTGTTCGCGCCGGGCGAGAGCCATGGCCGTTACGAGCCGAGCCGCAAGAACCGCCTGGAGGAGGTCGTCCTGGCGCAGAGCTATCTGTCGCGCCGGCCCGCCGCGCTGCTGCTGTTCGACGAAATGGAGGACCTGACCGCAGGCCGTGCGGGCTCGAAGGTGTTCGTGAACCGCCTGCTGGAGCGGAACCGGGTGCCGGTGCTGTGGACCAGCAACAGCATCGCCGACTGCGATCCGGCGTTGCTGCGCCGGATGACCTTCATTCACGAGATGAAGGAGCCGCCCCACGCCCAGCGCGAGCGCCACTGGCAGCGAATTCTCGAGGGCATCCCAGGGCAGGCCGGAGAAGCGGCCAGCCTGGCACGCCGATATCCGTTCACCCCGGGCGTGGCCGCCGGCGCGGTCCGCGCGGCGACGCTGGCCGACGGCAACGCCAGCCGTCTGGGCCTGGCGCTCGACTCCATGAGCCGCGCGCTCTACGGGCGCCGTCCCGCGGCGGACACCTCGCCGAATTTCGAGCCCGAACTGGTGGCGGCCGATGCGGACGTGCCCGACCTGCTCGACCGATTGTCGCGGCAGGGCATGCCGCGCGACTTCTCGCTGTGCCTGTTCGGCCCTCCAGGGACAGGCAAGTCCGCCATGGCGCGAGCTCTCGCCGACCGGCTGGGCATCGAGGCGCGGCAGGTGAGGGCCTCGGACCTGCTGTCGAAATGGCTGGGGGAAAGCGAGCAGAAGATCGCGGAGGCCTTCGCCCGCGCCCGCGCCGACGGCGTGTTCCTGATCATCGACGAGGCGGACTCGCTGCTGTCGGACCGGACCGGGGCCGTCCGGAGCTGGGAAGTCTCGCAGGTCAACGAGATGCTGACCTGGATGGAGAGTCATCCGCTGCCCTTCGCCTGTTCGACCAACCTGATGGACCGGCTCGATCCGGCGTCGCTGCGCCGCTTCACCTTTAAGGTGAGGTTCGACTACTTGGACGAAGATCGCATCGACCTCGCCTTCCGCCGCTTCTTCGGCCGGCCGGCGCCCGACGCGGCGCGCCGCCTGAACCGGCTGACGCCCGGCGACTTCGCCGTGGTGGCCAACCGCCTGCGCTTTGCGCCCGACGCCGACGACGCGGCCATCGCGGCCCTCCTGACGGCCGAGTGTGCGCTGAAGCCGGGCGGCGGCGGCCGGATCGGGTTCTAGGGAACTATCGCCCGGATTCGAGCATCGCGTGGACGACGGCGATCAGGTCGATGACGGCATGGCGGGCGTTTTCGGGTAGGCGGCAGTTTTCCGCGACGAAAACGACCACATCCTTCAGCCACCCTTCCGGTACGGTTCGCCGGCCCGTCCCTGCGGAAAAGAGCCCGTCGAGCCAGATGATGGAAAGAGCGGCGCCCGGATCGTCGGCATCCGCCAACGCATTGAACTGCCCGCAGGTCAAGGTCTCGGAGACCGGGCTGCTGGGTAGCCCTTCGGGTTCGGCAGCAGTCGCGAACTGGGGAAGGCCTGCCAGCAGGATAGCGGAGAGAGCGGCGGCAGCCAGGCGACGGGCGGTCAAAGTGGTGTCCGCTCCATACTAGGCCGGCCGGGTGCGCCTCGCGAGGTGGGCGAAATACTTGTCCGGCACGCGGGCGATGGATTGCAGGATGAACACGTCGGTGGTGCCGAACTGCTTGTCGACCACCGCTCCGTCGCCGATGTAGCAGCCGCAGCGCAGATAGCCCTTGATCAGCGGCGGCAGTTCCTTGACCACATCCCGTTCGCGGATCTGGTCGGCCGGCATCATGTTCATCTCCACGTGCCGCGACGGCACCGCGTAGACGCACAGCTCCTCGGGGGCGCGGAAGTGGTGGTAGAGGTAGGATAGCGCCTCGGCGTGGGCCTCGACGTCGGTGCCGGGCAGGCTGGCGCAGCCGAACAGATACGACACCTTGTGGTCGTAGACGTATTCGGCGATGCCCTTCCACAGGAACTGGATGGTGGCGTTCGAGCGGTACTCGGCGCGCACACACGAGCGGCCCAGTTCGAGGAACTGGCCATGCTGGCGCGCCATGGTCTCGTCGCGGCCCATGAACATGGGGCTGAGATCGTACTCGGACGCCGAGTAGAAGCCGTCATTGGCGATCGCCACCTCCTCGCGCAGCAGGCGGTAGGTGCCCACCACCGCCTCGTCGACGGGCAGCGAATGGTCGATCACCAGCAGGTGGTCGCAGACGGGGTCGAATTCGTCGAAATCCCGCTTGTCGCGGGCCATTTCGGCACTCGCCGCAGCGCCGAGCTCTTCGTAGAAGACCCGGTAGCGTAGGTGTTGCGCGGCTATGATCTCAGCTTCGTCCTGGGCTAAACGCACTTCGAGCTGAGCCGGTCTGGTGGCTAGAACAGCGATGACAACACCTATGTTGTTGTGGCTTCCCCAGAGTGACCGGGCGACCTTATCACAAAGCGGTGAAGCCGGGCATGAACTTTCAATTAAGCGCCGGAGGCGGCTTGGTAACCGTTCCGAAACGCCGTGTCACCCACAACAGCAGCAGCAGTCCGGGGACCGCCGCGAGCGCCGTGAGGCTGAAGAACACCGGCCAGCTCACCGCCTCGGCGAGATAGCCCGACGGCGCCGACAGCAGGGTGCGGCCCACATTCATCAGCGAGGTGAGCAGCGCGTACTGGGTGACCGTGTAGGCCACGTTGCACAGGCCGGACATGTAGGCGATGAACGCGGTGATCCCCATGCCGCTGGCGAAGTTCTCGATACCGATGACCGCTCCCAGCACCCAAGGGTCGTTCCCCGCCCAGGCCAGCAGCACATATGTGAAGTTGGAGAACAGCTGGGCGATGCCCCCGATCCACAGGCTTCGCATCACCCCCAGCCGGTGGACCATGACGCCGCCGAGCACGGCGCCGACGATGGTGGCGACGAGGCCGACCGGCTTGCTGATCAGGCCGACCTGCTCCAGCGAGAACCCCAGCTCCAGATAGAACGGACCGGTCATCATCGAGGCCAGCGTGTCGCCCAGCTTGTAGAACAGCACCAGCGCCAGGATGACGACGGAGAAAGGGCCGAAACGGCGGAAGAATTCGAGGAAGGGCGAGGCGACGGCGGTGTAGAACCACGCCGCCACGCCGGCGAGCGCCGGCGGCAGGCCGCCCTGGCGTTCGAGATACGCTTCCGCCTGCTGCTCCTCCCGCTCGATGGCGGCGCTGTCGACCGCCGGCTCCGGCGTGGCGAGCGTGGCGGCGACGCCGACCAGCATGAGCAGCGCGACCGAGGCGTAGGCGATTTCCCAGCCGGCGAGTCCGGCGACGATGAGGATGCCGCTCGCCGTGATCAGCATGGCGATGCGGTAGCCGGTGGTGTAGGCCGCGACCCCGGCGCCCTGCTGGCGCTCGTCGAGCAGTTCGATGCGCAGGCCGTCGATGACGATGTCCTGGCTGGCCGAGAAAAACGCCACCAGCACCGCCGCGACGGCGGTCAGCACGAGATGCCCGGGCCCCGGATCGGAGGCCGCCATCAGCAGGATGGCGCCGATCAGGCAGATCTGGATCGCGAGCAGCCACCCGCGCCGGCGGCCCAGCATCCGGGTCAAGGCCGGGAACGGCAGCCGGTCGATGATCGGTGCCCAGACGAACTTGAACGCGAAGGGCAGCGTCGCCAGGGTGAACAGGCCCACCTCGCCCTTGTCGGTACCGGCCGCGGTCAGCCAGTAGGTGAGCGTGCCGAACGGCAGCACGAAGGGCAGGCCCGACGCGAATCCGAGGAAGAAGAAAAGGAAGACGCGGTGCTCGAAGAACACCGCCGACCCGGGCATCCGGTCGATCCAGGGTCGCGGCAGGACATAGGTCTGGTCGGTCATTCGGGGAGATTCTAGTGCATTCGCGCGCGCCGGGGAATCCGGCCCGTCACGCCTAGCGGCGTTTTGCGTATTGGCGTAGCGTGGGGCGGGGCAACACGGAGGGGTTCATGACGGGAATGCTGTCGCGAGCGGGCGTGCTGGCCGCCGCCCTGGTTTTCGCCGCGGTCGCCCATGCGCAGCCGCTGGGTCCGCCCGACGTGCCGGTGTTGCTGGGCGAATTCAAGGGCACGCTGCCCTGCGCCGACTGCCAGGGGATCGAGACCTCCTTGACCCTGATCCAGAAGGACGAGGGCACCGCCGAGGGCAGCTATGTGCTGATCGAGACCTATCTGGGCAAGTCGGCCGATCCGATGGTGGCCGAGGGCTCGTGGACCACGCTGCGCGGCAGCGCCGCCGATCCCGACGACACGGTGATCGAGCTGAACCCGGACAGTCTGGAGTTCCAGCGCCGCGCCTTCCTGAAGGCGAGCGACTACGCCCTGCGGCTGCTCGGCCCCGGCCTCGCCGAGATCGCCGGCGCGGGCAACGTCACCCTGGTCTCGGCGGCCGATCCGTTCGCCGGCATGCCCAACCCGGCGGCGATCAACTGCGTGAAGATCGGCGGCACCAGCGTCATTCACACCGGCACCACGGCAGGCGACCAGGGCGTATGCCGCCTCCCCGACGGCAGGGAATGCGAGGAATTCGCCGTGCTGCGCGATCACCGCTGTCTTGATCCGGCGAAGCCCAGGCCGCCGCCGCGCCGGCCGTCGAAGGAAGACGACACCGCGCCGAATTACTGAGGAAGCGCAGGTTCGGCCCACCCCTTTCCTTTGTCACCCCGGACTTGTTCCGGGGTCTGTGCCACCGCGTGACGAGGCCGCGCTTGCTCCTCTCAAATCCATCCGTGCCTCTGCGAGCGCGAGATTTGTTGGGATTGCGAATAGTCCATCCCGCGTTGAGACAGACCCCGGAACAAGTCCCATAGGCGTCAACTTGGGCGCTCGACTTCCCTTGCTTGTCATCCCCGCCAAGCGAAGCGCGAGCGGGGACCCATGTGGATGCAGGCAAGTTGTCGGCGCCCGCAGGAGCGGCCGGGCAAATTTGCTCGCAACTTGCCGGCGGCGAGATGGATCCCCGCGCGAGGCGGGGATGACAGTCTCCAAGGGTGTGGCCCACTAAGTTGACGCCTATGGGAACAAGTCCGGGGTGACAAAGGAGAGGGTGGCTAGGAAGCCCTGCTATCGAGACAGTGCAAGCGGATGAACCGGCTCACCCTGGTGGACCATCAACCTAGATCTCGATCTGGGAGCCCAGTTCGACCACCCGGTTGGCGGGTATTTCGAAGAAGTCCATGGCGCTGGTGGCGTTGCGGGTCATCCAGGCGAACAGCACCTCGCGCCACATGGCCATGCCGGGCCGCGGGCTTGGGATCACGGTCTCGCGGCCGAGGAAGAACGACGTCTGCATCATGTTGCATTTGAGGCCGCGCGCGCCGGCGAGGCGTAGCGCGCGGGGCACATCGGGATACTGCAGGAAGCCGTAGTGGTAGACGACCCGGTAGAAGCCGTCGGCCAGCTCGGTGACCTCCATGGCTTCCTCGTTGTCGAGACGCGGCACTTCCTCGATCTGCATGGTCATGAACACGTTCATCTCATGCAGCACCTTGTTGTGCTTAAGATTGTGCAGCAGCGCGTGCGGCACGCCGTCGGAATTGCCCGACATGTAGACCGCCGCGCCCTGCACCCGGGGGATCTTGGCCGACAGCGACGACATGAAGGTCTCGACCGGGATGGAGTCGCGGGCCTGGCCGGCGCGCACCAGCTGCCGGCCCCGCTTCCAGGTGGTGAGCAGCACGAACAGGGCAAGGCCGGCGAACAGCGGGAACCAGCCGCCGTCGGGGATCTTGGTCAGGTTGGCGCCCAGGAACGACAGGTCGACGACCACGAACACGCCGAGCAGGACGAAGGCCTTCCAGCGGGCGATCTTCCAGCCCAGCAGCATGACGAAGGACAGCAGCAGCGTGTCGATGAACATGGTGCCGGTGACGGCGACGCCGTACGCGGCGGCCAGGTTGGTCGACGAGCCGAAGCCCAGCACCAGCAGCACCACCGCGATCAGCAGCGCCCAGTTGACGAAGGGCACGTAGATCTGGCCGATCTCGGCCTCCGAGGTATGCCGCACCTTGAGCCGCGGCAAATAGCCCAGCTGCACCGCCTGGCGGGTGACCGAGAAGGCGCCCGAGATCACCGCCTGCGAGGCGATGATGGTCGCCAGCGTGGCGAGCGCCAGCACCGGCCACTGGGCCCATTCCGGCGCCAGCCGGTAGAACGGGTTGTCGAGGGCGGAAGGCTCGCTGATCAGCAGCGCACCCTGGCCGAAATAGTTCAGCATCAGCGCCGGGAACACCAGGTAGAACCAGGCGCGGCGGATCGGCGGGCGGCCGAAATGGCCCATGTCGGCATAAAGCGCCTCGGCGCCGGTGAGCGCCAGCACGACCGAGCCGAGAGCGAGGAACGCCAGCCACTGGTCGTGGATGAAGAACCGCACCGCGTGGGCCGGATTGAGCGCCCAAAGGATTTCCGGATGCTCGACGATGCTGGCGACGCCCAGCACCGCAAGCGTCAGGAACCAGATCACCGTGACGGGCCCGAACAGCCGGCCCATGGCGGCGGTGCCGTATTTCTGGATCACGAACAGCACGATCAGGATGACCACGGTGATCGGCACGATGTAGCTGTCGAGCGCAGGCGCCACCACCTCGAGTCCTTCGACCGCGCTGAGCACGGAGATGGCCGGCGTGATCATGCTGTCGCCGTAGAACAGCGCCGCGGCGAAGATGCCCAGCAGGGCGACGACCGGCACGGCGCGGGTGCCCTGGGTGAAATGGCTGGCCAGGGTCAGCAGCGCCAGGCTGCCCCCCTCGCCCTTGTTGTCGGCCCGCATCATCAGGATGACGTATTTGAACGACACGATCAGCGTCACCGACCAGAAGATCAGCGACAGCACGCCCATGACATGCAGCACGTCGAGCGCCAGCGGGTGCGGCCCGGCGAAGCTTTCCTTCATGGTGTAGAGCGGGCTGGTGCCGATGTCGCCGAACACGACGCCGACGGCGGCGATGGCGAGCTTAAGCGTCGAAGGCTTCTGGGTATCGGAGGTCAATGCACTGGGGTCCGGATACTAGTGTTGGCGCGGGCCAAGGGCGAGGCGGCGGCCGGCTCTCCGGAGAACGCCCCGCGGGCACCCGGCAGCGGCGACTGTACCGTTTTCAGTCACGCAGGCAACGCCCGATGAACCGTCAGCAGCACCGCGAGATCCCGCCGCCGCCATAGCGGCGGTCCTGGCGATCGCGAAAGAACTGCTCGCGGGTCATGACGGGTTCGTCGGGATGGTGGATCCTGCGGTGCAGGACGTAGAGATCGTAGTCCGGCAGCCCGACCATCAGCCGCGCCGCGCGCGCCAGGTAGCTGCTGTAACTCCGATAATCACGCATAGGTCCCCTCCAGGGTTTCGCGCGCGCTCGGCATCGGGTCCGCCAGTGCCCGGCGGATGCTGATCGCCCCCGCGACCAGCATGGCCAGCACGACCGCCATGAACAGGCCGCACAGGCTGGCGTCGACTATATCATTGAAGATGATCCGATTCATCTGCTCCGCGTTCATGGCAGGGGCGAGCAACTGTCCGGACGCCAGCGCGTCGGAGAACTTCCGGGCATGGGCGAGGAATCCGATGGCCGGATTGTCGTGGAACATCTTCTGCCAGCCGGCGGTCAGCGTGCACACCAGCAGCCACAGGCACGGCGCGCCGGTGACCCAGGCGTAGCGCTCGCGCTTCATCTTCACCAGCACAACGGTGGCGAGGATCAGCGCGATCGCCGCCAGCATCTGGTTGGCGATGCCGAACAGCGGCCACAGGGTATTGATGCCGCCGAGCGGGTCGATCACGCCCTGGTAAAGGAAGTAGCCCCATGCCGCGACCGCGAGGCCGGTGGCCAGCAAATTGCCCGTCCATGAGCGGGTGTCCTTCAGCGGCGGGATCGCCGCGCCGATCATGTCCTGGATCAGGAACCGGCAGACCCGCGTGCCGGCGTCGATGGTGGTGAGGATGAACAGCGCCTCGAACAGGATGGCGAAGTGATACCAGAACGCCGTCAACGCCTGGCCGCCGATGGCGGCCGACAGGATGTGCGCCATGCCGACCGCGAGCGTCGGCGCTCCGCCAGCGCGGGAGAGGATGGTGCCCTCGCCGATATCGTGCGCCACCTGCCGCAGCGTCTCGGGCGTCACGGCGAAGCCCCATCCGGAAATGGTGGCCGCGACGGCCTCGGGCGTGGTGCCGATCAGCGCCGCCGGGCTGTTCATGGCGAAGTAGACGCCGGGATCGAGCACGCAGGCGGCGATCAGCGCCATCACCGCGACGAAGGATTCCGCCAGCATGGCGCCGTAGCCGATGAACCGGGCCTGGACCTCGTTTTCAAGCATCTTGGGGGTGGTGCCGGAGGCGACCAGCGCGTGGAAGCCCGAGACCGCGCCGCAGGCGATGGTGATGAACAGGAACGGGAACAGGCTGCCGGAGAACACCGGCCCGGTGCCGTCGATGAAGCGGCTGACCGCGGGCATCTTCAGGTCGGGCATGACGAAGCAGATGCCCAGCGCCAGCGCCAGGATGGTGCCGATCTTGAGGAAGGTAGACAGGTAGTCGCGCGGCGCCAGAAGCAGCCAGACCGGCAGCACCGCGGCGACGGCGCCATACGCCATCAGCGCGATGGCGAGGGTCTCGCCCGACCAGGTGAACAGCGGCGCCAGCACCGGGCTCTCGGCCACGTGCTGGCCGTAGACGATGGAGGCGATCAGCAGCACGAAGCCGATCAGCGACATCTCGCCGATCCGGCCGGGCCGGATGTAGCGTCCGTAGACGCCCATCAGCACGGCGATTGGAATGGTGGCGACGACGGTGAACGTGCCCCACGGGCTGATCGCCAGCGCCTTCACCACCACGAGGGCGAGCACGGCGAGCAGGATGATCAGGATCATCAGCACGCCGAACATGGCGATGATTCCGGGGACGGTGCCCAGCTCCGACTTGATCATGTCGCCCAGCGAGCGGCCGTCGCGGCGCACCGACAGGAACAGGATGACGAAGTCCTGCACCGCCCCGGCGAACACCACGCCGGCCAGGATCCACAGCACGCCGGGCAGGTAGCCCATCTGCGCCGCCAGCACGGGGCCGACCAGCGGTCCCGCCCCCGCGATCGCCGCGAAGTGGTGGCCGAACAGCACGTATCTGTCGATCGGGACGTAGTCGAGGCTGTCGTTGTGCAGCACGGCGGGCGTATGCCGGTTCCTGTCGACCCTCAGGACCCGCTGCGCGATGAACAGGCCGTAGAAGCGGTAGGCGATCAGGTAGACGCAGGCGGCGGCGATCACCAGCCACATGGCGTTGACGTGCTCGCCCCGGCTGAGCGCGACGATCGCCAGCGAGCCCGCGCCGACCAGCGCGACGAGCACCCATACCAGCGATTTCCCGATGCTGTTCATGGCGTCAGAAGGCGTACCGGATCAGCGCGAAGCCCAGCACCAGCAGCACGAACAGTCCGATGGTCAGCCATTCCAGGTACTTCTCGATGAAGGTGCGGATCGGATCGCCGAACAGGTAGATCAGGCCCGCCACCGTGAAGAAGCGCGCGCCGCGCCCGACGAGGGAGCACAGCATGAACAGGGGGAAATTGTAGAATGCGAAGCCCGACGCGATGGTGATCAGCTTGTAGGGGATCGGCGTGACCGCGGCGATCAGCACGATCCATATGCCCCATTCGGCGTAAAGCGCCCGGAACTCCACCAGCTTGTCCTGGTAGCCGTAGAGATTGATCAGCCACGATCCCACGGATTCGAACAGGAACGCGCCGATGGCGTAACCGAACGCGCCGCCGATGACCGAGGCGAGCGTGCACCACGCGGCCAGGAGCAGCGCGCGCCTGCGGTCCGCCAGCGCCATGGGGATGAGCATGACGTCGGGAGGGATCGGAAAGAACGAGCTCTCGGCGAAGGACACGCCCGCCAGGCTGGCCCAGGCGTGGCGTCCCTGTGCGTTGCGGATGGTCCAGGCGTAGAGCCGCCGCAACGGGCGGCGGCGATCGGCGGCGTCGAGGTCCTGCGCGTCCTGCATCAGCGCGGCCTAGTCCGCATAGACGTACTTGCCGTCCTTCCAGACGTAGAACACGTAGCCGGGCGCCGAATTGTCGCCCTTGTCGTCGAAGTCGATGGTGCCCAGCGCCGTCTCGAAAGTGCCCTGGCGCAGCGCATCGCCCACCTTGCCGACATCGGTCGCGCCCGCCTTGGCGGCCGCCTGCGCCCACGCCTGGATCGAGGCGTAGGTGTAAAGGGTGTAGGCCTCGGGCTCGTAGTTCTCGGCGCGGAAGGCCGCCACCAGCGCCTCGTTCTGGGGCAGCAGCCGCGGATCCGGTCCGAATGTCATCAGCGTGCCGGCGCCCGCGTCGCCGGTGATGGTCCAGAATTCCTCGGTCACCAGCGCGTCGCCGCCGACCAGCGTGGCCTGCACCCCGGCGCCGTGCATCTGGCGCACGATCAGGCCCGCCTCGGTCTTGTAGCCGCCGAAATAGACGATGGTCGCGCCCGCCTGGCGCAGCTTGGTGACCAGCGCGCTGTAGTCGGTCTCGCGGGCGGTGATGGACTCGACCAGCACCGGCATGATGCCCTTGGCCTCGAGCGCCGCGCGGAACTGGTCGGCGAGGCCCTTGCCGTAGGTGGACTTGTCGTCGACCACCGCGATCTTGCCGTCGGGGAACTTCGCCGCGATGTAGTCGGCGGCCGTCGGGCCCTGGGCGTCGTCGCGGCCGCAGACGCGGAACACGTTCTTCAGGCCGCGCTCGGTGAACTCGGGATTGGTCGAGGCGGGCGAGATCTGGACGATGCCGGCGCTGGCATAGACGTCGGAGGCCGGGATCGAGGCGCCCGAGCAGTAGTGGCCGGCGACGAACACCGCGCCCTTGGACACGAAGTCGTTGGCCACGCTCACCGCCTGCTTGGGATCGCATACGTCGTCGCCCTGCACCAGACGGACCTGCTTGCCGAGGATGCCGCCGGCCGCGTTGATGTCGGCGACGGCCTTCTCGGCGCCCTTGCGCATCTGCTCGCCGATGGAGGCCTCGGAGCCGGTCATCGGACCGGCGACGCCGATGACGATCTCGTCCTCCTTGCCGCACGCGGCCAGGAGGCCGGCAGCGAGAAATGCGACGGCGGCTAGCTTGAATCGGCTCATGGCTGAAACCCGTATGGCTGGTGGTTGGCGTGGCTTGGGCGCAGAGCATACAAGCTGGCAGGGTGACTGCAAGGCGGGCGGCTGCGCGGCGATCGTGTCATGTCTTGTGCTTCCTGCGCCAGGCAAACGGTCCGAGGCGCTCGAACAGCCAGGGATACTGCCTGACCATCAGCCCGGCGCGCGCCCCGAGATAGGACAGAATCGCGATCGCCATCAGCGCGGCGGCATCGATCAGGTAGCCGCTGACGGACAGGAGCTCGCCGCCGAACAGCGCATAGATCAGGAAGCGGTCGGCCAGCGCCAGCAGCGCCATGTAGGGAACGGTGGCCCACCACGGCCGCCACAGCGCGGCCAGCGACCGGCCGGCCATCACCGCGCAGCCGCCCATGAAGACGAGGGTCACGGCGACCGAGACGCCGGGCGTGGTGCCGAAGACGTCGTGCCAGCTCATCCCCCGCCTCCCGGCGCCGGCGCGGCGCCCTCCAGATAGGCGGCCTGCACCGCCGGATCGGCGAGCAGTTCGGCGCCGGTGCCGCGCAGCGTGACCGCGCCGTTGACCAGGATGGCGGCGCGGTGGGCAAGCTTCAGCGCCTGGTAGGCGTTCTGCTCGATCAGGAACACGGTCATGTTCTCGTCGCGGTTGATGGCGCCGATGATCTCGAACACCTGCCGCACGATCAGCGGCGCCAGGCCCAGCGACGGCTCGTCGAGCAGCAGCAGCCGCGGCCGCGAGATCAGCGCCCTGCCCATGGCGAGCATCTGCTGCTCGCCGCCCGACAGAGTGCCGCCGCGCTGCGACAGGCGCGGTTTGAGCTGGGGAAACAGGACGAGCACCCGCTCCAGGTCCGAGGCAAAGTGCTTCGGATCGGCCGCATAGCCGCCCATCTGCAGGTTCTCCAGCACGCTCATGCGCGGGAAGACGTGGCGGCCTTCGGGCACGTGGGAGATGCCGCGGCGGACGATCTCGTGCGGCTCGAGGCCGGTGATGTCCTCGCCCTCGAAGACGATGCTGCCGGCCCAGGCGCGGGGTCGGCCGCAGATGCTCATCAACAGCGTGGTCTTGCCCGCGCCGTTGGCCCCGACCAGGGTCATGATCTCGCCGGCGGCGACGTCGATGTCGATGCCGTGCAGCGCCTCGATGCGTCCGTATCCGGTGGTGAGGCCGCGCACCTGGAGCATCACACGCCGCCCTTCAGGGCGAAGGCCTCGTCCTCGGGCGTGCCCAGATAGGCGCTGATCACCGCCGGATTGGCCCGCACTTCGGCCGGCGCGCCCTTGGCGATGCAGGCGCCGTGATCGAGCACCACCACGTGATCCGAGATCTGCATCACCACGCTCATGTCGTGCTCGATCAGCAGGATCGACAGGCCGTGCTCGCGCCTTATGTCGAGCAGCAGGTCGGACAGCTCGTCGGATTCGCGCGGGTTCAGGCCGGCGGCGGGCTCGTCGAGGCACAGCAGCACCGGTCCGGCGCACAGGGCGCGCGCGATCTCGAGCCGCCGCTGCGACCCGTAGGGCAGGCTGCCGGCCTGGATGTCGGCGAACGGCGTGAGCGCGGTCTTGTCGAGCCAGTACCGCGCCAGCTCCACCGCCTTGCGTTCGGCGTCGCGGTAGACCGGCAGGTGCAGCAGCCCGGCGATGGCGTAGCCCGAGGCGCGGGTGAGCGCCAGGTGCTGGGCGACGACCAGGTTCTCCAGCACGCTCATGCCGGTGAACAGACGGATGTTCTGGAAGGTGCGCACCACCCGGGCGTCGCGGGCGATGCGGAAGTCGGGCATGCGCTCGAGCAGGAAATGCCGGCCGTTCTCGTGCGCCAGCTCCAGCTTGCCGACACTGGGCCGGTAGAACCCGGTGAGGCAGTTGAACACCGTGGTTTTGCCGGCGCCGTTGGGGCCGATGATGGCGGTGATCTCGCCGCGCCGGGCCTGGAAGCTGAGGTCGCTGATGGCGGTGAGGCCGCCGAAGCGCATGGTGAGGTGGTCGACGTCGAGCAGCAGGCTCATGCGGCGGCCTGCGCCTTGCCCGGGCCCAGCGTCACCGTGGGCGAGCGGTGCGACAGCAGGCCCTGCGGCCGCCACAGCATGATCAGCACCATCGCGGCGCCGAAGGCCAGCATGCGGTATTCGCGCAGGTCGCGGGCCCATTCGGGCAGGCCGACCAGCAGCACCGCGGCCAGCACGATGCCCATCTGGCTGCCCATGCCGCCCAGCACCACGATGGCGAGGATGGTGGCGGATTCGATGAAGGTGAAGCTCTCGGGCGTCACCAGGCCCTGGCGCGTGGCGAAGAATACGCCGGCGAGGCCGGCGAAGGAGGCGCCGATGGCGAAGGCCGACAGCTTCACCGTGACCGGGTTGATGCCCAGGCTGCGGCAGGCGATCTCGTCCTCGCGCAGCGCCTCCCAGGCGCGGCCCGTGGGCAGCCGCCGCATCCGCTGGGCGAACAGGGTGGTGGCGAGCGCCAGCAGGAAGATCACGTAGTAGAGGAAGATCATGCCGTAGGCGCGGTCGTAGGGCAGGCCGAGAAACTCGGCGAAGCCGGTGCCCGGCGCGGCGTTGTACTTGAAGTCGAGCCCGAACAGGGTCGGACCGGGAATCTGCATGATGCCGTTTGGCCCGCCGGTCACCTCGGCCCAGTTGAGCAGGATCACGCGAATGATCTCGCCGAAGCCGAGGGTGACGATCGCCAGGTAGTCGCCCCGCAGCCGCAGCACCGGAAAGCCCAGCAACACGCCCAGCGTCAGCGACGCCATGGCGGCGAGCGGCAGGCAGACCCAGAAAGAGAAGCCGAAATTCACCGACAGCAGCGCGTAGGTGTAGGCGCCGATGGCGTAGAACGCCACATAGCCCAGGTCGAGCAGGCCGGCGAGGCCGACGACGATGTTCAGCCCCCATCCGAGCATGGTGTAGAGCAGGATGACGGTGACCACGTCGATCACCCGCAGGTCCCAGAAGAACAGCACCGGGATCAGCGCCGCGAAGATGCCGAGGCCCCAGCCGACCTTGACGTTCAGGTCGCCGGGCAGCCGGCGCGTCACCCCCTTGGCGGCGATCCAGCGCCGCAGCGCGGGCACGGCCGCGCGGGCCGCGACGCCCAGCAAGAGCCGCCCCGAGAACACGGCGGCAGCGGCGTAGACGATCCAGGTCCAGCGGTACCCCAGGCTGAGGCCGCGCACGGAGTCCTCCAGGCGGAACCCCAGCAGCGGAATCGCCAGCAGCGCCGCCACGCCCGCCGCCATGCCCGCGTCCTTCACCATAGCGGTCATGGGCAGGCGGGCTCGAGTCTCGTCCATCCGCTCAGACCTTCTCGATCTCGGGGCGGCCGAGCAGGCCCGTGGGCCGGAAGATCAGCACCAGCACCAGCATGCCGAACACCGCCACGTCGCGGTATTCCAGGCTGAAGAACACCGGCCAGAAGGACTCGATCAGGCCGATCAGCAGGCCGCCCAGCATGGCGCCGGGCAATGACCCGATGCCGCCGAGCACGGCCGCGGTGAACGCCTTGATGCCGGCGATGAAGCCGATGTAGAAGTCGATCACCCCGTAATAGAGCGTCGCCATCATGCCGGCGACGGCGGCGAGCGCCGCGCCCATCACGAAGGTGATGGAAATGGTGCGGTTGACGTTGACGCCGAGCAGCCCGGCCATGGTCATGTCCTGCTGGGTCGCCCGCTGCGCCCGGCCGAGCGAGGTGCTGCGGATCAGCCAGGAGAAGGCCAGCATCAGCACCAGGGTGAGCGCGATGATCACGCCCTGCAGCACGCTGACGTTGAGATGGGCGTCCGGCCCCAAGGTGATGCGGTAGGCGCCCTCGACCATGGGCTGCAGCGGCTTGACCCGCGCGCCCTGGGTGATCTGGACGTAGTTCTGCAGCAGGATCGACATGCCGATGGCCGAGATCAGCGGCGCCAGCCGCGGCGATCCCCTGAGCGGCCGGTAGGCTATGCGCTCCACCGCCCAGCCGTAGCAGGCGGTAAAGAACATGGCGAGCACCAGCACCAGCAGGATGGCGAGCGGCACCGACGAGACGCCGACCGTGCTGAACAGCAGAAAGCCGATCAGCGAGACGAAGGCGCCGATCATGTAGATGTCGCCATGGGCGAAGTTGATCATGCCGATGATGCCGTACACCATCGTGTAGCCGAGGGCGATCAGGCCATAGAAGGCGCCGAGCGTGAGCCCGTTGACCAGTTGCTGCAGGAAGATGTCGATGGTCATCCTGGCCGGTGATTTCCCCCTCGAAACACGATGCCGGTTTGAGGCAAGGTGCCATCCCGGCCGACTCGGGGCAAGCGCCGCGGCGCCGGCCGGTGAAAAAGGGGTTCGAGATGACCGACCTGCAGGCACTGAAGGACCGCGAGGACCTGCGCGACGCGGTGAACCGGTTCGCCGTCGCCGTCGACACCATCGACATGGCGCTGTACCGGGCAGCGTTCGCGGAGGAATGCGAATACGACCTGTCGGCGTTCAACGGCCAGCCGCCGGTCACGGTGAAGGCGGCCGACTGGGCGGCCGGCATCGAGCCGTTCCTGCGCGGCTTCGACGCCACCCAGCACCTGCTGAGCAATTACGTGTTCGACATAATGGGCGATCGGGCTACGGTGAGTGTCCGCGTAAGGGCCGAGCACCTGCTGGTGAACGACCAGGGCGACGACACGGTCACCCTCGGCGGCCACTATGATTTCGGGCTGGCGCGGACGGCGGATGGCTGGCGCATCGACCGCTTCAAGCTGACCGCCGACTGGCACCGCGGCAACCAGGCGCTGTATGCGCTGGCGGGATCGGGCAAGCCTCGGCGCTAGTTCCCCATCCCGTCGCTGAAGCCGTCGTCCCCGGGAGCGGGCGAGAAGGTGTCGTCCTTCGGTTTCGGCGGCGTCATGCCGGCCACCCCGTCGTCCAGCAGGAAATTGTGGACAGGCTCGTCGGGGATGGTGACGGCGCCGTCATCCCCGGGGAAGATGTCCGCCGCGGACCCCAGATCGAGGCCATCGTCGAGCGAGACGGTCGACAGCGTCGCTGCCGGCGCGGCGGCGCGATCCAGCGCCAGATCGTCGGCGACGGCCGGCGCCTCCCGGTCGTGAAGCCCCAGCGTCACATGGAAATTCAGCCTGTGGGCGATCTCGGCGAGCATCGCCAGACTCGCGGCCTGCCCGGCCCCGCCGCTCTCGAGACTGCCGACGCGTGTGGCCGGCACACCCAGCAGCGCGGCCAGCTCGCCCTGGCTGAGCCCCCGCCGTCCGCGCATGTCGGCGATGGTCGCGGCGACGCGCCGCTCCAGCGAAGTGGCGGCGTCGGTGATCTGGCTGGCGTCCGGCTTGGTCATAGGGGTGCTCATCGGGCCGCCATCGAGGCTGCCCAGGCGCCGACCCTGTCCGCAAGGTCGATGCCGAAGGAAACGCAGAGCAACAATACGCCGTGGATGTAGTGGCGCCATTCCTTACTGAGCAGGCCGATCATCTCGCCGTTCTTCTCGCGGGCAAGTTCCTCGGTCATGGCGCGAACGCCGGCGTCGCCGAGCGGGACGAGCGCCAGCCGAGTCAGTTCCTCGCGCACCTTGATCGAGCACCAGGCGCCCATCAGCACCCACAGCGAGCCGGCGACGCCGCATGCCGGCGCGACCAGGCCACCAAGCAACGTCGACTTCCAGCCGGACAGCGAAAACAGAGCGACGACGATGACGGCAACGGCCACGCGCGGCATCCACCAGCTCCTGGGCGGCGGGGTGCGCGAGTCGTACTCGGTGCCTGCTGCCACGGCAGCCGGATCAGCCATTGGCGAGCGAGGCGCTTCCTTCCTCCTCCTCGACCAGTGCGGCGGCCTGCAGCACGAAGGTCTCGTCGGCCGCCTCGGGGTGAGCTTCCGTGATCTTCCGGGCTAGCCGCCAGGTGAACAAGGCCGCCTGCGCCTCGTTCATGCACGCGACCTGCGCCACGGTGGCGACGCCTAGCGGCACGCTGACCAGAGGGACCCCCAGCGCCTCATCGACGTCAGCGGCGACCAATTGGTCGTCGGCGAGAGCATCGCGCCGGTCGTGGAGGGTGATGTCCAGGTCGAAGTCCAGCTTGTGGGCGATCTCGGCCAGCGTCTTGAGGTTGACGGCATGACGGATCTCGCCGCTCTCGAGTTGCGTCACCCTGCCCGGCGACAGGCCAAGCAGCCGGGCCAGGTCCGCCCGGCTGAGGCCCCGCTGGTCGCGCATCCTGGTGATCGCCCCAGCGTAGCGTTCGACGAGGGCGATGGTCGCGTCGGCCAATTCGACGTCCGCGCGCTCGACGCCCAGCAGTTCGGCGACGTCGTCCGTGGACAGGTTCGAGAGATCCGATAGCGGGGTCGTGCTCATACCCGTTCTCCGTTCTTCAGACGGTCGCGCGACAACAATACCGCCACCTCATGCTCGCGCGGACCGCCCGTGAAGGCTGGGGACGCGCGGAACACGGTGACGCCGCCCAGGTCCGAGCCGAAGGCAAGCCACATGCCCCGCTTGCCCTGCGCCGTATCGAACATCCCGCTCGACCACGTGTAGAATTCGCCCTTCGGCTCCAGCGCGCCCACGCTGTCCGCCGAGCGCTCGCCGGCATCGACCTGGGAGACGCGGCGGAACAGCTCGATCCGTTCCAGGGATGGCAAGCCGTTGTCGCGCAGCATGGACCAATACTCCTCTTCCGAGTTTTGTCCCTTGTGCCTGATATAGTTCATGGCCCAACCTTTAGCAATAGCTAAACATCAGAACGTGGAGTTGATCAATCCCCCGTCGATCACCAGGCTCTGGCCCACGGTGAAGCTGGCGTACTTGCTGCAGAACAGGGCGCAGAACGCGCCGAGATCGTCCGGGTCGCCGAACTTGCCGGCGGGAATGCGCCAGTCGCGGACGAATTTCTGTACCTCCTCGTCGTAGGACGTGCCGTTCTCGCGCGCCCGCTCGGTCATGCGGTCGTGGATGGTGGCGGTGTGGAACATGCCCGGCAGGATGTTGTTGATGATCACGTTGTGCTTCGCCACCTTCTTGGCCACCGCGACGGTGTAGTTGACCAGCGCGGCGCGCGGCGCGCCCGACAGGATGCGGATCTCGGCCGGATATTTCGCGGCGCCGGTGGCGATGTTGACGATCCGCCCGAACTTGCGCTCGACCATGCCGTCGATGGTCGCCTTCATCATCTCGACCGGGCTGAGCAGGGTGGTGGCGAGGCCCGAGGTCCAGTCGTCGACGGTGATGGTGCGGTAGTCGCCGGTCTGCGGCGGCGGCGCACAGGTCATCACCAGGATGTCGGGCTCGGGACAGGCGGCGAGGATTTTCGCCCGGCCTTCCGCCGTGCTGTGGTCGGCGACGACGGGCGTCACCCTGGCGTTCGCCTCGCGCGCGATCTCGGCGGCGGCCGCGTTCAGCCGCTCCTCGCCGCGCGCCACCAGCCAGATGTCGACGCCCTCCATCGCCAGCGCCCTGGCGCTGCCCTTGCCCATGCCGGCGCTGCCGCCATTGATGATCGCCTTGCGGCCCGCAATGCCCAGATCCATGGTTCCTCCCTCCCGAAAGACGCCGCGATCATCGCCGCATCCGCGCGCCGATGGTAGGAAATCCCGCGCCGAGCGTGTATCCCCGCCTGCGACGTTCACTCCCGCGAGTTGCCCCATGTTCGAATCATCCGATCCCCGTCCGCTCGCCGGTGTCCGCGTGCTGGACCTGGCCACCTTCATCGCCGCGCCCTACTGCGCCACCCTGATGGGCGAGTTCGGCGCCGAGGTGATCAAGGTCGAGTTGCCGACGATCGGCGATCCGCTGCGCCGCTTCGGCACGCCTACCGAGTGCGGCGATTCGCTGGTCTGGCTGAGCGAGAGCCGCAACAAGAAGCCGGTGACGCTCGATCTGCGCACGCCCGAAGGCGCGGACCTGCTCAAGCGCCTCGTGCGCGAGGCCGACGTGCTGTGCGAGAACTTCCAGCCCGGCACGCTCGAAAGCTGGGGCCTGGGCTGGGACGTGCTGTCGGCCGAGAACCCGGCGCTGGTGATGCTTAGGGTATCTGCCTACGGCCAGACCGGGCCGATGCGCGAGCTGCCCGGCTTCGGGCGCATCGCCAATGCGTTCGGCGGCATCTCGTTCCTCGCCGGCCATCCGGACCGGGAGCCGGTGACGCCCGGCTCGGCGACGCTCGCCGATTACATGTCGGGCATGTACGGCGTCATCGGCGTGCTTCTGGCGCTGCGGGCGCGGGAACAGACCGGGATTGGACAGGTGGTCGACATCGGCCTCTACGAGAGCATCTTCCGCATCCTCGACGAGCTGGCGCCCGCCTATCAGCAGGGCGGCTTCGTGCGGCAGCGCATGGGCGCGGGCACGGTGAACGCGGTGCCGCACAGCCACTATCCGACGAAGGACGGCCGCTGGGTCGCGATCGCCTGCACCAACGACAAGATCTTCGAGCGTCTCGCCCGGCTGATGGGCCGTGCCGAACTGGCGGGTGACGGCCCTTACGGCACCATCGCCCGGCGCGAGGCCGCGCGCGCCGAAGTCGACGCCATGGTCGGCGCCTGGACCGGGTCCATGGACCGCGCCGAGGTGCTGGGCAAATGCGCCGACGCCCAGGTGCCCTGCGGCCCGGTCTATGCCATCGACGAGATTTTCGACGACCCGCAATACGCCGCCCGCGGCAATATCGCCATGGTGGAGACCCGCGTCGGCGACATGGCGATGGCCAACGTCATGCCGCGCCTGACCGGCACGCCGGGTCGCATCGACTGGGCCGGCAGGCAACTGGGCGCGGACAACGAGTCCGTGTTCCGGGACCTGCTCGGCCTCGGTGCCGACGAGCTGGCGGCGTTGAAGCGCGACGGCGTGATTTCCTGAGCCGAACGGCCTTCACTGCCTGACCTGCACCTTTCCGGCCATCGGGCTTGCCCGTTCGCGGAGTCGAATTATGTTAAATTCATATTCGACAACGACAAGAAGGAGCCATACATGAACCGGATCATTATTCTCGCCTCGGCCCTCGCGCTGGTCGCCGCCTGCGGCGAAGCGGACGAGACCACGGCCCCGACGCCCGCGCCCGCGGTAGCCCAGGCGCCGCCAGCGCCGCCCGCTCCGGCACCCGCCCCGCCGCCGCCCGTGGTCGAGGAACCCGAGCCGACAACCTATATGGTGGTTCGGGGCGACACGCTCTACGGCATCGCCCGCGCTCACGGCGTCAGCCCGGCAGACCTGGCCCGGTGGAACGATCTCGCGAACGCGGACCTGCTCATGGTCGGACAGGAGCTGGTCGTCGCCGCGCCCGAATGACCGCTGCGACGGGAGACCCTACAGGGTGAAACCGCCGTCGATCACCAGCTCGGAGCCGGTCACGAAACGGCTTTCGTCGCCGGCCAGATAGAGCACGGCCCCCGCCACGTCCTCCGGGTCGCCGAGGAAACCGACCGGATGCTGGCCGACCAGCCAGCCCATGAACGCCTCGCCGTCGGGATTCTCGGCCACCCAGCCTTTCAGCCGGTCCGTCAGGATGTAACCCGGATGGACCGAGTTGACGCGGATGCGGTAGCCGGCGCGGGCGCAGTTCAGCGCCACCGACTTGGTCAGCAGCCGCACCCCGCCCTTGGCCGCCGAATAGCCCGCCTCGTGCGGCGCGGCGCGGATGCCGTGGACCGACGACAGGTTGATGATCGAGCCGCCATGCGCCTTCATCATCTCGATGCCCTGCTTGCAGCCGATGAAGCAGCTGTCCAGGTTCTTGCGCATCACCTTCTGGTAGTCACCCAGGCTGCGCTGCTCGATGTTGCCGTCGCGCATGCCGCCGCCGACATTGTTGACCAGCACGTCGAGGCGGCCCAGCCGCTCGCGGACCGCCTCCATCACCTGCCGCCAGCCCGCCTCGCTGGTGGCGTCGTGGGCGAGGCCGACGCCGCCGCACGCGCTAGCGACCGCGGCGGCTCCAGAGGCGTCGATGTCGGTCACCATCACCGAGGCGCCCTCGGCCGCCAGCAGGCGTGCCGTGGCGGCGCCGATGCCCGCCGCGCCGCCGGTGACCAGGACGGCCTTGCCCTCGACCCGGCCCATGGTCAGAGCGAATAGCCGCCGTCGATCACCAGTTCCGAGCCGGTCATGAACCGGCTCTCGTCGCTGGCCAGGTAGAGGATGCCGTTGGCGATGTCCTCGGGCGCGCCGAGGAAGCCTATGGGATGCTGGGCGACCAGCGCCGCGTTGACGTCGGCGCTGTTGCCCGAGCGCTCCATCCACGCGACCATCTGGGTGGTGAGGATGTACCCCGGATGCACGGAGTTGGAGCGGATTTTATAGCCGTTCCGCGCGCAATGCAGCGCCACCGACTTGGTCAGCAGCCGCACCGCGCCCTTGGCCGCCGAATAGGCCGCCTCGTGCGCCGCCGCCCTGATGCCGTGGATCGACGAGACGTTGACGATGGCGCCGCCGCCCGCACCCTTCATCAGCTCGATGGCCAGCTTTGAGCCGATGAACACGCTGTCGCAGGTGACCCGCATCACCTTGTGGTAATCCTCGAGGGTCTGGTGCTCGATGTCGCCGATTCCGGCGCCGATGCCGGCATTGTTGACCAGCACGTCGAGCCGGCCGTAGCGCTCGCGCACCAGCCGGACGGCGTGGTGCCATTCGGCCTCGCTGCCGGCGTCGTGGGCGATGCCCAGCCCGCCCAGTTCCTCCCCCAGCGCCTCGGCGCCCTCGCGGTTGATGTCGGTCACCACCACGGTCGCGCCTTCCGCCGCCAGCAGCCGCGCCGTCGCCGCGCCGATTCCGTCCGCGCCGCCGGTGACCAGCGCCACCTTGTCCTTCACCCGGTTCATGGTCCCTCCCCAATGTGCCGTTCGCACCAACCCACTGTACGGCGCTTTGCAACGGGCGTCACGCGATCGGCCGAAACTGTGAAAAAGCCGTTGACGAGAAGGGCGCCAATAGCCAAACATGCGCGAAATTCTTCACAAGCGCTGAAAATTGGCGCTCCACCCAGGAAGCGGAACACACCCCATGAAGCAGCTCGAAGGAAACGTCGCCATCGTTACCGGCGCCGGCCGCGGCATCGGCAAGGCGATCGCCATCGCCTATGGCCGCGAGGGCGCCAAGGTGGCCGTCGCCTCGCGCACCAGGTCGACCGTCGACGAGGTGGTGCAGCAGATCCGCGAAGAGGGCGGCGAGGCGCTGCCGGTCGTGGTCGACGTATCCGAGCGCGAGCAGGTGTTCCGCATGGTCGACGAGACGGTGAAGGCCTACGGCACCGTCGACATCATGGTCAGCAACGCCCAGGGCTTCGGCACCAAGGCGAAGCCGCAGGGCTCGACCGTGTTCGTCGGCGTCGAGGATTCGACCGACGACGAGATCCGCTACACCTTCGACAGCGGCGCGATGGCGACGCTTTGGGCGATGCAGGCCGTGTTCCCCATCATGAAGGAGAAGAAGTGGGGGAAGATCATCAACTTCTCCTCCACCTCGGGCATCCTCGGCACCACCGGCAACACCGCCTACAACATGGCCAAGGAAGCGATCCGCGCCGTCTCGCGCACCGCCGCCAACGAGTGGGGCCAGTTCGGCATCAACGTCAACATCGTCAGCCCGACGCTCGCGTCGGATGCGTTCGAGAACTGGCGCAAGGCGCGCCCCGAATTCGTCACCGCCCTCGAGCAGGCGCTGCCCATGCGCTATCTGGGCGATCCGCTGATCCACGGCGCGCCGCTGTGCGTGTTCCTGGCCAGTCACGGCTCGGACTACATCACCGGCCAGACCTTCATGCTCAACGGCGGCAAGATGATGCCGTAAGGCGAACGAGTTCAACGGGGAGACTTGGGCGTCCCTCGGGACGCCCTATTTTTTTGGCGATCGCGTGCTTCCCGGGCCTGGCGGCGGTCAATTGCCGAAATCGGAAAACCCCGCGCCGCAACGCCCGCCCAGCGGTGCGGCAGGCGTTGACATCGGTCTCCGCCGGGTAGATCAAGCGACCAATCCCGAAGGAGCCGAGCGATGATCGATCTCTACACCGCCGCCACGCCCAATGGATGGAAGGTGTCCATCGCGCTGGAGGAGCTGGCGCTTCCCTACACGGTGCACCCCATCGACCTGACCGCGCTGGAGCAGAAGCAGCCGGACTTCCTGGCGCTCAACCCCAACGGCCGCATCCCGGTGATCGTCGACCGAGACGCCGACGATCTGGTGGTTTTCGAATCGGGGGCGATCCTGATCCACCTGGCCGAGAAAACCGGAAAGCTGCTGCCTACCGACCTGCAGGGACGGATGGCGGCGCTGCAATGGCTGATGTTCCAGATGGGCGGCGTCGGCCCGATGATGGGCCAGGCCAATGTGTTCTTCCGCTATTTCCCGGAGAAGATCCCGGCGGCCATCGAACGCTACCAGAACGAGTGCCGCCGGCTGTTCGAGGTGCTCGACACCAGGCTCGGCGAGGCGGAATACCTCGCCGGCGACTACAGCATCGCCGACATCGCCAACTGGGCCTGGGTGCGCACCCACAAATGGTCGGGCGTGTCGATCGACGGCCTGCCCCACCTGCAGCGCTGGATCGACGCGCTCTACGCCCGCCCCGCCTGCAAGCGCGGCATCAAGGTGCCCGAGAGCCTGGTCGACGCGGGCGACGGGCCGGACAAGGACGAGAAGACGGCCCGCGAGATCAACAAGATGGTGCAGCGGTGAGCGACGGCGGCGGAAGGACACTCTGGGGCAGGCTGTCCTCGTGCAACGTCCAGAAGGTGCTGTGGGCGCTGGAGGAATTGGCGCTGCCCTACCGGCGGATCGACCTGGGTGGCGATTTCGGCGGCCTCGACGATCCGGCCTACCGCGCCATGAACCCGAACGGAAGGGTGCCGACCCTGCGCGACGGCGACCTGATCGTGTGGGAAAGCGACGCCATCGTGCGCTATCTCGCCGCCCGCTACGGCGCCGGCTCGCTCTGGCCGGCCGACCCGGTCGAGCGCGCGCCGATCGAGCAGTGGATGAGCTGGGGCACCACCGAGATGATGCCCGACTGGATCGCCCTGTTCTGGCGCCTGGTCAGGACCCCGCCCGGGCAGCGCGACGCCCGGGTGATCGCCCGCCATCACAAGGCCTCGGTGGAGCGCTTTCAGCTGCTTGACCGGCACATGGCCGACGGCCGCCGCTTCGTCGCCAGCGATGCGCTCACCATGGCCGACATGCCGTTCGGCATGATGCTGTACCGCTGGTACGAGATGGAGATCGAGCGGCCGGCGGTTCCCAACGTGGACGCCTATTATGCCCGGCTGCTGAAGCGGCCGGCCTACCGAACGGCTATCTGCATCCCGTTCGATGATCTGGTCGGCAAGTCGAGCTTCTGAAGTCGCCGGCCGTCAGGCCACCGCCGCCTGCCGCGCGAAGCGGGGATCGACCAGCGCCTCGAACTGGGCCTGCAGCGCCGCACCCTGCTCGGTGAAGATGCCGTGCTCGCGCAGGGTCGCGACCCCGTGGGCGAACTGGCGCCGCACCGCCTCCAGCTTGCCCGCATAGGGAAAGGGCTCGACGGCGGCGATGCGCTCGAAGGTGTCGGCCAGCCGCGCCAGGATGAAGGTGGCGTGCAGGATGCCGAACAAAGGGCGCGGATCGGACCTCGTGGGCGCCGGATAGGTCCGGCTGTCGTCATTGAGGATCAGCCGGTCGTGAGCCATCAGCGCGTTGAGGTAGAGATGGCCCGACTCGTGCACGATGTGATCGGCGTAAAAGGGCACCGGGTCGGCGTTCCCGTCCGGCAGCCGCAGGAACATGTTGCCGAACACCCGCACGTCGGTGGAGCCGCCGATCACCTTTCCGTCGAACAGGGTGATCGCCGATACCAGCGAGCGGATTTCGTCGCGCTGGACGGGGTGGCAGCGCTCGATCAGCGCCAGCGCCTCGGCGATCGGCGCGCACGCCGCCTCGATCCGCTCCGGCGCGGCGGCGAACACCTCGGCGCCGTCGCCGTCGTCCGCCACCATGTCGCGGGCCATCAGCGGATGCCAGGGCTGGTCGTGCAAATTGTCGATGACCGGCCCGCCGCCATGGAACAACGGCATGACGGCGAGCTCGCCCAGAAGCGCCGAGACCGCGTCACGGTCGCCGGCCCGCATGGCGACGAGCAGCCGGTAGTTCAGGTGGTAGACGCCGGGTGACAGCGCCGCGTCCGCATCGGGCGGAAGCCGATCGGCAAGCCCGTCATGGCCCGGGATGATCCGGCATGCCGACTCGACGAGCGCCTTGAGGCTGGTCAGAACCCGCCCGCGGTAAAATGCATGCACGACATCGACGGCGCCGGGCATCGCCCGGGCGCAGTAATGCTCGGGTCGCGGTGCGGCTGCCACGACGGCGTACTCGCGTCAGACCTTGATCTTGCCGACCAGCGGCGCGGCCTTTGTGGTGTCCAGCACCACGGCCGTCGAAAGATCGAAGGCAATCGTCGGCTTGCCGCTCTGCGGCCGGGAACTGGTCGTGTCGAGAGCACCCGGCGGAAGGTCGAACCCGGAGATGCTCTTCCCGGTCCCGGTCTGCGGCGCGGCCGACGACGTGTCGAGGGCCCCGGCGGGAACATCGAATTCCGCACCCGGCGTCTTCCCGGTCTGGGGCTTGGCCGACATCGTGTCCAGAGCGTCACCGGGCACGCCGATCTCGGGGGCCTGATCCTTGCCGGTCTGCGGCGCGGCCGACGTGGTGTCGAGAGCCTCGGCAGGCATGTCGAAGGCGATATCCTTCCCCGTCTGCGGCGCGGCCGACGCGGTGTCAAGGGCCTCGGCAGGCATGTCGAAGGCGATATCCTTCCCCGTCTGCGGCGCGGCCGACGCGGTGTCAAGGGCCTCGGCAGGCATGTCGAAGGTGCTTTCCTTGCCGGTCTGCGGCGACACGGCCGTGGTGTCAAGCACGGACGGCGGAACATCGAATCCGATGTTGGGCTTGCCGGTTTGCGGCTCGGCCGACGTGGTGTCGAGAGCCTCGGCGGGCATGTCGAAGTCGACATCCTTGCCGGTCTGGGGCGACGCGGCCGTGGTGTCCAGCGCGAGGTCCGGGACTGCGAAATCGATGGCGGGCTTGCTCACCTGCGGAGCCGAACCAGCGGTATCGAGAATCGCGGCGGAGGTAAGCGAAAAGGCGGTGTTCACGAGACTCTCCCTCAATTGCACGTGGAACGTACGAAAGACTAGCAGACATCCTTGCGCGCCAGAAACGAATCCTGCGGCCGATGCCGCGCCGGATCGATTCCGCGCGGCAGCTCAGGCCTTGCCCGGCACTTCCCGCTTGCCGGTCTGCGGCATGGCGATCGTGGTGTCCAGTGCAGCGGACGGAACCTCGAATCCGGCGAAAGGCTTGCTCACCTGCGGCGAGGCGCCGGCGGTGTCGAGCAGCGCGCCCTTTGGCATCTCGAACGACTTGGCCATGTCGATATCCCCCTTGGTTGTTGGCGGGTCGATCATACGCCGCCCGCGGGCGATCCGCCAGCCGATCCCGCCGCCGCGATGCCGGGCGACCGCTCAGGCCGGGGCCGCCCGCCGCGGCCGCCAGGCCGACAGCAAGTAGAACGCGACGGCGACCAGCAGCAGGTACTGGAAGCCCATGAGGGTCGACAGCGACTCGGCGATGCCGCCCAGCACCGAGCCGGCGATATTCGAGCCGAACGCCATGTCGGGATCGGCCGAGTCGCGGAACGAGCGGGCGAAGATCACCCCGGCGAAGAACATGGGGCCAAGCGCCAGCGCGCAGGGCACGACGTAGCGGACCATGACCCCGCCGCCCAGGAACACCTCGAAAGGCGTCAGGATGGCGGCGCCCAGCAACACCAGCAGGCCGGCATAGTGCCAGGCGAGCGGCACCTGGCGGACCTTGAGCACGTAGAGATTGGCGAGCAGCACCAGGACGAGCGCGACGAAGAACACCATGGAGTTGACGAACCAGGTGCTGCCGAACAGCAGGGCGAGCTGAACGATGGCCTTGGTCTCGAGCAGCATGAACGCCGCGCCCAGGAAGAACATCCGCGCATCGAACCGGATGGCGCCGCGCGCCGGCCGCCGGGGCAGGAACAACCAGACCATGGCGAGGCCGAGCAGGCCGATCATCGCCATGGAACGCAGTCCCAGGTCCGGGATCATCCGGTCCCTCAGATAGAGGAACGGCCAGTCGTCGGTGGCGAAGCGCGGCGTCGACGCCTCGACCTGCGACGGCTCGATGCGCTGCCAACGGGCGGCCTCCGCGGCGGGCATGGTATCGGGGCGCACCGCGAACCCGTCGGCGGCGTCGTTGACCAGCGGGATGTCGTGGAGCCAGAACGGACCGCGCTCGGCGAACGCCGCGGCGATGCGCGTGTCGCAGCCGGCGATGACCACGGTGAAGCCGCTGCCCTGCGACCGGCTGTCGACCACCGTCTGGTAAGGGAGGCTGATCACCATGGGCTTGCAGCCGAACACGGCCTCGGCCATGGCGGCCACGCGCTGCACCACCCAGCCCTGGCGGAAGTAATTGTAGGTGACAAAAACGCCGCCGGGCTTGAGCACGCGCTTGATGTCGCGCATGGCCTGCTCGGTGAACAGGTAGCTCTCCAGCCGCAGATTGGCGTAGCTGCTGTGAAGGATGAGCGAATCGACCAGGGCGTAGACAACCGCGTCGTACTGGCGATCCGTGGTCCGCAGGAAATGCCGGCCGTCGTCCAGGTGGCGGTGGACGCGCGGGTCGTCATAGGGCCTGTCGGGATTCTCGGTGCGGCCGATATCCAGGATCACCGGGTCGATCTCTACCGCGTCGATGCGGCCGACCCCGTGGCACAGCGCATGGTTCACGTCGTTGCCCGAGCCGGCGCCGATGATCAGCTGGTCCCCGAGCGGGGCGCCGCCCGCGGCGCGGTTCAGCTGGTGCAGCAGCGAATAGACCGAGCCGCCCGCTTCATAGGGCACCATGAACTGGTGGCCGATGTTGTTGACCTTGATCTCGTGCCTGTCCGGCCTGAACTGGACGGCATAGTAGGGCGACCAGCGCACCTCCTCGCCCAGATAGGCCGCCCGGAACGTGCCGGGCACGACGGCGAGGAGCAGTGCGCCGGCGAGCACGGCGCCGCGCAGCCATCCCACTCGGCCATTTTCAAGGCCGCCGGCCTGGCGGAGCAGGAAAGCGAACCCCGCCAGGCTGATGCCGAACCACACGATCGGCGGCGCCTGCACCAGCGACAGCAGCGAGAATCCGGCGATGCCGGCGAGGCTGCCGCCGATATTGAGCGTGTAGCCCGTCACCCGGTCCGGATAGGCGTCGAACGCCCGGCCGAGCACCTGGCCGATGCCCACGAACATCAGCGCGATCAGCACGAAGAACACGCCGACGATCAGCTCCATGGGCACCGCGAAGGCGGCCACGTCCGGGTCGCGGTACTCGGTGCCGAAGAAGATCTCCTGCGGCGACGCCTGGTTGCCGACATCGATGGCGAGACCGCTCCAGAAGCCGTAGGCGGCGTTCACCGCCAGCGCCGCGCCCAGGGTGAGGACCGCCAGGTACGGGAACAGCCCGAGCCAGTCGCGCCGCGCCCGCGCCGCCATGCAGCCGCACGACATGCCGAGGAAGCAAGCCAGCAGCACGATGTTGGTGAAGAAGTTCATGAAAATGACGGTGGCCGCGAACCAGCGGATGCACGCCAATTCGAGGAACAGCACCAGGAACCCGGTGAGGAACAGGTTCAGGCCATGCTGCCGTGTGGTCAGCGGCGGTGCCGCCGTATCCAACGCCGTATGTGCCGCGCCGTTTGCCGCCATGGCCATCCCTCACAAAAAACGCAAGAAAGTCGCGCCCGTATTGCTGCACGTTGCTCACCGCTGCACCGTGAACCGACGATATGACAGCGCTTCCGCAATATGCACCCGGCCCACCTGCTCGACTCCGGCCAGGTCGGCCAGGGTCCGCGCCACCCGCAGCACCCGGTGATAGCCGCGCGCCGACAGCCGCAACTTGTCCGCCGCCTGGGTCAGCAGGGCGCGGCCCGGCTCGTCGGGCGCGGCGGCGGCTTCCAGCACCTCGCCGTCGGCCTGGGCGTTGGTGCGCACGCCCGCGCCCAGCCTTTCGTAGCGCTCGGTCTGGACCTCGCGGGCGGCGGCGACCCGGCGCGCCACCTCGGCCGAGCCCTCGGCCGGCGGCGGCAGCGACAGGTCGGCGGCGGCGACGGCCGGCACCTCGATCTGCAAATCGATGCGGTCGTAGAGCGGGCCCGAGATCCTGCCCTGGTAATCCACGGCGCAGCGTGGCGCCCGGTTGCAGGCGAGGCCCGGATCGCCCAGATAGCCGCACTTGCACGGGTTCATGGCGGCGACCAGCTGGACCCGCGCCGGATATTCCACATGGGCGTTGGCGCGGGCCACCATGATCCGGCCCGTCTCCATGGGCTGCCTCAGCGAATCGAGCACCTGGCGCGGGAACTCGGGCAGTTCGTCGAGGAACAGCACGCCGTTGTGGGCGAGCGAGATTTCGCCCGGCTTGGCGCGGATGCCGCCGCCGACCAGCGCCGGCATGGACGCCGAATGGTGCGGCGCGCGGAACGGCCGGGTGCGCGAGATGCGCCCGCCGTCGAGCTGGCCGGCGATCGAGGCGATCATCGACACCTCCAGCGCCTCGGCGGGAGACAATGGCGGCAGCAGGCCGGGCAGGCGCGCCGCCAGCATGGACTTGCCCGAGCCGGGCGGGCCGGCCATCAGCAGATTATGGCCGCCGGCCGCCGCCACCTCGAGCGCCCGCTTGGCCGCCTCCTGCCCCTTGATGTCGCGAAGATCGGGCACGTCGCCCCGCGCCTCGGCCAATTTCGGCTCGGGCGCGGCAAGGGTCTGGGTGCCCTTCAGGTGGTTGACTAGCGAGATGAGGTCGGGCGCGGCGACCACGTCGACGGTGCCGACCCAGGCCGCCTCGGGCCCGCAGGAAGCCGGGCAGATCAGGCCCATGCCTTCGTCGCCCGCGCGGAGCGCAGCGGGCAGCACGCCGGCGACCGGCGCGATCGAGCCGTCGAGCCCCAGCTCGCCCATGACGCAGTAGCGATCGGCCACGTCCGACGGCAGCACGCCCATGGCGATCAGCATGGCGAGCGCGATGGGCAGGTCGAAATGGCTGCCCTCCTTGGGCAGGTCGGCGGGCGCCAGGTTGACGGTGATGTGCTTGGGCGGCAGCGACAGGCCGATGGCGGACAGCGCGCCGCGCACCCGCTCGCGCGATTCGCCCACCATCTTGTCCGGCAGGCCGACGACCATGAAGGCGACGGCGCCGCCCATCATGCGCACCTGCACGTCGACCACCCTCGCCTCGATGCCGAAGAACGCGACGGTGCTGATATGCGCGATCATGCGCCCCCGAAACCCATGAACTATCCGCCAAAGCAATCCGGCAATCAGTTTACCGGTACGAAGGGGGAACGCAACCGGGATACCGGCCGACCCGGCGTACCGGCGATCAATCGAAGTTGGCCAGCTCGACTGTCCGATCCGCGAAGGTTGCCGTGACGTGCAGTTCGCCGCCCATCGCCTCGATCAGGCCGCGAAGCGTGCTGATGCGCATGTCGCCGCGGTTGGCAAGGCGCGAGACGGCTGGCTGCTGCACATCCAGGCGCCGCGCCAGCTCTTCCTGACTCAGTCCCAGCGCGACGCGCAATTCCTCAAGCGTCGCGTATTCGGCCGCCAGTTCGGCCTTGCGCGCGTCGTTCCGCGCGCGCCGCTCGTCGTCCCAGCCCTTCTTCAAGTCCGAGAACCGCCGGTGACCGGTCATGGGAGCAATCCTTCCTTGCGAAGTTCGTCCAGATAGACGTCATAGAGCCGGTCCGCCACCGGGATCAGGCGTTCATAGAACCGCCCGTCGCCGGACTTGTCGCCGCCGACCAGCAGGATCGCGCTGCGCCGAGGATCGCCCGCCAAGCCATTCCCGGCATTCGTCCGTGACCTCGACGTTCCAGTTCATCGGCAATATATTCCTTTATTGGAATATCACAAGGCGTTCAAATTCAGCCAGACGGCCACTTTACCGGTACGAAGGGGGAACGCAACGGCCGACGAAGGCAGTCGCCATACAGTATTACCTCAACTCGCCGCGAGCCTGCCGTACAACTTTCGGAAACTATTCAGCCGCCGTTCAGTTTAACCCGAGTAGTGTGCCAGTCATGGACATTGCCATGACCGGCAATGATCTCCGAAAGGAGCAGGACAATGCGCAAGACTCTACTGACGTTGCTGGCCTCGGCCGCTCTGGCGGTGGGCATTGCCGGCCAGGCGGACGCGCGCGACCGCCATCATGGCTACAACCATCGCCACCACGAGCGCCATTGGGACCGCGGTCATCATGATCGCCACTGGAAGCACAACCGGCACTACCGGCACCACAATCACTGGCGGCACCATGGCCGGCATCACTACCGGCACCACTACCGCCCCTACTACAGCGGGTACTACAGCCCGTATTACTACTCGCCCTATCCGTACTACGGCTATGGCGTGGGATACTCGGCTCCGGGCTTCGGCTTCTACATCGGCCGCTAGTTCGGCGTCAGCCTGGACCAGGCCGGCGAGGCGCCGCGGGCGCCCCGCCGGCCTTCTTGCTATTGGGTCGCCGCGAAGACCTTTTCGAAGCATGACTCGCAGATGCCGTGGCTGACGAACACTTGCGACGTCCCGCCCCGCGAATAGTAGTCGTCCGCGCTGATCCATGTGCTGTCGGCATGCGCCGCGCCCACGGGCCACGACACATGGTTGCAGTAGCTGCACACCGTGACGACCGGCAGCCCCGCGCAGTCGGCGGGGTTCCTTCCGAACAAGTCCATGGCGGGGCGGGGCCGCGATTCGATCAGCACCGCGTGATAGAGCGCGGCGATGATCTCGCCGGCGTCCGAGACCGGACTGACGTTCATCCGCATGTGCCTGAGGGCCCGGGGCGTGTCGCAGCGAAACTCGTAGTCCGCTCCCGGCCTTTCGCCGCTGCAGACCTGGCGGTGCAATTCATGGTGGACCTGAAGCACCGGCGCGCCGGCGATGAACTCCGAGATGTTGCGGCCGGCGATGTCCCGGCCGAGTTCCGGCGCACCGTTGTCCCGGGCGAACATGTCCCAGTCCCGGCCGCCGACGGCGAGAATCGTGCCGTCGGCCGCCACCATGTAGGCGGCTCCTTCGAGCGAATCGAGAAGCAGCTGGATCGTGCGGCGGTCGAGACGGTCTGGCATCGCCTCTCCTCGGCGGGCGTGATTGATCCTGACTAGGTCGTCAGGGCCTCGCGGTCAAGACGGGACCGAAACGTTATCGCCGGGGCCTTGCCGCCTCCATCAGCCTGCGCCCCGCCTCGACCGCGCGCCGTGCCCGCTCCAGCGCCGGGATGCCCTGCTGCTGGCCGGTGAGCGAGGGCACCTCCACATCGACGGCGGTCGCCTCGGGCATGGCGTCGAGGATGGCGGCGATCGGGAACACGCCTTCGCCCGGCACCATGCGGTTCATGGCCTCGGCCAGGTAATCGGCCTGCACCGACAGGTCCGGGCCGTCGCAGAGCTGGGCGTAGCTGAAATATTCTGAGGGCACGGCGGCCACGTCGGCAGGCGTGCCGCCGGTGCGCACCAGGTGCAGGCAGTCGATGGCGATGCCGGCGTTGGCGGGCTTGCCGGCCAGATCGATGAACCGCACCGCCCGCGCGATCGAGGCGTTGGCCGGCGTCAGGCCCATGAATTCCAGCCCCACCTGCAGCTCGCGCTCGGCGGCGAGCGCCGACAGCTTCGCCAGATTGTCGGCGGCGCGGTTGTCGTCGGTGTCGTGGATGTGGGTGACCAGCCGGTGCGCGCCCATCTCGGCGCCGATGTCGAGGGCGTAGAGGAAGGCGCTCAGGTCCACATCCGCCGTCAGCGGAAAGTACTCGATGTTGGACACGCCGACGCCGGTCGCGCCCATGCGCGCCCTCATGTCACCGACCATGGCCTTGGTGACCGCCGGAAACGGCACGTTCGGCATGGGCAGGTGGGTGAAGACGCAGGCATGCTGGCAACCAACCTGCGAGGCGATGGTCAGGAGGTCGGGCGGCGAGGCTTCCATGGCGGTGATCTGGTGCAGCGCCAGCGGTCTCATGCGTGTCTCCCTCCCCAGGTGCAGGTCGGAACCATAGCGATTGGCGTCGGCGGCCGCACCGGTTTTCCTGTATGCTGCCGCCCGCGTCCGAGGGGAGAACCATGGGCAAAACCATCCTGAAGGGCATCGCCGGTCTGTTCGTCGCGTTCTGCGTCGGCATGACCGTCGTCGCCATCTGGCGCGCCGTGATGCAGACCTCGGGCGACGCCGTCACCTCGCTCACCATCAACCGCGATCCCACCGAGATCTATCAGGTGGTGACCGACCCGGCGCTGTTCCCCGACTGGTCCGGCTGGCGGCGGCGCGACAGGCAGGCGGTGTTCGCGGTCCATGGCAGCGAGAGCCGGCCCACCACCTGCTGGACGGGCAAGACCATCGGCAAGGGCTGCTTCACCCGCGGCCCCTTCGATCCCGCGAGCCGCGAGGTGCTGTTCGCCCTGTCGCCCGCCGTGGTGAAGGACGGCAAGCCCGAGCCCGGGCCCATGACACTCGAGCGCTACCACGAGGGCGACGGCATGGGGCGGTGGCACGTCACCGTGGAGCCGGCGGCGCGCGGCGGCGCGCTGGTGACGCTGACCTTCGAGGAGCCGGAGCACCAGGGTTTCGTGGCCAAGGTTCTCGCCCTTCTGTCCCATGGCGAGGAGGAGCGCCGCGCGGCCGACATGCTGGCGGCGCTGCGCGCCCATCTGCGCAAGAAGGCGGACGCTGCATAGCCGCTGACGCGGCTCACCCCTCATCCACCGCTTCGCGGTACCTTCTCCCCGGCGGGGAGAAGGGATGACGTCACGTTCCGCCAAACTCCCTCGCCCCAACGAGGCGAGGATCGCCGCGAAGCGGTTCTGGTTCGCTCGGCAACCGACCGCCTCCAAACCTAACCCAGCCGCTCCAGCAGCCGCTTCACCGCAGTCGGCGTCCAGCGGCCGCCGCGGGCGGTCGGGACCTTCAATGCCTCGAGTTCTGCGGCCATGGCGGCCAGGGTCATGCCCCGGTTCGCCATCCGCCAAAGGATGGCTGCCAGTTCGGCGGCGCGGTCGTCGGCCTGTGCCTTCACCGCCCGCGCGGCAGCGGCCTGACCCGCGCCGGGGACGAGATGGTGGCGCGCGTTGCGGTCCCACGGACCCTCGCGCTCGATCCGGGCGCGGTGGCCCGCCTTCGTCCGGCGGCTGGCGAGCTGGGATTCCAGCTCGGCCACCTGCGCCATCATCTGCAGCATGAACCGGCCGCCGGCGCCGGTCGGCACCGGAATGTCGCAGAACGCGACCAGCACCTTCGCATCGACCAGCGCGCGGAGGAAATGCTGGTCGCGGCTGAGCCCGTCCATGGTGGCGACGGCCAGGGTCGCCCGCTGGGCGCGGCACGCTTCAAGCGCCTCGTCGAGCATGGGCCGCGCGCCGCGCCGGCGGGCTTCCGCCTCGGTGAACGCCATCACCGGTTCACACTCGATCGCCAGCCGGACAGCCTCGCGCTGGGCGTCGAGCGACGGAAAGCCGGGCTTCGGGGCGGATCTTTCCCGGTAATAGGCGATGAAGCTGTCTAGCAATACGGCGCCCCAAGCAACTGGAATGTCTGGATATAATTGATTTATCTATTCATCGCAATCGATATTGAATGATAATTCGAGCCGCTTTCACCTGCCATCCGCCGGACGCCGCAGATAACCCGGCTCGCCCGCCTTGTCGGGATGATCGGGCCACAATGGCCGAAGCGCATCGGGGAGCGCGGCGCGCATGATGGCGGCGTTGTGCGCGCCGACATGGGCGGCGATGACGGCGAACACATCGGCCGCGGCGGACTCCGGCGGGATGGTGTGGGGCGACAGCCGATCCGTCACGGCGGCCATGAAAGCACCCGCCGAATCCAGCGGAGCCGCCTCGCCCGGACGCCACCGCTCGAGGAAGATGCCGCGCGGCAGCGGCGGCAGGGCGTCGGCGAAATCCAGCACCTGCCCGGTGGTCATATGACGCCGCAGTTCCATCAGCACGCCGCGCATGATCGCCTGGCTCTGGTTGTGGGTCTGCAGCATGGCCTTCGTCTTGAGGGCGGTCAGCCAGTCCTGGAATTGCTGGCTGGCATATTCGACTTCGGCGGGCTGTGTCATGGCGGACTCCGGTCGCTTGACCCCATCCTGATCTGGGTCGGTCCGCCGAATTGGCGCGTGCTTTCATCGAAGTCCGGAACTGCGCCGCATTCATGGCCTCACGGCGGCGCCGGAAACCGCGCCTCCAGCAGGAATCGCAGCGCCTCGACCGAATCGACGACGCGCTCGGCGCCCGCCGCATAGAGCGCGCTGGCCGGGCCGAAGCCCCAGGACACGCCGACGGCGCCCGCCGCATAGAGCGCGCTGGCCGGGCCGAAGCCCCAGGACACGCCGACGGCGCCCACCCCGGCGGCGCGCGCCATCGCCATGTCGTGGATGCTGTCGCCGATCATCACCGTATCGACGGGCGACGCGCCGGTCGCCGCCAGGGCATTGAGGACCATGCCCGGGTCGGGCTTTCCGGACGCGCTGTCGGGCGTCTGCACGGTGCGGAACAGGCCGTGCCAGCCGAACACGCTGACCAGCGCGCCCAGGCTTTCCATCCGGTGGCCGGTGGCGAGCCCCAGCGCGATGTCGGGCCGCGCCGCCAGCCGGGCGAGCAGCGCGGCGACGCCGGGGAACAGCGCCTCGCTGTATTGCGGATCGTTGCGCAGCACGCGGATCATGCGCCGGTAAGTGTCGACCATGGCGTCGATCGGCGCGTCGGGGCCGGCGAGGCGCGTCAGTTCCTCGCGGGTCGACAGGCCGATCATGGCGAGGCCGCGCACTTCCGTGGGCGGCTCGAGGCCGTGGGCGAAGAAGGTGCGGCGCTGTGCCTCGACGATGAAGGCGCGGCTGTCGACCAGCGTCCCGTCCACGTCGAAGATGATCAGCTTCACCATGTCCGCCTCGCCTGGCGCCGAAAACCGGCGCCGATTGCGCCCGGAGTCTAGCGGATGACGGCGGCTACTGCGCCAGCCATTCGGCCAGCGCGCGCTGCACCTGAGGATTGCGGCAGATGGTGACGTGGCCGCCTTCCACCTCCACATGGTGGGCGTGCTCGTCGGCCCCCTGGCAGCTTTCCCAGGCGATCAGTCCGTCTTCGCGGGTGTAGATGGCCATCACCGGCATGCTCAGCGGGCGGCCGTAGTCGCTGGGCCTGACGTCCTTGCTGTAGAACGGCGACAATGCGTGGATAAGGGGCTTCAACGAAGAGGCGGTGGGAAAGCGGACCGGGCTGACCACGGTCGCCAGCTTGCGGATCAGTTCGGGATGCTCGTGGGCGAGGTTGCGGGCGAGAATGCCGCCCATGCTCACGCCGATGACGCTGACCGGACCGCCGGACTTGTCGGCCAGGCGCTTCAGGCGCTTGCTCAGGCCTTCGATGATGCGGGGCGTCGGTCCCCAATTGTAGCCCATGAGCCAGCCTTCGGCCTTGTAGCCGCACGCTTTCAGGTACTGGCGCAGCGCGAAGGTGAAGGCGTCGGTGGTCAGGAGACCGGGAATTACCAGCACGGTATGACCGTCACCGCGGGGCACGTCATGGGTCGGTGCGCGTTGGGGCCAGTAGGTCAGCGCCGATTTGAACTCGCGGTGCAGGTCGCCGTAGGTCGGCGCCTGCAATGTCCCCGAATTGTCGAAAACGCCGTCCAGATTCATCGGCCTCGCTCCCGGGGCGGTTCGCTGAACCGCCCCAGCATGTTCTTCGCGGCTTTCGGCCGCCGGGGCGTTTCGCCCCGGCTGAAAGCGCGTCAGAAGCGAGGATATTGGAAGCGCTTCATCAAATGGCAACAATTCCTTGAGTGATTTTTTCGCCATCGGTGCTCCGGCGCGCCCAATGCCGGAGTGTACGGCCGAAATATTGCGGGCCGGGGTGACGCCGCGGACTTTCGCCGGAGCGCCGTCCGGCGTCAGTCCTTGGCCGATCCGGCCGCGGCCCCGTCGAGTCGCTGGGCGAGGGTCTGGTCCATGATGCCGCCCACCGCGTTCGAGAAACCCAGCACCTCCTCGACCGTCACCGGCTTGTCGTCGAGCAGGCGGCGGGCATAGGCCTGGTCGGCCTGGTGCAGCCGGCGCAGATAGGCGAGGAACACCATCTTCACCCGCATCAGGTGATCGACGGATTCGCGCACCTGCTTGCGCGGGTTGGCGATCAGCACGCCGTAGACCATGCCGAGCACGCCGGTGCCGCCCGCCAGGCCAACGCCGGCCCAGCTGGCGATGTCGCCCTGCGCCCACAGGGCGTAGCAGGCGCTGCCCACCAGCAGCAGCACGCCCACGGCGAACACGGCCACATCCATGATCACGGCGAGGCGGAAGCCGTGCTGGGCCTCGATCACCGAGGCCTCGAACAGCAGCCGGATCTTCTCCTCGGCCTTCTCCAGCACGTCGGAATATTGCTTCATCACGTCGGCGCGGGCGCGCAGCTTCTGGAACGCCACGGCGCCGCCCAGCTCGGACAGCAGCGCGCGGGCCGCCTCCTGCTGGCGCGGCGCGCCGGCGCCCATCAGCGCCTCCAGCTCCTCGGCGACCGCGTCGCGGTTCAGCCAGCGCAGGGCCCGGCCATAGGCGATCATGCCGCCCTCGTCCGAGCGGGCCGCCGCCTCGGTCACCCGGGTGACGGCGACGCCCAGCCCCAGGATGCGCTCCAGCGCCCGGGCCGCCTCGCGGACGATGGCGGGGTTGTCGTCGGCCAGCTCCTCGACCAGCAGCGGCGCGGCGCTTTCCACCCGCAGATTCCCCAGGCCGGTGATCGCGCCGGTGCGCATGCCGTCCTTCCAGGCCGCGCCGCGCATGGAGACGACGGTGGCCGACAGCGCCTGGGCGGCGGCGGTGGCGTGGCTCCAGTCGCCGGGGACGATGCCCAGCGCCATCACCGCGTCATAGGTCACGTCGGAATAGATGCCGCCCCGGACGATCTCGCACAGGGTGGGCACGGTCGCGGGCACCGGCACCACGCGCAGCGCCCGCAGCGCGAACCAGGTGTCGTCGCCGCCCGCCTCCAGCGCCTTCCTGACCTTGGCGAGCGCCTTGCGGTCGCCGCGCGTGGCCAGCCAGGCGTCGGCGAGCAGCGACACCAGCTTGTCGTCCACATGGGCGGCCGCCTTGCGCGCCAGCTCCTCCAGGCCGGGATTGCCGGAGAAGATCAGCCCCTCGAGCGCCCAGTACCGCGCCCAGTGGTTGGGCTCGGCGGTCTTTTCCAGATGGGCGGCGGCCATGGCGATGGCCGCTTCGTCACCCGCCGAGATGCGCGCCAGCATGCCCACCAGCCACGACCGTGTGGCGGCGATGGACTCGTCCTCGCGCTCCTCCTCCTTGCCGGCGGCATAGTCGCCGGCGATGGCGGTCATCAGCAGCGAGCGCAGCACCGCCCGGTCGACGCCGCCGCCCTGCGCCGATGCCAGGTCCCGTGCCTTGTACTTGTCGCCGGCGCGTTCGCCGATCAGCGCGCGGTAGACGGATGCCGCCAGCCGGGCGCCATCCTGTGTGGACGCCGCATCCATGATGCGTCTCCCCTCCAGCGCCCCCAACACGGAAAGGATACTCCGTTACGCAGGCGTTCGGAATGGCGTCAGGCGGGCGGTACGTCTTCGATCCCGGTGTAGACCTGCAGCCCGCGGACGCGGAACCGCTCGGCCTCGTCGTCGGCGCCGACGGAGGCCCCGCCAATGCGCAGGCAGGCGTCGCACCGGTCGGCGAGGGCGAGGGACAGCGGCATCATCACCTCGTCGTAGCCGCCGCCCGCCTCGATCACAGGAAGCGCCATGTTAACGCCGATGACGGGGATGTGGCCCAGGCGGAAAAGCGCCAACGCCGCCTCGTTCATCGCCCGGAGGTTGGCGGCCCGTTGAGCCTCGCTCGGTGCGCCGCTGCGATACGGGCCGGAAACCATGATCCACATGAAAATACCCCAAAAAAATTTGTCATCCCGGCGGAAGCCTGGACCCAGTCTCGATGCGGGTAAAATTCTATCCGTGTCCCTGAGCTTGTCGAAGGGCCTTGCATCACCATTCGTGCAAGAGCCCTTCGACAAGCTCAGGGACACGGTGACATTGGAGCATTGCATCGCTGGGTCTTGGCTTTCGCCAGGATGATAAGCCGAGGTGAAACTACATCCGCACCCTTCTCGCCTCGATGGCGTCCCAAACCAACCCCGCGATGTTGGCGTTGTCGAAGCGGTCGATTTCCTGGATGCCGGTGGGCGAGGTGACGTTGATTTCGGTCAGGTAGTCGCCGATCACGTCGATGCCGACGAAGATCAGGCCGCGCTCGGCCAGCGCCGGGCCGATGACCTCGCAGATCTCCTTCTCGCGCCGGGTCAGCGCCGATTTCTCGGCCTTGCCGCCCACATGCATGTTGGAGCGGCTTTCGCCCTGGGCCGGCACCCGGTTGATGGCGCCGGCGGCGCGGCCGTCGACGATGATGATGCGCTTGTCGCCTTTTCTGACCTCGGGCACGTAGCGCTGCACCACGATGGGCTCGCGGTAGAACTGGGTGAACATCTCGAACAGCGAGTTGAAGTTCTCGTCGTCCTCGCGCACCCGGAACACGCCGGCGCCGCCATTGCCGAACAGCGGCTTCATGATGATGTCCTTGTGCTCGCGGCGGAATTCCTCGATCTCGCGCTTGGCGGCGCTGATCAGGGTGGGCGGCATCAACTCGGGGAAGCGGGTGACGAACAGCTTCTCCGGCGCGTTCCTCACATGGTGCGGGTCGTTGACCACCAGGGTGCGCGGATGGACGTGCTCCAGCAGATGCGTGGTGGTGATGTAGCCCATGTCGAAGGGCGGATCCTGGCGCAGCAGCACCACGTCGAACGTCGCGAGGTCGATGGTCTCGCCTTCGCCGAGGGTGAAGTGGTTGCCCTGCTCGCGCCGCACCTGCAGCGGATGGGCGTAGGCGACGACGCGGCCGCCGGTGAAGCTCAGGTCGCGGGGCAGGTAGTAGTAGAGGCCGTGGCCGCGGCGCTGCGCTTCCAGCGCCAGCGCGAAGGTGCTGTCGCCGTTGATGTTGATGCCCGCGATGGGATCCATCTGGATCGCGACGGCAAGGCTCATGCGGAACTCCTCGTGAATCCGGGACATGAATGTCCCGGTGGCCCCCTGTTACTCATATCCCCAGGCGCCCGGACTATGGGTCGGCCAGCTTCGGGGCGCAATCGTCATGATGTCGAAGCGCATGTCCAGCCCGGCGAGGGACGGATGGGCCGAGAGGAATACTTCGGCGGCGCGGCGCACCCGCCGCTGCTGGCGCGGCGAAACCGCCTCGATCCCGGCGCCGTGGGTCGCCCGCGCCTTCACCTCGACGAACACCAGCAGCCGTCCGCGCCGGGCGACGATGTCGGCCTCGCCCACCGGCGTCTTCCAGTTGCGCGCGAGGATGCGGTAGCCCTTCAGCCGCAGCGCCCAGCAGCACAGCGTCTCGGCGGTGCGGCCGGAGCGGAACGCCCGGCGGCGCTGGGCTGTGGTGCGCGTCATGTCTTTTGGGAAAGTTCGACCGCCCGCGCGTAGACCTGCCGGCGAGACAGCTTGAGCATGAAGGCGACGGCGCTGGCCGCCTCCTTCACCGACAGGTCGCGCAGCGCCTCGCGCAGGGCGGCGTCGAGGTCGGCGGCATCGGGGTCGGCTTCGTCGGGCGGCCCGATCACCAGCACCACCTCGCCGCGCGGCGGGCCTTCCCTGCGGTAGCGCTCGGCCAGTTCCGCGGCGGTGCCGCGCACCGCCTCCTCGAACCGCTTGGTGAGCTCGCGGGCGACGACGACGGGGCGCTCGGGCGCGATGCCCGCGAGGTCGGCGAGCGAGGCCGGCAGGCGGCGCGCGGCCTCGAACACCACGACGGTGCCGGGCAGGCGCAGCGCCTCGTTCAGCGCCGACCGGCGGGCGGCCTGCTTCTCCGGAAGGAAGCCGCCGAAGCTGAACCGGTCCGTCGGCAGGCCGGCGAGGCACAGCGCCGCCAGCACCGAGGACGCGCCCGGGATCGGCACCACGTCGATGCCCTCGGCGACCGCCGCGCGCACCAGCTTGAAGCCGGGATCGGACACCAGCGGCGTACCCGCGTCGCTGGCCAGCGCCACCGCCTCGCCCGCCTTCACCCGTTCGATCAGCCGGCGCCGGTCGGCCTCGCTGCTGTGGTCGTCGTAGCGGACCAGCGGCGTCTCGATGCCGTAGCGGTCGAGCAGCCGGCGGGTGATGCGGGTGTCCTCGCAGGCGATGACGGCCGCGGCGCGCAGCACGTCGAGCGCGCGCAGGGTGACGTCGCGGAGGTTGCCGATGGGCGTGGCGACCAGATAGAGGCCGGGCGCCAAATTGACTTGGCCCTCCGGGGCTTCCATAGTCATGGGGTGTTCCTGCTCAGACCGATCAGGCCATTCCGACCAAGTCCGCCTTCCATAGGCCCGCCCGCCACGAGCCCGCCTTCATGACCGCCTTCCGCCTGATCCGAACCCATCTTTGCCCGCTTTTGCTCGCCGCGTCCATGCTGGCGTTGGCCGCCTGCGGCACCAAGGTCCGCGAGCCTGTGGTGCAGGCGCCGCCGCCGCCGCCGGTCGTCGTGGTCGCCCCGCCCGAGGAAGAGCCGCCGGTGCTGCCGCCGCCGCCCGACAAGTATTTCGAGGCGAACGTGACCAAGGTCGGCCTGCTGCTGCCGCTGTCCGGCCGCAACAGTGCGCTGGGCCAGGCCATGCTGGATTCGGCGCAGCTGGCGCTGTTCGACGTGCAGGACCCGACCATCGTGCTGCTCCCGCGCGACACCGAAGGCGCCGGTGGCGCCGCGGCGGCCGCCGAGGACGCCATCCGCAGCGGCGCCCGCATCCTGCTCGGGCCGATCTTCGCCGACGCCATCCGCGCCGCCGGGCCGGTCGCCCGCCAGTTCCGAGTGCCGCTGGTCGGCTTCTCCACCGACCGGACGGTGGCGGGCGACGGCGTCTACATCCTGGGCTTCACGCCGCAGCAGCAGGTAGAGCGGATCGTCAGATATTCCATCGACCAGGGCTGGAAGCGGCTGGCGGCGCTGGTGCCCCAGTCGCCCTACGGCACCATGGTCGCCGAGGCCATGCGCGAGGCCGCCGCGCGCTATGGCGGCCAGCTGGTCGCCATCGAGACCTTTCCCGAAACCGAGGAGGCGCTGGCGCCGCCGGTGCAGCGGCTGGCCGCGCGCAAGGTGCAGGTGCCGTCGACCGAGCCGTTGCCGCCGCCCGTGCCCGGCGCCCCGCCCTACGTGCCCCAGCCGGTGTTCGAGTACCAGTTCGACGCCGTGCTGATCGCCACCGGCGGCGGGCTGCTGCGGACCCTGGCGCCCATGCTGCCCTATTACGACGTCGACCCGGCGAAGGTGAAATTCCTCGGCACCGGCCTGTGGGACGACCCCAGCCTGCGCGGCGAGGACGCGCTGGCCGGCGCGCTCTACGCCGGTCCGCCGCCGGAGACCGGCGCCACCTTCTCCAGCCACTACGGCCGGACCTATGGCGGCACCGCGCCGCGCGTCTCCAGCATCGCCTATGACGCGGTGGCGCTGGTCGCCGCGCTGAAGAAGATGCACCCGGACCGGCCGTTCGCGGCCTCGGCGCTCAGTGACCCCAAGGGCTTCGCCGGGATCGACGGCGTATTCCGCTTCGGCCCCGGCGGCGTCGCCGAGCGCGGCCTCGCCGTCATCCAGATCACCCCGGCCGGCATGATGGCCGTCGATCCGGCGCCGCAGGAATTCGGCCCGGCGAGGTGAAGTAGGGGTCTCCGCTGGAAGGTCCGCCACGCCGGATAGAACGCCCCTCACCCTGCCCTCTCCCAAGGGGAGGGTGCGAGGGAGCACGCCGCACGTTCCCTCTCCCCTTGGGAGAGGGGTAGGGTGAGGGGCGTTGGTGCCGTTCATGCCAACGAGCGCAGTGATTGGGTTCAGACCTACCCCAGCAACCGCCGGATCACCTCGTTCAGCACCGGCCAGGCCTCTGGGGTCGCCCTGAGCGCATCCTCGTCGAGCTCCAGCAGGCCCTGCTCCTGCAGCATGTCGAGGGCCTCGGCGTCGACCACGTCCTCCAGCGGGCCGCCGGAGATCGCCGCCAGCCGCGCGAGGCCGACGCCCTCCGCCGTGCGCAGGCCCATCATCACCATCTCCTCGCCGCTTTCGCCCGGCGCCACCGGGTTCATCAGCTCGGTGCCGTGGCCCTGGGCCTCGACCAGCTCCAGCCAGGTCTCGGGCTTGCGGCGCTGGGCGGTGGCGGTCACCGCGTCGAGATGCAGCCGGCCATGGGCGCCGGGGCCGATGCCCACATATTCGCCGTAGCGCCAGTAGGTCATGTTGTGCCGGCTCTCGCAGCCCGGCGCGGCATGATTGGAGATCTCGTAGGCGGGCAGGCCCGCCTCCGCGGTCAACCGGCGGGTCATTTCGTAGAGCTCGGCGGCGGTGTCCTCGTCGGGCAGGGTCAGCCTGCCGTCGCGAAACATGGCGTGGAACGCGGTGCCCTCCTCGATGGTGAGCTGGTAGAGCGACAGATGGTCGCCCGCCATTTCCAGCCCGCGCGCCAGCTCGAATTCCCAGTCGGCGAGGGTGTGGCCGGGGCGGGCATAGATCAGGTCGAAGCTGTAGCGGGGGAAGGTGTCGCGGGCGAGCGCCACCGCCTCGATCGCCTGGCGGGCGCTGTGGCCGCGCCCGAGCGCTTTCAGATCGTCGTCGTTGAGCGCCTGCACGCCCAGCGACACCCGGTTGACGCCGGCCCGTTCATAGGCGGCGAAGCGCCCCGCCTCGACGCTGGTGGGATTGGCCTCGAGGGTGATCTCGGGCTCCGGCGCATAGCCCCAGCGCTCGCCGATCCGCTCGATCACCGCCTTCGTGGTCTCGGGCGCCATCAACGACGGCGTGCCGCCGCCGAAGAACACGGAGGTGACTTTCCGGCCCGGCGTCAGGCAGGCGTAATGGTCGATCTCGCGCAGCAGTCCGGCGCGCCAGCGGTCCTGGTCCACCGCATCGCGCACGTGGCTGTTGAAGTCACAATAGGGGCATTTCTGCAGGCAGAACGGCCAGTGGACGTAGACCGCGAAGCCGGGATCGCGAAGGCCAAGGTCCCGAAAATTAGGCTCAGAAGCACGCATCGATCAGCTGCCGGAACGCCACGGCCCGGTGGCTGATGGCGTGCTTGGCGTCCGGATCCATCTCGCCGAAGGTGATGTCGTATCCATCGGCCCGGAAGATGGGGTCGTAGCCGAAGCCGTTCAACCCGCGCGGCGGCCACACAAGGTCGCCGTGAACCTCGCCGACGAAGGTCTCCAAATGACCGTCGGGCCAGGCAAGCGACAGGGCACAGGTGAAATGGGCGCGGCCGGTTCCCTTGCCCTGCGCGGCCAGCAGGTCGTGGACCTTCTCCATGGCGACGGTGAAGTCCTTGCCGGGCCCGGCCCAGCGCGCCGAATAGATACCGGGGTCGCCGCCCAGCGCGGCCACAGACAGGCCGGAATCGTCGGCCAGCGCCGGCAGGCCCGAGGCGGTCGCCGCCGCCAGCGCCTTCAGCTCGGCATTGGCGCGGAAGGTCATGCCGGTCTCCTCCGGCTCCGGCAGGCCCAGCTCCCCCGCCGAGACCGCATCCACATCGAATGGTCTCAGAAGGTCGCCGATCTCGCGCACCTTGCCCGGATTATGGGTGGCGACCACCAGCCGTCCGCCGGGAAAGCGCCGCGCCATCAGGCGATCCCGAGCGCCCGGCGCTGGATGCCGGCAAGTTCGGCGATTCCCGCCTTGGCCAGCGACAGCAGGTGCAGGAACTCGGCCTCGGAGAACGGCTCGGCCTCGGCCGTTCCCTGGATCTCGACGATGCCGCCGGCGCCGGTGAGCACGAAATTGGCATCGGCCTCAGCCTTCGAATCCTCGGCATAGTCCAGGTCGAGCACCGGCATGCCGTTGAAGATGCCGCAGGACACGGCAGCCACCTGGCCCGACAGCGGGATGCCGTCGATCAGGCCCTGGTCGGCCATCTTCTTGAAGCAGAGATAGAGCGCCACGTAGCCGCCGGTGATCGCCGCGGTTCGGGTGCCGCCATCGGCCTGGATCACGTCGCAGTCGATGACGATCTGGCGCTCGCCGAACGCCTTCATGTTGGTGACGGCGCGCAGCGAGCGGCCGATCAGGCGCTGGATCTCCTGGGTGCGGCCGGTCTGCTTGCCGCGCGCCGCCTCGCGCGACGAGCGCGAATGGGTCGAGCGCGGCAGCATGCCGTATTCCGCCGTCACCCAGCCCGAGCCCTTGCCGCGCAGGAAGCCGGGCACGCCCTCGTCGAGCGAGGCGGTGCACAGCACGTGGGTGCCGCCGAACCGCGCCAGGCACGAGCCTTCGGCATAGGCGGAGAAGCCGGTTTCCAGGGTGATGGGGCGAAGCTGGTCGGGCGATCGGCCGGATGGACGCATGATAAATGATTTCCGTGGCTGATGATCGCAGGGTTCTAGTCCGTGCGCGGGTGCGCGTCCAGCATGAGACAGGTTTGCGAATTGATTTCGGCCTTTTGCGGCAGCGCCACGACCTGACGCCGGCGCAGTTCCGCACCAGCGGCATCATCTGCGTGGTGCTGGCCGCCGCGATCCTGGCGCTGACCCTTTTCCTCGCGCTGGCGCTGGCGGTCACCGGCTTCGACATCGACGTCTCCGGCCTGATGCCGGACGGCATGAGGGTCGACCGCGAGGAACAGCGCCAGGCCGGCTCGCCGGGCCTCTACATCGGCATGGGACTGATTCTCACGGTGCTGTTCGCCTACGGCATCCTCGCACTGGTGCAAGGCATCTGGCAGATCGTGTTCCGAAGCCGCCACGAGCGGGTGATTACGGCGATGGTGTGGATCGTCTACAGCATCCTGCTCGCCGGCGCGGTCGCATCGCTGGCCATGGGCCGGGTGATCGGGCTGGTGGGGCAGTAGCCGACGTGGCGCGCCACACACGCATTCGCGCATACTGGATGGCCCTTCGCGACGCGGCTTCGCCGCTCCTCAGGGCTCTCGGAAGTTTTTTGTACATCCAACCACAACCGAGAGTGCTGAGGAGGGCCGAAGGCCCGTCGCGAAGCACGGGTCCAGGGCTCGACTGAGCCTCAACGACCACCCGCGATTGACGCCCCACACCGCCTTTCTACATAGTCGGCCCATGATCGAGGAACTGAACGAGCGCACCAGAAGGATCCTGCGCGGCATCGTCGAGGCCTATCTCGAGACCGGCGAGCCGGTGGGCTCGCGCACGCTCGTCCAGCGGCTCGGCCTCAACCTTTCCTCGGCCAGCATCCGCAACGTGATGGCCGACCTGGAGGACGCGGGCCTGCTCTATGCGCCGCACACCTCGGCGGGCCGGCTGCCCACCGAGCGCGGCCTGCGCATCTTCGTCGACGGCCTGCTGGAGTTCGGCAACCTCACCCATGACGAGCGCAACGCCATCCAGGGCCGCATCGGCTCGGGCGGCCAGACCGTCGACGGCGTGCTGCAGCAGGCCTCGGCGCTGCTGTCGGGCCTGTCGCACGCCGCCGGGCTGGTGATGGCGCCCAAGCTCAACGTGGCGATCCGCCATATCGAGTTCGTCAGCCTCAATCCGGGGCGGGCGCTGGCCGTGCTGGTGACCGAGGACGGCCAGGTGGAGAACCGGATCATGGAGGTGCCCGCCGACATGATGCCCTCGACCCTGCAGCGCGCCGGCAACTACCTCAACGCCCGCATGGCCGGGCGCACCCTCGACGAGGCCAAGGGGCTAATCCTGGCCGAGCTGAGCGAGCACCAGGCGCAACTCGACGCGCTGGCCGGCAAGGTGGTCGAGGACGGGCTCGCCATCTGGACCGGGCCCGAGGACGGCAACCAGACCCTGATCGTGCGCGGCCAGAGCCACCTGCTGGAGAACCTGGAAGCGGCCGAGGACCTGGAGCGAATCCGGCGGCTGCTGGAAGACCTTGAAAACAAGCGCGAGTTCATCCATTTGCTGGACTTGGCAAAGGAAGCCGAGGGCGTACGCGTCTTCATCGGCTCGGAAAACCAGCTTTTCAGCCTCTCGGGCTCGTCGCTGATCCTGGCTCCCTACGCCAACGAGAAAAGAAACGTCATCGGCATCCTGGGCGTTATCGGTCCGACCCGGATCAACTATGCGCGGATCGTGCCGATGGTCGACTACACCGCCCGTGTGGTGGGACGGTTGCTGAGTTGAGGAAGAAGAGAATGACGACGGACGAGAATTTGAACCCGGAAGCGGGCGCCGCCGAGGAAGATCCCAGCGAGGCCGTGGATCTTGCCGCGCGCCTGGAACTGGCGCAGGCCGAGATCGCGGATTTGAAGGACAAGATGCTGCGCGCCGTGGCCGAGGCCGAGAATGTGCGCCGCCGCGCCGTGAAGGACGTGCAGGATGCGCGCAACTACGGCATCACCGGCTTCGCCCGCGACATGCTGGCCGTCGCGGACAATCTGGGCCGAGCGCTCGACGCGCTGCCCGAGGGCGCCGAGAAGGACGAAAGGTTCGGCAGCTTCGTCGAGGGCGTGCAGCTCACCGGCCGCGAGCTGGCCAACGTGCTGCAGCGCCACGGCGTGAAGGAAGTGCGGCCCGAAGGCGAGAAGTTCGACCACAACCTGCACCAGGCCATGTTCGAGGTGGAAGACGCCGAGCAGGCGCCCGGCACCGTCGCCCACGTCATGCAGATCGGCTACACCATCGGCGACCGCCTGCTGCGCCCGGCCATGGTCGGCGTGACCAAGGCTCCGGCGAAAGCCGACGCGGGGAAGTGAGCCCGGCGGCTAGACGATTGGCTCCTGATTTGAGCATACCGATCTAGTGAAGAAGTCAGACTTTGCGTGTGTCGATGGTATAGAAGCGCTCACGAGGTGGGACCGTATTCTTAAAAAAGGCGCTAAGGCTTTGAGCATGGTGCCGGAAATGGTCTTTCGCGATTGTTGGTAGTCGTTTTGCCGAGGATGGCCAATCTGCCAGGTCTATCTGGGCATCAGGGCCTGTTGGTTCAAGTCTAAGTATTTGATCTGGTCCTATTAATAAACATGCCTGTGAATAGGCATTATCTGTGGTTAGGAAAATTGCGCCTTTAATTATTTCTCTCCAGCTAAAAAATCCTCCTCGATCAGCAAATTTCCCCATTTCATAAGGTGGATTTCCTGTTCCTATCGAAAGGATCTCAATTTGAGATAGGCTTATCTCATATGCCGATATCGCATCGACAATCGCCACCATAATTGGGTTGTTCGCCCACACTCCCCCGTCAAGAAAGACATATCCGTCACCAACATGACCACTAAAGAATGTTGGCGCGGCTGACGTTGCACGGGCAGCTTCCCACGCCATCATTTTATGGTCGTGTTCAAAGTCTGGGTGATGATCGGTCTTCAATACAGCAATTTGGCTTTTCGGGCCGAGGAAGGCTGGAATGATTAGACGCGTCTGAGCTTCACCAATAGTCTGGTTTTTAAAGGTCTGATATAATATTTTCTCAAGTTGCCTATGATCCAATAAAGAACAAAATAACTGTTTGCCCCAACGCAATATGGGATAATTCATCCAAAATGGGGGAAAGATTTTCTTTCCATTTTCTAGATATAAATCTTGAATTGATTTAGCGCTTTTCTTTAAAGAAAGTCCAATTCCAATTATCCCTCCCGTAGAGGTTCCTGCAATCATGTCAAAATAATCAGCAACTGATCGTCCGCTTATTAAATTCCTTTCGATCTCCGCTAAGAGCGTCGCGGTGTATATTCCTCTAATCCCGCCACCATCTAGCGATAGAATGCGAAACGGTCTTTCCTCGGGCCAAGGCAATCGGCGCCTACGGTTTGATAGGGCGTTAGTACGCCGATCTATGAACGGGGGTTCTCCCCGCTTCGGCAACGCTTTCTGGACCAACACCGCCTCCGAACCAAATCCCTTTGAGGTGCCATAGCTCATAGTAAGCTAACCACTGAGAAGCCCACGGAACCGTACTGTCAGCAATTAGGTGCATTGGCGACCACTCCCGTCCATCCGGGTCAAACAGACAAAGGCCAGACTGAACGGGATTATTGGCATCGAAAATTAGATGCGGAATACCTTCAAAACTTTCACCTTCTCGAGGGCGCAAGACGGGCGAAACCAAGAAGACGAATGGCTTTTCAATTGAGGACGAGTCCCAGGCGATGGCAACAATGTACTGCTTTTGAAAACCTCGTAGGGGACCGGTCCAGCAAACTGTCGTGGAGTTGAACCATTTTGGCTCGAAGGTCGGCCATCGAACACGCATTCGCATTAACTGGGCCTCAAGGCTTCTTGGCCGGCGATGGTACGAAAGATTCTTCACTTGTCAGGTTTTAAGACCTCACAGTGAAAATTGTGCTTCGGTGCCACCGATATCGCGCTAGCTGGCGCTGATATCACCGATGTGCCCGTGGCCAGCATCGAGCCTGTTCCTCTCTCATAGCTTAGAGATCTGGCCGTCTGGCGCTGGTCAATCCGGCTAGCAAACGCATCGACGCTCCGCGCTGATACCTTCTCACCGAACAACTCGGCCAAAATCCTCGAAATCTCAGTGATGTCCGACTTCCGGGCGCGCTCCAAAGCGCTAAGCAAGGTCGACATATCATCAATGAATGCCTTTCGCTGCGCCTGGGTCGTCGGCCATCGATCATTGAGGCGGTCCAACTCATACGTGGGATTTCTCTCGTCAGGGCCAGCACCAAGAACGTGAGCGAGCGCCATATCGGCTCTCAGCTTAGTTGCCAGAGTCTCCAATTGGGCGGTAAGGCCGCGATCATCAAAACCGCAAGTCTGCGAGATTTTGGTAAGGTAAATGGACGGCGGTCGTTTTAGGTCTCGCCCCTGATAGATGAGGTATATGAACCTTTTCAGGAGTTTTAGAGCTACAACCTGCTGGGCATCAACTCGCGGAGGAATAACCGGAGGTAGAGGTTCCTGCTCTGCTTTCGCCAAGATTTCATCAACGATACGATTGACCCCAAACTTGCGGCGGCGCTCTTGCACCTTTTCCGCAAAGGCCTGCTCCTGATAGACGACACTCGTTCTATACCAACCAGCAAAGCCGTAGGGATTCGATGGTACCCGATATGAAGTACCGCTATCCGGGCTGTGAAAAATCTCGCCTATCCGAGGCGCACGGGGTTCTTCAGCAGAATCAAGGATCGTCACATCCATGTGCATAAAAGCGAACTGGACTTGAACACATCGGGTACACCGGACAATCCTCTTAGCGCCCGGGAAGCCTTGAAGCGACAGGTGCAGCTGGTCCAAAGCGTAGTTGTTGGACCAAGCCTTCGGCACGCGAAATTCCACAATGGCATCAACATCGAACCGGTCGTCATCTGTTCCGCTGATGATGGTTGCGCCAATCGCGATTGATCCCTGCGCATAGATGAGACTGGTGCTGCTCAAGAGATACTCGCGCAGGGAGCTAGACGGGCGTTCAAGGTGTGTTTTTAGCTGCTTGAATCTATTGTCTGCTATGCTGCGGTCGTGATCGCTTAACTCGAGCACCGTCGCGACATCGAGCAACAAGTCGTCAAGAGTATACGCCGTTTGCTGGAAGCCCATGGCCCCCTCCGTTCACGATATGTCCAACCAAGACTATGCATATTGCCGCAGGGAAATCAACTTACGGCGCGCAATAGGTAGATGCTTGAGTGGCACTCTTAACAACATCTTGATTCGAGACGAATTCCCGCCTCGACCTTCACGATTGATTTTCTGATGGCGACACGCGATGTCGTCGAGCGCATAGAGAATCGGCTTGGGATGAGTACTGGACAGCCTAACCGCTGCATTGATAAACCCGGTTACCTTCCCCGCTACCCGAGGTTCGCCATGTCCGCTGCCGCCAGCCTTGCGCCCAATCCGGCGCGTCTTGCCGAGATCATCCGCGCCAGGTCGTTCGGCATGGGCAAGACCATCAGGCTGGCCTCGGGCCGGGAGAGCAATTTCTACTTCAACATGAAGCCGACCATGCTGGACCCGGAAGGCTCGACGCTGATCGCCGCCGCCTTCGTCGAGGTGCTGAAGCGGGAGAAGCCGGACTTCATCGCCGGGCTGGAGCTGGGCGCGGTGCCGCCGCTCGCCTGCGCCACCATGGCGAGCTGGCTGGCTGGCGCCCCAGTCCCCTGCCTGATCGTGCGCAAGCAGGTGAAGGAGCACGGCACCCGCCTGCCCATCGAGGGCCTGCCGTCCGAGGACGCGCTGAAGGGCGCGAAGGTGCTGATGATCGAGGACGTCACCACCACCGGCGGCTCGGTGATGAAGGCGGTGCGCACCATGCGCGAGCTGGGCGCCGAGGTCACGAAGGTGCTGACCATCGTCGACCGCCAGGAAGGCGCCGCCGAGGAGCTGGCCAGGGAAGGGCTGGAGCTGCTGTCGGTGTTCAGGGCGGAGACGTTTTTGGGGTACAAGCCGCAGGTTTAGCAACCCCTTCAGCCGTCATCCCGGAGAAGGCCGGGAACCAGACTTGGCGAGTGGGTTGCGCGCTTCGCGCTGGTTTTTTCGTAAGAAGGGCTGGGTCCCGGCCTTCGCCGGGATGACGATTGTTTTATGTTTTTTTTAGGGTCTTAGCCCTGTCCCGGCACCCACCCTTCCGGCGCCATCTCGAACCCCGCGAACTCGAAGCCGGGCGAGACCGTGCAGCCGATCAGCGTCCAGTTTCCCTGGCTTTGCGCCGCCTGCCAGACATGGGGCGGGATCACGGCCTGGGGGCGCTGGCCCAGGTCGAGCTGGTTGCCGAGCACGCTGCGGGTGATCGCGACGCCGTCCACGGACATGGACATCAGCAGAGGCGCGCCGGCGTACCAGTGCCAGATCTCGGTGGCGTCGACCCGGTGCCAGTGGGAGCGCTCGCCCGCGCGCAGCAGGTAGTAGATCGAGGTGACGGCGCTGCGCCCTTCACCCGGCGCGCGAAAGATTTCGCGGTAGTGACCGCCCTCGGGATGAGGCTGCAGCCCGAGTCGCTCGATGATTCCGTCCGCTTCGCTCACGCAACCCCTTTCGCGCCGGACTCAAGGCATTCCGGCGATTCACGAATTTCGAGTCATCGGTGGTTGTAGCCCAAAAAGCGCCTCACTATATAACGGCCGAACTGAAATTCGAGGCTCCCGAGGGGGCCGGCGCGGTGCACGACGTGGCTGCCCCGGTCCGCCACAAGGAAAAGAGGAGAGAACCCACATGGCTAAAGTTATCGGCATCGACCTTGGCACCACCAATTCCTGCGTGGCGGTCATGGACGGCAAGAACCCCAAGGTCATCGAGAATTCCGAGGGCGCGCGCACGACCCCGTCGATCGTCGCCTTCACTGGCGACGGCGAGCGCCTGGTCGGCCAGGCCGCCAAGCGCCAGGCCGTGACCAACCCGGAGAACACCTTCTTCGCCATCAAGCGCCTGATCGGCCGCCAGTTCAGCGACCCGGCGACCCAGAAGGACATCGGGATGGTCCCCTACAAGATCATCAAGGCCGACAATGGCGACGCCTGGACCGAGGCGCGCGGCGACAAGTACAGCCCCAGCCAGATCAGCGCCTTCATCCTGCAGAAGCTGAAGGAAGACGCCGAGAAATATCTGGGCGAGACCATCACCCAGGCGGTGATCACCGTTCCCGCGTACTTCAACGACGCCCAGCGTCAGGCCACCAAGGACGCCGGCAAGATCGCCGGCCTCGACGTGCTGCGCATCATCAACGAGCCGACCGCCGCGGCGCTGGCCTACGGCCTCGACAAGTCGGAAGGCAAGACCATCGCGGTCTACGACCTTGGCGGCGGCACCTTCGACATCTCGATCCTCGAGATCGGCGACGGCGTGTTCGAGGTGAAATCCACCAATGGCGACACCTTCCTGGGCGGCGAAGACTTCGACCTGCGGCTGCTGAACTACCTGGCCGACGAGTTCAAGAAGGAGAACGGCATCGACCTGCGCGGCGACAAGCTGGCGCTGCAGCGGCTGAAGGAAGCCGCCGAGAAGGCCAAGATCGAGCTGTCGAGCGCGACCCAGACCGAGGTCAACCTGCCGTTCATCACGGCCGACGCGACCGGGCCCAAGCACCTGACCATGAAGCTGACCCGCGCCAAGCTGGAAGCCCTGGTCGAGGACCTGATCGAGAAGACCATCGGCCCGTGCAAGGCGGCGCTGAAGGACGCGGGCCTGTCGGCCGGCGAGATCTCGGAAGTGGTGCTGGTCGGCGGCATGACCCGCATGCCGCGCGTCGTCGAGCGGGTGAAGGAATTCTTCGGCCGCGAGCCCCACAAGGGCGTCAATCCGGACGAGGTGGTCGCCATGGGCGCCGCCATCCAGGCCGGCGTGCTGCAGGGCGACGTGAAGGACGTGCTGCTGCTCGACGTGACCCCGCTGTCGCTGGGCATCGAGACCCTGGGCGGCGTGTTCACCCGGCTGATCGACCGCAACACCACGATCCCCACCAAGAAGAGCCAGATCTTCTCGACCGCCGAGGACAACCAGACGGCGGTGACGATCCGGGTCTACCAGGGCGAGCGCGAGATGGCGGCCGACAACAAGCTGCTGGGCCAGTTCGACCTGGTCGGCATCCCCTCGGCGCCCCGCGGCGTGCCGCAGATCGAGGTCGCCTTCGACATCGACGCCAACGGCATCGTCAACGTGACCGCCAAGGACAAGGGCACCGGCAAGGAGCAGCAGATCCGCATCCAGGCCTCGGGCGGCCTGTCGGAAGCCGACATCGAGAAGATGGTGAAGGACGCCGAATCCCACGCCGACGAGGACAAGAAGCGGCGCGAGCTGGTCGACGCCCGCAACCAGGCCGAGTCGATCGTGCACACCACCGAACGCCAGCTCGCCGAGCATGGCGGCCGGGTGACCGCGGCCGAGAAGCAGGCCATCGAGGACTCCATCGCCGCGCTGAAGAAGGCGCTCGAAGGGAACGACCTGGCCGAGATCAACGCCAAGACCGAGGCGACACTGCAGGCATCGATGAAGCTGGGCGAGGCGATCTACAAGTCGCAGCAGTCCGAACAGGCGCCGCCGACGGGCAGCGCCGGTCCGCAGGACCAGCCGGCCGGCGGCGACGACATCGTCGACGCCGACTTCGAGGAAGTCGACGACGACAAGAACAAGTCGTAGCGCACATGTGACCGGGCGGCGGACAACCCCCGCCGCCCGTTGTTTTCCCGGATTCCAGGGACGGGTGGATGTCCAAGGTTTGCTACTACGAAATGCTCGGCGTCAGCCGCGAGGCGAGCGACGGGGACATCAAGAAGGCGTTCCGGGCCAAGGCGATGGAGTGCCATCCCGACCGCAACGCCGGCGACGCCGAGGCCGAGCGAAGGTTCAAGGAGGTCAACGAGGCCTACGAGGTCCTGAAGGACCCGCAGAAGCGCGCCGCCTACAACCAGTTCGGCCACGCCGCGTTCGAGAACGGCGGCGGCGGCCGCGGCCCCGGCGGCTTCGACTTCAACTTCAACGGCTCGTTCAGCGACATCTTCGAGGACCTGTTCGGCGGCGCCTTCGGCCAGCGGGGCGGACAGCGCCGCGGCGGCCCGCAGCGCGGCGCCGACATGCGCTACGACTATGCGGTGACGCTGGAGGAGGCGTTCTCGGGCAAGCAGGCCGAGATCAGGGTGAACGTGTCGGTCGCCTGCGATCCCTGCGGCGGCACCGGCGCCGCGCCCGGCTCCAAGCCGGTCGACTGCCCGACCTGCCGCGGCATGGGCAAGGTGCGGGCCCAGCAGGGCTTCTTCACCGTCGAGCGCACCTGCCCCACCTGCCACGGCGCCGGCCAGACTGTCAGCGAGCCGTGCGGCGCCTGCCACGGCGCCGGCCACGTCAACCGGGACAAGACCCTGTCGGTGAACATCCCGCCGGGCGTCGAGAACGGCACCCGCATCCGGCTGTCGGGCGAGGGCGAGGCCGGCCTGCGCGGCGGCCCTGCGGGCGACCTCTACATCTTCCTCTCGGTCAAGCCGCACCGCATGTTCGAGCGCGACGGCATCGACCTGCACCTGAGCGTGCCCATCCCCATGACCACCGCGGCTTTGGGCGGCAGCATCGAGGTGCCGACCATCGACGGCAAGAAGGCCAAGGTGGTCATCCCCGACGGCACCCAGACCGGCCGCCAGTTCCGGCTACGCGGCAAGGGCATGCCCCGGCTGCAGCGCGGCGGCGTGGGCGATTTATTCGTGCATGTGGGCGTCGAGACCCCGGTCAACCTGACCAAGGAGCAGGAGCGCTTGCTGCGCGACTTCGAGGCCGCCGGCGGCGGCAAGTCCAGCCCCGAATCCGAGGGCTTTTTCGCCAAGGCGAAGGAGTTCTGGGACGATTTGATCAAGGATTAGGGTTCCGTTTCGCCATCGACAACGCCCCTCACCCTGCCCTCTCCCAAGGGGAGAGGGTTTCCAATGAAGCGGGCGGCCCATTCCCTCTCCCTCTGGGAGAGGGTTAGGGTGAGGGGCGTTCTCTCCGCCATTCCAGTTGCGGCCGACCCGCTGCTGGCGTAAGTCACCCCTTCGGAAATTGGGGAACAACCATGAGCGACCTTGCAATCGGCATCCTGGGCGGCGCTGGCCGGATGGGGCGGGCGCTGGTGCGCGCCGTGGTCGAGGCGAAGGGCGCCGCTTTAGCGGGTGCCGTGGACGCGCCCGGCAATCCGGAAATCGGCAAGGACCTCGGCACGCTCGCCGGGATCGAGCCGCTGGGCGTGGCGCTCACCGGCGACGTGCGCGCCCTGTTCGCGAAGGCCGACGTCATCATCGACTTCACCGTTCCCGGCGCCACCGTGGAGAACGCTCGCATCGCCGCCGAGACCGGCACCGCCTACGTCGTCGGCACCACTGGCCTCGAACCCGGCCAGCAGGCGGTCGTCACCGCAGCGGGCAAGCACGCCGTCGTGGTGCAGGCCGCCAATTTCTCGCTGGGCGTCAACCTCGCCATCGCGCTGACCAGGCGGCTCGCCGAGGTGCTGGACGACGGCTTCGACATCGAGATCGTCGAGATGCACCACCGCCACAAGGTGGACGCGCCCTCGGGCACCGCGCTCGCCCTGGGCCGCGCAGCGGCGGCGGGGCGCGGCGTCGACCTGGACGCCGTCGCCGACCGCGGCCGCGACGGCATCACCGGCGCGAGGAAGCGCGGCGACATCGGCTTCGCGGTGCTGCGCGGCGGCAACGTGGCGGGCGACCACACGGTGGTGTTCGCCGCCGACGACGAGCGCATCGAGCTCACCCACAAGGCCGGCGACCGCGCCATCTTCGCCCGCGGCGCGGTCCGAGCGGCGCTGTGGACCGCCGGCAAGCCCACCGGCTGCTACACCATGCAGGACGTGCTCAAGCTGTAGCGGGCGGCCTGCGGAAATCCCGTAGCGCCTTGTCGAGGGCCGCCCGAAAACTTTCCTTCTCGTGCGCGACCAGGAACCGGCCCAGTTCCATGGACTTGCCGTGGGAGCGCAGCACCAGGCAGCCATCATCGTCGACCAGCACGCGGGTCCAGTAGGGCTGGAAGCTCGACCGCGTCTCGCTGCCGTCGGGCGCGACCTGCAGCACGTCGAGGCCATCCTCGCCCAGCGTCACCCGCTCGTAGCGGCGGCCGTCGCGGAAGTTGAACCGGAAGGCCAGATAGATCAGCGCGGCGTCAAGACCGAAGAACCCGAATACCGGCCAGGCGCCCATCATCAGGAACACCATGCCGCCGGCGAAACTGACCGCGCCCACCATGATCATCACGATCAGGAAGCCCTTGCGGCCCAGCGACCGGTGCGGATGCAGCACCGCGTCGAATTGCACGGCGGAATCGGTCATGGGAAGGAAGATAGGCCCTCGCTTGCCGCCGCGTCATGCGGCTTTAATATGGCGCCCATGAAAAAGGCCGACATCGAGGAATTCTTCACCCGGTTGCAGGGGGCGGACAGCGAGCCGCGCACCGAGCTCGACTACATCAATCCCTACACCCTGCTCGTCGCCGTCGTGCTGTCGGCCCAGGCGACCGATATCGGCGTCAACCGGGCGACCGGACCGCTGTTCCAGGTGGTGACGACCCCGGCGCAGATGGTGGCTCTGGGCGAGGAAAAGCTGCGCGGCTACATCAAGACCATCGGCCTGTTCAACGCCAAGGCGAAGAACGTCATCGCCCTTTCCGAGATCCTGGTCGAGCAGCATGGCGGCGAAGTGCCGCGCGACCGTGAGGCGCTGGAGGCGCTGCCCGGCGTTGGCCGCAAGACGGCGAACGTGGTGCTGAACGTGGCGTTCGGCGAGCCGACCATCGCCGTCGACACCCACATCTTCCGCGTCGGCAACCGCACCGGCCTCGCCCCCGGCAAGACGCCGCTGGCGGTGGAGCTGAAGCTGAACAAGCGGGTGCCCGAGCGTTTCAGGTTGCACGCCCATCACTGGCTGATCCTGCACGGCCGCTACGTCTGCAAGGCGCGCAAGCCCGAATGCCCGAAATGCATCGTCGAGGATCTGTGCGCCTACAAGGCGAAGACGATTTAGGGAGGCCGATGCACCGTCCCAACCCTCGCCCGTTGGGAGAGGGAGGGGCCCGCGGCCGCAGGCCGTGGGAGGGTGAGGGGCGTTGTCGATGCAGGATCGAGCGGGCGGAAACAACGTCCCTCACCCTGCCCTCTTCCTGAGGGAGAGGGTTTCCTTACGTGCTTCCACGAGGGCAGAGCCCTATTTCGGCTGCGCGGCCGGTACCGGGTCGCCCGGCGAATAGACCGGCGTGCCGGACAGCGCCGCGCCCGGAATGACGACCGGGCTGGCGGGCGGCAGGCCGGTGGCGCTGGCGTTGGCGGGGGCCGTCGAGCGGGGGCCGGTCATGCAGTTGGCGAGGTCGGTCTCGCGGCCCGGCAGCATGCGGCCCTGGGCATATTTCACCCGCGGCGCGCCCTTGCCGTCCTTCGGCTCGTAGAGCACCACCAGCAGGACGCAGGCAGTGTCGGCATACTGCCAGACCTGGGCCGGCGGTTCCTTGCGCAGCAGGCGGGGCTCGCCGTAGCGGGCCCGAACGGACTCCGCGTCCAGGTCCATCAACTCCTTCGCGCGGGCCTCGGCCGTCGGGTAGACGGGCCGGACCGGCGCGGCCGGGCTCTGCTGCGCGGGCAGCGGCGGCGGCTCCTCCTTCTTCTTCCTGGCGTCCGCGACGCCCGCGGAGACGGCGACGGCCAACGCCGACAGCACCAGGGTCTTCAGTCCACGCAACCTTCGCCACTCCCTTGCAACCCGATACCGCCAACATCTCCAAATCCGGCCGCGAGGGCAACCGTTCCTTGAGCGGCGCACGGTGCGGTTGCGCGCCCGATCCCCCGCCCTATACTCGGCGCGACGCAATCACCGGAAAGTCCCCTCCATGCATGAAATCGATGTCGTCGGCATCGGCAACGCCATCGTCGACATCCTAAGCCAGATCGACGACGGCTTCCTCGTCCGTCACGGCCTCGCCAAGGGCGGCATGATGCTGGTCGACACCGAGCAGGCGACCCGCCTCTACGCGGCGATGCCGCCGGGCGTGGAGATCTCGGGCGGCTCGGCGGCAAACACCATGGCGGGCATCGCCTCGCTGGGCGGCAAGGGCGCGTTCATCGGCAAGGTGCGCGACGACCAGCTGGGCGAGGTGTTCGCCCACGACATCCGATCGATCGGCGTCAGCTTCATGACGCCGCCGGCGCTGGAAGGCGCGCCCACCGGCCGCTGCCTGATCCTGGTGACGCCCGACGCCCAGCGCACCATGAACACCTTCCTGGGCGCGGCCAACGACCTGACCCCAGACGACGTCAACCCGGCGGTGATCCGGTCGGCCAAGGTGACCTATCTGGAAGGCTATCTGTGGGATCCCGACGCGGCCAAGCAGGCGTTCCGCAAGGCGGTGGAGATCGCCCACAAGGCCGGCCGCAAGGTGGCGCTGACCCTGTCGGATTCGTTCTGCGTCGACCGACATCGCGACGAGTTCCGGGCGCTGGTGGACCAGGTCGACATCGTCTTCGCCAACGAGGCCGAGATCATGTCGCTCTACCAGGCGGCGACCTTCGACGACGCCCTGCAGGCGGTTCGCAAGGCCGGGACGCTGGCGGCGCTGACCCGATCCGAGCAGGGCTCGGTGATCCTGGATGGAGAGGACGTGCATGTGATCGGCGCCGAGCGCGGCGTGCATCTGGTCGACACCACCGGCGCCGGCGACCTCTATGCCGCGGGCTTCCTTACCGGCCTCACGCGGGGTCGGCCGCTGGCCGAATGCGGGCGGATGGGCTCGATCGCCGCCGCCGAGGCGATCAGCCACATGGGCGCGCGGCCGCAGGCGGACCTGAAGGCACTGGTGGCGGAAAGACTGGGTTAGTCGGCGCCTTCAGGGTCGCCGTCGATCAGCTTCTGCAGTTCCGAGCGTGCGCGGCTGACCCGGCTCTTGATTGTCCCGACGGCGCAGCCGCAGATCTCGGCCGCCTCCTCGTAGGACATGCCGGCGGCCCCGACCAGCATCAGCGCCTCGCGGCGCGACGGCGCCAGCCTGGCGAGAGCGTCCCGGGTCGCCAGCAGTTCCATGTGGCCGTGCTGCGCCGCCGGCGCGGCGATCTCGGGCGCGTCGCCGACGGGTCCCTGCTCGAATTTCAGCCGGCGCATGCCGCTGAGGAACACGTTGCGCAGGATGACGAAGATCCATGCCTTGAAATTGGTGCCGGCCCGGAAGCGGGCGCGCGCGGACCACGCCCTCAGGAGCGCGTCCTGCACCAGGTCGTCGGCCTGCGGGGCCGAACGGCACAGGCTGCGCGCATAACCGCGCAGATGCGGGATGATCAACTCGAGCTGCTCGGTGAAATCCGGGTCGGACAGCACGTCGGGCGGGTCGTCCTGTCCTGCCCTCGCCGGCGTGGGGGCCAATATGTCGAGACTGTCCATGCATTCCCCGATATTCGACAACTTCCGGTTGCCGATCTACGGGGGTAACGTGCCCGCGAGCAGAAAGTGTCCAAAAAAATCAGAATCTTAACCCAGGTTAGGCAGATTCGGCCGTAAGCACTCGACGGCATTCCGGCCACCGGTCTGACAAGCGGTCAGGCCTTCGACCAGTCCTTCACCAGCATGGGGCCGAGCCGCCTGCCGCCGAAGATGTGGATGTGCAAATGGGGCACTTCCTGGTGCGAGTCGGGGCCGTGATTGGCCAGGATCCGGTATCCCGGATCGACCAGCCCCAGCTCGGCGGCGACCTTGCCGACGGCGCGGAAGAAGCCCAGCACCAGCGCCTCTGGCGCGTTGGCGGTAAAGTCGGCCATGGAGACGTAGGCACCCTTCGGGATCACCAGCACGTGCACCGGCGCCTGCGGGTTGATGTCGTGGAACGCCAGCGCGTGATCGTCCTCGTAGACCTTCCTGGCCGGGATCTCGCCGCGCAGGATGCGGGCGAAGATGTTGTTCTGGTCGTAGGCCGTCACTTCTTCCTCCCCTTCTTCTCCTCGATCCCGGACAGGCCTTCGCGCCTGGCCAGCTCGCCGAAAACGTCGGCCGGCTTGATGCCCTTGGCCGACCAGAGCAGCATGAGGTGGAACAGCAGATCGGCCGATTCGAGCACGGTCTCGCCCTTGTCCTTGACCACGGCCGCGACGATGGTCTCGATCGCCTCCTCGCCCATCTTCTCGGCGATCTTGTTGAGCCCGCGGCCGTACATCTTCGCCACGTAGCTCTTGTCCGGGTCGCCGTTCTTGCGGGACTCGATGGTGGCGAACAGGCGGTCGACGAGGTGCTCGGGCATGGGCAAAACCTTATGGATCGACAGGCCGGATGGCAACGCCGGCGGCAGCCATATGTTGCTTGGCCTGGGCAATGGAGTAGGTGCCGAAATGGAAGATCGACGCGGCCAGAACGGCCGTGGCGTGGCCGTCGCGGACGCCCTCGACCAGATGGTCGAGCGTACCGACGCCGCCCGAGGCGATCACCGGAATGCGCACCGCGTCGGCGATGGCGCGGGTGAGCGGGATGTTGAAGCCCTGGCCGGTGCCGTCCCGGTCCATGGAGGTCAGCAGGATTTCGCCGGCGCCATTGCGCTCGGCCTGGCGGGCATACTCGACCGCGTCGATGCCGGTGGGCGTGCGGCCGCCATGGGTGAAGATTTCCCAGCGGCCGGGCGCCACCTGCTTGGCGTCGATGGCGACGACGATGCACTGGGCGCCGAACTTCTCCGACGCCTCGCGCACGAAATCCGGGTTGCCCACCGCCGCGGTGTTGATCGAGGCCTTGTCGGCGCCTGCCAGCAGGAGCTTGCGCACGTCGTCGATGGTGCGGATGCCGCCGCCGACGGTGAGCGGCATGAAGCACTGTTCGGCGGTGCGGCGCACCACGTCGAGGATGATGCCCCGGTTCTCGTGGCTGGCGGTGATGTCGAGGAAGCAGAGCTCGTCGGCGCCGGCGGCATCGTAGATCTTCGCCTGCTCCACGGGATCGCCCGCGTCGCGCAGATTGACGAAGTTGACGCCCTTGACCACGCGCCCATCCTTGACGTCGAGACAGGGAATGATGCGCGCCTTCAGCATGGGGTCCTCGCGTGAGGCGGACAACGCCCCTCACCCTGCCCTCTCCCAGAGGGAGAGGGTTCACGGAGCGCGCCCTCCGGTTCCCTCTCCCTCTGGGAGAGGGTTAGGGTGAGGGGCGTTCCATCCACAGACACGATCCTCATTTCAGCAGCTCCAGCGCGGCCCTGGGATCGAGCCTTCCGTCATACAGCGCCCGCCCCGAAATAACGCCCTCGAACGGCGCGCCCGTCGCCTTGAGCGCCCTCAGATCATCGAGCGAGGCGACGCCGCCTGAGGCGATAACCGGGATCGACGTCGACCGCGCCAGCAGGGCGGTCTGCTCCACGTTGACGCCGGTCAACGCGCCGTCGCGGTCGATATCGGTGTAGATGATCGCAGCGACGCCCGCATCCTCGAACCGTCTGGCCAGATCGGTGACGGTGATGGTCGAGGTCTCGACCCAACCTTCGACCGCCACCATGCCGCCGCGGGCGTCGATGCCGACGACGATGCGGCCGGGGAAGCGGCGGCACGCTTCCTTGACCGTGGCCGGATCGCGCAGCGCCAGGGTGCCGAGGATCACCCGGCGCACGCCCTTTTCGAGCCACATCCCGATGGTCGCCATGTCGCGGATGCCGCCCCCGAGTTGCACCGGCAAGCTGATCGCCTTCAGGATCGCCTCGACAGCGGGCGCATTGACCGGCTTGCCCTCGACGGCGCCGTTGAGGTCGACGAGATGCAGCCACTCGAAGCCCGCATCCTCGAACTTCCTTGCCTGCTCGGCCGGGTTCTCGCCATATACGGTCGCCTTGTCCATGTCGCCATAGAGCAGGCGCACGCACTTGCCGTCCTTCAGGTCGATGGCGGGGAACAGGATCACGGCGTCCACCTCAGGAAATTGGCGATCAGCCGCAGCCCCGCCGCCTGGCTTTTCTCCGGGTGGAACTGGGTGCCGATCATGTTGCCGCGGCCGACCATGGCCGTGACCGTGCCGCCATAGTCGACGGTGGCCAGCACGTCGGACGGGTCGGACGGCCGGAAGGCGTAGGAATGGACGAAGTAGACGTGTTCGCCCGTTTCGATGCCGTCCAGCACCGGATGCGCCGAGACGGTCAGGTCGTTCCAGCCCATGTGCGGGATCTTCAGCGACGGATCCGACGGCTCGATCAGCGCGATTTCGCCGCCCAGCCAGCCCAGGCCGGGATAGCGGCCATGCTCCAGGCCCCATTCGGCCATCAGCTGCATGCCGACGCAGATGCCGAAGAACGGCACCTTGCGGCGGTGCACGGCCTGCTCGAGCGCCTCGCCCATGCCGGCGATGCCCAAGAGGCCGGCGCGGCAGTCGGCAAAGGCGCCGACGCCCGGCAGGATGACGCGCGAGCACGTCGCGACGACGGCGGGATCGTCGGTGACGACGATGCGCTGGTCCGCGCCCACCCCGGCGGCGGCGCGGGCGAACGCCTTTTCGGCCGAGCGCAGATTGCCCGATCCGTAATCGATGATCGCGACGGTTTCAGCCCTGGCCATGGCCATTGTCTCGAAGTGGTCCCGCGGGATTGGGTTCGGGGGCATATGCCCGCATCGCGCGGGCAAGACAAGCCCTAACTACGCCGGGATCGCCGGCGTGGCGATATGGGGCGTGGCGATATGGGGCGCGGCAGCGAGCTGGCCGGCCCGCTTGCCGAAATAGCGCATCTCGGCTTCCTCGATGGATTCGCCGGTGGCGACGCCGGTTTCGGTGAAGCCGCGGCGGGCCAGCGCCGCCCGCTGGAAATCGCGGCCGAAGATGCCGATACCCATGCTGATCACGACCTGAATGGCAATGAACAGGTATTCCGGCACGCCGAGCGAGCCCTGGAACAGGGCCAGCAGCGCGAACACGCCGAGCACCGCGAATCCGGCCAGCCAGGCGCGCTGCACCCAGAGCCAGAGGAAGGTGAAGACAAAGGCGAGGATGCTGAACCCTTCGCGGACGAACTCGACCTCGCCCTCGACGCCGCCCTCTTCGTGGACGGTGTAGAGCCTGGTCCCGCCCATCTAGAGGCTCCCGCCCAGCACGCCCTTGGTCGAGGGCACCGCATCGGCCTTGCGCGGGTCGATGGCGCAGGCCGCCTTGAGGCTGCGGGCGATGCCCTTGAAGCAGCTCTCGACGATGTGGTGGTTGTTCTCGCCGTAGAGGTTCTCGATGTGCAGGGTGCAGCCGGCCGACTGGGAGAACGCCTGGAACCATTCCTTGAACAGCTCGGTGTCCATATCGCCCAGCTTGGGCTTCGAAAACTCCACCTTCCAGATCAGGTACGGCCGGTTCGACAGGTCGAGCGCCACGCGGGTGCAGGTCTCGTCCATGGGGATGACGGCCGAGCCGTAGCGCTCGATGCCCTTGCGGTCGCCCAGCGCCTGCGACACCGCCTCGCCGATGGCGATGCCGGTGTCTTCCGTGGTGTGGTGGAAGTCGATGTGCAGGTCGCCCCTGGCGCGGACCTTGAGATCCATCAGCGAGTGCCGCGACAGCTGCTCCAGCATGTGGTCGAGAAAGCCGATCCCGGTCTCGACGTCATAAATTCCCGTCCCGTCGATGTTCACCTCGACGGAGATCTGGGTTTCCTTGGTGTTTCGTTCGATGGTGGCTTTGCGCATGTCGCATTCTCATACCGGGAACGGCCGATATTGTGTAGTTCTGTTTTCCGGCGGGACAAGGCGCGGCCCGCTGTTGCAACCCTGATCCCACCTCCCTATGTAACCAGCCATGTCCGACATACCCTCCTGGCACGGAACCACCATCCTCTCGGTCCGCAAGGCCGGCACGCTCGTCATGGCAGGCGACGGCCAGGTCTCGATGGGCAACACCATCGTCAAGCCGAACGCCCGCAAGGTGAGGCGGATCGGCGACGGCAGCATCATCGCCGGCTTCGCCGGAGCGACCGCCGACGCCTTCACCCTATTCGAACGTCTCGAAGGCAAGCTGGAGAAGCACGGCGGCAATCTGCCGCGCGCCTGCGTCGAGCTGGCCAAGGACTGGCGCACCGACCGCTACCTGCGCCGGCTGGAGGCGCTGCTCGCCGTCGGCGACAAGGATGTGAGCCTGCTGCTGACCGGCACCGGCGACGTGCTGGAGCCGGGCGACGGCATCATCGCCATCGGCTCGGGCGGCAACTACGCGCTCGCCGCCGCCAAGGCGCTCTACGACACCGACATGGGCGCCGAGGAGATCGTCCGCAAGGCGATGAAGATCGCCGCCGACATCTGCGTCTTCACCAACGAGAACATCACCGTCGAGAAGCTGGAGGCCCAGTGAGCGCGTTTTCCCCCCGCGAGATCGTCTCCGAGCTCGATCGCTACATCGTCGGCCAGAACGACGCCAAGCGCGCCGTGGCCGTGGCGCTGCGCAACCGCTGGCGGCGCCAGCAGCTGCCCGAGGCGCTGCGCGACGAGGTGCTGCCCAAGAACATCCTGATGATCGGCCCGACCGGCGTCGGCAAGACCGAGATCTCACGCCGCCTTGCCCGCCTGGCCGAGGCGCCGTTCATCAAGATCGAGGCGACCAAGTTCACCGAGGTGGGCTATGTGGGCCGCGACGTGGAATCCATCGTCCGCGACCTGGTGGAGCAGGCCATCGTCATGGTGCGCGAGAAGAAGCGCAAGGAAGTGCATGCCCGTGCCGAGCTCGCCGCCGAGGAGCGGGTGCTGGATGCGCTGGTGGGCACCGACGCGCGGCCCGACACCCGCGAGAAGTTCCGCCAGAAGCTGCGCAGCGGCGAGATGGACGACAAGGAGATCGTCGTCAAGGTGGCCGACAGTGGCGGCGGCGGCCTGCCCACCTTCGACATTCCGGGCATGCCGGGCGCGCAGATGGGCATGCTGAACCTCAACGACATGTTCGGCAAGATGATGGGCGGCCGCACCAAGGACAAGCGCACCACCGTCGCCGACAGCCACCCGCTGCTGGTCGCCGAGGAAAGCGACAAGCTGCTGGACGACGACGACGTCATCCGCGCCGCCATCGAGGCGGTGGAGCAGAACGGCATCGTGTTCCTCGACGAGATCGACAAGATCACCGCCCGCTCGGGCGAGCGCAGCGGCGCCGACGTATCGCGCGAGGGTGTCCAGCGCGACCTGCTGCCGCTGATCGAGGGCACCACGGTCGGCACCAAATACGGCCTGGTGCGCACCGACCACGTCCTGTTCATCGCCTCGGGCGCGTTCTCGATCGCCCGGCCGTCCGACCTCTTGCCCGAATTGCAGGGCCGCCTCCCGATCCGGGTAGAGCTCAAGGCGTTGAGCCGCGACGATTTCCGCCGCATCCTGACTGACCCGGAAGCCTCGCTAATCAAGCAGTACAAGGCGCTGATGGAGACCGAGGGCGTGACGCTCGATTTCACCGAGGACGGCATCGACGCGCTGGCGGTGACCGCCTACGAGGTCAATTTGTCGGTCGAGAACATCGGCGCGCGGCGGCTGCACACCATCCTCGAGCTGGTGCTGGAGGAGATCAGCTTCGAGGCCACCGACAAGCCCGGCACCACCGTCACCATCGACGCGGCCTATGTGGACACCCACGTGGGCGCGCTGGTCCGCGACACCGACCTGTCCAAGCATATCCTCTGATGGCGACGGCCCGGCACGCCACCGAAGCGGACCTGCCGGCGATCACCGAGATCTACAACTACTTCGTCGCCAACACGGTCATCACCTTCGACACCAGGACGTTCCGCACCTCGGACAGGATTGCCTGGTTCCGCCAGTTCGCGGCGCGGGGACCGCACCAGATCTTCGTCGCGGCGAGCGCCGGCAACGTCATCCAGGGCTTCGCCTATTCCACCTCGTTCCGCGACAAGCCGGCCTACGAGCGGACCGTCGAGGTCGCCATCTACCTGGCGCCCCACGCCGACGAGCAGGGCATCGGCAGCACGCTCTACGGCGCGCTGTTCGCCGCGCTCGACCAGGAACCCGAGCTGCACCGGGCGATCGCGGTGATCTCCCAGCCCAATCCCGGCTCGGCGGCGCTGCACGAGAAATTCGGCTTCCGCAGCATCGGCGAGCTCAGCGAGGCCGGCTTCAAGTTCGGCCGCTACGTCGACATCCTGATGATGGAACGGGCGTTTCAGTGACAACCCTCGCCCCTTGGGAGAGGGAGGGGCCCGCGAGCAGAGCGCGTGGGAGGGTGAGGGGCGTTGTCGATGAAGGGCTGGAGCGGGTGGAAAGAACGCCCCTCACCCAACCCTCTCCCAGGGGGAGAGGGCTCTACCGGATCCGCCGCAACACCACGTAGAGCGCGCCGTCGCCGCCGTGCTTCGGGCTCGCCGGATGCCAGGCGACAACACGGGACGCGTTCTCGCCCTCGGCCAGCCATTGCGGGACCAGATCGCGCAGGATGCCGGTTCGGGGCTCGGTCCAGGGCGGCTCCAGGTCGTCGGTCTTCTTCGCGCCGCCCTTGCCGGTGACCACGATGACCACACGCTTGCCCGCCTCCTGCGAGCGGGCGAGGAACGGGCCGAGGGCGCGCCAGGCCTTGTCCTGGGTCATGCCGTGCAGGTCGAGCCTGCCTTCGACGGGGAGCTGTCCCCGCGTCAGCCGGCGGGCGCGCTGGCCGTCGAGACCGGTCAGCGACTGGGGCGCCGGCGCGAGCTGGCGCGGCGGAAGATCGTATTGCGGCTCGGCGGCGCGGCGCCGGGCCGGGTGGTCGCGGACCGGGATGTCGCGCGGATGGCGCCAGGCGTCGAAGCGCAGCGGCTTGGCGCCCTTCAACGGCGCCACATCCCTAGTGACCGCGGCCCACAGCGCCGCGTCCTCGGGCTTGAGCGGCTTGCGGCTCATGGCCGGGGATGGCCGGCCTTCGCGGCCAGCTGCTGGGGCAGCAGGATGTAGTAGCGGCCCGGGTCCTTCATGGCGCCGGCGGCGGCCTCGGCCTCGTCGCCCTCACCCCAGTAGAAGTCGCCGCGCACCGCGCCCCGGATGGCGCCGCCGGTGTCCTGGGCGATCACCAGCCGCCTGATCTTCCGTTTGCCGTCGTCGCTTGCCGAGTCGAGCCACATGGGCGCGCCCAGCGGCATGTGCTTGCGGTCGACGGCGATGGACCGCCCGCCGGTCAGCACCACGCCCTGCGAGCCGATGGCGCCCTCGGCCTGCTGCTCCTCGAAGAACACGTAGGAGGCGTTCTCGTCCATCAGCGCCGCGCCCTCGGCCCCGTGGGCGTTTACCCAGGCGCGGATGATCTGCATGCTGGCCTCGTCGAGGCTCAGCTCGCCGCGCTGCACCAGCAGCTTGCCGACGGCGGTGTAGGGATGACCGTTCTGGCCGGCATAGCCCAGGCGCACCAGGCTTCCATCCGGCAGCCGCACCAGTCCCGAGCCCTGGATCTGCAGGAAGAAGGCGTCGACCGGCTCCTTCAGATACATCAGCTCGAGCCCGCGGCCCGCCAGCGCGCCGCCGACGATGTCGCCGCGCGAGGCGAACGGCACCAGCCGGTTGCCCTCGACCTTGCCGGCGATGCGCTCACCTTTGAGGCTTTCCCGAAACGCGCCGAGGTCGACCATCACCAGCTCGGGCGGCACCCGGTAGAGCGGCACGTCGAATGTGTCGTCGCGGGTGCGGCTGCCGGAGACGATCGGCGCGTAGTAGCCGGTGAACAGGCCCCTGGCCTCGTTGCCGACGCGGACCGAGAACGGCCGGAACCGGTCCTCGAAGAAGCGGCGCGCGGCGATCGGGTCGCCGCGCCTGACGCCTTGGGCGTCGCGGCAGTCGGCCTGCCAGTCCCCTACGGTTCCCGCGAAGCCGTCGCCGTCCATGGGCTTGTCGGCCGGCTGCCGGAGCATGGCGGCGCAAGACCGGAGCAAGGCCTCGAGCGCCTCGGCCTGGTTGTCCCGGTCCCAGCCGTCGAGATCGGCGAAGGAAACGGGCTCGAGTGTCAGCACCGGCTCCTCGACGGGCGGCGGAACGGAGACCGGCCGGGTCAGCAGCCACGCGCCGGCTGCCGTGAGGACGGCCAGGAACAGCAGGACGAGAATGAAGGGAGATCGCACCGCGCCCCTGCGGCCCGGTCAGTCTTTGGAATCGGTGGCGACCAGCATCCAGTTCGGGTCGCGCGCCTTGACCTGGCGAGCGAAGGTCCAGATGTCGGTGACCGTCTCGGTGTCCGACGGATTGCCCGCGATGATGCGGCCCTCGGAATCCCGCTCGACGCTGATCAGTTCGGCCTTGAACAGGACGGTGACCTCGGCGGTGCCGTTTTCCATCCGGGCGTCGGTGATGTCGGTCTTCAGCATGTCGACGATGGTCGTCTGCATGGTGTTGCCGGCCGCCTCACGTTCGGCGATCGCCGCCTCGAAGTCGCGCAGCACGTCGGGGCTCAGCAACGAACCCAGCGTCTCGCGGTCGCCTTCCGCGAAGGCGCTGGTGACCATCTGGTAGGCGCCGCGCGCGCCGTCGAGGAAACCTTCCGGATCGAAGCCGTGATCGGCCATCATGATGCGGGACAGGGTCTTGCCCAGCGGCGTGTCGCGATCGAACGCGGTCGGTCCGGGCTGCGGCACGGGCGAGAGACGGTCGCGACCGGGAAGCTCGAGGTTCTTGGCCTCGGGCTGGGAGGCGCGCTCCAGACCCGCCGGATTCTCCTGTCGGCGTTCGTTGCCGGTGCGGCGGCCGAGCACGCTGACCAGCCGCAGGATGATGAATCCCGCCAGCAAAGCCAGAAGTATGAGGTCGAGTCCGCCGCCCATGTTACTACGTGTAGCCTTTCGCTTCGCCACGAGCGGTTGAAGGAACCGTGCCCCAACCCCAGGTGACAAGGTATCGGCGGCTGCGCGCAAGGCGCTTGGCCGCATCGACCATAGATAATTCGCGGTTGCCGAAAGAACAAGCATGCTGATTGTCCTCGCCCTGATATTCCTCGTCACCCCGGTGCTCGAAATCTACCTGTTCATCCGGGTCGGAGAAGTCCTCGGGGCCTTTCCCACCATCGGGCTGGTGCTCGCAGCCGCGGCCGTGGGCGCGGGGGTGATCCGCTTCGGCGCGCCCAGGGCCATCGGCATGGCGCAGGACAGCCTGCGGGCGGGCGTCGCGCCGGTGCGCGAGGTGCTGGAGGGAGTCGCCGTCGTCGCCGCCGGCTGCCTGCTGATCCTGCCGGGCTTCTTCACCGATGTCCTTGGACTTCTCCTGCTGATCCCGTGGACACGCCGCTTCGTCGCCTACGCCCTGCTCTATCGCGCGCTGTCGCCCGCCGGGGCGAAACGGAGCGCCTCGCCCGGAGACGTGGTGGACGGCGATTTCGAGGTGGTGCGGCGGGCCGGCGACGGCGTCCCGCCGCCGCGCCTGCCGCCCGCGCCATAAGCGGTTGATGCCCGCATCCGCCGCCGCTACAGTCCGCGCGCCTAATTCCAGCGAGGGTTCCATGAGCGACGACAAGCAGCAGGCTGACAACCAGGGGGGCCAGGTGGTCCTGCTGACCCAGTACGTGAAGGACCTGTCGTTCGAGAGCCCGAACACGCCGGCCATCTTCCAGTCCAACGAGGAGCACAAGCCGCGCATCGACGTGAACGTGGCGGTCCGCGTGAACCAGGTCGGCCCGGAAGGCTACGAGGTGGTCATGAGCGTCAACGTCAAGGCCATGAGCGGCGAGATGGTGGCGTTCCTGGTGGAGCTGGAGTACGGCACGCTGTGGGGCATCCGCGGCGTCCCCGAGGAGCATCTGCCGCCGGTGCTGCTGGTGGAGTGTCCGCGGCTGATGTTCCCGTTCGCCCGACGGGTGCTGGCCGACGCCATCCGCGACGGCGGCTTCCCGCCCGTGCTGCTCGAACCGGTCGACTTCGCTGGCCTCTATCGCGCCCAGCACCTCGCCAACGCCGAGACCGCCGGCAAGCCGAACTGACATTGCCCTCGCCCCTTGGGAGAGGGAGGGGCCCGCGCGCGTAGCGCGTGGGAGGGTGAGGGACGTTCTCGATAAAGGATGAAGCGGGCGGATAGAACGCCCCTCACCCTAGCCCCCTCCCAATGGGAGAGGGAATCCGGCCTGGCGCGACCTCAATTATGAAGTCACCGTCTCGTCCTGCAGCCACAGCGCGTTCGCGATCGTCGCGATGAACGCGGTATGCGCCGCCAGCTCCTCCACGGTCGGCGCGTGCGGGCGCGGCGGACGCACGTTGCGCTGGACCGCGATGCTGACCTGGGCCGCCTGCACCGACAGCACCAGGCCCGGCTGGCGGCCACCGATCAGCTCCAGATAGACTTCCGCCAGCAGTTCGGAATCGAGCAGCGCGCCGTGCAGCATGCGGCTGCTGTTGTCGACGTTGAAGCGGCGGCACAGCGCGTCGAGGCTGTTGTTGGCGCCGGGGAACTTGCGCCGCGCCAGCGCCAGCGTGTCGATCACCCGTTCGCCGGGAATGGCGCCGCGGTTTGCCCGCTGCAGCTCGGCATTGAGGAACGCGACGTCGAACGACGCGTTGTGGGCGATCAGGCCCGCGTCGCCGATGAAGGCGATGAAGTCGTCGGCGATTTCATGGAACCGCTGCTTGTCGGCGAGGAACTCCTCGGACAGCCCGTGCACCTGGAACGCCGCCGCCGGCATGTCGCGGTCGGGGTTCAGGTAGACGTGGAAGCTGCGCCCGGTGGGCATGTGGTTGACCAGCTCGAGGCAGCCGATCTCGACCACCCGGTGCCCTTGCAGCGGGTCGAGGCCGGTGGTTTCGGTATCGAGGACGATTTCGCGCATCTATCTCCGCCGCAGCAGGATCCGGCCCGGCCAGACCCGGGCGCGGCCGGTTTCCCGGACCCGCTTCAGGATAGCCTCGACGGCGCGCCCCGCATAGGCTTTGCCTAGGCCGGAATGGACGATGAAGTCGGCCTTCTTGCGCTTCACCGGGTCGGGTGTCTGCTGGGCGAGGACATGCTTCAGCCGCTCCTCGGTCATGCCCGGACGGGCGAGCACGCGGCGGCGCTGGACCTCGGGCGGCGCCGAGACCACCACCGAATAGTCCACATAGCGGTCGCCGCCGGTCTCGAACAAAAGCGGGATGTCGAGGACGACGATCTTCTCGCCCCGGGCCTGCGCCCGCTGCAGGAAGCGGCGCTGCGCCTGGCCGACCAAAGGATGGACGATGCGCTCCAGCTTGCGCAGTTCCTCGGGCTTGCCGAACACCCGCTTGCCCAGTTCCGGCCGATCGATGGCGCCGTCCTTCACCACACCGGGGAAAGCGGCTTCCACCGGCTTGACCGCGGTGCCGCCCTTGCGCATCAGCGCGTGCACCGCCGCGTCGGCGTCGTAGACCGGCACGCCGGCGCGGCGGAACATCTTCGCTGTTTCCGATTTGCCCATGCCGATGGAGCCGGTCAGGCCGATCAGGATCATCTTGCCCCCAAATCCTTCACGATCAGGTCGCGCAACTCCGGCGTCACCTCCGGGCGCACCCCGAACCACGCCTCGAAGCCGGGTACCGCCTGATAGAGCAGCATCCCCAGCCCGTCCACGGCCACGTTGCCGCGCGCCCGCGCGGCGGCGAGCAGGTCGGTTTCCAGCGGCACGTAGACGATGTCATTCACCACCGCATCGCTCGGCAGGTCGTCCAGGCGCAGCGCCAGCGGCTCCTGTCCCTGCATGCCCATGCTGGTGGCGTTGATCAGCAGCGCGGCGTCCGCAAGCGACTGCTCGCGCTCGTCCCAGGCGACGACCTCCACCTTTCCCTGTCCCAGCTCGGCCGCCAGTTCCTCGGCGCGGACTTTGGTGCGGTTCATCAGGCGGATGGACTGTGCGCCGGCGTCGAGCAGGGCGACCAGAACTGCCCGCGCCGCGCCGCCCGCGCCCAGCACCACGGCCGGCCCGGCGTCGAGCCGCAGCGCCGGCGCGGCGATGAGAAAGCCCGCATGGCCGGCGCCCTGCGCGCCCGCGATGAACCGTTCGCTCAGCACCCGGTTCGCGCCCTCGACCAGGTTGCGCAGGAATCCCTCCGCATCCGTGTTGGTGGCGTGGATCGCGCCGCCGCGCACCACGACGGTATTGGCCGCGCCGATCCGCCTCGCCAGCGCATCCACCTCGTCGGCGGCTTCGAGCGCGGCATGCTTGTGCGGCACCGTGCAGTTGCACCCGGCATAGCCCTGCTGCGGCAGTGCGCGGATAGCCGCCACCGCGTCCTCGGGCTTTACCGGCAGCAGGCCGTACTCGCCGGCGATGCCGTGCTTTCTCAGCCAGTAGCCGTGGATCATCGGCGAGCGCGAGTGGGCTACGGGCCAGCCCATCACGCCCGCCTTCACCACGCCGTGCTTGATGGGAGCTGCCGACACTCAGGCCTCGATCAGGTTGCGGTGCCTCAGGAAAGCCAACAGCGGCAGCAAAGGCAAGCCCAGGATCGAGAAGAAATCGCCCGACACGCGCTCGAAGAGCTGCGCGCCGCGGCCTTCCAGCTGATAGGCGCCGACGCTCAGCATCGCGTCCTCTCCGATGGCGGCGAGATAGGTCTCGATGAAGCCGTCGCTGAAGTCCCGCATGGCCAGTTCCGGCCGTTCCGAATGCCGCCACAGCACCTCGCCGTCCAGCACGATGACCGCTGCGGTGCACAGATGGTGCGCCCGCCCGCGCAGTCGGCGCAGATGGCCGCGGGCCTCGTCCAGGTCCGCCGGCTTGTCGAGCAGCCCGCCGTCGAACACCAGCATCTGATCGGCGCCGATCACCAGCGCGCCGGGCTGCGACGGCGAGACCGCCCGCGCCTTGATGGCGGCAAGCGCCTCGGCGATCTCCATCGGGTCGGCGCCCGCCATTTCCCGCTTGGTCAGGGATTCGTCCACATCGGCCGGCACGATCCGAAAGCTCAGGCCGGCCTGGCGCAGCAGAGTGGCACGGACCCGGCTGGCCGAGGCCAGGACGAGATCGCTCATGCCTGGCCCATCTCTTCCTGGCGGCGCTGGTAGAGGTTGTAGATCGCCGCGGCGGTTTCCTCGATCGAGCGGCGGGTGACGTCGATGATCGGCCAGCCGCGCTTCAGGTAGATTCGACGCGCGGCGGTGATCTCCTCGGCGACGGCTTCAGGATCGGCATAGGCCGTGTCCTCGGGCTCCGACAATGCGCGCATGCGCGTCCGCCTGATGTGCACCAGCCGGTCGGGCGACACCGTCAGCCCGACGATCAGCGGCTTTTTCAGGCCGTCCAACTCCTCGGGCAGCGGCACGCCCGGCACCACCGGGATGTTGGCGACCTTGAGGCCACGGTTCGCCAGGTAGATGCCGGTCGGCGTCTTCGAGGTCCGCGACACGCCCAGCAGGATGATGTCGGCCTGGTGCAGATCGTCGGCCCTCAACCCGTCGTCATGCGCCATGGTGAAGCCCATCGCCTCGATGCGGCCGAAATACTCGGCGTTCATCTCGTGCTGCTGGCCCGGCCGTCCCGAACCTTCGGCGCCGAGGAACCGGCCGAACGCCTCCATCACCGGATCGAGCACCGGGATCGACAGCATCCCCAGGCCGCGACAACCTTCCTCGAGCTGGCCCCGCAGTTCCCTGTCCACCAGCGTGTAGAGCACCAGCCCGGGCGTGCGCTGGATGGTCGCGAGTGCCAGCTCCATCTGCTTGGGGCTGCGGATCATGGCGTGCATGTGCTCCATGGCATCGAACCCTTCGAACTGGGCAAGCGCCGCCTTGGCCACGGAACTCAGGGTTTCGCCCGTGGCATCGGAAACCAGATGGAGGTGGAAACGCTGCATGTTACTCCCCACAGCAAGCCGTGCACGAACTGTGCATAACCTGGCCGGGATGGCAACCGGCGCGGCGGCCCGGCTGGGAACGGGGACAACCTGCCCCAACCATGAATCCATTGAACAGGCGCCGCTCGCACCCTGTGAATCATGGAGACAGCGTCCAGCGCCGGGCAGCATATCCCCGTGATTCAGGCTTTCGTGATCCGCGATTTCATTGGCCTGAAGCGTCTTATCCACGCCGGATCGCCGCCGCGCCGGTGCCGGACCATAAAAGTGGTCAGACCGCGAACAAGTATTGTATGACTGCGCTGCCCCCGTGACTCACAGGGATTCACTACCTCTTCAACCTTTCTTCTCAAAAGAAACCTAAGGATAAGGGCGCGTGAGCAAGCCTTCTTCCGGCAAGCGTCTCATCGACGCACTGACCGACCGGCCCGTCGACAGGCCACCCTTCTGGTTCATGCGCCAGGCGGGCCGCTATCTGCCGGAGTACCGCCGGATACGCTCCCAGGTCGGCGACTTCCTGGAGATGTGCTATACGCCGTCGGCGGCGGCCGAGGTGACCCTGCAGCCTATCCGGCGCTATGGCATGGACGCGGCAATCCTGTTCGCCGACATATTGCTGATCCCCGACGCGCTGGGCCAGAAGCTGGAGTACCGGGAAGGCGAAGGTCCCGTCCTCGATCCCATCCGCGACGGCGCTACCCTGGCCGCTCTCGATCCCGACGCGATCCACGACCGCCTGGCGCCGGTCTACGAGACCGTCGAGCGGGTCGCCGCCGCTCTGCCGGACGGTACCGCCCTGATCGGCTTCGCGGGATCGCCCTGGACGGTCGCCAGCTACATGGTCGAGGGCCACGGGTCGAAGGAATTCCAGGAAACCCGGTTGTGGGCGCTGCGCGATCCACAGGGTTTCGGCGCGCTGATCGATCTGCTGACGGAGGCGACCATCGACTATCTCGGCCGCCAGATCGAGGCGGGGGCCGATGCGGTGCAACTGTTCGACAGCTGGTCCGGCGTGCTGTCGCCCGGCCAGTTCGACCGCTGGTGCACTGAGCCGACCCGGTCCATCGTCGGCCGGCTGAAGCGTCGCTACCCGGACGTGCCGGTAATCGGTTTTCCCCGCGGCGCGGGGGCCAAGACACCCGAATACGCGGCCGCGACGGGCATAGACGGCGTCGGTATCGATACCAGTATGCCGCCGCGCTGGGCGGCCAGCACGCTGCAGTCGACCGTCGCCGTGCAGGGCAATCTGGATCCGTTGGCGGTCGTGGCCGGCGGCCGGGCAATGGAGGACCAGGCCCGGCATGTGCTCGAGGCGCTGTCCTATGGACCCTTCATCTTCAATCTGGGCCATGGCATCGTGCCCCAGACACCGCCCGAACACGTGGCGGCCCTGTCCGAGCTGATCAGGAACTGGCACGGCGGCTGAACACTGGGAGACGACGTCCATGCAGGCACATCTTTATCCCTGGATTCTCGCGGCGCACATCATCGCCGTGATCGCCTGGATGGCGGGCATGCTCTATTTGCCGCGCCTGTTCGTCTATCACTCCGGCACAATGCCGGGCTCCGAGGCCTCGGAGCTGTTCAAGGTGATGGAGCGCCGTCTGCTCAAGGCGATCATCAATCCCGCCATGATCGCCGCGGTTATCCTGGGGGTCCTGCTGCTGTGGGTGACCGACTGGGCATATCTGAAGCAAGGCTGGCTGCACGCCAAGCTGGCCCTGGTGCTGCTGCTGGGCGCGGTCCACGGCGTGATGGTCGGCCACGTTCGCCGGTTCAAGGAGGACCAGCGTGCGAGGACGGCCCGCTACTACCGGGTGATGAACGAGATTCCCACCGTATTGATGATCGGAATCGTGCTCCTGGTGGTGGTCGGCAACCGCGTGTAGCAGGGATTGTAAGAGCTTTGCCGGACTCGCCCTTTTTGCTGGACAACACTTGAACCATTGGCCATTGTGGCCATATCCCAAGGCAGTGCATAAGCGCTGTCGCGCCCCGTTCGGGGTCTCTCGGACAATACACTCCACAAGAACCTGTACGGCCGACCGGTGGGACACAGTGCGCGGGCATCCGCCACGTTTCCCGGGTTGTTCGGAAAGGCTCGTCCCTCCAGAAGGCAATCGGATATTCCGATGAATCTACAAGAACTTAAGGGCAAGTCGCCGCCTGATCTGCTGGCGTATGCCGAGGAACTCGAAATCGAGAACGCCTCGAACATGCGCAAGCAGGACATGATGTTCGCGATCCTCAAGCAGCTCGCCGCACAGGGCGAGGAGATCAGCGGCAGCGGCGTGCTCGAGGTGCTGCAGGACGGATTCGGCTTCCTGCGCTCGCCCGAGGCCAACTACCTGCCCGGGCCCGACGACATCTATGTCAGCCCCAGCCAGATCCGCCGTTTCGGCATGCGCACGGGCGACACCATCGAGGGGCCGATTCGCGCCCCCAAGGACAGCGAGCGCTATTTCGCGCTCTTGAAGGTCAACACCATCAATTTCGAGGACACGGAGAAGGCCCGTCACAAGGTCAACTTCGACAACCTCACGCCGCTCTATCCCGACGAGCGCCTGGTTCTCGACCGCAGCGACGCCCGCGGCGACTCGAAGAACGAGGATCTGAGCTCGCGGATCATCGACATCGTCTCGCCGCTGGGCAAGGGCCAGCGCGCCCTGGTCGTGGCGCCGCCGCGCACCGGCAAGACGGTGCTGCTGCAGAACATCGCCCACTCGATCACCGCCAACCATCCCGAGGTCTACCTGATCGTGCTGCTGATCGACGAGCGGCCCGAGGAAGTGACCGACATGGCCCGGTCGGTGAAGGGCGAGGTGATCTCCTCGACCTTCGACGAGCCGGCGACCCGGCACGTGGCGGTGACCGAGATGGTGATCGAGAAGGCCAAGCGCCTGGTCGAGCACAAGCGCGACGTGGTGATCCTGCTCGATTCGATCACCCGCCTGGCGCGCGCCTACAACACCGTCGTGCCGTCATCCGGCAAGGTGCTGACCGGCGGCGTGGACGCCAACGCGCTGCAGCGGCCCAAGCGCTTCTTCGGCGCGGCGCGCAACATCGAGGAAGGCGGCTCGCTGACCATCATCGCCACCGCGCTGATCGATACCGGCAGCCGCATGGACGAGGTGATCTTCGAGGAGTTCAAGGGCACCGGCAATTCGGAAATCGTGCTCGACCGCAAGGTCGCCGACAAGCGCGTGTTCCCGGCCATCGACATCCTCAAATCCGGCACCCGCAAGGAAGAGCTGCTGGTCGACCGCGGCACGCTGTCGAAGATGTGGGTGCTGCGCCGCATCCTCAACCCGATGGGTACCGTCGATGCGGTCGAGTTCCTGGTCAGCAAGGTCAAGGACAGCAAGAACAACGCCGATTTCTTTGAATCGATGAACACGTAAGCGTCTCTGCCGAGGTGGCTACGTTGAAAGGGGCGCTTCGGCGCCCCTTTTGTCATGGGCCTTTGCCCACTCCTGGTTTTGTCACCCGGACTTGTTCCGGGGTCTGCGCCTCCGCGTGATGGGACGTCTGGGTTTGCCTTTCTCCCTTGACTGAGCATTTGCGAGCGTAGCGCGGTGAGTTGGGTGAAAAGCGTCTGGTTCTCCATCACGCCGATAGACAGACCCCGGAACAAGTCCGGGGTGACAATGGAGGGGCGGGGAAGCGCGAGAAGAGTTTTAAGCCCCTCTCAGCGCCACCGATTCCATCAAATGGTTGCTGCCCTTGCGCAGGATCAGGTCGGCGCGGCCCCTGGTGGGCAGGATGTTCCTGCGCAGGTTCACCAGATTGATGGCTTCCCAGATGCCGGTGGCGGTTTCGCGCGCTTCCCCTTCGCTGAGCACCGCGTAGCGGTGGAAGTAGGAGGCCGGGTCGCGGAACGCGGTCTCGCGCAGGCGCAGGAAGCGTTCAACGTACCACTGGTGCAGGTCGGCCTCGCTGGCGTCGATATAGATCGAGAAGTCGAAGAAGTCCGAGACGTAGGGCATGGGCTCGGTGGTGCCCGGGCTGGTCTGCAGCACGTTTAGGCCCTCGACGATCAGGATGTCGGGCCGGTCGATCACCAGTCGCTTGTCGGGCTGAACGTCATAGACCAGATGGGAATAGGTCGGCGCCGACACGTCGCGCGCGCCGGCCTTGACCGCCGCCATGAACGCCAGCATCGCGTGCAAATCGTAGCTTTCCGGAAAGCCCTTGCGGTTCATGATCTCGCGCCGTTCCATCTCGGCGTTCGGCAGCAGGAAACCGTCGGTGGGCACCAGGTCCACCTTCGGGTGTTCGGCCCAACGGCTGAGCAGCGTGCGCAGGATTCGGGCGGTGGTGCTCTTGCCCACCGATACGCTGCCCGCCATGCCGATGATGTAGGGCACCTTGCGCGTCTCGAGGCCGAGGAACTCGTTGGTCGCCCGGAACAGCTGCTGGGTCGCGGTGTAGTGCAGGTTGATGAGGCGCGACATCGGCAGGTAGATTTCCACCACCTCGTCGAGCGAGGTGGGCTCGTTGAGACCCTTGAGCCTGTCGAGCTCCTCGCCGGAAAGGGTGAGCGGGGTGTCCTCGCGCAGCCGCGACCATTCGGCGCGGGTGAAATTGCGGTACGGGGATACGGCGGGCGGAGACTTGCGGTTCATTGGCCTGCGGGCCTGGTAGGGATCGGGCGGACGTCAGGCCGGCTCGTCAGGGCAGGATGACGGTGGAACCGGTATGTTTGCGGCCTTCCGCGTCGCGATGCAACCGAACGATGTCGTCCAGCCCGTATGTCTGGTTGATTTCTATGCGAACGGCGCCCTTTCGGACGACGTCGAATAGCGCCGCGACCGCCTCGTCGCGTTCCCTCGGGTCGGCCATGTAGGCGTTGATGCCCGGACGGGTGACGTAGAGCGAGCCCTTGGCGGCGAGGATTCCCAGATTGACGCCGGTGACGGGTCCGGATGCGTTGCCGAAGCTGACCATCAGACCGCGCGGCCTCAGGCAGTCGAGGGATGTCTCCCAGCTATCCTTGCCGATGGAATCGTAGACGACCGGCACGCCGCGCCCGCCGGTCAGCGCACGGACCCGCGCCGCGATGTCTTCGCGGCCGGTGACCAGAACGTGGTCGCAACCGTGTTCCCGCGCCGTCTTCACCTTGGCCTCGCTGCCGACCGTGCCGATCACCGCCGCGCCGAGATGCTTCGCCCACTGGCAGGCGATCAGGCCGACGCCGCCGGCGGCCGCGTGGAACAGGATGGTGTCGCCCGGCTTCACCTCATAGGTGCGGCGGAGCAGGTATTCGGCGGTCAGGCCCTTGAGCAGCGATGCGGCGGCGACGTCGAAGCCGATATCGGCGGGCAGCTTGAGCAGTCCGTCCGCCGGCACGACCCACTTCTCCGAATAGGCGCCCAGGCCGCCGCTGATCGTCGCCACCCGGTCGCCGACGCGGAAATCCTCGACGCCGGGGCCGACGGCCTCGACGATGCCGGCCGCCTCGTTGCCCATGCGCGCCGGCGTCTTCATGGGATAGACGCCGCCACGCTGGTAGGTATCGAGGAAGTTGAAGCCGATCGCCGCGTTGCGCATCACGACCTGGCCGGGACCCGGCTCGGGCAGGTCGACGTCGCGCAGTTCCATGACCTCGGGCGGACCCTGACGGTCGATGACGACGGCCTTCACCATGGTGCTAGCCGAGATTGGCCGAGAAGAAGTCCAGCGTGCGCTTGTTGGCGAGATCCGCGTCGCCCTTGTCGTAGTGCTCGCCGCCGGTGCGGGCGAAGGCGTGGTCGCGGCCCGGATAGTCGTGCAGGGTCACCTTGGGGTTGGAATCGAGGCCTTCATGCATGGCGGCCTGTGCTTCCTTCGGCACGAAGCCGTCCTCGGACGCCACATGCAGCAGGAGCGGCTTCTTGATGCCGGAAGCCTCCCCGAGCCGGTCGTTGATCGACACGCCGTAATAGCCCACGGCCGCATCGATGCTGGTGCGCGCCGCCGTCAGGTAAGCCAGCAGGCCGCCCAGGCAGTAGCCGACCGCGCCGACCTTGCCGGTGCAGCCTTCCATGTTGCGCAGCGCGTCGATGGTGGCGCCGATGTCCTCGATGCCCTTGTCGATGTTGAAGCCGTTGAAGAGCTCGAACGCCTTGGCCCAGTCGGCCTCGGTCTTGTCGGTGAGCTGGATGCCGGGCTCCTGCCGCCAGAACAGGTCGGGCGCGAGCGCGATGTAGCCCTGCGCGGCCAGCCAGTCGGCGGTCTCGCGGACGAAGGAATTGACGCCGAAGATCTCCTGGATGACCACGACGCCCGGCCCCTTGCCGCCCGCCGGCTTGGCCAGATAGCCCATGAAAGTGCCGCTGCCGTCCTTCGCCTGGATATTGATCTCGCTCATCGGGTCCTCCTCCTGTCCTCGGATGGCGAGGACTCTAGACGGCGAGGATGACCGTCTCAAGGCTGTTGGGTGCTCTTTCAACCGACACGATTTTTACCGGCAATAGCCGAAGGGGCTTGATGCGGCGCTCGGAAAGTCCCGTGTCCCTGAGCTCGTCGAAGGGCTCTTGCATCAGCGCTCGTGCAAAGCCCTTCGACGAGCTCAGGGACACGGTGACACTTTTGAATTGTATCACAACAGCACTAAAGCAGCGCGCCTTCCAGCCGCAGCAGGAACACCTTGGTCTCGACACCGCCGTCGCCCGAATAGCCGCCCATGCCGCCATTCGCGGCCAGTATCCGGTGGCACGGGATGATGATCGGGATCGGATTGGCGCCGCACGCGCCGCCGACCGAGCGGGCCGGCGCACCGACCTCGGCGGCGATTTTGCCGTAAGTCTCTGTGGAACCATAAGGAATCCGAAGCATCGCGCGCCAGACCTGCTTCTTGAATTCGCTGCCATGGGGCCGGAGCGGCAGCTCGAATTTCTCGAGCTCGCCGTCGAAATAGAGATCGAGCTGGCGCCTGGCTTCCAGCAGCAGGGGCGTTTCGGTTTGCACCGCGCCCCAGCCCCAGTCCACCGAGACGATGGCGCCGTCGTCCTCGCTGACCGTGAGGTCGCCCACCGGGCTGTGCATGGAAAGCTGGGTCACGCGGTGCCCCCGTTCAGGACGCCGCGAAGCTGGGCCGGGTCGGTGATCGGCAACGAACAGGTCTGTCCATGACAGACATAGGCCGCCGCCTTGCCGTCCACCTGCGTCTTGCCCGCCGCCGGATGCCCGGTGGGCAGCGCCGAGCCGTCCGCCACGATTTGCAGGACACGGTTGGGGAGCGACACGTCGAACACGGCGCGGAGGATGGCCCGCGTGTCGGCCGCGCCCCGGTCGCCGACGATGACGACCTGGTCTGCGTTCAGCATCAGGTCGAAGCCGCACAGCAGGGTGGCGTGGCCGGGCGCCTGGCTGGCGACGGCGGATGCGAAGGCGGAGACGATCTGCTCGGCGCGCTCGCGCCAATGGGCGTCGCCGGTCAGCAGCGACAGCCGCGCCAGCACCTCGACCATGACGCCGTTGCCGGCGGGCACGGCGTTGTCGGTGGCGGCGCGCGAGCGGACGATCAGCGCCTCGGCGTCGTCGGCTGTGAAGAAATAGCCGCCGCTCTCGGCATCCCGGAACCGCGCGTCCAGCGTGCGTGCCCAGGCTTCGGCCTGCGCCAGATAATCCGGCTTGCCCGTCGCCTCGTGCAGCAGCAGCGCGGCGCGCGCCATGTTGGCGTAGTCGTCGAGCATGCCTTCATGCTGCGCTTTTGCTGCGCGAAAAGAGTGCAGCAAACGGCTGTTTCCCGCCGAATCCACGCGGGCCTGGTCGCGCAGCACGGCGGCGAACGCGGTCTCGGCGAGCGCCAGCCAACGGCGCTCGCCGAGCGCGGCCGAGGCGGCCGTCAGGGCCGCGATCATCAGCCCGTTCCAGTCGGCGAGGGCCTTGTCGTCCCAGCCTGGATGGACCCGGGCATCGCGCACCCGGAACAGCAGGCCGCGCAGCTTCGCCATCAGCGCCTCGGTGTCCTCGTCGGGCTTCTCGCGCAGCTGCAGCCGGTTGAGGATGTTGTGGCCCTCGAAATTGCCGCGCGGGCTGACGTCGTACAGTGAGGCGAACTGCTCGAAATTGGTGCCGAGAAAGTCCTGCAACTCCTGCGCCGACCAGACATAGAACTTGCCCTCCTCGCCCTCGCTGTCGGCGTCCTGGCTGGCGGCGAAGGCGCCGTTGTCGGCGATCATCTCGCGCTCGACCCAGCCGATCGCTTCGCGCAGCCGCTGCTCGAACAGGGGATTGCGGTCGTCGAGCCAGGCGTGGGTCAGCAGCTCGATGATCTGGGCGTTGTCGTAGAGCATCTTCTCGAAATGCGGCACCAGCCAGCGGTCGTCGACCGAATAGCGGGCATAGCCGCCGCCCAGGTGGTCGTAGATGCCGCCCTCCGACATGCGGTCCAGCAACAGGTCGACGGCGCGCTTGTAGCTGGGCTCGCCGGTCTTGCGGTAGGCCAGCCAGAACAGGCGGAAGATCGGCGGATTGGGGAATTTGGGTGTGCCGGCCAAGCCGCCGCGGCTGAAATCCACGCTGTTGATCAGCTTGGACGCCAGCTGCTCGACCGAATCCGCGCGCAGCGTGCCGCCCTCGTCCGAGCCCGCCGCCATCAGGCCGAGGCGCTGGACCAGCGCCAGCCGGTTCTGGTCGACGGTCTCGCGCTCCTCGCGCCAGACCTGGTCGATGCGCCGCATGATGTCGACGAAGCCGGGCTGTCCCCAACGGCTTTCGGGCGGGAAATAGGTGCCGCCCCAGAACGGCTCGCCATCGGGCGTCAGGAACATGGTGAGCGGCCAGCCGCCCTGCCCGCCCAGCATCTGCAGCGCCGCCATGTAGATGGTGTCGATGTCCGGCCGTTCCTCGCGGTCGACCTTCACATTGACGAACAGGTCGTTCATCACGCCGGCGATCTCGGGGTTCTCGAAGCTCTCATGGGCCATCACGTGGCACCAGTGGCACGCCGCGTAGCCGATCGACAGCAGCACCGGCTTGCCCGCCGCTTTCGCCTCGGCCAGGGCCGCCGGCCCCCAAGGCCGCCAGTGCACCGGATTGTCCTTGTGCTGCAACAGGTAGGGGCTGGTTTCCTGGTCGAGGAGATTGCGGGTCATTGGGTTTCCGTGACCGATTGGTGTACGGTTTCGGTCTGGACCACCCGCTCCTTTCAGCCGCGAGAGGTTACGCCGATGAAGGTGACCATAGACATAGACTGCACCCCCGAGGAAGCCAGAACCTTCCTTGGCCTGCCGGACGTCAAGCCGTTCCAGGACGCCATGATGGACAAGATGCAGGACCAGGTGCAGAAGACCATCGACACGCTGGGTCCGGAGGCCATGATGAAGGCGTTTTTCCCGACCGGCATTCCCGGCCTGGAGGAGATGCAGGGCATGTTCTGGCGGATGGCGACCGGCGGCTCGCGCACGAAGACCGAAAAAGACAAGGAAACTAAATAGCTTATGCCGAACGATCCGGCCCTTTACTACGCGCGGCACGTGTTCTGCTGCACCAATGAGCGCCCCGAGGGACATCCGCGCAGCTCCTGCAAGGCAAAAGGCGCGGAGCCGCTGCGCGACTACATGAAGAAGCGCGCCAAGGAGCTGAAGATCAAGGGCACGCGGATCAACGCCAGCGGTTGTCTCGACCGCTGCGAGCTGGGGCCGACCCTGGTGATCTATCCGGAAGGCGTCTGGTACCACTACGACACCGAGGCCGACATCGACGAGATCCTGGAGCGTCATCTTGTCCGCGGCGAGCGGGTCGAGCGGCTGCTGCTGCGGCCCGGCCAGACCGCACTCGCCGAACCCGCCGAGAAATGACCACCATCTACGCGCTGGCGTCGGCGAAAGGCCGGGCCGGCGTGGCGGTGATGCGCCTTTCGGGCGAGGATGCGGGCATGGCGCTCGCCAGCCTCACCGGCCGCGACGTGCCGCCACCCAGGACGGCCGCGCTGCGGGTGTTTGCCGACCCCTCGACCGGCGGGGTGATCGACCGGGGCCTGGCGCTCTGGTTTCCCGCGCCCGCCAGCTTCACCGGCGAGGACGTGGCCGAGCTGCACCTGCATGGCGGCCCGGCGGTGATCGCGGCCACGGTGGCGGCGCTCGATGCCTTGGGCCTGTTTCCCGCCGAGCCGGGGGAATTCAGCCGGCGCGCCTTCGAGCGCGGCAAGCTCGATCTGACCGAGGCCGAGGGCATCGCCGACCTGGTCAACGCCGAGACCGAGGCGCAGCGCATCCAGGCCCTGCGGCAGATGGAAGGCGCATTGGGTGCGGTCTATGAAGGCTGGCGCGCCGGCCTGATCAGGGCGCTGGCTTTCCTCGAGGCAGACCTGGATTTTCCCGATGAGGATTTGCCCGGCGGGCTTGCCGCGCAGGTGGCGCCTGACCTGGACCGGCTCGCCGCCGAGATGCGTGAGCATCTGGCCGACGACCGCCGCGGCGAGGCGTTGCGCGACGGGTTCCAGGTCGTCATCACCGGTGCGCCCAATGTGGGAAAGTCTAGCCTGCTCAATGTGTTGGCCCGGCGGGATGTGGCTATCGTATCTGAGCTCGCCGGCACAACCCGGGACATCATCGAGGTCAGGCTCGACCTCGGCGGCTATCCGGTGACGCTGGTCGACACGGCGGGATTGCGGGAATCGGACGACATCGTCGAGCAGGAAGGCGTGCGTCGCGCCCGCGCCCGCGCCGAGAAGGCGGATCTTCGGCTGCGGCTCTTCGAGCCTGGGGAAGGGACGGGACTTTCCCGGCCCGGCGATCTCATGGTGATCAACAAGGTGGACGTGACGCGGCCGCGCGCGACGCCGGGAGCGTTCCTGATCTCTGTCCGAACCGGGGAAGGCATCGATGCGCTTCTTGCCGCACTGGAGGAACGCGTCGTCGCCGCGATGGGATTGCGCGAGGTCCCGAGCCTGACCCGCGCCCGGCATCGCCGGGCCCTGGAGGATGCAGCGGGTCATCTCGATCGCGCGCGAACGGGCGCGCATGAGGAGCGTGAGCCAGAACTCGTCGCCGAAGACGTGCGCCTCGCCGCCCGGGCCCTGGGCCGCATCACCGGCCGCGTGGACGTCGAGGATATCCTCGATGTCGTGTTCGGCGAGTTCTGCATCGGCAAGTGAAAAGCTGGGCGGATTTCTTGGTTAAAGTGATGTTTCACGTGAAACACGGAACATCGCCTCGCGGGAACGGTTAGCTCCATGAGGAGGACGCGATGTATGAGTTACTTCCAGACACACGCCCCGGTCTGATTTCCCTCAGGGTGACCGGGAAGATGTCCCGGGCCGACTACGAGACGCTCGAGCCTTTGATGAAGTCGCAGGTCGCCCGGCATCAGAAGCCGGACATGCTGATCGTCATGGAGGACTTCAAGGGCTTCGATGGCTTCGGCGCCGTGCTCGACGATCTGAAGCTGGATGTCAGGTATCATGACGAAGTCGGCAAGGTCGCGATGGTGGGCGATCGCACCTGGCAGAAGATCGCCGTGAAGATCTTTTCGCCGTTCTACGGGTCGGAGATGCGCTACTACGAGCAAAGCGAGCTTGAGGACGCCAAGCGCTGGCTCGCTGCCTAGACCTGCCTTGCCGAATCGCCCGCTCGCGCCTAGATTGCGCGCGAAAGCGGAGCGGGCATGTACGACGTTATCGTCATCGGTGGTGGTCATGCGGGTTGCGAGGCGGCGGCCGCCTCGGCGCGGGTCGGCGCGCGCACGCTGTTGCTGACCCACAATATCGAGACCATAGGTCAGATGTCCTGCAATCCGGCGATCGGCGGACTGGGCAAGGGACATCTGGTGCGCGAGATCGATGCGCTCGACGGCGTCATGGGCCGGGTCGCCGATGCGGCCGGAATCCAGTTCCGCCTGCTCAATCGGGGCAAGGGTCCCGCGGTGCGCGGCCCGCGCGCCCAGGCGGATCGTAAGCTTTATCGCAACGCCATGCAGGCGCTGCTGCTGGACTATCCGAACCTGGCGGTCAGGGCCGGCGCGGTCGAGGACCTGATTCTCGATGGCGCGCGCGGCGACGGCGCCATGCCGCGCGTTGCCGGCGTCCTGCTCGGCGACGGCACGGAAGTCCGGGCGGGCCGCGTGATCCTGACCACGGGCACGTTTCTCAGCGGCATCATCCACATGGGCGAGGAGCAGACCGCGGGCGGGCGCATCGGCGAGGCGCCGTCGCTTGGTCTGTCTCGAACCCTGCGCAGCGCCGGTTTCGCGGTCGGCCGCCTGAAGACAGGAACGCCCGCGCGGCTCGATGGCCGCACCATCGACTGGGCCGGCCTGGAGGTCCAGCCGGGCGACGATCCGCCGGTGCCGTTCTCGTTCCTCACCCGGCGAATTTCCACGCCGCAGGTGCCCTGCCACATCACCTACACCAGCAAGGCAACCCACGACATCATCCGGGCGAACCTGCACCGGGCGCCCATGTATTCGGGGCAAATCTCCTCCAGCGGCCCGCGCTATTGCCCCTCTATCGAGGACAAGGTGGTACGCTTCGGCGAGCGTGACCGGCACCAGATATTTCTCGAACCGGAGGGCCTAGACGACCATACGGTCTATCCCAACGGCATTTCCACCTCATTGCCCCGTGAGGTGCAGGCGGCGCTCATCGCCACCATCCCCGGTCTCGAGCGCGCGGCCATCCTGCAGCCGGGATATGCCATCGAGTATGATTTCGTCGATCCGCGCGAGCTCGGGCCCACCCTGGAAACCCGAAGGATTTCCGGGCTTTACTTCGCAGGGCAGATCAATGGAACGACCGGCTACGAGGAGGCCGCGGCACAGGGTCTGATGGCGGGCTTGAACGCGGCCCTGTCGGCCGGGCCGTCCCGGGAAATCGTGCTGGACAGGGCCGAGGCCTATATCGGCGTGATGATCGACGACCTGGTGACCCGGGGCACTCAGGAGCCATACCGCATGTTCACGTCACGCGCCGAGTACCGGTTGCGGTTGCGGGCGGATAACGCGGACCAGCGGTTGACCGGGCTCGGCATGGCATTGGGCTGCGTCGGCGCCGAGAGGGCACGGATATTCTCCGCCAAGTCGGCGGAATTGGCCGAGGCGCGCCAGCTCGCGCGAAGCCTGTCGCTGACGCCAAACGAAGCTGCGGGCCATGGCCTGACGATCAACCAGGATGGCCGTCGCCGCACGGTGCATGAGTTGCTGGCGTTTCCGGATGCGTCGCTCGAACGCCTGGGCGCCATCTGGCCCGAACTGTCGACTTTCTCCGCGCCGGTGCAGGAGCAGCTGGAGATCGACGGCCGGTATGCGGGCTATATGGAGCGGCAGGATGCGGACGTGATCGCCTTTCGCAAGGACGAGTCGCTCGTGTTGCCGGCTGGCCTGGACTATGGCGCCGTCGGCGGCCTCTCCAACGAAGTGCGCGATAAGCTGACCCGTACCCGCCCGGCCACCCTGGGCGCAGCGGCGCGAATCTCCGGTGTGACGCCGGCCGCACTGACAGCCCTGCTCGGGCATGTGAGGCGGAGCGGCGAACGGCAGAAGAAGCGGGCGTGACGGATCGGTTCGATTCGGCGGCATTCGCGCGCGCGACCGATGTTTCACGTGAAACACTTTTCAAGCTCGAAACCTATGCGGCGCTGCTGGAGAAGTGGCAGCGGTCGATCAATCTGGTCTCCGCCGGCACTCTCCCCGACCTTTGGCGGCGACACTTTCTCGATTCGGCCCAGCTGGCACCGCTGATCCGCGGCCTCCATCCCTCGCCCTCCTGCGTCGACATCGGCACCGGCGCCGGCTTTCCCGGCATGGTGCTGGCGATCATGGGCGCGGGCTCCTGGACACTCATCGACAGCGACCGCAAGAAGCTCGTTTTCCTGCAAGAAGCCGCCCGCGCGACCGGTGTTTCTGTTAAGCTGATCCCATCCCGTCTCGAAGCAGTGGAGGGCGTCATCGCGGACATCGTCACGGCACGGGCGCTCGCGCCTCTCGGCAAGCTGCTGGGGTTTGCCGCGCCGTTGCTGGCGCCAGGCGGCAGTGCCTTCTTCCTCAAGGGGCGCGATGCCGAAGCCGAGCTGGACGAGGCGCGGAGAACCTGGAATTTTCGTGCCGAAACCTTTGCGAGCGCGACCGATCCGGCGGCCAAAATCGTTCAAATTCAGGATGTTGCCCGTGGTGTTTCTGGGAATTGAGGACAAGCCGCGCCGGCGCGGCGGCGGCCGGATCATCGCCGTCGCCAACCAGAAGGGCGGCGTGGGCAAGACCACGACGGCAATCAACCTGGCCACCGCGCTCGCGGCCATCCGCAAGAAGGTGCTGATGATCGACCTGGATCCCCAAGGCAACGCCAGCACCGGCCTCGGCATCAACCGGGCGGCGCGCAAGGTCAGCATCTACGACGTGCTGATGCGCGATCACGATTTGGGCGAGGCACTCATCGATACCGCCATTCCCGGCCTCAAGCTGGTGTGCTCCACCGTCGATCTGGCGGGCGCCGAATTGGAACTGGTCAGCGCCGAGGAACGCGCCCAGCGGCTGCGTCAGTCGCTGCGCAGCGGCGAATCGGGCGAGGTGTTGGAGGCTTTCGACTACGTGCTGATCGATTCGCCTCCCTCGCTCGGGCTGCTGACCCTCAATGCGCTGGTGGCCGCCGATACGGTGCTGGTACCGCTTCAGACCGAGTTCTTCGCGCTGGAAGGCCTCAGCCTGCTGATGAAGACCATCGAGCGGGTGCGCGGCGCCTTCAACCCGGACCTGGGCCTGGAGGGCGTCGTCCTGACCATGTTCGACCGCCGCAACCGGCTGTCGAGCCAGGTGGAAGACGACGTGCGCGATTTCATGGGCGACAAGGTGTTCAAGACCGTGATCCCGCGCAATGTGCGCCTTTCCGAGGCGCCCAGCCATGGCAAGCCGGCCATCATCTACGACATGCGCTGTCCCGGAAGCTTGGCCTACATCAAGCTGGCATCCGAGTTGCTGAAGCGCGAGAGGAAACTGGCCCTCGCATGATTTCAAGGACTTGAACTATGGCAGACGACAAGAAACGCCGCCCCGGCGGCCTGGGCCGCGGCCTTTCCGCCCTGCTGGGAGACGATCCCGTCGTGGCCGATGCCGCGCCGCGCGGCGCCCGCGAGCTGCCGATCGAGAAGCTGCACCCGAACCGCTACCAGCCGCGCACCCGCTTCGACGAGACCGCCATCGATGATCTTGCCGCCTCGATCAAGGCCCGCGGCGTGTTGCAGCCGATCCTGGTCCGGCCGTCGTCGTCGCGCCCGGGCGAGTACGAGATCGTCGCCGGCGAACGGCGTTGGCGCGCGGCCCAGCGGGCGCGGCTGCACCAGGTCCCGGTCGTCGAGAAATCGCTGAGCGACGACGAATCTCTCGAGATCGCCATCGTCGAGAACGTGCAGCGGCAGGACCTGTCCCCCATCGACGAGGCGCGCGGCTACCGGCGCCTGATCGACGAGTTCGGCCACAGCCAGCAGGACGTGGCCGAGGTGGTGGGCAAGAGCCGCCCGCATGTGGCCAACATGGTGCGGCTGCTGTCCTTGCCGCAGAAGGTGCAGGCGCTGCTCGACACTGGCTCCCTGTCCATGGGCCATGCCCGCGCGCTGGTCACCTCGGACAATGCGGAATGGCTGGCCCAGGAAATCGTCGCCCGCGGTCTCAACGTCCGCCAGGCCGAGGATCTGGCCCGCGAGACTCCGCGCTCGAAGGGCCGCGGTCCGGTGAAGCCGCCCAAGGACGCCGATACGCGGGCGCTCGAGAAGCAGCTCAGCGAGGCGCTTGGGCTGAAGGTCAATGTGGAGCACAAGGGCCCCGGCGGATCGGTCGTTATCAAATACGGCAGCTTGGATCAGCTCGAGGATGTGACCGCACGGCTGGCGGCGCGGCGGTAAGCTGCTGTTTCTCCACCACTTTTCGTCACTGCTAGCGTAGCGAAGAAACCCGCACCGCGGTGCGGAACGTGTGCGCCGTCACGTTTCTTCTCATTGTCACCCCGGACTTGTTCCGGGGTCTGTCCCTCCACGTGAATGTTTTTTGGTTACCCAGACACGGACCCCGGAACAAGTCCGGGGTGACAACGTGGGAGGCGGATAGTTCTGAGATTTTGGGGCCGCCGATTGACTTCGCCTCCTCGCGATAACAAAAGTGCTTCTTCTTCCGCGGCGCTGGATTCACGCATGAATGTGAGAATCTGAGTTATGTAAAACCACTCGAAGTCGCTGGGATCCCTACTGCCTCGCCGCCGCGACGAGCCGCATCATGGCCCGGGCGGTGATGGCTTCGGCCGGCATGCCGGTGGTCTTGCAGGCCATCTCGGCCTCCAGCAGAAGCTGCAGCGCGGTCGCCAGCTTGCGCGTGTTCCAGCGGGTCAGCAGCTGGCGCATCTCGTTGCCCTCGCTCTGGAACGCTGGCGGCTTCAGCATCTTGAACGCGGCATCGGCCGGGGTGCCGCGCTCGACCAGGCTGGCCACCAGATGCAGCCGCTGCATGCGCCGCGCCGTCAGGCGCAGCAGGCCGACGGCGCTCTCGCCGGTTTCCTCGGCCTTGGCGAGGGCGGCGATCAGGCCTTTCATGTCGCCGCGCGCGGCCGCCTTGCCGACGGCGTCGAACGCCTCGGCCGAGCTGTCGCCGACGCAGGCGCGCGCGTCCTCGACGCTGACCACCCCGTCGCCGCCCAGCTTGTAGAGCACCAGCTTGTCGAGCTCTTGCCGGCTGATCATGCGGTCGCCGCCCAGATTGGCGCGCAGGTGCAGGCGGGCGTCCTCGGTCACAACCAGCCCCTGCCCCGCCAGTACCTGGTCGATCAGGCTGTCGACGGTCTCGGCGCTGTCGTAGCCGCATTCGATGGCGGCGGCCAGCCTGCTGTCCTCGAACGCCTTGCGCAGGCTGCTGGATCGCCCCAGCTCCTCGCCGGTCACCAGCACGAAGCCGTCGCCGGGCGGCGCGGCGAGGAACTCGGCGAACAGCTTCGCGTGGCGGTCGCCGGCGCGGCCCACCTTCACCAGCCGCCTGCCGCCCATCATGGAAATGGCCGCCGCCTCGTCGGCGAGCCTTGCCGGGTCGGACAGGATCGCCGCGGCGTCCAGGTCGGCGACCCTGAACGGGTCCCGGGGATCATCGACGACCGCCTTCGCCACCGCCATGGCACGCTCGCGCACCAGTCCTTCGTCGGCGCCGAACACCAGCAGCGCGCGGAGCGACGCATCAGGCTTGTCGGTGAAGCGCTTCAGCTGGGCGGGGGTGAATTTCATTCTTTGACCCGGTTGTCGAGGTCGTGCGGCCTGCTGAGGTCTAATTCCCTCTCCCTCTGGGAGAGGGTCAGGGTGAGGGGCGTTGCCGATGCCGCCCGCCAGCCTGAGTCGCTTCCCCCGCAACGCCCCTCACCCTCCCGCGCCCTGCGGGCGCGGGTCCCTCCCTCTCCCAACGGGAGAGGGTCAACCCCTCCGGCATTTACGTTGGGGTGCGATGTATGCCGATGCTGGACGTGGTTCACGAAAGCCACAAGCGTTAGTGGGAGCAGACGCTCACCATACCACAAATCGGGAAAATCCGCCTATTTGCCCTTGTCGAAGAAGACCGCGATGCGGGTCTTGATCTCCTCGGCCAGCTCGGCGGCAAGCTTCTGCTGGGCGTCCTGCTGGGCGATCACGGTCGGGTAGTCCTGCTGGACGATGTCGAAGGCGGTCTCGGCCCAGGTGGTGCCGGTCAGCACCACCTTGTCGGTGGCGATCTCGCGCAGCTCGAACCGGGCGCTCATGCGGTAGTTGGCGCGGGTGGCCGCGGCGTTCTGCCGGATGGCCACGTCCTCGCGCTCCTCGCCCACCTTCAGCGCCAGTTCGTAGACGACGCCCGCCGAGGTGCCCTGCGGCGTCAGCGCGTCGACCAACTCGTTGCGCACCACCTGTCCCAGCCGGTCCGGAATCGGCCTGATGTCGATGGTCGTCATCTTGTCCATCACGCCCGGAGACGCGGCCGTGGCGTTGTCGCCATACATCGGCTTGAAGCCGCAGGCGGCCAGCGGCAGGGAGAGCATCAGGATGGCGATCGCGCGCCGCATGGACCTCACACCACGATATTGAGGATACGGCCGGGAACGTAGATGACCTTGCGCGGTTCCTTGCCGCCCATGGCAGCCTGCACCTTCGGCGACGCGTAGGCAATCGCCGTGCACGCCGCCTCGTCCGCGCCCGCCGGCACGGTGATCGTGTCGCGCATCTTGCCGCCCACCTGCACGCCCAGCGTCACCGAATCCTGCACCAGCAGCGCCGCGTCGGCCTCGGGCCAGGCGGTCTCGAACAGCGGCGCTGTGTGCCCCAGCTCGGCCCAGGCCTCCTCGGCGAGATGGGGCATCATGGGCTCGGACAGCCGGACCAGCGTCTCCAACGCCTCGCGCAGCGCCCAGGGGTCGGCTTCCGCCGCCGGCTTGAAGCCGTTCACCGCGTTGGTCAGCTCGTAGATCTGGGCGACGGCGGTGTTGAAGCGGAAATTGTCGATGCCGTCGGTCACCGCCCTGATCGCCTTGTGGGCGGCGCGGCGCAGCGCAACGGCACCCTCGCTCATGACATCCGGCGCCGGCGTGCCCGCGCCCGGCAGGTCCATGGCCTCGCTGACCAGCCGCCAGACCCGCTGGGCATGCCGCCAGGCGCCCTCGATGCCGCTTTCCGACCAGTCCAGGTCGCGCTCGGGCGGACTGTCCGACAGCATGTACCAGCGGGCGGTGTCGGCGCCGTAGGTCTCGATGATGTCGGTGGGATCGACCGTGTTCTTCTTGGACTTGCTCATCTTCTCCGAGCGTCCAATGGTCACGGGCTCGCCGTCCTGCGTCACCAAGCCATTGTCGCCGCGCACGATTTCCTCCGGAGACAGCCACTTGCCGTCCGGTCCCCTGTAGGTCTCGTGATTGACCATGCCCTGGGTGAACAGGCCTTGGAACGGCTCGGCCATGGGCGCCAGGCCGCATTTCTGCAGCGCCCGGGTAAAGAAGCGGGCGTAGAGCAGGTGCAGCACCGCATGCTCGACGCCGCCGATATACTGGTCGACCGGCATCCAGCGGGCGACAGCCTCGGTGTCCAGCGGCCGGTCCGGGTCGAGGCCGCAGAAGCGCAGGAAATACCACGAGGAATCGACGAAGGTGTCGCAGGTGTCGGTCTCGCGCCGCGCCGGCTTGCCGCAGGACGGGCAATCGACGTGCTTCCAGGTCGGATGCCGCTCCAGTGGGTTGCCGGGCACGTCGAAGGTCACGTCGTCGGGCAGCAGCACGGGCAGCTGGCCGCGCGGCACCGGCACGACGCCGCAGGCCTCGCAGTGGATCACCGGGATCGGGCAGCCCCAGTAGCGCTGGCGCGACACGCCCCAGTCGCGCAGCCGGTAGTTCACCTCGCGGCTGCCGGCGCCCTGCGCCTCGAGCTCGTCCAGCACGCGCTTCTTGGCCTCGGGCACGGTCAGCCCGTCCATGAAGCGGGAATTGCCCAGCCGGCCGTCACCGTCCAGCGCCTTGTCGCCGATCTCGACCGCCTCGCCTTCCGGGAACACCACCTGGGTCACCGGCAGGCCGTATTTGCGGGCGAAGTCCAGGTCGCGCTGGTCGTGGGCAGGGCAGCCGAAGATGGCGCCGGTGCCGTATTCCATCAGCACGAAATTGGCGATGTAGACCGGTAGGGTCCAGTCGGGATCGAACGGGTGCACGACCCTGAGGCCGGTGTCGAAGCCCATCTTCTCGGCGGTCTCGATCTCGGCCTCGCTGGTGCCGGTGCGCTTGCACGTCTCGATGAAGGCGGCCGCCTCCGGATTCGCCGCGGCGATGCGCTGCGCCGCCGGATGATCGGCGGCGATGGCGCAGAAGCTGGCGCCGAACAGGGTGTCGGGCCGGGTGGTGTAGACCTCGATCACGTCGTTCGAGCCGGCCACCTTGAAGTGGACACGCGCGCCTTCCGAGCGGCCGATCCAGTTGCGCTGCATGATGCGCACCTTCTCGGGCCAGCGGTCCAGCGTGTCGAGCCCGGCCAGCAAATCCTCGGCGAAGTCGGTGATGCGGAAGAACCACTGCGACAGCTTGCGGCGCTCGACGGGCGCGCCCGAGCGCCAGCCCTTGCCGTCGATCACCTGTTCGTTGGCCAGCACGGTGTGGTCGACCGGGTCCCAGTTGACGTAGCTCTCCTTGCGCTCGACCAGCCCGTTCTCGAGGAAGGTCAGGAACAGCGCCTGCTCGTGGGCATAGTAGTCCGGACTGCAGGTGGCGAACTCGCGGCCCCAGTCGATGGCGAGGCCCAGGCTCTTGAGCTGGCCGCGCATGGTGTCGATGTTCTGGTAGGTCCAGGCCGCCGGATGCACCTTGCGCTCCATGGCCGCGTTCTCTGCCGGCATGCCGAAGGCGTCCCAGCCCATCGGATGCAGCACGTCGTAGCCGCGGGCGCGCTTGTAGCGCGCCACCACGTCGCCCATGGTGTAGTTGCGCACGTGGCCCATATGGATGCGGCCCGACGGATAGGGGAACATCTCCAGCACGTAGTACTTGGGCTTGCCCGCGGTCTCGCGCGTGGCGAAGCTGTCGTGCTCCGCCCAGATATCCTGCCACTTCCGCTCGGCGGCCTTGGCGTTATAGCGGCTCATGAGGCGTGTTCTTGCTTTGGAAAATCAGTCGTCTTTTTCGGTGACGGTACCGATGCGGATCTGCCGCGCCCGGACCAGGATGGCGTCCTCGACACCGGCGACCGTGGCCTGCTGCACCGGCTGGTCGATCCACTCGCCGGCGCGATCCTTCGACTGGCGGTTGATCGACACCTTGAGCGCATCGGCGCGGAGTCGGGAATCCAGCACGGCGACCCGCATCTTCACCCGCTCGTTGGGCGCCGACGGGTCGGTGAACCAGTCGGTGACGATCACGCCGCCGGTGGCGTCGGTCGAGGCGATCGGCGCGAAATGCAGCGTCTCTATGGCCGCCTGCCACAGATAGCCGTTCACCCGCATGCTCGGCGCCTGCTCAAGATCGATCGGCCGGTAGCGGTTCGCCACCTCCTTGCTGCCGCCGCCGCAGGCAGCGAGGGCGGCAATGCCCACCAGCACGATGACTCGAAACGCATTCCTCGGCATAGGTTCGCCTCAGTTGGGAGAAGGGATCGCGGGGCGCGCCGCCGGGACTTTATACAGGCCGGGCAGCGGGAAGAACAACCGGTTTGACGGGCAAACCCGCCGCCGTGGCCCGCGGGCTCGGCCGCAAAGCGGCGATTCGCTGTGGATAACCATCAATTCGTCCATGTTTTCATGGCCGTCCCCTGTGAGTCTTCTTGATTTGCCGTGGATGTTGGAGTGGAATATATCAGTATCAAGACCAGATAGGTTGAGAGTTGGGCGGTTTTGGTCTATGAGACCGCGCGTCCACTCAGAGGAAACGAACAGGAGCACGGCCCTTCCAAAACGGAAGGTATCGTGGACAATATGGGGCGGCTGGTTCGAGGTGCATTGATATCCGTGACGGCGCTGGCCTTCGGGCTTCAGGCGGCCGCGCAGGAATCCATCCAGTTCATCGACGGCGGCGACCTCGAACTGTTTGAGCCCACGCGGCCCGCGCCCCAGCCCTGGCAGTCCCTCGCGAAGGACAAGGCCGGCACCGCGACCACCATCACCACGCCCGCGCCCGGCGCCGCCAGCGATCCGTTCCGCATCAAGGCGAAGCCGAAGCTCGACGGCATGCGCATCGGCGCCGACATCAAGCTGGACGAATCCGACAAGATCGAACTGCGCGAGGCGCGCCGCCTGTCGTTCCAGGCCGACATCGGCACGCTGCCCTCGTTCGCCTCGAGCGCCGTCCAGGGTCCGTTCGGCACGGCCGGCCAGACGGTGATGACGCGCACGGGCCTCGACGACCGGGCGCTGTTCGCCAAGGCGTCCTCGGTCAATCTCAGCAAGCCGCTGACGGTGGCCCTGCTGCGAGAGCCGCAGGCGATGCTGCCGCACTATGCGGGCCTGCGCATCGGCTATGCCGAGGGCTTCTCGGCCGACGATCCGCTCGGTCTCGATCCGTCGCAGCGCGGTCTGGAGGTCTATCTGACGTCCTCGGCCATGAGCAGTGGGCCCGACGCCGCGGGCTTGGGCTACGTGCCGGCGTTCGCCGACCCCGATTCGGCCTATAATGTGGGCTTCAATTTGGGTTACCGCGGCTTCACCCTGGCCGGCTCGTATCTGCGCGGCCACGGCGAGGATGCGCCCGGCTATGAAAGCTACGATCTGGGCCTGAGCTACAATTTCGGCAGCTGGGTGACCAGCGTGGCCGTCGGCGGCTACTTCGCCGAGCGCAATCCGCTCAGCCTGCTGCACATGACCGATATCGACCAGATGTACAGCGTCGAGATCGGCGCGGCCTACGAGCTGCGTCCGGGCATCCACCTTCAGGGTCGCCTCAAGTTCTTCGACTCCCGCACCGTGCTGCGCGACACGGCCCTCGACGGCCTCGGCGGCAGCTTCTACGTCGGCACCAGCTTCGGTTTCTGACGGCCCGCGACCGCGCCGATGGCCGCGATGCCGGCGCTGCCGCATGCCCTCAGCCGCATGATGTTTCCCCCATCCACGCCGCCCAGCGCGTAGACCGGCATGTCGGTCGACCTGGCCAGCGCGGCGAACCGGACAGGGCCCAGATGGCGCGCGCCGGGATGGCTGCGGGTGGGAAATACCGGCGACAGGAACGCGGCGTCCGCGCCGGCCCGCGCCGCCCGCCGCAGCGCCACCGCGCCATGGGCGGCCGCGGTGATCAGCCAGGCCGGCCGACGCCGGCGGATCGGGACGATCCGCGCCGACTGCCACTCGGGCAGGTGCAGCCCATCGGCGCCGACGCGTGCAGCGAGCCGCTCGTCGCCGGCCACCAGGAACAGCAGCGAGCGCTCCCTGCATGTCTCGGCCAGCGCCGCCGCGAGCGCCGGCCGATCGGCCGCGTCGTAGTCCCGCAGGATCACGCCGGCGCCCCTCGGCAGCGCCGCCGCCGCGGCCAGTGGGTCGGCCACCTGCGCCCGGTCGGTCATGAACCACAGCGGCGGCAGGCCGCGGGCGCGGGCCTCGCGGCTTTGCGCGGCCCGCGACAGCCGCCACAACCGGTCCAGTTCGGGATGTCGCTTGATACTGGCCATCTGCCAGGCACGCTAATATACAGTCGGTTCGAATGACAGGCCCCCAATCGCCCCAGGCCCGAGCATGACCCCGTCCGCGTCGCAGATCGCCGCCCATCTCGACGAAGTGCGCGCCCGCATCGACCGGGCGGCGCGGGCCGGCGGCCGCAGCGGCGCCGACGTCACCCTGATCGCCGTCTCCAAGACCCATCCCGCCGGGATGATCGAGGCGGCCATCGCCGCCGGCCAGCGCCATTTCGGCGAGAACCGGGTCCAGGAGGCCGAGGCCAAGTGGCCGGCGCTCAAGGAGAAATACCCCGATGTGGTGCTGCACCTGATCGGCGGGCTGCAGTCCAACAAGGTGCGCGGCGCGCTTTCCCTGTTCGACGTCGTCCACACCGTCGATCGGCCCCGGCTCGCCGACGCGCTGGCCCGGATCGGCGGCGAGATCGGCAGGCGCCTGCCCTGCTTCGTCCAGGTCAACACCGGCGAGGAGCCGCAGAAGGGCGGGGTGCCGCCGCTCGAGGCCGATGACTTCGTTGCCGCCTGCCGCGGCATGATCGACGTGGTCGGCCTGATGTGCATCCCGCCCGCCCAGGACCCGCCCGCGCCGCATTTCGCGCTGTTGAAGAAGCTCGCCCTGCGCAACGGCCTAGCCGGACTCAGCATGGGCATGAGCGGCGACTACGAGACCGCCGCCGGCATGGGCGCGACCCACGTCCGCGTCGGCTCGGCCATCTTTGGGGCGCGGGGGTGATGTGATCCGCGCCGTCCTGTTCGACCTTGACGAGACGCTACTCGATCGCACCGCCTCGGTGACGGCGTTCCTCGCCGATCAGTATGCCCGCTTCGCCGCAGAACTCGGCGGCTGCACGCTCGCACGGTTCCAGGAACGGTTCCTTGCACTCGACGCGCGAGGCTCCGTGCGCAAGTCCGTAGTCTATCCGGCGCTGCTCGCCGAGTTCGGAGGTATAGCCGATACGGCGGCGCTGGTCGCCGACTACTACGCCGGCAGTTGGCGTCACGCGCGGCCCATGCCCGGCATGGATGAGACGTTGGCCATATTGCGCGGCCGAGGCCTCGGACTTGGCATCGTCAGCAACGGTGAGACCCATCTGCAGTGGAGCAACATCGACGGGCTTGGCCTGAGGGAGCGGATGGATGCGGTGCTGATCTCCCAGGACGAAGGTCTACGCAAACCCGACGCTGCGCTGTTTCAGCGTGCGGCGGGACGGCTGGGCCTGGAGCCTGAGGACTGTGTGTTCGTGGGGGACAATCCGGAAGCCGATGTGCTGGGCGCTTTGAGGGTTGGCATGCACGCTGTATGGCTTTGGAACGGCTTGGCGTGGCCGAAGGGGGAAGTGACGGTGCCAACCATTCGAAGGCTGTCGGAGTTAGTCGACCTTCCCTTGCTAAACCCATAACAAGGTGAATTTGTGAGCAACGTTTGCTTCTACACCACCTCGATCTCGTCGCCCCTGCGCGCGTCCTCCAGGATGGCGAGCAGATCCTCGAGGGCGACGGCGACGCAGCCTTCCGTCGGGCCGTAGCCGGGCGCGGCGACGTGCAGGAAGATGGCGCTGCCGGCGCCCGGCACCACCGGCGCGTCGTTGTGCCCCAGCACCACGATGACGTCGTAGAGACGGTCGTCCCGCCACAGCGTCTCGGTGCGCGCCGGATAGGGCGTGATCACCTTGGTGTTGTAGGTGGGATAGTCCGGGTCGTCGCACCAGGCATCGTCGGGGAACAGCTGGATGACGGGCAGGCGCGTGCTCGGAGACGCCATTCGGTCGGGGCGGAAATACACCCGGCGCAGCGCGAACCGGCCGACCGGGGTCGCGCCGTCGCCCTCCTGCTTGTCCTCGCGGACGCCGCCCTTGCCCAGTGCGCACCGGACCCGCCGGCCGTTCCACGACAGCCAGCCATCCCGCTCCACCGTGATCAGGACGCTCAGCTCTTGCTCCGGGCCTTCAGGCCCGGTCCCGTCAGATAGTGGCCGCTGCGCCTGGCCTTGGTGGCCAGGTAGAGCTCGTTGTGGGCGTTGGAGGGAAACTCGTGCGGCACCCGCTCGACCACCTCGATGCCGAAGCGGGCCAGCGAGGCCACCTTGTCCGGATTGTTGGTCATCAGCCGCACCCGGTCGAACCCCAGATTGCGCAGCATCTCGGCCGCCGGCAGGAACAGGCGCTCGTCGGCGTCGAAGCCCAGCCGCTCGTTGGCCTCCACCGTGTCGAAGCCGTCGTCCTGCAGGTGATAGGCGCGCAGCTTGTTGATCAGGCCGATGCCCCGGCCTTCCTGCGCCAGGTAGAGCAGCACGCCGCTGCCGGCCTTGCCGATCGCCTCGATGGCGCCCTGCAGCTGCTGGCCGCAGTCGCATTTCAGCGAGCCCAGCAGGTCGCCGGTGAAGCATTCCGAATGCAGCCGGATCAGCACCGGCTGGTCCGCATCCGGATCGCCGATGACGATGGCGAGGTGCTCGACGCCGCCGTCCTCGGGCCGGAAGGCGATCACCCGCGCCGCCTCGGCGCCCCGCAGCGGAACGCGGGCCGACGACACCGGGCGCAGGCTCACCGCCGCGACCTCGTCATAGGCGTCGATGTCGGCCGCGGACACGGCCGGAATGGAATCCCCGGCGACGGCGTCCACCGCCGCGGTCACTACCGCCGGCAGCAGCTGGCCCAGCTTGCACAGCTTGACCGCGGCACGGACGGTGTCGGGTACCGGGTCCCACGACCGCGCGAACGGGCCGCGCATGGGGTTGTCCAGGTCGTGGGTCGGGTCGGCGAGCGAACGGATCAGCCGGGCGTTGAAGTGCGATGCAAGCGGCATCCGCACGATGTCGGCGCCTGTGGGATTGATGCGCAGCACCGCCGCCCGGTTGGCGGTCAGCGCCACCATGGGCACCGCCTGCGACCGGCGCTTCAGGTCTCCCATCGCCTCGGCGGTCACGCTTTCGGCGGCCAGGCAGAGAACGGCGTCGGCGTCGCCGGTTACCGCCACCAGCCGTCCGCGCCGCAGTGCGGCGAACGCCTCCTCCACCCGGCGCAACAATGCGTGCCTGGCATCGGAATCGTGTGTGACTGCCGGGTCCCGGTTCATCGGACTTATATACGGCGGCAAGAAGCCGTATAACAGGATAAAGCATTTTCTGCGGTTGGGAGGGGGTCTCCATGTCCGTACACAAGCATGTGCTGCTGATCGACGACGACGTCGACCTGCGGCACGCGCTCGCCGACCAGCTTACCCTCGTCGACGACTTCACCGTCGACGAGGTCTCGTCCGGTACCGAGGGTCTCCGGCGCGCCCGCGCCGGTGACTACAACCTGATCCTGCTCGATATCGGGCTGCCCGATCTGGACGGCCGCGAGGTCTGCCGCATGCTGCGGAAGAACGGACTGAAAATGCCGATCATCCTGCTGACGGCGGCGGCCACCGACGCCGACACCATCCTGGGACTGGATTCGGGCGCCAACGACTATGTGGTGAAGCCGTTCAACTTCGCCGTGCTGCTGGCGCGCATGCGGGCGCAGCTTCGCCAGTTCGAGCAATCGGAGGACGCGGTGTTCCGGATGGGTCCCTACACGTTCCGGCCCAGCCAGAAGGTGCTGGTCGACGAGGAGCGCGGCAGCCTGAAGGTGCGCCTCACCGGCAAGGAGACCGATATCCTGAAATACCTTTACCGGGCCGCCGGCGCGGTCAGCCGCGAGGTTCTGCTCGACCAGGTGTGGGGCTACAATGCCAGCGTCAGCACCCATACGCTGGAGACCCACATCTACCGTCTGCGACAGAAACTGGAGCGGGATCCCGCCAATGCCACGATCCTGATCACCGAGGGCGGTGGCTACCGGCTGCGGCCGTGATCCGATGACCGGCGACTTCACCGTCCGCTTCTGGGGCGTGCGAGGCTCGACGCCCTGTTCCGGGGCCGAAACCCTGCGCTACGGGGGCAACACCTCGTGCGTCGAGATGACCTGCGGCAGCCGCCGCCTCGTGTTCGACGCCGGCACGGGCTTGCGCCAGCTCGCCGCCGGCATGAAGGGGCCGCAGGACTTCGACCTGCTGTTCAGCCACTTCCACTACGACCACGTCATCGGCCTGCCGACCTGCGGGCCGCTCTACAACCCCGGCACCGTGTGCCGGGTCTGGGCTGGCCGCGCCGGGACCGGCGCCGGGGTCAGGGAGGTGCTGTCCGACTTCATGAGCCCGCCCCTCTTCCCGCTGAAGCTGGATTTCTTCAGCGCCGCGATCAGCTTCCACGACTTCCATCCCGGCGAGACCGTGGAGCTGGGCGACGGCATCACAGCGCGAACGGCGCCGCTCAATCACGAGAACGGCGCGACCGGCTACAGGCTGGAGTTCGGCGGCCGCTCCGCCTGCTACGTCACGGACACCGAGCATTTCGAGGATGGGCTGGACCGGACCATCCTCGGCCTGATCGAGGGCGCCGATCTGTTCATCTACGATTGCACCTACACGGACGCCGAATACCCGTCCTACAAGGGCTGGAGCCACTCCACCTGGCAGGAAGGCATGCGCCTCGCCGAGGCGGGCGGCGTGAAGACCTTCGTCGTCTTCCACCACGATCCGTCCCACGACGACGACTTCATGGACGCCGTCGCCGCCGAGGCTTCGGCGGCAAGGCCGGGCACGGTGGTGGCCCGGGACGGGATGACGATCAGCCTGTGAGCCGCCGGGACGCGGTGACAGCACGGCGGTGCCTTTTCGAAAGACATGTCGGCGATGGGTACGCCAGTACCCCCGGCGCCAAGCTCTCTCTCAGATGTCCAGCTCGACCGTCACCGGCACATGGTCGGAGGGTTTTTCCCAGCCGCGCGCCTCGTCCATGATGTGGACCGAGCGCAGGCTGGGCCTGAGCGGCGGGGTCACCCAGATGTGGTCCAGCCGGCGTCCACGGTTCGACGCGCGCCAGTCCTGCGCCCGGTAGCTCCACCAGGAATAGAGCTTCTCCGGCTCCGGGTGGAACTCCCGGATGGCGTCGATCCAGCCGGTGTTCAGCAGCCGGGTCAGCTTCTCGACCTCGACCGGCGTATGCGAGACCACGCCGAGCAACTGCTTGTGCGACCACACGTCGAATTCCGACGGCGCCACGTTGAGGTCGCCGACCAGGATCATCCTGCCTTCGGGACGGCAGCGGCCGGTGAACCACTCGGCCGCCTCGTCCAGAAACAGCAGCTTGTGGGCGAACTTGTCGTTCACGGCCGGGTCCGGCACGTCGCCGCCGGCGGGAATGTAGAAATTGTGCACCTCGATGCCGCCCTCGAGCGTCGCATGGACGTGGCGGGCATCGTCCTTGCCGCACCAGTCCCGCCGGTCGCGGGCCTCGAAGGGGATGCGCGAGAGGATGGCGACGCCGTGATAGCCTTTCTGCCCGGCGATCACGTGGTGCACGTAGCCCAGCTTCTCCAGCGGCTTCAGCGGGAAGAACGGGTCGGGCGTCTTGGTCTCCTGCAGGCAGATCACGTCGGGCTGCATGCGCTCGAGGAACGCGGTCACCAGGTTGATCCGCAGGCGGACCGAATTGATGTTCCACGTGGACAGCCGCAGGCTCAATGTCGGCTCCTCAGAAGATGTTGAACGACCGGCCGCTCAGGCCGATGGGCCACCGGCCGAGTTCGAACAGGCGGAACTTCAGCGCGAAGGGATGCTCTTCCACCGCCTGCGCGGCCAGCACCAGGGCGGCGGTATAGCAGGCCTGGACGGCCGCGCCGGTCGCCGCCTCGATGACCGCGTCATCCTCCACCGGCCAGAGCGAGGCCGCGCTGCCGATGGCCTCGACCACGACCGGGCCCGCGGCCTCGGTGATGAAGCTCAACGTGTCGCCCAGCGTATCTTCGTCGAAATAGTCCAGCGCCTCGCGGCTCAGATCGGCGCGGAGCTGTTCCTCCACCTCCCAGCCCTCGCTGTTCAGGTCGGTGCTGTCTGCGGCGTCGCCCGCCTCGGTCCAGTCCTCGACGGTCACCGGCGCGGCGTCGGGGAAGCCAAGCATGTCCAGGTAGCGCCGCGCCAGCGCGAACTCTTCGGCGCTGAGCGGCTGGCCGATGCGGCTGAACCAGGGAATCCGCTCGACCACGTCGCCCAGCCGCCTGATGGCGGTCAGCGCGGCCAGCTGGTCTTCGTCGAATTCGTCCTCGAGATCGTCGTCCGGATCGGCCATGGGTTCCTCCGCGCCCTCTTTTAGGGTGCCGGCACTGCGAGGTCGAGGGCGTTGCGCGGGAGCCTGAAACGAATGAGCCCGGCCAGGATAAAATTCCCGGCCGGGCTCTGCGCTGTTACGCATGGTACCAGGAGGGGGGTCCGGTACCGGCAACGCCAGATGCAGAACACCAAGGGAGGGGATGTGATACTGCACCGCAAAGGGCGTCGCTGGGCATGTATTTGGTTGCGAGGTCACAAAATTTCAACACTCATTTTGCCTATTTTTGCATCACAGATATGCATTCCATTTCGAGTTTTGTGATCAATATGTTACGGCTGCCTAGCAATTATGCGCAGCCGCCCAAAAACACGGCGGACGATGACGCGGTTTCCGGACCGCCCCCGAATCAGTTCGTGAAAACCGGTTTTTAATATTGCAACTCAGTTTTTGGTGGGCGGGCCGCTCCGCTTGGGGCGCGGGTCCTTCCACGACCACAAACCCTTGTCGAGCGAGACGTTGGTCTCCAGGTCGTCCAGGGTGACGATGGTCATCTGCTTGCGCTGGTCGATCACCTGCCATTCGGTCAGGGTCAACGGGTTGCGGGAGAAGGTCAGCATCATGCTGCCCTCGTCCCGCTTCTTCGGATCGGTGATCGCCACATTGATCCACTGCGCGTCGCGCCGGATGCCCAGCACTTCCACGTCCTCGCCGAACATGAAATCGGTGCGCACCAGCGGCCGCAGCGGCGTGTCGTTGATCGGCCAGCGGGTCACCTGCTTCAGGTCGTAGTCGATCAGGGTGATGACCGTGCCGTCGCTCACCACCAGGATCGGCGACGGCGGCGCGTATTCGAAGCGCAGCCGGCCCGGCTTCTGCAGCGACATGGTGCCGGCGCTGACCTGGCCATTGGGCGCGACCTGCTGGAACCGGGCGCGCAGCGACTTGATGCCCTTCAGATAAGCCTGGACGGCGGCGAGGTCCTGTGCCTCGGTGGTGGCCAGCTTTTCCGCGGCCTTCCGGGGAATCTCGGCCACCGAAACGGCGGAGGACGCGAGCAGGCCCAGGGCGACGAGGACGGATGCGGCAAATCGAATCATGCGGGCACCCTAGCTTCTTGAGGCTGACTTTTCCATGAATGAAGCGCCCGGGCCGTTCGCCGACTCCTCGACGCTCACGGACACGCCGTGGCACTCGCAGCTCAGCGAGGTGGTGAGGAAGGCGATGTCGGCGGCGTCGCGCCCGGTGGCGATGCGGACGATGCCTTCGACGGGCGCGAGCCGCGTCGGGTCCACCAGCCACCAGCGGCCATCCAGATAGACCTCGAAGATCGCGTGGAAATCGGGCGGGTCGAGCTGCCAGGCATAGGCGCTGACCGCACGCGCGGGAATGCTCAGCCCGCGCACCAGGGCGATGCCCAGATGGGTGAAGTCGCGGCAGACGCCGGCGCGGTCGACGAATGTACGCTCGGCCGTGGTCTCCGCCGTGCTCACCCCCGGCACGTAGTCGACGTGGTGATGGATCCAGTCGAGCACGGCATGCACCTTTGCCCCGCCCGTCTGCAGCCCGGCGAATTCCCGTTGGGCGAAGCGCATGAACTTGTCGGAGGGACAGAACCGGCTCGGCAGGAGGAACGGCAGGCACTCCAGCGGCAGCTCGGACCAGCCATGCTCGCGGGCGTGCTGCGGCAGCGGCAGGCGGTCGCCATTGTCGACCGTCGCCTCGTACGCGATCGTGGACTCGCCCTCGAGCACCGCCCTGACCAGCCGCTCGCCCGCAGGCCCGTCACGGTCGCGCATCGGCTCTACGCCGCCGAGGTCGAGAGTCTCGGACAACACGGTCTGGTCCGGCGACCGCGCGGCCTCGATATAGGCGAGCACCTGTGTCGCCGGCTTGAACACATAGGAAAGTTCGGCGCGAACCTGGAGCAGCATGTCATCCTCGCTGGTGGAGACCGCTCTAATGACGCCGGGCGGGGCAAGGTTCCGTGGCGGAAGGATGAATTTTCCGGTCGGAAGGCGCGCCTCAGGCGCTGTGGTCGCCCACCAGCACCTCGCGCTTGCCCACATGGTTGGCGGCGCTGACCACGCCCTCCTTCTCCATGCGCTCGATGATCCGGGCGGCGCGGTTGTAGCCGATCTGCAGGTGGCGCTGCACGAAGCTGGTCGAGGCCTTGCCCTCGCGCGCGACCAGCGCCACGGCCTGGTCGTACAGCTGCTCCTCGCTGCCGCCCTCGCCGTCGCCCGCCGCCATGTCGAGGATGGTCTCGAAGCCTCCTTCCGGCTCCTCGGTGACGCTCGACATGTATTCGGGCGCGCCCTGGGCCTTCAGGAAGCGGACCACCTCCTCGACCTCGCCGTCGGTGACGAACGGGCCGTGAACGCGGGTCACCTTGCCGCCCGCCGCCATGTACAGCATGTCGCCGCGGCCCAGCAGCTGCTCGGCGCCCTGTTCGCCCAGGATGGTGCGGCTGTCGATCTTCGAGGTGACCTGGAAGCTGATGCGGGTCGGGAAGTTGGCCTTGATGGTGCCGGTGATGACGTCGACCGACGGGCGCTGGGTCGCCATGATCAGGTGCAGGCCGGCGGCGCGCGCCATCTGCGCCAGGCGCTGGATCGAGCCCTCAACGTCCTTGCCGGCGACCATCATCAGGTCGGCCATCTCGTCGACGATGATCACGATCAGCGGCAGCGGGCGCATGTCGAGCGGCTGCTCCTCGTAGATCGGCCGGCCGGATTCGGGATCGAAACCGGTCTGCACCGTCCGCTTCAGGGTCTCGCCCTTTTTCTCGGCCTCGACGATGCGCTCGTTGTAGGCGGCGAGGTTGCGCACCCCCAGCTTGGACATCGCCTTGTAGCGGTCCTCCATTTCTCGCACCGCCCACTTCAGCGCGACCACCGCCTTGCGCGGATCGGTGACGACCGGCGTCAGCAGGTGCGGGATATCGTCATAGACCGACAGCTCCAGCATCTTGGGGTCGATCATGATGAAGCGGCATTCTTCCGGCGGCAGCTTGTAGAGCAGCGACAGGATCATGGTGTTGATGGCGACCGACTTGCCCGAGCCGGTGGTGCCGGCGATCAGCAGATGCGGCATGGCGGCGAGGTCGGCGACCACGGGCGTGCCGCCGATGTCCTTGCCCAGCGCCAGCGGCAGCCTTGTCCTGGTCTTCTCGTAGCTGACGTCGCCCAGCAGCTCGCGCAGCAGCACGGTCTCGCGGCTGGCGTTGGGCAGCTCGATGCCGATGGCGTTGCGTCCCGGCACCACCGCGACGCGCGCCGAGACGGCGCTCATGGAGCGGGCGATGTCGTCGGCGAGGCCGATCACCCGCGACGACTTGGTGCCGGGCGCCGGCTCCAGCTCGTAGAGGGTCACGACCGGACCCGGGCGCACCTGGGTGATCCGCCCCTGCACGCCGAAATCGTCGAGCACGGATTCCAGCAGGCGGGCGTTCTGCTCCAGGCCCTCCTCGTTGACCCGGTCGGTCTTGCGGCCGGGCTCGGGCGCCGCCAGCAGCGACAGGTGCGGCAGGGCGAACGAGCCGCTGGTCTCGAACTCCAGCGCCTGCTGCTTCTCTTCGGCGGCGCGCTTGCCCTCGCGCACCTTCTTCGGCTCGCGGGAAATGATCGACTTCTTGTCCTTGGGCGGGGTCTCCAGCCGGGGTTCGGCGTCGCGGGGGCCTGGGCTGCCCAACACCGGCGGGATGCGCTCGCGCTCCTCGCGCGGCTCCGGCGCCGTCCGGCGCAGCACCCGGGGCGCGCCGTCGTCCCGGGCGTCGCGGCGGGACAGGACCGCCGCGACCGGCCAGTACAGCGCCCGGCCGACGGTGCGCCAGTGGCGCAGACTCAGCCCCATGGCCGGCAGCAGCAGCATCATCGCCGCGGCGCCCAGCACCAGGCCCGGCAGCTGCGACGGCAGCACCGGCGACAGCAGCGGCCGCAGCGCCTTGTCGTAGAGCAGCAGGCCCAGGGTGCCGCCGGGACCCGCGCCGCCGGCGACCGGCCACTGCAGGTCCGGCATGATCGACTTGGCGGCGAAGGCGGCAAGGGTGACGCACAGCGGCAGCAGCGCCAGATAGAACCAGATCGATTTGAGACCCTGGTGGGTCATGATTCGCCAGCCCCAGCCCAGCATGGCCAGCGGGAACACGTAGCCGGCGATGCCGACCCACTGGAACAGGATATTGGCGATCCATGCGCCGGCGGTGCCGAGCCAGTTGGCGGTCAGCACGGCGGTGTCGCGCACGCTGGTGTCGGTGCTGGGATCGGCGATGTCGTAGCTGAACAGGGCGCCGGCGAAGGCGATGGCGGCGGCGATCACCAGCAGGCCGCCCAGTTCCACCAGGCGGCGGCGCATGAACAGCACGAATCCCGCCGGAAGGAGCGACTGCTTGGCGGCTGCGGTTCCCGATGGCGGCATCAGTCGGCGCCCACCGTTGCGTCAAGCGTCTCGCGGATGCTCTGCAGGGCCAGTTCCGTGATCTCCAGCGAATTCACCAGCGCGACCCGCATGTAGGCCGCTCCGGGATTATAGCCTGAAGCGTCCGGCCGCGCCAAATAGGCTCCCGGCAGCACGCGCACGCCGGCCTTGCTCCACAAGGTCCTCGCCGCTTGCTCCCCGTCGCCAACGTCGAGCCACAGGTAAAAGCCGCCACCCGGCCGGTACGCGCCGAACCGCCCCCCGAGGATGCGCTCGGCGGCGTCGAACTTGGCGCGGTACAGCACCCGGTTCTCGTCCACATGCGCCTCGTCGCTCCACGCGGCGGCGGCGGCGGCATAGACCGGCAGCGGCGAGGGCGCGCCGCCATACGACCGAAGCTCGCGGTAGGCGGCGATCAGCAGCGGGTCGCCGGCGACGAATCCCGACCGCAGCCCCGGCACGTTCGACCGCTTCGACAGCGACTGGAAGCTCAGCACGTTGGCATAGGGATCGGCGGGGTCGCCGAGGCCGCGCTCGGCCATGGACCGGCAGGCCTCCAGCGCGCCCACCGGCGGCGCGCCGGTATAGATCTCGCCGTAGCATTCGTCGACCACCAGGGTGATGTCGTGGCGGCGGCACGCGCCGATCAGCGCGTCGAAATAGTCCTGGCTCGCCACGGTGCCCTGCGGGTTGGCCGGCGTGCACAGATAAATGAGGGCGGTGCGGGCCAGTGCCGCCTCGTCCATCGCGGCGAAGTCCGGCAGGAAGCCGGTATCGGCGGTGGCCGGCAGGTAGATCGGCTCGGCGCCGGCCGACAGCGCCGCCGCCGCGTAGCACTGGTAGAACGGGTTGGGCATCAGCACCGCCGGCCGCTGCCCCGCCTTGCGCTCGGGCACGGCGACGAACGCGATGGAGAATAGCCCTTCGCGGGTGCCCGACACCGGCAGCAGATGGCGGTCCGGGTCGATGCCTTCAAGACCGTAGCGGCGCTCCAGCCAGCCAGCCACCGCCTGCTGCCAGGCGGGCGTGCCCTGGATCGGTGGGTATTTGGCGTAGTCGGCCCGGTTCGCCTCCAGCACCTCGTTCACGAACGCCGGCATGGGGTGGCGCGGCTCGCCGATGGTCAGGTCCAGCGGGTCGTTGCGCCCTGCCGGCACGCCGTTCAGCAGCGCGCGCAGCTGCGTCCAGGTATGGGCAGGCAGGTTCTTGAAGGTCGGGTTCAGCAAACAGCACACCGGAACAAAAACGAAACGCCCCGTACTGTACCGGTCGCCGGGAATCCCGACAAGAGTCCGCCGGAAATTTCGCTGGCCGGGCGAACGGGGATCCAGACGACCTCCGTCCGCCCGTCCGCCCGGCTACCGCCCCGTGACGTCCTCTTCGGGGGTCGCGCCGATGGAGTGGAGCGACAGGTCGGCGCCGCGGAACTCCTGCTCCTGGCTGAGGCGAATGCCCAGCGACAGGCGCAGCACGCCGTAGATGACGAGGCCGGCCGCGAATGCGCCCAGCGCGCCGATCAGGCTGCCGACCAGCTGGCTCATGAACGTCACGCCGCCGATGCCGCCCAGCGATTCCTGGCCGAAGATGCCGCAGGCGATGCCGCCCCACAGCCCGCACAGGCCGTGCAGTGGCCAAACGCCCAGCACGTCGTCGATCTTCCACTTGTTCTGGCACCAGGTGAACGCATAGACGAACAGGCCGCCCGCCACCACGCCCACCGCCAGCGACCCGACCGGATGCATCACGTTGGAGCCGGCGCAGACGGCGACCAGGCCGGCCAGCGCGCCGTTATGGGTGAAGCCGGGGTCGTTGCGGCCCGCCAGCCAGGCTGCGATAATGCCGCCAGCCATGGCCATCAGCGAGTTGATGGCCACGAGTCCGTTGATGCCGGCGACGCTCTGGGCGCTCATCACGTTGAAGCCGAACCAGCCGATGCACAGCAGCCACGATCCCAGCGCCAGGAACGGGATGTTCGACGGCGGGATGCCGACCACGGCGCCGTCCTTGCGGTAGCGGTTGTGCCGGACGCCGAGCAGCAGCACCGCGCCCAGCGCCAGCCAGCCGCCGAAGGCGTGGACCACGATGGATCCGGCGAAGTCGTTGAGCTTCGCGCCGAACTGGGCCTCCATGAAATCCTGGAAGCCGAAATTGTTGTTCCAGATCATGCCCTCGAGGAACGGGTAGGCCAGGCCGACGATGACCGCGGTGGCGAGTAGCTGCGGCGTGAACCGGGCGCGCTCGGCGATGCCGCCGGAGATGATCGCCGGGATCGCCGCCGCGAAGGTCAGCAGGAAGAAGAACTTCACCAGGTCGAAGCCGCTGGCAGCGAAGCCGCTGCCTTCGGCGGCACCCGAGATCACCGCCGCTCCCTGCAGGAAGTGCATGCCATAGGCGATGCCGTAACCGACGAAAAAATAGGCAATGGTCGACACCGCGAAATCGACCAGGATCTTCATCAGGGCGTTGACCTGATTTTTCTTCCGAACCGTGCCGACCTCGAGGAACGCGAAGCCCGCATGCATGGCGAACACCAGGATCGCCCCCATCAGCACGAAAAAAACGTCGGCCGCCCGATCGGACGCTTCCATTCACTCTCTCCCCTTTTTCTCTCTCCCGGCGGTCAATCCCTGGGCAGGGCGACCGCAATAACGGCAACTACGAACCAAGAACCGTGCCAAGCGCGGCGCCCGAGGGAAAAAGACAGTGTCTGGAAGGGTTTGCCTGGTCCGGGGGTGTACCGTGGAGGCGGCGCGGCCTCGCAGGCGTGCCTAAAAAACGGGCCGGGCCCGCCCAGAACGATGAAGTTCTGGGCAGGCCCGGTGGAGAGACCGGCCTGGGAGGGGCCGGGGGAGAGAGGGTTTGGGCGGGAGACGGCGAACCGCGCTCCCGCCCGCAGGCTTACTGGATGGACTCGCCGTGCAGGCTGATGTCCAGGCCTTCCATTTCCTGTTCCTTGGTGACGCGGATGCCCATGACCAGGTCGATCAGCTTCAGCAGGATGAAGGTGACGACGCCGCTCCAGATGATGGTGGCGCCGATGCCTTCGATCTGCTTGATCACCTGGCCCATGCTGCCGGCGGTGCCGCCGATCGCCTCGACCGCGAACACGCCGGTCAGCACCGCGCCGACGATGCCGCCGATGCCGTGCACGCCCCAGACGTCCAGGCTGTCGTCATAGCCCAGCGCCTTCTTCAGGCTGGTGGCCGCGAAGAAGCAGATGGCGCCGGCCGCGAGGCCGATGATCAGCGCGCCCATCGGGTCGACGAAGCCGGCCGCCGGGGTGATGGCGACCAGGCCGCCGACGGCGCCCGAGATGATGCCGAGCACGCTGGGCTTCTTGTGGACGATCCACTCGACGATCATCCAGGCCACGGCCGCGGCGGCGGTGGCGATCTGGGTGACCAGCATGGCCATGCCGGCGCGGGCGTCGGCGGCGACGGCCGAACCGGCGTTGAAGCCGAACCAGCCGACCCACAGCATCGAGGCGCCGATCAGGGCGAAGGTCAGGTTATGCGGCGCCATGTTCTCCTGGCGGTAGCCGGTGCGCTTGCCGAGCACGATACAGGCGACCAGGCCCGCGATGCCGGCATTGATGTGCACCACGGTGCCGCCGGCATAGTCGAGGACGCCCTCGCCGGCCAGGAAGCCGCCGCCCCACACCCAGTGGCAGACCGGCGCGTAGACGATCAGGCTCCACAGGATCATGAACACCAGCATGGACGAGAACTTCATGCGGTCGGCGAACGCGCCGGTGATCAGCGCCGGGGTGATGATCGCGAAGGTCATCTGGAAGGCGATGAACACGCTCTCCGGCACCGCGTAGGACAGCGCGTCCAGGGTCAGGTGGCCGAGGAACGCCTTGCCGAGGCCGCCCCAGTAGGCGTTGAGGCCGCCGCCGTCGCCGAAGGCGATGGAGTAGCCGGCGATCATCCAGACGATCGACATGACGGCGCAGATGGCGAAGCTCTGCATCGCGGTGGCGAGGATGTTCTTCTTGCGCACCATGCCGGCATAGAACAGCGCCAGGCCGGGGACGGTCATGAACAGGACCAGGGCGGTCGAGGTCAGCATCCAGGCGGTGTCGCCCGAATTCAGGGTCGGAGGCGGTGCATCCTGCGCGAAGGCCGGCGCGGCCGCCAGGCCCAGGGCGGCGACTACCGAGCCCGCGGCCAGAAGGGTTTGTTTGATCTTCATTGGATTAGTTCTCCCTAATCTTGTCTCAGACGGCGGTGGGGCCGGTTTCGCCGGTGCGGATGCGGGCGGCGTATTCGACGGGCACGACAAACAGCTTGCCGTCGCCGATATTTCCGGTCTTGGCGGCGGCCATGATGGCCTCGATCACCGCTTCGGTTTTTTCCTCGGGTACGACGAGCTCGAGCTTCAGCTTCGGCAGGAAGCTGACGTCGTACTCGGCGCCGCGGTAGATTTCGGTGTGGCCCTTCTGCCGACCGAATCCCTTGACTTCGCTGACGGTCATCCCCGCCACGTCGAGCTCAGTCAGCGCTTCGCGCACCTCCTGCAGCTTCGACGGTTTGATGATCGCGATGATCAATTTCATGGGATCGTCCTTTGCCTCGTGGATCCAATTTTCTTGGGAAAGGAGGGCCGTGACGCCGGAGCGCTCGTCTCCCTTCTGCCTCCCTAGAGTCAAGAACCGTGCCAAACCCGGAATTTATCTTTAAGCCATTGGTCACAAACACGTTCCGGATGGAACGCGCGGTCCAGCCGCCGGGGATGCCCAACATCTGCAATGATCACAAATTGTGCATATATCTTTCATTGGCTACATTTTGATCAAACTTTGGGCGAAGCATATGGGGTGGACAACGTATTGCCTCGCCGTCCATGGTTCCTCCATGAACCCGCCTGCGTCAGCCGCGTGCCCCCGAACCGACGTCCTCATCGTCGGCGGCGGTCTCGCCGGCCTCAGCCTTGCGGTGGCGCTGGGCCGCGCCGGGATCGACGTCGTCGTCGCCGAGCGCGCCAGCCTCGACGCCACCGTCGATCCGGCCTTCGACGGGCGGGTCACCGCCATCGCCTATGCCTCGTGGAAGCTGCTGCAGGCGGTGGGCGCGTGGCGGCACATGGAAGCGCATGCCCAGCCGATCCTCGACATCCGCGTCACCGACGGCGCCGCGCCGGTATTCCTGAACTTCGACCACCGCGCGCTGGGCAGCGAGCCGTTCGGCTACATGGTCGAGAACCGCCACCTCAGGCTCGGTTTGCTGCGGGCGATCCAGGATATCGGCACGGTCCGCCTGCAATATCCCGCGACGGTCGACGGCATGGAGGCGCATTCCTGCGGCGTCACCGCGCGCATGGGCGGCCATGGCAGCCTGCGCGCATCGCTGGTGGTGGCCGCCGACGGCCGGAAGTCGCCGCTGCGCGAGGCGGCGGGCATCAACGTCGTCGGCCACGCCTATGCCGAGACCGGCATCGTCACCACCATCGAGCACGAGAAGGACCATCTGGGCATCGCCCACGAGCGGTTCCTGCCCGCCGGGCCGTTCGCCGTGCTGCCGATCACCGGCAAGCGCTCGTCGCTGGTGTGGAGCGAGAAGCATCATGTGGCGAAAGCCATGCTGGCCCTCGACGATGCGGCGTTCGACGCCGAGATCGCCAAACGCACCGAAGGCTTCCTCGGCAAGGTGCGCGCGGTCGGCCCGCGCTTCTCCTATCCCTATGCGGTGCATGTGGCCGAGCGGTTCGCCGCCGAGCGCCTCGCCCTCGTCGGCGACGCGGCCCACGGCATGCATCCCATCGCCGGCCAGGGCCTCAATCTGGGCTGGCGCGACGTGGCGGCGCTGGCCGAGATCCTGGTCGACACGGCCCGTCTCGGGCTCGACATCGGCTCGCCGCTGGTGCTCGAGCGCTACGATCGCTGGCGGCGCATCGACACGCTGACCCTGACCGCCGCGACCGACAGCCTCAACGCCCTGTTCACCAACGACGTCGCGCCGGTGCGCCTGCTGCGCGACGCCGGTCTCGCCGTGGTCAACCGCATCGATCCGCTCAAGCGGTTCTTCATGCAGCATGCCCGAGGTACCGTCGGCACCCTGCCCCGCCTGCTCAAGGGCGAGGCGCTGTAGAAGCCCGTCAGGTTCCAAATCCGGCCGTTTGCGCCGCGCGCAGGCCGAAGGTGAGGGCGAGGGCGAGGCCGCCGCCATAGCCGATCCGGTAGGCGTTGCCCACGTCGGCGCCCGCGACCAGCAGTCCATCGACGGGCCGGCCGTTGCCTGCAAGCACCCGCGCCGAGGCGTCGGCGCGCAGGCCCGCATGGGTGAAGGTGATCGCGGGACGCACGACGAGGGCGTAATAAGGCGCGGACTCGAGCGGGACGGCGTAGTCCACACGCGGCGGCGACAATGTCTCCGGTGCGGCGCGCGCGAGGTCGTTGAACGACCGCAGCGTGGCGAGGCTCGACGGTCCGTCGAATCCATGGTTCGCTGCGAACCCGGCGATCTCCTCGAGGGTCGCCGCCCCGATCCCGGCGGCGCCGTGCGCCATGGCCACGTCGAAGCGGTCGAGGCTCGAGGTGCCCTTCACCACCGGCGTCACCGCGTGGTCCCGGTGGATACGCTCGTCCCACACCAGCAGCGCCCGCGCGCCCGGCTCGGCGACCACGGCCTGGGTGCTGACATGGTCGGCGATGCTCTCGTCGGCGAAGCGCCGGCCCGCCTGGTTCAGCAGCACGCCGTGCTCGCTGTGGTACTGGGTCAGGGTGGTGAACAGGCGCGGGTCGCCCCATGCCGGCGTATCGGCGACCAGATGGCCGTAGAAACCGGGATTGTCGTCCGTGAACGCGCCGCCCGCGGCGAGGCCGAGGCGGATGCCGCCGCCGGTGCTGACGGGATTGGAGCGCAGGCGGATATCGCGGGCGTTGGCATGGATGTACCGGGCCCGCCAGTCCGCGTCGGCCTGGAAGCCGCCGGTCGCCAGCAGGGTCCAGGGGGCGCGAATGTCGGCGGCGCCGTCGGCGTGGCGGGTGCGCGCGCCGGTCACGCGGCCGGCCGGGTCGGTCAGCAGGGCGGCGGTGTCGGTGAGGGTGACCACATGGCCGCCTGCGGCGGTCACGGTCGAGACGCAGGCGCGCAGATGGCCGATGATGTCGGTGCGGTAGCCGCGGCCGTACAGCACGGGCACGGCTTCGGAGACGTCGACGCCGCGCCGCCGCATCCAGCCGATCCCGTCGGCGAACGAGCCCACGATCACCTCGCCCAGCGCCGGGTCGCCGTCGTCCACATAGCGCAGCTTCCGGGTCGACGGCAGGGTCCAGACCACGCCGCCCGACAGGGCGCTCGAGCCGCCGATGTCGGCGGCCTTCTCGACCACGACGACGCGGGCGCCGGCCTCGGCGGCGCGCGCCGCGGCCGACAGGCCGGCCATGCCGGCGCCGATCACCAGGAAGTCGCAGTCGAGGGTTTCGGCGGTCATGGCGCGCCTCCCGCGACCCGCCGCGCCTCACCCAGCAGATAGGCCCGGATCGCTTCCGCGTCCCCCGGCCGGAACTGGCCGGCGAAGCCCACCATGCCCCGCTGGGCCAGGACGCCGTCCATCACCACCGTCTTCCAGGCCTCGCCGTCGAGGATCAGCGGGGTGTAGCGCAGATCGGGAAAGGTGCCGGCTACGGCATCGACGCCGTGGCAGCGCGTGCAATGATCCTTGAACAGCGTGCGCCCTTCCGCCGCGCCGGGCGGCGGCTCGATCCCGGTCAGATCGAGCGGCGCCGGGGGACGCCAGACCGGCGGCTTGGCGACCGCGGTGCCGTCCAGGCGGAACACCAGCAGCCGCCCCGGCAGCTTGGGCCGCTTCGGCGTCACATGACCGTGGGAGATGCCCACCCCGCCGCCGAAGCCGACGAGAATGGCGACGTACTGCACCCCGTCGACGGCAAAGGTGATCGGCGCGGCCATGATGCCGTTGCCCGTCTCGTGCTGCCAGAGCCGCTGTCCGGTGGCGGCGTCATAGGCGGCGAACAGGCCGGACGTGGCGCCCTGGAACACCAGGTCGCCGCCGGTCGCGAGCACGCCGCCATTGCCGGGATACCCCAAGTCGACCCTCCAGGCCTCGCGCATGGCGGCCGGGTCCCAGGCGATCAGGTGACCCGAACTCGGAAATTCCGATTCCGGCGGGATGCGGACCTTCGCGGCCGCGCCGCCCTGCCCGGTCAGGTCGCCCTGTCCGGGCATGCCTTCCATGCCGGCATAGTGCAGCTCGTGGATGGGGATGTAGACCAGGCCGGTCCGCGGGCTCCACGCCATGGGCTGCCAGTTGTGGGCGCCGTTGAGGCCGGGCATGTTGAGGATCGGCAGGTCGCGGTAGAGCGGGTCCTGCACCGGCCGGCCGGTCTTCATGTCCACATGGCTCGCCCAGCGGGTCTCCACGTAGTTCTTCGCCGCGAGCAGCTCGCCGGTCGTCCGGTCGAGCACGTAGAAGAAGCCGTTCTTCGGCGCCTGCATCAGCACCTTGCGGACTTTCCCGCCGATGGCGAGGTCGGCGAGGATCATGGGCTGGGTGGCGGTGTAGTCCCAGGTCTCGGCCGGCGTGGTCTGGTAGTGCCAGACATAGTCGCCGCTGCGGGCGCGCAGCGCCACGATCGACGACAGGTAAAGGTTGTCGCCGCCGCCGGGCGAGCGCTCCTTGTGGGAGTAGGGAAAGCCGTTGCCCACGCCGATATAGAGCAGGCCGCTCTCGGGATCGTAGGCCATGGAATCCCAGACCGTGCCGCCGCCGCCCTTCTTCCACCATTCACCGGTCCAGGTCCGGGCCGCCGCTTCCAGCTCGGGCTGCTCGAATGGCTGCGACGGATCGCCGGGAACCGTATAGAACCGCCAGGCCTGCTTGCCGGTCGCCGCGTCGTAGGCGGTCACGTAACCGCGCTCGCCGAAATCGGCACCGCCGAAGCCGATCACCACCAGCCCGTCCACCACCCGCGGCGCGCCGGTGATCGAGGCGTAGGAATTCGGCGGGGTCGTCTGGACCGACCAGACCAGCTTGCCGGTGCGCGCGTCCAGCGCCTCCAGCCGGCCGTCGAGCACGCCCACGAAAATCCTGCCGTCCCACGCGGCGACGCCCCGGTTGACCGCATCGCAGCACAGTTTGAACGCGAACGGACCCGGCACCTTGGGATCGTACGACCACAGCAGCTTGCCGGTCGCCGCCTCGAAGGCGAATACCTTGCTCCACGCGGTGGCGACGTAGAGCACGCCGTCGATCACCAGCGGGGTGCCTTCCTGGGCCCGGTCGGTGTCGAATTCGTGGTGCCAGGCAAGACCGAGCCGGCCCACATTGGTCCGGTCGATGGTGGCGAGCGGGCTGTAGTGCTGCTCGGAATAGGTGCGGCCCGTGGCCAGCCAGTTCTGCGGTTCCTGGTCGGCGGCGACGATGCGGGCGCCGAAATCCCGGCCGCCGGATGCGTCCTTGTCGCTGTCCTTCGACGGCGAGCACGCCGCGAGCAGGCAAGCCGACACGAGACCCGCGAGCCAGCGAAAGCGCAATCGGCGCCGCGGTCCACCCCTCATCCCCACTTCCGGCTCCTCCCCGATCCCGGCCCCAAATCCTTATAATAATAACCATGGATGGGTGTCAAAGCGGGAATCCGCCGGCGGCGCCGGGGCGGCGCACATAAAAAAAGGCCGCCAGCAATGCTCGCGGCCAAGTCTGGGGGAGTCATCAGATCGGCCAAGGGAGGGGTAATGCCGATCTGACAACTGGGAATATAGTCCGGTGAACCTTAACGTCACATTAACGGCGCGATTTTTTCACCGGAACAGCTTGGCGGCGGCCGACTGGCTGGATTCCTTGGCTTCCATCAGTCTCCGGGTGCGCGCGATTTCCGCTTCCAGGAGTTCGATCCGCTCCTTCAGTTCATAGAGCGACAGATTGTCGAGCACTTCGCGGGCGAGGTCGGCGGCGCCGGCCGGGCGCGGGCGGGGCAGGTCGTCCAAATCCACCTTGTCCTCCTGTTCGTCGTTGGTAAGGTGCGCCAACCTTACTCGAAAACGGGGAATTCCAGAATGTCCGACCTGCCGAAGACCGCACCGGCCATCGTCATCACCAAATTCGGCGGCCCCGAGAACCTGGCGCTGCGGGACGTGCCGGTCGAGGCGCCCAGGGCGGGCGAGATCCTGATCCGGGTGCGCGCCGCCGGGCTCAACCGCGCCGACGCGGTGCAGCGCGAGGGCCACTATCCGCCGCCCAAGGGCTCGTCGGAGATCATGGGCCTCGAATGCGCGGGCGAGGTGGCGGCCGTCGGCGACGGCGTCTCCGGCTTCAAGGTGGGCGATAAAGTGTGCGCGCTGCTGGCGGGCGGCGGCTACGCCACCTATTGCGCGGTGCCCGCGGTCCAGGCGCTGCCGCTGCCGAAGGGCTACAGCTTCGAGCAGGGCGCGGCGATCATGGAGACCTACTGCACGGTGTGGACCAACGTGTTCGAGCGCGGCCGGCTGCAGAAGGGCGAGCGGCTGCTGGTCCATGGCGGCTCGTCGGGCATCGGCACCTCGGCCATCGCGCTTGCCGCCGCCTGGGGCGCCGAGGTCTACGCCACCGCCGGCAGCGAGGAGAAGTGCCGGGCCTGCGTCGAGCTGGGCGCGAAGCGGGCGATCAACTACAAGACCGAGGACTATGTCGAGGTGATCAAGGCCGAGGCCGAGGGCGGCGTCGATGTGGTGCTCGACATGGTCGGCGGCGACTACCTCCCCCGCGACCTGTCGATCATGCGGCTGGAGGGCCGGCACGTCAGCATCGCCACCCTGGGCGGCATGAAGGCCGAGCTGCCGATCATGCTCATGATGCTCAAGCGCCTCACCATCACCGGCTCGACCCTGCGCACCCGCACGCCGGAACAGAAAGGCGCGGTGGTGCGCGGCGTGCACGAGAACGTCTGGCCGCTGTTCGAGAGCGGCCGCATCGCCCCGGTGATCGACTCGGTCATGCCGCTCGCCCAGGCCGCCGACGCCCAGCGGCGCATCGAGTCGAGCGCCCATATCGGCAAGATCATCCTGAAGGTGGATTAGCACTTCCAGCCGGGGCGAAAATTGCGGGAGCTGTGTTGCGAACAGCTCTGGCCGCTCCAGACAAAATCTTTCAATCGGACGGCCCACGGCCTATATAGGGGGCTTCATCCGTGCATTGACTTCCCGTCGGCGCCCCGATGCGGCGCACAGGAGAGTATTATGAACCTACCGCTGATGCCCAAGGCAACCGCCGTCTGGCTGGTCGACAACACCCGTCTGACCTTCAAGCAGATCGCCGACTTCTGCGGCCTGCACGAACTGGAAGTGCAGGGTATCGCCGACGGCGAGGTGGCGCAGAACATCGTCGGCCTGGATCCGGTCGGCAACGGCCAACTGACCAGGGACGAGATCGTGCGGTGCGAGGCCGACCCGGCCGAGCGCCTGAAGCTGAACCAGCCCGTCATTCCCGAGGCGAAGAAGCGCAAGGGTCCGCGCTATACGCCCGTGTCCAAGCGCCAGGACCGGCCCGACGCCATCGCCTGGCTGGTGCGCTATCACCCGGAACTGACCGATGCCCAGATCGGCAAGCTGATCGGCACCACCAAGCCGACCATCGCCTCGATCCGCAACCGCACCCACTGGAACATGACCAACCTGAAGCCCACGGATCCGGTGACCCTGGGCCTGTGCAGCCAGATGGAGCTGGACGACGCCATCCGCACCGCCGCCGCGCGGATCGAGAAGACGCGCCCGGAGCAGTCCGGGGACGTGCCCGCGGGAATGGGCGAGCAGCCTTACGTGGACCTGGGCAAGATGCCCCAGCCGGACATCAATTTCGACTGAGTCGCCTCCGCCCGGCGGGCGCGCGGCGCCACGCCCCGGCGGCCGTCGGGCCGCCGGGCCGCGTCACGGGCGCCTAGTCCTGCAGCCGCGCGATCTCTTCCTTTATTCGAAGCTTTTCCCGTTTCAGGGAGGTGAGCCGGATCTGGTCCGGCGAGGGGCGAAGCATTTCGCCGCTGATTTCGTCATCGAGACGATGATGCTTGGTTTCGAGAGCGGAGAGGTGCGCCTCTGTGGTCATCAAAATCTCCTTACTTCTGACTTAGCCCGTATATTACATCACGGCGACAACCGCCGAGTCACGGAAGAACGATTCTAACCTAGGTCGCAAAGCGGAGGGCGAGATCGCCAGCGGCGCCGGAAACCCCAGTGAAAACAGGCTGATCGTCGGCATCACCGGCGCGTCGGGCGTGATCTACGGCATCACGCTGCTGCGCGCGCTCAAGGCCGCCGGCGTCGAGAGCCATCTGGTGGTCTCCAGGGCCGCCGAGACGACCATCGGCTACGAGACCGAGCTCAAGCCGGCCGACGTCCGGGCCCTCGCCGACCATGTCTATCCAACTGCCGACATAGGCGCATCAATCGCTTCCGGGTCGTTCCGCTGTCTCGGCATGGTGATCGCGCCGTGCTCGGTGAGGACCATGTCCGAGATCGCCACCGGCGTCACCACCACTCTCCTGAGCCGCGCGGCCGACGTGGTGCTGAAGGAGCGCCGCCGGCTGGTGCTGATGCTGCGCGAGTCGCCGCTCCATCTCGGCCACCTGCGCACCATGGCGGCGCTGGCCGAGATGGGCGCGGTCATCGCGCCGCCGCTGCCCGCGTTCTATCCGCGGCCCGAGACGGTCGAGCAGATCGTCGATCATTCGGTCGGCCGCGTGCTCGACCTGTTCGGCATCGACAATTCCATGGCGCATCGCTGGCGGGAATAGGCGCTCAGTCCGCCGTGGCGACCAAGGGTCCGGCAGTGGCCAGGAACGCGTCCGCATCCACGCCCAGCCTTTCCGCATAGAGGCGCAGATTCGCGGTCCCGGCTCCAGCGCTTGGCCGTTCCGGCGGCGCCAGCGCCTCGAGCGCATCCTGTTCCAGCTTCTCGGCCGCCAGTTCCGCCTTCAGCAGCGCCTCGTAGCTGCCGTCGCCGCGGGCTCCGGCCCGGCGCATGGCGCGCAGGCTCTCGATGAACTGGCGCAGCGGCGCGGCGGCCTCCAGCGCCAGTCCCAGCGCCTCCCCGCTCAGCCCGCGCCCGATCCAGACGCAGTAGAGGACGAGGTTGACGTCGGCGCCGAAACGATCCTGCAGCAGCAGGCACGCGGCCTCGACGCCGGACCGGCGATAGAGGTCGGCGGAGAAATCCCAGAATCGGTGGTCAGGGGACATGGGCGAGCGAAAATCTCCCGGATCTGCCGTTGCGCTGCTATCATAGCGGCGGGAACTTTAGCGGCTCTACGGAACGATGATCGATCGAGCGGCGCTGGAAGCCAAGCTGGCCCAGCTGGAGATTGAACACAGCGATCTGGACGCTTCGATCTTGGCCCTGCAGATGCAGGCGCATGTGGATCAGATTCGCGTCCAGAGGCTGAAGAAGCGCAAACTGGCCCTCAAGGACCAGATCGCCAAGGTTCGCAACGAACTCACCCCCGACATCATCGCATGAGCGCGATGGTCGTGGCGGTCAGCCGGTCCGCGGCGCACCGGTTTTCCAAGCCATCACACGAGTGCATCACCCTGATCGCCGGCCTCGGCGTGAAAGGCGATGCCCATGCCGGCGTCACGGTGCAGCACCGGTCGCGGGTGGCGGCCGATCCCAGCCGGCCCAATCTTCGGCAGGTGCACCTCATCCACGCCGAACTGATCGACCATCTTCGCGCCGAGGGTTTCGACGTCGTGCCCGGCGGGATGGGCGAAAACGTCACGACGCGCGGTCTCGACCTTCTCGGTCTGCCGGCGGGGGCCTGCCTGCGGCTTGGCGATCGGGCCCTCATCGAGATCACCGGACTGCGCAATCCCTGTATCCAGCTCGACCGCTACCGCCCCGGCCTGATGCAGGCCGTGCTCGGCCGTGCGCCGGACGGCTCGGTGGTCCGCATGGCCGGCGTCATGGCCACCGTTCTCCTGGGCGGCGCCGTCGCTCCGGGCGATCCCGTCGAGGTGCGGCTGCCCCAGGGACCGCACCGGCCGCTGGAGCCGGTCTGATCCGCCCCTTGCCCCGGCAGGATTCCCGCCTATAATCCCGCGCTTTTCCGGTGGAAGGCAACGTAATGGCGGATCAACCGCTGGTGGGGATCATCATGGGAAGCCAGTCCGACTGGGCCACCATGAAGCACGCCGCCGACATCCTCGACGAGCTGGGCGTCCCCTACGAGACCCGCATCGTCTCGGCGCACCGCACGCCAGACCGCATGGTGAACTATGCTAGGGCGGCGCGCGGCCGCGGCCTGAAGGCGATCATCGCCGGCGCCGGCGGCGCGGCGCATCTGCCCGGTATGACCGCCTCCATGACCATCCTCCCGGTGTTCGGCGTGCCGGTCGAGTCGAAGGCGCTGAAGGGCCAGGACAGCCTCCTGTCGATCGTGCAGATGCCGGGCGGCATTCCGGTCGGCACGCTGGCCATCGGCGTCGCCGGCGCCAAGAACGCAGGCCTGCTCGCCGCCCGCGTCGTCGCGCTGATGGACGACGGGGTCGCCGCCCGGCTCGAGGCCTGGCACGAGGCGCTGACCGCATCGGTCGCCGATGCGCCCGTCGACGAGGCCTGAGGGACGTCCATGCGTATCGCACCAGGCGGCACGATCGGCATCCTCGGGGGTGGCCAGCTGGGGCGGATGCTTGCCCAGGCCGCCCGCAAGCTGGGCTACCGGACCGTCATCCTGACGCCGGAGGAGGACAGCCCCGCCTCGCAGGTGGCCGACGAGACCATCGTCGCGCCCTACAAGCGCGAGGAGGCGCTCAAGGCGTTCGCCGACAAGGTGGACGTGATGACCTACGAGTTCGAGAACATCCCGCAGCAGACCGTGCTGTTCGCCAGCAAGGACAAGCCGGTCCATCCCTCGCTGCTGGCGCTCAAGACGTCGCAGAACCGGCTGGACGAGAAGACCTTCCTCAACCGCATCGGCGTGCCCACCACGCCCTTCGCCGCGGTCCAGCTGCTCGACGACCTGGTCGGCGAGGCGCCGGTGCTGGGCTTCCCCTGCGTGCTGAAGACCCAGCGCGGCGGCTATGACGGCAAGGGCCAGGTGGTGATCCGCGAGCGCAAGGACATGGGCCGTGCCTTTGCCGAGATGCTCGGCCAGTCCTGCATCATCGAGGCGTTCGTCGAGTTCACCCGCGAGCTGTCGATCGTCTGCGTGCGCGGCCAGTCGGGCGCGATCAACTTCTATCCGGTGGTCGAGAACGAGCACCGCGACCACATCCTCTACCGCACCACCGCGCCGGCGCTGATCTCCGAGCGGCTGGAACAGCGCGCCCAGACCATCGCGACGAAGATCGCCGAGGGCCTCGACTATATCGGGGTGCTGACGGTGGAACTGTTCGAGACGGTCGATGGCGGCCTGCTGGTCAACGAAACCGCGCCACGGGTGCACAATTCCGGCCACTGGACCATCGAGGGCACCAGGACCAGCCAGTTCGAGAACCACATCCGCGCCATCTGCGGCCTGCCGCTCGGCCCGACCACCCAGACCCACCGCGCGGTGATGACCAACCTGATCGGCGACGATGTCGCCAAGGTGGCCGAGTGGGAAAAGCGCCCCGGCGCCCACGTCCATCTCTACGGCAAGGCCGAAGCCCGCCCCGGCCGCAAGATGGGCCACGTCACCGAGATCTTCCCGCTGGACGACTGACGCCGTGAAGGGTGTCCAGGCTGAACTGCGCCGTGCCGCTCACGCGGCATCCCCTCATCCGGCGCCCTTCGGCAAGCTCAGGACGCCACCTTCTCCCACAAGGGGAGAAGGGTTGCGGCCGCGCACCGGCTGGTCCCCTCTCCCCTTGTGGGAGAGGGTTAGGGTGAGGGGTAACCGCGAAGCGGTACTGGCTTTGGCTCTAAGGCTTCATCCTTGTCTCGCCGGGATAGCGCAGGCGCGACAGCAGGGCGGCCAGCGACGGCGCTTCCTTCAGCTTTTCGCGGACCTTGAGCTTGGCCTTCTCGACGGTCATGACGTTGTCGATACGGCGGTCGAGGAACGCCCAGGTCTCCGCGTTGCCCTCGGAGCCGTCGGCGATCCAGTGCATGACGGTGGCGGTGTAGACCGCTGCCAGCGTGGCGCGCTTCGTATAGAATGCGAAATCGGTCGAGGCGTCGCCTGCGGCGCGCCACATCAGGTCGACGGTGCGCGACACCAGCTTCAAGCCGAGAGGCACGTTCTGCGGCAGGGCGCAGAAGCTCAGCGCCCGGCGCTCGGCTTCCCGATGCTCTCCGATGACCTCGATGCGCGCCTTCACCGCGGCGCGGATGCGGTCGCGCAGGCGCATCTCGCCGATGCCCTCGGCGGCGAGCCGGTCGAGCATGCGCGAATCCGCGTCGCGGGCGAAGAAGTCGAGCAGGTCTGCCGCGCCCGCCGGAAATGCCATGTCCGCCGTGCCCAAATCGATGCCGGCGTCCTTGGCCGCCTTTGTCAGGCTGATCCGGCTCCAGCCGTCGAACGGGATGTGGGTCAGCGCGGCCTCCAGCAGGGCGCGGCGCACGGGATCGAGGCTGTCGGCGGGCGTATCGCTCATGGTTTCAATATGGTTGCTGGCCGCGGCCCGGTCAAAGCCCTTGACGTCAAAGCCCTTCACAAGCCGCCGGCGAAGTGATACATACGCGCCACCTTGCCGGTTTGAAGAAACCGGTGACCGATCTATGTCTACCCTTTGGGGACATCAACAACAGGAGAGAACGTGCAGGTTTCCGTTCGTGACAATAACGTCGATCAGGCGCTGCGCGCCCTGAAGAAGAAGATGCAGCGTGAAGGCATCTACCGCGAGATGAAGCTCCGCCGTTTCTACGAAAAGCCGTCCGAGCGCCGCGCCCGCGAGCACGCCACGGCCATTCGCCGCGCCCGGAAGCTGGAGCGCAAGCGCGCCGAGCGTGACGGCGGCATGTAGGCCGACCGCCGGATACCGGATCGAAAAGCCGCCCAATGGGCGGCTTTCGTGTTTCTGGGCTACGGTGACAACGCAGGGGAAATGTCGGTTCGGGAAAAATCGCTTCCCTTGAACAGAAGCTTTTCACCGGTTTCCTTTGTCAGGGCATAGGCAAAGCAGTCGCCGAAATTGAGCCCGGCGACATGCCGGCCTTTGCCATAGCTCAAATACGCACGCTGGGCCATGCGCGCCTGCGATACGGAAACCGGGACAATCTCGATCTCGGCCCTGTCCAGGAATTCATTCAGGTCATCGACCGATCCTGGCCCTCCTCGACGCAGCATTACCGCAGTCGCCTCGACGAGAGCGGCCGCGGAAATCAGCAGGTCATATTCGGTGTCGAGAATCTGGAGGTATGTATCTGCGTCCTCCTCGCCGAGCAGAATGGCGATGAGCACCGCCGTGTCGATCACCATTACTTGGGAATTCCATACTCGTCGTAGAGCATCTCGTCCGGCGGCGTTGGATCAAGCACGGGTCTGGCGGCACAACGCCTTGCGATCGCCATCAATTCGCTGAGGGATGCCTTGCCGCGCCGCCTGCGTTCGAGCCGGATCCGATCCTCCACGGCCACCTTGATGGCGGTCGTAATGGATTCCCCCGTCAAGTCGGCCAGCTCACGAACCAGACGATCCGTATCCGGGTCTTTGATGTTCACGGCCATGACGCGCCAGGAAGAAAACGTGAATAATTCTTCCCAATATGGAAGCGATCCTTCCATTCGGCAAGGCGGCCTATTTCCGCTCCGTCAGCGTGAACCAGCCGACGCCGGCGATGATCAGCGCCGCGCCCAGCCATTCCAGGCCGGTCATCACCTCGCCCAGGATGGCGGCGGCGAGCGCGATGGTGGCGATGGGGCTGAGGGTGCCGATTACCGCGTTGGCCTGGGCCGAGATGCGGTGGAGCGCCGCGTTCATCAGGAAGGACGGGATCACCGTCGCGCCGATGGCGAGGAACAAGGAGCACAGGAAAGCATTCGGCGTCACCGCCAGCGCGGCGACCGGATGGGTCAGCAGAAACTGGGCGATGACCACGATGGCGGCGGCGCTCATGGCGATGCAGGTGAACAGGCTGGGACCGATGCGGCCGATCAGCGGCTTGGCCAGCAGCTGGTAGAGCGCGAACGCAATTGCAGAAGCGATGACGAGGCCGGCGCCGATGAACAGCGCGCTGCCCGCGCCGGCCGGCGCGCCGGCGAAGATCATCGCCAGCCCCGCATAGGAGAACACGAAGGCGAACAGCGCCTTGGGCCGCACGTGCTGGCGGAACAGCAGCGCGCCGAACAGCAGGGTGAACAGCGGATAGGTGAACAGGATCAGCCGCTCGAGCTGGGCCGAGATGTAGTTCAGCCCCAGGAAATCCGTGTAGCTGGCGAACCAGTAGCTGAGGATGCCGACCAGACCGGCTTTCATCACCAACGTCCCGCCGAGCGCCTCGGCCCCGCCCGCGGCGCGGCCGCGCATGGAAAGCACGCCCACCACCCCATAGAACGGCAGCGACAGCAGCATGCGCAGCGCCAGCAGGGTCTCGGTGTCGACCCCTTCCGCATAGGCCAGCTTGATGGCGATGCTTTTCGTCGCGAACAGCACGGAGCCGGTCGCGCCCAGGGCATAGCCGATGGCGAGGCGGGAGGATGGGGCTATCTGGCTGGTCATGCGATCGTTCCTGGAGACAAGGGCGGGAGCGATCGCGTTGGCAAAGAAAACCGGCGGAGCGTCGCTCGCGCGGCCGGTAAGGATGCTGAATCAGGCACCGTCCCGGTCGCGGAGACCGGGAATAATGAGGGCGATGTACGGGTGCCGTGTCATGGCGCCTTGGTAGCACGCGGCATGGAGAAAACGAAAGACATCACCGGAAGGGTTGGGCTCGTGGCCACCCCACAACCGAGAGGGCTGAGGAGGCCCGCAGGGCCGTCGCGAAGCCCGGGGCCGGCGGGCTGCATCCCGCCCTTCGCGACGCCGCTGACGCGGCTCCTCAGGGCTCTCGGTTTTGGGATTACTGCTCCGCAAAGAAAAGGCCGCCCGGAGGCGGCCTTTCCGAAGCACTCTTGCTACCCCTTACAGCGACTTGACGATCTCCTCGACCATCTTCTTGGCGTCGCCGAACAGCATCATGGTGTTGTCGCGGAAGAACAGCTCGTTCTCGACGCCGGCATAGCCGGCCGCCATGCCGCGCTTGATGAACAGCACGGTCTTGGCGTTCTCCACGTCCAGCACCGGCATGCCGTAGATCGGGCTGGTCTTGTCGGTCTTGGCCGCCGGGTTGGTGACGTCGTTGGCGCCGATCACGAACGCCACGTCGGCCTGGCTGAACGACGAGTTGATGTCCTCCAGCTCGAACACCTCGTCATAGGGCACGTTGGCCTCGGCGAGCAGCACGTTCATGTGTCCGGGCATGCGGCCCGCGACCGGATGGATGGCGTAGCGAACGTCGACGCCTTCCTTCTTCAGTTCCTCGGCCATCTCCTTCAGCGCGTGCTGCGCCTGGGCGACGGCCATGCCGTAGCCGGGGACGATGATGATCGAGCCGGCGTTCTTCATGATGAAGGCCGCGTCCTCGGCCGAGCCGCGCTTGACCGGGCGGGTCTCGACCACGCCGGCGCTGCCCGCGCCCGCCTCGCCGCCGAAGCCGCCGAGGATGACGCTGAAGAACGAGCGGTTCATCGCCTTGCACATGATGTAGCTGAGGATCGCGCCCGACGAACCGACCAGCGCGCCGGTGATGATCAGCGCGGTATTGGACAGGGTGAAGCCGATGCCGGCGGCCGCCCAGCCCGAATAGGAGTTCAGCATGGACACCACGACCGGCATGTCGGCGCCGCCGATCGGGATGATCAGGGTGATGCCGATCACCAGCGACAGGCCGGCGATGGCCCACAGCACCCACGCTTCCTGGGAGATGCAGAAATAGACGATCAGCAGCAGCAGGATCACGCCGAGCAGGGCGTTCAGCAGGTGCTGGCCGGGGAACACCACCGGCGCGCCGGAAACAAGCCCCTGCAGCTTGGTGAAGGCGATCACCGAGCCGGTGAAGGTCACGGCGCCGATGGCGATGCCCAGCGACATCTCGACCAGGCTGGCGGTCTTGATCAGGCCGTCGTCGCCGACGATGCCGAAGGCTTCGGGCGAATAGAACGCGCTGGCGGCCACCAGCACGGCGGCGAGACCCACGAGGCTGTGGAACGCGGCGACCAGCTGCGGCATGGCGGTCATCGCCACCTTGCGCGCGATCACCGCGCCGATGCCGCCGCCGATGGCGAGGCCGCCGACGATCAGGCCGATGGTCACCGGATCGACGCCGTGCGCGGCCACGTTGGCGAGCGTGGTGCCGATGGCGATGGCCATGCCCAGCATGCCCATGGTGTTGCCGCGGCGGGACGTGACCGGCGACGACAGGCCGCGCAGCGCCAGGATGAACAGGACGCCGGCGACGAGGTAGAGGATGGCGGTTAGGTTCGCGGACATTTCCCCGGCCCCTTACTTTTCTTTTTTCTTGTACATGGCCAGCATGCGCTGGGTGACGAGGAAGCCGCCGAAGATGTTGACCGAAGCCATGATCAGGGCGAGGAAGCCGAGGATCTTCGAGGTCCAGGTCATCTTCGCCAGGTCGACGGAGTCGGGCAGCTGCACGCCCACCGCGATCAGCGCGCCGACCACGATCACCGACGAGATGGCGTTGGTCACGGCCATCAGCGGCGTGTGCAAGGCGGGCGTGACGCTCCAGACCACGTAATAGCCGACGAAGATGGCCAGCACGAAGATGGCCAGCTCGAAGACGACGGGGCTAACGACAGCGTGTTCCATGATCAGGCTCCCGTGAATTGCGGATGGACGATCTGGCCGTCGCGGGTCAGCAGGATCCCGGTCACCGTCTCGTCGTCCCAGGTGAACGACAGCGCGCCGTCCTTCACGTGCGGGGTGATGAAGTTCAGCAGGTTCTTGGCGAACAGGTTCGAGGCGTCGACCGGGATGCGGCTCGGCACGTTGAAGTGGCCGATGATGGTCACGTCGTGGCGCACCGCCACCTCGCCCGGCACGGTCAGCGTGCAGTTGCCGCCGGTCTCGGCCGCCAGGTCGTAGATCACCGAGCCCGGCTTCATGGACTTCACCATCTCGTCGTCGATCAGCTTGGGCGCGGGACGGCCCGGGATCAGCGCGGTGGTGATGGCGATGTCCTGCTTGGCGATGGTGTCGGCGATCAGCTTGGCCTGCTTGGCCTTGTAGGCGTCGCTCATTTCCTTGGCGTAGCCGGCCGACGTCTCGGCGGCCTTGGACTCCTCGTCCTCGACCATCAGGAACTTGCCGCCCAGCGATTCCACCTGCTCCTTGGTGGCCGGGCGCACGTCGGTGGCGGAAACGATCGCGCCCATGCGCTTGGCGGTGGCGACGGCCTGAAGGCCCGCGACGCCGGCGCCGAACACCATGACCTTGGCGGGCGCGACGGTGCCGGCCGCCGTCATCATCATCGGCATGGCGCGGTTGTAGTGGTCCGCCGCCTCGACCACCGCCTTGTAGCCGGCCAGGTTGTTCTGCGAGCTCAATATGTCCATGGACTGGGCGCGGGTGATGCGGGGCATCAGCTCGAGCGCCATGGCGTTGATGCCGGCGCTGGCATAGGCCTTCACGCCGTCCATATCCTGATAGGGCGTCAGCGATGCGATCAGGAACGCGCCGGACTTGATCATGCCGAACTCGTCGATCTCGCCCTCGCCGGCGCGCAGCGGGCGCTGGATCTTGAAGATGACGTCGGCGTCCGCATAGGTGCTGGCGGCGTCGGGCGCGATGGTGGCGCCCGCTTCCGAGAAGATCCGGTCGGGCAGCGCCGCGGCGTCGCCCGCGCCGGCCTCGACGACCACGTCGAAGCCCAGGCTCTTCAGTTTCTTGACGGTGTCTGGCGAGACCGCGACACGGCGTTCGTGCGGCCGCCGTTCCTTCGGTACAGCGATTTTCATGAAACAGTCCCGTTATGCCGTTTTTTCAGGCGATGCTTATCGTTGGGCCGGACTATAGCAGACGATCACTGCACCGCAACAACCCGTGCGGTGTACCAGCGCACGTGACTTTAGGAATTTCGCACGATCTCCCGCGGGGCCAGCCGGCGCACCACCAAGCCGGCGATGGTCACATGCGGATGGGGGCCGTGGCCCAGCCGCGTCGCCAGCGACGGCGAGCGGTCGACCGCGTCGGCGAGCGCCCGCGCGCCCGAGGCGATGGCCCGTTCGGTGGCGATGCTTTCCTCCAGGCCCTTCTTCAGCGAGTCCATGGCGGTCCGCATCTGCGGCGAGTTCGCCAGGCCGCTGGGGTCCTCGTGCCGCCGCAGCCAGTCGTAGTAGCGCGGCGCCGACGAGGCGGCCTTGCGCAGCAGGCCCTCGGCCCGGTCGATGGAACGCCGTGCCGCCGCCAGATTGGCGGGGGCGAGCGGCTGGCCCGAGGCATCCGGCCGCTCCAGCAGCTGGATCATCGCGGTATTGAGTTCCGCCCGCGCGCGGGTCAGGAAATATTGCGGGTTGGCGGTGCGGATGGCGTCCGCCGCGGCCTGCTGGAACTGGGTTTCGCGCGCCAGCAGGTCGATCAGCAGCTTGTCCTGGGCGGCCGCGAGCAGCAGTTCCGCGGCCAGATCCTTGCTCTTTCGCGCGGTGCGCAGCTGGCGGGTGATCACGATCTGCCGTTCGGTCGCCGCGATCAGCGCGGCGGCGTAGTCGAACACGCCGTCGACATAGTCCTGGCGCTGGGCGCTGCGCAGCGTCGGCGCCGGCACCAGCTTAAGCGCCCGGGCGGCGACCCCCGCGTCCGTCGCCGCCTCTACCAGGGCGGCGTCGGCGGCCTCGTCGGACGCCTGGCGCTCCATCAGCCCCAGATAGGCCGAGCCGGCCTGCGCCAGAACCGGGGTCAGCCGTCTCATCGCCTCGAACTCGGCGCGCGCATCCTCGCGGTAGCGCCTCGTGCCGGCGTCGGTGGGGGGAAGGTAGCATTGGAGGAATCGGAGCCACCAGGTCCGCAGTCGCCTGCCGAATCCCCGCATGGTGGCTGTCATGGTCCGCTCCTAAAGCGCTTCCAGTTCGTCGATCATACCAGAGATCACCGACAATCCCTTCTGCCAGAACGCCGGATCGGAGGCGTCGAGGCCGAACGGCGCCAGCAGCTCCCGGTGCCGCTTGGTGCCGCCGGCGCGCAGCATGTCGAGATACTTGTCCTCGAAGCCGGCGGGCTGCTGCTGGTAGACGGCATAGAGCGAATTCACCAGGCAGTCGCCGAACGCATACGCATAGACGTAGAACGGCGTGTGGACGAAGTGCGGGATGTAGCACCAGTAGTCGCGGTAGGCGTCGGTCAGCTCGATGGCCGGTCCCAGGCTCGCGCCCTGGACCTCCATCCAGATCTCGCCAAGCCGCTGGGGCGTCAGCTCGCCGCTCCGGCGCTCGGCGTGCACCTTCTCCTCGAAGGTGTGGAACGCGGTCTGGCGTACCACGGTGTTGATCATGTCCTCGACCTTCGAGGCCAGCATCACCTTGCGGCGCACCTTGTCGCCGGTCTGCGACAGCAGCGCCTGGAAGGTCAGCATCTCGCCGAACACGCTGGCCGTCTCGGCGAGCGTCAGCGGCGTCCCGGCCATCAGCGCGCCGCGCGGGCCGGCCAGCACCTGATGCACGCCGTGGCCCAGCTCGTGGGCCAGCGTGGTCACGTCCCTGGTCTTGCCCTGGTAGTTGAGCAGCAGATAGGGATGGGCCGAAGGCACGGTCGGATGGGCGAAGGCGCCGCCCTGCTTGCCCGGCTTCACCGGCGCGTCGATCCAGCGGTTGTCGAAGAACGGCCGCGCCACGTCGGCCAGCCGGGGCGAGAACGCCCGGTACGCCTCGATCACGGTCGAGGTCGCCTGCTCCCAGGGGATCAGCGCGTCGTCGTGCTCCGGCAGCGGCGCGTTGCGGTCCCAGAAATTCAGCCGCTCCATGCCCATCCACCGGGCCTTCAGGGCGTAGTAGCGGTGCGACAGCCTCGGATAGGCCTCGCGCACCGCGCTCACCAGCGCGTCCACCACCTCGGATTCGACCTGGTTGGCCAGGTTTCGGGACGAGGCGGGCGTCGGATATTTCCGCCAGCGGTCCTCGACTTCCTTGTCCTTGACCAGGGTGTTCATCACCAGGGCGAACAGCCGGATGTTCCGGCCGAACACCTCGGTCAGCGCCTCCGCGGCCTTGCGTCGCTTGCCGGCGTCCTTGTCGGACAGCAGGCCCAGGACCTGCTCCTCGGTCAGGGTCTCGCCGTCCACGGTGAAGCGCAGGCCGGCGATGGTCTCGTCGAACAGCCGAGCCCAGGCGGAACGGCCGGCCACCGACTTGTCGTGCAGCAGGTGCTCGGCCTCGTCGGACAGCTGGTGCTCGCGGAACAGCCGCACCTCGTCGAGCCACGGCCGGTAATGGGACAGCGCGTCGCTCTCCAGCAGCCCCTCGAACGCCGCGCCCTCGATGCGGTTGATCTCCAGCGTGAAGAACAGCAGGTGGGCGCTGATGTCGGTCAGGGTCTCCTGGATACCCTGGCTGAACCGCGCGGTCTCCGGATCATCGAGCCGCGTGACGTAGTACAGCCCGGCATAGGAACCGATCCGGCCCGCCAGCTCCTCGATCCGCTCGTAGACGCGGACCGCCTCGCCCAGCTGATCGCCGGTCAGGACGCCGATGCGGCCCTGATAGGTCTTCTCGAATCCGGTCGCCTGCTTCTCCAGCTCGGCGATGGCCGCCTTCAGCTCGGGCGATTCGGGGCCCGGATAGAGGTCCGAAAGGTCCCATTCGGGCAGCGCCGTGTTCGAAATCGCCGGTTCGGCCATGTCACCCCTCGATCGCGCTCATATAGAGGTCCAGTAAGGCTTCCAGTTCCTGGCGGTCCGCCCGCTCCATCTTGCGCAGGCGAATGACCTGGCGCATCACCTTCGGGTCGAAGCCGTTTCCCTTGGCCTCCGCATAGACGTCGCGGATGTCGTCGGCCAGGCCCTTCTTCTCTTCCTCGAGGCGCTCGATCCGCTCGATCAGCGACTTGAGTTGACCCGCCGCGATACCGCCGACATCGGCCATGAAACGCTCCCTGCAAATTGTCTGTTCCGGTCCAGCCGGAACTTAGCGGCTGCGCTCGGGATTGCAAGGCGCGAGCCGATCAGCCCGCGAACCGGGCGCTGAGCGCGGCGATCACCTTCGGATCGACGGCCGGCTCGAACTTGCGCGCGAACAGCGCGCCCGAATCGTCGAGCTCCGGCAGGTCGGCCATGGTCAGGATCCTGGGGTGGGCCGCGCCCCGGAAATTGGTGTAGCGTTTGTTGTCCGGCACCAGCGTGTCGCGAAACGGGCTGGCGACGATCATCTGCTGCATCAGCAGCTCGTCCGGGGCGAAGGTGAATTTGAGCGTCGCGTAGCCCGCCTCGCGGGGCGTCGCGGTGGCCGCCCAGTCGCAGAAGGCACGACTGAGCATCGCCCATTGCGAGCCGTAGAACTTCACGCGCCCGCCGTGGAAAGGCGCCATCGGCACCGGCAGGCGCTGCGGGCCGCGCGAAAATTCGATGCGCAACCAGTGGTAGCGGCGCTTCACCACCCCACGCAACGGCTGCGGCAGCGTGTCGATCAGCCGGCAGTCGATGAAGTTCGCACCGTTGCTTCGCGCCAGGAAGCTTCGGAACTCCGCCGCCGGGCGCAACGGCATGTCCTGTCCGCTCAGATTGACGAGATAGTTCCAGTCCAGGCCCTCGACGCAGAGGTCGGCCAGGGCGTCGAGCATCAGTCGGGCGAGGCTCCAGCCGCCCCAGTGCACGTTGCGCGGCGGCAGGACGCGAAGATTCGGCTGGCCCCGCCTGCGGCGCACCACGTCATGGACCGAAGGATCGGCCTTGGCGTCCACATGCACCAGCACCGTGTCGTCAGGGCCGGACAGGAGCCCGATCAGGCCGTCGAGCTGTTCGGCGTTCCGGTGCGCCGCGATGAAATATGCGATCCTCACCGTCGGCCCGTCATGAAGGCTCGCCAATGTGGCACGTCACCCGGAGCTTTCCTTCATGGTTCCGTCGCTGGCGGTATGTTAAGCCGTGTCTCGCCGGGATGAATACGAGGAATTTGAAACAATGCGCCGGTCACGCAGCATCCGCATCATCGCAACGCTCGGCCCGGCCAGCAGCACGCCCGAGATGATCGAGGCATTGCACCGCGCGGGCGCGGACGTGTTCCGCCTCAACATGAGCCATGGGGATCATGGGCAGATCGCCGGGCTCTACCATGCGATTCGCGCGGTCGAGGAGGCCGCTGGCGAACCGATCGGCGTGCTCGCCGACCTGCAGGGCCCCAAGTTCCGCATCGGCGCCTTCGCCGGCGGCCCGGTCCTGCTGCGGGAAGGCGCCCGCTTCCGGCTGGATCGCGACCCGTCTCCCGGCGATCACCAGCGCGCCCAGCTTCCCCATGCCGAGATCTTCGCCGCGCTGCGGCCGGGGCAGCGCCTGCTGCTGGACGACGGCAGGATCCGGCTGCGGGTGCTGGAGGTGGACGGCGACGCGGCGGTCACCACCGTCGAGGTCGGCGGGCCGCTGTCCGACCGCAAGGGCGTCAACCTGCCCGAGGCGGTGCTGAAGCTGCCGCCGCTGACCGAGAAGGACAAGCGCGATCTCGACTTCGCCCTCGGACTCGGCGTTGACTGGATCGCCCAGTCCTTCGTGCAGTCGGCGGCAGACGTGGCGGCCGCCCGCGACCTGATCGCCGGCCGGGCGGGGCTGCTCGCCAAGATCGAGAAGCCGCAGGCGCTGACCGACATCGGCGCCATCGCCGACATCGTCGACGCGCTGATGGTGGCGCGGGGCGATCTGGGCGTGGAGATGCCGGTCGAGGACGTCCCCGGTGCCCAGAAGGCGATCATCGACGCCGCCCGGAGACGGGGCAAGCTGGTGGTGGTCGCCACCCAGATGCTCGATTCCATGGTGAAGTCGCCGGTGCCCACCCGCGCCGAGGTCTCCGACGTGGCCAACGCAGTGTTCGAGGGCGCCGACGCGGTGATGCTGTCGGCCGAATCCGCCGCCGGCGACTTTCCGGTCGAGGCCGTCGGCGTCATGGACCGGGTGGGCGCCAAGGTCGAGCAGGACCCGCACTACCGGACCTATATCGATTCGGTCCGGCCGGTGCCCGACGCGACCAGCGCCGACGCCATCACCACCGCGGCGCGCCAGGTGGCGCAGACCATCGGGGCGGCGGCCATCGTCACCTACACCACGTCCGGATCGACGGCCCTGCGCGCCGCACGCGAGCGTCCCGACGTGCCGATCCTGGCGCTGACGCCGCGGCTCGACACGGCCCGCCGCCTCACCCTCGGCTGGGGCCTCAACAGCGTGGTCGGCGAGGACTGCCACAATTTCACCGAGATGGTCGACGGCGCGCGCCGCATCGCCCGGCGGCAGGGGTTCGCCCGGCCGGGCGACCACATCGTGGTCACCGCCGGCGAGCCGTTCGGCACGCCCGGGCGCACCAACGTGCTGCGCATCGCCCGCGTGCTCGACGCGGACTGAAGCAAAAGCCGGCAAGGTTGACCCTCGCCCCTTGGGAGAGGGAGGGCCCGCGGCCGAAGGCCGTGGGAGGGTGAGGGGCGTTGCATGGGAAGGGATTCAGGCTGGTGGACGGCATCGAAAACGCCCC
>JBFWZH010000001.1:0-348114 GCA_050185585.1 Sphingomonadales bacterium | reverse complement strand
CCGTCGGCTTCCCCAGACAGTGCGGCTCCATCTTCGCCCATTGGGCGTCCGTCAGTACGTAGCGTTCCATCCAAAGCTTGAATCACATTCAAGCCTCAGGGGGAATCCTGAATCTCAACAGGCCCTAATCCACGAACGGGTCGTGCACCAGGATCGTGTCCTCGCGCTCCGGGCTGGTCGAGAGCATGGCGACGGGGGCGTCGATCAGTTCCTCGATGCGGCGGATGTACTTGATCGCCGTCGCCGGCAGGTCGGCCCAGGAGCGGGCGCCCTGGGTGCTGTCCTTCCAGCCTTCCAGCGTTTCGTAGACCGGCGTCACGCGGGCCTGCTTGTCGGCGCTCGAGGGCAGGTAGTCGATGCGCTCGCCGTCGAGTTCGTAGCCCACGCACACGTTGAGCTCGTCGAAGCCGTCGAGCACGTCGAGCTTGGTCAGCGCGATGCCCTGGATGCCGCCTACCTTGACCGCCTGGCGCACCATGACCGCGTCGAACCAGCCGCAACGGCGCTTGCGGCCGGTGACGGTGCCGAACTCATGGCCGCGCTCGCCCAGCTTCTGGCCGATCTCGCAGGTCAGCTCGGTCGGGAACGGGCCGCTGCCGACGCGGGTGGTGTAGGCCTTGGTGATGCCCAGCACGTAGTCGAGCGCGCCCGGACCGATGCCGCCGCCGCCCGCCGCCTGGCCGGCGATGGTGTTCGACGAGGTGACGAACGGATAGGTGCCGTGGTCGACGTCGAGCATGGTGCCCTGTGCCCCCTCGAACAGGATGCGCTGCCCCGTGCGGCGCGCCTCGGTCAGGAACCGCCAGGTCGGCGCGGCAAAGGGCAGGATCTTAGGCGCGATGTCCTTGATCTCGCGAAACAGCGCGTCCCGGTCGACCTCGGGCTGACCCAGACCCCGGCGCAGCGGGTTGTGATGACCAAGCAGCGCGTCGAGGCGGGTATTGATGGCCTCGTCGTCGGCCAGGTCGCAGACGCGGAGCGCGCGGCGGCCCACCTTGTCCTCGTAGGCCGGGCCGATGCCGCGCCGGGTGGTGCCGATCCGGGCGCGCTCGCTCAGCGCGTCCTCGCGCATGGCGTCGAGCTCACGGTGCAGCGGCAGGATCAGCGAGGCGTTCTCGGCCAGGTGCAGGGTCTCGGGCGTGATGTCGATCCCCTGGGCGCGGAGCTTGTCGATCTCGGCGACCAGCGCCCAAGGGTCGACGACGACGCCGTTGCCGATCACCGACGGTCGGCCGCGCACCACGCCCGACGGCAGCAGCGACAGCTTGTAGGTCTGGTTGCCCACCACCAGCGTGTGGCCGGCATTGTGGCCGCCCTGGAAGCGCACCACCACGTCGGCGCGCTCCGACAGCCAGTCGACGATCTTGCCCTTGCCCTCGTCGCCCCACTGGGAGCCGATGACCACCACGTTCGCCACGTTCAGACTCCTTCCACACCGCCGTTGCGGTAGACATGGCTGCAGCCGAGCCGGCGCGCCTCGGCGCCCGGGTCGGCGATCGGATCGAGGCCGGCCACCGTGCGCCAGCCCGCCTCCCGCAACGCCTGCGCCTCGTCGCGCGGCGTGCCCGCCGGGACGAACACCACCGCCGCATGGCGCGGCTCGGGCAGCGCGCGGAGCAGGGAATCCACATAGACGGTGAAGCCAACCGCAGGCTCGGCGCCCGCGGCGCCCTGAACCTGGTAACGTCCGCCCCTGCCCACCTCGCGGCTGCCGTTGCGGTCGAACGCGGTGAAGCAGATGCCGGTGTGGTACTCGAAATTGCGGTACTCGCCAGGGTCGATGGTCAGGGTCAGGTCGGGCGCGGCCTCACGCAGGGTCCCGACCATGGCGCGCAGCTCCTCGACCAGCGCCGCCGCCTCGCCCGGCAGGTCGAGCCGGACGAGCGCGCCCAGCGCCCCATCGGCCTCGCCGCCGGCCAGCAGCAGCGCCTCGAACACCTCGCGGGCACGACCCTCGAAAGCCGAGAGGCCTGCCATGTCCTTCTCGTCGAGCGCGTCGCGGGCGAGAGCGGCGCGTTCGGCGTCGAGGCCGAGGCCCGCCGAGACCACCGGCACCAGCGTCGGCACGGTGAGGTCAATGGTGAAATCCGCGGCGCCCACCGCGTGCAGCGCCTCGGCGGCCAGCAGCAGCACCTCGGCCTCGGCGCCGGTCGAGGCGGCGCCGATCAGCTCGATGCCCGCCTGGCCGAACTCGCGCTCGGAGCGAAGCTTGCCGCTTTCGACCCGCAGCACCTGGCCGGCATAGCACAGGCGGAGCGGCCGCGGCGCGGCGGCAAGGCGCGTGGTGGCGACGCGGGCGACCTGGGTGGTCATGTCGGTGCGGACGCCCATCATGCGGTGGGAGGCCGGATCCATCAGTCGGAACATGCGCCGGCCCTCGGCGGCGCCGACCCCGGCCAGCAGGCTTTCCTCGAACTCGACCAGCGGCGGCGCGACCTGGTCGTAGCCATGGGCCGAGAAGCACGCCAGCAGCCCAGCGACGGTACGGCTTTCCAGCTCGGCGCGGGGCGCCAAGGTGTCGTGCAGGCCCTCCGGCAGGAGGGCGCGGGTCGCGGCGTCGTTCATGGTTCCGAACCTAGCCCAAAGGCAGGGCCGTCGTGAGTGTCAAATAAGGGCGTCAGAAAGAAAGCGACTTGGCCTGGCGCATATGCGGCAGGTCGCAGATCTGCTTCAGCAGCGCGTCGCCGATCGGCTGGTCCACGTCGACCAGCGCGATCGCGCCCTGCCCCGGCCCGACACGGCCCAGGTTGAAGTTGGCGATGTTGATGCCGGCATTGCCCAAGATGGTGCCCAGCGCGCCGATGAAGCCCGGCTTGTCGTCGTTGCGCACGAACAGCAGATGGCTGCCGAGCTGGGCGTCGATATCGATGCCCAGGATGTTGACGATGCGGGGCAGCCGGTCGGCGAACAGCGTGCCGGCGATGGTGTAGGTCATGTTGTCCTGGGTGTTCACCGACAGCCGCACCAGGGTGTGGAAGTCGCCCTCCCAGTTCAGCTTCTTGTCGGTGACCTCGATGCCCTTTTCCCGGGCGATCACCGGCGCGTTGACCATGTTGACGGCCAGGTCGAGGGTCGGCGCCAGCAGGCTCTGCAGCACGATGGCGTTGAGCGGGCGGGTGTTCAGCTCGGTCGCCGAACCCTGGTACTCGACCTCGACGCAGGCGATGTTGCCCTCGACGATCTGGCCCATGAAGCTGCCCAGCTGCTCGGCCAGCTTCATGTAGGGACGCAGGCGCGGCGCTTCCTCGGCGGTGACCGACGGCATGTTGAGTGCGTTGGTGACGGCGCCGTCCACCAGGTAGTCGGCGATCTGCTCGGCGACCTGCAGCGCCACGTTCTCCTGCGCCTCTTCCGTCGAGGCGCCGAGATGCGGCGTCGCGACCAGGTTCTCGCGGCCGAACAGCACGTTCTCCTTGGCCGGCTCGACCTCGAACACGTCGAAGGCGGCGCCCGCCACCTTGCCGCTGTCGAGCGCGTCGCGCAGGTCGGCCTCGACGACGAGGCCGCCGCGAGCGCAATTGATGATGCGCACGCCATCTTTCATCTTGGCGATGGACTTGGCGTCGATGATGCCGCGGGTGCCGTCGGTCAGCGGCGTGTGCAGGGTGATGAAATCGGCACGCGCGAACAGCTCGTCGAGCTCGACCTTCTCGACGCCCAGGTCGACGGCGCGCTCGGGCGACAGGTACGGGTCGAAGGCGATGGCCTTCATCTTCAGGCCGATGGCCCTGTCGGCGACGATCGAGCCGATATTGCCGCAGCCGATCAGGCCCAGCGTCTTGCCAGTGACCTCCACGCCCATGAACCGGGACTTCTCCCACTTGCCGGCCTGGGTCGAGCGGTCGGCGGCCGGGATGTCGCGGGCGAGCGCGAACATCATGGCGATGGCGTGTTCGGCGGTGGTGATGGAATTGCCGAACGGCGTGTTCATCACGATGATGCCGCGGGAAGTCGCCGCCGGGATGTCGACATTGTCGACGCCGATGCCGGCGCGGCCGATCACCTTCAGATTGGTCGCCGCCTCCAGCACCTTGGCCGTGACCTTGGTATTGGAGCGGATGGCGAGGCCGTCGAACTCGCCGATGATCTCGATCAGCTCCTCGGGCTTCAGGCCAACCTTCTCGACCACCTCGACGCCGCGTTCGCGGAATATCTCAGCCGCCCGCGGGCTGAGGCTGTCGGAAATAAGAACCTTGCTCATCAGCCCTTCACCTCGTTGAACGCCCAGTCCAGCCACGGGGTCAGCGCCTTCAGGTCGCTGGCCTCGACCGTGGCGCCTGCCCAGATGCGCAGGCCGGCCGGCGCGTCGCGATAGCCGTTGATGTCGTAGGCGACGTCTTCCTTCTCCAGCATGGAGGCGATCTTCTTCGGCACGTCGGCCTTGGCCGCGTCGCCGTCGAGCCCGTCGAACCAAGGGTCGACGATCTTGAAGCACACCGACGTGTTCGAGCGGATCGCCTTGTCCTCGGCGAGGAAGCTCACCCAATTGCGCTGCGCGACCCAGTCCTCCAGCACGCCCAGATTGGCGTTGGAGCGCTCGAGCAGCGCCGGCAGGCCGCCGATCCCCTCGGCCCACACCAGGGCATCGACATAATCCTCGACGCACAGCATGGACGGGGTGTTGATGGTCTCGCCCTGGAAAATGCCCTCGATCAGCTTGCCGCCGGAGGTCAGGCGGAAGATCTTGGGCAGCGGCCAGGCCGGCTTGTAGCTCAGCAACCGCTCGACGGCGCGGGGGCTGAGGATCAGCATGCCGTGCGCGCCCTCGCCGCCCATCACCTTCTGCCAGGAGTAGGTGACCACGTCGAGCTTCTCCCACGGGATCTCCATGGCGAAGACGGCCGAAGTGGCGTCGCAGATGGTCAGACCCTGGCGGTTGTCGCCGATCCAGTCGCCGTTCGGGACCTTCACGCCCGAGGTGGTGCCGTTCCAGGTGAATACCACGTCGCGGTCGGTGTCGACCTTCGACAGATTGACGATCTCGCCGTAGCCGGCTTCCATCACCCGCACGTCGGGCAGCTTGAGCTGCTTGACCACGTCGGTCACCCAGCCGGCGCCGAAGCTCTCCCAGGCCAGCATGTCGACGCCGCGGGCGCCCAGCATGGACCACAGCGCCATCTCGACGGCGCCGGTATCCGACGCGGGCACGATGCCGATCCGGTAATCGGCGGGCACGCCCAGGATGGCGCGGGTGCGGTCGATGGCTTCCTGCAGCTTGGCCTTGCCCAGCTTGGACCGGTGCGACCGGCCCAGCGCGGCGCCCTTGAGCGCATCGACCGACCATCCGGGCCGCTTGGCGCAAGGTCCGGACGAGAAGAAGGGCGAACGGGGCCGTTCCGTCGGTTTCATCTTTGATTTCCCGGTGAGTTCAGGCTGTGGTTTGGCGCTTGCGTTGAGCGGTCATCGGTTCGCGGCGGATAATAGGGGCGGTCCCTACCATGTCAACGTCACAGTTCCGCGCCCGAGGGCTGCGGAAGCTGCATCAAACTGGCGGAAAACTTTAACACTTGGCGGCGGTTCAGCGTTCCAGCGGATGCCCGTGATTGAGCGGTCCGTGGCCGCGGCCGAGGCCGGGCGCAGTGGCGATGGCGCGGTGAACATAGTCGCGGGCGCGGGCGACGGCATCGGCGATGCCCATGCCCTGCGCGATGCCTGCGGCGATTGCGCTGGCGAGGGTGCAGCCGGTGCCGTGGGTATGCTCCGTATCGATGCGGCGGGACTCGAACACCCTCTCGCCGTCGGCCGTCAGCAGCAGATCGTGTAGCACCGGGCCTTCCAGGTGGCCGCCCTTCACGAGCACTGCCCTGGGACCCAGCTTCAGCAGCGCGGCGCCTGCCCGGCGCATGCCGTCCAGGTCGGCGACCTTCAGGCCCGTGAGCGCCTCGGCCTCGGGCAGGTTGGGTGTCAGCACCGTGGCCTTGGGGATCATGCGCGCCACCAGCGCGCCAGCGGCGCTGTCCTGCAGCAGCGCCGCACCACCCTTGGCTACCATGACCGGGTCGACGACGAGCGGCACGCCGGGCGCATCCTCGTCGATCGCCGCGGCCACGGCCTCGATCACCTGGGCGCTGTGCAGCATGCCGGTCTTCAGGCAGTCGGCGCCGATGTCGCGCAGCACCACCTGCATCTGCTGGCGGATGAATCCGGGGTCGACGCCGAGGATGCCGTGCACGCCCATCGTGTTCTGTGCCGTGAGCGCGGTGACCGCGGTCATGGCGAAGCCGGCGAGCATGGTCACCGCCTTGATGTCGGCCTGGATGCCCGCCCCGCCGCCGGAATCCGAGCCGGCGATGATCAGCACGCGGCCTCTCATATCCTGGCCTTCATCAGCCCGCGGCGCGCGAGATGGCGCCGGCGATGTCGTCGACGACGGCGTTCACCAGCGTCTGATCCTCGCCTTCCGCCATGACGCGGATCTTCGGCTCGGTGCCGGACGGCCGGATCAGCACCCGGCCGGTACCCTTGAGCCGCGCCTCGCCGTCGGCGATGGCGGCCTTCACGGTGCCGTCCTCGAGCACCGAGCGGCCGCTCGCCACGTTCTTCAGCACCTGCGGATAGGGCGTGAACACGCGGCAGGTTTGGGACGCCGGCCTGCCGGATTCCAGGATCACCGCCATCACCTGCAGCGCGGCGATGAGGCCGTCGCCCGTGGTGGTGTAGTCGGTCATGACGATGTGGCCCGACTGCTCGCCGCCAAGGTTGCAGCCATGCTGGCGCATGTGCTCGACCACGTAGCGGTCGCCCACGGCGGTGCGGGCGAGGCCGATTCCCTGGGCGTGCAGGTAGTTTTCCAACCCCAGGTTGGACATGACGGTGCTGACCAGACAGCCGCCGCGCAGCCGGCCGGTGCGGTGCCAGTAGGCCGCGATCAGGCCCATCAGCTGGTCGCCGTCGAGCAATTCGCCCTTCTCGTCGGCCATCAGCACCCGGTCGGCGTCGCCGTCGAGGGCGATGCCGAGATGGGCACCGGTCTCGCGCACGGTCCGCTGCATCAGCGCCGTGTCGGTGGAGCCGCATTTGTGGTTGATGTTGAAGCCGTCGGGCGCGACGCCGATGGCGATCACCTCGGCGCCCAACTCGGTCAGCACCGTCGGCGCGACCCGGTAGGCGGCGCCGTTGGCGCAGTCGATCACCACTTTCAGACCGTCCAGCGTCATGCCGGTGGGGAACGTGCTCTTGACCACCTCGATGTAGCGGCCGTGGCCGTTGTCGTCGAGACGGCGGGCGCGGCCGATCTCGCGCGAGGGGGCGACATCGAGCGCGGCGGCGCTTTCCAGCCGCGCCTCGATCTCCGCCTCGATGGCGTCGGACAGCTTGAATCCGTCGGGGCCGAACAGCTTGATGCCATTGTCCTCGAAGGGGTTGTGAGAGGCCGAGATCATCACGCCCAGGTCGGCCCGCATGGACCGTGTCAGCATGGCGGTCGCGGGCGTCGGCATGGGGCCGACCAGCACCACGTCCATGCCCACCGAGGTGAAGCCCGCGGTCATGGCCGCCTCCAGCATGTAGCCGGACAGACGCGTATCCTTGGCGATGACCACCTTGTGGCGGTGATCGCCGCGGCGGAACTGCGCGCCCGCCGCCATGCCGACCCGCAACGCCACCTCCGCCGTCATCGGCAGCGTGTTGGCGGTGCCGCGGATGCCGTCGGTTCCGAAATAGTGCCGCTTGTTCATGGACCCTCTGTCGTGGGTTGGAATATCGCGCGCCAGACCTCGATCGCCTGGCGGGTTTCGGCCACGTCATGGACGCGCAGTATATGCACGCCCTGCCGGAGCGCCGCAAGCGCGGCCGCCAGCGAGCCCGGCAGACGGGCATCCGCGGGCGCGCCGCCGGATAGCCGCCCGAGAAAACTCTTGCGCGAGGCGCCGACCAAGAGGCGGCAGCCGAGGCCGTGGAAACGGTCGAGGTTGCGCAGCAGCGCCAGATTGTGCTCGAGAGTCTTGCCGAAGCCGATGCCCGGATCGGCGATCAGCCGCTCGATCAAGATTCCCGCGCGCGCGCACGCTTCGATGCGGCGTTCCAGATAGGTGTAGACCTCGGCCACCACGTCGACGTAGCGGGGCGCGTCCTGCATGGTGCGCGGATCGCCCTGGGCGTGCATCAGCACCACGGCAGCGCCGGATGCGGCAGCAACGGCGAGGCTGTCCGGATCGGCGGTCAGGGCCGAGACGTCGTTGATCATGCCGGCACCCGCATCGAGGGCAGCACGCATCACCGCCGAGCGCCGCGTGTCGACGGAGACCGGCACGCCGCAGCCCTGCAGCGCCTCGATGACGGGAACGACCCGTTCGAGTTCCTCGGCGGGATCGACGGGGTCGGCGCCGGGACGGGTGGATTCCCCGCCCACGTCGATGATGCCCGCGCCGTCGGCGATCATCCGCCGGGCATGCGAAACGGCCGCATCCAGGTCGAGGAAGCGGCCGCCGTCTGAAAAGCTGTCCGGGGTGACGTTGAGGATGCCCATCAGGACGGGGCCAGAGCTCGGATCAGGCATCGCCCCTCACCCTGCCCTCTCCCCGAGGGAGAGGGTTCGATGGCCCGCCCCGATTTCCCTCTTCCTCTGGGAGAGGATCAGGGTGAGGGGCGTTGGTCGCCGTGGAATCTGAAGCCCTCAAGTGCCGGGCTGGGGCTCCGGCGAGGCGCCGCCGGTGCGGGGGCCGCGGCCGGCGCTGGGGACGGTGCGCGGCTTGCTGGGGGGCGCGGTCGGCGCCGGCGTATCATCGGGCCGGTCGATTGTCTCGCCGCGCAGCAGAGCCCGGATTTCCTCGCCGCTCAGGGTCTCGTACTCCAGCAGCGCCTGGGCGATGCGGTGCAGATCGTCCATGTGGTCGGTGAGGATGGTCTTGGCCTGGTTGTAGGCATCCTCGACGAAGCGGCGCACCTCGCCGTCGACCAGCCTGGAGGTCTCCTCGGACATGTTCTGGGTGCGGGTCACCGAGTGGCCGAGGAACACTTCCTCCTCGTTGTCGCCATAGGCCAGCGGGCCGAGCTTGTCGCTCATCCCCCAGCGTGTGACCATGGCCTTGGCGAGCCGGGTCGCGCCCGAGATGTCGGACGAGGCGCCTGAGGTGACCTTGTCGTAGCCGAAGATCAACTCCTCGGCGATGCGGCCGCCCATCAGCACGGCGAGACGGGAGTGCATCTGCTCGCGGGTCTGGGACAGCTTGTCTTTCTCCGGCAGGTGCATGACCATGCCGAGCGCGCGGCCGCGCGGGATGATGGTCGCCTTGTGGATCGGATCGGTGTCCGGCACCTTGAGGCCGACCAGCGCGTGGCCCGCCTCGTGATAGGCGGTCAGCCGCTTCTCGGCCTCGTCCATCACCATGGAGCGACGCTCGGGGCCCATCATGACCTTGTCCTTGGCGTCCTCGAACTCGGCCATGGACACGACCTTCTTGTTCTTGCGCGCCGCCAGAAGCGCCGCCTCGTTGACGAGGTTGGCGAGGTCGGCGCCCGAGAAACCGGGCGTGCCGCGGGCGATGACCTTGGCCTCGACGTCCGGCGCGAGCGGCACCCGGCGCATGTGCACCTTGAGGATGCGCTCGCGGCCCAGCACGTCGGGGTTCGGCACCACCACCTGGCGGTCGAAGCGGCCCGGGCGCAGCAGCGCCGGGTCGAGCACGTCGGGCCGGTTGGTGGCGGCGATGATGATGATGCCCTCGTTCTCCTCGAAACCATCCATCTCGACCAGCAGCTGGTTGAGGGTCTGCTCGCGCTCGTCGTTGCCGCCGCCCAGGCCGGCGCCGCGGTGGCGGCCGACGGCGTCGATCTCGTCGATGAACACGATGCAGGGGGCGTTCTTCTTCGCCTGCTCGAACATGTCGCGCACGCGGCTGGCGCCGACGCCGACGAACATCTCGACGAAGTCGGAACCGGAAATGCTGAAGAACGGCACGTTGGCCTCGCCGGCGATGGCGCGGGCGAGCAGGGTCTTGCCGGTGCCGGGCGGGCCGACCAGCAGCGCGCCGCGCGGGATCTTGCCGCCGAGGCGCTGGAATTTCTGCGGGTCGCGCAGGAACTCGACGATCTCCTGCACCTCTTCCTTGGCCTCTTCCACGCCGGCCACGTCGTCGAACGTCACCCGGTCGGTGCGCTCGTTGAGCAGCTTGGCCTTGGACTTGCCGAAGCCCATGGCGCGGCCGGAGCCGGCCTGCATCTGGCGCATGATGAAGATCCAGACGGCCACCAGCAGCAGCATGGGGCCCACATTGATCAGGATCGCCCAGAAATTGCTGGTCTCGGGTTGCTCGAAGCGCAAATCGACCTGCTTGTCGCGCAGCACCTTCACCAGGTCGGGATAGGCGTTTTCCTGATACTGGGTGGTGAACCGCGCCTTGCCGTCGCGATACTCGCCGGTGATCTCGTCGCCCCGAATGGTCACCCGCTCGACATTGCCGTTGTTGACGTTGTCGAGGAACTGGGAGAAGCCCACCTTGTCGGTCGGCTGGTTGGTGCCCGAGTGCTGGAACTGGCTGAACAGCACGATGACGATCAGCGCCACCAGCAGCCAGATGAAGAGATTGCGGCCAAGATTGTTCAAGGTTGTTCCCGTTTCCGACGTGTCGCGCCCGCCTGCCGGGCCGTCGACCAAAGATAGGATGTTTGCGGGACCAGACAAGCACCCTGCGGCGCAGGACCGGTCAGCGCGGGCGAGCGTTCCCCAAGGTCCCGCAGCGCGGCAGGAAATCGACCGTGACTTCAGGCATCTGGGCGCCTGCGCGGCGGAATCCGAAGGACGGCACTGCGAGCAGTCCGCCGTCGTCGTAAAGGGCCGGCACCATCGGCCGGGCCGGCGCCGGAACGCGCCGCAGCGCCGACTCGGGCAGCGCGGCGCGCATCAGCGCCATCGCTCCGGGCCGCAGCCGGTCGAGGGTGACGCCCGTGCCCGAGGCCACGAAGCGGCCGTCCCAGACCTGCGGCCGGGCGGCGAGCGCCAGCGGCCCCTCGACGCCGCGCGCCTCGCGCACGATCAGCCAGGCGCCTTCCGCCGGGATGGTCCGGCAGCCGGCCAGGGTCGCCGCGCCCGGCTCGCCATCCCGCAGCCGAGCCCAAAGCCGCTCGAGCCGCTCGAGGCGGGGCGGATAGGCGCCGCCGCCTACCGCCATCAGCACCATCGCAAGGGTGCGCAGGGCGACTTCCTCATGGGCGGCGCGCAGCGGCTCCGGATTCAGGCTGCACCAGCCGCCATCGCCGAACGACGAGGACACGGCGATCAGGGCCTGCGCCTCGGCGTCGAGCGCGGCGCGGGCGCGCGCCATGCGCCGGGCGGTGCCGGCGAGCCGTTCCGGGGTGATGCCGAGCGGCGCGAGCTTCGACCAGACGCTGCGGACGCGGACCCGGGCGAAAGCCGGATCGTGGTTGCTGGGATCTTCCACCCAATCCTGTCCGGCGGCACGCAGGGTCGCCGCGAGACGCTGCCGGGGCACACCCAGCAGCGGACGGATGCGCACCGGCGCGCCGGGCCAGGCCGGGGCCGCCTCGCCCGCCATGCCCGCGAGACCGTAGACGCCGCTGCCGCGACCAAGCCGCAGCAGCACGGTCTCGGCCTGATCCTCCAGATGGTGGGCCAGCAGCAGCGCGGGGATGCCGCGCGCCGCGCACCAGTTCTCCAGCAGGCCGTACCGGGCGCGCCGCGCTTCGGCCTGGACGTTGCCTCGGGGCGCGCCCGACCAAGCCAGGACGTGATGCTCGATTCCGCGCGCCGCCATCCAGCCGGCGACCGCCCTCGCCTCGGCGGCGGAACCCGCCCGCAGGCCGTGGTCGACGGTCAGCGCCGTCAGGGCGACGCCGCGCGCGGCCGCCCAGCCGCCGGCGAGCAGCGCCAGCGCCATGCTGTCCGGGCCGCCGGAAACGGCGACCGCGACCGAGGGCGCGTCCGCGAGGCGCGGGAAAGCGTCCATAAGCGCGTCGAATTCGGGTTGCGAGATCGGCGCCGCGCCGGGCCGGGATTTAGTCATCGGCCGGCCGCGGCCGTCAGCTGCAGCCCGTGGCCTGCTGCGCCGCCTGGGTCTTCTGCTTGATCGACGGCGAGGCCTTCGGGTAGCGGCGGTTCAGCTCGTCGAAGGTGGCGCAGGCCTGATCCTTCTGGTCGAGTTCCTTGAGGCTGAGGCCCAGGGTCAGCACCATGTCGGGCCCCTTGTCGCTGTCGGCGAACTGCTGGTAGCCGTCGAGCAGCACCCGCGCGGCCTCGGCGTAGTTGCGCTGGGCGAAATAGGTCTTGCCGAGCCAGTACTTGGCGTTGGGCGCGGCGCGGTGCTCGGGGTTCAGGGCGAGGAACGCACGGAACGCCGCTTCGGCGCCCTGATAATCGTCCCGCCGCAGCATCGAGAACGCGTAGTTGAACTGAGCATCGGGAGTGTCGCCCTCGAGATATTGCTCGGGCGTTTCCTCGGGTGCGCCGCGGGGCGGCGCGGGCGTGCCGCCGGGCGAGTCGAGCTGGCTGCCGAGCGTGTCGCCGACGCGATGGGGCGGCGCATTCGAGGGGCCACCCTGCGGATCGCCGCCCATGTCGGGGCCACCGACGTCCGGGCCGCCCATGTCGGGGCCGCCCATCATGCCGGGATCGGCGCTTGCGCCGGGATCGTACCCGCCATCGGGGGCCGGCGCACCGTCGGCCGTGCCCGGTGCCTGCCCGCCGCGCGCGGCGGCTAGCTGCTTCTCGAGGGTATCGATGCGGAACTGCATGTCTTCCAGCTGCTTCTCGAGCCGCTGGTTGAGCTGGGTGAGGCCGTACATGGCCTCTTCGTAATTGCCGCGAAGGTTGCGGATGTCGTTCTCGATGCGCGTCAGCCGCACTTCGGTCTGGGCGCGGTACGGATCGACCTGCGGCTGGGCGGCCGCGAGCGACGTGGTGCCGAGAAGCGTGAATAGGGAGACGATGCCGAAAGACTGCCAGCGCACGCTTCAGATCCTGCCTTATGGGATGCGCCGCGCTTGTCGCGCGGCGCATCTCACATTGGAACGCTTACTGAACGACCGACACGTCGCGGCGGTTCTGGGCCCAGGCGGACTCGTTGGAACCGGCGACTTCCGGGCGTTCCTTGCCATAGGAGATGGTGTTGAGGCGGCCTTCCTCAATACCCATGCTGACAAGGTAGCGCTTGGCGGCTTCGGCGCGGCGGGCGCCGAGGGCCAGGTTGTACTCGCGGGTGCCGCGCTCGTCGGCATGGCCCTCGATGGTGAACGACTTGTTCGGGTAGCGCTTCAGCCACTGGGCCTGCTTGGACAGGGTGGCCTGGGCGCGGTCGTCCAGGTTGTATTCGTCGTAGCCGAAATAGATCCGGCTGCCGGCATCGCGCTCGAGCTCCTCCTGGGAGCCGGGCAGGACGCCGCTGGTGGTGGTGCGATCGGTCTGCATGGCACCCGACGGGCCGCTCGGCGCGGTGGCGATCGGGGCCTTTTCGTCCTTGTCGGAGCAACCGACCAGGGCAAGGGTGGAAGCAGCGGCCAGAACGATGAACTTCATTCTAAGCGCATTGGAGGACATTGGAGGCGTTTCCTTCTTTTTTAGGTCGAGGCTATCGTTACTGAGGTAGTCATCGGAGGACGCTTTACAACGCACGAAATGCAACGCGTACTCCAACGTGCGCGCCCCCGGTCCCGAATTTTGTTCGGTGAAGTGGGATTATAATCATTCCAGATCACTTCAGCAAGGGAGACCATGCAGGGTCCGACGCGTCTCCGGGGGTGGAAACTTTTCTTTCGTTCCGGCCGGTTAGGTCGATGGAGCGGAGCTCCGCCTTGCCGGCCTGGTTCTTGCGCGACGGATAGCCGCGGAAGTACATGATCACCCGTCCGTTGGGCGCCCAGGTGGGGCCTTCGTCCAGGAAACTTTCCGTGAGCATGCGCTCGCCCGAGCCGTCGGGCCGCATGACACCGATTTTGAATGTACCACCCGAAGTATAGGTGAAGGCGATCAGGTCGCCGCGCGGCGACCAGACCGGGGTCTTGTAGCGGCCCTTGCCGAAGCTGATGCGCTTCACACCCGATCCGTCGGACCGCATGACGTAGATCTGCTGCCCGCCGCCCCGGTCGGATTCGAAGGTGATGAACTGGCCGTCGGGCGAAAAGCTGGGGGCGGTGTCGATGTCCGGCGCGTCGGTCAGCTGCCGGATCTTCCGGGTGCGCAGGTCCATGATGTAGATGTCGGTGTTGCCGTTGCGGGCCAGGCTCATCACCACCTGGTTGCCGTCGGGCGAGAACCGCGGCGCGAAGGTCATGCCGTCGAAGTCGCCGAGCAGCTCCTGCTTGCCGGTGTCCAGATTGTACATGTACACGCGCGGCTTGTTGTTGAAGTAGGACAGGTAGGTGATGTCCTGGCTGCTGGGCGAGAAGCGCGGCGTGAGCGCCAGGAAGTCGCCCTTGGTCAGGTAGGAGTGATTGGCGCCGTCCTGGTCCATGATGGCGAGCCGCTTGACCCGCTGGGTGGCCGGACCGGATTCGGCCACATAGACGATCCGGGTGTCGAAATAGCCCTCCTCGCCGGTCAGCCGCTGATAGATGGCGTCGGCGATGCGGTGCGAGATCTGGCGCCAGTTGTCGGGCGTGGTCTGGTACTTGACGCCGGTCATCTGCTGCTGGCCGTAGACGTCCCAGAGCCGGAACACCACCTCGACCCTGCCGTCGGCGAGGAAATTGACGCTGCCGACAACCAGGCCCTGGGCGCCGATCGACTTCCAGTCGGGAAAGCGCGGCCGACGCTCGGGCACCAGCCCCTGCTCGATATAGGCCGACTTGGGCAGCGGGCGGAACAGGCCCGAGCGCTCCAGGTCTGCGGCGATCACGCCGGCCATTTCGTCACCCAGCTTGCTCATCTCGGGCAGGCGCGAGGGGACCTGGCTCTGGGCCGAGAACACCGGAACGGCGATCGGAACCGGTTCGATGTTCGCGCTGGTGATGTCGACCACCAGCTGCGCGCGCGCAGCGCCGGGTGCAGCGATCACGCCCGCGGCAAGCATCATCGCGGCGAGCAGACCGAATGACAGTGTCCTCCTCCAGGCAAAGGGTGCGTTCATGGGCCCGTTCCTCCTCATAGCATCTTGCTGGGATCGAAATTCAGGATCACATCCCGCCAGATATCGTAGTAATCCGGCGGCAGCTTGAGCGGCGCGCAGCGCTGGACGGCGCGCCTCGCGGCCTCGGCCGCGACCCTGTAGAGATTGTCCGACAACATCCGCCCACAGTCGACGATGACGGGGTCGTCTGCGAGCGACCCGTCCCTGCGAAGATAGATACGAATTCTGACAACCAAAGTTTCAGCGCCGGTCGCGCCGACGGGCGCGGTCCAGCAGCGGGCGATCTGCGAGGCGATGGCCGACTGGATGTTGGCGGTCGCCCGCGCCTGATCCATGGGATTGCGGCTCGGGTCCTTGGCCTGCGACGGATCCGGATCGGTGGTTTTCTTCGGCTTGTCCTTGGTCTGGGGCGCGGTGGTGTCGCGCTTGTCGAGCAGCAGCTTCTCGATCGCGGCCACGTCGAACTTCTTCGGCGGCTTGGGCTTGTCGCGCGGGGTGACGTTGGGCAGGTCCTTGGTGACCCGCTCGGGCTTCGGCTTCTCGGGCACCGGCTCGGGCGTCGGCGTGGGTTCGGGCGGCGGCGCCTCGGCCGCCTCGTCGACTCGCGGCGGCGTCGGCGACGACTGCTCGGGCTGCGGCTCGGGGTCCTTCTCGGCCGGCGGCTTCTCGTCCGGTTTCTCGGGCTTCGGTTCGTCCTTGGGCTTGGGCGTCGGGATCGCGTCGGGCGTGATCAGCGCCTCCGGCGGCACCATGATGACGGGCTCGTTGGTCTCGATGAGCTCCGGCTCGCCGAACAGGTTCCAGCTGACCAGGGTCAGCACGAGCACCAGGGCGTGGAACAGGCCGGAAAGGATGAAGGGCTTGCGCACGTGTCTACTGGCCCTTGCCGCCCTTCGTCGGCTGGGTGACCAGCGCCACCTTGTTGAAACCGGCGCCGTTGATCATGCCCATGACCTTCATGACCTTGCCGTATGACAGGTTCTCGTCGGCCCGCACGAAGATGCGGGTGTCCTGGCTGACCTCGCCGATGGCGCGGATGCGCTCGACCAGGGTCTCGGTCTGGACCTCGGTCTCGTTGAGGAACACCTTGCCGTCGGCGCGCAGCGATACCGACAACGGCTTCTCGTCCTGCGACAGCGTCTTGGCCGAGGTCTGCGGCAGGTCGACCTTTACCCCGGTCGCCAGCAGCGGCGCGGTGACCATGAAGATGATCAGCAGCACCAGCATGACGTCGACGAACGGCGTCACATTGATCTGCGACATGGGCGTGTACTTGCCCTTGCGCCTGCCGCCGCCACGCTTCTTGACGTCGGCGCCCATCAGGCATGCCCTTCATCGATCTGGCGCGACAGGATAGTGTTGAACTCGTCGACGAAGCCTTCCAGCCGGTTGGCGAAGCGTTCCATGTCGGCGGCGAACTTGTTGTAGGCGATGACCGCCGGGATCGCCGCGACGAGACCGACAGCGGTCGCGAACAGCGCCTCGGCGATGCCGGGCGCGACCACGGCAAGGCCCGCGTCACCATGGGCGGCGATGGACTGGAAGCTGTTCATGATACCCCAGACGGTGCCGAACAGGCCGATGAACGGCGCGGTCGAGCCGACGGTGGCGAGAAAGCCCAGATAGCGCTCCAGCCGCTCCACCTCGCGGTTGAGGGTGAGCCGCATCACCTGGGCGATGCGCTCCTGCAGCCGCGCACCCGAGGTGGCCACGTTGGTCTTGCCGATGGAGCGCTGCCACTCGCGCATGGCGACCAGGAACAGCAGCGCCATGGGATGGCTCGCCCTGCCCTGCAACCGGTCGTAGAGCTCCTCCAGCGACCGGCCGGACCAGAACTCGTCCTCGAAGGTGTCGGCCTCGGCGCTGACCTTCCGGTAGCGGCCGATCTTGTCGAAGATGATCGCCCACGACCACAACGAGGCGAGGAGAAGGAGCAACAGCACCGCCTGGACGATGATGTCGGCGTGCAGGATCAGCCCGATGATCGACAGGTCGTGCGCGGGGGCCGAGCCCTCCAATGCCGCTTGCGTTACTTCTGGTTCCATGGATCAGGCCTTTGCGGTGTCTCGTGTTGGAAGCATGGTGTTGAGCCGGGCGACCAGGTCGGCCGGCTGCCGGCGCGGCTTGCCCCTGCCGTCGAGGCAGACGACGCGGACCCGCGCCTCGGCGATTGGGGTTTCGTCGCGCCAGATGTCCTGGCCGAAGTCGATATACGCCGCGCCGACGCCATTGTTCACGGTGCGCACCTCCAGGAGGTCGTCGAGCCTGGCGGGGGCGCGGAACTCCACCTGGCAGCTCTTGACCGCGAAGCCCATGACGCCCTCACCCTCGCGGCTCATGGTCTCGAACTGGCTGACGCCGATCAGGCGCAGCAACTCGGTGCGGGCGCGTTCCATGTAGCGCAGGTAATTGGCGTGATAGACCATCCGGGCGGTATCCGTGTCCTCGAAATAGACGCGCACCGAAAGCCGGTGCATGCCGCCGTCGACGGTGCCGGACATCCACGCATTCATCGAGGAATCAGGCATCCTCACCCTCCGTGGGAAGGCTCAGCTGGGCCGGCGGGATGCCGGCCGGCGCGGCCAGCCCGAGATGCCGGAAGGCGGCAGGGGTCAGGATACGCCCGCGCGGTGTCCGCTGGATGAACGCCTGCTGCAGGAGATAGGGCTCGATGATCTCCTCGATGGCGTCGCGCGGCTCGGAAAGCGCCGCGGCGATGGTCTCGATACCGACAGGGCCGCCGCCGAAGTCGGCGCCGATACAGCGCAGATAGCGCCGGTCCATGGCATCGAGGCCGCGACCGTCCACCTCCAGCCGGGTCAGCGCCCGGTCGGCGATGCCCGCGTCGACTGTGCCCTGCCCGGCGACGTCGGCGAAGTCGCGCACGCGGCGCAGCAGGCGCCCCGCCACACGCGGCGTGCCCCGCGAGCGGCGGGCGATCTCCACCGCGCCGTCGCGGGTCAGCGCGAAGCCCATGACGCGGGCGCCGCGCTCGACGATGGAGCACAATTCGTCCACGTCGTAGAACTCGAGACGCACCGGGATGCCGAACCGGTCGCGCAGTGGCGTTGTCAGCAGCCCCGAGCGCGTGGTGGCGCCCACCAGGGTGAAGCGTGGCAGGTCGATACGCACCGACCGGGCCGCCGGGCCCTCGCCGATGATCAAATCGAGCTGGAAGTCTTCCATGGCCGGATAGAGGATTTCCTCGACGGCCGGCGCGAGGCGGTGGATCTCGTCGATGAACAGCAGGTCGTTTTCCTGCAGATTGGTCAGCAGCGCCGCCAGTTCGCCGGCCTTGGCGATCACCGGCCCAGAGGTGGCGCGGAAACTGACGCCCAGTTCGCGGGCGACGATCTGGGCGAGCGTGGTCTTGCCGAGGCCCGGTGGCCCGGCCAGCAGAACATGATCGAGCGCCTCGCCCCGGCTGCGCGCCGCCTGGATGAACACGGAAAGGTTGTCGACCGCCTGCCGCTGGCCGATGAACTCGGCGAAGCGCGACGGCCGGAGGCTCGCCTCGTAGGCGTCCTCCTCGCGCTTCAGGGCGCCGACCATGCGGTTCTCGCCGGTGGAGGCGCTCATCCGGCAAGCTCCTTGAGGCCGGCGCGGATCAAGGCCTCCAGCGACGCCTCGCCGCCCTGGGCGCGGCTGACCCGCGCGACCGCGCTCATGGCGTCGGCCTGTCGGTATCCCAGGTTGACCAGCGCCGATACCGCATCCGCCGCCGCGCCGCCCGATCCGCTCGCGGCCGCCGCCGGCTCGAAGCCGGTGAAGGCGCCGGCCTTGTCCTTCAGTTCCGTGACGATGCGCGTCGCCAGCTTCGGCCCGACGCCCGAAGCCCGGCCGATCATGGTCCGGTCCTGCGCGGCGATGGCCTGCGCCACCTCGGCCGGCGTCAGCACCGAAAGGATCGCCAGCGCCACCCTGGCGCCCACGCCCTGCACGCTCTGCAGCCGCCCGAACCACTCTTTTTCGCCACCTGTCAGAAAACCGTAGAGGTGGATGTGGTCTTCGCGTACGTGGGTCTCAATATGCAGGACGACAGATTCTCCAATTTTCGGGAGGGCTTGCAGCGTTTTTCCGGGACAGAACACGAAGTAACCCACGCCACCGACATCGATAATCGCCCCATCGTCCCCGATCTCGTCGACGATGCCTTTCAGCCTTGCGATCATTGACGCACCGCCCCGCCGAACGAGGCCGACAACCGCGCGGCTATGCTGGCGCCGGTTCGCACCAGATGGGCGTGGCAGATGGCGACCGCGAGCGCGTCGGCCGCATCCGGGCCCGCGGGCTCGACGCCCGGCAGCAGGATTCCCACCATCATGTGGATCTGTGCCTTGTCGGCGTGGCCGACGCCGACGACCGATTTCTTCACCTGGTTGGGGGCGTATTCGGCGACGGGGATGCCGCGGAGCGCCGGCGCCAGCATGGCGATGCCGCGCGCCTGGCCCAGTTTCAGGGTCGAACCCGGGTTCTTGTTGACGAAGGTCTCCTCCACCGCCGCGAGATCGGGCCGCCAGGCGTCCAGCACCGAATTGAGCCCCTCGAACAGCTGGGACAGTCGTTCAGCCAGGGACGCGCCTTCCTCCGACCGCACGCTGCCGTTGGCCACGTGCCGCAGGCGATTGCCCGAGGCGTCGATGACGCCCCATCCGGTGCACCGCAGGCCGGGATCGAGCCCGATAAGCCGGACGCTGTCTGCCATTCCCTACGCGCTGAGCCCTTCCATCACCTCGTCGGACATCTCGAAATTGGCGTAGACGTTCTGGACGTCGTCATCGTCATCCAGCGCGTCCAGCATCTTCATCAGGGTCGGCGCGGTATCGCCGTCGACCTGCACCGTGTTCTGCGGCTTCCAGATCAGCCGGGATTCCTCGGGCTCGCCCAGCGACTCTTCCAGCGCGTCGCGCACCGCGGCGAAGTCCTCGACCGCGCAGGTGATCTCGTGGCTGTCCTCGTCGGACTGGCAGTCGTCGGCGCCGGCTTCCAGCGCCGCCTCGAACACCTTCTCGGCCGAGCCCGCCGTGGCCGGATACTTGATCATTCCGACCCGGTCGAAGGCGTGGGACACGCTGCCGGTGGCGCCGAGATTGCCGCCGTTCTTCGAGAATTTGGCGCGCACTTCCGAGGCGGTGCGGTTGCGGTTGTCGGTCAGTGCCTCGACGATCACCGAGACGCCGCCAGGGCCGAAGCCCTCGTATTGCACTTCCTCGTAGTTCTCCACGTCGGCGGCCGTGGCGCGCTTGGTGGCGCGGTCGATGTTGTCCTTGGGCATGGACTGCGCCTTGGCCGCCAGGATCGCGGCGCGCAGGCGCGCGTTCGAGGCCGGGTCGGGTCCGCCCATCTTCGCCGCCACGGTGATTTCCTTGGCCAGCTTGCTGAAGAGCTTGGACCGCTTGGCGTCCTGGGCGCCCTTGCGGAACATGATGTTCTTGAATTTGGAATGACCCGCCATCGTCTCTGCTCGACTCGTCTTTTTTCTGGTTTTCAACCTGGTGCGCCAGCCCTCGGGCGGCGCGGTGATTTGCCCTGACTTATACCAGATATTGTGGGGTCGGGCAGCACATTCACATTCGATTGAGCGTAAACGGCATCCCCGGATACCTGGGAAATATGGCCTTGTTATGGGATCGCAATAGCCTCTAGGGCCAGCTTTCGGCAAGCCTCCCGCCGATGCGGAGCGGCGCGACGCGCGTCGCCCTGCCGGTCCGGTCATCGCTTTCGACATAGACGCCGCAAAGGGTCGCCTCACCGTTGGCGGGCACGAACCGGCCACCGCCGATCTTGGTGGTGAAGCGGCGGAGCGGTTCTTCCTTCTCCATGCCGATCACCGAATTGTAGTCGCCGCACATCCCTGCGTCGGTCTGATAGGCGGTGCCGCCCGGCAGGATCTGCGCGTCGGCCGTCGGCACGTGGCTGTGCGAGCCGACCACGAGCGTGGCGCGTCCGTCGGCGAAATGGCCCATGGCCATCTTCTCCGAAGTGGCCTCCGCATGGATGTCCACCAGGACGAAATCGGCGCGCCGCCCCAGCGTGTATTCGGAAAGGGCCATATCCACGGCGCGGAACGGGTCGTCCAGCGGGTCCATGAAGATGCGGCCCATGACGTTGATCACCGCCACCGTCTGCCCGCCGCGGGCCATGAACATGCCGTGCCCGCTGCCGGGCGTGCCCTCGGGAAAGTTGGCCGGACGCATGAGCCGGGGCTGCTGGTCCATGATGTCGATGATCTCGCGCTGGTCCCAGCTGTGGTTGCCGCCGGTGATCACGTCGACGCCGGTCTGCAGCAGCCGGTTGGCGATGTCCTGGCTGATGCCGAAGCCGCCGGCGGCGTTCTCGCCGTTGGCGACGACGAAATCCAGGTCGAGCCGCTCGCGGATGCCCGGCAGCCTGTCCAGCAGCGCGTCGCGGCCGGCGCGGCCGACGATGTCGCCGAAATAAGCAAACTTCACGAGGCGCCCTTTCTGAAGTCCAGCGCGTCCTGCTCGGTCACCACCATGTCGAGTGGCTCGTCGTGGTCCAGCGCCGGCACCAGGTCGACGCGCTGGCCGGCATAGGCGACGCCCACGGCGAGCGCATGCCCGGTGCGCCGCAGGTTGGCGAGCGCCCGGTCATAGTATCCGGCACCGTAACCCAGCCGCCGGCCCGACCCGTCATAGGCGAGAAGCGGGACGAGGACAACATCCGGCCGCACCTCGGGAGAGGTTTCCGGCGGATGCGGAATGCTGTAGCGGCCCGTGACCAGTTCTCCGCCCGGCTCCCACGTCCGGAACACCAGCCCTTCGGGGCCGTCGACCGGCACGGGCAGGGCGCAAGTCCAGCCCGAGGCGAACAGGAAGCGCAGGATCGGCAGCGGATCGGCTTCGTCGCGGAACCGGTGGTAGCCGGCGACTGTCCGACTGGGCTTCAGCAGCACGACGGAGGCGAAGGAGGTGATGAGCCGGTCGCCGATGTCGCCGGCGACCCGCGCCAGAGCACTTCGGGCGGTCGCCGCTTCACGGCGGAGTTCGCTCTTGCTCGGCTCCATGGATCACCGGCCAATGCGGCAAGACAGTGCAGTGGGACCGCCGCGGCCGTAGGACCTTGAGATTCCTCTGTGGCCTGTATGAACAGGTGGGCGCCATATAGCGGAACCAGGGCTCCGCCAGGGACAGCTCCCGTCGAGGTTGGTATCGCCCCAGGGAATGTGCACGCCTTCGCGAAGGGCAGTACCCACTGCCCCTCTTAATTAGGCGGTTTCCATGCGGGCGGCAATATGCTCGATCTGCGCGGCAAGGGTGTCCATATCGCCGAGATGCGACACGAGATCGCCGCGCGACAGCCCGGAGCCGCCGCCCTCGCTGGCCTCGTCGAGCAGCAGGATGCCGGCCATCAGCATCAGCTTGGCCTCGCCTACCTGCCCCAGCGCGCGCGCCAGCTGCGTGACCTTGCCGTCGATGGCCTGCGCCAGCTCGAGCAGGCGCTCCTGCTCGCCGTCGTTGCAGGTGAACTGATACGGGGTGTTGTTGACGTTGAGGGTAACCTGCGGCATGGCGCGCCCCTAACCCGCCAGAGCCCGGCGCAGCGAGCCGATGACGTCGTCGAGACGCCCTGCCGCCTGCGTGTTGCGCTCCTCGAGGCTGCGGGCCTTGGCTTCCGCCAGGGCCAGCCGCTGCCTGAGCTGGGTGTTCTCGGAGCGAAGCTGGTCGCATTCGCCCCGCAGCATGTCCGCGTCCGCCGCCGAGGCGGCGTCGTTCCGGGCGGCGACCGCCCGATTCAGGCGGTCCAGCGCGGACTTCAGCCGTGCCGTCGCTTCCGTGAGTGTTTCCACCGATTCCGGGTTGGTCGCCATGGCGCCTGCCCTGCCTCTTTTACTGTTGATCAAGGACTTATAATACATTTCTCGCCTTAAATGATAGCCCCAAGCTGCATATGCGGAAAGGGCGCGCCGAGGGGTCCCGGTTCGCGGTTGACCTGTGGATGTTCCTGAGTATTGTGGCGCCACCTGCGGGACCGGCAGATTCCCGCCACCGGAGAACACACCGCACGATGAACGAGACAGCCGTCCAGATGGTCACCAGCCGGGACATGGCCAACGCCATCCGTGCCCTTTCCATGGACGCGGTCCAGGCCGCCAATTCGGGCCATCCCGGCATGCCCATGGGCATGGCCGACGTCGCCACCGTGCTGTTCACCCAGTTCCTGAAATACGACCCCGCCCATCCCGGCTGGGCCGACCGCGACCGCTTCGTGCTGTCGGCCGGCCACGGCTCCATGCTGCTCTACTCGCTGCTGCACCTGACCGGCTACGACAGCATCTCGATGGACGACATCCGCAACTTCCGCCAACTCGGCAGCCCCTGCGCCGGCCACCCGGAATTCGGCCACGCCGCGGGCATCGAGACCACCACGGGCCCGCTGGGCCAAGGCATCGCCACCGCCGTCGGCATGGCGCTGGCCGAGCGGCTGCTGGCCGCCCGGTTCGGCGAGGCCATCGTCGATCACCACACCTTCGTGATCGCCGGCGACGGCTGCCTGATGGAAGGCATCAGCCAGGAGGCGATCTCGCTGGCCGGCCACCTCAACCTTTCGAAACTGATCGTGTTGTGGGACGACAACAAGATCACCATCGATGGTCCAGTGGATCTGAGCTCCTCGGAGGACCAGGCCGCGCGCTTCCGCGCCGCCGGCTGGAACACGCTGGCCGTCGATGGCCACGACCAGAATGCGGTCGCCCAAGCGATCCGCACGGCCAAGTCGTCCGACAGGCCGACCATGATCGCCTGTCGCACGCTGATCGGGTATGGCGCCCCCAACATGCAAGGGACATCCGCCGTCCACGGCTCGGCGCTGGGCGACAGGGAAGTGGCCGCAGCCCGCGAGAACATGGGCTGGGCGGCGCCCGCCTTCGAGGTGCCCGCCGACATCCTGTCCGCGTGGCGTGCCGCCGGCTCCCGCGGCGCATCCGCCTTCCAGGCGTGGCAGGGCCGCGTCGCCGCCATGGACGCCGGCCGCCGCACCGAATTCGAGCGCGGCCAGCGCGGCGAACTGCCCGGCGGCCTCGATGCCGCCATGAAGGATTACGTCGCCGGTCTGATCGCCAAGCCGGTCGGCGTCGCCACCCGCAAGGCGTCGGAGATGGCGCTCGAGGTGATCAACGCGGCGGTGCCCGAGACCATCGGCGGCTCGGCCGACCTGACCGGCTCGAACAACACCAGGACCAAGGGCCAGGGCGTGGTGAAGGCCGGCGACTTCTCCGGCTCGTTCGTCCACTACGGCATCCGCGAGCACGGCATGGCCGCCGCCATGAACGGCATCGCGCTGCATGGCGGCCTCATCCCCTACAGCGGCACGTTCATGGTGTTCACCGACTACGCCCGCCCGGCGATCCGCCTGTCGGCGCTGATGGGGCTGAGGGTGATCTACGTCATGACCCACGATTCCATCGGCCTGGGCGAGGACGGACCGACGCACCAGCCGGTCGAGCACCTGGCCAGCCTGCGCGCCATGCCGAATCTCGACGTGATGCGGCCGGCCGACGCGGTCGAGACCGCCGAGTGCTGGCAGGTTGCCCTCGAATCGCCGCAGACGCCGTCGATCCTGGCGCTGAGCCGCCAGAACCTGCCGCAGGTCCGCCTGACCAGCCAAGACGAAAACCTCTGCGCCAAGGGCGCCTACGAACTGCTGCCCGCAGAGGGCGCGGCCAGGGTGACGCTGTTCGCCAGCGGCTCCGAGGTGGCCGTCGCCGCCGACGCCCGCACGAAGCTGCAGGCCGAGGGCATTCCCACCCGCGTGGTGTCGGTCCCGTCCTTCGAGCTGTTCGAGCGCCAGCCGCCCGCCTACCAGAAGCAGGTGCTGGGCGACGGCACCGTGCGGGTTGCCGTCGAGGCGGGAGTGCGCCAGGGCTGGGAACGGTTCATCGGCGTGGACGGCGGCTTCGTCGGCATGTCGGGCTTCGGCGCCTCGGCGCCGATCAAGACGCTTTACGAGCATTTCGGCATCACTGCCGACCGTGTCGTCGCGGAAGCGAAGGCGCGTCTGTAACAAGAAGACATCGGAGAAAAGCGAAATGACGGTTCGGGTTGCCATCAATGGTTTCGGCCGCATCGGCCGCCTCGTGCTGCGTGCGATCATCGAGAACAGCAAGAGCGACATTCAGGTCGTCGGCATCAACGACCTGGGCTCGGTCCAGGACAATGCCTTCCTGCTGAAGTACGACAGCGTCCACGGCCCGTTCCCGGCGCCGATCAACGTCGACGGCGACACCATGGACGTGGGCCAGGGCCCGATCCGCATCACCTCCGAGCGCGACCCGTCCAAGCTGCCGTGGAAGGAGCTGAACGTCGACATCGCGTTCGAGTGCACCGGCATCTTCACCTCGGGCGAAAAGGCCGGCGCCCATCTCGCCGCCGGCGCGAAGAAAGTGCTGATCTCGGCGCCGGGCACCGACATCGACCTAACCACCGTCTACGGCGTCAATCACGACAAGATCGAGGCGGGCCACAGGATCATCTCCAACGCGTCCTGCACCACCAACTGCCTGGCGCCGGTCGCCAAGGTGCTGCATGAGGTGATCGGCATCGAGGCCGGCTTCATGACCACGGTGCACGCCTACACCGGCGACCAGAGCCTGGTCGATACCCTGCACAAGGATCCGCGCCGCGCCCGCGCAGCCGCCATGTCGATGATCCCGTCGACCACCGGCGCGGCCAAGGCCGTCGGCCTGGTGCTGCCGGAGCTGAAGGGCAAGCTGGACGGCACTTCGGTGCGCGTGCCGACTCCGAACGTCTCCATGATCGACCTGAAGTTCATCGCCAAGCGCGAGACCTCGGCCGAGGAGATCAACGAGGCGATCAAGAAGGCCGCGAACGGCAACGATGCGCTCGCCCAGGTGCTGAACGCGGTCAACGAGCCCTGCGTCTCCATCGACTTCAACCACAACCCGGCGAGCTCCAGCTTCGACCTGACCCAGACCCAGGTGGTCTCGGGCAAGCTGGTGCGCGTGCTGAGCTGGTACGACAACGAGTGGGGCTTCTCCAACCGCATGTCGGACACCGCCCGCATCATGGCCAGCCTGGGCTGATCCCCATGGCCGACGGCGGTCTGAAGCGCTTCAGGACCCTCGACGACCTCGACGTCGCCGGCAAGACCGTGCTGGTCCGCGCCGACCTCAACGTCCCCATGCGGGACGGCGAGGTCAGCGACGACACACGCATCCGCTCGGTGGTGCCCACCCTGAAGGCGATCCTTGCCACGGGCGGAAAGGTCGTCGTGCTGTCCCATTTCGGCAGGCCCAAGGGCAAGCGGGTGCCCGAGGCCTCGCTGCGCCCCGTCGCCGAGCCGCTGTCGCGGGCGCTGGGCCGTCCGGTCGCCTTCGCCGACGACTGCATCGGCCCCGAGGCCGAGAAGGTGGTGAAGGGCCACGACGTGGTGCTGCTGGAGAACCTGCGCTACCACGCCGGCGAGGAAGCCAATGGCGAGGGATTCGCCGCCAAGCTGGCCGAGCTGGGCGATGCCTATGTGAATGACGGCTTCTCGGTGTCGCACCGGGCGCATGCCAGCGTCGAGGCGATCACCCGGCTGCTGCCGTCCGCCGCGGGCCTTTCCATGCAGGCCGAGCTTGATGCCCTCGAGAAGGCGCTGCACAATCCCGACCGGCCGGTCGCGGCCATCGTCGGCGGCTCCAAGGTGTCGACCAAGCTCGACGTGCTGGGCGCCCTCGTCAACAAGATGGACTATCTGATCATCGGCGGCGGCATGGCCAACACCTTCCTCCACGCCAAGGGCGTCGATGTGGGCGCCTCGCTGTGCGAGAAGGATCTGAAGGACAAGGCGCTGGAGATCATGGCCCGCGCCCGCACCACCGCCTGCAAGATCATGCTGCCGATCGACGCGGTCGTGGCGCAGGAACTCGCCGCCAACGTGCCGGTGCGCGAGGTGCCCGTCCGCGAGGTCGAGAGCGACGACATGATCCTCGACGTCGGGTCCGACACCATCGAGGAGCTCAAGCACGTGCTGCGCCGCTGCAAGACGCTCTTGTGGAACGGCCCGCTGGGCGCGTTCGAGATCCGCGGCTTCGACGTCGGCACCGTGGCGCTGGCCCGCGAGGCGGCGCGCCTCACCCGTGACGGCAACCTGCTGTCGGTCGCGGGCGGCGGCGACACGGTCTCGGCGCTGCACAACGCCGGCGTATCGCAGGACTTCACCTATGTCTCAACCGCCGGCGGCGCGTTCCTCGAATGGGTCGAGGGCAAGGAGCTGCCGGGCGTGAAGGCCCTGCAAGCCTAGAATTTTCAGAGAACACCTGGGTCGAGGAAGACACCGATGAAAAGCACCCGAACCGTCAAGAACATCCTGGGCTGGTACGAGTCCGACAATCCCGGCACCAAGGCCAATTTGAACCGCATCCTGATGACCGGCAAGCTTGGCGGCACCGGCAAGCTGGTCATCCTGCCCGTCGACCAGGGATTCGAGCACGGCCCGGCGCGCAGCTTCGCACCGAACCCGGCAGCCTACGATCCGCACTACCACTTCCAACTGGCCCTCGACGCCGGCCTCAATGCCTTCGCCACGCCGCTGGGCATGATGGAAGCAGGCGCCGACACCTTCGCCGGCCAGATCCCGACCATCCTCAAGGTCAATTCGTCCAATTCCCTGGCCGACGCCAAGGACCAGGCGATCACCGGCAGCGTCAACGACGCGCTGCGGCTGGGCTGCTCGGCCATCGGCTTCACCATCTATCCCGGCTCGGAATACTGCTTCGAGATGATGGAGGAAATCCGCGAGATGGCCGACGAGGCGAAGTCGGTCGGCCTCGCCGTGGTGATCTGGTCCTATCCGCGCGGCGGCGGTATTTCGAAGGCGGGCGAGACCGCCATGGACATCTGCGCCTATGCCGCGCACATGGCGGCACTGATGGGCGCCCACATCATCAAGGTCAAGCTGCCCAGCGACCACCTGGAGCAGGACGAGGCCCGCAAGGTCTACGAGAAGCAGAAGATCGACCTGTCGAGCCAGGCCTCGCGCGTGAAGCACGTGATGCAGTCGTCGTTCAACGGCCGGCGCATCGTGGTGTTCTCCGGCGGCGCGACCAAGGGCACGGACTCGGTGTTCGACGACGCCCGCGCCATCCGCGACGGCGGCGGCAACGGCTCGATCATCGGCCGCAACACCTTCCAGCGGCCGCGCGACGAAGCCATCGCCATGCTGAACACCATCATCCGCATCTATCAGGGCAAGGAATGAGCCAGGCGGGACGAGAGCGCACGCGGCTCTATCTGATCACGCCGCCGCGGATCGATCCCGTCCCGTTTTCCGAGACCCTGGCCAGGGCGCTGGACGCCGGCGACGCCGCCTGCCTCCAGCTCCGCCTCAAGGAAATTCCCGAGGACGAGGTGCGCCGGGCGGCGGAAATCCTGCTGCCCGTGTGCCAGGCCTATGACGTGGCGCTGCTGATCAACGACGACCCGCGCATCGCCAAGGCGGTCGGCGCCGACGGCGCGCATGTCGGCCAGGAGGACATGTCCTACAAGGATGCCCGCAAGCTGCTGGGCCCCGATGCCATCATCGGCGTCACCTGCCACGACAGTCGGCACCTGGCGATGGTCGCGGGCGAGGAAGGCGCCGATTACGTCGCCTTCGGCGCGTTCTTTCCGACCACGACGAAAACGCCGAAATCCTCCGCCGGTCTCGAGCTGCTGACCTGGTGGCAGGAGCTGATGGAAATCCCCTGCGTCGCCATCGGCGGCATTACCGTGGACAACTGCCGTCCGCTGGTCGAGGCCGGTGCCGACTTCATTGCCGTCGCGGCGGGCGTGTGGGGCCACGAGCAGGGCCCAGCCGAGGCGGTGAAGCGCTTCAACGCCATCTTTGACGAGACCACGGTTTAGCCTGGCCACGTTTACGGAATCCCGGCGTTGCGCCTCCCATCCCATCCCCCTATAGTCCGCGCCGCTTCGGGACTGCGTGTACGGCGCGGTCGGGTCATGGATGAACGCCAGCAAGCCGGAATCGTCGTGAGCGCCGAAACCCACAAAGAGCGAGCATAAGAAAACCCAATGGCCGTCAAATCCGCCATCATCAACGTCATGGTCAACGCCGCCCTCAAGGCCGGTCCGCAGCTGGTGCGCGACTTCGGCGAGGTCGAGCAGCTGCAGGTGTCGAAGAAAGGACCGTCGGACTTCGTCTCCATGGCCGACATGAAGGCCGAGAAGACCCTCCACCGCGAACTGAGCAAGGCGCGGCCCGATTTCGGCTTCCTGATGGAGGAGCAGGGCGCGCGCGAGGGCGCCGACAGCACCCAACGCTGGATCATCGATCCGCTGGACGGCACCACCAATTTCCTGCACGGCATCCCGCACTTCGCCATCTCCATCGGCTACGAGAGCAATGGCGAGATCCTGGCCGGCGTGATCTACGACCCGGTGAAGAACGAAATGTTCTGGGCCGAGCGCGGCCGCGGCGCCTGGATGAACGATCGGCGGCTGCGCGTATCCGGCCGCTCGGAACTGTCGGAAGCCGTGCTGGCGACCGGCATCCCCCATCATGGACGCGGCGACCACCGGGAGTTCCTCGCCGTCGCCGAGCAGTTCATGGCCCGCACTGCCGGTATCCGCCGCTACGGCGCCGCCGCGCTCGATTTGGCCTATGTGGCGGCCGGCCGCTACGAGGGCTACTGGGAGCTGGACCTGAAGCCCTGGGACGTGGCCGCGGGATCGATCATCGTCAGGGAGGCCGGCGGCTTCGTCACCGACTATGCCGGCCGCGACCGGGCGGTGCAGACCGGCGAGGTGCTCGCCGCCAACGACCTGCTCCATCCGTCGCTGGTCAAGCTGATCTCGGAGGCACGCCGCGACGTGCAGGCGCGCGCCAGGGCCGCCTCGAAATAGCGCGGCCGCATCCTATGTCCCGAGGCATGGCCGGGCATCTGATCCATTCGGGCTTTCTCGTTCTCGCTCTCGCGCTGGCGCCGTTCGCCGCCGCGGCGCAGGAAGGCGACGGCATGGACATCAACATGGACGCGCTGAAGAACCGGCCCACCGGCATGCAGCCGCCACCGCCGCCCAAGGCGCCGGAGCCCGCCCCCCAGAAGCCGGCCAAGTCCAAGAAATTCGCCGGCAAGACGGTCGCGGTGCTGTTCGAGCCGGGCAAGCTCGAGCTGGACGCCGCCGCCCGACAGCGGCTGGACGCGATCGCCGCCCAGTCCCGGACGCAGCGACTGGAGCTGAAGTCCTATGCCGGCACGGACAAGCAGTCGGCCAGCGACACGCGGCGCATGGCCCTCCAGCGGGCGATCACCGTGCGCGGCTACCTGATCGACAAGGGCATGGACGGCACCCGCATCGCCCTGCGCCCGCAGGGCCCCGCCACCGACGGCCAGGCGCCGGAACGGGTGGATGTGCGGTATCTGGAAGAGTAGAGCCTAGCCCGAAATCACGCTGAACTTGCGGCCCGGCTCAGCGCCGAACTGCAGCTCGGCAAGGCGTGCGTAGAGCCCGCCCTTGGCGAGCAGCTCGGCATGCGTGCCTTCGGCGACGAGACGCCCGCCGTCGATCACGATGATGCGGTCGGCCTTCAGCACCGTCGCCAGCCGGTGGGCGATGACGATGGTGGTGCGGTCCTTCATCAGTTCCTCGAGTGCGGCCTGGACCACCTGCTCGCTGCGGGCGTCGAGGGCGCTGGTCGCCTCGTCCAGCAGCAGGATGGGCGGGTCGCGCAGGATGGCGCGGGCGATGGCGATACGCTGGCGCTGGCCGCCCGACAGCTTGACGCCCCGTTCGCCGAGCTGGGTGTTCAGCCCCTGCGGCAGGTCGACGATGAATTCGTCGGCATGGGCGGCGGCGACAGCGGCCTGGACCTCGGCATCGGTGGCGCCGGGACGGCCGTAGCGGATGTTCTCCAGCACCGAGGCGGCGAAGATCATGGTGTCCTGCGGGACGATGCCGAGCCGCCGGCGCACGTCGCGCGGATCGGCGCGGGCGACGCTGACGCCGTCGATGCGGATCGCCCCCTGCGACGGATCGTAGAAGCGCAGCAGCAGCTGGAACACCGTCGACTTGCCGGCGCCCGACGGGCCGACCAGCGCCACGGTCTCGCCTGCGCGCACGGTAAAGCTGAGCGCGTTCAGCGCCGCCGTGTCCGGCCGGGACGGATAGTGGAAGGTGACGTCGTCGAACACCACCTCGCCCCGAGCCGGCTCGGGCAGCGGCACCGGATCGGCGGGCGCGCGAATGTCGGGCGCGACGCGCAGCAATTCCATCATACGGCCCGCGGCGCCCATGGCGCGCAGGATCTCGCCGTAACTCTCGCTGACGCCGACCACCGAACCGCCCACCATGATGGCGAAGAACACGAACTGGGCCATGGCGCCGCTGGTCATGCGGCCGGCGATCACGTCCTGGGCGCCCACCCAGAGCACCAGGTTGATGGCGCCTACGGCAAACAGGATCACCAGGAAGGTCAGCCACGCCCGCGAGCGGATGCGCCTGACCGCGGTGGTGAACGCGTCCTCGCCGATGCGGTGGAACTGCGCGCGGTCGGCCTCCTCATGAGTGAACGCCTGGATGGTCTGGGTGGCGCCGAAGCTCTCGGTGACCGCCGCGCCGATGTCGGCGATGCGGTCCTGGCTGGCCCGCGACAGGTTCCGCACGCTGCGTCCGACGATCAGGATCGGCGCCAGCACGACGGGCACCGCGAGCAGCACCAGCAGGGTGAGCTTGATGTTGGTGAGCCCGAGCGCAACCAGGCCGCCGATCACCGTCAGGCCAGAGCGGATCGCCACGGAAAAGCTCGAGCCGACGACCGACTGGATCAGCGTGGTGTCGGCGGTGAGGCGCGAGGCGATCTCGCCGGAGCGGTTCTCCTCGAAGAAGGACGGGCTGAGCGTGATCACATGGCCGTAGACCGCCGCGCGCACGTCGGCAACCACCCGCTCGCCGAGCCACGACACCAGCGCGAACCGCGCCGCCGTCGCCACAGCCAGCAAGACCACGACGCCGAACATGGCGAGGAAGTACCAGTTCACGTGGCCGGCATGCTCGCCGTCGAACCCCATGTCGACGACCCGGCGCAGCGCCGGCCCGAAGGCGAGCACGGCGACGACGCCGACAACGAGCGCGAGTGTGGCGAGCGCCACCCGTCCCCTGTACGGCTTGAGGAAGCGCAGCATGAAGCGCAACTGGCCCAGGTCGCGCTTGCCGGCACGGGCAAACACGGGGCTCTGCAGCTCGGGTTCCTTGACCTTGGCGCGCTCTCTTGCCATTGCCGCCTCTATAGCAGTCCAGCGCCCGAAACGCCAACGCGAGAGCCCTGAGAGCGGCTCACATCGGGGTTGCGAAGGCGGGACGGCTCGTCTATACAGCGCCCTCGACTTTCACCGGAGCTGACCATGAAAACCGGCATTCACCCGGACTACCACACGATCAAGATCGTGATGACCGACGGCACCACCTTCGAGACCCGCTCGACCATGGGCAAGGAAGGCGACACGCTGACGCTCGACATCGATCCCAAGTCGCACCCGGCGTGGACCGGCGGCCAGCAGCGCGTGCTCGACACCGGACAGGTGGCGAAGTTCAAGAAGCGCTTCGCGAATCTCGGCCTCTAAGCGGTCGAAAAATCGCAGGAGTTTCGGAACGGCGCCTCAAAAAGGCGCCGTTTCTTTTTTCTGCGGCGGGCAACATACTCGCCGTATTGCGCCGGTCCGGGGAGAACCGGCAGGTAAGAGGGGAAGTCATTATGAACCGCCGTTTGGGCGCATTGCCCGCTATAGCCTTTATGCTCACCTTTCCCGCAGCCGTGTTCGCCGCCGGACTTCCGTCCGCGCCGCCCGAATCGCTCGGCTTCTCGCCGGAGCGCCTCAAGCGCGTCGATGCGCTCATGCAGCGCTATGTGGACGAAAAGAAGATGGCCGGCATGACCATCGCCATCGCCCGCGACGGCAAGGTCGCCTATCTGCGCTCGGCCGGCATGGCCGACATCGCGGCGAAGCGGCCCATGCAGGGCGACACCATCGCCCGCTACTATTCCATGACCAAGCCGATCACCGCCGTGGCGGCGCTGATGCTGGTGGAAGAAGGCAAGCTGCGGCTCGACGACGAGTTGACCGACTACCTGCCCGAGTTCAAGGACGTGAAGGTGTATGCCGGCAAGAATGCCGACGGCACCATGAAGCTCGAGGCGCCGGCCAAGCCGATCCGCGTCCGCGACCTGTTCACCCATACGTCGGGCTTCACCTATGCGGACATGGGCGACCAGACTCCGGTGGGCGGTGCCTACGAAAAGGCCGACCTGATGCGGCCGGACCGGACGCTGGAGGACTTCAGCAAGCTGGTCGCCACGCTGCCGCTCAGGGTGCAGCCGCAGACCGACTACACCTACGGCGTCTCGACCGACATCCTGGGACGGGTGATCGAGGTCGTGTCCGGTCAGCCCTTCGACGTCTATCTCAAGGAACGGATCTTCGGCCCGCTGGGGATGACCGACACGGATTTCACCGTCCCGCCGGACAAGCTGGACCGCTTCGCCGAGATCTACGAGATGGCGCCCGGCGGCGGCATCGAGCCGGACAAGGACGACGACCCTCGCATCCGGTTCCGGCAAGGCGCGAAGTTCCATTCGGGCGGCGGCGGGCTGGTGTCCACCGTCGGCGATTATCTGCGGTTCTGCCAGATGCTGCTCAATGGCGGCGAACTGGACGGCGTGCGCATCCTGTCGCCCAAGACCATCGAGTTGATGACCGCGCCCCAGCTCGACGACGACCAGCTGGCCTTCATGAACAAGTTCATGCCCGGCTACAACACCGGGCTCGGCGTCGCCGTGCTGACCGACTTGGGCCGGTCCCAGCTGCCGGGTTCCATCGGCGAATACAACTGGGCGGGCGCCGCGAGCACCGTGTTCTTCATCGACCCCAGGGAGAAGGTGATCGCGATCCTGATCACCCAGCTCTTCCCGGGCCTGCGCTACCCGGTCCGCGAGGAGCTGAAGGCGCTCACCTACCAGGCATTGGTGGAGGCCCGCGATGTGGAGTAGGGCGAGCGCCGAACAAACCAACCCTCGCCCCCTGGGAGAGGGAGGGGCCCGCGGCCGGAGGCCGTGGGAGGGTGAGGGACGTTGTATGGGACAGGGCTCGGGACAGGGGATGGCATCGACAACGCCCCTCACCCTGACCCTCTCCCAAGGGGAGAGGGAAAGCCTTCCGAGCCGGCGGTCCGACAATCCCCGCTTTCGATTCGGATTGCTCCTGGGTGCCCTTCTGGCGCTGTCCGCTGGGCCGGCGATGGCGGGTACACTGCCGCAGGGCGATCCCGCCGCGCTGGGGTTCTCCCCCGAACGGCTCGCGCGGATCGACGCGGCCATGCAGCGCTGGGTGGACGAGAAGAAACTGGCCGGCGTCACCATCGCCATCGCCCGCGACGGAAAGCTCGCCTATCTGCATTCGTCGGGCATGGCCGACATCGCCAAGGGCCGGCCCATGGACGAGAACGCGCTGGTCCGCATCTATTCCATGACCAAGCCGGTCACCGCGGTGGCGGTGATGATGCTGGTGGAGGAAGGCAAGCTGCGGCTGACCGACAAGCTGTCCGACTACCTGCCCGAATTCAGGGACATGAAGGTGACGACGGCCGATGGCGGCACCGAGCCGGCGAAGCAGCCGATCCGCATCTTCCATCTGATGACCCACACTTCGGGTCTGACCTACTCGCTGTACAATCAATCGGCGGCGGGCAAGGCCTACGACCAGGCCGACGTGATGAATGCCGGCCGCAGCACGGCCGAGTTCACCAAGGTGCTCGCCACGCTGCCCCTCGCCGTACAGCCCGGCACCACATACCAGTACGGCACGTCCATCGACGTGCTCGGCCGGCTGGTGGAGGTGATTTCGGGCCAGCCCTTCGACGTGTTCGTGAAGGAGCGCATCACCGATCCGCTGGGCATGAAGGACACGGCCTTCGCGGCCAAGGATAAGGTCGGGCGCTTGGCCGAGCTCTACGGGCCAGGCCCGGATGGCGGGGTGGTGCCGCTGGTCAACACCGTCTGGAACCCGGACTACGGGAACGGCTCGCCGTTCAAGTCGGGCGGCGGCGGACTGCTATCGACCGTGGGCGACTATCTCCGCTTCGCCCAGATGCTGCTGAACGGCGGCGAACTGGACGGCGTGCGCATCCTGTCGCCGAAGACGGTTCGGCTGATGGCCGCGGGGCAGATCGAGAAGGAGAATCGGGGCTACATGCTGGTCGGCCTGCCAGGCTACGACATGGGCCTGACCATGGCCGTGCTGGAAGACGTGGGCGCGTCCGGGCTGCCCGGATCGGTCGGCGAGTTCAACTGGGCGGGCGCGGCAAGCACCCACTTCTTCGTCGATCCGCAGGAGAAGATCGTCGCCGTGCTGATGACCCAGCTGTTCCCCGACAAGCACGGCATGCGCGCCGAGCTGAAGAACCTGACCTACCAGGCGCTGGAGACCAGCCGTGAAGATTAGGATTCTCATGGCCGTTCTGCTGCTGGCGCCCTGTGCCGCCATGGCCGGCGCCCTGCCGCAGGGCGATCCGGCCGCACTGGGCTTCTCGCCCGAACGCCTCGCCCGCGTCGACACGGCCATGCGGCGCTATGTGGACGAGGGCAAGCTGGCCGGCGTCACCATCGCTTTCGCCCGCGACGGCAAGCTGGTCTACGACAAGTCCGTGGGGATGGCCGACATGGCCCGCGGCATGCCCATGTCGGGCGACACGCTGCTGCGCATCTATTCCATGACCAAGGCGGTGACGGTGGTCGCGGCCATGACCCTGGTCGAGGAAGGCCGGCTGCGGCTCAACGATCCCGTATCCATGCACCTGCCCGAATTCGCCGGCACCGGCGTCTATGTGGACGGTGGGCCCGACGCGCCGAAGACCAGGCCGCCGCAGACACCGCCGAAGATCTTCCACCTGATGACCCATACCTCGGGCCTGTCCTATCCGGGCGGGTACGACCAGACGCCGGTGGGCAAGATCTACGACCGGCTGGACGTGTTCAACGCCGCCAACACGCTGGCGGAGCTGTCGAAGAAGACGGCGACCATCCCGCTGACCGACGAGCCGGGCGAGTATCACTACGGCGCGTCCATCGACATCCTCGGCCGGGTGATCGAGGTGGTGTCGGGAAAGCCGCTCGACGTCTTCCTGAAGGAGCGCATCTTCGGCCCGCTGAAGATGAACGACACCATGTTCACCGTCCCCGCCGGCGAGCGCGGCCGGCTCGCCGAGCTCTACACGCGGGGGCCGGACGGCAAGCTGGCGATCCTGAAGGAAGGCGCGGGCCTCGGCCTCTACGAGCCCGGGGCGAAGCTGATCTCGGGCGGCGGCGGTCTCGTCTCCACCACCGGCGACTACCTACGGTTCTGCCAGATGATGCTGAACGGCGGCGAACTGGACGGCGCGCGCATCCTGGCCCCCAAGACGGTCCAGCTGATGACCCGTGGCCAGGTCGCGCCCGAGCACCGCGGCAACCTCAACGAGCGCGCGCCCGGCATCGACATGGGCCTGGGCTTCGGCGTGGTCGAGGACGTGGGTGCGACGGGCCGGCCCGACTCGTTGGGCGAATACAATTGGGGCGGCGCCGCCAGCACCCAGTTCCTCATCGACCCCAAGGAAGGCATCGTCGCCGTGCTCGGCACTCAGATGATGCCCGGCAGCACCTATCCCCTGCGCGAGGATCTGCGGGCGCTTGTTTATCAGGCGCTGGTCCGAGGGCGATGACCCTCATATCCACAGACGCCGATCGAGACCCAGGCTCGTCACTAGCCGTTCTGTCGTGTCAGGTTCACGCATGGCCCTTCGCATCACCATTCCCAAGACACCCTCCGACGCGGATCGCGATGCGGTCATCGCGCCACTGCGCGCATACAATATCAGCCAAGCGGGCGATCCACATATCCGGCCGGTAGCCATCCTTCTGATGGACGACAATGGAGAGCGCGTGGGCGGGCTTTGGGGGAAACTCGCCTATGACTGGCTGTTCGTGGAACTGTTGGCCGTGCCCGACGGCCACCGGGGAAGCAATCACGGCACCGCCTTGATGCAAGAGGCGGAAAGGATTGCCCGCGCCGACAGCTGCGTGGGCATCTGGCTCGACACCTACGAGTTTCAGGCTCGCGGCTTTTACGAAAAGCTGGGCTTCGAGGTGTTCGGCACCCTCGATGATCATCCTGTAGGGCAGAAACGCTTCTTCCTTCGCAAGCGCCTCTAGTGTGAGCCAACCCGGCTGAATCCCATGCCATATGATTCCCAACGATAACGCTTCTTAACCCGGTTGATTCCGCCCGCGCGATGGCGCAGCATTGGTGTGGGCAATTTGACATTGGGGGTGTGTGACTTTGGCGGTCGGGGGACCGCTGGAGGGGGACATACCTGTGATCGCCGACGCGGTCGAGTTCATCCGCAAGGAGGTGCGCAAGCATCTCGGCGTGGCGGACGATGAAGTCATCATCAACTCCGCCCGCACGCTGGTCGAGGACGAGAATCCTCCCGGCGCCTATATCTGCGTGGTCAACGTCCAGGAGGAGACGGCGCTCCGCAACCTGCCGCACGTCGAGCGCAGGCTGGGCCAGTCCCAGTACATCGAGCCGCCGGTCTACCTGAACCTCTATTTGCTCTTCGCCTTCGAGTTCACCACCTACGCCGCCAGTCTCACCCATCTGGGCACTACGGTGGAGCTGTTCCAGTCCAAGCGCTGGTTCTCGGCCGCGACCCAGCTGGGACCGGGCGCCATCGCCTTCCCCGCCAGCCTCGAGAAGCTGACCTTCGAGATGGTCAACATGAACTTCGAGGAGCTGAACAACCTCTGGGGCGTGCTGGGCGGCGCCTACTTCCCGTCGGTGGTCTACAAGGTCCGGATGGTGAAGGTGCAGCTCGACGAGACCGCCGCCGCGCCCGAGATCACCACCATCGAGCTCGACACGGTGATCCGATGAGCATCGCCGCCTTCGTGCCGTTCATCAGCGTGGCCGTGGAGGATGACGGCGGCAAGCCGATCGCGGCGCTCTCGTTCGAGCCGACGCCGGCGACCGAAAAGCGGCTCGCCGACCACCGGCTGATCTTCCGCCCGCGCCCGCACGGCTTCCAGCTCTACGCCCGAAACAATCCCGAGGCGGGCAACGTCCGGGTGGCGCCGGTCACCGCGCCCACCTCCCTGGTGTTCCGCGTGCGCGCCGCCCAGTCCGACTTCCTCGCGCGCTATCATCCGGACCTCGACCCGGAAACCGGCCCCAACTTCTACCTCGCCAACCTGGAAAACGACGGGTCGCCGCGCGCCGGCGGCAAGCTCAGCGTCGGCGACACCGTCGAGACGGCCGACGCCGCGCGCCTTACCGGCCGCAGGCTCAACGCCCGGGCCGACATGACGGCGAGCCCCAAGCCGACGGGCGTCAAGGCGCTCGACCGCTACGATGCCGGCAGGATCGCCGCCGACGTCAAGTTCAACGCCGCCGCCGGCTCGGAGAGCGCCGCCGCCGCCGTCGACCTCTCGGCGGACCCGGGTTCTGCATACACACTGGCCATGCAGCCGTCGGGAGCGAAAACCACCATATTCGCCGACGACGACGTCGCCGGGCGGGGCGCACTGGGCGTGCTCAACCTGGTCGCCGCGCCGTTCCCGGGACCCGAACCCGACGCTGGCCGCGCCTACACCGCCACCTTCCGCCGACGAAGCTGAACCCAACCGACGGGCCTCCCGGCCCGGAACCTTCCTCTCGCCTGAACAAAGGGACACACCATGCCGAGCTACAGCACCCCTGGCGTCTACATCGAGGAAATCGCCGTCTTCCCGCCCTCCGTTGCGCCGGTCGCGACCGCCATCCCGGCGTTCATCGGCTATACCGAGAAGGCCGTGGGCAAGCAGGGCGAGGACCTGACCAACACCGCCGTCCGCATCACCTCGCTGCTGGAATACGAGACCTTCTACGGCAAGGCCCCGGTGCAGGACATGGCCATCGCCATCACCAAGCGGGTCACCTCGGGCGGCAGCCTGCTGGGCGTCAACGTCGCCTGGACCACCAGGCCGGCCGTGCCCGCCCAGTTCCTGCACTATTCCATGCAGCTCTATTTCGCCAATGGCGGCGGGCCTTGCTACATCTACTCGGTCGGCCCCTACGGCAATGCGGCCAAGACCGCCTTCACCAACGCCATCGCGGCGCTGGAGGCGGTCGACGAGCCGACCCTGCTGGTCTTCCCGGACTCGGTGAAGCTGAGCGACGCGGACCACGGCTCGGTCGTCGACGCGGCGCTGCTGAGCTGCAACAAGATGCAGGACCGCTTCACCGTCGCCGACGTGCGCAACGCCATCGCCGGCGGCACCGACGACAACGCCAAGGTCACCACCAACTTCCGCGCCCGCGTCTCCAGCAACAACACCGAGCTGACCAAATACGGCGCGGCGTACTTTCCCTACGTCTCGACCAACGTGCCGTTCCGCGCCGCCGACGCCAACATCACCATGACCACGTTCAACGTGACCACGGTCGCCGACAACGGCACCGAGGCGACGGCCGCCTTCCCGAACGCGGCGACCAAGAAGCTCAACGACGCGGCGCTCGACATCAAGGGCAAGGAAACCGCGGTCTATGCCGCCGTGCAGGCGTTCATCTCCGAGGCCTATGTGACGGTGCCGCCATCGGGCGCCGTCGCCGGTGTCTACGCCAAGGTGGACCGTACCCGCGGCGTCTGGAAGGCGCCCGCCAATGTCGGCCTCGCCATGGTGATCGGCCCGGCGGTCAACGTCACCAACGACCTGCAAGACGGGCTGAACATCGACGCCACCACCGGCAAGTCGGTCAACGCCATCCGCGCCTTCTTCGGCAAGGGCACCATCGTCTGGGGCGCCCGGACCCTGGCCGGCAACGACAACGAGTGGCGCTACGTCAACGTGCGGCGCTTCGCCAACTTCGTCGAGGAATCGGTGCAGAAGGCGATCGGCACCTTCGTGTTCGAGCCCAATGACGCGAACACCTGGATCAAGGTCCGCACCATGATCGAGAACTTCCTGATCAACCAGTGGCGCGACGGCGCGCTGATGGGCGCCAAGCCCGAGCACGCCTTCCGGGTTGCGGTCGGCCTCGGCCAGACCATGAGCCCGCAGGACATCCTCGACGGCTACATGATCGTCGAGGTTCACCTCGCCATTGTGCGGCCGGCCGAGTTCATCGTCCTGCGCTTCATGCAGAAGCTCCCCGAATCCTGAGATGCGAACCGACAGCTCAACCATGAGGCAATCCCATGACTGACTATCCGCTTCCCAAATTCCACTTCGAGGTCCAGTGGGGCGGCGCCCGCATCGGCTTCACCGAGGTCTCGGGGCTCGACGTCGAGACCGAGGTGATCGAGTACCGCGACGGCGCCCTGCCCGAGTTCTCCAAGATGAAGATCCCGGGCATGCAGAAATTCGCCAACGTCACCATGAAGCGCGGCGTGTTCGCCTCGGACAACGACTACTTCAACTGGTGGAACACCGTGTCGCTCAACACCATCGAGCGCCGCGACGTTACCGTGAGCCTGCTCAACGAGGCCCACGAGCCGGTGATGGTCTGGAAGATCAAGAACGCCTGGCCGACCAAGATCGCCTCGACCGATCTGAAGGCCGACGGCAATGAGATCGCCATCGAGTCCATCGAGCTGGCCCATGACGGACTGTCGATCCAGAACGAGTAGTCCATGACCGTCTACGTGCCGCCGGTCGGATTCCACTTCAACGCGGAATTCGACGTTCCGGGCGCGACCGAAAGGGACGTGCGCTTCCGGGACGTGTCCGGCCTGACCATGGAGCTGGAGGAGCAGACCTACAACGAGGGCGGCGAGAACCGCTTCTCGCACCGGCTGCCGGTGCGCGGGCGCTATCCCGACCTGGTGCTGAAGCGCGGCCTGCTGGTCGATTCCGGCCTGCGGAAATGGGTGCTCGACGCGGTGCAGAACCTGGTGGTCCAGCCGGTCACCGTCTGGGTGACCCTGCTCGACGAAAGCCATGCGCCGCTGCAGGTCTATACGGTCGTCGGCGCCTGGCCGAAGAAATGGGTGATCTCGGACTTCAGCGCCGAATCATCCGAGATCGTCGTCGAGACGTTGGAGCTGGCCTACCAGTACTTCCGCGTCGACTAGGGATGGAACGATGCCTGTCTTCATCAACGAAGTGGTGATCCGCGCCAATGTGCAGCGCGCCGACGCGTCCGCCCAGGGCGGCGCCGCGCCGGCCGCCGAGCCCGTCGACCGTGCGGCGCTGGTCGCCGACGTGAAGGAAGCGCTGATGGCCTATCTCGAGCGCCAGCTGGACCGGATCGGGGAGCGCTGAACCATGGACGGCGCGCTGCTCAAGCTGACCATCATCCCCTTCGAGGATTCGGAAGGCGCCATGGGTCCGCCCGCCGGGCCGCCCTTCATCGTCCAGTTCAATCCGGAGACCTATACCGACACCACCGAATTCAAATACGGCCCCGACGAGCCGCCGCAGGGCGCGTCGGGCTCGGAGGCCAAGTTCGAGCGGGTCAACCCGAAGAAATACAGCTTCGAGCTGATGCTGGACGGCACGGGCGTGTCGCCCGCGCCGCCGCCCGCCGGCGCCCTCGATGCCATCGCGCCCTCGACCGGCCTTTCCGTGATCGCCCAGATCGAGCTGTTCAAGCTGACCGTGGGCTTCAGCGGCAACGTGCACCGGCCGCGCTTCCTGATGCTGGTGTGGGGACGGCTGCTGGTGACCACGGTGCTGGAGAGCTACTCCATCGCCTACAAGCTGTTCTCGCCCGCCGGGCTGCCGCTGCGCGCGACCCTGTCCGCCACCTTCCGCGAGCACACGCCCAAGGGCTTCGGCGAGCTGCTGAAGAACCTCGCCTCGCCCGACATCGACCACGCCCACCAGGTGCGCGACGGCGAGCACCTCACCCGCATCGTCCATTCGGTCTACAAGGAACCCGCCTACTACATGGCCGTCGCCGAGGCGAACGGCCTCGACACCGTGCGCGCGCTCAGGCCGGGCAGCGCCATCTACCTGCCGCCGGTGAGGTAGCGTCATGCTGGACCTGCCCATCGACACCCGCTCCGCCAGCCTCACCACCTTCACGGTGAAGGCGAACGGCACGGCGCTGGGCGCCGAATACGGCATCGTCTCGATCGAGATCCGCCGCGAGGCCAACCGCATCCCGCGCGCCACCATGGTGCTGATCGACGGCGACGCCGCCGCCCAGTCCTTCCCCATCTCGGAGGAGGACACGCTGGTGCCGGGCGTCGAAGTGGAAATCCTGGGCGGGTATTCCTCGGACGAGACCACCCTGTTCAAGGGCGTCGTGACGCGCCACCGCATCGAGGTTGGCCGGCGCGGCGGGTCGCGGCTGACCGTGGAGATGTGCGACAAGGTGTTCGCGATGACCGTCGGCCGAAGGTCGCGGAACTTCTCCGACGTCACCGATTCCGACGTGATGGAGCAGATCATCGGGTTCCATTCGGGCCTCACCGCCGACGTGCAGGCTACGACCTTTTCCCACCCTCAGATCGTCCAGCATCAGGTAAGCGACTGGGATTTCCTGGTGATGCGCGCCGAGATGGCGGGACATGCGGTGATCTGCGTCGACGGCACGGTGCAGTGCGCGCCGCCCGCCGTGGCCGGCACCGCTGCCGCAACCGCCCTGTTCGGCCAGGGCCTGTTCTCGGCCGAACTGGAGCTGGACGCCGAGACCCAGTTGACGGCCGTCGAGACCGCCGCCTGGGACCAGGCCAACCAGGAGGCGGTGACCGCCGAAACCGACGATCAGCCGACCCCCGGGCCGGGCGATATCTCGGGCTCGATGCTTGCGGACGCCGGCGGTGTCAATACGGCGCTGCGCCATCCCGGCGCGCTCGACCAGGCGGCGCTCGACCAGTGGGCCGCCGCGCGCATGGGCCGCTCGCGCCGCGCGGCGGTGCGCGGCCGAATCAAGGTCCAGGGCACCGAGGCGCTGCTCCCTGGCGTGCTGGTGGATCTCGGCGGATTGGGCAGCCGGTTCAACGGGCTTGGCTTCGTCTCCGGCGTCCGCCACCGGCTGGGCGGCGGCGACTGGACGACCGAGGCGCTGATCGGCTCCGACCCGCGCGCCCATGCCGAGCGCTATCCGGTGGCGGCGCTGGGTGCGGGCGGCATCCTGCCGCCGGTCCGCGGCCTGCACATCGGCATCGTCGCGGCGCTGGAAAGCGACCCGGCCGGCGAGGACCGCATCCAGGTCCGCATCCCGACGATCACCGAGACCGACGGCCTGCTGTGGGCCCGGCAGGCGCTGCTCGACGCGGGCGACCAGCGCGGCACCGTGTTCCGGCCCGAGATCGGCGACGAGGTCGTGGTCGGCTTCCTGGCCGACGACCCGCGCTATCCGGTGATCCTGGGTGCATTGCATTCCAGCGCCAAGCCGAGCCCGGTCCCCGGCAGCGACGACAACCACGAGAAGGCGATCGTCACCCGCGCGGGCATGCGCATCCACTGGGACGACGACAAGATCATCGCGACCATCGATACGCCCGCCGGCAACAAGGTCGTCCTCGACGAGGACGGCGCGTCGATCCTGATCGAGGACCAGAACGGTAACAAGGTGACGCTGAGCGACGGCGGCATCGAGATGGAAAGCCCCAAGGACATCATCCTCAAGGCCACCGGCGACGTGAAGATCGAGGGCGTCAACGTGGAAATCAAGGCCTCGGCAAGCGTCAAGGCCGAGGGCTCCGGCGGCGCCGAGCTGAAGTCGAGCGGCCAGACCGTGGTCAAGGGCTCGCTGGTGCAGATCAACTGAAGGCCAGATTAACCAAGGAACACCCCATGCCGCCGGCCGCACGCCTCACAGATTTCCATTCCTGCCCGATGGTCACGCCGGGCGGGACGCCGCATGTGGGCGGGCCGGTGATCGGCCCGGGCGTCTCGACCGTGCTGATCGCCGGCATGCCGGCCGCCGTTGTCGGCGACAGCCTGACCTGCGCCGGCCCGCCCGACACCATCGTCGCAGGCTCGGGAACGGTGATGATCGGCGGCATGCCCGCGGCGCGTCTCGGCGACAGCACCGCCCATGGCGGCAGCATCGTCCTCGGCGAGTTCACCGTGATGATCGGAGGCTGAGGATGGCGATCGAGGATCCGTTCATCGGCCGCGGCTGGAGCTTCCCGCCCGCCTTCGACAAGACGGAAGCCGGCGTGGTGATGAGCGCCGGCATCCGCGACATCGAGGAGAGCCTTCGGATCATCTTCACCACCGCGCTGGGCGAGCGGATCATGAACCCGCTGTTCGGCTGCGCCCTCGACGACACGGTGTTCGAGGTGATGAACACCTCGCGCATTTCCTATCTCGAGAACCTGATCCGGACCGCGATCATCTATCATGAGCCGCGCATCGACGCCGACGAGGTGACCGTCGAGCCCGACCAGTTCGCCGGCATCCTCACCATCGGCGTCGGCTACAAGGTGCGCGGCTCGAACTCGCGCTTCAACTTCGTCTATCCCTACTATCTGGACGAGAGGGGCGCGTAGTGACCGATCCTTGCGCACAGCGGAACCCGCTCGTCCGGTCGGGCCTGACCCAGGAAGGCCGGAAGCGCGCCGAGCTGCGGCCAGACCACTTCCAGCCCGACGAGCGCGACCTGGCCGACATGGTGCTGTTCGGCCAGCGCTTCGCCCGTCACATCAAGTATTACGATGCGACGAACACCCAGGTCGGCGACTGGACCGCCTTCTTCGAAAGCGACGTCACCGCCAGCCTCGCCGCCCTCGCCAAACTGCCGGTCGATGCGTTCCGGGGCTTCCAGCTCGACCTGGAGAACTGGCTGAAGGCCAGGCCGGGGCGCGACAAGGACCAGCTCGCCGCCCATTTCAAGCTGTGGTTCCACCTGCCCGTCGTGCTGCTGGAGATCGCCGGGCGTCATCACGGGAAGCTGCCCGTCGATCACCCGTTCGTGCCGCAGTTGATCCAGCTTGCCGCCCGCGACCTTGCCGACCCACTGACCCGGCTGATCGGCTGGCACAAGGGCGCGCTGCCGGGCGGCGCCGACGCGGTGCTTGAGGACACCGCCATCGACATGGCCGACTACAACACGGCCGGCGGCGCCGACGACCGGGTGCGGCTGTCGTCGACGGTGGCCGCCGCCATCGCGGGCCACCCGGCGTTCTCGGTCTCGCCGGAGCCCGGCCTGATCCTGTCTCGGATTCCCCCGGGAACCTGGTCCGGGCTCTACACGGCGACGGCCGCCGACGATTCCCCCTATGTGGACGCCGCGGGCTCGCCCAACCAGCGCTACGAGCAGATCTACGACGCGCTGACCTACAACCTGCTGACCACCGCGGTGGAGCGCATCTATCAGGGCATGGAACGCGTCCGCCGCGACGCGCTGGGCCAGCTCGCCGCCTCGCTGGAGAGCTTCGCCGGGCATGCGCCCCACTACGGCCTGTGGCTGACCTTCCTGCAGCTGTTCCAGCGCGCACGGCGCGAACTCAACCAATTCACCGGCCGCCATCTGGATTTCTATTTCCGCGAGGTGCTGCGCCTCGGCGCCCGCGCCGCCGTGCCCGACAAGGCGCATCTGCTGTTCGAGCTGGCCAAGGGCCGCGAGACCGCGCTGCTGACGGCCGGCACCCTGTTCCGCGCCGGCAAGGACGCGCTGGGCCGGCCGGTGTCCTATGCGCTGGAGAACGACATCGTCGTCAATCGCGGCAAGGTCGCCGAGCTGCGCGCCATGCGGATCGAGACATCGGTCGCCGCCGGCAAGACCGCGCAGCTTCCGCTCGCCGCCGCCGTGGCTCGCTCGCGCGACGGGCTGGGCGAGGTGGAGCTGGCCAAGGACGATCCCACCTGGCCGCCCTTCGGCCCCGATGCCAGCCCCGCCGCGCGGGTCGGCTTCGCCATCGCCGATCGCAAGCTGTTCCTGCGCGAGGGCAGCCGCACCATCCGGCTGCGCGCCATTCTGAAGTCACCGGTATCGGACACCGGCATCGCGCCGCGCTGGCGGGTGCGGCTGACCGGCGACGAGGGCTGGTTCGAGATGACCGGCACCGCCCGCATCTCGACCGAGATCGACAACAGCCATACCGAGCCGGTCGAGGACGAGGATGACGAGCCGGCGATGGCGCCGCCCGCCAAGGGCGGCAAGACCACGCCGCCGAAGACGAAGGGCGCCAAGAACACGGCCAAGGACAGCCTGCTCATGAAGCAGTTCGGCGCCATGGGGTCGGAAAAGAGCTTCGTTCCCGGCAAGACCGCGCAAGAGCAGAAGATCGCGCAGCAGCCGGCACAACAGAGCAAGAAGAAGAAGCCGGAGGGCAAGCCGCTCCGCATCATCGAGATCACCGTGACTCTCTCACCCGAGGATCCACCGATCGTGCCGCTCGACGCCAAGCTGCACGGCGAGGATCACGCGCCGGGCGTGCCGGTGATGGAGGTGATCCACGATTTCGACGCCGCGAGCACCGCGCGCGCCTTCGCCGTGTTGCGCAACATTCGCGCCAGCGAGGTGTCGCTGGTCACCGAGGCCGAAGGGTTGAAGAACCTGACCGTCGTGGCGGGCGGCGGGGTCGCGGACGCGGCCAAGCCGTTCGCGCCGTTCGGCCCGCAGCCGCCCGCCGGCGCGTTCTTCACCATCGGCTCGTCGGAGATCTTCTCCAAGCGGATCGCCGACTGGGACCTGACCCTCGACTGGCTGACAACCTATTCGTCGAGCAGCTATTTCCGCAGCAGGACTGCCGACAGCTACAACCCCGTCGAGTCGGTGCTCACCGGCGGCAAGTGGAAGGCCGTGCCCAGCAATGCCAAGAAGCGCATCAAGGCCGGCCGGAAGCGGCCCACGCTCAACACCAACAAGGCCGACCTGCATCTCGGCGAGAAGAACGCCACGCTCGACCTGCGCAGTAGTTCGCTGATCGACGGCCTGGCCGAGCAGACGCTGGAGAACCCGCCGCTCGACGCCAAATCGGTGACCGGTTTCATGCGGATGGCCCTGCCCGCCGATTTCGGCCACGCCGCGTTCCCCGCCGAGAACGCCCGCGCCCTGATCGGCCTGGCCGGCGACACCACCTATTCGCCCTCGTCCGGCGTCAACACCTACAAGTCCGGCAGCGGCAACAGCGCGCCGCTGCTGCCCTATGCGCCCTACGATCCGGTGGTGACGCGCATCGAGGCGTCCTATGAGACAACCCGAGACCCGGTCGAGGGCTTCGTGCTGCTGCATCCGTTCGGCGTCTCGGCCGGTAGTGCAGATGGCCGGCTGTTCCCCGAATTCCCCTTCGAGGGCGCGCTGCTGGTGGGCGTCGCCGATTTCGACAGCCCGGCCCGTCTCACCCTGCTGGTCCAGGTGGCCGACGGCTCGGGCGATCCGCTGAAGAAGGCGCCCGACCTGCAGTTCTCGTTCCTCGACGGCGATGCCTGGACCGCGTTCGACCCGCAGGATGTGGACGACAAGACCAACGACTTCACCGGCTCCGGCGTACTCGGCCTCAACCTGCCGGAGGAAGCCGACACTGCGCACAATCTGCTGCCCGCCGGCCTGCGCTGGATCCGGATTGCCGCGACCCATGACGCCGACGCGCTCAACCGCCTGCTGTCAGTGGACGCGCAGGCCGCGCGGGTGGTATTCGCCGACGCGGGCAACGACCCGGCCTTCCTCGAGACGCCGCTGCCGGCGGGCAGCATCTCGAAGCTCGCGGCGCCCGATCTCGCCATCAAGAAGATCGTCCAGCCCTACAGCTCGTTCGACGGCCGCCCGGTCGAGCGGCCCGATGCCTTCGCCACCCGGGTCAGCGAGCGGCTGAGGCACAAGGACCGAGCCGTCACCATGTTCGACTACGAGGCGCTGGTGCTGGAAGCGTTCCCGCGCCTCTACCGGGTCAGGTGTCTGGGCACGACGGAACTGAAGCGGAGCGCCGCCAACGTCATCATCGCCGACAACGAGATGATGCCCGGCGCGGTCACGGTCGTCACCGTTCCCTGGACTCATGGCCAGAACGCGCGAGACCCGCTGCGGCCCTACACCGACCAGGCCACGCTGACGGCGGTCGACGCCTTCCTGCGCAAGCGCGTCTCGCCCTTCGTGCGGCTCGAGGTTCAGAATCCCAAATTCGAGGAGGTCCAGGTGGACTTCAAGGTCCGCTTCCGGCCCGAGATCGGCGACATCGCTTTCTACAAGGACGAGCTGAACAAGGCGGTGATCGACTTCCTGACGCCCTGGGCGCGGCCGGGCGGCGGCGAGATCGCCTTCGGCGGCAAGCTGTGGAAATCCTCGATCATCGATTTCGTCGAGGAGCGGTCCGAGGTGGACTACGTCATCGACTTCCGCCTGTTTCACAAGGTCGACATCGACGCGCCGGCGGGCGGCTGGACGCCGGTGGATGTGGAGACGGTCGAGGCGACAACGGCGCGTTCGATCCTGGTTTCGGCCGCAAGGCACAGCATAGCGGAGGTGCCAGGCAATGCTTGAGGCGCGCAGCATCGACCGCAGGATCGACCTGGAACCGGCTTATGACTACGCGTTCCTGCGCGCCGAAGGCCTGAGCCACATCCAGAAGCTGTCGGGACTGCTGTGGACCGACCACAATCTGCACGACCCCGGCATCACCACGCTGGAGATCCTCGCCTATGCGCTGACCGACCTGGCCTACCGCACCGGCTTCGACACCAGGGACTTGATGACCCGTCCGGACGGCAAGATGGACCCGTCCAGCGTCTCGGGTCTGGCGCCGACCCACGAGGTGCTGACCACGGCGCCGCGCACCGTCGCCGATTATCGCCGCCTGCTGCTGCGGATCGAAGGCCTGCGCAACGCCTGGCTCGATCCCATGCAGAACCCGGCCGAGCCCGGCAACTACCGGCTATCCGAGGTACCGATCCACGCCGACTGCCTGGCCGACGCGCTGAGCTACGAAACGGTGAACAAGGCCAACCAGCAGAACCATTCGGTGAAACTCTCCGGCCTCTACAAGGTCCTGGTGGAGCTGGAGATCGACGACCTGCTCGGCTCGATGAACGAGGCAGGCCTGATCTATCAGGTGCGCCGAGGCCCGCTGAAAGGTGCCGTGTTGGGCTTCGACATCACCGATCCCGCCTTCGGCACGATCGACCTGTCGCGAGACCTCGCCAGCATCGACAGCGTCGCCGTCACGACCGTCCAGGCGGGCTTCAGCGTCAAGCTGGCCGTGACCCTGACGGGCGGCCAGAGCCTGACCTTCGACCCCTGCATCCTGCGGGTGATCGAGGACCGGCCGCGCCCGGACAAGCCGGCGCTCAACATCACCGCCCAAACCGTGCGGCCGGTGCTGCTCGCCGCGGTCGCCGACGATCTGGTGCCGCTGTTCTGGCAGAAGCAGCAGCGCCGCGCCCAGGCGCTCGCCGCCGTCTCGCGCGTCCTCCACGCGCACCGCGGGCTTTGCGAGGACTATCTGTCGATCGCCACGGTGACCCCGTTCCGCGTCGGCATCTGCGCCGACATCGAAGTGAAGCCCGAGGCCGACATGGAGTTGGTCCAGGCCCAGGTGTTCCACGCCATCGAGAAATACCTGTCGGCGCCGGTGCGTTATCACACGCTGGAGGAGATGCTGGCCGATGGCCGCCAGCCCGACGAGATCTTCAACGGGCCATTCATCGACTTCGACTTCACCGTGGGCGGCCAGCAGGTGTTCACCAAGCCGGGCTTCATCACCGACGAGGACCTGGCCGCCAGCGAGCTGCGGCGCAAGGTGCAGGCCTCCGACATCATCAACATCGTCGTCGACATCGACGGCGTCGAGGCGATCAGCAACCTGCAGCTGCGCGCCTATGATGCCGCCGGCCTGCCCGGCGGCCCGGCCGCCAAATGGACGCTCGCGGTACCGGCCGGACACCAGCCGGTGTTCTACATGGAAGCCTCGAAGATCCTGTTCCACAAGGCCGGCATCCCGTACCGGGCGCAGGTCACGGAATTCGAGCGCACACTGGATTATCTGCGCGGACTGGACCGGCGCGAACTCTACGTGCCGCCCGACCAGATCCTGCCCGTGCCGATCGGCCGCTGGCGCAATCCGGACGCGTTCTACTCGGTGCAGCACGACTTCCCCGCCACCTACAAGATCGGCACGGCGAGGATTTCGGACACGGAATCGCCCGAGCGGATCGCCAAGGCGCGCCAGTTGAAGGGCTACCTGACCTTTTTCGACCAGATCCTCGCCGACTATCTGGGACAGCTCGCCAATCTGCGCCGGCTCTATTCGCTGGACAAGACGCTGACGCGAACCTGGTTCAGCCAGTTCGTGACCGAGACCGCCGGCTCGCTCGACGCCTTCCCGGACGAATTCTACGTCGAGAAGGCCGCGCTGGCCGACGAGACGACGCGCACCCGCCTGACCGAGACCGAGGAGGAGTTCCTCGACCGGCGCAACCGGGCGCTCGATCACCTGATCGCCCGCTTCGCCGAACGCTTCGCCGACTATGCGCTGCTGTCGTTCCGGCTGTCCGGCGACCGGCTCAGGACGTCGGCCCAGCTGATCGGCGACAAGATCGACTTCCTCGCCGACTACCCGAAGCTGTCGCGCGAGCGCGGCCAGGCCAGCAACCTGATCCCGGAGAAATCCGCCGACGTCTGGAACACGGAGAATGTCTCCGGGCTCGAGCGCCGCGCCGGCCGCCTGCTCGGCATCGACGACCTGACCCGGCGCGACCTCGCCTGCGCCGGCCATTTCGCCGCCCTCTTCGGCACCCAGAAGCAGGGCAACCAGTTCCGCGTGACCATCCGGGATGCGGGGAACCAGCTGCTGTTCGCCTCGCAGGAACTGTTCGCGACCGAGCAGGCGGCGACGGACGCCGCAACCAAGGCCTATGCGGACCTGCGCGACGAGGGCGCCTTCAGCATCGCCGAGAGCCAGGGAACGACCACCTTCACCATGGCGATCGTCGCCGGCGGCGGCACGCTGACCCACAACAAGACCTTCGACACCGAGATGGCGGCGACTCAGGCGGCGCGCGCCGTCATCGACCGCTACGACGCGCTGCTCGCATCGGACCTGTGCAATTCGGAAGGGATGCACCTGATCGAGCACATCCTGCTGCGCCCGCGCGCCACCGGAGACAGGCTGATGTCGGTCTGCCTGGGCGAGGATTGCGGCTTCTGCAGCGAGGAGGACCCGTATTCCTTCCGCGTCTCGGTGGTCCTGCCCTACTGGCCCGAGCGCTTCCGCAACCTGAACTTCCGCGCGCTGCTCGAGCGCACCTTGCGAGAGGAAGCGCCGGCCCATGTGCAGGTGAAGATCTGCTGGATCAGCCAGTCGCAGATGACCGAACTCGACGCCGCCCACCGCGCATGGCGCGCCGCCTGGGCCGCGCCGAAGATCAACGCGACCACCGTGCGCAACACCGCGAAGCGGCTGATCGACATCCTCGAAGCGCTCAACACCGTCTATCCGGCGGCCTCGCTGCACGACTGCGACGAGGGCGAGAACGAAACCATCGTCCGGCTGGGCTCCACCGCCCTCGGCATCTTCTGAAGCAGGTGTGACATGAACGTCCAGACCTTCTACCCGGTTTTCGAGAACGGCCAGGTTCTCACCTCGGAGAACCTGAACGACATCATTGACTACCTGGAACCGCAGGAGCGGCTGACCCGGTCGCGGCTGGTGGGCATCGGCATCGTCTGCGGCCTGAAGCCCGACTGGAACCCCGCGACGGACACGCTGACGCTGTCGAAGGGCGGCGCGGTCACATCCGAGGGCTATCTGATCGCCGAGGACGCGGTCGCCCTCGACCGGGTGCGCGCCTACGCGGTGCCGGTGCCGTCCAACCCCGAGGCGACGGCCGAGCAGAAGGCCGCCGCCCGCTATCCGTTCCTGTTCGATGGCAACAACCAGCGCCAGGCCTGGGAACTGCTGCCCACCGACTTCATCCCGGCGCCTGGCGAGACCGCGCCGATCCGGCTCGACGACAATTTCGTCGCCGACAAGACGGTGATGCTGTTCCTCGAGACCAATCTGGAATCGCTGAAGAACTGCGACGTCAACGACTGCTCGGACAAGGGGTCCGAGATGAACCTGACCCTGCGCCGCCTGCTGGTCACCCGCGCCACCGCCGACAAGATCCTGCAGCAGGAAGCGCAGATCGCCGGCATACCGGTCGACCGGGCGAACCATCCACGACGCGACCTGGAGCCGATCCTGCTCGACAAGATCAACGTGGCGGGCAACGGCATCGACACGCTGGGCGAGCTTTACGCCGGCCTGTTCGGCATCGCCGCCAAGGGCATGTCGCAGCTTCAGCCCGCCATGCGCGCGGCGTGGGACGCCTACGAGCCGCTGCTGCTCGACATGTTCCCCGAAGGCGCGTTCCCGGAAGGGCCGGTCCCGAAGCACCACTTCCTCAACATGCTGGCCGACTTCGGCGCGAGGCCGATGCTGGTGCAGTACCTCTATGCCGGCGTCCACGACATCGTCCGTGCCCACAACGAGTTCATCGAGGCGGCGGCGCTGTTCGAGGCGGAGTGCTGTCCGGATGTGGGGCGATTCCCGCGCCATGTGCTGGCGGGCGACGCCGTCGCCGCGCCGGTGTCGTTCCGCAAGGCGCCGAGGACCCTGGCCGAGTTCGCCAACTACGACCCGCTGGACATCAAGGAGGGCCCGGCGCCGGAAGGCGCGCCCGCCCCGCGGCGGCACCACTTCGTGCCCTCGCCCGCGGTCGGCGGCGGCGGCGACCGGGGCTCCGAACTGCACGCCCTGTTCTCGCGCATGGTGCTGCTGGCCCAGACCTATTCCACCCGCACGGCGCTGGGCGCCGAGATCGTGCTGACGCCCTCGCGCGACGGGGCGGCGCCGCTGGGCGACCGGGCCATCCCCTTCTATTACCGGTTCCAGCGGACCGGCGACCTGTTCCTGAACTGGTCGTGGCGCAAGGCGCGCGCCAATCTGATGGGCACGGTCTATTCCTATCAGTTCTCGCGGGTAAAGACCCATCCCCTGACCTTCCGGCAGGACGGCGATTTCATCCGCATCGAGGGAACTCTGGGCCAGCCGCTGGGCACCGCCATGGCCGAACTCATCACCATGAAGCGCCAGCTGGGCGTATCGTTCGCCGTCGAACCCGTCTGGCTGGGTTACGGCATCACGCCCGACCAGACGTCGCAGCAGCTGGCGCTCAGGGCGGTGCAACAGCTCCTCCTGTGCAAGATGCGCGATCTGGACGTGATCTTCCTGATGATCATGTCGACGCTGTTCGCGTTCATGGTCTGGCTGGTGCGGACCCTGGGCCGTCTCAACGCCACCAAGACGGGCAAAGCCGGCTTCACCATCACCGGGACCCATTCCGCCATCGTGGAAGCCGCGCAGCCGCGCGAGACGCTGGTCGCGACAGGCGACTTCCAGCGCGCCATGCTGGTGCTCGACCACGAGGAGGAACTGCAGGTCCGGGACACCAGCAGCCGGGTGCTGACCATGCTGCGCGGCCAGGGCGGGCTTCCCGACGACACGGTTCGGAAACTGGTGGTGGAAGCGGACACAAATCCCGTCGAGGCGGATGCGGTCGGCCTGATCTTCGACCGGGTCCGCGACCGCACCATCGGCGGCGAGCTGATCGACCGGGTCAGGGACGTGGCCGGCATCATCGACCCGACCAAGCGCGACGAGGTGGCCGCCGCCATCTATCCCGCCGTGGCCCTGATGGCCCGCGCCGAGGAGGTGATGAAGGTGACCAGCGTGTCCTCGATCGCCGAGTTCGACCAGGACCGGTTCAGCGCCGCCATGCGCGGCTTCGCCGACGCCTACGAGACCTACGCGGCGAAGGCGGAGACCGACCCGGCAAAGACCACGCGCGAGATCGCCGCCGCCAACGCCGCCATCATCGCCAAGCGTGAGACGGTCGCCGCGTCGGCTGCCCAGTTCTCCGGCTCGGCCTTGTCGACCGAGCTCGCCAAGCGCCTCAAGGCCATGTTCGAGGAGATGATCCTTCCCGGCTACGCAAAGAAGCATCCCGGGCTGGAGCACAAGGGCGGCGTGCCGGTCGGCGGCACCTATGTGCTGCTCTACGGCACCCGCCGCGACCTGCAGGCTGGCATTCCGGCGGCGCTCGGCACCCTGGAGCGCACCCTGGAAGCCGCGTTCAAGGACATGACCGGCACGGGCGGGCCGGACGTGGTCGCCCAGATCGCCGCGCAGGCGCTCCTCGCGTCCAGCAAGCCCCGCAGCGACGATTTGCTGGACGAATTCGTGGTGCTGGGCGACTTCTGCCTGCCCTATCTGTGCTGCGATGACTGCTCGGACTTGGTGATCGAGAAGCGGCTGATCCGCGGCGACGGCATCATCCGCGATACGACGCCCACGCCCGCCCCCACACCAACACCAACGCCTACGCCTACGCCCACTCCCGCGCCTACTCCAACGCCAACGCCGACTCCGACGCCGACGCCGACGCCCACACCCACGCCCACGCCGACACCTACACCAACCCCAACACCGACGCCGACGCGAGGGGAAACGGGCATCGCCGAGATCAGCGTGTTCCAGCGGGTTCGCGGCCAAGAGACACCGCTGCCGCGCTCGGTCCTGTCCGTCACCGACCTGCGCGACAATTCCAGTTCGGAGCAGCGGATCGGCGCCACCGCCATACTGACGCTGAAGCAGAGCAAGTATTCGTTCGTGGCCACCGTGGGCCAGGTCAAGTCGCAGCCGGTCGAGATCAGCCTGCGGGCCGGCCAGACCGTGCCAGTCAAGCTGGTGATCGAGGCCTAGGGCAGGAACCATGGGCGCATCGGCGCACAGGATCGGACGGGTGGTCTTCGACATCGAGGCGCCCGACGATGCTGCCGCCTCGGCCTTCGGCGACGCCGTCCGCGCCCGTTTCGACGCGGTGATCGCGCCGGCGCTGGAAGCCGCGCTGGACAGCATCGACCGACCCGGCGCGCTGGTCCGACTCGGCCGGATCGAGATCGACCTGGGCGTGCTTCGCGGGCCGCCAGCCGACATTACCGGGCTCACCAGGCACCTCGCCGAGGGCATCGCCTCTGCCCTCGAGCGCTCGGTGGCGCACCAGACTGCGCCCGAGCCAACCCGGGATGATGCGGCCGAGCTCATCGCCTTCCTCGAAACAGGCGAGATGCCGTGGCCGGGTCCGGGCGGCGCGCTGGCGGCGTTGGCGGATGCGCTGCTCGCACTCGCCGCGCCCGAGATTTCGCGGCTCGCGAACCGTCTGCGCACCGTGCTGATCCGCCGCCGGGCCGCCGAGCGGCTGGCGAGGCAGCTGCCGGCGGCGCTGGTCCGGCGCCTGCTCCGCGCCCTGTTGCCGAACGATGTCGCCGCCGCGCTGACCATGTTCGGACCGGATGTACCGGCACGTGCGGACGCTCCGCCGCCTGAGGCGCTCGTGCCGCGCCTCGCCGCGTTGTTCCATTCGCTGGCCGCAGGCTCGCCGACGCCAGAGCTGGGCGAGGCGGTCGCGCTCTACGCATCGCTCGACAACCGTGTGTCGCCGGACCTGCCGGCCGGTTTCGCGCCCGTGCAGGCTGCCAAATTCCGTGCTGCCTATGAACCAGATACCCGAGAGACCGAATCCTCAGCCGTCCCGCCACAGCAAGCGACCGGCGACGAGCCGGTCGAGCCATCACCGACCGGAATGCCGCGCCCGGTCCATGCGGCAGGCGCGGTGCTGCTGCATCCGTTCCTGTCGACACTGTTCGACCGCGTCGGCCTGCTCGCCGGGCCGGGCAGGTTCCGCGACGCCGCCGCGCAGGCGCGCGCGGTGCTGCTCGTCCATCACCTGGCGACCGGCGCGGAGGACGCGCCCGAACCCGAGACCATTCTGTTCAAGCTGCTCTGCGGCATGGCGATCGCCGAGCCCGTACCGCACCGCATCGCGCTGACCGAAGCCGAACGCACGGAGGCGGCCGCGCTGCTCGACGGCGTCATCGCCCATTGGGGCAGACTGGGCAAGACAACACCGGCGGGCCTGCGCGACGGTTTCCTGTCGCGAATGGGCACGCTGCGCAGAAATGGCGGCGGGTGGACCCTGAGCGTCGAGCGCAAGGGCATCGACATCCTGCTCGACGACCTGCCCTGGACCCTGTCGCGGGTGAAGACGCCGTTCATGCGGCAGCTCATGGCCGTGGACTGGCGGTAGAGATGAAGACCGCCGCCGCACGCCAGAGCACCCCCGCCGCCGCCGACAAGGCCAAGGGCGGCGGCGCGCGCAAACCGTTCTTCGGCGCGGTACAGGCCAAGTCCCAGGATGAGATGCAGGCCAGGCTGCGCGTCGGAAAGCCCGGCGACCGCTTCGAACAGGAGGCCGACAGCGTCGCCGACAAGGTGGTGGACGGCAAGTCGGCGCGTGGCGGCCTCGCGACCAACGTCACGCCGCTGACCCAGCGCAAGGAGGAAGACGAGGCGCAGGCCAAGGCCGCCGAGGAGGAGAAGCTCCAGGCCAAGCAAGACGAGGAGCTTCGCAAACAGGAGGACGAGGAGGCCCAGGCGAAGGAGGACGAGGAACTCCGCAAGAAGGAAGAGGAAGAAGCCCAGGCCAAGCCCGACGAGGAGCTGCAGAAAAAGGGCAAGGAAGAGGAGCTTCACAAGAAGGGGGAGGACGAGGAACTCCAGAAGGCGGAGCAGGAAGAGCCCGAGGACATCCAAGCAAGGGAGGACGAGGAGCTTCGGAAGAAGGAAGAGGAAGAAGCACAAGCCAAGGAGGAAGAGGACGAGGTCCAGGCGCGCGGCAACACGGCCGGGCTGTCGGCGTCCGACGAGGTGGCGCGGCAGGTTCGCGCGGCGCGCGGCAGGGGCAACCTGCTGCCCGGCCCGGTGCGCCAGAAGCTGGAGGCCCAGTTCGGCGCCGACTTCTCTGGCATCCGCATCCACACCGACTCCGCCGCCGTGCTGCTGGCCGGCGCGCTGAAGGCGCAGGCCTTTACCCGCGGCAACGACATCTTCTTCAATGAGGGCAAGTTCGATCCCTCGTCCCGCGAGGGCGGGCATCTGCTGGCCCACGAGCTGACCCACACGGTGCAGCAGGGCGCGGCGCGGCCCGAGCCGGCCGCCGAGGCGGACGCCACTGTGATCAGGCTGGCTCCGGATGGCGAGGCGGCGGACGGCTACGAGGTGCGCCCCGAGATCGTCGAGGCGATCCGGCTGGCGCGCGGCGAGATCGGCAAGGTCAACGCCAAGAAGACCAGCGGCGACGGCAAGCGCACGGGCTGGGAACGACTGCGCGACTACTTCAACACGGCATTCGGCGGGCCTGTGGTGAGCGAGGCAGTCATCGACAAGCCCACCTATCTGGAGAAGACCGACAAGGACGGCAAGAAGGTTCGCATGGACGCCCTGCCGAGCTGGTGCGGCATCTTCACCTGGTGGGCGATGAAAAAGGCGGGCATCCCGATCCCGGACTGGAAGCTGGGCGCGCCGGGGATCGACGCCATGAAGCTTCGTCCCTCGGGCGAGCTGCCGCGCAAGGGCGACATCGCCATCGACGTGCTGCCCAACAACCACTTCGCCATGGTGACCGGACTGGAAAGCGCCAAGGACGCCGAGGGCAAGCCGGTCAAGATGACCAGGGTCGCCACGGTCAACGGCAACACGGCGGGCGACGACAATCTGGGCGGCCAGGTGCAGGAACGCTGGGACCCGCTGTCGCGCTGGGACCACTTCCTCGATCCGGTCGGCAAGATGAACCTGCCGCCCGCGCCCATGGTGACCGTGAGCCGCGAGCCCACGCCCGTCGAGGACGCAGAGGCGGCAGGTGTCGAACCCGCGGCCCCCGAAACCAAGGGGCCCACCGAGACCGGCCCGCGTCCCGAGGTCGAGGCGCTGGAGACCGGCGTCGAGCCGCCCGCGCCCGAGGTCAGCCTGGAGGCGCCGCCCGAGCCCGACCTGAGCCTGCCGCCAAAACCGGACGCCGGCCCGGCAGAGCAGGTCGCCCAGGTGGAGCAGGCCGACCTGTCCGGCTCGTCCGACGAGGCGACGACGAAATTCATCGACGCCAGCCCGTCGGTAATGGCGGCGACCCAGCCGGCGCTCGGTCCCGCCATCGACGGCAAGATGAAGGGCGAGCAGCAGGCCCTGGCGGACAATCCGCCGGTGCTGGAAGCGAAGACCTCAGGTGCGGTCGATGCGCCGATCACCAGCCCGGACGACCTTCCCATTCCGACCGCCGAGGTCGGTGACGGCGTGACCGAGGCCGACCCGGGCGCCATCGCCGCCGTGTCCGATCCGACGCCGCAGCCCTTCAAGGGCAACGCCGATCGTGACGAGGAGCTGGACAAGGAGGACAGCGGCTCGTTCTGGGATGCCTTCAAGAACTTCCTGCGCAGCTTCGTCACCGGCATCAGGACCAAGGACGGCAGCATCGACACCTCGGCAGGCGACCGGCCCAACGTGGCGCTCGAGGGGGAAGCGGACACCGGCCGCATGGACACCCAGAAGGCCGATGCGCAGACCGCCGTCACCGAGCAGCGCGACAGCCAGACCAAGGCGTTCCGCGAGCATCCCGGCCAGACCAACATCCAGCCGCGCATGATCGACGAGCAGCGACCCGTCGCCGTGTCGGAGGAGCCGGCCGCCACCATCGAGCCGCAGGCCGACGACAACGTCGCCGCCTATGCCGAGGCGCCGCTGCCGCAGGACGTACGCGACGCGGCCGACGCCAAGGTGGCGGCCAAGCTGACGCCTAACCTGGCCGAGGCGCGCACCCAGACCGCCGATGCGGCCAGCGCCCGCGACACCGAGAGCAGGAGCGAGATCGACACCGCCCAGCAGGCCGCCGCCGACATGAACTCGGCTACCGACGACGCCCAGCGCAAGCTGGTGATCGACAACAGGGGCAAGGTGGCCAAGCTCCAGGGCGAGGGCATCGGCGAGGCCTACGACCACGTCAATGCCTTCAACAAGGACGCCGCCAAGGAGCAGACGACGGCGCGCAAGGACATCGGCGATCACGTCAAGTCCGAGGAAGGCAAGGCCCGCAAGGAGCTGGACGACGGCGAGAAGGAAGCCGAGGACAAGAAGGCCGACGGCGAGAAGGAAGCCGCCGAGAAGAAGAAGAAGCTCGAAGAGGAGCAGGAAGAGGAGAGCTGGTGGGACCGGGTCAAGAGCGCGATCAAGAAAGCGGTCAAGGCGATCACCGAAGCCATCGACAAGGTGTTCACCGCCGTGCGCAACGCGGTGAAGACCATCATCGAGAAGGCGAAAAACGCCGCCATCGGCCTGATCAACGCCGCCCGCAACTGGGTGGTCGACAAGCTGAACAAGTTCCGCGACTGGGCCAAGTCCCAGGTCGACAAATACCTGAAGGATACGTTCCCGGGCCTCGCCAAGCGTATCAATGACGGCATCGACGCGGTGACCGACACGGCGATCGACGGCGTGAACGCGGTGGCCGACAAGGCGATCGAGACGGTGACCAAGCTGGCCGATGGGCTGGCCGCGGCGCTCGACAAGATCCTGTCCACCTTCCAGACCGCGCTGAAGACCGCCGTTCGCGTGGTCGGGGCAGTGATGCAGGGAGATTTCGCCGAGGCGCTGCGCGCCGCCATCGAGGGCGCCTGCGAGATCGCCGGGGTCGATCCCAAGCCGGTGTTCGATTTCCTCGACCGCGCCGGCAAGGCGATCATGTCGATCCTCAAGGACCCGGTGAAGTTCATCAAGAACCTGTTCGGCGCGGTCGGCGACGGCATCGGCAACTTCTTCAAGAACATCAAGAAGCACCTGATCGAGGGCGTGATCGGCTGGCTGACCGGCGCGCTGGGCGAGGTCAACATCACCGGCCCGTTCGAGTTCAGCGCGAAGGGCATCCTGTCCATCGTGCTGCAGGTGCTGGGCTTGACCTACGACAACATCAAGGCCCGGGTGATCAAGAAATTCCCCGCCTCGGCCAAGGTATTCGATGTGGTCGAGAAGGGCTTCGCGCTGCTGAAGCGGCTGGTGACGGAAGGCCCCGGCGCGCTGTGGGAGGAGATCAAGGGCCAGCTCTCCAACCTCAAGGAAACGGTGCTTGGCGCGATCCGCAGCTGGCTGATCACCACGGTGATCAAGGAAGGCATCGTCTGGCTGCTGTCGCTGACCAACCCGGCCTCGGCCATCGTCAAGGCGATCAAGCTGCTGTTCGACCTGGTGATGTTCCTGATCGAGCGCTACCAGCAGATCAAGGACTTCATCCTGTCGGTCTACGAGGCCGTCGCCGAGATCGCCTCGGGAAATTTCGGCAAGGTCGCCACCGCCGTCGAGAACGCCCTGTCACGCATCGTGCCGGTGCTGATCTCGCTGCTTGCCTCGATCCTTGGCCTGGGCGGCATAGCCAAGCAGGTGAAGAAGGTGATCGAGACCATCACCAAGCCGATCAACAAGGCGATCGACATGGTGGTCGACAAGATCGTGAAGTTCGCCAGGAAGATCATCGGCAAGGCGAAGGCGGGCGCCAAGAAAGCCAAGGAGAAGGCCAAGGAGGTCGTCAAGAAGATCGCCAGCTGGTGGAAGGCCAAGGCGGGATTCAAGGACAAGTCCGGCCATGCCCACACCCTGTCCTACAAGGGCGAGAAGAAGTCGGCGAAGCTCTACGTCGCCAGCACCAATCCGACCCACATCCCGGCGTTCCTCGCCGACCGCAAGGCGCAGGCCAAGGCCGGCGGCACCAACTATTCACTGGCTGACGTCACCGCCGCCGAGACCTACCACAAGGCCAAAGTGGTTCCCGCCGAGAACGCCCTGAAGGCGGCGGATTCCAGCGGCGCCGCCGCCAATGCCAAGAAGCCGGTGAACGACAACGAGAAGCTGGTCAAGGACCTGGAGAAACATCTCGACCATCTGGGAACCAACTGGCTGAGCAAGTTCTTCGATCCGGGCGATTCCAAGGACTTTCCTCCCGCCAAGCTGCCGGTGATGGCCAACAACATGAAGGCGAAGGCCTTCGAGGCCGACTACATCGTCGCCGGCACGCCGAAGAACAAATACAAATACAAGGTGAAGACCGGCACGGAATCCGGCGATCATGTGGGCAACCTGCACGGCTGGAAGGATCTGCAGGGCGCCAAGCTCACCTCGGGCGGCGCCAAATATGTCCGAATGCACCTGCTGCCGCACAAGCTGGGCGGTGACGCCGTCGACAGCAACCTCACGCCGGCGCGCGGCGACCTGTTCAACACGCCGTTCTCGGCGGCGGTGGAGCAGCCCGCCATCCAGTCCTCGACCGAGGGCGTCGAAGCCAACCGCCAGCCCATCTGGTACACCTTCAAGATCACCTACTGGCCGTCGACCACGCCGCCGCCCGCGGCGTGGACTACCGGCGCGCCCTACCCGGCCGACGCGTTTCCCAACTACATCGAGGCCAGATGGGGCATCTACAAGACGGCCAGTGCTGCCTCGACCAAGATCGAGCGCGACCCGACGCCGAAGGGCAAGAAGGACGACAAACCGCCGCTGCCCGACCTTGCGGTGACGCCGCCAGCCATCAACCGGGACGGGCCGACCGCGCTGCTGGGCGCGCTGCAGAAGCAGGACAAAGCGATCACCCTGTATTTCGTCACCGACGTGATCATCGCGGAACGCAAGACCGGGCCGTTCACCTCCAAGACCAACATGAAGGACCGGATCTGGCTCAAGTTCGGCGGTGAGCGCGAAGCGACGCGGCGGCAATACGTCAAGGCCGCCTACGACGCGGTCGGCGTCCATGTCACCATGGATTGAGGAGGGGAAGATAATGCCAGACTCAATCGTCACCGTGTCCCCGAGCCTGTCGAAGCCCGTCCTGAGCGACGCCGCAGGCGGCGTCGAAGGGGGCATTGCACGAGCGCTGCAATGCCCTTCGACAGGCTCAGGGACACGGAGGAGCTTTTGCGCTGCATCGAGAGGCAACCGATGAACCGCGAACTGCCCATTCCCTCCAATGCCGACAATCTGGACGCGGCGCTGGGCGTGCTCGCGCGGCTGGTCCGGGCGCGCATCACCGGTGGAGAGCTTGCCGAAAACGGCGAGATCAGGCTGGCGTTCTTCGACGACGGCTCGCGGCTGGGCGATTTCATCCGCGAGCGCCAGCCGCCGTTCGACGAATATGTGATGCTGCTGCTGGCGCTGGCGCCCCATGTGCGGCCGACCCTGCTCGACACCGAGATCCGCGCGGCGCTGGCGCGCGAGGGCGATTTCCCGGAGATCGGCGGCATCCGCGACGACGGCAGCCGCACCTTCCTGCCCACCGGCGAGACCGCCGCCTTCCTGCTGGCCGGCGACGACCTGGACGGCCGCTTCGAGGTGCAGCGTCTGTTCTCGCCCGACCACTGGTTCGCCACCGATGGCGTGCTGCGACTGGAGGCGCCGCAAGGCGGAGCACCGCTGCTGTCTGGCCGTATCGTCATGGCCCGCGACTGGATCGAGCGCTTCACGCTTGGCACCGCCCAGGCCCCGGCGTTCAGTGCCGCCTTTCCTGCCCGGCGCATCACGACCGCGCTGGGCTGGGAGGACCTGGTGCTCGAGGCCGACACACGCGAGCGCATCGCCGAGCTGGAGAACTGGGTCGCGCACGGCCGCACGCTGATGCAGGAGTGGGGCATGGAAGGCCGGCTGCGTCCAGGCTACCGCGCCCTGTTCCACGGTCCGCCCGGCACCGGCAAGACCCTGACCGCCACGCTCCTCGGCAAAACAACCGGGCGCGATGTCTATCGGGTCGACCTGTCGACGGTGGTCTCGAAATATATCGGCGAGACCGAGAAGAACCTGGCGGCCCTGTTCGACCAGGCCCGCAACCGCGACTGGATCCTGTTCTTCGACGAGGCCGACGCCCTGTTCGGCAAGCGCACCAGCGTCAAGGACGCCCATGACCGCTATGCCAACCAGGAGGTCAGCTACCTGCTGCAGCGGGTGGAGGATTTCGACGGGCTGGTGATCCTGGCGACCAATTTCCGCGCCAACATGGATGACGCGTTCCTGCGCCGGTTCAACGCCATCATCCGCTTCCCCTTCCCCGCCGAGGACGAGCGCCGCGACATCTGGCGCCGCGCCCTGCCCGACCGCAAGGGCCGCGAGGACCTCGCCTGCGCCCTTGCCCGATTCGAGCTGTCGGGGGGCAACATCGTCAACGTGGTGCAGTTCGCGGCGATCAAGGCGATCGCGAGGGGCGAACTCGCCATCGGCATCGACGACGCGGTGAAAGGCATCCAGCGCGAGTTCGAGAAGGAGGGCAAGGTGTTCAAGAACCTGCTCGACGAAGCGGAGTGAAGCCCTCGTCAACTTCTCCGTTATTGCGAGGAGGCGAAGCCGCGATGCAACCCAGGCGATGGCGCAGCTTCACGACGCCCTGGGTTGCCGCGCCGCGTAGCCTGTCCAGAGCGCCGCCGCAGGCGGCGTCGAAGGGCTCCTCGCAAGGAATGAGGATATGAGAATGATAACAGCGCACTAAGGTGCCCTGGGAATCTCGCGCACGGCCCGAAAATCTCCCGACACCCCTCTTGAACGCCCCGAAACCTTCCCCAAATGTCCAAACGTCGGGCGCCGCTGACGGGCCCGGCGACGCGAAAACCGGCCCGACCGGATGGTGGGCCACCAGAACCCTTATTGCTCAACGGAGAGTAAGATGCGTGTATTCGACACCAACCCCCTGATGCGTTCGGCCGTGGGCTTCGACAATCTGGTCCGCATGCTCGACAACGCCACCCGCTTCAACGGCGACGGCGGCTATCCTCCCTACGACATCGAGAAGACCGGCAACGACGACTACCGCGTGACCATGGCTGTCGCCGGCTTCACCGACGAGGAACTCGACGTGACGGTGAAGGACGATGTGCTCGTGATCTCGGGCCGCGCCCAGAAGACCGAGCCGGCCGAGGGTGAGACCGAGGCGAACCAGCCGGTCTACCTGCACCGCGGCATCGCCAAGCGCGCCTTCGAGCGCCGCTTCCACCTCGCCGACACCATTAAGGTCACCGGCGCCTCGCTCGAGAACGGCCTGCTGCATGTCAGCCTCGTCCGCGAGGTTCCCGAGGAGCGCAAGCCGCGCCAGATCCCCATCAACGGCACGGGCGCGAAGGTCATCGACCACGCGACCGCCTGATCACGTTTCTTTGCCTGTGACTGGGCCGCCCTCGAAAGAGGGCGGCCCTATTTTTTGCCCGATACCGGCCGGGAGCCATGCGGCAGGCGCAGGTTGCCATGCCGGCGCGCCCATGTTAGACGTGCGCCCCATGTCCATGACCACGACCACCACCACGACGAAAACGACCGCTTCGGCGGGGCGTTCGCTGGTGCGCGCGGGTTAAGAGCGGCATTTCAGCGGAAGCCCCGGAGACGGGGACACGCTCACGCCGACCCTGTCTCTCCCCCAACAAAGGAAGAGACGATCATGCAGACCAGCTCCCCCCGTCAGATCAATTCCAACGCGCCCGTCGTGGCAATCGTCGGCGCGACCGGCGCCGTCGGCGTCGAGCTCATCCACTGCCTGGCAAGCCGCGGCTTCCCCGTCGGCGGCCTGAAGCTCCTGGCTTCGGCCCGCTCGGCCGGCAAGGTGCTGCCGTTCCAGGGCAGGGACGTGACCATCGAGGAACTGACCGAGCGCAGCTTCGAGGGTGTCGACGTCGCGCTGTTCTCGGCCGGCGCCACCATCTCGCGCCGCCATGCGCCGCACGCCGTGGGCGCCGGCGCCATCATGGTCGACAACTCGTCGGCCTTCCGCATGGACCCGGACGTACCTTTGGTGGTGCCCGAGGTGAATGGCGACATGATCGCCCGCCACAACGGCATCGTCGCCAATCCCAACTGCGTCGCCGCCATCGCCACCGTGGCGCTGGCGCCGCTGCACAAGGCGCATCCGATCCGCCGCCTGCGGCTGACCACCTACCAGGCCGCCTCGGGCGCCGGCGCAGCCGCCATGGAGGAGCTGCGCGAGTCGACCGCCTCCTATTTGCGCGGCGAGAGCTTCGAGCCCAAGGTGCTGCCGCATCCCTATGCCTTCAACCTGTTCAGCCACAACGCCGACGTGGACCCGCAGAACGGCTACAACGGCGAGGAGCTGAAGGTGGTCGCCGAGACCCGCCGCATCCTGGGCGCGGATGATCTGCCGATCGGCATCACCTGCATCCGGGTGCCCGTGCTGCGCGCCCACGCCATGTCGATCAGCGTCGAGTTCGACGACGAGGTGACGCCCGAGGAGGCCCGCGACCTGCTTCGGGACGGCCAGGGCCTGAAGCTGGTGGACGACCGGGCCGCCAACCACTTCCCCATGCCGTCCGAGGCTTCGGGCCAGGACGACGTGCTGGTGGGCCGCATCCGCGCCGACACCGCCGATCCTTCGGGCCGGACCCTTGCCCTGTTCGCCGCCGGCGACCAGCTGTTGAAGGGCGCCGCCCTCAACGCGGTGCAGATCGCCGAGCTGCTGCTGAAGCGGTAAGACCGGGGCGCGGAAGGGACGCCGTTCAGTCCCTTCCCAGCCCCTTCCAGTCCAGCGCCTGGAGATATTTCGTCCACAGCTCGTCCTGCTTGCGGCCGAGCTCGTACAGGTAATCCCAGCTGTAGATGCCGGTGTCATGGCCGTCGTCGAACTGGATGCGGACGGCATAGTTGCCGGTGGGGACGACGCCAGTGACCGACACGTTCCGCTTGCCCGGCACGATGGTCTTCTGGTCGGGCCCGTGACCCTGCACCTCTGCCGACGGGCTTTCCACCCGCAGCAGCTCATAGGACAGGCGGAACCGGCTGCCGTCGTCGAAGTCGATTTCCAGCAGCCTCTCCGCCTGGTTGAAGCGGAGATCGGCCGGCCACGGCCCCGTGCTCATGCCGGCTTGCCGGTCACTTGCCGTCGAGGCTGCGCGCCTCGTCGACCAGCATGATCGGAATGCCATCGCGGATCGGGAACGCCAGGCCGGCCTGGCGGCTGATCAGCTCCTGCGCCTGCCGGTCGTATTCCAGCGGACCCTTGGTCAGCGGGCACACCAGGATCTCGAGCAGCTTGGGATCGACGTCGTTGGACGAAGGCATGGCCGGATTTCCCGTTATTGCAGCGAACCGCCGGCGCCGTGCGCCTGGGCGATCGCCATTTCGTAGAGCGCGATCAGCGTCTGGTAACGGTGGTCGATGTCGCGCGCCTCGAGCAGGGCCTGCTTCTCGCTAGGCTCCCACGGCGCCAGGGTCGACGACGCGTGGATCAGGGTCTCGGTGTCGGTGTTCTCGATCACGTCCCAGTCCACGTTGTAGCCCTGGATGTCGACGTACTGGCGGATGAGCCTGAGGAAATAGTCCCGGTCGGCGGTGCCGGCGGTCTCGGGCTCGAAGTCCTGCATGTAGTCGGCATAGTCGACCCGGAACTGCCGGTAGGGCGTGGTGCGCGCCATCTCCTCGGCGATCCTGAAGCGCCGGATGCCGGTGAGGGTGATGATGTAGCGGCCGTCCTCCAGTTCCTGGAAGGCGGTGAGCCGCCCGGCGCAGCCGATGTCGTAGACCGGCGGCTCGGCGGTCTCGGATTCGTGGACCTTGGGCTGGACCATGCCGATGACCCGCTTTCCCCTGATGACATCCTCGACCATGGCGCGGTAGCGCGGCTCGAAGATGTTGAGCGGCAGGGCGCCCCGCGGCAGCAGCAGCGCCCCGGTCAGCGGAAACACCGGCAGGGTGCTGGGCAGCCTGGTCCAGTCGCGCATCATGAGAACAGCAGCGACGACAGCGACTTGCGGGTCTGCACCGTGAGCGGGCTGGTCGGCCCCCACGCGTCGAACAGGGTGACGAGCTGCTTGCGCGCACCGTCGTCGTTCCATGCCCTGTCGTGCCGGACGATATGCAGCAGCTCCTTCGCCGCCTCCTCGTTGCGTCCGGCGGCGGACAGCGCCAGCGCCAGGTCGAAGCGGGCCTGGCTGTCGGCGGGATCCGCCTCGACCTTCGCCCTGAGCTCGGCCACGTCGCCCGCATCGCCCGTCTGCTCGGCCAGCTGCAGCGTGGCGCGCACGCCGGCGAATTCCTTCTTCGCCTGGGTCTCGTCGTCGAGCGAGGCGAACATCTGCCTGGCCGCGTCGATGTCGCCGGACTTCAGCCGGCCCTGGATGATGCCCGAGAAGGCGGCCAGGTTTTCCGGCTCGGCCGCCAGCACCTCGGTGAAGATCGCCTCGGCGCTCTGGAAATCGCCCGCTTCCAGCGCCTCGCCCCCGGCCGCGATCATCTCCTCGATGGGCCCGGGCCCGCCCATGCCCGACAGGCGGTCGACGAACTGCTTCACCTGGCTCTCCGGCAGCGCGCCCATGAAGCCGTCGACCGGCTGGCCGTTGAAGAACGCGAACACGGCGGGAATCGACTGCACGCGCAGCTGGGCAGCCAGCTGCTGGTTCTCGTCGACATTGACCTTCACCAGCCGGACGCGGCCGTTGGCGGCGGTGACCACCTTCTCGATGATCGGCGTGAGCTGCTTGCATGGGCCGCACCACGGCGCCCAGAAGTCGACGATCACCGGCACCGCGCGCGACGCCTCGATGACGTCGGCCATGAAATGGGCGGTGTCCGAATCCTTGATCAGCTCGCCTTGCGGCGCCTGCAACGTGCTCATGCTTGCCTTCCGGTTCGTTGTGGGCCGGGATTGTCAGGACCAGATCGGGCACCGCCGGCCGGTGATCGCGCTGGCGGTGACCTAGCACAATCAGGTGGTGAAATTAAGCGTTCCGTCAAGGTTTGCCGCCTCGGGAAGCCCCGCACGCGCCAATGATTTCTCCGGCAAGATTGGTGTTGCAAAGCCCAAGCCAATGCGTAATATCCGCCGCCTGCACCGGGGCGATGCCCCAGGATGCGGACGGAGCGCGGGCGTAGCTCAGGGGTAGAGCACAACCTTGCCAAGGTTGGGGTCGTGAGTTCGAATCTCATCGCCCGCTCCAGATTTTCACAACATTGTCGCGACCGACCGGCGGCGGATCGTTGCTTGGCCGTATTCAATTCCCGGTTTCCGGCTGTATGATGGCCGGAAAAGTTTTCAGCGGGAGGGCTTGGGGCTGTCGGCGGCATCGTTTCTGTTTCAGCGGCGGCTGGGCCAGGTGACAAAGTCCGAGGGGCTGCGCACCGCCTATTCGCTCGCGGTGATCTGGCCGGCGTCGTGGATCGACTACGCGGTGCACCGGCGGCTTTTCCGGAACCTGGGCGCCTACGTAACCTTCATCGGCTATCCACGCAGCGGCCACTCTCTGGTGGGCGCGCTGCTGAACGCCCATCCCCAGGCGCTGATCGCCCACGAACTGTTCGCGACCCGCTACTTCCGGCTCGGCTTCCGCCGACAGCAGATCCTGGCGCTGCTGCTGCGGCGGGATCAGGATTTTCGCGAACGAGACTGGATGAACGAGGGCTACGCCTATGCGGTGCCCGGCGGATTCCAGGGCAACCACGACGATATAAGGGTGATCGGAGACAAGAAGGGCGGCGGGACCAGCTGGCACCTGCTGGAGGATCCGTCGCTGCTGGACACCATAAGACGGCGCATGGACATGCCGCTGCGCTTCGTCCACAGCGTCCGCAATCCCTATGACAACCTGGCCACCATCTCGCGCCGGGAAAACCGGTCGATGCCCGCCTCGATCGACCGGTATCGGGCTCTGGCGTCGTCCTGCCGGGCGGTGATGGAGAGGCTGGCGCCGGAGGAGCTGCTTCAGCAGTGGCACGAGGACTTCGTCCTCGATGTGGAAGGCCATCTGCGCCAGCTTTGCGACTTCGTCGGACTCGAGGCCGATCCGGCCTATCTGGCAGCCTGTGCGGCCGTGGTGTTCGAATCGCCGAAACTGTCGCGCGACAGCGTGGCCTGGTCGCGCGAGGACGTGGATAGGGTCGAGGCCCTGTGCCGGGAATTCCCCTTCCTCGCCCGCTATGCGGGTTCGCCGGTCACGATCAAGGACCGGGTGGCGGCTTGATCGGCGCCCGTTTGGCGCGCGGCATGCATCGGGCGTATAATCAGGCCGTAGTCCGAGTCCGATTTGAGACACCTGTTGTTTCACGGCAGCCGTCCGTTGCCGCCCACGATCCATTGGCCGCGGCCGTAAGCTGCCTGAACCTGACGGTGTGCTCGCCAGTTGGGGAGACCGGCGATGAACGTCCGAACGACCTTGGCTGTCACCATGCTGCTGTCGCTGGCCGCGGCGCCGGCGTGGGCGGGGATTACCGTTCTGGGCGAGTCGAAGGCGGCCGAGTGTTCCCGGGCGGCGCTGTGGGGCCGCGCCGACGAGAAGTCGCTGCTGATCTGCGACGTGGCGCTGCACGAGGAGCCCCTCGACCAGCTCCGCCGGGCCGCCACCTTCGTCAACCGCGGCATCATCCACATGCGGCGCAAGAACTGGGACCTGGCCCACGCCGACTTCAACGACGCGCTCAGACGCAAGCCGGAACTGGGCGAAGGCTGGGTCAACCGGGGCGCGCTGATGATCGGCACAAAGCGCTTCGCCGAGGGCCTCGCCGACACCAACAAGGGCATCGAGCTGGGCCTCGAGGAGCCGGAGAAGGCCTACTACAACCGGGCCGTGGCCCATGAGGGTCTGGGCGATCCCAAGGCCGCCTATTACGATTACCAGCAGGCGCTGGCGATAAACCCGGAATGGGAGCTCCCGAAGAAGGAGCTGGCGCGGTTCACGGTGACGCGGCGGGATTAGCGCCGAAACGGCTTGGACTCGGCTAACCGCTTGCGGCAATGTGCGCGCCTGAGACCGCAGCCGAAAGCCGATGCCATGAGCGACACCCTCCCCGACCGACTGTCCACCAACCCGAAGAGCCCGCACTACGACGAGGCGTTGCTTCGGCGCGGCGTCGGCATCCGCTTCAAGGGCGTCGAGAAGAACAATGTCGACGAATATTGCGTCAGCGAGGGATGGATCAAGGTGAGCGTGGCGAACTCGCTCGATCGTCACGGCAATCCCATGCTCGTCAAGCTGAAGGGGGAGGTCGAGCCGTATCTCCGGGATCCCGAGCCGGAGGCGGAGACGCCCACTGAGTGATCCGGAAGCCCAGAGCGGCATTCGCTGCTCTGGAATTTTGGAACCGGGATGATCCAGGGGAGGATTGCCATGCCGAACCGCTACCACGAGCACGCCCATGACGGCGTGACCTGCGAACTCTACGTGTCGGCGCCAGAAGGCGCTGGCCGGCGGCCCGCCGTGCTGGTTGCCCACAACTGGGCCGGCCAGGGCCCGCCCGAGCGCGAGGCCGCCGACCGGCTGGCGGCGCTGGGCTATGTCGGCATCGCCGTCGATGTCTACGGCAAGGGCAGGCGCGGCGCCCCGGGCGAGGACAACAGCGCGCTGATGGCGCCCTTCATGGCCGACCGCGCCCTGCTGCGCGACCGGCTGCTGGCGGCGATCGACGCCGCGGCGGCCATGCCCGAGGTCGATCCCGGCCGCATCGCCTTCGCCGGCTACTGCTTCGGCGGCCTGTGCGCGCTCGACGTGGCGCGCAGCGGCACCGACAAGGTGAAGGGCGCGATCAGCCTGCACGGCGTCTATGCGCCGCCGGGCCTGGGCCCGCAGGGTCCGATCCGCGCCAGCGTGCTGGTGCTGCACGGCTGGGAGGATCCGATGACGCCGCCCGCCGACGTGCTGGCGCTGGCGAAGGAGTTGACCGAGGCCGGCGCCGACTGGTCGCTGCACGCCTATGGCCATGCCATGCACGCCTTCACCTATCCGGGCCTGAACATGCCCGAGCGCGGCGTCAAGCACGACGAGAAGGCGGAAAGGCGGTCCTGGCAGGCGATGGTGAACTTCCTCGAAGAAGTTCTGGCCTAAATTGCCCCCCTGGAGCGCAAGCCAGCGATGTCCTCGATAGACAACCCGAGCATCCCGCCATAGACCTCCTCGTTGTGCTGGCCCAGCGTCGGACTTGGCACGGTCGGCGGCCTGTCGGCGCCGTGGATGCGCAGCGGGCTGCCCGGCAGCACAACCCGGCCGAGTTCCGGGTGGTCGATCCACTCGAGCATCCCGCGCGCATGCATGTGCGGGTCCACCATCACCTCTTCCAGGTCGCGGACCGGCGCGCAGGGAATGCGGAACCGCTTGATGGCGGCGAAGATCTCGTCCCGCGTCCGCGCCGACGTCCAGGCCTCGACCAACGCGTCGGTATCCTCCAGGTTCGCGACCCTGAGCGCGTTGGTGGCGAAGCGCGCGTCGTCCGCCAGGTCCTCGCGGCCCATGGCGCGCAGCAGGTTGGACCAGTGCGCCTCCTTGATGCACAGGATCGCCACGTGGCCGTCGCTGGCCGGATAGACGTTGTATGGCGCGATCGACAGGCCGCCGTGCCGGTTGCCGGTGCGCGTCGTCACCGCACCCTCATTGCCGTGGAGCAGGCTGAGGTTCGACGCCAGCGCCGGATAGATGGTTTCCATCATCGCCACCTCGACCAGCCGCCCCTCGCCGGTGCGCGTACGCTCGAACAGCGCCGTGACTACGGCGCCGTAGAGATGGGTGCCGCTGAGGAAGTCGGCGAAGGCGGGGCCGGACTTGACCGGCGGGCCGCCCGGAAAGCCGGTGACGCTCATGGCGCCGGACACCGCCTGGACGGTGAGGTCCATGGCGAGGGCGTCCCGGTCGGGCCCGGACAGGCCGAAACCGCTGCCCGAGGCGTAGACCAGCCGGGGATTGACCGCGTGCAGCAGCTCCCAGCCCACACCCAGATTGTCCATCACGCCGGGCGCGAAGTTCTCGAGCAGCACGTCGGCCCGCTCGACCAGCCTAAGAAGAAGGCTCCGGCCTTCCTCGGACTTGAGGTTGAGGGTGATGCCGCGCTTGTTGGAATTCAGCATGGCGAGCGGCAGCATGGCGCCCTTCGACACCGCCGAGCGCCGCCGCACCGGCTCGCCGTCGACCGGCTCGATCTTGATCACGTCGGCGCCCGCCCGCGCCATCAGCATGGTGGCGTAGGGGCCCTGATAGACCTGGCCCAGGTCCAGCACCGTGATGCCGGCGAGCGGCATGTTCTTCGACCGGTATTCCGTCATGGCGTCTCCCGGGAGCAACGGCGGATATGGAGGCAGCGTGCCGCTCAAACCAACGATCCGGGCTCGCCCGGATCCTCGATGACCCGCAGCCGCCGGACGGTCAGCTCACCGACCTCGAGCGCGCCGATGCGGGCCCGCCTGATGTCGAGGCGGCCGATCGCCAGCGCACCGATCGCCAGCGCGCCGATCGCGAGGGCGCTGATCACCACGCCGCCGAGCGCGGCGGTGCCGACGGCCTTGGCGCCGACCGCGAGCGCCGGGAGCTTGACCGCGGGCGCCTTCACCGCGTGAATGTCTTTCCTGTGCATGGGCCACTCCGTTTACCAGATCAGGCAGTTTACCCGAATCCCGAGATTTACGCGCCGCGACAGGTCGGTTAGAGGTGTGGCGGGCAAGATAGAGGGGGCCATGCTGATCAGGACGGCGAGGCACGACGACGCCGACGCCATTTGGGCGATTATCGGCCCGGTCATCAGGGCCGGCGAAACCTATACGATCGACCCGGAAATTCCGGCAGCGGACGCGATCGCCCGGTGGATGGGAAAGGATCGCGAGACATTCGTGGCGATCGAGGACGGCGCTGTCGTCGGGACTTACTACCTCCGCCGCAACCAGGAGGGAGGCGGCGCGCACGTGGCGAATTGCGGCTACGTGACCGCCGGGGACAGCACCGGCCGCGGCGTCGCCCGTTGCATGTGCGAGCATTCCATGGACTATGCCCGCTCCCGTGGGTTCAGCGCCATGCAATTCAATTTCGTGGTCGCCAGCAACGAGCGCGCCGTGGGGCTGTGGCGGTCGTTGGGCTTCGCCGTCGTCGGCCGCCTGCCGGGTGCCTTCCGGCACCCCGCGCTGGGCGAGGTCGACGCGCTCGTGATGTACCGCAAGCTATGACCGCCATGATCCGCACCGCGACACTCTCCGACATCCCTGCCATGGTCCGGCTGGAAGAGATATCGTTTCCCGGCAACCGCCTGTCGCCGCGCTCGCTGCGCCGGCTGGTGGTCGGACCCCGAGCCCTCTGCCTGATCGCCGAACTGGACGGCGCCGTGGCGGGCGACGCGGTGGTGCTGCTGCGCTGCGACAGCCCCTCGGCGCGGCTCTATTCCATCGCGGTCGAGCCAGGGCTGCGCCGGTCCGGCATCGGCACCGCCCTGCTCACTGAAGCCGAACGGCTGGCGGCGCGGGCCGGCCGCGCGGAGATGCGCCTGACGGTGCGCGAGGACAACGACCCGGCGATCCGGCGCTACCTGGCCACCGGCTACCGGCAGGCTGGCCGCAAACCCGGCTTCTACGACGACGGCGCGACCGCCATGGTCATGAAGAAGCCGTTGGGGGACATGGCGGACTAGGTTTCAAGCGCCATCTTTACTGCACCCGCGGCGGCGCGCATCATGCCGCCCGGAGGGTCGATGAGACAGGGTTCCGGCGAGGCGAGGCGACGGCCCGGCGCAACGATTCCAGCAGCGGAACCCACCCAGGCAGCAAGGGCCCCATGGCACGCCACATCATCATCGTCGACTCTCCCGCGGACTGCGAGTGGGCCAGGAAGGCGGGCAAGGCCGTCACGCTGCAGCAATATGTCGAGACGCCCGAGGGCCTGTCCAGCAAGAGCGCCCGCGTCATCAACCTGAGCGGCGACCTGGAATACCTGGACCTGGGCTACTACTGCTCGCTGCTGGCCGAGGCACGCGGCCAGAAGGTGGTGCCGACGGTGGAGACGATCCTCAACCTGTCGCGCAAGCAACTCTACAGCGTGGAACTGCCCGACCTGAACTACACCCTGCGCGACGAGATCAGGAAGCTGTCCAACCCGCCGCAGGCGGCGTTCACGCTCACCGTCTATTTCGGCCAGACCGCCGGCAACCGGTTCCGAACCTTCGCGCGGCAGATCTTCGACCGCTTCCGCTGCCCGCTGCTGCGGGTCGAGGTGGAGTTCGACGAGCGCTGGAGCGTGAAGTCGCTGCAGGCGATCGCGCCGCGGGCGCTCAGCCCGGAGGAGTTCGACTTCTTCCTGGCGCGGCTGGAGCACTACACCCGCGCCGACTGGCGCGCGCCCAAGGCGCGGCCCACGGCGCGGTATGCGCTGGGCGTGCTGTATGACGACTCCGCCAAGCTGCCGCCCTCGTCGCCCGAGACCATCCGGAAATTCGTCGCCATCGGCGCCCAGATGGGCATCGACGTGGAGACCCTCGAGCGCAAGGACTATCTGCGCCTGGCGGAGTACGACGCCCTGTTCATCCGCGAGACCACCACGCTGGAGAACCACACTTTCCGTTTCGCCCAGAAGGCGGTGTTCGAGGGCCTGCCGGTGATCGACGATCCGGTGTCGATCCTGCGCTGCACCAACAAGGTCTACCTGGCCGAGCTGCTGCAAACCCACAAGGTGCCCGCGCCCAAGACGGTGATCGTCGACCGCCAGAACATCCTCAACGCCGAGGCCGCCCTCTCCTATCCGCTGGTGCTGAAGATTCCGGACGGCTCCTTCTCACGCGGCGTCGTGAAGGTGGAGAACCGGTCCGACCTGCTGGAACACGGCAAGCGCCTGTTCCGACACTCGGCGGTGATCCTGGCCCAGGAGTTCATGTTCACGGAGTATGACTGGCGCGTCGGCGTGCTCAACCGGAAGCCGCTGTTCGTTTCGCAATATTTCATGTCGCGCCGGCACTGGCAGATCATCAATCACAAGCCGGGCGGCGGCTTCGCCGAGGGTGCCTTCAAGTCGGTGGCGATCGAGGACGCGCCGCCCGAAGTCGTCGAGACCGGCGTGCGCGCCGCCAATCTGGTCGGAGACGGCCTGTACGGAGTCGACCTCAAGCAGCGCGACGACGGCGTCTTCGTCATCGAGATCAACGACAACCCCAACATCGACCGGGGTGTGGAAGATGCCATTCTGAAGGACGAGCTCTACAAGACCGTCCTGGCGGATTTCGTGAGGCGGATCGAGACCAGATGAACCCCGGGCCGCATTGCCCTTCGCGGGAGACCCGGCCGGCGCCCCGCCCGCTCACAGATGGCGGTTCCATCCTTCTCGAATGCCATCTACAATCCCACGTGGACCGGACGACCGGTTCAGGGGGCTGATCTCTTTGAATTCCACCGACTTTCTCGCCGTGTTGCATCCCGATGGGAGGGAGCCGGCTGCACTAGCCATCGCCGAGCGTGGGGCGCCTACGTCCATCTCGCGCCTTCCTATCAAAGGCGGGGGCCTTCTGCTGTGCCGCTGGGACGGTCACAGGGTTGACGGGCGGGGCATCGTCACCGTTCTCGACGGTACCGGCGGTGCGCCCGAAATTCCCCTGCCCCGGCACCTCATCGATGCTGACAACGCGCCCGCCGGCCTGGTCGCGGCGGCGCGCCAGTACCGCTCCTATCTCTGGCTCGACGATGGCGGGCGGCTGACCTGCTGGACCGACCATCTCGGCTTTTCCCGGATCTATCACGCGGCCGCGGATGGCTGCCTCCTGCTGTCCGACGATCCCATGCTGCTTGCCGGCGACGAGCCGGCGCCGGACCTGGCCGGGGTCGGCAGCTTCCTGGTCAACGGCTACCCGACGCGGGAACGGACCATTTTCGCCGGCGTCTCCAGACTGCCGCCCGCCAGTATCGTCGCCCTGGCGCCCGAGGGGGTCGACGCCAGGTCCTATTGGCGTCCACGTCCCGGCTCGGACGCCTGGGCGGATCGCCGCGACATCGAAGACGAGCTGTGGCGACGGCTCCGGACGGCGGTGCTGGCTGCCACCGACGACCGGGAAGCGATGATCGCCCTGTCGGGCGGCCATGATTCCGCGGCATTGCTGGGCATCCTGCACGCAGCCGGCCGGCCGATCAGGACGTTCTCGTTCGTGTTCGGCGAGTCGCGACCGGATTCGGACGCGGATGCGGCGCAGCGGCGCGCCGCGTTCCTCGGCGTCGAGCACAAGACCTACCGCTTCGACCAGCAGTTCGACATCGTCGGGATGCTGCGCTCGCATGTGGAGAAAGGTCTCGTGCTGCGGAAGCCGTGCTACGAGGCCTTCGCGTTCGACCAGGTGCTCGAAGACCTTTCGGCCCGTGGAACCGGGTCCGTGATCCTGTTCGGTGACGAGGCGCTCGGCCAGGGCGCGTTCCGGATCGGCGGCGACCACGAACTTCTGGGCTCCGCGGCGATAAAGTCACCCAGCGCCCTGTCTCGGATCGAGCCGCATCTGCCCCCGGAACGCGCCGATGCGTTGAAGGCCGCGCTCTGGGCGGAATACGAAGCCCTGCTCGTCCCGACGCGCCTGGCCAATTTCGACGATGCCAAGGACGTTCTGTTCCTGGATTCCTACCTGCGCGGCAACATGGTGGAAATGCGGCGACAGATCCTCGGCCGGCACCAGGCCATCGCGCTTCCGCTGCTCGACCTGTCGGTCATGGACATGGCCAGGCACGTGCCACCGCGCCTGCGCACGGGCAAGCATCACTTCAAGAGCGCCGCCCGGCGATACCTGCCCGATCTCTACCGGCTGAAGGGTGCGCTCCACAGCCAGGGCCAGCCGGCGATCGGCGAGGAAATGCGGCGGCAGGCCGGAATCCTGGCCGACGTGACCCGGCAGCTGGACAGGGGTATTCCAGGCGTCATGTCGCCGGATGAGCTGGTCGGCGCCCTGGAAGCTCTCAACGCCAGGCCGGTGTCCACCATGTCGCCCATGGCGCGGGCGCTGCGGGCCGTCGCGCGCCCCCTGATCAAGCGGGATCTGGTGCCGCCGATGCTTGTCAACGACTTCAGGCGGCGCTTCTGGGGCAGGTTCGAGACCGGCACCGACGAGGCCGCGCTGTTGCTGCGCGCACTCCATCTGAGCATGATCTTCAACCGACCGGCGGCGGACGACGCCAGTTCCCGCGTCAACCTGCCCCGGCGTCTTTCCGCCTGATCGTGTCGTAGACCTGGCCGCGAACCTGTTCGACCAGCGGTGTCACCGCATCGACCGGGATTCCCCGGTCGGTGAGGACCTCGGTCGCCAGCTGCAGGCTTGATTCGACCATTTCCGGCACCGCCTGGCGGGCGCCGATCTCCATCAGCTCGCGGGCGTCGTCGGTGTCGCGGGCGCGGACGAACACCTTCAGGCCCGGCCAGTGGTGATGCGCCGTCTCGAGCGCCCGGCGCGCGCTTTCCCGATCGTCCAGGGTGATGACCAGCGCGGAGGCGCGGTGGACACGTACCGCCTCCAGCACCTCGGGGCGCCTGGCATCGCCGAAGAACACGGGCATGCCGGTGCGGTGCAGGCGCGACACGTTCTCGGCGTTCATGTCGAGCGCCACATAGGGAATCCGATACTCGGCGAGCAGCCGCGAGACCGTGCGTCCAACCCGGCCAAACCCGGCGATCACCACATGGTCCTCCAGATCCGCGAATTCGTCGGGCGTTCCGCCGACCCGATCCTCGGGGACACGCTCCGCCGCCTTGCGGGACACCCATTCTCCCAGCAGCACCGCGAACGGTGTCACGGCGATGCTGAGACCGGTCACGACCAGCATGAACTGGGCCGTGCCCGGATCGATCAGGGACCCCGACAGCGCCGCCGCCACGACGATGAAGGCGAATTCGCCGCCCTGGCCCAGGTTGAAGCCCACCTGGAGCGCCTGCGGCAGACTGTGCCGCCAGACCAGCGCCAGCAGCGTGATGACCGCCGTCTTGATGGCATAGAGGCCGACAACCGCGGCCGCGACGCGCCCCCAGTCGTCGACGATCAGCGACAGGTCGATGCGCATGCCGACGGAGATGAAGAACAGGCCCAGCAGCAGCCCCTTGAACGGCTGGATGTTGGCGTCGATCTGGTGCCGGAATTCGCTCTCGCCCAGCAGCATCCCGGCGAGAAACGCGCCAAGCGCCATCGACAGCCCCGCATGATGGGTGGCGACGGCCGTACCGAGGAGGGCGAGCAGGGTCATGGCCATGAACAGCTCGGGACTGCGCAGCGCCGCGGCCCGGCGGAACAACGGCCTGAGCAGCAGGCGCCCCAGCACCAGGATGATGGCGACCGCCAGCGCCGCCTTGCCCAGGGCGAGCGCGAAGCCAAGCGCTCCGGACTCTGCGCCCTTGGCGCTCATCAGTCCGGTCAGGAACAGGATCGGCACCACCGCCAGGTCCTGGAACAGCAGGATGGCGAAGCTGGTGCGGCCGGCGCGGGTGGAGATCTGGCCTCGTTCGACCAGGAGTTGCATCACCATGGCCGTCGACGACAACGCCAGTGACAGCCCGAGCAGCACACTTGCCTCGGCCGGATTGCCCCAGAGCCAGGCGATGATCGCGATCACGCCGCCGCATGCCAGCAACTGCAGCCCGCCCATGCCGAAGACGTAGCTGCGGGCCTTCCACAACCGCTCGAGCGATAGCTCGAGACCTATGGTGAACATGAGAAAGACGACGCCAAGCTCGGCCAGCGATTCGATCCGCTCGGGATCGCGCGCGATGCCCAGCGCCGTCGGCGCCACGAGCACGCCCACTCCCAGGAAGCCGATGATCGGGCTGACGCGCAGGAAGCGCGAGACGGGCACCACCACAATCGCGGTCAGCAGGAAGGTGAGCAGCTCGGTCAGGAACGGCAGGCCGGTTTCCTGATCAACGGCCATTTCCGGCATCGGCATCGTTCCTTTCGGGAGGCGCGGTTTTGGCGGGGTTTCGCCAAATCGCCACAGAGTTCCTATATTGTAGCAGACCGAGCGCCCGTTAACGGACTGTCGGGCGAAAGGGGGAACGATGGACAACCGCTGGGACCGGAAGCAGCAGCATCTGGACCGTATCGGCGAATTGGCTCAGGAAAGCCTTAGCGCCGCCGAGGCAGGCCCGTTCCTGGAGTTCATGACGCGGTTCTTCGCAGGCGTGACGCCCGAGGACCTTCTGGAGCGCCGACCCGAAAGCCTGTTCGCGCTGGCCCTGTCGTTATGGCGCTTCGCCGCGAACCGCGAACCGGGCATGGCCAAGGTGCAGGCGTTCAATCCGTCGCTCGAGGAGACTGGCTGGCAGGACCGCCATACCGTGGTCGAGATCGTCAACGACGACATGCCGTTCCTGGTCGATTCGGTCACCGCCGAACTGGCGCGGCAGGGCCGCGAGATCACCATGCTGGTGCATCCGGTTATGACCGTGGAACGCGACGTTGCCGGCCAGCGCGCGCCCCAGGGCCTGGGCTACGTCGAGTCCTACATGTATCTCGAGATCGACCAGCAGACCTCGCCCGAGTCGCTGGAGGCGATCGAAACCGGTGTAGCCGCCGTCCTGGCCGATGCGCGCACCACCTTCGACGATTGGCAGCCCATGGTCGCGCGGCTGCGCGGCGCGGTCGACTGGCTGCTGGCGCATCCGGGACCGGCGCCGGTCGAGGAAGTGCAGGAGGCCGTGGACTTCCTGAACTGGCTGGCCGACGACAACTTCACCTTCCTCGGATTCCGCGAATACGACTTCGTCGACCGGAACGGCGCGTGGCACGCCATCACGGATGTCGACGAAGGCCTTGGCCTGATGCGCGATCCGGAGTTCCCGGTACTGCGCGAGCAGGGCGCCGACTCGTTGCTGCCGCCCAGCGCGCGGGAGTTCCTCGATCACCCCACGCCGCTGATCGTCGGCAAGGCGCACAGGCGATCGACCGTGCACCGGCCGGTGCAGCTGGATTACGTCGGCGTGAAGCGCTACGACGACGAGGGCGTGCTGGTCGGCGAGTGGCGCTTCATCGGCATGTTCACTTCGCTGGCCTATTCCATGTCGCCGAAGTCGATCCCGGTGCTGCGGCGCAAGGCCGCCATCGTCACCCAGCGGGCCGGCTTCAACCGCTACAGCCACGACGGCAAGATCTTCACAAACATCCTGCAGGCCTATCCACGCGACGAGCTGTTCCAGATAGAGCCGGACGAATTGTACGAGACCGCGATCGGCATCCTGCGCCTGCTCGAGCGGCCGCACGCCAAGTCGTTCATCCGCATGGACCCCTATGGCGGTTTCGCCTCGGTGCAGGTGTTCATTCCCAAGGACTCCTTCACCGACGACCGCCGCCAGCGCATTTCGGCGCTGTTCGCGGACGCCCTGGGCGGCGAGATCGCCTCCGAGAACCTCCAGATCGGCGATTCGCCGCTCGCCCGAATGCACCTGCTGCTCAGCCTGCCGCCGGGTCCGCTGCCGGACGTGGATTCCGACGAGCTCGATGATCAGGTCACCGAGATCATCCGAGCGTGGCGCGACCAGTTGAAGGACAGCCTGCGCGAGCATTTCGGCGACGAGCGAGGCAACCATCTCTGGAACCGCTATGCCGGCGGCATCAGCCTGTCCTACTGCGACGCCTACGAGCCGGAACTGGCGGTCCAGGACATCGAGAAGCTGGACGCGCTGGCAAGCCCTGAATCCAGCGCGTTCAACGTCTATCGCCGTGTAGGCGACCAGGGCAACGTGCTGCGGGTGAAGATCTATCACGCCAGCCATCTGGTGGCGCTCAGCGACGTGCTGCCCAAGCTGGAGAACCTGGGTCTCAAGGTGATGGAGGAACAGGCCTACTCCATCCAGCCCAAGGGACACGAGCACGAAGCGTGGATCCACGACATCCTGCTGCTCGACGCCACCGGCGACGAGCACAGGCTGCGCGACGTCAAGGCGCCGCTCGAGGACGCGCTGTCCGAGATGTGGGACGGCTCGGTCGAGGACGACAGCCTGAACCAGCTCATGCTGCACACGTCCATGGGCTGGCGCGAGATCGTCATCCTGCGCGCTTATCTGAAATACATGCGCCAGGCGGGCACGACCTTCTCGCAGTCCTACATGCGCAAGTCGCTGACCAACAATCCTGACATCGTGGGCAACCTGGTCAAGCTGTTCGCCGTCCGGTTCAACCCCGCCGCCGCAGACCCGGCTGCCGCCGACCAGATCACCCGGACGATCGAGGTCCAGCTGGAGTCGGTCCAGAGCCTGGACGAGGACCGCATCATCCGGCGGTTCATGAACCTGATCCAGTCGACCCTGCGCACCAACTACTATCAGCCAGGCCCCGATGGCAGGCACAAGGCCTATCTGTCGCTGAAGCTGGACAGCCATTCGGTACAGGGGCTGCCCAAGCCGCGGCCGCTGGTCGAAATCTTCGTCTACTCGCCGTGGATGGAGGGCATCCATCTGCGCGGCGGCAGGGTCGCGCGCGGCGGCATCCGCTGGTCTGACCGGCCGGAGGATTTCCGTACCGAAATCCTGGGCTTGATCAAGGCGCAGATGGTGAAGAACTCGGTGATCGTGCCCGACGGCGCCAAGGGCGGTTTCGTGCCCAAGCGCCTGCCGGAACAGGGCACGCGCGAGGAAATCCAGGCCGAGGGCATCCGCTGCTACCGGACGCTGATGGCCGGCCTGCTCGACGTCACCGACAACATCGTCGGCGGCCAGGTCGCCCCGCCGCCCAACGTGGTCCGCTACGACGAGGACGACCCCTATCTGGTGGTCGCCGCCGACAAGGGCACGGCCAGCTTCTCGGACATCGCCAACGAGATCTCGCTGCACTACGGCTTCTGGCTGGGTGACGCGTTCGCCTCGGGCGGCAGCAACGGCTACGACCACAAGAAGATGGGCATCACCGCCCGCGGCGCCTGGATCAGCGTGCAACGCCACTTCCGCGAACTGGGCATCGACGTGCAGACCCAACCCGTGACCGTCGTCGGCATCGGCGACATGTCGGGCGACGTGTTCGGCAACGGCATGCTGCTGTCTCCGGCGATCAAGCTGGTGGCGGCCTTCGACCACCGCCACGTATTCATCGACCCCGAACCCGATCCCGAAGCCAGCTTCGCGGAGCGCAAGCGGCTGTTCGAGCTGCCACGCTCCAGCTGGGTTGACTACAACCCGGAGCTGATCTCGGATGGCGGCGGCGTCTTCGCGCGCAACGTCAAGGCGATCACCCTGACGCCGCAGATCAAGGCGCTGGCGGGGCTCGACGCCGACACGACGACCCCGGCCGAACTGATCCATGCCCTGCTCAAGGCGGAGGCGGACCTGCTCTGGGTGGGCGGCATCGGCACCTATGTGAAGGCGAGCGGCGAAAGCCATGGCGAGGTGGGCGACCGTGCCAACGACGTGCTGCGCGTCGACGGCAAGGATCTCCGCTTCAAGGTCGTCGGCGAGGGTGGCAATCTGGGCTTCACCCAGCGCGGCCGCATCGAATACGCGCAGCGCGGCGGCCGGCTCAATACCGACGCGGTCGACAATTCGGCAGGCGTCAACTGCTCGGACTACGAGGTCAACATCAAGATTCTGCTCAACGCCGTGGTCGCCGACGGCGACATGACCGAGAAGCAGCGCAACGCCCTGCTGGTGGAGATGACAGACGACGTCGCGGCCTTGGTCCTCGCCACCAATTACCGCCAGACCGAGACCATCTCGACCACCGAGGCCCGTGCCGCCGAACTGCTGGATGCCCAGGCGCGCTTCATGCACCGGCTCGAGCACGAGGGCACGCTGGACAGACCGGTGGAGTTCCTGCCCGACGACGAGGAAATCGCCCGGCGGCACGCGGCGGGAGAAGGGCTTACCCGCCCCGAGCTGTCGGTGCTGCTCGCCTATGCCAAGAACCAGCTGAAGCGGCGCCTGGCCCGGAGTGATCTGCCCGACGACCCGTGGATCTGCAACGACCTGATCGGTTACTTCCCGCCAGCCATGCGTGAGCGCTTCGCCGCACGGATCAAGGATCACCAGCTGCGGCGAAACATCATCGCCATGACGGTCGCCAACGAGATCGTCAACCGGGCGGGCATTACCTTCGTTACCCGCGTCGCCGAGGAAAGCGGCGCGCCCGTCGACCAGATCGCCACCGCCTATATCGTCGCCCGCGAGGTAATGGGCCTCCAGAAGGTCTGGGACGACATCGACCGGCTGGACAACATGGTCCCGGCGCGGGTGCAGACCGACATGATCCTGGAAGCGAAGGAGCAGCTCCACCGCTTCTCGAGCTGGTTCCTGACCCATCTGGGCCTGCCGCTCGACATCCGCACGGTGGTGGAGCGGTTCCAGCCCGGCGTGCAGGCGCTCCAGGCATCGGACGCCCTCATGGAGGTCAGCAGCGGCGACGCCGTCGCCGAACGCATCAGCCTGCTGGTGGCCAAGGGCGTGCCGGCGGAACTCGCGCACCGCATCGCCTGCCTCGAGCCCATGCTCTCGGCCCCTGACATCGTGCTGCTCAAGGAGCGCGTCGACGGATCGCTCGACGACATCGCCCGCGCCTATTTCGCCGTCGGCGAACGCACCGGCCTGGACTGGCTGCGCGGCGCCACCGACATGGTCGTCACCGGCGATCACTGGGACCGTCTGGCGCTGGGCAGCATCGTCGACGACCTGTACGACCAGCAGCGCGAGCTGACCGGCATGGCGCTGGCCGAAGGTAGCCTCGATGCCTGGGCCGAGCACCACGCCAAGGCGCTCGAGCGCGCCCAGGAGCTGATCGCCGAGATGCAGTCCAGCGGCAGCGTCACCGTCGGCAAGCTGGGCTACGTGGCGCGGCAGATCAGGGGTGTGTTCGCGTCGATCTGAGGTCTTCTTCGCCGAGAGCCGTGAGGAGTGCGCAGCGCGTCGCGAAGGACGGGATGCCGCGCACCGTTACCTGCCGGACCCGGGCTTAGCGACCGCCCTTTGGACCTTCTCGGCCGTCTCGGCTGCATTCAATGCCGGAAGTGCCGCATTCCCGTCAGCACCATAGCCAATCCCGCTTCATCCGCCGCGTCGATGACTTCCTGGTCGCGCATGGAGCCGCCGGGCTGGATGACGGCGGTCGCGCCGGCCTCGGCGGCGGCGAGCAGCCCGTCGGCGAAGGGGAAGAAGGCGTCCGAGGCGACCACCGAGCCTTTCGTGCGCGGCTCGGCGAGCCCCTCGGCCTCGGCCACGTCCTGCGCCTTGCGCGCCGCGATGCGGGCTGAATCGACCCGGCTCATCTGGCCGGCGCCGACGCCGACCGTGGCGCCGTCCTTCACATAGACGATGGTGTTCGACTTGACGTGCTTGCAGACGCGGAACGCGAACAGCAGGTCGGTCAGCTCCTGCTCGGTCGGCGCGCGCTTCGTCACCACCTTCAGGCCGTCGCGGAACACCCGGCCATTGTCGCGGTTCTGCAGCAGGTAGCCGCCCGCGACCGACTTCACCGCCATGCCGGGCGCCGCCGGATCGGGCAGGCCGCCGGCCAGCAGCAGGCGTAAATTCTTCTTGGCGGCGATGATCTCGCGCGCCTCGTCGGTGGCATCCGGAGCGATGATCACCTCGGTGAAAATCTTCGATATCTCGGCAGCAGTCTCGGCATCGAGCGTGTCGTTGAGCGCGATGATGCCCCCGAACGCGCTGACCGGGTCGCAGGCGAGCGCCCGGCGATAGGCCTCGGCCATGGACGGCGCGATGGCGACGCCGCAGGGATTGGCGTGCTTCACGATGACGACGGCCGGCGATTCGGCCGGCGCGAACTCGGCGACGGCCTCGTAGGCGGCGTCGGTGTCGTTGAGGTTGTTGTAGGAAAGCTCCTTGCCCTGGAGCTGGCGCGCGGCGGCGACGCCCGGACGCGTGTCGCCGGAGACATAGAAGGCGGCCTGCTGGTGCGGGTTCTCGCCGTAGCGCAAAGTCTGCTGCAGCCTTCCGGCGATGGTCAGCCGCTCGGGGAAGGTCTCGCCGAGCTGGCCGGCGAACCAGCCGGAGATGGCCGAATCATAGGACGCCGTGCGCGCATAGGCCTTGGCGGCCAGCTTGCGCCGCGTCGCCTGGGTGGTCGCGCCGCCATGGGCGGTCATGTCGTCGATCACCGCCTTGTAGTCGCCGGCCTCGACGACCACGGTGACGAATTTGTGGTTTTTGGCCGCCGAACGGATCATGGCCGGGCCGCCGATGTCGATGTTCTCGATGCACTCGTCGAACCCGGCGCCCTTCGCCACGGTCTCCTCGAACGGGTAGAGATTGACCACCAGCAGGTCGATGGCGCCGATCTGGTGCTGCGTCATGGCGTCCGCGTGCCTGTCGCGCAGGCCCAGCAGGCCGCCATGGACCTTGGGATGGAGCGTCTTCACCCTGCCGTCCATCATCTCGGGGAAGCCGGTGTAATCCGCCACCTCGCGCACGGGAATGCCGTTGTCGGCCAGCAGCTTGGCCGAGCCGCCGGTGGACAGGATCTCGACGCCGTGGCCAGCAAGGAAGCGGCCAAGGTCGACGAGGCCGGACTTGTCGGAAACGGAGAGCAGCGCCCGGCGGATGGGTTGGTCGGTCATCGGTGTTCTTTCTTGTTGGTCTTAGACTTTGAGCAGGCGCCAGTTGATCTGCAGCCGCGAGGCGCCCGTGGTGCTGCTCACCACCAGCTGCCGCGTCGACCGCACCTGGCCCCGCTCGCCCAGATAGAGGCTCTCTTCCACGTTGACGCCGTGGGTGGACTCGAAGCGCCACATGGCGCCCGATGGAAGCTTCAGTTCCACGGCGCCGCCGTCGACCGTGCGCCTGGCATCCACGTCCGAGTGCAGGTGAAAGCGAATGTCGACCGGCGCCTTCGGCCGCTTCTTCCGGCTCACCGAGCGCAGCGCGTCGATGCCCTCGACCACCTTGCCGCTGCGCGCCACCTTCAGGATGCGCTCATGCTCGTAGCCGAAGGCCGTGAAGTATCCGTAATGGGTGATGTCGAGGCTGACTGTGTCGTCCATCTCGTCGCGCACCGCCAGCACCTTCTTCGGGCGCTTGCCGATGCGCTGGTTCTGGAGAATCGGGAACGAGTTGCGGTTGTCGATGATCAGCGTCGAGTGGGCCGCGGTGGTACGGCTGACCTTCTGCAGGCCGTCAACCATGATCTCGTCGCTGGAGCCGCAATTGACGATCAGCCGCTCGGCGCCCACCGACATCTCGAAGGCGTTGGGGCTGGCATGGGCGCCGACGCTGAGGTCGCCCAGCGGCGGCGACCCGGCATCGACGAGGATGATCGCTTGGCCGGCCTGGACCCGCTGGAAGCCGGAATAGATGGCGCCGCCCAGGGGCTTGCCCGCGGCCTTGGCGGCCTCGAGCACCTGGTCGATCGCCTCGGCGGATTCCTCGAAGCTGCCATTGAACAGCGCCAGCCTGCCGTCGCCCAGCCGGAAGAATCGCAGCATGGGCGCCATACGGTCGATGGCCCGCTGGATGTAGTTGGGCATGTCCTGGTTGGCGCCGCGAAGATCGGCCTTCAGCGCGACGAGCGCCTTGAGCGCCTCGAACTGGTCGCTGGGATTTCGGGTGACGATGCAGCCATCGGCCAGCACCAGCCGGTCCAGCTCGCGCTCGAGCAGCTGCAGGCCCTTCGACAGCCGCCGCGCGCCTTCCGGCAGGCAGAAGCCGCTATAGACGAGGCCGATGATGGCGATGAGCCGCGGCAGCCCGTCGCGGGCGATGGGCGCGGTGCGCGCCAGGTGCCGGGCCTGGCGCGCCATGGAATTCATTACCGCGCTGTGGTGCACCAGATCCTGGGTGCTCACCGCCATGGATGCGTTGCTCATCCAGGCGATCAGCCGCTGGGCGATCACTTCCGGCTGCCAGGCGACCGGATCCCACTCCTGGAAATCCTGCAGCCATTTCTTGATCAGCGATTCCACGTGCCGCTTGGCCGCGTCGCCGCCCTGGGCGCGGAAATGCCGCAGCCAGTTGAAGGAATGCAGCTCGTCCTGCCAGGCCTGGCTGGGCGCGGTCAGACGCCAAGGGTTCTCGTTGGGGGCGCTGACCGTGTGGCCGGCGAAGCTGTACTGGCCGCGGAACAGGGCATCGGCCACGGCCACGTCGCCGCCCCAGTGGTTCTTGGGGTTGAACTTGATCTGCACCGGATGGGCGCCCTTCAGCACCCGGCGATACAGGAACGTGTCGTAATAGAAGGTGCGCAGGCGATCCCGCAATCCGCTCGCCATGCCGCGGGTCGGATCGATGAACCTGGTTTTCGCCTTTTTGGCCATGGCGCTCCGGCGGGTCAGGCTGACGGGCCGCGGAGCCGGCGGATATTGTCCGGGTACTGCACCGGTCCTCCCTTGAACGCCGCCGTTCCGGCAACGAGAACGTCCGCGCCCGCCGCGATGACCCCGGCGGCATTGTCGGCGGTCACGCCGCCGTCCACCTCCAGGTCGATCTCACGGCCGCTGCGGTCGATCATGGTACGCAGCCGCTCGATCTTGGCAAGCTGGCTGTCGATGAACGATTGGCCGCCGAAGCCCGGATTGACGCTCATCACGAGGATCAGGTCGATGTCGCCCAGCACGAAGTCGACCGCCTCGACCGGCGTCGAGGGGTTTAGGGACACGCCGGCCTTCGCGCCCGTCGCCTTGATCGCCTGGATGGTGCGGTGCAGGTGCGGGCCCGCCTCCGGATGCACGGTGATGATGTCGGCGCCGGCGTCGCGGAACGCCTGGATGTAGGGATCGACGGGCGAGATCATCAGGTGCACGTCGAACGGCTTGTCGCTGTGAGGGCGAAGCGCCTTGATCACCGACGGACCGATGGTGAGATTGGGCACGAAATGCCCGTCCATCACGTCGATATGGATGTAATCCGCGCCTGCCGCGTCGATCGCGCGGACCTCCTCGCCCAGCTTCGCGAAATCAGCGGATAGGATGGACGGTGAAATCCGGACCTGTTGTTGCATGGGATGTGCTTACCAACTTGCCCCCGAAGCCGCAAGCACGACGGTGTTTTTTGGCAGCGCCGTGCCCGTTTACAGTGCATTGTTCGCACCCTCGACGCCGGTTGACCGGCCGGCGGAAATTTTTTGGATCGGTTGGGACGAGGCATGAATAGCTGGGCGGTTCGTTCGTTGCTGATCGTTGCGGTGCTGGCCGCGGCCGGTGCCCTGCTGTGGTGGCGCGCCGGTCCGGTCGCCGTCGAGGCCGCATCGCCCAGGATCGGCCCGGCGGTGCAGGCAGTCTACGCCTCGGGCACGGTCGAGCCCACGGTGATGATGCCGATCGCGCCGAAATCCGGCGGCCGCCTGGCCGAACTGCTGGTGGATGAAAGCGCGGTTGTGACCAAGGGACAGAAGCTCGCCAGGTTCGACAACGAGGAGCTGGCACAGTCGGTGCGGGAGTGGGAGGCGCGGGTGCGTTTCGCCCAGAACCAGTACGACCGGGCGGCCAGCCTGCTGGCGCGGGGCGTGGGCACGGGTGTGGCGCGGGATTCGGCCAGAAACGACCTCGACACCGCGAAGGCCTCGCTCGCCCGCGTCCGCAAGCAGAACGAGGAAATGGTGCTCTACGCGCCTGAGGCGGGGCGGATCATCCGCCGCGACGGCGAAGTGGGCCAGGTGTTCCCCGCCGGCCAGGCGCTGTTCTGGATGGCGTGCTGCGCGCCGCTGCGCGTGTCGGTCGAGGTCGACGAGGAGGACATTCCCCGGGTGAAGCCCGGCCAGAAGGTGCTGATCCGCGCCGACGCCTATCCCGACGCGGTGCTGGAAGGCTCGGTGGCCGAGATCACCCCCAAGGGCGACCCGGTCGCCCGCAGCTTTCGGGTGCGCATCAGCCTGCCCGAGGACACGCCGCTGCTGATCGGCATGACCGCCGACTGCAACATCATCACCGACGAAAAGCGCGACGCGCTGCTGGTGCCGGCCTCGGCCGTCGAGGGCGGCAAGGTCTGGCTGGTGCGCGATGGCAAGGCCGCGCAGCATCCGGTGGTGACCGGCGCGTCGGGCGAAGACTGGACCGAGATCAAGTCGGGCCTGAAGCGGGACGATGTCGTCGTGGCGCGTCCCGACGACCGGCTGAAGCCCGGCAGGGAAGTGACCATCCGGCGCAAGAACGGGGATTGATGCCGCTCCAGCTGAAGATCGCGCTCACCCACCTCAACAGCCGCAGGCGCCAGACCCTGATGTCGCTGCTCGGCGTGATGCTGGGCGTGGCGTTCTTCATGGCGGTGAGTTCGCTGATGCGCGGCTCGGAGCGGGACTTCATCGAGCGCCTGATCGACTCCGCACCGCACATCACCGTGACCGACGAGTTCCGCGAGGCGCCCGAGCAGCCGGCGGCGAAGCGCTTCCCCGGCGGCGCCGTCGCCATCTCCAACGTCAAGCCCAAGACCGACGTGCGCGGCATCCGCGGCTACAAGCAGAAGATGGCCTATATCGAGCATATCCCCGGCGTACGAGTGGCGCCGGTGCTGTCCGGCCAGATCATCCTGACCTATGCGGGCAAGGAGCAGGGTGTGCTGATGAACGGCGTGCTGCCGGAGCTGATGGCCGGGGTCAGCGACATCGAGGACAAGATTGTCTCCGGCAACATGCAGGCGCTGTCGGCCAACACCAACGGCATCATCATCGGCAAGGCGCTGGCCAAGAGAATGAACCTGCAGATGGACGACAACGTCACGGTCTCCTCGCCCGTCGGCCTCGTGCGCACCATGAAGATCGTCGGCCTGTTCGAGACCGGCGCCACCGCCATCGACGAGGGCCAGGCCTATGTGCTGCTGAAGCGCGCCCAGGTGCTGCTCGACCGTCCCGACCGCGCCAACATGCTGGTGATGCAGCTCGACGACCCATACGACTCCCGCGACGTGGCGGCGAACATCGAAGGCCACATCGGCTATCGCTCGAAATCGTGGCAGGAAACGTCGGAAAGCCTGCTGTCGGTGCTGCTGGTGCGCAACATCATCATGTACAGCGTGGTCAGCGCCATCCTGGTCGTCGCCTCGTTCGGCATCTACAACATCATCTCCACCGTGGTGATGGAGAAGCGCCGCGACATCGCCATCCTCAAATCCATGGGCTTCACCGCCCGTGACGTGCGCCGCGTGTTCCTGTGGGAAGGCACCATCATCGGCCTGATGGGCAGCGCCGGCGGGCTGGCGCTCGGCTACGGCCTGATGGCGGTGCTGTCGACCCTGCGCTTCGAGGTGCCCGGGATAACCAGCGCGATCAACCTGCCGCTCTACTGGGGCATCGACCAGGCACTGATCGCCTGCGCGTTCGCGGCGCTCTCGGCGATGGGCGCGGCTTATTTCCCCGCCCGCAAGGCCGGACTGGTGCATCCCGTCGACATCCTGCGGGGGCAGGCATGAGCGGAGAATTGGCATGAGCGGGGACTTGGCATGACCGAGGTGCTGCGCGCCGAGCACGTCACCCGCATCCTGCCGGGCGAGGTGCCGGTGACCTTGGTCCAGGACGCGACCTTGACGGTCGACCGCGGCGAGTTCGTGTCGATCACGGGCCCGTCGGGTTCGGGAAAGTCCTCACTGCTCTACCTGCTCGGACTGCTGGACATGCCGACCTCGGGCGCCATCTGGCTGGACGGGCAACAGGTGACCGAGCTCACCGAACGCCAGATCGCCCGGGTGCGCCTCGAGAAGCTGGGGTTCGTGTTCCAGTTCCACTTCCTGCTGGTCGAGTTCTCCGTGCTCGACAATGTCATGCTGCCCATGGCCAAGCTGGGACGGCTGAACGAGGCCGAGCGACGCGAGCGGGCCGAATCCCTGCTCGCCGACCTGGGCATGGCCGACCAGATCCGTAAGCGGCCCGACCAGCTGTCGGGCGGCCAGCGCCAGCGGGTCGCCATCGCCAGGGCGCTGGCCAACGACCCGCTGGTGATCCTGGCCGACGAGCCCACCGGCAACCTGGACAGCAAGTCCAGCGCCAATGTTCGCGACATCCTTTCCGGGCTCGTCCACGACCGGAACAAGACCGTCCTCGCCGTCACCCACGACCCCGACTTCGCCCGTGCCGGCGACCGCCAGATCCATATCGTCGACGGCAGGATCGAGACCGAGGATGGGAGGGGGCGTTAGGCAGGCGCCGGCCTGCTTGTCGCCGGCTCCGGCACATAGGCCGGACTTCCCGATTGCGGCGCAGGGTGCCCGACCATAGCATGCATGCCTGTTCTGGAAACGAGGGGAGATCGGTCCATGGGAAGGGTGCAGGGCAAGGTGTGTGTGGTCACGGGCGGCGGCTCGGGTCTGGGGCAGGCGGACGTGCTGGCGCTGGCGCGCGAGGGCGCCAAGGTCGTCATCACGGACATCAATCGCCAGGGCGGCGAGGAAACTGCTCACCAGGCGGGAGGCAACGCCATCTTCATCGAGCACGATGTCGCCGAGCGCGACCAGTGGGAGCGGGTCATCGCGCAGACGCTCGATCATTTCGGCGAGCTCAACGTGGTGGTCAACAATGCCGGCATGGTCCGGCCCGGCAATGTCGAGACGTGCAGCTGGGAGGACTACCGCGTCCACCAGCGCATCCACATGGATGGCACCTATCTGGGCCTCAAATACGGCATCGAGACCATCAAGCGGAACGGCAGGCCGGGCTCGATCATCAACATGGCCTCGACCACGGCGCTCATGGGCTACAAGGACGTGTTCGCCTATGCCGCCTGCAAGGGGGCGGTGCGGTCGATGACCAATGCCGCGGCGATCCACTGCCAGCAGGAGCGCTACAATATCCGCGTCAACTGCCTGCTGCCTGGGGTGATCGTCACACCGCTGGTATTGGGACTTCGCGCGCAGACCGCCGCCACCGGCGAAGCCGAGCAGATCCAGCCACAGGCCGGCGAGTCGAAGCCCGGTCCGGGACTTGGCGAGCCGATGGATGTGGGCAACACGGTGCTGTTCCTCGCCTCGGACGAATCGAAGTTCATCAACGGCGCCGAACTGCGCATCGACAACGCCGCCTGCGTCAATCCGGCGCCGCTCTGAGGAAAATCAGTCCGGAACTTTCCCGCCGGCGGTGAAGCTACCCCTTCTTCAACAACCTCGCCGCGAAGAAGCCGTCCATGCCGCCCTGCTCGGCCAGATGGAGCGGCAGGGTGCGCAGGTCACCGTCGGGGGTGATCAGGTCGGCGAGGCCGCCGATCTCGTCCGCAGTGACCGGCTTGCGGCTGAAGCCCTGGTTGCCCTTGAGGAATGCGGCGATCTGCTGCGGACCTTCCTCGGGCTGCAGCGAACACACGCAATAGACCAGCGTGCCGCCGGGCTTCACCATCCGCGCCGCGCTCTTCAGCAGCTCGGCCTGCACGGGCTTCACCGAGGCGACGTCGCGCTCCGTCTTCAGCAGCGCCACGTCGGGATGGCGGCGGATGGTGCCGGTGGCCGAACACGGCGCGTCGAGCAGCACGGCGTCGACCGGCGACGGCGGCTTCCAGGTAGAGCCGTCCGCCGTGACCACCAGGGCCTCGAGTTTCAGCCGGCGCAGGTTGATGTTCAGCGTCTTCACGCGGGGCGGCGCCCGGTCGACGGCGGTGACCCTGGCCCCGGCGGCGGCGAGCTGCGCCGTCTTGCCGCCCGGCGCGGCGCACAGGTCGACGACGTCCGTCCCGCCGATGTCGCCCAGCAACCGTGCGGGCAGCGCGGCGGCGGCGTCCTGCACCCACCATGCACCGTCATTGTATCCGGCCAGCTCCTCGACCCGGCCGGCGGCCGTGAGACGAACGGAGCCGGTGGGCAGCACCTGGCCGCCCAGCTTCTGGACCCACTGCTTCGGATCGAGGCCGGGCTTCAGGGTGATGTCGAGGGGCGGCTCGCGCAGGTGCATCTCGGCGATCTGGCGCGCCTTCTGGCCGCCATAGGCCTTGGCCCAGCTGTCCCACAGCCATTTCGGCGTGTTGAGCCGGGGGCCGTCCTGCCGGGCGCGCTTGGCGGCGCCTTCCTGCGACAGGCGGCGCAGCACCGCGTTGATCACGCCTTTGAACGCGGCGACGCGCTTGTCCGGATGGTCATCGGCCAGGCTGACCGAGGTGTCGATGGCTGCATGGGCCGGCGTGTTGAGGAACAGCAGCTGGGCCACGCCGAGGCGCAGGATGTCTCGCGGCGCGGGCATGCCCGGCGGCAGCGGCTTTTGCAGGCAGCCGTCGATCAGGTCGTCGATCTGGCCGAGCCGGCGCAGCACGGTGGCGCACAGCTGGCGGACGAACCCGCGGTCCTGCGGCGCCAGCGGCTCGACCGCCCGCGCGAACGAATCGTCGAAGGCGTGGCGCTTGGAAAGCACCGTTTCGAGCAGCGCGAGAGCGGTCTGGCGAGCGACGTCCATGGCCGCCCTGAGTAGAGGGCCCTTCGAGGCGATTCAAGCGCTGTTTGGGCCCGTCACGAGCATTTCACGGTCGCGGGCGGAGACAATGCCGGGTCGATCTGATAAGCCTCGGCGGGTGAGCACAGACCCGCCGTCCGATAACGCCGATCCCGATAGCGCAACGAGGCCGCAGGCCGGCCGCGCCGACGCGCGCGGTCCCAAGCTGTCGGAGGTTCTTAGTCAGATCGCCGCCGACCATCCCTGCGAACGGATCTCGATCGCCGACATCATGGCGCGGCTGGACGATAGGGCATTCGGCGCGCTGATGTTCATCTTCGCGGTCCCCAACGCCGTCCCCACTCCGCCCGGCACCTCGCTGCTGCTGGGTGCGCCGCTGGTGTTCCTGAGCATCCAGCTGGCGATCGGCCGGTCGACGCCATGGCTCCCGAAGCTGATCTCGCAGCGGTCGCTGCTGCTGGCCGATTTCACCCGCATCGTCGCCCGCGTCGCGCCGCTGATCGCACGGGCCGAGCGGCTGATGCGGCCGCGCCTGTCGCTGCTGGCGACGCGTCCATTCGACCAGCTGATGGGCGTCATCTGCCTGTTGCTCGCGGTGGTGATCTTCCTGCCGATCCCGCTGGGCAACATGCCGCCGGCCATCGCCATCTGCCTGTTCTCGCTGGCGCTGCTGGAGCGCGACGGCGCCGCCTATCTGGTGGGGCTGACGACGGCGTTGCTGTCCATCGTCCTGGTCTCCGGCGTGGTCTACGGCGCCATCGTCAGCCTGATCTTCCTGCTCTCGGACGTGCTGGGTCTGGTGAAGGAGCGATAGCGCCCCGGCGTCAGCCCCAGGGACCGCGCCCGCCGGCGCCGGCACCCGCCATGGCGCGCAGCGCGGCGATGCGGTTGGCCGTCTTCGGATGGGTCGTGAACAGGCCGTCCATCGCGCCGCCATGCAGCGGGTTGATGATGAACACGTGGGCGCTGGCCGGGTTCGCTTCGGCGGAGTGGTTGCCGATGCGCTGCGCCCCCATCTCCAGCTTCTCGAGCGCCGAGGCGAGCCAAAGCGGCCGGCCGCTGATCTCGGCGCCGGCGCGGTCGGCGGCGTATTCGCGGGTGCGCGAGATCGCCATCTGCACCAGCATGGCGGCGATCGGCGCCAGGATCATCATGGCGATCGAGCCGATGATGCCCATGGGGTTGTCGCGGCTGCCGCCGGTGAACATGGCGAAGTTGGCCAGCATGGAGATGGCGCCGGCGATGGTCGCCGTGATGGTCATCACCAAGGTGTCGCGGTTCTTGATGTGGCCGAGCTCGTGCGCGACGACACCGGCCACTTCCTGATGGCTCAGCAGGCGCAGCAGCCCGGTGGTCACCGCGACCGCGCCGTTCTCCGGGTTGCGGCCCGTGGCGAAGGCATTGGGCTGGTCCTCATCGACGATGTAGAGCTTGGGCATGGGGATGCCCGCGTTCTGCGACAGCTGGGCGACCATGTCGTACAATTCCGGCTCGGACCGCTCGTCCACCGGCTGCGCGTTGTGCATGCGCAGCAGCATCCTGTCCGAGTTCCAGTAGGCGAATAGGTTCATGCCGCCCGCCACCAGCAGGGCGATCACGGCGCCCGTGCCGCCGCCGATCAGGCCGCCGATGAGCATGAACAGCGCGGTGAGCGCCGCCATCAGCAGGGAGGTGCGAAACCAGTTCATCGTTTGTTGTCCGACTCATTACAGTTGCGAACTCGACGATATGTAAGGATTGTCGGCGTCCGTTCAATGTACCCCGATCCGGAATCGAGAGCATGACCGACCCCAGGGAAAAGCAGCCCGAGACGAAGCCGGAAGACGCGGCCGAGCCCGCCGATCCGAAGAAGAAACCGGTCGAGATCGGCGGCCCCAAGGGCCCCGAGCCCACCCGCTACGGCGACTGGGAACGCAACGGCATCGTCAGCGACTTCTAGACTTCGACCGCGAAGCCTCGCCGTCCGCGAACCGCTTCGCGGTCCCCCTCACCTGACTGCTTTGCGGCCATCCTCTCCCCGCTGGGATCAGGCCGGAGCCTCGGCCAAACTCTGCTCCCCGCCGGGGAGAAGTGGCGCGAAGCGTCGATGAGGGGTGAGCCGCGAAGCGGCTTCTTGTCCCCGCGGATACTCCCTATGATCTTCCGTTTGGGACGAGGGAGAACCACATGATCGCAGCCAAGCTGACCGCGCTGGTGACCGTCGCGGCCATTCTCTACACCTTCATGCTCGGCGCGCGCGTCGGCGCCCTGCGCGGCAAGACCGGCGTCACCGCGCCCGCCACAACCGGCGATCCCCTGTTCGAACGCGCCTTCCGCATCCACATGAACACCACCGAGCAGCTCGTGGTGTTCCTGCCCGTGCTGTGGCTTTCGGTGCAGGTGATCGGCGACGCCTGGTCCGGCCTGATCGGCGTCCTCTGGCTCGCCGGGCGCATCATCTACGCCACCACCTACATGAAGAACCCCGCCACGCGCGCGCCGGGCATGATGATCACCCTGTCGGCGACGATGATCCTGGTCGTCGCCACCGTGGTAGGCGTGGCGCGCGGCTTTCTGGCGACGTGAGAGGCTTGAGATCGGGGCAGACGATGCCCCTCACCCTGCCTCCCTCCCGCGGGAAGAAGCTTGGGTGAGGGGCGTTCTTGCCGCCCCTCGACCCCGCCCGTCTAGTGGCTCTTTCGCCGCTTCTGCACCATCAGGTTGAGCACCTCGACGACCACCGAGAAACCGATGGCGGCGTAGATGTAGCCCCGGGGCACGTGAGCGCCGAAGCCGTCGGCGATCAGCGCCATGCCGATCATCAACAGGAAGCTGAGCGCCAGCATCTTGGTGGTCGGATGCTTGTGGATGAAGTCCGAGATCGGCCCGGAGGCGAACAGCATGACGCCGATGGAGATCACCACCGCCGCGATCATCACCTCGATGTGCTCGGCCATGCCGATGGCGGTCAGCACCGAATCCAGCGAGAACACCAGATCGAGCGCCATGATCTGGGCGATGATCAGCCCGAACGCCGAGGCCGCGCCCATCTTGCGCTCCTCCACGTGTCCTTCGATGGAGTGATGGATCTCGATGGTGGCCTTGATCACCAGGAACACGCCGCCGCCGATCAGGATCAGGTCCCGCCACGAGAAGGTGTGGTCGAACGCCTCGAACAGCGGCTTGGTCAGCTTGGTCAGCCAGACGATGGCGAACAGCAGCAGCACGCGCATGATCAGCGCTCCGCCCAGGCCGAGGACGCGGGCCTTCGGCTGCTGCTCGACGGGCAGCCTCTGCACGAGAAGGGCGATGAAGATGACGTTGTCGATACCAAGGACGATTTCCAGGATCGTCAGGGTCGCCAGCGACGCCCAGACGTCCGGATTGGTCAGCAGCTCCATCCACCACTCCTCATCGATCAGCTCCTATCTGTTCAGTCTGTTGTTCACCAGGTCCGACACCACGGCCGGATCGGCCAGGGTCGAGACGTCGCCCAGATTGCCGGGCTCGTTCTCGGCGATCTTGCGCAGGATGCGCCGCATGATCTTGCCGGAGCGCGTCTTCGGGAGACCCGGCGCGAACTGCACCTTATCGGGTGCGGCGATCCTGCCGATCTCCTTGCCCACCCAGTCGACCAGTTCCTTGCGCAACCCGTCGCTGGGCTCCTCGCCGGTCGTCAGCGTGACATAGGCGTAGATGCCCTGGCCCTTGATGTCGTGGGGATAGCCGACCACCGCCGCCTCGCACACCAGCGGATGGGCGACCAACGCCGATTCCACCTCGGCGGTGCCGAGCCGGTGACCCGACACGTTGATGACATCGTCGACCCGGCCGGTGATCCAGTAGTAGCCATCCTCGTCGCGGCGGCAGCCGTCGCCGGTGAAATACTTGCCGGGATAGGCCTTGAAATAGGTGTCGACGAAGCGCTGATGATCGCCATAGACCGTGCGCATCTGGCCGGGCCAGGAATCGAGCAGCACCAGATTGCCGCTGCCCGCGCCCTCGATGATGTTGCCCGCCGCGTCGACCAGCGCCGGCTGGACGCCGAAGAACGGCCGCGTCGCAGAGCCGGGCTTCAGCGCCGTGGCGCCTGGCAGCGGGGTGATCAGGATGCCGCCGGTCTCGGTCTGCCACCAGGTGTCGACGATAGGGCAGCGGTCCTCGCCGACCACATGGTAATACCATTCCCATGCCGCAGGATTGATCGGCTCGCCGACGCTGCCCAGCAGGCGCAGCGACTCCCGGGAGGTTTTCTTGACCGGAGCCTCACCCTCGCGCTCCAGCGCGCGGATGGCCGTGGGCGCGGTGTAGAAGATGTTGACCTTGTGCTTGTCGATCACCTGCCAGAAGCGCGACGCGTCGGGCCATGTGGGCACGCCCTCGAACACCAGCGTGGTGGCGCCGTTCGCCAGCGGCCCGTAGACGATGTAGCTGTGGCCGGTGACCCAGCCCACGTCGGCAGTACACCAGTATATGTCGCCGTCGTGGTAGTCGAACACGTACTGATGCGTCATCGACGCGAACATCAGGTAGCCGCCGGTGGTGTGCAGCACGCCCTTCGGCTTTCCGGTCGAGCCCGAGGTGTAGAGGATGAACAGCGGGTCCTCCGCGTTCATCTCCTCCGGCGGGCAGAACGGCGGCACATGCTGCGCTTCCTCGTGGTACCAGATGTCGCGGTCGGGATTGAAGCCCACGTCACCGCCAGTGTGTTTGACGAGGATCACCGACTTGACGCCCGGGCACTTCGTCAGCGCCTCGTCGGTGTTGGCCTTCAGCGGGATTTTCTTGCCGCCGCGCACGCCCTCGTCGGTGGTGATCACCAGCGTGGACTCGCAGTCGAGGATGCGGCCGGCCAGGCTGTCGGGCGAAAAGCCGCCGAACACCACCGAATGCACCGCGCCGATGCGGGCGCAGGCCAGCATGGCGTAAACCGCCTCGGGGATCATCGGCATATAGATCGTGACCCGGTCGCCGCGCCGGACGCCGCGCGCCTTCAGCACGTTGGCGAAACGGCAGACCTCGTCGTGCAGTTCGCGGTAGGTGATGCTTCGGGAAACTGTAGGATCATCACCCTCGAAGATGATGGCGGTCTGGTCGGCGCGGGTGTCGAGATGCCGGTCGACGCAGTTGACGCAGGCGTTGAGGACGCCGTCCTCGTACCATTTGATGCTGACACCGTCCTCGAAGGACGTGTTCTTCACCTTGGTATAGGGCTTGATCCAGTCGAGCCGCTTGCCATGCTCGCCCCAGAAGCCTTCGGGATCGCCGACCGAGCGCTTGTACATGTCCCTGTACCGCGCGTCGTCGACCCACGCCCGCTTAGCCCACTCCTTCGATACCGGGTACACGTGATCCTCGGCCATGAAAACCTCCCATTCCTGCCCGGGCCGGATGATAGGTGTCCGCGCCACGCCCGCACAATAGGAGCGTGGCCGAGCATGGAACAGGAAGGTTACAGCCAATTTACCGAAGTGTTGTGATGGCGCAAGACGTTATGCCTGCCAGGCGCCCCGAAGGCTTCTCGCCCCAATGGGTTCTTAGGATTGCCGCTCAGGGCAGGGCGGCGGCGGCCTGCTCGATGAACCGCCGCGCGTTGTCCAGCGGCGATCCCTCGCCGGAAAGGCTGGACGCAAGCGCGAGCCGGTGCACGCCCATGTCCTCGAAACGCCTGATCCGGTCGCGATCGACAGGCCCCCGCGGCGTGACGGTGATTTCGAGCCTGTCGAAACCGGACGCCTGCCCGGCGTCGCGCGCGGCCTGCTTCAGCCCCTCCACGGACGCCGCGACCGCATCCTCCTTCTGGCCGTAGCCGTACCAGCCGTCGCCGTGACGGATGGCGCGCCGATAGGCCGCGGGCGACATGCCGCCGATGACAATGGGCGGATGGGGCTTCTGTACCGGCAGCGGCTTCTGCTGGATGCGCTCCAGCCGGGTGAAGCGTCCGTCGAACTCCGGCTTGTCCTTGGTCCACAACGTGCGGATTACTTCGATATGCTCGTCGACCCGGGCGCCACGCTCCTCATAGGGCACGCCGATCGCCTCGAACTCGCGCGGGATGTAGCCGACGCCGACGCCGAAGATCAGCCGGCCGCCCGACAGCACGTCGATCGAGGTCAGCTCCTTGGCCAGCACCACCGGGTTGCGCTGCGCGAGCAGGATGATGCCCGAGCCCAGCTTAAGCATGCTGGTGACGCCCGCCGCGAACGACAGCGCCGCTATCGTGTCGACGAACGGGAAATCCGGCGGCACCGGCGACGGCGGCTCCTGCGGATCGATGGCGACCACATGCTCGCCGGTCCAGGCAGACTCGAACCCCGCATCCTCGGCACATTTCAGCACCGCCGCGATCGATTCCGGCGTGGCCAGCGGGCCGGCGTTGAAGCCTGAATAGCCGAGTTTCATGAGCGGTTTCCCCGACGTCGAGATATGTCCGAGGCCGCAGTGTAGCCTTCCCTCCTTGCATTTCCATCTCTCGATGATAGGTTACATGTAACCGTGACGGAGACCGATCATGACAGCAGTAGCCGGCCCGAAGTCCTCACGACTGAAGGTCCGTGACCATCGCGAGAGGCTGCGCAGGCAGGGCCTGCGGCCAATCCAGATCTGGGTGCCGGATGTTCGCGCGCCCTGGTTCAAGGCCGAGGCGCACCGCCAGTCGCTGGCGGTCGCGGCCAGCGGCCACGCGCGCGACGATCAGGCCTTCATCGACGCCGTCTCCGACTGGGACGATGAAAGAGGCGGGGCGACATCCGGACAGTCGCCGGCGGCAAGGACTATGCCGGCAAGCCGCGTCCCGTCGTCATTGTCCAGGACGACAGTTTTGACGCCACCGACTCCATAACCATTTGCGCCTTCACCACGGACACGGTCGACGCGCCGCTGTTCAGGCTCTCGGTCTCGCCGAACTCGCGCAACGGATTGCGCAAGCCCTGCCGCCTGATGGTGGACAAGGTGGCGACCGTGCCGAAATCGAAGGTGGGCGCCCATCTCGGGCGTCTCGACGACGAGGACATCCTGCGCCTCAACCAGGCACTGATGGTGTTTCTCGGGCTCGCCGCGTCCTCGCGGACAACCGCATAGCCGTTCGGGCCCACATAGCCATTCACCCAACGAGTATCTCGTCGCCGCGCAGCGCGATGCGGATGGGCGTCAGGTACTCGCCCTTGCACGGGCCCTCGATGCAATAGCCGTCCTCGATGCGGAAGCGGGCGCCGTGGTGGCCGCACTGGATGTGCCGGCCTTCGATGTCGAGGAAATGGCCGCGCCGCCAGTCGAGCGGCAGCTTCAAATGCGGGCAGGCGTCGCGCCAGGCATAGACCTTGTCGTCCCAGCGCTGGACGAAGATGTCGTAGCGCAGGCGGCCATCGCGGAACTGGAAGGCCTTCGAGCCGCGCGGTGGCAACTCGCTCAACAGGCACAGCACCGAGCCAAAGCGCGGGCCGCCGGGAACGTCGTCCAGGCTTTCCGCGCGCGGCGGCTTCACTTCAGGCCGCCCATCCGGGCGATGATCTTCCAGTGCTCGTCGGTGACCGGCACCACGGAAAGACGCGACTGGCGCACCAGGCCGAAATCCGCCATGCGAGGATCGGCCTTGATGTCGGCCAGGGTCACCGGCTTCGGCACCGGCTTGACCGCCTTCAGGTCGACGGTGACGAAGCGGCCGGTGGGATCGGTCGTGTCCGGATAGGCCTCCTTTACCACCTCGACCACGCCGACGATCCGCTTCTCGTCGACCGAGTGATAGAAGAACGCCTTGTCGCCCTTCTTCATCGCCTTGAGGTTGAGCGCCGCCTGGTGATTGCGCACGCCGGTCCATGACGTGGTCTTGTCGCGCACCTGATCGTCCCACGACCAGGCGCCCGGCTCGGACTTGACCAGCCAGAAGGCCATCACAGCTTCTCCGCGAGGATGCCCAGCGGCAGCCGCACGGCGGTGATGTCCATGCGCTCGAACACGCCCTCGGTCCAGTAGGGATCGGCGTTCGCCGCCTGCTTTACCGCATCGAGGCTCTCGGCCTCGACGATCAGCATGGAGCCCTTCATGTCGCCGGTCGGTTCGTCGATCATCGGGCCGGCCAGGATCACCTTCAGCGGCGCGCCCTTGCCCCAATAGTCCAGGTGACGCGGCCGCGTGGCGGCGCGGCGGTCCCTGGAGTCGGATTTGTCGGGGGCGTGGATGATGTACAGCATGGGTTTCTCCTAGACGGTCTCGGCCCTGAACGGCCGGCTCAGCAATCCCTCGATCTCGTCGGCCACGGCGGCGCCGTGATTGAGCACTCTGTCCATGGCGGCGCAGATCGGCATCTCGATGCGGTGCCGCGCGGCCAGCGCGGCGACGCCGCTGGCGGTAAACACGCCCTCGGCCACCGAGCGGCGCTCGCCCAGCACCTCGGCCAGCGTCCGGCCCTCGCCCAGCGCCTTGCCCAGCGACATGTTGCGCGACTGGGTGCTGCCGCAGGTGAGCACCAGGTCACCCAGGCCGGACAGGCCCATCAGCGTCTCGCGCTGGGCGCCGAGCGCCTCGCCCAGGCGCATGATCTCGGCAAGGCCGCGGGTGATCAGCGCGGCGGAAGCGTTGTCGCCGAGGCGGGCGCCGGCGACGATGCCCGAGGCGATGGCCAGCACATTCTTCACCGCGCCGCCGATCTGGGCGCCGATCACGTCGCCCGACTGGTAGGGCCGGAACCGGTTGTGGCCCAGCGCCGAAATCAGTGCGCCGGCGAGGCCGTCGTCGCCCGCCGCCAGCGTCACCGCCGTGGGAAGGTTCCGCGCCAGCTCGCCTGCGAAGGTGGGGCCGGACAGCACGGCGACGTCCATACCCGGCGCCGTGTCGGCGAGCACGTCGCTCATGAGCTGGAGGGTTTTCTGCTCGATGCCCTTGGCGCAGATCACCAGTGGCGCGTCGGCGCCCGCATCGACCACCTGGGCGCTCACCGCGCGCATGTGCTGCGCCGGGCAGACCAGCAGGACCGCATCGGCCGCGGCCGCCTCCTCCATGTCGCCGGTGGCCCGAAGCGCCGGGTCGAGCGCCACGCCGGGCAGGAAAAGCGTGTTCTCGTGGTCGCGGTTGATCCCGCCGACCACCTCGGGCTCCAACGCCCACAGCGTCACCCGCCGTCCCGCGCGTACCGCGCTCGCCGCCAGCGCCGTGCCCCACGCGCCCCCGCCGATGACCCCGATATGGTTCAATTCGCGTCCTCCGAGAAGACTTTATGCCCGCTGCGATGCACCGCTGCAAGCCGCGCGCCGACGCATGACCGGCGTTTCAAATCCTCGATTGCGCGGCATGGAAAGCCTCCGTAATGTCCTCCGCATGGCAAGCACGCTCAAATCCATGGACGATGTCCGCCGCCGTATCCTCGACGCGGCCGGCAGCCGGTTCAGCCAATACGGCTACGGCAAGACCAACGTGGCGGAGATCGCCTCGGACTGCCGGATGTCGCCCGGCAACCTCTACCGCTATTTCAAGAACAAGGCCGACATCGCCGAAGTGATCATGCGCGAGGCCATGGACGAGACGCTGGAGGCGCTGCAGTCGGTTTTCGCCTTGCCGCACCTGACCGTGGCCGGACAGTTCCGCGAGTTCGTGCTGCGCGAGATGCACTTCACCTTCGAGCAGCTGCAGACCTATCCGACCCTGCGGGAGCAAGTGCGCGACCCGCAGGGCAAGGGTCCCATGCTGGCGCAGGAGTACCTCGCGAGCGCCCGCGAGCTGCTGGTGCAGATCCTGACCGCCGGCATCGCCGCCGGCGAATTTGCCATCGAGGACCCGGACGCGGCCGCCTCCTACATCCAGGACGCGACCATGAAGTTCCGCTACCCGCAGCTGCATGTGCAATGCGGCCTGACCGAGCTGGAGCCCCAGCTGGAAGGCGTCATCCAGCTGCTGCTGACCGGTCTGCAGAAGCGGTAGGCCTCTTTCGCACCACTCCGTGACCTCTGGACGGCCATATAGGGCTTCAGGCTTTCACCCCCGCGCCCATCGCCGCCGGTGCGTCCGGATCGAGGGGCCAGCGGGCCTTGGCCGGCGCCTCCAGCGTATCGGCCATTCCTAGCCTCAGGCGCTCCAGCCCCGCCCAGGCGATCATGGCGCCATTGTCGGTGCACAGCGACGGCGGCGGGCAGACCATGCGGAAACCCTCGGCCTCGCACAGCGCCGACAGCCGCTCGCGCAGATATCTGTTGGCGGCGACGCCGCCGGAGATGACGAAGGCGCCCTTGCCGCCTGTCTTGGCTTCGAAAATCGCCATGGCGCGGCGCGCCCGGTCGGCGAGCACGTCTGCGGCAGCGGCCTGGAAACCGGCGCAGAGGTCGGCCTTGTCCTGCTCGGTGGGCGCGCCCAGCTTCTCGGTCTCGCGGCGGATGGCGGTCTTCAGGCCCGAGAACGAGAAATGGCAATCATTACGGCCGATCAGCGGGCGCGGCAGGTCGAAGCGCTTCGGATCGCCCGACCGCGCCGCCGCTTCCACGGCCGGTCCGCCCGGATAACCGAGACCCAGCAGCTTGGCGGTCTTGTCGAACGCCTCGCCGACCGCGTCGTCGATGGTGGTGCCGAGCCGGGTGAACCGCCCGACGCCCTCGACGACCAGCAGCTGGCAATGACCGCCCGAGACCAGCAGCAGCAGGTAAGGGAACGCGACCTTGTCGGTCATCCGCACGGCGAGCGCGTGGGCCTCCAGATGGTTGACCGCGACGAAGGGCAGGTTGTGGGCGCTAGCGACCGCCTTGGCCGTCATCAGGCCGACCATGACGCCGCCGATTAGGCCGGGACCCGAAGTGACGGCGACGCCGTCCAGCTCGCCATATGACACGCCCGCTTCTTCCATGGCCTGGGCGATCAGTCCATCGAGATGGTCGATATGGGCTCGGGCGGCGATCTCGGGAACCACGCCGCCATAGGGTCGATGCTCGTCGAGCTGGCTGAGCACCACGTTGGACAGAATCCCGCCCTCGCCGTCGACGACGGCGGCGGCGGTTTCGTCGCAGCTGGTTTCGATTCCGAGGACGCGCACTGGTGCTGACGCTTCAAGTTCCGTTCGGGGCCTGTTATAGGCACATCCATGACCGAGACAACCCGCACCATCCGCGTCGGGACCCGTGGCAGCCCGCTGGCGCTGGCCCAGGCCGAGGAAGTGAAGGCCCGGCTGCTGGCCGCCCATGCCGAACTGAAGGGCGACGATATCGAGATCGTGCCGGTGTCCACCAAGGGCGACCGGGTGCAGGACCGGCCACTGTCGGAGCTGGGCGGCAAGGGCCTGTTCACCGAGGAGATCGAGAACGGCCTGAAGGACGGCTCGCTCGATATCGCCGTGCATTCCATGAAGGACATGCCGACGGTGATCTGCGACGGCCTGTCCATCCCATGCTTGCTGCCGCGCGAGGACACCCGCGACGCCTTCATCAGTCACAAGGCGAAGGACCTCGACGGCCTGGCGGCGGGCATGCTCGTCGGCACCGCCTCGCTGCGCCGCCAGGCCCAGGTGCTGCGCCGCCGGCCCGACCTGCGCGTCTCGGTTTTCCGCGGCAACGTGCAGACCCGGCTGCGCAAGCTGGAGGAAGGCCAGGCCGACGCGACCCTGCTCGCCATGGCGGGGTTGAATCGCCTGGGGCTGGCGCACGTGGCGGTCTCCGCGATCGACGACATGCTGCCCGCCATCGCCCAGGGCGCCATCGGCGTAGAGGCGCGGATCGGCGACGAGCGCATGGCGCGGCTGCTGGCCGCCATCAACGACGAGGCGACCCAGCACTGCGTCAACGCCGAGCGGGCCCTGCTCGCGGCGCTGGACGGCTCGTGCCGGACGCCGATCGCCGGGCTGGCGACGCTGGCCAATGGCCGCATCTGGCTGCGCGGCGAAATCCTGACGCCGGACGGCAGCGAGCATCACCTGGTCGAACGCGAGGGCCCGGTCGCAGACGCCGCGTCGATGGGTTTCGACGCGGGCGATGAACTGAAGCGGCGCGGCGGCCCCAACTTCTTTTCCTCCTGACATGGCCCGCATCCTCGTCACCCGGCCGGAAGAGGACGCTGCGTCCTTCGCCGGCATCCTGACGGGACTGGGCCACGAGGTCCGGCTGCAGCCGATGCTGGCGGTGCGTCCGCGTGACGCGGCAAGGCTGGACGTTGCGGGCGCTCAGGCACTGCTGTTCACGAGCGCCAACGGCGTTCGCGCCGCCGCCCGCATGACCGACGACCGCAGCCTGCCGGCCCTGTGTGTGGGCGACGCGACCGCCCGGGCGGCCCGCGACGCGGGCTTCGTCAAGGTGGAGAGCGCCTCGGGCGACGTCGGCGATCTCGCCGGACTGGTCCGCGCCGGCCGTGATCCGGCAGCGGGCGCGCTGGTGCATGTGGCCGGCAGCGTCACGGCAGGCAACCTGGCGGGCGAGCTGGCCGCCGCAGGCTTCGAGGTGCGCCGGGCGGTACTGTACGAGGCGGTGGAGGCGGCGCAGCTCACGCACGAGACCTCCGAGGCCCTTTCATCCGGCCGGATCGACGCGGTGACGCTGTTTTCGCCGCGCACGGCGCGAACCTTTGCTAGGATCGTCCGTGCAGCGGGGCTTGCCGGGGCGATGGGGAGCGTCGACGTGCTGTGCCTAAGCCGGGCAGTGGCCGAGGCGCTGGACGACCTGCCGAGGAGGAAAACGCTGGTGGCCGCCGAACCGACCCAGAACGCACTGATCGACCTGATCCGATGACCGAGGCGCCCCCCAACGGCCGTCCTGCCGACATGGACGGCGCCAAGGTGCCCCCGGCACGCCGCAGGCGGCGTTTGCTGCCCGGGCTCGCGGTCATCCTGCTGCTGGCGGTGTTCGCGGCCGGCGTGGTGCTGGCGCCCCGGATCATGGGGGCCTTGCCCGCCTGGCTGACGGGCGGCGACACGCCGCGGACCGTGGCCGCGCTGCCGCCGCCCGAGTCATCCGAAACACCCGTCACGCCACCGGCCGAGCAGGCCGCGCCGTCCGCCAATATGCCCGTGCCTGTCCCCGACGTAGGCGACTTCGCCCGCCAGCTGGCGGACCTGCAGAGCCAGGTTGACCGGTTGCAGGGCGAGGAGGACGCCGATTCCGAGACCGCCGAGGCGGTCACCTCCATGGGGGCGCAGATCGCGCACATGCTCAACCAGCTGGCCGAGCAGCAACAGCGGCTGAGCGCACTGGAGGAGACCTCGCCCCGCGCGCTGCTCAAGCCCATGGCGGTGCTGGCGGTGGCGAGGCTGCGGCAGGCCGCCGAGCAGGGCTCGTCCTACCAGGGCGCGCTGGGCGGCGTCGGCGCGCTGATCGAGGGACAGGTCCTGCCGGATGCGACGACCACGGCGCTGGCGACCCTCGCTGCTCACGAAAAGCAGGGCGTGCCGTCGGCCATGGCGCTGCGCGATGCGTTCGACGCGAGGATCGAGGACATCATCGAGGCGGACGCGGCGCCTGCCGACGCCTCGTGGTGGGAGCGGACCTGGGCGCGGGCGAGGAACCTTGTCACCGTCCGGCCTACGGGAGAGGTCGCCGGACAGGACGCACCCGCCATCGTCGCCCGCGCCGAGACGGCGCTCGACCGGGGAGACGTCGACCGGGCGGTGGAAGAACTGCAGGGCCTGTCGCCGAAAGCGGCGCTCGCGGCCGCCGACTGGCTGCGCCTTGCCCAGGACCGGCAGGCCGTGCTGGCCGCCATCGACACACTCGAGACCACGCTTCTGGCGGAGACGGCAATTGATGACGGGGGCATGACGCCGTGAGCCGATATGACGAAACCTATGCGCGCGCCATGTCCGACCCGGAAGGTTTCTGGGGTGAGGCAGCCGGCCATATCGACTGGGTCAGGCGCTGGGACAAGGTGCTCGACGACAGCGCCGCGCCGTTCTACCGCTGGTTCGCCGGCGGCGAGGTCAACACGTGCCACAACTGCCTCGACCGGCATGTGGCGGCGGGACGCGGCGACCAGAAGGCGCTGATTCACGACAGCCCGATCACCGGCACGGTCACCAGCTTCACCTATCGCGAGCTGCTGGAGCGGGTGGCGAAGACGGCCGGCGGCCTCGCGGCGCTGGGCGTCGGCAAGGGCGACCGGGTCATCATCTACATGCCCATGGTGCCCGAAGCGGTGATCTCCATGCTGGCCTGCGCGCGGATCGGCGCCGTCCATTCCGTGGTGTTCGGCGGCTTCGCCTCGCACGAACTGGCGAGCCGGATCGAGGACGCGCTGCCGAAGGTGATCCTGTCGGCCTCCTGCGGCATCGAGCCGGGCCGGGTCGTTCCCTACAAGCCGCTGCTCGACGCGGCGATCGAGTTGAGCGCCCACAAGCCGGACGCCTGCGTCGTGCTGCAGCGGCGCCAGGCGAAGGCTTCCATGGTGGCCGGACGTGACCACGACTGGGCCGCGTGGGAAGCGGCGGGCCAGCCGGCTGACTGCGTCACCGTCGCCGCGACCGATCCGCTCTACATCCTCTACACCTCCGGCACCACGGGCACGCCGAAGGGGATCGTGCGCGACAATGGCGGCCACATGGTCGCGCTGTCATGGTCCATGCGGAACGTCTACGGCGTCCAGCCCGGCGACGTGTTCTGGGCCGCCAGCGACGTGGGCTGGGTGGTGGGACATTCCTACATCTGCTACGGCCCGCTGTTGAACGGCAACACCAGCATCCTGTTCGAGGGCAAGCCGGTCGGCACGCCGGACGCGGCCACCTACTGGCGGATCATCGAGCGGCACGGGGTAAAGGCAATGTTCACCGCGCCGACCGCGATCCGCGCCATCAAGCAGCAGGACCCGCAAGGCAGGCTGGCCAGGGACTTCGACCTCGAAACGTTCGAGGCGCTGTTCGTGGCCGGCGAGCGCGGCGATCCCGACACCATCCAGTGGGCCGAGCGCACGCTCGGCGTCCCGGTGATCGACCACTGGTGGCAGACCGAGACCGGCTGGGCGATCAACGCCAACTTCCACGGCCTGGGATTCCTGCCGGTGAAATACGGTTCGCCCACCAGGCCGTCCCCCGGCTACGACGTCCGCGTGGTCGACGAGGCGGCAAGACCCCTTCCGGCCGGCCAGACCGGCGCCATCGTCATCCGCCTGCCGCTGCCGCCGGGCTGCTTCCCGACATTGTGGGGGAATGACGCCGCCTATGTGGAGAAGTACCTGACCGACTATCCCGGCCATTACAAGACCGGGGACGCGGGCTACATCGACGAGGACGGCTACCTGTACGTGATGAGCCGCACCGACGACGTCATCAACGTGGCAGGCCACCGCCTGTCCACCGGCGCCATCGAGGAGGTGCTGGGCGGGCACGCCGACGTCGCGGAGTGCGCCTGCTTCGGCGTGGCCGACGCGCTCAAGGGCCAGGCGCCGCTGGGCCTCGTGGTCCTGAAGGCCGGCGTCAACCGTCCCCATGAGGAAATCGTTGCCGAGTTGGTCGACCGGGTCCGCCAGCACATCGGCCCCGTGGCGGCGTTCAAGACCGCGGCGGTGGTGCCGCGCCTTCCCAAGACGCGCTCGGGCAAGATCCTGCGCGGCACAATGCAAAAGATCGCCGACGGTGAAGCCTGGACCATGCCGGCCACCATCGACGATCCCGCCACGCTCGACGACGTGACCCGGGCCTTGCGCGAGGCTGGTTACGCGCGAGAGGTGCAATCGGCATGATCCGGCTGCTCTTCGCGCTGGCGCTGGCCGCCGCCCTCGCGGCGGCGGGCGCCTGGATCGTCGACCATCCCGGCAGGGTCGCCATCGAGTTCGAGAGCCATCGGCTCGATACCTCGGTCGCCGCGCTGGCGGTGGCGGTCGCGGCGCTGATGCTGGTGTCGGCGCTGCTGATGCTGCTGTGGCGCTGGATCACCACCGGTTTGTGGGAGCGCCAGACCCTGTCGCGCCACCGGCGCGGCTACGACGAGCTGGGATGGGGACTGGCGGCGCTGATGGAGGGCGACGGCAATCGCGCCGCCCGGCACGCCCGCAAGTTCGAGGCCCTGATCGGCCATACCGCCCTGGCCGACGTGCTCGCCGGACGGGCGGCCCTGGCCGAGGGCGACGTGGCCACGGCGCGCAAGCGCTTCAAGGCGCTGGAAGCCGATCATCGCACCGCCGCGCTGGCGCTGCACGGCCTGTTCTCCGTCGACTCCGCCCAGGGCGATAAGGCCGGCATGCTGGTCACGGCACGGCGGGCCATCGAGCAGCACCCGCGCGCCGACTGGGCCCAGGCCGGACTGTTCGACAGCGCCGTGGCGCTGGCCGACTGGAGCGCGGCCGACAAGGCACTGTCCGCCGCCTTCCGATCGGGCCGCGTCACCGACGACGAATACCGCCACCGGCGCGCCGCCATCCGTCTCGCCGAGGCGCGCAAGGCCGAAACCGAAGGCCGCGGCGAGGACGCACTGCGGCTGGCGCGCGAGGCGATCAAGCTCGAGCCGGTGCTGGTGCCCGCGCGTCTGCTCGCCGTCGCCCAGTACCGCAGGAAGGGGGCCTTGCGGCGCGCCCGCGCCCTGATACGCGAAGGCTGGCGCCATACGCCCCACCCCGACCTGTCGGCGGCGTGGCTCGAGCTGGCCGGGGACAATACCCCCGCCAGGCAGTACCAGCAGCTGGAGGCGCTGGTCGATGGCCGGGTGGACGTGGAAAGCCATCTCGCGCTCGCACGGCAGGCGATCGCCGCCGATCTGCCCGGGCCGGCCCGGGCCCATCTCACGGCGGCCCTCGAGGTCGCGCCGCAACGCCGGGTCTACCTTGCGCTGGAGTCTCTGGAGCAGAAGCTCGGCAACGACACCGCCGCCCGCTTCGCCGCCACCAAGGCCGCCAGCGCGCCGCGCGGCCCGGCCTGGCAATGCGGCAATTGCGGCTATCGCCAGAGCGCCTGGTCCGAACTGTGCGGAAGCTGCGGCAGCTTCGCCACCCTGGAATGGACCGCCGTCCGCAAGGAAGAACCGACGGGTTAGGCGCTGGCTGCCGCCGCCTTGTCGGTCTGCCGCGACGTCGCCGCCGCCTCGAGCACCAACGCATCCAGCCCGTCGCCGCCCGCGTCGACGCACGCGTAGAGCCCCCGCCGCATGCGCGGATCCCAGAAGCTCCTGATGTGGCCGGCGATGCCCGCGACGGCCGCATCGTGCCCCTGCGCAGCGAAGAAGTCGGCGATCTGGTTGGCCATGCGGACGATGCCGGCGGTATCCATCAGTCGTCTCCGAAGACGACGACGCCGCCGGGCGACCGGCAGGCGAGCGCCATGCCGGCGTCCCGCGCCATGGAAAGCGCCAGCGTTGTCGGTGCCGAAACCGTCGCCAGATAGGGCACGCCGAGGGCCGCGGCCTTCTGCACCAGCTCGAAGCTGCAGCGGCTGGACAGCGCGACGAAGCCGTCCGCCGGATCGAGACCGTCGCGCAGCAGCGAGCCGAGCAGCTTGTCGAGGGCGTTGTGCCGGCCCACGTCCTCGCGGGCGCGCAGGATGTCGCCGTTTGGCGCGCACCAGGCCGCCGCATGGACCGAATGGTTCAGCCGGTTGAGCGGCTGGTGATCGGGAAGCGCCGCGAGCGCCCGTTCGGCAGCCGCCGCCTGGACCCGGAACCGGCGCGTCACGTGCGGGGTCGGGCGCATCGCGTCCTCCAGCGACTCCACGCCGCAAAGCCCGCAGCCGGTGCGCCCGGCGATCACCCGTCCCTGACCGGCACGCTCGGTCAGCCGCCGGGCCGTGATGTCGACCACGTAGCCGTTGGCGCTGGCCAGCACGGACACTCCGGTGATGTCGGACGCCGACGGCACCATGCCCTCGCTGACCGCGAACCCCCAGGCGAAGTCCTCCAGGTCGGCGGGCGTGACCATCATCACCACGCTCGATCCCCGGTTGAAGGAGAGGGCCGCGGGCACCTCCTCGGCCAGATGCCAGCTGACGTCCGCCTCGCCGGCGCGGCCCTCGGCCCGCGACTGGCCGCGGAAGCGCGGCGGGCGGGCCGTGGTGCTCACTCGGCCGCCTCGGCGGCCGCGTGCAAGTTGGTATGGGTCACCTGCACGGCGGTCACCTTGTATTCGGGGCAGTTGGTCGCCCAGTCCGAAAGTTCGGTGGTGACGAAATTGATCTCGCTGACGGGATGGTGGAACGTGGTGTAGACCACGCCCTGCGGCATCCGGTCGGTGATCAGCGCCTTGAGGGTTGTCGTGCCCTTTCGGCTGGCGATCTTGACCCAGTCGCCGGTAACGATGCCGCGTTCCTCGGCGTCGGCGGGATGGATCTCCAGCACATCCTCCGGATGCCAGATCTGGTTCTGGGTCCGCCGTGTCTGGGCACCGACATTGTACTGGGTCAGGATGCGGCCGGTGGTGAGGATCAGGGGGAATTTGCGCGAGGTCCGTTCCTCGGTGGGGACGAACTCGGTGATCACGAAATGGCCCTTGCCGCGCACGAAGCGGTCCATGTGCATGACCGGCGTACCCTCGGGCGCCGCGTCGTTGCACGGCCACTGCACGCTGCCCAACCGGTCGAGCGTCTCGAAGCTGACGCCGGCGAAGGTGGGCGTAAGGCCGGCGATCTCGTCCATGATCGCCGCGGCGTTCGGATAGCTCATGGGATAGCCCAGCGCCGCCGACAGCCGGCAGGCAACCTCCCACTCGTCGAGCCCGGTCTTCGACGGCATCACCGGGCGCACCCTGTTGATGCGGCGCTCGGCGTTGGTGAAGGTGCCGTCCTTCTCGAGGAACGACGTGCCGGGGAGGAACACTTGGGCGAGGCTGGCGGTTTCGTTGAGGAACAGGTCCTGCACCACGACGCAGTCCATCGCCCGCAGCGCGTCATAGACGTTCTGGGTGTTCGGCTCGGACTGGGCGAGGTCCTCGCCCTGGATGAAGATGCCCTTGAAGCTGCCGCCGATCGCCGCCGACATCATGTTGGGGATGCGCAAACCCGGCTCGGACTCGAGCGTCACGCCCCAGACCTTCTCGAACAGGCCGCGCGTCGCGCCGTCGCTGATGTGACGGTAGCCCGGCAACTCGTGCGGGAACGAGCCCATGTCGCACGAGCCCTGCACGTTGTTCTGGCCGCGCAGAGGGTTCACGCCGACGCCTTCCCGGCCGATGTTGCCGGTCGCCATGGCGAGGTTGGCGAGGCCCATCACCATGGTCGAGCCCTGGGAATGCTCGGTGACGCCGAGGCCGTAATAGATCGCCGCCTCGCCGCCGGTGGCGTAGAGCCTGGCGGCCTCGCGGACCAGCGCGGCCGGAACGCCGGTGATCCCTTCTATTGCCTCCGGCGCATGGCGCGGGTCGGCGATGAACGCGGCCCAGGCAGCAAAGCTGTCGTCCTCGCAACGCTCGGCGACGAACTTCCCGGCCACCAGCCCTTCCGTCACCACCACATGGGCGAGTGCGTTGATCATGGCGACGTTGGAACCCGGCCGCAGGGGCAGGTGCAGCGCCTTCGGCATGTGCGGGCTGGCGACCAGATCGATGCGGCGCGGATCGAGCACGATCAGCCTGGCGCCCTCGCGCAGCCGCTTCTTCATGCGCGAGGCGAACACCGGATGGCCGTCGGTGGGATTGGCGCCGATCACCATGATCACGTCGCACTTGGCGACGCTCCGGAAGTCCTGGGTGCCCGCGGAAGTGCCGAAGGTCTGCTTCAGGCCGTAGCCTGTGGGCGAGTGGCAGACGCGGGCGCAGGTGTCGACATTGTTGTTGCCGAACGCGGCGCGGATCATCTTCTGCACCACGTAGACTTCCTCGTTGGTGCAGCGCGACGAGGTGACGCCGCCGATGGCGCCGCGGCCGTATTTCTGCTGGATAGCGCGAAAGCGGTCCGCCGTGAACGTTATGGCCTCGTCCCATTCGACCTCGCGCCACGCATCGGTGATGCGCTCGCGGATCATGGGCTTCAACACCCTGTCCGGATGAACGGCATAGCCCCAGGCAAAGCGACCCTTGACGCAGGAATGGCCCTCGTTGGCGCCGCCGTCCTTCTGCGGCACCATGCGGACGACTTCGCTCCCCTGCATCTCGGCCTTGAACGAGCAGCCGACGCCGCAATAGGCACAGGTGGTGAGCACGCTGCGCTCGGGCTGGCCCATCTCGATCACCGATTTCTCGGTGAGCGTCGCGGTCGGGCACGCCTGGACGCAGGCGCCGCAGGAGACGCATTCGGAGCCGAGGAAGTCGTCGCCGCCGGGCGACACCGCCGAGGCGAAGCCGCGCCCGTCGATGGTCAGCGCGAAGGTGCCCTGCACCTCGTCGCAGGCGCGCACGCAGCGCGAGCAGACGATGCACTTGGCCGGATCGAAGGTGAAATAGGGATTGCTCTCGTCTTTCGGCGCCTCGAAATGGTTGGCGCCGGCATAGCCGTAGCGCACCTCGCGCAGGCCGACCGCGCCCGCCATGTCCTGCAGCTCGCAGTCGCCGTTGGCGGCGCAGGTCAGGCAGTCGAGCGGATGATCGGAGATGTAGAGCTCCATCACGCCCCGCCTCAAATCGGCGAGCCGCCTGTTGTGGGTGACGACCTTCATGCCGGGCGCGACCGGTGTGGTGCATGATGCCGGCGTTCCCTTGCGGCCCTCGATCTCGACCAGGCACAGCCGGCATGAGCCGAACGCCTCCAGCGAGTCGGTGGCGCACAGTTTCGGCACCTGGACGCCCGCCTCCATGGCGGCCCGCATCACCGAGGTGCCCGCGGGCACGGTAACGGCGATGCCGTCGATCTCCAGCGCAACCGGCTCGCCGCCGCGGGCGGGAGTGCCGAAATCGGTTTCGCGGATCAGTCCCATGGCTTACTCCGCCGCCGCCCGCCGACGAAAATCGTCGGGGAAGTGGCGCAGCGCCGTGCGCACCGGCATGGGGGTGAGGCCGCCCATGGCGCAGAGCGATCCGTCGGTCATCAGGGTGCACAGGTCCTCGAGCAGGGCCAGGTTCTTCTTCGGCTCGATGCCGGCGGCGATGCGGTCCAGCACCTCGACACCGCGCACCGCTCCGATCCGGCAAGGCGTACACTTGCCGCAGGATTCGTGGGCGCAGAACGCCATGGCGAAGCGGGCCTGCGCCAGCATGTCCACCCGATCGTCGAACACGACGAGGCCGCCGTGACCCAGCATGAACCCTGCCTCGGCAAGGGCCTCGTAGTCGGCGGGCAGGTCGAGCATGGTCTCGGGAATGTAGCCGCCCAGCGGGCCGCCGGCCTGCACTGCCCTGAGCGGGCGGCCCGTCGCGGTGCCGCCGCCGAAGCCGTCGACGAGCTCGCGCAGGGTGATTCCGAACGCCTTCTCCACCAGCCCGCCGTTGCGGACGCAGCCGCCGAGCTGGAAAGGCTGCGTGCCGCGCGAGCGGCCCATGCCGAAATCACGGTAGAACGCCGCGCCGCGGGCCAGGATCAGCGGCACGGCGGCGAGGGTGAGCACGTTGTTGACCAGCGTCGGCTTGCCGAACAGGCCTTCGAGCGCGGGGAGCGGCGGCTTGGCGCGAACCATGCCGCGCTTGCCTTCCAGGCTCTCCAGCATGGCGGTTTCCTCGCCGCAGATATAGGCGCCGGCGCCCTCGCGCACCTCGATGTCGAACGCCCTGCCCGAGCCGCGGATGTCGTCGCCCAGCCAGTTGCCCGCGCGCGCCGCGCCGATGGCCTCGCGCATCATAGCGATCGCCGCGGGGTATTCCGAGCGGATGTAGAGCAGGCCCCTGGACGCGCCCACAGCCAGCCCCGCGATGGTCATGCCCTCGATCAACAGGAACGGGTCGCCTTCCATCAGCATCCGGTCGGCGAAGGTGCCGCTGTCGCCCTCGTCGGCGTTGCAGCAGACATATTTGACCTCGCCCGGCGCGGCACGCACCGTGTCCCACTTCACCCCGGCCGGGAAGCCCGCGCCGCCCCGGCCGCGCAGGCCGGAGTCGGCGACCGCGTCGACGATCTCCCGCGACGCCATGGAAAGCGCCCGCTCCAGCCCGGCGAAGCCGCCATGGAACCGGTAGTCGTTCACCGAGCGCGGATCGACGATGCCGCAGCGCTCGAAGGTCAGCCGCTCCTGCCGCCGCAGCCACGGCAGCTCTTCCATGAGGCCGATGCAGGTGGCCGCCCCGGCGCCCTCGTTAAGCATCTCGGCGACGCATTCGGCCATGGTCCCCGACGGGCGGAAGCCGAGCCTGCCCGCTTCAGTTTCCAGCTCGAACATGGGCTCGAGGAAATAAAGTCCGCGGCTGCCGGTGCGCACGATGCGCGCCTCGATGGCGCGGCGCGCCGCCTCGGCGGCGATGGCCCGGACCAGATCATCGGCGCCCACGGACACCGACGCGGAATCGCCCGAGACATAGAAGGTCGCCGATCTCACCGTGCCGCTCCCAGCCGGTCGAGCACCAGGAACTCGGTGGCCCTGCCGTAGAGCGCGCCGTCGACGGTCACGGCCGGAGACAGCGCGCAGTTGCCCAGGCAATAGACCGGCTCCAGGGTCACCTCGCCATCCTTGCTGGTCTCGCCCATACCGCATCCAAGCCGCCGCGTCAGCAACTCGGTCAGCCCCCGCGCGCCCATGGCCTGGCACGCCTCGGCCTGGCAGACGCGCACCACGTGGCGGCCGGCCGGCGCGCGGCGCAGGTCATGATAGAAAGTGAGCACGCCCCAGACGTCGGCGTGGGACAGGTTCAGCGCCCGGGCGACCGGCTCCAGCGTCTCGGCAGGCACATAGCCGAACTCGCGCTGGATCGCCTGCAGCACCTGCAGGCATGCGCCTTCCGCTCCCTCGTGCGCGGCGAGGATGGGGCCGATCCTGTCGGCCATGTCGGCGGGCGTCTTTGCAACGGTCATTCTTGCAGCTTGGGCCATCGCCACCGACCTTACAGGCGGGCGGCACCATCGGCACATAAGTCATCCTGCCCCGGATCATCGCAGAAATCACCGCCGGAAACACGGGATTCCGGCTGTCGATCAATTCCTGTCAGATGGCAGCGAACCGTTTCCATCAAACGCTGCCGCCGGTTCCGCGCCCCTGTCGGCGCGACGCTTGCGCACCTCGTCGATCTGCGCCGGCGTCAGCCTCTGCTCGATCTCGCGGGCGGCAATCTCGGCCTGTGAGCGCAGTTGGCCAGGCTTCAGCTTGTCGAGCGCCACGCCCAGCCAGAACAGCGCTTCTTCCTGCGCTTCGTGCGGCGCGCCAGGCTGACCGGCGAGCAGTCCGCCGAGGCGGACCTGGGCATCGACATGCCCGTTCCGCGCCGCGCGCCGAAACCATTCGAGCGCCCGTTCCGGATCTGCAACGACGCCCTCGCCGCGCGAGTACAGCATGCCCAGGGCATACTGCGCGCCAGAATGCCCTCGTTCGGCGGCCTGGAGGAACCAATCCTTGGCGGCCTCCGCGTCCTTCGGCACGCCCTTGCCGTAGTAATACGCTTCTCCCAGGCTGGCGATGGCGCGCACATATCCCAGCTCCGCCGAGCGGCGCAGGTGACGCATCGCCGCTTCGGCATCCACGGCCACGCCCTCGCCCCCGGCGTGAATGCGCGACAGGTACCAGGCGGATTCGCCGTCGCCCGACGCCTCGAACAGTTTCCGGGCACGCGCGATGTCCCGCTCGCCGCCCCAGCCCCAGTAGAGGCACTTGGCGAGCCAGGGCACCGCGTTCTTCCATCCGCTGTCGACCGCGGCCTGGAACCACCGCCGCGCCGCTGTGTCGTCGCGGGGCGTGCCCGCGCCCAGCAGGAGCAGCCGTCCCATCCAGAACTGGGCGACGGGAATGCCGCCTTCCGCCGCCTTGGCGTATCCCAGAAACGCGGCTTCGAGATCGTGCGGGCCGCCGTCGCCGCTGAGCCGCATGTAGGAGAGGTTGGCAAGCGAGCCGAGGTTTCCCGCCTCGGCGGCCCTCCCGAACCACTGGCGCGCCTCGCGCGCGTCCTGGGCGACGCCCTTGCCGAGATAATAGGCGACGCCGACGAGCCGCTGCGCATCCAAATTGCCCCGCTCGGCGCCTTTCAACGCCGCCTCGAACGCGGCCACGTCGTTGATCCGGCCGAAACGGGAATCGGCGTAGAGCCGGGCAAGCACGTAGTCCGCATCGGCCGATCCCATATCCGACGCGGTCGCGAGTTCGGCGACGGCGCGGTCGACCAGCGCCGCCGAGGCCTCGGAATCGGCGCGGCGGGCCCGGGCCAGCAGGTCCCGCGCCCGCGAGATCCGTTCGTCGGCGCTGTCGGGCGCGGCCGGGGCGAGGGCCTGGCCCTGATAGACCCCGACGGCCATGGACGGGGTCGGATCGGGCACAGCGTCCTGGGCGGTGATGTAGCGCAGCGCCGAGCGCGCCTGATCGACACCGCCCTCGGCGGCCTGTTCCATCAGCTTGCGGGCCTTCGCGGCATCCCGGCGCACCCCGTCGCCGGCAAGGTAAAGGCTGCCCAGCGCATACTGGGAGTCGGGATGACCAGCCTCGGCTGCCCTTGTCCAGTATTCCACCGCCCGGGCGCGATCGGTGTCGGCGCCGTCGCCGCGCAGGTACATGACGCCCAGATTGTAAAGGCAGTCGGCCTGCCCGGCTTCGGCGCATCTGTCGAGCCATGCGCGGGCCTGGGCCGCATCCGGCTCGACCCCGATGCCTTCCCGGTAGTAGGTGAACAGCAGCAGCTGCCCGTAGGCCGAGCCGCCTTCCGCCGCCTTCTTCGCCAGTGAAAAGGCCATGGCCGGATCCTGGTCGACACCCTCTCCCATACTGTAGGCCGCCGAAAGGGCGGCCTGGGCATCGGGAATGCCGCCGGAGGACGCCTGCTGCAGCATGCTCATGCCGCGAGCCAGGTCCTTCTCGCCCCCATGTCCGGACACCAGCATCACCGCCGCCAGGTACTGTGCATAGGGGTTACCGAGGCCGGCGGCGCGCAGCAGCAGCGATCGCGCCGACGCCTCGTCGCGCTCGATAAGCCTGCCCTGCAGCTGGATCTGCGCGAGCACCACCATGCACAGCTCCGAGCCTTCGGCGACCGCCTTGCGAACGCTTTCGGCCATGCGCTTGCCGGTCTCGGGCGTCGGATCGGCCTCGTAGTCGAGCTGCGCCGCGGCACAGAGCCCATCGGCGAAGCCCTTCTCGTGAGCCAGCCTGAAATAAGTGGCGGCATGCTCGAGATTTACCGGAACGCCCCAGCCGCGCATGGCATGCACGCCAAGCTGGTAGAGCGCCATCGGCACGCCCGCGTCTGCGCCCTTCTGGAACCAGAGCACTGCCTTGTCGTAGTCGGCCTGGGTGCCGAGCCCGCGCTGGTACACGCTGCCCAGGATGGACGCAGCGACCGGATTGCCCCGTTCCGCGGCGCGCGATAGCCACTCGAACCCGGCCTCGGGGTTCTCCGGCGTACCGATGCCCCGATAGTAGGACAGAGCGAGGCGCCACTGCGCGTCCACGTCGCCTCGCTCGGCGCGATCCTCCAGTTCGGAGAACGTCTTGAGCTGCACCAGATAGTCGCCGTCCGCACCGCCCAGCGCCAGCGGGTCGGCCGGCTTGGCGCCTTCCGGCTCGAACACGCTGATATCGACGCGCGGCGCTTCGCCGACCGCGCCGCGAGCGGCGTCATACGGCGCGACCCAGACCGAAACCGCGACGGTCAGCGCGACGACGTGTGGCCGCAGGCGCAGGCGATGGTCGGTGCTTGTCCCCATTGCGACAGGATAGCGGCGGAGGAGGCGAACAGCCAGCGGCCCCTGATGCAGCGCAGCAATGAGTCGGCAGTCGAAAGAAATTCGTAGTAGCATGGCCGGTGCAAAGCCGAGGTTGGGGCGTGAGGGCCGCAGAGCACCATTGGGGGAATGGGTTGAGACCGCATGTGGCCACGTCCGTTCGGCTCCTGGTCGCGCTCGTCGCCACGATCTCCATCACCCTGCTGATCCTGCACGGTCTGCAGATGCGCCTCGATCACCAGCGCGAGGCCGAGCAGGTGCGCAGCGACCTGCAGAACATCACCAAGGCGATGGCGGCGCAGACCAGCCTGACGCTCGGCACCATAGATCGGGGCCTGACCTGGTTCTCCGGCGGATTTGACGTCACCCAGCCGCCCGGGGTCATGCACGAGAGTCTGCGCGCGGCGCGCGAAGCCACCGTGGGCGTGCTGGACTTCTTCATGGTGGACGCGCAGGGCAAGGTTAGCGCGGCGTCGTACGACCCCACGCCGGAACCGGTCGACCTGTCGCGGGAGGAACCCTTCATCGCCACGCCGGCCAAGCCGGAGGCGCTGCGCATCAGCCCGCCGCTGTCCGGACATCTCGGTCATGGGGCAGGCGCCGCGATCATCCGTTTGGCTCGGCCTCGGATCGGCGCTGATGGCGCCGTGCAAGGCTGGGCGGTGGGCATGGTCAGCGTGGACTACTTCCACGATCTGTTCAGCTCGATGGTCGTGACCTCTCGCAGCGGCATCGCGCTGTACCGCGAGGACGGCGTCCAGCTGGTCGGCACCGGCGCGGCGGCTGGACGGCCGTTCGACCCCCGGCTGAAGGGGGCTTCTTCCCCGGGATGGTTCTGGAGCGGCGGCACCACCGGCGACCGCGAACGGGCCATGGTGGTTTATTCCCGCGTCGCGGACACGCCGCTGATCCTTGCCGCGCGCATGCCGGAAACCGAGGTGTTCGCCCGGTGGAAGATGCGCGCCCTGATCGGCACGTTGATCGACGTCATCCTGACCGCCTTCATCGTCGGGGCCACGGGCCTGGCCATCCGGGAACTCGGCCTGCGCCAGCGCGAGCAGGACCGGACGTCGAAGCAACTGAACCGGCTGGCTAGCGCCTCGGTCGAGATATCGAGCCAGCGCAGCACCGACGACGTGCTCCGCCGCGCCGTCGAACTTTCCCGCGAGCTGGTCCCGAGTCATCAGGCGGTGCTCAGCCTGACCATGAACAAGGACTACGCCCAGGCGGTCCACACGGTCTCGCTTTCCGACAAGTACGGCAAGTGGCGAAGCTACGAGGACCACGCCGACGGATCGGGCATCTATCGGCTGGTGTGCATGAACAACCAGCCCATGCGTCTCACACAGAACGAGCTGGAGGCGCATCCGGACTGGAAGGGCTTCGGCGCCGCCCGTCATCGGCACCCGCCCATGCGCGGCTGGCTCGCGGTGCCGCTGATCGCCCAGGACGGCGGCAATCTGGGGCTGATCCAGCTGTCGGACCGCGAGACCGCGGATTTCGACGACCGCGACGAGGCCGTGCTGATGCAACTCTCCCAGATGGTCTCGGCGGCGATCGAGAACGTCCATCTCCTGGAGGCACGCACGCGGGCCCTGGCGCTCGCCGAGAACGCCCGCGACGAGATCACCCGCATCTTCTCCACCATGACCGACGGGCTCTACCATCTGGACAAGGACTGGCGCTACACCCGCATCAATCGCGCCGCCGAGGCCATGTTCGGCATCAGGGAAGCCGACATGCTGGGAAAGTCCATGTGGGACGCCTATCCCGACCTCTACGGCTCCGAAGTCTACACCCGGTTCCAACGGGCGATGGAAACGGGCTCACACGACACCATGGAGCACTATTACGCACCGCTCGACCGGCATCACCAGGTGCGGTTGTTCCCCGGTCCGGACGGCATGACCGTCTACGTCTCCGATATCACCGAGCGCCGGCGCACCGAGCAGCAGCTGCGCCAGGCGCAGAAGATGGAGGCAGTGGGCCAGCTGACCGGCGGCGTCGCCCACGACTTCAACAACCTGCTCACGGTGATTCTCGGCAATGCCGAGATGCTGGTCGAGGATTCGCCGGATGCCCGGCTGAAGGCGACCGCGGAGATGATCCAGAACGCCGCCGAGCGGGGCGCCGATCTCACCCACCGGCTGTTGGCGTTCTCCCGCCGACAGCCGCTGGCGCCCGTGGTGATCGACGTCAATCAGCTGGTGACGGGGCTGGAAGGCCTGCTGCGCCGCACCCTGCACGAGAACATCGACCTGGAGCTGGTCCGCGGCGCCGGGTTGTGGAAAGCCGTCGCCGACCGGTCGCAGCTGGAGAACGCGGTGCTCAACATCGCCATCAATGCGCGTGACGCCATGCCCGACGGCGGCAAGCTGACGATCGAGACCGCCAATACACGTCTCGACGACAGCTACGCCGACCGTCAGGAAGCCAAGCCCGGCCAATACGTCATGGTCGCCGTGTCGGACACTGGCAATGGCATGGATCCCGCCGTGCTGGAACGCGCCTTCGATCCGTTCTTCACCACCAAGCCGGTCGGCAAGGGAAGCGGGCTGGGCCTGTCCATGGTCTACGGGTTCGTCAAGCAGTCCGGCGGGCACGTCAAGATCTACAGCGAACCCGGTTACGGCACCGCCGTGAAGCTGTATTTGCCCCGGGCGATCGGGCGTCACGAGGCGGCCGACAACGGGGACGCGCGCATCACGCAGGCCGCGAAGGGCTCGGAGCGCATAGCCCTGGTCGAGGACGAGGAACTGGTGCGCCAATTCGCCGAGATGAACCTGCGCGCGTTGGGCTACGTCGTCGATTCGTTCCCCACCGGTCCCGACCTGTTGCGGGCCATGGATGGCGGCCTCGCCTTCGACCTGCTGTTCACCGACATCGTCCTGCCCGGCGGGATGAACGGGCGGGACATCGCCGAAGAGGTGATGCGCCGCCAGCCCGGCACCAGGGTGCTCTATTCATCAGGCTACACCGACAATGCCATCGTCCATCATGGCAGGCTGGACGAGGGAGTGCACCTCCTCAACAAGCCCTTCCGGAAGGCCGAGATGGCCCTCAAGGTGCGCGCGGCGCTCGACAACACGGCGTAACGATAAGAGCCCGGCGGCGGCACTTGTCATCCGGCGGGCTCTCACTGGTTATAGGCCTCGTGATCAATAACGGCGCCAGTGACCGTGCCTGTCGTAGTAGCCGCGGTCGTCATGGCGGTGGTAGCGGTGATGGTGGCGGCTCGGGCGATCCGCTTCGTAGTAGTAGACCCCGGTGCCGCCGTAATATCCGTCGCTGTAGTAGGCGCCGCCTGAGTTGCCGCCGCATGCGGCCATCCCGATCATCCCGAGAGACGCGGCGCCGATGGCGGCCCGCTTCAGCCAGACCGGGTTGCCCTTGCCAAGATTTTTCGCAAACATGATATGTCCCTTTCCCGCCCTGTGGCGGAACAGCCAAAGTCTCATACAAGGGAAACTCGTTCGCCGGAGCTTGGTTCCTGAGGGGATGTACTCGCATTCGTCTGGCATTATAGGGGTAGATATTCAGTTCGATCTCATGAGGGAAAAATCCGTTCATCGGATAATTTACTGTAACCTCATGAAAAGCCGCTCAACTCATCGCTGGCGAAGGGTGGGGCTAGCTATGTCGGCGTTCACGCAGTAACTCTAATATCCGCCAGATTCGCTGAGGAAAGGACCGGCGTTGTTGAAAAAGACCTGGATCGCCGTCGCGGCCGTGGCCGCGCTCGCCGGCGCCGCCGCCGTCATCGCGTCGTGGCCGCCCGCGACCCGCCTCGCGGCCGACATCTGGCACGGCGACGGGCTGCGCGAGACGCGCCAGGAGATCGCCGACCCGACGGCATCGGAGCACTGGCGCAATTCGCGCGTGGACGACAAGGGCGTGACTGTCTGGGATCCGATAAACGCCCTCCGCGGCTTCACTCTCTACACCACCGGCGAGGGATCCGTGGCCCGGTTGGTAACCATGAATGGCGCCCTCGTGCATGAGTGGCGCGTTCCCTTCAGCACCGTCTGGAACAAGGAGGAGGCAGCGGTCAAGGAACCGCAGCCGGATGGGCTCGTGTTCCTGCGTCACGCCGAACTGCTGCCGAACGGCGACCTCGTCGCCGTCTACGAGGCCGCAGGCCACGTGCCCGACGGCTATGGCTTGGTGAGGATCGACAAGGAGTCGAAGCCGGTCTGGCGCTATCTGCAGCGAGCCCACGGCGTCTTCGACATGGCGCCGGACGGCCGGGTCTACGTCTTGGTGCAGACGATCCGCGAGGATGCTGGCGAGAACAGCGTTCTGGAAGCGCCGTTCCTCGAGGACGCCGTCGCCGTGCTGTCGCCCGACGGCAAGGAGACCGCGAGGATTTCGCTGGTCGAGGCGCTGGAGCGGTCGCGCTATGCCTCGCTTCTCGGCAAGGTGCCGGCCGGACGGCACGACCCGCTCGGCGCCACCAGTGTCCAGTACATGGACGACGAAATCGTCAAGGGGGTGGGCGACGGGGCCGGGGAAAGGCTTCTGGTGTCGCTGGGCGGGCTCGACACCGTCGCCGTCCTCGACCTCGCCTCGAAGCAGATCGTCTGGGCGGCACAGGGAGACTGGGACGGACAGCACGAAGCCAGGGTCGCGCCCGGCGGCGACCTGCTGCTGACCGAGGCGCCGGATGGCGCCGAAGGCCGGGTGTTGCAGGTCGACATGGCCACCAGCACGGTCACCTGGTCCTATGGCGGCACCAAGCGCCAGCCGCTCTACGGCACGTCGCGCCTTTCGGCCCGGCGGCTCGCCAACGGCAACACGCTGATAACCGATTCTGGCGTGGGCCGGGTCATCGAGGTCAGCGAGGCCGGCACCGTGGTCTGGGAGTACACAAACCCGACCCGCCGCGGCCAGGCCGACGCCTATATTCCGGTGATAGCGTCAGCACAGCGGATCGATGCCGAGGCGCTCGACGACAGCTTCCGCGGCTTCAAACGACCATAGGCGCGGTGCGGCCGGCCTCGACCCGGTGGCGCACCTCCGCCAGGAAGTCGATGTGCGCCTGGGCCGTCGTGAACCCCTTGCCCATGGGATTGACCGAGGCATGGGTGCCGCCCAGGTCCTGCCAGCGCTTGACCGTGTCGACGGTCTGCTGCAGGTCGGTGGCGCGAATGGTGATCAGTTCGCGACCGAAGGTCTTTTCGTCTCGGCCCGACTCCTTCAGGTGATGGCGTACCCGCTCCCATCCCTGGGTGGCGTGCTCGATGTCGCCGGCGAAGATGTAGCCGTCGCCCAGCCGGCCGCCACGGCGGAACGCCGGCTCGGTGAAGCCGCCGACCCAGATGGGGATCTGGCGCTTGGGCCGCGGCAGGATGTTGCCCTTGTCGATCCGGTCGAATTTTCCGTCGAAGCTCATCACGTGCTCGGACCACAGCCGGCGCAGGAACGGAATCTGTTCGTCGGCGCGGGCGCCCCGGCTTTCGAAGTCCTGGCCGAGCGCATGGTATTCCACGTAGTTCCATCCGGTGCCGATGCCGAGCCGCAGCCGCTGATGCGACAGCAGGTCCACATCAGCCGCCTGCTGGGCGACCAGCACGGTCTGCCGCTGCGGCAGGATCAGGACGCCGGTGACCATCTCGATCCGGTGGGTGATGCCGGCGAGATAGCCGAACATCACGAACGGGTCGTGGAACGGATGGTTCTCGGTATAGGGACCCCACAGTTTGGGCTCGCGGTCGTGGGACGCGCCCACCACGTGGTCGAACACGAGGATGTGGTCGTAGCCCAGCTTCTCGACGGCGAGGCCGATATCGTGCACGGCCCGCGGGTCGCCCTTCAGCTCGGTCTGCGGATAGACGGCGCCCAGTCTCATCATGCCCTCCCCAAGATCATCCTGCCTTCGTCCACCAAGGCAGGACAGGTGATCCACTCCAATATGCTAAACCCGGTCACGGCTCTAGCGGCGGAAACAGTCGGTAGGACAGGTCCGAGGTGTCGCGCGTTCCCGGCAGCGGCGGTTGCCCCGGCGTGCCCGGATAAAGGATACCACCGACGTCACGGGCGCGCACCGGCACCATGGTGCTCATGTCCGACACGAACACACGGTCGGCGATACGCCAGCGGCCGTCGGCCTTGCGCCAGCGGTCCAGGTATCTGCCGTGACCGATCAGATCGATCACTTCCTCGGCAGGCTGCATCCGCAGTGTCACCTGCACCATGCTCTCGCTGACCGCCGCCTCGTCGCCGGTGAAATCGACCAGCATGTTGCAGACCCGGTGGGTGTGACAGACCATGGCAGCATGCACCGGCCACAACCATTCGACGAACCCGGCGGGCGAGCCGTTGTAGAGGCCGCTATACTCCAGCTTGGCGTCCGGCCAGAAGCAGTCGAGCGCCAGCGGCGCGTCCATCCGGTCCATGGACCGGCAATAGCGGTAGAGCGTCTCGTGGATTTCCAGCTTGTCCTCGATGCCGGGCATGGCGTCCTCCCCTGTTCGCTTGGCGGCGGCACGGTTCTACCATGCCGCCCGCCCGGCCAGAACCTGTCAGGACACGCAGACGGTCGGGAGGTCGCGGCCCCGCTAGCGCGGCAGCATCCGGCGGCCGAACAGCGCCGTCGCCGCCGTCACCAGCGCGACCGCGCCGGCATGCACCGCCAGGTCGATGGCCGTCGCGTCGAACGGGTGACAGAGATTGAGCAGGGTCGCCGCGGCGGCGGCGCAGGCGAGGCCGCCGAGGGCCGCCGTCAGCACCGGCCGGAGCGGAAACGCCCGGCGCAGCATGACGACCATGGCGACGGCGAGCGGCAGCGAGAGGACGAGGATGAACCTGAGGCATTCCATTCCGTCGCCGACGCCCCAGCCTCCCTCGGCCCAGGTGCGCATGCATCCCATGCCGCTGGCGCCGATCCACAGCAGCGCCGGCGGCAGCGGCGCCAACGCCCACAGCCGCGACCGTCCCGGCGTACCCAGCTCGAAGGCGGCCTTGGCCGCGAGCACGGCGGTCACCAGCGCGCCCGCCGCGGCGAGCCACAGGTCGACCGCCGAACCGAGCCGAACCATCATGGCGTTCACGTCGAAGGCCATCGCCAGGCCCGCCGCGATCGAGCCGGCCAGTCCAAGCCAGACCAGCATGAGGCGGTTCGGCGAAGCGGCGCGGCGCACCGGCGCCAGCTCGACGCCGAGATCCCGGATCAGTGAATCGGTCGTCCTGGTCATTGGTCCTGCCCCCGCTTCAGCCGCGCGCGCAGCGTTTTCAAGGCGCGGTGCAGGTTCACCTTGAGCGCGCCGGGCGAGCGGCCGGTGATCGCCGAGGCTTCGGCGAGCGACCGGTCCCTGAGGGTGAGCTCCTCAACCGCCTGCCGCTGGCCTTCCGGCAGTTCCTTGATCGCCTCCAGCAACCCGGCGTCTAGCCCGGCCGCCGGCTCCCCGGCGGCGGCCGGGTGGCTCTCATAGGCGTTTTCGTCGTGCACCTCGCGCGACCGATGACGGCCTTGCCGCCGGAGCAGATCGATGGCGCGGCGATCGGCGATTGTGCGCAGCCAGGCGTGGAACGAGCGGGCGGGATCATAGGTGTGGCGCGCCCGGTGCACCGTCAGCAGGGTCTCCTGGACCGCGTCGTCGAGCGAGTCGGGGGGCACGCCGCGGCCCCGCGCCACCGCCCGGATCAGCGGCACGCTGTCTCGCAGCAGCGTCTCGTAGGCGGCGCGGTCGCCGGCCTGTGCCGACGCCATCAGCCCGCCGAGACGGCGATCGGCCTGGTCCCGCTGCTCCATGGTGCTGCGTCCGGTGGCGCGGAAGGCGCCGGGCGCTAGGCTAAGGACACCGGCTTGCATTTGGCAAATTCCGATTCCGCCATCAGACGCCGCTGAACCAGTTGTAGCCCTTGTCTTCCCAGTAGCCGCCCGGATAGTCGTTGGTGACGAACAGGGCGGCGATGTGCTTGGGATTCTTGAAGCCCAGCTTGGTCGGCACCCGCAGCTTCATGGGATAGCCGAACCATCGCGGCAGCGGATCCTCGCCGAAGTCGAGCGCCAGGATGGTCTGGGGGTGGAGCGCCGTCGCCATGTCGATGCTGGAGTAGTAGCCGTCGGCGCATTTGAAGCCCACATAGCGCGCCTGCTTGTCGGCCCCGATGCGCTCGAGGAAGGTGGCGAAGCGCACCCCGGACCACTGGCCGATGGCGCTCCAGCCCTCGACGCATATATGGCGGGTGATCTGGCTTTCCTGCGGCAGGGCGCGCAGCTCCTCGATGCTCCAGGACTTCCTGTCGGCGACCAGGCCGGACACTTCGAGCCGGTAGGTGGCGCCGTCGACCACCGGCGCCTGCGACGCCCGGTAGAAGGCGTTGAACGGAAACGGCCGGGTGATGTCGGCCCGGGAATAGGTCGGCGCCAGCCGGTCCGGGCTGAACATCCAAGCCTGCACCTTGTCGTTCCAGCGCGACATGGCGCGCAGCGCGCTATCGACCGCACCGTCGCCGGTGAGGTTGCAGCCGGTGAGCATGGTGAGCGCGCCCAGCGACAGGCTGCCGCGCAGGAACAGGCGGCGCTCCATGTCGACCAGTTCGGGCCGGATGTCGGCGAGCCTGGGACGGTCGGGCTTCGGGATGCTCATGGCGCCGCCTCCGCGTCCTCGAGGCTGCCGCCGGTGATCATGGGCGGCAGCGTCTTCGGAACGATGATGACCAGAAGGATGTGGACAAGAAAGAATCCGACGATGCCGGCCATGGCCAGGAAGTGGACGATCCGCGCATTGTCGAAGCCGCCCATCAGCCAGGTCAGCTCCTGCAGCTGCACCGGCTTCCAGATGGCGAGACCCGAGAGCACGGCGAGCAGGATGAGCACGACGACACCCGCATAGAGCAGCTTCTGTACCGCGTTGTAGCGGCCGAGTGCGTGCGGCAACCGGAACGTCAGCGCGGCCCTCACGTCGCGCCAGACGCCCGACGGCGTGATCGGCAGCAGGTGACGGCGGAAATGGCCCGAGACGATGCCGTAGACGATGTAGACCAGCAGGTTGATCGCCAGCAGCCACATGGCCGCGAAGTGCCAGGCGATGGCGCCGGCCAGCCAGCCGCCCAGGGTCATCCAGGCAGGGAACTTGAAGTCGAAGATCGGCGAGGCGTTGTAGATCTGCCAGCCGCTGGTGACCATGACGAACATGGAGGCGGCGTTGATCCAATGGGTCAGCCGCACCATAAAAGGATGGATGGCGCGGCGCCTCGGGCGCTTCGGACTGGCATCGCCGGACATGCTGTTACCCCCGCTGCGGGACCGTTTGGGACTCATTCGCCGGGACCGGACGGCAGGTTACATCATGTCGGGGAAGTTGTCCGATCCGGACGCCTGTAACCAGGGCGGCGGATCCGGCGAATGGACAAGTGACGGCCCCTCTCCCCCGGCGGCCAAAGGAGAAAACCCATGAACCGTCCCCTGTTGCCCCGTATCCTCGCCGCGGCTCTCGCCGCAGCCACCCTGTCCGGCTTCCCTGCCCTGGCAGCCGAGAAGGCCGTCGCCATTCCCGCTCCCGCGCTCGATGCGCCGTCCCAGGCCGCCAGCGAAACCGTGATCCTTGCCGGCGGCTGTTTCTGGGGCGTCCAGGGCGTCTTCCAGCACACCAAGGGCGTTACCAGTGCGGTCTCCGGCTATGCGGGCGGCAAGGTCAACGCACCCAGCTACGAGCAGGTCACCACGGGCCGGACCGGCCATGCGGAAGCCGTTAAGGTGACGTACGATCCGAAGCAGGTTTCCTACGGCCAGATTTTGCGCATCTTCTTCTCGGTGGTCCACGACCCGACTCAGCTGAACCGGCAGGGCCCGGACCGGGGCACCCAGTACCGCTCGGCCGTATTCACCACCAGCGACGCGCAGACCAGGGTAACCGCCGCCTACATCGCCCAGCTCGACAAGGCGAAGGTCTATGGCGACCCGATCGTAACCACGGTGAAGCCCGCGCCCAGGTTCTGGCCGGCGGAGACCTACCACCAGGACTACGCCACCAGGCACCCGGACAACAGCTACATCGCCTATTACGACCTGCCCAAGATCGCCAATTTGAAGCGCATGTTTCCGGCGCAGTATCGCGACCAGCCCGTGCTGGTCGCCGCGAAGTGAGGCCGGCCATGCTCTCGAGGCGCGCGCTGCTGCTGGGCGGCGCCGGCCTGGCCGGCCTGCTCGCCGTGCCCGGCGCGGCGCTCTCGGGCGCCAGGAGGAAATCGCCCGCCGAAGCCTTCGAGGTGACCAAGACCGACGCCCAGTGGCGCGCCCAGATGGGCGAGGCCGCCTACCAGGTGCTGCGCCATGAGGACACCGAACGGGCATTCACCAGCCCGCTCAACAAGGAAAAGCGCGCCGGCACCTTCCTGTGCGCCGGCTGCGACCTACCGCTGTTCTCCTCGCGAACCAAGTTCGAGAGCGGCACCGGCTGGCCCAGTTTCTGGAAGCCGCTGGACGACGCGGTGCGCACGAAGACGGACCGTTCCTATGGCTGGGTGCGCACCGAGGTGCACTGCCGGCGCTGCGGCGGCCATCTGGGCCACGTGTTCAAGGACGGCCCGCCGCCGACGGGTCTGCGCTACTGCATGAACGGGCTGTCGCTGAAGTTCCGTCCGGCCAAAGGCAAGGCGTAGGCCCGCACCTTGTCCGCGACGGCTCTAGGCGCGAATGCACATGAGATCGTCCGTGCCGGTGGCCGAGGTCCGCGTCATCCGCCGTTCCTTCGGAAAGAACTCGTAGGTCACGCCGTCCTTCCACCGGACGCGGTCGTCCTCGACCACGGCGTTCTTAACCGGGATCGCCCCGATGCCGCGGTCGACGGTCAGTTGCCCGCCCGCGAGCGTCAGCCTGACCTGCTGCTTCTGGTCGGGATTCCTGTAATGGCAGACCCAGGCGCCATCCGGCGCACCAGCGGCGGCGGTCGGCGTCAGCACGACGAGGACGCACAGCAAATGACGCATGACATCTCTCCCGCCTCGCCGCGCCGATCATAGCAGCGGAGCGGGGCGTATGCTACCTAAGGTAGTATGGACCAATCGTGCCGAAAGGAGCGGAAGGCTCCCCACGCAAACGCCGACCGGCCAGGTCAGGCGCGGCCGGCCGGCACCGAAATGGGCGACAGTGCGATGGTGCGGTCGATCACCCCGTCGACGATGTCGTGGATGTTCTCCCGGTCCATGCCGAGTTGGGCCAAGCCGCTCGCACTGTATTGCAGGAACGCGCCGGCGGTGGCGATCTCCGAGATGCCGCGCGCCTTCATCTCGCGGTATGCCGCGCGGCACACCTCGCGGGCGATCTCCTGCAGTTCTTCCTTCATCATGTCGGCCATGTCATTCCTCTGTGTTCGTTGTCACAGGCGCCTTTTCAGGCCGTCTGGCGCCTTTGTCCGTCATCGCTGAACGCGTCCGGACGCGATCCGGTTGCAGAACACCGATGCCGGAGATCAACGGGCATTGGCGCACCTCTGCCCTAAGCCCTTGATAAGGCACGCCCGCCGGACGAATCCGTTACGGCTGCCGCTCAGGGAAAGGCTGGCAACGCCAACCGCCGGTAGCCCCCACCACCGCCTCGACCGCCATTGTTGCACCAAAAAGATGTAACGGCACGTTCATTTTTCGCGGGCGCCGTGCCCGACCGTCGTCGCCGGCCGGTCAGCCGGCGGCCTCGCGGTAGGCGTCGATGAAGGCACGGAGGTCGTCGAAGGCCGTCTGCACGCCGGGGAGCACCTCGTCGACCACCTCCCAGTCCTGGCCGTCGGCGCCCGCCTCGAGGCTGGCGAGCAGACCGGCGACGATATTCGCGCCGGCCGAGGCAGCAGCGCCCTTGGCGGAATGGGCCGCGGCCTTGAGCTGGCGGGCGTCCCGCGCCTCGGCGAGCTGGCGCAGCCGGGTCGGGCTGTCCTCGACGCTCTGCCAGAACACGTCGAGCATCTGGCGCAGATAGGCGGGGTCATCCTTGCCGAGGATACGGGCAAGCGTCTGCATGTCGACCGGCCCGGGCGCCGGGGCGGGCCGCGCGGCAGGAGGCGGCGGCGCGGCGCTTTCCCGCGCGGTGGGTGGCGGCGCGGCGCCGGCCGGCTTTCGCAACTCGGCCCCCTTGGGCATCCAGCGGCGCACCACCTCGTCGAGATGCCTCAGCTCGACCGGCTTCGACATGTAGTCGTCCATGCCCGCCGCGAGGCAGATATCGGCCTCGTCCTTCAGCGCGTTGGCGGTCAGAGCGACGATGGGCAGGCGCCGTCCCGACGCAATCTCGCGGTCGCGTATGAGGCCGGTGAGCTGATAGCCGTCGGTGAACGGCATGTGGCAGTCGGTGATGAGCAGTCCGTAGCGATCCGGATCGATGCCGTAGACGTTCCAGGCTTCCCGCCCGTCATACACGTACTCGGCGGCGTAGCCGAGCCGGGCAAGCTGGCTTTCGATCACGAACCTGTTGGTCTCGTTGTCCTCGGCCACCAGGATCAGGCAGCCATTGGCGATCGCCGTATCGATCGGCGGGGCGACGAACTCAAGGGCCTCGGTGTCCGCGGGCCCGCCGCCGCGCAGGGACTCGCGCCCCACCACATCGGCGACCGCGTCGTAGAAGGACCGGCGCTGCAGCGGTGTCACCACCACCGAGGTCTCACCATCCGTCCCCGACAGCTGGTGCGCCAGCGAACCGATCCTGGGCACCACATAGAGCACCCTCGTATCCTTGATGTCCCGCCGCCGCGCCAGCTCGGCGCTGATCAGCGAGCCGCTGTCCTCGCTGACGCCGACCCTGATCACCGCGAGGTCGAAGGGCCGTCCCAGGGCCGTCGCGCGGGAGAGCGCGTCGAGCAGGTCGGCGATGGTGCGGCACCCGGTAACCTGAACGCCCAGCGCGCGCAGGTAGCGGGCCGCTGCCGGATTGGCCTCGGTCCGGTCGAACACCACGGCGCGCAGGCCGGCCAGCGTCCTGGTGTAGGGCACGAACGGGTTCTCGCGCTCGTCCTCGGGCAGGCGGCGGAACGCGAGTTTGAACCAGAAGGTCGAGCCTTCGCCTGGCGTGCTGCGGCAGCCGATCTCGCCGCCCATGAGATCGACGAGGTTCTTGCAGATCGACAGGCCGAGGCCGGTGCCGCCGAAAACACGCGTCGTCGAGTAGTCGGCCTGATTGAACGGCTGGAACAGGGACTTCTGCTTGTCCGGATCGATGCCGATGCCGGTGTCGCTGACCTCGAACAACGCGGTCACGGTGTCGGCGGTCACGGATTCTGCGACGACCTCGACCCCGATGGTGCCGGTCTCGGTGAACTTCAGCGCGTTGCCCATCAGGTTGAGGATGATCTGGCGGATGCGCACGGGATCGCCCTCGACGATCCAGTCGATGGCCGGATCGACGACGCAGCGGATGTTGAGCGTCTTGCTCTTGGTGTGGCCGCCGATGGCGACCGCCGCGGTCTCGATCACGTCCCCCAGCGCGAAGCGCGTGGTCTCGATGGTCATCTTCCCCGCCTCGATCTTGGAGTAGTCGAGGATGTCGTTGATGACGTCGAGCAGGCTGATGCCCGACTGGCGGATGATCTCGACCATCTGCTTCTGCTCGGCCGTCAGCGCAGTGCCCTGCAGCAGCTCGATGATGCCGATCACGCCGTTCATCGGCGTACGGATCTCATGGCTCATGGCGGCAAGGAACTGCGACTTGGCGCGGTCGGCGGCCTCGGCCTTGAGCATGGCGGCCTGGAACTGGGATTCGCGCTCGATACCCTCGGTGATGTCCGTATAGGTGCGCACGAAGCCACCCTGGGGCAGCGGCGACTGGCGCATCTCGATGGTGCGCCCGTCGGGAAGAAGCTGGTTGAGACGCAGCGCGCTGCGTGACGTGATCAGCTCCAGTTCATCGCGCAGCGCGGTCCTCCCCGTCTGGCGGATCGAATCCTCCATGCCGTCGCCGATGGCGAGGTTCTCGATGCCGAAGCCGGCGAGGATCTCGGCGCCCCGTTCATTGAGGTAGGAAACGTGCATGGTCTCGTCGACCACCAGGATGCCGTGATCGACCGAGGCCAGCGTCGTCTCGATGATGGCATTCTTGGCCGCGAGCTGCTCCAGCGGGTTGGAGATGCGCTTGTGCAGGCGCAGGGCGATGGGAAGGATCACCGCCAGCGACCCGGCGGCGAGGACCAGCATGATCACGGCGAAGCGAAGCACCCGGCTCGCGACCGACTCGGCGCGCTCGCGCACATAGACCTGGCCCAGGTTCTGGCCGTCGCTGATGACGGAGATGGAGGCGCTGACGAAGCCGCCCTCGAAGCGGCTGGCGATGCCGGGCGCGCTTGCCGGCACCGGCGCCTGCTCCAGGCCCGGGCGCATGTAGCGCGCGATCAGCCTGCCGTCGGCCCCGTAGACCGCGGCCGCCGCCGTATCCGGATTGGCGGCGAACGCCTTGAGATATTCCTCGACCGTGGTGGGATCGTTGAACAGCAGCGCGGCGGTGACGCTTTCCGCCAGAATATTGGTTGTGCCGGTGATCGAGGCGATACGCTGGGTCTCGTAGTTGCGCGTGTCGTGGATGCCGAGGGTCAGCCCGGTCGCGAGCAGCGCGACCAGGGTCGTCACCATGGTGACCGACGCCAGCTTCCAACCGATCGGCATGTCTGCGAAGCGCCGCATGGCTAGGCCCTCGGCTTCACGGAAACGGCGAGCTGCAGAAGCCGGGAGCTGAGCTCCAGGCCATGCTCCGACGCCTTCTGGTCATCGATGACGAAGCGCACGCGGTTGTCGCGGATGACGAACCGCAGGACGCCCGCCGCCGCACCGCTCCCGTCGTCGGTCACGGTCAGAACGGCGGCGCCGCGCACCGCCTCGAGCGTGGCCGCGGTCCCGCGGTCGTCGAGACCGCCCACATAGAGGATATGGCAGCCGGAATCGGGGGCGACGGTATCGAGTCGGCGGACCACGATCGGCCGGTCGCCGATGCGCTGGCCGTCCACCGCCTTGTCGAGCATGGCGCCGAACGGATCCGGACCTGCGATGCACACGTTGACGGCGGAAGACGGTGTCTCGAACGTCGCGGCCGGCCAGCGGACGAACGCACCGAACTTGTAGAGGTAAGCGGCCTTGACCGACAGCTCGACCGCGTTGTCGGTGACGCCGCTGCTGCCGGTCATTCCGCCCAGCCAGATGCACACCGCCAGCGCGGCGCGCAGGCCGCGTCGCATCAGAGCCCCGGTCGCGGTCAGATCTTCCATCGCGTGGCCACGAAAAAGCTCCTCTCGACCAGCCCCATCAGCGAGTCCGTGACGAACTCCTGATGCCGGCGGTGGAGCAGGTTGGCGCCTTCGATCGAGACGTCGAGATAGTCGCTTACCCGCCAATTGAGGCGAACGTCGGCCTCGACATAGGACGGCACAACCGGATCGGGGAGCGAGCCCACGCCCCGGAACGCCGCCTCGAAGGTCACGCCGCTGCCCAGATCGAAGGTCGAGCGGAACTGGAACTGGTATTCCGGATCGTTGCCCAGGAACTCGGCGCCCACCAGCTGGGCCGCGCCCGGCTTGAAGCCGAGATCCATATGCAGCCAGTTGGCGCCGGCACTGAGCCGCCACCAGGGCGTTGCCTGCCAGGTCGCCCATGCCTCGACGCCATAGCTGTGCCCGCGCATCAGATTGTCGAAGCGCAAGGGCAGCAGGGTCAGCGGCGTCGGCTCGACGCTCAGAAGGTCGTCATAGTCGTTGTAGAACGCCGACACCGACAGGGTCAGCTGGGGCAGCGGCTGGCCGCGGTAGCCGAGCTGGTAGGCGGTCACCTTCTCGGCGCGGAAGGTCTTGCTGCCGGTCAGGAAATCCGTGGTCCCGAGCCGCAGGAGGATGCCGGTGTCGTAGGGCGTCGGCGAGCGCACCGCCCGCGAGACGGCGGCCCACAGCAGGGTATTTTCGCCCGCCTTCCACGACAGCCGCGCCGAGGGCAGCACGGCGAGGCCCGAATAGGGATCGTCTTCCAGTTTCAGCCCCAGAACCAGGGTGACCCGTTCGCCGAGGGAGATGCTGTCCTGGATGAAACCGTTGGTGAGGGAAAGCGATCCGCGATCGGGCACGAACAGCAGTGCCTGGTTGCCGGTGATGCGATAGCGGGAGAGCCGCTGGCCGCCGCCGACGACGATCTCGTTCCACTCGCCGATCTCGAAGCTGTACTGGACGTCGATATCGAAGGTGTCGATCTCGAAACCGGTACGGTCGGGATTGGAATCGTAGCGGCTGGCCTGGTCGAAATAGGCCTGGACCTGGAGCGACGAGCCGTCGTCGAAGCGGCGTTGCCAGCGCGCGAGGACATTCTCGCCCGAGGCGTTCTGGGTCGGCGCCGCGCCCTGCTTCTCCTCGGCACGGTAGAAGTCGCCCTGCAGCGTCACCGTATCCTCGCCCGGCGTCCAGTCGAGGCGGAAGCCGCCCTGGGACCGGTGCCAGCCTTCCTGCCGGCGCGTGCCGTTCGCCTGGTCGAGGCTGCTGTAGTCCGCGGCCCGGGCGTAGAGCCGGTAAGTCAGGTCCGGCCCGAGGCGGCCGCCGTAGCGGATGCCGGCGGAGCGCTCCATGTTGCCGCCGCCCAGCGAAATGACGCCGCCCTGGGTCTCTTCGGAACTGCGGGTGATGATGTTGATGACGCCGTTGACCGCATTGGCGCCCCACAGCGTGGCGCCCGGCCCGCTGATGACCTCGATCCGCGCGACATCCTCCGGCATGACGTCCTGCATGTCCCAGTAGACGCCGCCATAGAGCGGCGTATAGACGCTGCGTCCGTCGATCAGCACCAGCAGCTTGTTGGTGAGCGAGCCGTTGAAGCCGCGCGAGGCGATAGCCCAGCTGTTGGACGACAGTTGCGCCACCTGGACGTTGGGTGCCAGCCGCAGCATGTCGGGAACGTTGGTGGCGACGCCGCGCAGGATGTCGTCGCCGTTTATGACATAGGCAGCCGCCGCGACGTCGCTGAGGGCTTCCGGCCGCTTCGATGCCGATGTGATCTCCACATTGGCCAATTCCTCGATCGACAGGGCGTTGAGGTCGAGGCCGGCGTCATCGGCGGCAACGGCAGGGCCGGAGGCGAGCGCGAGCGCCACGCCCGCCAAAACGGTCATGCCCGCGATCCGTCCCGCAATGCCCGGCTGCTTTCGAGGTGTTGGCCCCCGCATGCAGATCATGACCTCCCGTACCAGCCCCTTTTCCCCCGTCCCTCGATCACCCGTCCCTCGATTGCCCGTTCCCCGTCATGCGCACTGGTTGGTGCGCCACGAATTGAACCAACCCAGCAACTCGCCCGGCGGCATGGGCTTCGCGACGTAAAAGCCCTGGATGCAGTCGGCGCCCAGATCGACGGCCAGGTTCCATTCGGACCGCGTCTCCACGCCCTCGCACACCGTGGTCAGGTTCAGGCTGCGGGCAAGCTGCAGGCTGGCGTCGAGTATCGCGCGGGTCCGGTCGTTGTCCGGCGCCCCGGCGACGAACTCCCGGTCCACCTTCAGCTCGCTCACCGGCAGTCGGCTGAGCTGCTCCAGGGTGGCGAAGCCCGTGCCGAAATCGTCGATCGCCAGCCGGAATCCCTTCAGCCTCAGGCGTGTGGCGATGTCCAGGAACGCCGACAGGTCGTCGACCAGGCAGCTTTCGGTGACCTCAAGCGTGACCGCGGCCGGATTGCCGCCGAGCATCGCGACGACGCGCGCAAGGTGGTCCGGCATGTCCAGGTTGACCATGGAATGCGCCGAGACGTTGATGGCGACGTGGATATCCTGGCCCTGGGTCCGCCACAGGGTCTGCGCCTCGAGCGCTTTGCCGAGAACGAAATCGGTCAGCAGGTCGATGGTGTCCGACTGCTCGGCCACGCCGATGAAGTGCAGCGGGCTGACGAGGCCGTGCTCGGGATGCCGCCATCGGACCAGCGCCTCGCAACCCCGGATACGGCCGTCGGCGATTCCTACCTCGGGTTGGAACTCCACGTAGAATTCACGCTCGCCGAGGCCACGGCGGATGTCGTCGTCGGTGATCCGGGCGTGGTTGTGCGCGCGCGGACGCGGCGTGTGCGAGACAGCCTCGGCCTTTATCAGGAAGTCGCGCACCATCTCGGCAGGGATCGGTTTGGTGACGTTGCCGAGGATACGCAGCCCGTGCGACTTGGCGAGCCGGCCGGCGGCCGCCAGGATGTTGCGGTCCTCGCCGCTCATCAGCACGATGCAGGCTGGCGTCTCGTAGCTGGCCAGGCCGCGCAGGGTCTCGATGCCATCGCGTCCCGGCATCTGCAGGTCGCAGAAGATCAGGTCGAAGGGCAGGTTGCTGCCCACCTTGGCGAGCGCCTCGTCGCCGTCGCGGGCCTCCTCGACATAGTCGGCGCCGGCGTCGAGCAGGACGTTGCGGATGGTGATGCGGACAAAGGCGTTGTCGTCCACAACCAGCACGCGCCGGTGCGATACCCCCGCCGTCGCAGGGCCCTCAACGCCGCCATCCTCGAAACTCATATCTGCCCGCTCCGCCCCCGAGGAGACCAGTATAAGGTAAAAATTTCCTTAGCCGGTTTTGATCAGCACTTCATCGTAGCATCGCAACCATAGGGTGTCGACCTTCACCCGCGCTGATTTTGTTCGGGGAGCCGCGACGACGTGGTGATGCTGTAGGGGGAGAAATGGTGCGCTTGCGAAAGGAAGTGGTGCCGCTTGCGTGACTCGAACACGCGACCCTCGCATTACGAATGCGATGCTCTACCGGCTGAGCTAAAGCGGCCCGGGGAAGCGCCGCGATGGATAGACGAAGCGGCGGGCGAAATCAAGGTCGGGTTGGGTGGACCTGCTCAGCGGCGGGCGAGCGACCGGCGCCCCGCCCACAGCAGCGCCAGCGCGCCGAGGAGGATCAGCCAGCTGGCCGGCTCGGGCACCCGGGTCGAACCACCGCCCCCGGGACTGGTGTCGCCGCCGGGCGGGACCAGCGGCGGATAGTAGCCGCCCTTGTAGGTGCCCAGGTGCATCTCGCCGTTCTGCTGCAGGCTGGCGAACACCGCCGAGCCCTCGATGTAATTGCTGGTGCTGGCCGCGGCCAGCGGGGCCAGCACCGAGCCGCCCCAGGCGGTCGACAGGCTGAAATTCTTCGCCTGGTGGAAATTCCAGATCACCTTCTCGCCCAGCCCCGTCGTGCCGCCGAGGAAATTCTTGGCCAGCGCGATGTTCTCGCCGCTGACATTGATGATCACCGTATCGGCGCCGTTGACGTTCAGGGCGATCTCGCTGGCGCCGGCGAGCTGGGCCGCGGTCATGTTGAACACGGCGAGCCCGGACGCATTGGGCGCCGAGACGAAGGTGGCGCGGTTGTTGGCGACGGTCACCGTGCTGTTGGACGCCAGCTGGGACAGCGAGCCCGAAAGGTCGGTGAGGCTGGACTGCAGCAGGCTTTTCTGCTGGTTGAGGTCGGACAGGAAATACTGGTTCGAGCCGGCGAGCCCGGACTGAACAGTATTCTGGTTGACGTTGGTGTTTGCGATGGTGCCGCCCACCTTTACCGTCTGCGCCGGGCCGTTGAGGTTGAAGCCGCTGGTGACGTCGCCGCCGACCACCGCGCCCGAGCCGTTGTTCAGGCTCTTGTGGCTGCCGGTGACGTTGCCGACCACGGTCAGGCCCGGCTGTCCCGTGGGCGAGGCGGCCGGCGTGTGGATCATGTAGTTGGACGAGCCGCCCGACAGATTGCCGCCGATGAAGGTTCGGCCCTCAACCTCCGAACTCGATGTCACGTCGCCGAACACGATCAGGTTCCACTCGCGCAGGGCGTCGGTGCTGACGACGGCCGCCGCGAACGCCGGTGCGGCGCACGCGAGCACGAGCACAAAAGCCGTGAGTAATGTTTTCTTCATGGCCCTGAAAATAACGGCGATTCCCGCCGGATCAACTGCAGCTGTCAGCGCTCAGAAATAGGGCTGGCCCCAGCGGTCCTTGAACACCACGCTGGACAGCGGGCCGCGCGAGACCGGCCCGAATTTCCCCTCGGGCCAGCCGACGGGCAGGATGGCGAAGGACACGACGTTATCCGGCACGCCGAAGATGGCGTCGCACTCCTTGCCGAATATCATGTGGCGGCAGGTGAGCGTGGAGCCCAGCCCGAGCGAACGGGCGGTCAGCAGCATATTCTGCACCGCCGGATAGACCGAAGCGCCGCTCATGCCCATGGGCCCGCGCGGCCCGACGTCGAGGCAGGGCACGATCCACACCGGTACTTCGTGAAAGTGCACCGTCAGGTGATGGACGGCGGCGATCTGCCGCTCGAGCTTGTCCCTTGCCTCGCCCGCCGGCATTCCCGCCAGGCGCTCGGCATAGTGCTTTCCCACGCCTTCGTCGTAGGCACGCTGATAGTAGACCTGGACCTGTTTCTTGATCTCAGGGTCCTTCACCACGAGAAAGCCCCAGTTCTGGGCGTTGCCGCCGCTGGGCGCGGCCTGGCCGGCGCGCAGGATCTTCTCGATCAGCTCGTCCGGCACCGGATCAGGCTTCAGCCGGCGCATGGCACGGGTGGAGAAGATGATGTCGTCGAGGCTCGCGTCGGCCATGGTTCCCTCCCCTTGGAATCGGCGGCCCATCATTGCGGCACGGCCGGACCGCCGCAAGGGTGCGGCGTTGCGCATTTAATGAACGACGATTAATATCCTGTACTTCTGGCGCCTGTTGGGGAGACGATCATGGATGCCAAGGTGAGCAAGCGGGTCGAGGATTTCAGCCTCATGGACCACGCCGTGCAGAGCGATCCCTTCGAGTTCTACGCGGTGTTGCACGAGCAGTGCCCGGTCTACCGGATGCCGGAGACCGGCTTCTACATGGTCACCAGGTACGACGACCTGCGCCAGGTGCTGAAGGATACCGAGACGTTCTCGAACAACGTCACCGCCAAGGACGGCAAGGGCCTGCAGGGCGACCTCGGCATCCTCTACGAGAACATCATCGCCGAGCGCGGCTGGGCGCATGTCCAGACCCTGCAGCGGACCGATCCGCCGCAGCATTCGCGCTACCGAAAGCTGCTCGACCGGGTGTTCACGGTGAAGCGGGTGAAGGAGATGCTGCCCTATGTGGACGAAGTGGCGAACGACCTGATCGACGGCTGGATCGACGACGGGCGCTGCGAGTTCAACAGCCAGTTCGCCATGCCCATGCCCGGCATCATCATCGCCGAGCAGCTCGGACTCGGCCGCAAGGAGGTGGCGAAATTCAAGCGCTGGGCCGACGCGCTGATCGCGCTCTCGATCCGCAAATGGACCGAGGCCGAGATCCGCCAGATCGCCGAGACCGAACTGGAGATGCAGCACTACCTGTGGGGCGTGTTCGAGGACCGGCGCAAGAACCCGACCGGCGATTTGATCTCGGCCCTCGTCCATGCGCACGGCGACGACGAGGAGCCGCTGTCCATGCACGAGCTCCAGAACCTCATGCACCAGCTGATCAGCGGCGGCTTCGAGACCACCCAGAGCGCCATCGCCCACGGGCTGTGGCTGCTGCTGCGGCATCCGGAGACCATGCAGCGCCTGCGCGACGACATGAGCCTGATCAAGCCGTTCTGCGAGGAGGCCATGCGCATCGAGAGCCCGGTCCAGGGCCTGGCGCGCATGACCACGCGCGACGTGGAGCTGAACGGCACGCACATTCCCAAGGGCTCCATGGTGCTGACCCGCTATGGCGCCGCCAACCGGGATCCGGAGAAATTCGAGTGCCCGCATTTGTTCGACATCGACCGCAAGAACGCGGGCGCGCAGATCGCCTTCGGCTCCGGCGCCCATTTCTGCGTCGGCGCCAGCCTGGCGCGGCAGGAAATGGTCAGCTCGTTCACCGCCCTGCTGACCCGGCTCGACGACATCCGGCTGGAGCACGAGCTGGCCGAGCCGGTGCACAATCCCAGCCTCTACTTCATGCCGATGAAGGAACTGCCGATCACGTTCCGGAAACGCTGATGCCCGAAGCGCCCGGTCCGAATGCGCCAGGAACCGGCGGCATCACCGCCCGCAACCTGGGCCGCCCGGAAGGCGCGACCGCCGAGGAAACGCGCAAGCGGCTGCTGCAGGCGGCCGCCGCCCTGTTCGCCCGCAACGGCCTGCATGGCACCACGCTGGGCGAGATCGCCGGCGCGGCGGGCCTGACGGCGCCCGCCATCTACAACCACTTCTCGTCGAAGGACGATTTGTTCATTGCCGCCGCCTGCTTCATGTTCGAGGAAATCGCCGCCGCCACCGAGGAGACGGTCGACGTACCCGGCGGCTGGCTGGCGCGGGTGGCCGCGGTGCTGGACATGATCCACGAGCTCTACCGCGAGGACATGGTGCTGCAGCGGCTCGGCATGTCGGCGCTGCTGGAGTGCGCCCGCGACCCCGACCGGTTCGGCGCCGTGCGCGCGGCGCGCGAGAAGATCGACGCGCCGTTCCGCCGCATCGTCGAGGATGCGGTCGCCGCCGGCGAACTGCCGGCGAGCACCGACATCCGGGTGTCGGGCGCCATCCTCGCCTCGCTGGTGATGTCGGGCATCGCCAACTACACCCTGCTGCATCCGTCGCTCGCGGATTTCGCCGGCGCGGTCGATGCGTTCCGCACCCTGGTCGTCGACGGCCAGCGGAAACCGCTTCGGCTGGTGGGCGAGCGCTGACATAGTGCGCTCCCGGTAAGGGAGGCACTGATGGTGGAATTTCCGAAGCTGCGGCGCGGCGACCTGACCAGCGACGAACAGCGCGATCTCTGGGACGACATCGTCGAGGGACCGCGCAGGGCGAGCATGGGCGTGCCGACCGCCGAGCTGGGCGGGCCGTTCAATGCCTGGCTGCAGATACCCTCGTTCGGCCTCATCGGCTCGAAGATGGGCGAGCGGCTGCGCTTCGGCTCGCTGCTGGGCGGCCGGGAACGCGAGCTGGCGATCCTCACCGTCGGCGCCCACTGGAAGGCGGAATACGAGTTCTGGGCCCATGCCCGCATGGCGCGCGCCGAAGGCCTCCCCGAGGCGATCATCGAGGCGCTGCGCACCGGCGCGCCGCCGCCTTACGAGAACGAGATCCAGCGGCTGGTACACGAGGCAACGCGCGACCTGTTGCGCACCGGCCGAATCGGCGACGAGCTGCACCGCGCGGCGAGCGAGGCGCTGGGCTATCCCAGGCTGGTCGAGCTGGTCTCGCTGGTCGGCTACTACTGCCTGGTCTCGTTCACCCTCAACGTGGCCGATGCGCGTCTGCCCGAGGGCGAAAGTCCGGTCTGGCCCTGACCGCGGGACGCCGCTCCCGGCGAGCGGTCAGCGCTCGTCCTCCCGGGAGTCAGTCTTCGGCCGGATGATGGTCACGCCGGTGGCGCCGCCTGGCGCGCGCCTGATGCCGGTGTCGAACCCCGGCCCTCTGGCCTCGTAATGCGCGCGCAGCGCGGCCGTCGGATAGGGCGCACCCCGGCGGTGCGCCGGATCGTGCACCCAGTCCTCCACCCCGTCGCGGCCGCTGACGGTGATCCGGCGGCTCTCCCAGTCGGGCGCCGCGCCGAGGCCTTGTGTCACCGCCAGCCGGTCGCACGGCGCGAAGGAAATCCCCGCCGACAGCATGTCGTGCACCCGCGGCCCCTGCCGACGGGGCCTCCAGGACAGCGGCGGCTGGTCCGGAAGCCACCACGCGCCGTAGATGGTCGCCGCATCATAGATGGGCACGCAGAGTTCGTCGGCGTCGGCCGGCTCGATGGTGACGATATCACCGGAGGTATAGACGTTCTGCTCGCGGCTGCTGCGGAGCGAGCCCTGGTTCAGCGCCAGGGCGCGCAGCGTCTGGACCGTGTCGAGCACCGCCGTCGGCTCGCGCAGCATGACATCGCCCAGCCGCCGCACCCAGTCGTCGTTCTCGCGCATCATGTCGAGCACGGTGGGAAACTGCAGCAGCGCCGACACATTGGGCTCCCAGCCCCGGCTCCTGATCTCCCGCGCCAGCGCCTGGCCGCGCAGGCCCGCCTGCTCCGTCACGAAGCGGGCCGCTTCGGCCACCTCGACCGGGTAGGTCGATGCCGCAAGCACGTGGGCGAGCAGTGGATCGGGATAGAGCGCCACGGGCGCGACGAGCTGGTCGAGATCGTCCTGGCTGACCGGCGCCGGACGATCGGCATAGACCAGCGCCGCCGCAGGCGCCGCGTACGCACAGGTCAGGGCCATCACGGCCAGGAACAGCACTCGCAATCAGGTCTCCGGGTCGGCCTCGGCGCAGTGTGGCACGCCATCCGCGGTGCCGCCAGAATGTCGGTTCCACTGGAGACCAAAACCCTTAAGATCGCCGGCTCGGGAGAGAGCCTGCATGAAGATCTACTATGGCTGGCGCGTCATCGCCGTTGCCATGCTGTTTCAGGCGGTCACGTTCGGCCTCGGCAGCTACGCCTTCACCTTCTGGGTCGAGCACTGGATGCGCGAGTTCGGCGCGGGCCGCGGCGACGTGATGTGGGCGACCACCGTGTTCACCATTTCCCTCGGCGTGATGGGACCGGCGGCCGGCTGGGCGTTCGACCGGATTTCCATGCGCGTGCTGATCTGCCTGGGCGGCCTCGCCTATGCGGCCGGCCTGGCGCTGATCTCGGTCACCACGGCGCTCTGGCAGATCGTCGCCATCTACGCGGTGCTGCTCGGCGGCGGCTTTACCCTCGCCGGGTCGCTGGCCGGACAGGCGTTGGCGGCGAAGTGGTTCCGCGGCCGGCGCGGCCTCGCCATCGGCATCGTCTCGCTTGGCAGCTCGATCGGCGGGGCGGTGCTGCCGCTGCTGGTCACCGTGCTCGCCGGCGAGCTCGACTGGCGCGCGGCGCACCGCATCCTCGCCGTGTTCGCCCTAATCGCAATCGTGCCGCCGGCATGGCTGGTCATCCGCAACAGCCCGGAGGCGGCGGGTGTCGACCCCGACCCCGAAAGCGTCCGGTCGCGGCAGGCGGCGGCCGAGGGGCTGCACCGGGAATGGTCCTATGCCGACATCCTGCGCGAGCGGACGTTCTGGCTGATCGTCGTGGGCATCCTGCCGCCGGCGCTCGCCTTCGCCGGCTTCATGGCCAATCTGCGCCCCTACGCGGCGGACGTGGGCATCCCGCCCGAGCTGAGCGCCTCGCTGATGTCGGTGGTGGCCATGGCGATGGTCGCCTCCAAGCTGGCGGTGGGCGCGCTGGCGGACCGGGTGGACCTGCGCTTCGTCTATTGGGGCACCGCGCTGCCGCTGGTCGCCGCCATGGCGGTGATGATCGGTCGCCCGGGCTACGCGGCGATGGTCGCCGTGGCCGCCTTCGCCGGCTTCAGCGGCGGCTCGCACATGGCCCTGATCGGGGCGATCGTGGGCACCCGGTTCGGCGCCGCCTCGTTCGGCAAGGTGACGGGGCTGCTGATGCCGTTCCTCACCGTGAGCGCGCTCGGCGCGGTGATCTCCGGCCGGGTGTTCGACGCGTTCAAGTCCTACGATCCGGTACTGGAGCTCTACATCGTCGGCGCGCTGGCCGCGGCGGCGGGCATGTTCTTCCTTCCCACCAGAAAGCGAACCCCATGAAATTCGGCATCGCCCCCATCAACAAGGACGTCGCCTCGGCCGACGCCATGATCGAGCATGCCAGGCTGGCCGAGACGGCCGGCATCGAGTCGGTCTGGACGTTCGAGCACGTCATGGTGCCGCTGGAATACGACAGCCGCTATCCCTACAACGCCAGCGGCCGCATGTCGTCGGCGCCCGAGACCAACTACGTCGATCCGCTGCTCGCCCTCACGGCCATCGCCCGCGAGACCACCACCCTGAGGTTGGGCACCGGCGTCAACATCCTGCCCCAGGTGAACCCGCTGCTGCTCGCCAAGCAGTGCGCCAGTCTGGACTTCATCTCGGGTGGCCGCTTCATGCTGGGCGCGGGCATCGGCTGGCTGAGGGAAGAGTTCGCGGCCATGGGCGTGCCGTTCGAGCGCCGCGGCGAGCGTTTCGACGACTATCTCCAGGCCATGCGCAAGGTGTGGTCGGGCGAGGTGGTCGAGCACGAGAGCGACTTCCTCTCGTGGCACAACTTCAAGTCCTACCCGATCCCGGCGCGGCGCACGCTGCCGGTGCATATCGGCGGCAACAAGGGCAAGGCGTTCGAGCGCGTCGCCCGGTACGGCGACGGCTGGTATTCGCCCAGCGGCAGCGTGACCGAACTGACCGAGCACCTCGCCGTTCTGCGCCAGGCTTGCGCGCAGGTCGGCCGGAGCTTCGACGAGATCGAGATCACCGGCGTCTGGGTCATGAAGGGCGGCGCGGACGCAGTAAAGCGGTTCGCCGACATCGGCGTTCACCGTCTCACCGTGCCCATCTTCGCTGTGTGGCCGAACGAGGCGGCCGACAGAATCAAGGAACTCGGAGACGTGATCGCGGCGCTTTAGGCGCCGGCGAAGAGCCTAGTGTCGCATGCCCCTGATCGCCAGACGCACGCGGTTCCAGGTCTCGGCCTGCTCCTTGTCGCCGCGCTTCTCGCACTCCTGCGCCTTGGTCGCGGCCTCGTACTCGGCCTGGTCGCCGTGGGCGCGGTAGAGCCTCTGGGCATAGTCGATGATCTGCGTTTCCTGCATCGCACCTCTCCTTCCCGTACTCTGGTTTAGGTAGGCGCGAGCGCGCGGGGATCAACCGGAGTTTCGCCCGAAGCCGGCAAGTTTCATGTAGACGCCGGCCGCGACGCCGATGGCGCAGGTGGCGATCACGTACCAGGCCGGCGCCAGCTGGCTTTCCTTGAGCATCGCCGCGACGGCGACCGGGGTGAGGCCGCCGAAGATGGCGTAGGCGAGGTTGTACGAGAACGACAGCCCCGAGAACCGGACCGCCGGTGGAAACGCCTTCACCATCACGTAGGGCACAGCGCCGACGATGCCGACGGAAAGGCCCGCCAGCGCGTAATACGGGACCAACATGTCCGGCTCGGCGACGATCCTCGTGTAGAACGCATGGACGCAAACCGCGAGCAGGATGCTGCCCAGTACGAACACCTTGCCGGGGCCGTAGCGGTCGATCGCCCAGCCGGCGATCAGGCAGCCGACGGTGAGGCTGATCACCGCGACGGCGTTGGCCTTGAACGCCACGGCGGGCTCGAATCCATAGGCCGTCTGCAGGAAATTGGGCGTCATCAGGATCACGACGACGATGGCCGCCGTGAGCATCCAGGTCAGCAGCATGGACAACGCCACCGAGCCGGGATGGGCCAGGATCACCGTCTTGACCGGCAACTCGCGGGCCAGCGCCTTGTGCTGGCGCATTTCCTCGAACACCGGCGTCTCGCTCAGGTAGCGGCGCAGGTAGACGCCCAGGATGCCGAAGATGCCGCCGACCACGAAGGCGATGCGCCAGCCATAGTCCAGCACCTCCTGCGGCGGCAGCGACTGGTTGATCCAGGTGGCCATCAGCGAGCCCAGCAGGATGCCGATGGTGAGGCCGGCGGTCAGCGTGCCGCAGGCGAAGCCCACATGGCGCGGCGGCACGTGCTCGGCCACGAACACCCAGGCGCCCGGCACCTCGCCGCCGATCGCCGCGCCCTGGACGATGCGCAGCAGCAGCAGCAGGATCGGCGCGGCGATGCCGATGGCCTCGTATGTCGGCAGCAGTGCCATCAGGAAGGTAGGCACGGCCATCATGAAGATGCTGAGCGTGAACATCCGCTTGCGGCCGATCATGTCGCCGAAATGGGCCATGACGATGCCGCCCAGCGGCCGCGCCAGATAACCCGCGGCGAAGATGCCGTAGGTCTGCAGCTGCCGGACCCAGTCCGACACGTCGGGCGGAAAGAACAGCTGGCTGAGCGCCTTGGTGAAGAACACGAAGACGATGAAGTCGTAGAACTCGAGGGCGCCGCCGAGCGCCGACAGCGACAAGGTCTTCACGTCCTGCCGTGACAGGGTGCTGCTGGACTGGTCGGCGGCGGCGGTAGTGCTCATGCGGCGGCTTCTCGTTGATCAGAATGGCCGCCGGTCCCGCCGGAGGCCGTTCCTCAATACTGCATGGCCGGCCGCCGAACCACGGAAAATCTCGGCTCCCGGGCCGAGGCCGCGCCGGCATGGAACCTTGCCGGCTTTCCAGCCGTTCACATCCTGTAGTCGTCTCAGCCGGCTACATACGGGACGGGGCCCGCGCGGCGAGAGCCGCCGGGCTTCGTTCTCCCTCGTCCAGGCTCAGAAGCTGACGCGCACCGTTCCGGCGACGATGTGGTTCAGCCGGCCGCCGCCGAATTCAGCATCGTAGTCGAACGACAGCGTACCGAAATGCGCGGTCAGGTCGACGCCGACGCCCGCGTAGAATGTTGTCTTGGAAGCCAGCGCGCCTACGGTCATGAAATCGTCCGACAGGCGCGTCGGCAGATTGTTCCCGTCCTTCAGGTAGCCGAAATAGGCCGTGTTCGTCGGCCCCTTGTAGCTGAACTCATGGGTGGCGCCGACGCGGACCTGCGGCTCGATGATGCCTGTTCCGTCCTCGAACTTCATGCCCGCCGTCAACCCGAAATTGCCGCGCGCGAAGCTCACGTCCTGCTCGCCCACCACCAGGTTGCTGGCGGGACCGGAGGTGTCGCATTTCTCGCAGAGGCCGCGCTCCACATAGCCGTTCTCGTGCAATTTCAGCCAGCTGAAGCTGGCGGCCGCGGCGAGCGTGAAGCGTCCGATGTTGAAGCCGTAGCCGGCGCGGACATTGGCGCCGAAATGATGGCCCTTCCACTCGGACAGTGACGTCCTGGTGACGGTGCCGATGACGATGTTGCGCTCGCCGTCATAGGAACTGAAGCCGTACCCTCCGCTGACGTCGACGAAGAAGCCGTTGCTCTCCCAGCCCGCATAGGCGTTGAACTGGGTGCTCGACACCGCCGTCGGCTTGTCGAACGAGGTCTTCTCCTTGTACTCGGACCAGGTCTGGGCGAGGCTGATGCCGACCGCGTCCAGCCCGAACAGCGGATAGTCGGCGCCGAGCGCGATGCCGTAGCTGTAGCCGCCATAGCCCAGCTGGTCGTCGAACGGACTCTGGTTGGCGACGAGCACGAGCTGCTCGGCCCAGATGGTCGGCTTGTCGCGCCGGCCCATCCGCTTGGCGCGCTTCGGGTCCTTGCCGGCGATGCGCTCGACCCGCTCCTTGTAGCGCTGGTCCAGCTTGTAGATGCCGTCCATGCGCTTGTTGATGGCGCCGAAGATCGCGGCCTGGGTCTGGAAGATGCCCTGCTGCGTCGCGCCGCTGTTGTCCGGCATGAGCTGGTTGAAGGCGTCCTGCACTTCCTCGTTGGTCTTCAGGTCGGCCATCGCCGCACCGAGCTCGGTATCGGTCTCGAGCAAAGTCTTGGTGACGTTGAAGACCGCCACCTGGTTGGCGTTGAGGCCGAGCTCCTCCGCGGTGGCGCGGTGGACCGTCACCAGCAGCTTGCCGGGGTCGGTCTCGTCGAGCGTCACGTCGACGTTGAAGAACGCCGAATCGTCGGTGACCACCAGGCCGGTGAGATCGGTTTCGAAGGTCAGGGTCTCGGCGTCGACCAGGGTGAAGGTGATGTCCTCCGCCGCCAGCGTCTGGAAATCGGTCACCAGCGTGGTGCCGTCGGCGAAGCTGACGGTGCCGGTGGCCGTGAGGGTGCCGGCGACGGCGTTGCTGCCGAAGATCGGCACCACCAGGGTGGAATCCTTGTCGAAGGTCGCGTCGCGGACCAGTGCGCCGTCCTCGCTGACGATGGCGAAGGTCGAGGCAACCACGTTCAGGTCGACGACGCCACCGGTCGCCGCCAGATTGCCGCTGAACGTCGCCTTGTTGAGGGTGAAGGTGTTCTCGCCGCCCCCGAAGTCGACGGTGCCCGTCTGGGTGCCTTCGTCGAGGGTGTAGGTGTCGTCGCCGCCGCCGAGCAGCACGTCGCCTTCGATCGTGCCCTTGTTGAGGACGGTGACGTCCTCCTCCGAGGTGGAAAGGTCGATCGCCGTGCCGAAGCCGGTGATGGCCGCGCCCTTCACGTCCTTGCCGATTGTCTCCACCGCCGAGATGGTGCCGGTGTTGTCGATCATCTTGAGGGTGCTCGAGGCATCGACGATGGCGATGGCGTCGCCGCCGACGGAGTTCGTCTCGGCCAGCAGCAGGCCGGAATTGGTCAGCTTGTCGAGTTGGGCGCTGGCCTCGATGGACAGGACGGTCGCGTCGCCGTCCGCGACAGAGGCCTGCACGGTGCCCGTGTTGTTGAACTCGGGCAACTCGGCGCCGGCGCCGATGGCGATCGAGGTGGCCTTGCCGCTCGTCGCCTCGGTCTTGATGTCGCCGCCGTCGTTGAAGAAGCCGCCCTCGACCTTGGTGGTGCCCGTGGTCGTCCCGCCGGCGCCCAGGCCGATGCGGACCGTCTCGGCCGACCCGTTGTCCGTGGCGGTCTCGCTCGACATGTCGCCGCGGTTGATGATGCCGTAGGACTCCTTGGTGATCAGGCCGATGGTGATGTTGCCGCCGGCGGCGCCGCCGGCATCCGGGCCGACGTGGAGCGCGTTCTGGGGACCGAAGACGCTGATCGTGCCGTCGATGCCGATATCGTCCTTCTTGAGTCCGCGAACCTCGTCGACGGTGCCGGCCGTCAGGTCCTGCTCTTCCTCGTCGGTCAGCGCGTCGCCGTCGTTGAGGATGCCGCCGCCCACGCTGCCCGCGACCGCGATGCCGTCGCCGCCGGCGGTTTCCGGATTGGTGATGGTCTTGCCGTCCTTGTCGAAGGACTGGGTCGAGGACGAACCGGTGTTGATCGAGCCGGCATTGGTGACGATGCCGGTGATGTTGCCGGAAAGCAGCATGCCCAGCGAACCCTCGCCGGACGCGACGATCTTGCCGTCGTTGGTCAGGTCCCCATTGAGGGTGCCGCGGGTGACGATGCCCGCCGACTTGACGCCCGAGACGGTGATCGAGCCGGTGGTGTCGTTGAGGATGTCTCCGGTCATGCTGGCGCCGGCATCCAGCAGGATGCCGATATTGCCGCCGTCGACGGTCTTGTCGTCGCTGTCGGTGCCGAGGACGATGCTGCCCGAGTTGACGATGTCGCTGGTCACCGCGCCGGTGACGACGATGCCGCGGCCGTCGACGCCCTTGGATTCGATGCGGCCCTTGTTGTCGACCTTGTGGCTGCTGTCGATGGTGACGGCGATACCGTCGTCGACCGAGACCGCACCGTTGCTCTCGATGAGAATATTGCCTGGGCCGCCGCTGGCGTTGGAGGTCTTGACCGGTTCCGACTGCACCTTGGTGATGGTCAGGTCCGCGGCCTCCGAGAGAACGGGCGCGCTGATGGCGCCGACGGCCACGAGACCCCCGGCGATGGCGCGGCCAGCGCGCATACGGCGGCGGGATCGGACTTGATACATTCAGAAGCCTCTCGGGTAGTGCGGACAGCGCGACCGCAATCTCAACCGTTCATAGGCCAAATTGCAAGCGCCCGACAACGCCAAAACACTGGCGGACAGGCGGGATACGGCAAAAACGGCGGCAGACCGCGACGAACCCTCCCCGGGTGATTTTGCGGCGGACGGAACACCCGCCGCCATCGTTGGACAGGAGGTAGGAGAACCGGGCGCCGATTTGGCCCCGGGCTGGTAAAGATTCCGGAGGTGTGGCGAAAACGCATCACCTTTCAGCATCATAACCCGATACCGCTTGACAATGTCGCGGCGGAAGCGCACTTACCCCGCAGACCTGCCGTGATCGCGCGATGCGCCAGACGGGCGTTTCCTTCCGGCAAGGTCACCGAAAAGCCCCGCTTCATTTCCAGGTGCGCGTGGAAAAGGCAACACGCTGAGAGCGACCGCGAAGACCGCGTGCGTCCGGCGCGGAAGGATTCTGTTTACGTGACCCAATTCAACGACCTCGGACTCATCGAGCCGCTGCTGCGCGCTCTGAACACCGAGAACTACACCACCCCCACCCCGATCCAGGCGCAGGCTATTCCGCTGCTGCTGCAGGGCCGCGACCTGCTGGGCATCGCCCAGACCGGCACCGGCAAGACCGCCGCCTTCACCCTGCCCATGCTGCAGCGGCTGGCGGCCGAGAAGATCCAGGCCGCGCCGAAGACCGCGCGGGCGCTGATCCTGGCGCCGACCCGCGAACTCGCGGTGCAGATAGCCGACAGCATTCGGGCATACGGGGCCCATCTGGGCCTGCGCCACACCGTCATCCTCGGCGGCGTCGGCCAGAACCCGCAGGTGAAGGCCATGACCCGCGGCGTCGACATCCTCGTCGCCACGCCCGGCCGGCTGCTCGACCTCGCCAGCCAGAAGCACGTCAACCTCTCGGGCACCGGTATCCTGGTGCTGGACGAGGCCGACCGGATGCTCGACATGGGCTTCATCCGCGACGTCCGCAAGATCGTCGCCATGCTGCCGCGCAAGCGCCAGTCGCTGCTGTTCTCGGCCACCATGCCGGCCGATGTGGCCAAGCTGGCCCAGGACATGCTGATCGATCCGGTCCGGGTCGAGGTGACGCCGCAGGCGACCACGGTCGAGAAGATCGCCCAGAGCGTCTATTTCGTCGAGGCCGCCGCCAAGCAGTCGCTGCTCGCCAGCCTGCTGCGCGACCAGGCGCTGTCCAAGGTGATCGTGTTCACCCGCACCAAGCACCGCGCCAACCGCGTCGCCGAGCAGCTGAGCAAGTCCGGCCTGCCGGCCGACGCGATCCACGGCAACAAGTCGCAGAGCGCCCGGCAGGGTGCACTCGACCGCTTCAAGACCGGCGCCTCGCGCGTGCTCGTCGCCACCGACATCGCCGCCCGCGGCATCGACGTCGACGGCGTCAGCCACGTGATCAACTTCGAGCTGCCCAACGAGCCCGAGAGCTATGTCCACCGCATCGGCCGCACCGCGCGCGCCGGTGCCGGGGGCATCGCCATCGCGTTCTGCGACCCGACCGAGCGGCCCTATCTGAAGTCGATCGAGAAGCTGACCCGGGTGCAGCTCGCCGTCGTCGGCGCCCCTCCGCGCGAAGCGAAAGCCGAGCGCGGAGACCAGAAGCCTCGCGACGCGAGGACAGAACGCGGCGGCCAGAAGCCCCGTGAGGTGGCCACCGACTCACGCGAGACCGGCGAGCGGCAGCCTGATACCCGGCGCAATCCGAACCGCCGCCGCCGCCGTCCCCGCCGCAATCCGATGCGTCAGGCGGCCTGACCGGCTGGCGGAAAGCCTTGCCCCGCGCCGGATTCCGGTGCGGGGCGGCCCGCCGCGCCCGGCGAATTGGGTTGTATTCGGCGGACTACAGGATTATATCCGCAAGATCAGTGACCTAAGACCCGGCGTATCTGCTTCGTCGCCGACCTAGACCGATCTCCAGGACTTGAGCGAGCTGAGAAAACCGTCCGGACCGAATGGTTCGGACGGTCGTTATGCCATCTATATAGAAAGCACTCTCTATGACCAACGGAACCGTGAAGTGGTTCAATGCGACCAAGGGCTATGGCTTCATCCAGCCGGACGATGGTTCGGCCGACGCCTTCGTCCATGTCTCCGCCGTCGAGCGGGCCGGCCTGTCGGGCCTGCGTGAGGGCCAGAAGGTCTCTTACGAACTGACTCGTGGCCGCAACGGCAAAAGCTCAGCTGAAGAACTGAAGGTCATCGGCTAACAAGCCGATTACTGCCGGGAGGGTCTCACTCGTGAGCCCTCCAAGTGCAGCCCTTCGACCCGCGCCTTGCGGCCCGGGACGCTGAGACATTTCAGAAGTTCGCCTAACCCAACTGCCTCGCTTCGAGGCGGTTTTTTTATGTGCGGCGCGTTTCCAGGCAGCCTATACCCCACTATCCCGCCGCGCCGTGAATTCGATGCACAGGGTGGTCTTGATTCTGAGGGCGTAGTTCGGCACGTGGCGGAAGGCATTGCCGGGCGCCAGCCGGAAATCCTCGATCTTATCCATGAACGCCCTGAAGGCCCCGTACAACTCCCGCCGGGCAAGCGGCGCGCCCAGGCAGTGGTGGGTTCCCGAGCTGAAGCCGAGATGGGCGCCGGCGTTCCGGCGCTCCAGGTCGACTTCGTCGGGATGCTCGAACTTCTCCGGATCACGGTTCGCCGCCGCGAACCGCACGCACACGATCGAGCCTTGCGGGATCGTCACGCCGTGCAGCTCGACGTCGCGGGTGGTCAGCCGGGTCAGGCCCTGCACCGGGCTTTCCAGCCGGACCACTTCCTCGCAGAAAGTCTTCAGGTACCGGTCCGGGTCCGACTTCAGCCTGGCCCACACATCGGGATTCATGCCCAGCAGCATCAGCCCGCCGGCAATGGCGTTCGTGGTGGTTTCCGAACCGCCGACGAAGGTGTCCTGCATCATCTCGGCGTGGAGCTCGCTGTCGGTCAGCGGACGGCCCCATTCCGGGATCACCGTATTTACCAGCGCCGACAGCAGCGTGTCGTCGGGCACGCGCCGCAGCCGCTCGAAGATGGGCTGGAAGTAGTGCTGCGCCTCGATTTCCTTGTCGATCGCCCGGAGCAACTCCTCCTCGGTCAGCCCCAGGCCGCGGCCCCTGATCCAGGCGTCGGTCCACTCCTTGATCCGCCAGATGTCCTCGTCGCGTGCCCCCATCTGGCGGCAGATCACGATCAGCGGCAGCGGCGCGGCATACTGGCCGACGAACTCGCATCGACCGTCGCCGATGAAACCGTCGATCAGCTGGTAGGCGACCTGCTCGACGAAGGAGTCCATCTCCTTGATCCTGCTCGCTGTGAACGCCCGATCGAACATGGCCCGCATCTGCCTGTGCTCGGGATCGTCCCGGCCGGCAAGCGAAACGCCCGGCACCCATCCCCTTTCCCTGTAACGCTCATATACGAGGCGGGCCACGCCGGTGGGATTGCTGAATTCCTCGCCCGGCCGACGGTTGGAGAAGGTTTCGGTATCGCGGAGGACCTGCCGCAGGTCGTCGTAACGGGTGATGTTGTAGACGCCGGTGAGCGGATCCAGCCATACCGGCGCCTGCTCGCGCAACAAGGCGTATGTGGGGTAGGGACACTCCAGAACCTCGCTGTCGGCCAGCACGGCTTCGTCGAGAGTCCGCGGGCAAATCGGTTCGGCCATGCGGTTGACTGGTGACATGGGATTCTGGCTCCTCGGTTCGGCGTATCCACCCGATCTGTGCGGCGAACTCTAGTGACAAGGTCGGCACGGCACCCCTGTGTGAATTGACAGGTACCCGAGCCCAGGCTCAGGGTGTAAGGGAGGATGTCCCGCGCGGAACATCTTCGCGGTCACTGAGAGTCGTGCATCGGCCAGGGCACGTATCGCCACGTTCCCGCGTCCGAGCGAACCGCAGGTGATACGGAATGATTGTCGTTGCGTTCCCTGAAATCGCCGAACTGGCAGGGTCGAGGATCCTGGACGACTACGCGGACAGCCGGGGCTGGTCGGGCTATATCTGTTCGGTAGAGGGTGCGCGGAACGGGCGCCGCGACCCGGGCCTGTCGGCAGGTGCGGTATCGTCGTCGGCGCGGGGACTGATCGAGCAATACACCCGCGAGGAGTACCTGGAGGACGATCCGGTCCGCTGCTGGATCATGGAGAACGGCCGGCCTGTCATCTGGACCGTCGACGAATTCCGCCATTCCCAAAACCGGCGCCAGCGCAAACTCTTCTCTCTCGTTGCCGACGCCGGCTTCCGCAGCGGTGTCTCGATCCCCCTGTTCGGCCCGTCCAACCTGCGGGGCTCGCTGGTGGCGCTGGCTGCGTCGGACCGGATCGACGTCGGCCGGGCCATCGAGGAAGTCAAGGAATCCGGCCCGTTGGGCAACGCGTTCATCGGCTGCGCGTGCCGGCGCGGCCAATCGGCCATGGCCTTCCCGGCGCTGACCGGGAGGGAGGTCGAGTGCCTCTCCTGGGTCGCCATGGGCAAGACTTCTTGGGAGATCTCCCTGATCCTGGGGATCAGTCCGCGAACCGCCGACTTCCATGTGCAGAACGCCATGGCCAAGCTCGACGCCAGCTCGCGCCAGCAGGCCATCTACAACGCCTTGAGCCTGGGGGTTCTACCCTGCCCCATGGGCGCGCGCGGCGCCGGCGGCTGAGCCTGTTCCCGCTCCGGAAACCGCGGAAAACCTCGTAAATCTATCAGGTAGTCACCCCAGCGGGCGCCCACTTACCATCGCGGGACGTGCCGATCGGCACGGTGGGGAGAAGTCTGCGAACCAAGCGCGGATCAACGGGGGAGACTACGATGAACAAGCACGCCGGGCTTGACGAGGAACCGCATCGAATGCCGTATTCGAAGCCGGTCATCGCCGTGGGATTGCTTTGCGGATTGCTTGTCGCGGCCTCCTGGGTACAGACGTTCGCCCAGGACAGACCAGCGCCGTCCCGCGTGACCGAAACCGTCACCGTCACCGCCCGCAAGCAGACCGAGACGCTGCAGGAAGTGCCGGTCACCGTCACCGCCGTGGGCGGCGCCGACATCGAACGCTTCAACTACGACAAGGTCGCGGACATCACCAGCCGCATCCCCACGCTGAACGTGCAGACCGGCGGCTCGGGCTCCGGCGCGTCCCTCAGCCTGCGCGGCGTGGGATCGTCCTATATCTCGGCGGCGTTCGATTCCGCCGTGGCGCTGGACTTCGACGGCATGCAGGTGAGCTCCATGCGCGTGCTGCAGTCGGCCTTCATGGACGTGCGGCAGATCGAGGTGCTGAAGGGGCCGCAGTCGCTGTATTTCGGCAAGAGCGCCTCGGCCGGCGTGCTGTCGATCAAGTCGGCGGACCCCACCGACGACTGGGAGTTCGGCGGCAAATTCGCCTACGAGTTCGAGGAGGACGGCCTCACCACCGAGGCCTTCGTTTCCGGTCCCGTTACCGACAAGCTCGGGTTCCGGCTGGCGGCCCGCTACAACGAGATCCGGACGGTCTGGCTGAACACGGCGCCGGTGGCCGATCCCCGCCGCGGCGAGCGCAACGTCAACATCCGCGCCACCTTCGACTTTCATCCCAGCGACGACTTCACCGCCAACCTGAAGCTCAACTATATCCGCTACGCCAATGACGGCGCCATCCAGCGCTCGGCGATGGACTGCGGCCCCAACGGCGTGCCCGATTCCATCTTCCTGCTGAGCGGCGCGCTGCCGATTCCCGCCGGCTATCCGTGCCTCGTCGAAGGCGAGAAGCCGGTGTACTACCTGCCGGACATGGCCCCGGCGCTGTCGATCCAGGCGCCGGCCGAGGGTCCCGCGCTGAACGGCGGCGTTCCCTACGGTCGCTCCGACATCTATTTCGGCGTCCTGAAGTGGGACTGGAACATCACCGACAGCCTGACCCTGTCCTCGGTGACCGGCTATCTCGACCAGTCGGCACAGGACAACGACAGCTATTCCTATGGCGGCGTCATCGGCGGCGTCGGCCAGGGCGGCGGCACTGGCCTGACCGACAACCAGCTGCGTCAGTTCAGCCAGGAGCTTCGCCTGCGCAGCGACTTCGACCACTGGTTCAACTTCATGATCGGCGCCTTCTACGAGGACCGTCACATCGAGTTCAACACCAGCCAGAACGCGGTCAACATCTCGTTCGTCGCGCCCGACCCGATCACCGGCAACAGCTTCGACTGGTACAAGGAACACCCCACCGACACCACGGCCGTCTCGGTGTTCGGCAGCGCCACCATCAACTTCACGGACGAACTCGAACTGTCCGGCGGCGTGCGCTGGACCCACGAGAAGAAGGTCAACCACATCCTGGTGCCCTATGTGCACACCTTCCTGGTGGCGACCGGTGCGTTCATCCAGAGCGGCTTCGACTCCGGCCCCATCGAGTTCCGCGACAGCAACATCTCGCCCGAAGTCACCTTGAGTTGGCAGGCTACGGACGATCTGAAGCTTTACGCATCCTACAAGACCGGCTTCAAGTCGGGCGGCATCGACAACAGCGCGTTGCCGTCGTCCAACCTGCTTGGCTTCGCCAGCCCGGATCCCGAAGTGAGGCAGGCCACGGCCGACGCGCTGGTCTACGAGTCCGAAACCGCCAAGGGCGGCGAAATCGGCGTGAAATCACAGTGGGCCGATCGCTCGCTGACCCTCAACCTCTCGGCGTTCTACTACGTGTTCAAGAACCTGCAGGTGCAGAATTTCGATGCGGTCGCCATCCAGTTCCTCACCGCCAACGCCGGCGAGGTGACCACCAAGGGCGTCGACCTGGACTGGCGCTGGGCAACCCCGCTCGACGGCCTCAGCCTCTACGGCTCGATGACCTTCCTGAGCAACAAGTACACCGCGTTCTTCGACCCCAACCCGCTGGACGGAGTGCCGCAGAACCTCGAGGGCCGCGACGGGCTGCAGTCGCCCGACTTCTCCGGCAACGCCGCGTTCGACTGGCGCATGCCGGTGGGCAACGCGCTGGAGATCGGCCTGACCGGCAACGCCCGGTACAGCGGCTCGTTCTTCACCAACTTCAGCAACTACCGGCAGAAATCCTACTGGACCTTCGACCTCGCCGCCTCGGTGGGCGATCCGGACGGACGCTGGCGCCTGTCGGTGATCGGCACCAACCTGACGGACAAGCACTACCTGCAAAGCTCCGGCCCCAGGCCGTTCCTGCAGCCGGGCGTCGGCGACGACGAAATCTTCACCTACGCGCGTGGCCGGCAGGTCACGGTGGAAGCGTCATTCCGCTTCTAGGTGACTTCCCCGGTCACCGCGCGGCGGCCCGGAGCAGCCCTCCGGTCCGCCGCGATCCGTTGCGACGATGCTCGGCCCTAAGCCGCCTCGTTGCCCAGGCGGGCCAGGTACTTTCGCGCGCGGCCCATGGCCATCAGCGGGAAGTAGTGACGGTAAAGGTTGTAGTTGATCATGAAGCCGCGGCTCAGTTCGATTGACTGCCCCAAAGTTTCCTCGGCGCCCTTCAGGTCGATATGGCGGCCGAGGCCGTAGCCGGGAAAGCCGGTGCCCGTATATTCGGGCTCGTCCCAGCTGCCGTCCCGCTGGCGGGTCGCGAGAAACCGCAACCCTTTCTCCACCACCGCCCTGTCCTGTGGCCTGCCGACGGCGAGCAGCGACATCAGCGCCCAGGCGGTCTGCGAGGCGGTGCTGTCGCCCCTGCCGGCCAGCGACCGATCCATGTAGGAGCCACAGGTCTCGCCCCAGCCGCCATCGGCGTTCTGGTGCTCCAGCGTCCACTCGGCCGCTTTCGTCACGTAGTCGGCGCGCATGTCCTCGCCGACGGCCTTGAGCGCCGGCAGCGCCGCCGAGGTGCCGTAGACGTAGTTGACGCCCCAGCGGCCCCACCAGCTGCCGTCCTTCTCCTGCTCCCGGCGCAGGAAGGCGACGCCGCGCTCGACCGCGGGATGATGGCGGTCATAGCCGAGCACACCGAGGGCTTCCAGCACATGGGCGGTGACGTCGACGCTGGGCGGATCGAGCGCCTCGCCGAAGTCGCTGAACGGGATGCGGGTGAGGATCGCCGCGTCATTGTCGCGGTCGAACGCCGCCCAGCCGCCGCCCTTGCACTGCATGGCCAGCACCCAGTTCACCGCCCGGTCGATCACCCCGCCGATGCCGCGCGCCTGCCATTTGGGATCGTGCCGGTGCCGCGCCAGCACGATGAGCGCCACGGCGGTGTCGTCCACGTCCGGGTAGAACTGGTTGGCGTATTCGAACGCCCAGCCGCCGGGCTCGACGCCCTTCACCTTCCGCGACCAGTCGCCGTAGTACCGCACCTCGTTGTCGAGCAGCCAGGCGATGGCCTTCTCGACCGCCTCGGTATTCTCCTCCTGCGCCTCGCAGTCCTCCATGGCGAGCAGGGTCAGCACCGTATCCCACACCGGCGACACCGACGCCTGGATGTTGACGGCGACGCCGTCGTCGCCGGGGGTCTCGTAGGCCCAGCGCGGGTCGTGCAGCGCGGCGAGCCCCTTCGCCATCACCGGGTGGCCCATGGGATAGCCCTCGATATGCAGCGCCAGCAGGCTGTAGATCCACGGCGGCTGAATGCCGCCCCAGGCGCCGTCAGCATCCTGGTGCTTGATGATCCATTCCAGCACCCGGGCGATCGAGGCCTCGCGGCCGGGGATCAGCTTGTGGGTCTGGGCCGAATGCAGGATGGCGTCGGTGCCCATGAAGAACTGCTCCCAGGTGAAGGGGCGGATCTTCTTGGGCAGGGAATAGTCGAACTTCGAGCGGCCCTCGGGAAACAGCTCGTCCAGGGTGCGGCCCTTGCCGAGCGGCCGCGCGGGACGCCGGGCCGACAGCACCGCGATGGGCATCAGGGTCGCCCGCGCCCAGGACGCGAAGTTGTAGATGCTGAACGGGAACCACACCGGGAAGCGGATCACCTCCGGCGGGATGTTGGGGGTCTTCTCCCACGGCCATTCGCCGATCAGCGCCAGCCAGTACCGGGTGAACACCCGCACGTTGCGCAGCCCGCCCTTTGAAAAAATCCAGGCGCGCGCCTTGGCGAGCACCGGATCGTCCGCCGCCATGCCGAGCGAGCGTAGCGCGGCGTAGCTTTCCACCGTGGCGTTGATATCGCCGCCCGGCGCGCCGTGATAGATGCACCACGACCCGCCCTCGCTCTGCCCGCGCAGGATCGACAGCTTCAGGCCCGGCAGATGCGGATGGTCGTGCAACCCCAGGAAGTGCAGCGCCAGCACCCATTCCGCTTCCATGCAGGCATTGGTCTGCAGCCTGCCGACCCAGTAGCCGTCCGGATGCTGCCGCGCCACCGACCACGCGAAACCGTCGCGGATCGCGCCGCGCAAAATGTCGTCCATGGCCTGCGAGATCAGGGGTGTCTCGACGTTCATGCGCCGGTTTTGGGTCAGCGGTTCCCTTGTGTCAAGAAACTGCTAATTTGCGGAACCATCACAGACAGGGGAGATCACCATGCCGCGTTTCGTTCTCATCGGGCTCGTCGAGCCGCCCAGCGCCGACAAGCAGGCCCAGTTCGACGAGTGGTTCGTGCACCAGCACATCGAGGACACGGCCAAGTGCCCGAACTTCGTGCGCGGCAGCGTCTACAAGCTGGCGGGCGGTCACCTGGGCAGCTCGACCGTTTCCCAGTATCTGTCGCTGTACGAGGTCGAGGCGCCGAGCTACGAGGAGGCCGAGCACGTCCTCAACGATTGGCAGAACAATCCCAACGCCTGGGAAGGCCGCAAGAAGCACCTGGACACGGCGGAAAAGTTCGGCGGTATGCCGCTCGCCATCAAGGGTTCGGGCTGGTACGAACTGATCGAATCCCACGACGGTCCGGCGAAGAAGTAGAAGTAAAGAGAAGCCGCTATCGCGGCTCACCCCTCATCTGGCGCTGCGCGCCATCTTCTCCCCGCTGGGGAGAAGGGCTGCTTTGGCCGATGCGTAAGCGCGACCCCCTCGCCCCAACGGGGAGAGGGTTCGGGTGAGGGGGGACCGTGAAGCGGTTCGCCGCTATGCCCACCCCTCCAACTCCCGCGCGATCAGACCCTCGATCAGCGCCACCGCTGGAGGCGTGTCGTTGAGGCAGGGGATATAGCTGAACCGCTCGCCGCCGGCGTCGAGGAAGGTCTGGCGGCCGCGCTCGGCCATTTCCTCGAGCGTCTCGAGGCAGTCGGCGAGGAAGGCGGGCGCGATCACCGCCACGCTTTTCACGCCCTCGCCGGGAAGCGCGGCGAGTGTCACGTCGGTGTAGGGCTGGAGCCATTCGAGCGCGCCGAAGCGGGACTGGAAGGTCATGCGTAACCTGTCCTCGCCCCAGCCCAGCCGCTCGCGCAGGAGCGTGGTGGTGCGCACGCACTGGTCGTAATAGGGATCGCCCTCCTCGACATATTTCTGCGGCAGACCGTGATAGGAGGCGATCACCGCATCCGGCGGCAACGGCAGGCCGGCGACGTGGTCCTCGATCGACCGGGCGAGGCCTTCGATATAGGTCCGGTCCTCGGGAAACGCCGGGGCGGTCCGCACCGGCGGCTGCCAGCCCAGCGCGCGCAGGCCATTGGTCACCGCGTCATAGGCCGAGGCGGTGGTGGTGCCGCTGTACTGGGGATAGAGTGCGACCGCCAGTATCCGCGTGCAGCCGCGCGCCCGCAGGCCTTCCAGCTTGTCCTTCACCGAAGGACTGCCGTACCGCATGGCCCAGTCGACGACCAGGTCGTTGCGCGACTGGCCGACGCGGGCGGCGACCGCCTCGGTCAGCGTCCGGGTGAAATGGCGCAGCGGCGAGCCGTCGGCGTCGTCCCGCCAGATCAGTCTGTAGGCCTCAGCCGTCTTCCTCGGCCGGAAGGGCAGGATGAACAGGTTGAGGATCGGCTGCCAGATCAGCGGGTTGGTGGTGATCACCCGCCGGTCGCTGAGAAACTCCCGCAGGTAGCGGCGCACCGCCGGCACCGTGGGCGCGTCGGGCGTGCCCAGGTTGATCAGCAGCACCCCGATGCTTCCCGTGTCGGTCATGGCTCCCTATACGCCGGGCCCGAGTGCCCGGTTCAGCCGATGCGGCACAGCTGCTTGCCCAGGTTCTGGCCGTGGAACAGGCGCATCAGGGTGGCCGGCACATTGTCGAAACCTTCCTGCACGTCGACGGCGAAGCGGATGTGGCCGTCGCGGACCCAGGCGCCGAGCCTGTCCCAGGCTTCCGGAAAGCGGCTGGCGAACTGGCCGAGCAGGAAACCGCTCATGGTCGACGGGCTGTTGACGATGCGCATGTAGTTGCGCGGGCCCGGCCATTCGCCGTCGGCCACGTTGTAGCCCGAGATGCCGCCGCAGATGACGATGCGGCTGCCGATGGCGATGTTGTCGAGTGCCGCCTCGAGGATGCTGCCGCCCACATTGTCGTAGAACACGTTGATACCCGAGGGCGCGAGGCGCTGGAGATGCGCCGAGACGTCGTCGGTCTTGTAGTCGATGGCGGCATCGAACCCGGCTTCCTCGGTCAGCCAGCGGCACTTGTCAGCGCCGCCGGCGATGCCGATGACCCGGCAGCCGGAGATCAACGCCAGCTGTCCGGCGATGGAACCTGTCGCGCCTGCCGCGCCGGAGACCACGACCGTGTCGCCCGCCTTGGGGCGACCGACGTCGAGCATGCCGAAATAGGCGGTAAGGCCGGTAATGCCGAGCACGGAGAGCGCCATCTCCTCTGTCACGCCGTCGGGCAGCCTGCGCACCGGCAGCAACTCGCCCGCGACGTCGACCACCGCATATTGCTGCCAGCCGAAGAAGCCGGTGACCCGGTCGCCGGCCTGGAAGTCCGGATGACGCGATGCGATCACCTCGCCGGCGCCCTGCGAGCGCATCACGCCGTTCAGCTTGACGTTCGAGCCGTGGCCGGGCACCTCGCGCACCCAGCCGCGCATGGCCGGCTCGTAGGCGATGTGGGTGACCCGCACCACGATCTGGCCTTCGGAAGGCTCGGCCAGTTCGGCCGTGGCCTGAACGAAGTTCGCGACCGAGATCGCGGGGTCGGGACGGCTGGCCAACTGCCACTGATGGTTCACGGTCATATGGTTCAGGTTCCCGTCACGCAATCCGGCAGAGCTGCTTGCCCAGGTTCTGGCCCTGGAACAGGCGCAGGAAGGTGGAGGGCACGTTCTCGAAGCCTTCCTGGACATCGACGGCGAATTTAAGTTTGCCCTCCTTCACCCAATGGGCGAGTTGCGCCGTCGCCTCGGGGAACTGCTTGCTGAACCGGCCGAGCAGGAAGCCCGCCATGGTCGCGTTCTTCCAGACCAGCGCCATGTAGTTCTTGGGCGGCGGCGGCAGCGCGCCCGAATTGTAGCCGGAGATGGCGCCGCAGATGGCGACCCGGCCCAGGTTCGCCAGGTTGTTGAGCGCGGCTTCCAGTATCTCGCCGCCCACATTGTCGTAGAACACGTTGATGCCATTGGGCGCCAGCTCGCGCAGGCGGCGGCTCACCTTCTCGGCCTTGTAGTCGATGGCCGCGTCGAAGCCCGCCACCTCGGTCAGCCAGCGGCACTTGTCTTCGCCGCCGGCGATGCCGATCACCGTGCATCCCTTGATCTTCGCGATCTGGCCGGCGATGGAGCCGGTCGCGCCCGCCGCGCCCGAGACCACGACGACGTCGCCCGCCTTGGGCTGGCCCACCTCCAGCATGCCGAAATAAGCGGTGAGGCCGGTGATGCCGAGGACGCTGAGCGCCATCTCCTCGGTCACGCCAGGTGCCAGCTTGGTCACCGGCAAAAGCTGGCCGGCGGCATCGACCACGGTGTATTCCTGCCAGCCGAACATGCCGGAGACCTTGTCGCCCGGCTTGAAGTCGGGATGGCGCGAGGCGACCACCTCGCCCGCCGCCATGGAGCGCATCACGCCGCCGATCGGGATCGGCGCCATGTAGCCAGGGTTCTCGGCCATCCAGCCGCGCTGGGCCGGCTCGAACGCCACATGGGTAACCTTGATCACGATCTGGCCCTCGCCCGGATCGGGCACGGTCGCCTCTGCCAGCTTGAAGTCGCTGGCGCTGACCCATTCCGGCGGCCGGTTCGCCAGGGTCCACTGCCGGTTGACCAGATTGCTCATGTCGTTCTCCCCGCTTGCATCGAAGGCAAGATAACAGAGCGAAGCGCTGTTTGAAGGGAAGAAGTACCTCCCAGCGTCTCTACGGGAATCGGGGCGCGCCTTGAGCCCTCGCCCACTGGGGGAGGGAGGGGCCCGCGGCCGAAGGCCGTGGGAGGGTGAGGGGCGTTGGCGATGAAGGGACGGGGCCGGAGCGCGTGATGAACAACGCCCCTCACCCTAGCCCTCTCCCACAGGGAGAGGGAAGGCTACCGGTAGAACAGCGCCTTGATGCCGCTGCGGTCGAACGGCGCCCAGCCGTCCTCGGGTTGGGCGAGGCGGTCGGCAACGGCATAGAGCACGAAGGGGTTGAAACCGAGGCCGGTGTGGCTGCCGAACACCTCGATATTGTCAGTATCGGGACCCGGTTCCTCGCTGCAGACCTGCCAGACGGCGACGCCGTCGGTCTTGGAAAAGATGGCGGTGCACGGCACCGGCGGGCGCGACCGGTGATGGGCGCGCACGGTCTCGGGCGCGTGGCCGATCAGGTCGCCCGACAGCATCTCGTAGAGCTCGGCGATCTCCTTGTTGGTGCCGCCCTGGCCGGCGCTGCCGAAAGGGCTGCCCAGGGTGATCACCTGACGGACGGCGTCCGGAATGTCGCGGGCGATCTGGCGGGCGAAGATGCCGCCCAAGCTCCAGCCCACAAGGCTGACCTTGCATTCGTGCCGCGCCGACAGGTGGTTGGCGCGTTCGACCATGCGCTCCTCGATGTCGCCGCGCGGCCCGAAATTGCGCCCGAGCGCCCAGGGATAGACCTCGTAGCCCAGAGTCTGAAGATAGGCGCGCAGCACGGCGGTCGAGGTGTCGGTACCCATGAAGCCGGGGATCACCATGACCGGATGGCCGTCGCCACGGGGCGCCTGGCCGAGGCAGGGCGCCGCGAAGGGCAGCATGCCCATTTCCATCGCCGCCCGCGCGGGCTCGAGCATGGACCAGATGGCTGCCGGTGGATCGTAGTGACGAGCGCGTAGCTTCACGTGCGCGTTCGCATTCATTCCTGGCCCTCGTTCCCGCCCATCGTTGTGGGACGTCTCTCCCGTGCGCACCACTATACCTTGATAATCGACCTCGTCACCATCCAGTAACAATTGCGTCCCCGATTTGGTTCGCCCGCAGCCGCGAATTTTTGTACGGGCACGCCTGCTTTTTGCGGTTGCAAAATGATATTTGAAGGATATATTGCACTGCAACAAAGACGGGCGAAGCCCGCTGGACCACCACTGGCAGCTTTTATCGAGTTAGGAGATCACCATGTCGCAGACCAATCCGTTCGCCGACGTCTTCGAGACCTGGACCAAGGGCTTTTCGCAGTTCTCTGGCGCCGTTCCCGGCCTCGACGTCGACAGCCTGATGAAGACCGGCCAGGCGAACATCGCCGCCCTGACCGAAGCCAACCGCGTCGCTTTCGAGGGCCTGCAGGCCGTCGCCAAGCGTCAGCAGGAAATGGCCGTCGCGGCGTTCGGCGAGTTCCAGGAGACCGCCAAGACCATCGGCGCCGGCAAGGGCGCGGACGTGTTCGCCAAGCCGGTCGAGCTGGCCCGCGACACCTTCGAGAAGTCGGTCGCCAACATGAAGGAACTGGCCGAGCTGGCCGGCAAGTCGCAGACCGAGGCGTGGGGCATCATCGGCCGGCGCTTCCAGGAGAGCATCTCCGAGGTCCAGGCGTCCGCCAAGAAGTAATATCGGGCTACGAGAGGCCGCCGGCATGGAACAGCTCGGTGCGCTGGACGCCTCGTTCCTCTATTCGGAGAACGAGCGCGTCGCCAACCATATCGGCGGCCTCTACATCTATGACCAGTCGACCGTGTCGGGCGGCATGCTCCGCTTCCGGCAGATTCTGCGCTACCTGGAATCCCATATCCACAAGGCGCCGCGCTACAGGCAGAAGCTGGCCACCGTCCCGCTGAACCTGGATCACCCCTACTGGGTCGACGATTCCCGCTTCGATATCGAATACCACGTGCGGCATCTCGCCCTGCCCCGGCCGGGCGACTGGCGCCAGCTGTGCATCCTCACCTCGCGTCTCTACGACCGGCCGCTCGATCTGAGCCGGCCGCTTTGGACGCTCGACGTCATCGAGGGCCTCGACAACGTGGAAGGCCTGCCGCCCGGCAGCTTCGCCATCGTCACCAAGCTGCACCACGCGGCGATCGACGGCGTCTCGTCGGTGTCCATGAACACCGCCCTGCACGAGACCGAGCCGGGCATGCGCTTGGGCGCCCCGCAGCCGTGGACGCCGGAGCGCGAGCCGAATCCGTTCGAGCTGCTGATGCGGGCGCACATCAACTATCTCAGCCAGCCCATGCGCATGCTGAAGCTGCTGGCGGAAACCATGCCCGCGCAGGCGCGCTATTTCGCGGTGTTGGGCGACGAGGCGTTCCGGGCGCCCCAGCCGATGGGCGACGTGCCGAAGACCCGGTTCAACGGCAACGTGTCGGGCCGCCGGGTTGTGAATGGCATCTCCTACGACCTGACGGACCTGCGGGCCATCAAGGAGCAGGTGCACGGCGCCACCATCAACGACGTGGTGCTGACGCTGACCGGCGGCGCGCTGCGTCGCTATCTCAAGGCGAAGAACGAACTGCCCGACGTTCCGCTCGTCACCATGGCGCCGGTGTCGACCCGCCGCCGGGACCTGGAGGGCGTCTCGAGCGGCAACGAGGTCACGGCCATGCTGGCGTCGCTCGCCACCAACGAGGCCGACGCGCGCGCCCGGTTCGCGGCCGTCCATGCCTCGACGCAGAATTCCAAGGCGCTCACCAACGCCATCGGCGCCCACCTGCTGGGCGAATACCAGCAGTTCGTGCCCGCCGCGACCACCGGCATGGTCTCGCGCTTCATGGCCGATCTGCGCCTGTCGAGCCAGATGCGGCCCATGTTCAACACGGTGATCACCAATGTGCCCGGCCCGCAATATCCGCTGTATTTCGCCGGCGCGAAGTTGATCAACCAGTACGGCCTCGGCATCATCCAGGACGGCCAGGGCCTGTTCCACACGGTGATGAGCTATGACGGCAAGCTGACCGTCACGGCCATGTCGGACCGGGAGATGATGCCCGATCCCGAATTCTACATGAGCTGCTTCCGCGACAGCTTCGACGAACTGCGCGCCGCCATGCTGCCGAAACCGGCGCCCCGCCCCAAGCCCGCGAGCCGCAAGCAGGTGGCCTGAGGCGCCCTAGCTGTGGAGCGAGCTGGAGCCGTACTTCGCGACGGCCCTTCGGGTCTCCTCAGCACTCTCGGTGATTATTTGTTCTACCAAGACCGAGAGCCCTGAGGAGCGGCGAAGCCGCGTCGCGAAGGGCGGGTCCAGTTCACGCCGACCCCAGCGCCACTTCGGCCTGCTCGGCCTCGATCCGGGCGAGGCTGGCGCGGTAGTGCTTCAGTCCCAGGATCAGCAGGATGACGCCGAACGGGATGCCGATGCAGTTGATCACCGCCAGCGCCTCGCCCAGCATCCTCTCGTTTCGGAACACGTAGGTGGTCAGGAAGCCGACCATGGTGCTGCCCAGGCTGATGCCGACGACGCTCGACAGGAACACGTAGAGCGCGCCGATCTTGGCGCGCATCTGGTTGGGCGTGATGGTCAGCATGGACGCGCCCGCGAGGCCCGCCGGCACCGCGCCCATGAACTGGCACGGCCCCAGCAGGACGAGCGCCCATTCGAGCGTGGGCGACCACAGGAAGGTGAAAGCAGCGACCGGTCCCAGCGGCGCGGTGCAGATCAGGCTGGCACGCAGCATGGCGTCGGCATGGCCCCGCCTCGCCAGCCAGCCGGCGAACCAGCCGCCGAAGAAAGTGCCCGAGGTGCCGCAGATCAGCAGCACCACGCCATACCAGTAGCCGGCATGGATCTGCGTGGTGCCGAACTCGCGCACCAGGTGCTGCACCACCCAGCCGAAATTGGCGTAGGCGACCAGCACCATGGTGGTGAAGGCGACGAGGATGTGGGTGTAGCTGCGTCCGTGGGAATGGAGGTGGCGGAAGAACTCGCCCATCTGCGCCGCGCCGCCGACGGCTTCGGCCTCGCGGACGCGGCCGCGCCGGAAAGGCTCGCGGATGGTCAGGATCAGCAGGGTGAGGATCAGTCCGGGCAGGCCGACGCAGATGAAGGCAAGCTGCCAGGGCCGCACCTCGCCGAGCAGCCAGACCTCGGAGACGCCCACCGTATTGATGAATGACAACAGCGTGGCGCCCAGCATCAGCGCCAGGCCGATGCCGGTCAGGTTGCCCATGGTGAACACGCTCATCGCCATGGCCAGTTTCTGGCGCGGGAAATAGTCGCTGATGATCGAATAGGCCGACGGCCCAAGGGTCGCCTCGCCGACGCCGACGGTGATGCGCGCCAGGAACAGCTGGACGAAGCTGCCGGCGAGGCCGCAGGCGGCGGTGGCGAGGCTCCAGAACGTCACGCCCAGTGCGATGATGTTGCGCCGGTTGAGCTGGTCCGCGGCAAGCGCGATCGGCACCGACATCAGCGCATAGAAGATGCCGAAGGGCGGGCCCTGCAGCAGGCCGATCTCGAAGTCGTTGAGACCCAGGTCGGCTTTGATGTCGCTGACCATGATGGCGATGATCTGGCGGTCGAGGAACGACACGATCGAGGCGATGAAGAGGATGATGACCACGTACCAGGCATAGGCCGGGTTTGGCCAGTCCGGCTCGGGTGGCCGTCCGGTCGATGGATCCTGCATGTGGGTCAGCCCCAAGGACGATTTCCGCACGCGGCGGGCAAAAAAAGGCGGGCGCCGAAGCGCCCGCCGGAGTGTGTCAGATGAGACGCCGTTTTTCTAGAAGCTGAAGGTCAGCTCCGCGCCCCAGCGACGGGTCTGGCCGTAATTGGTGAAGTTCCACAGGCCGGCCACCGAGTTGGCCGAGACGCGGTAGGTCTCGTTCAGCAGGTTCTTGGCGAACAGCGACAGCATCCAGTTCTCGTCCACCGACGTGTAGGTCACGCTAAGATCGATCAGGGTACGCGCCTGGAACTGGGTGTAGTCGGAGTTGAACACCGTGTACTCGTAGGCCGGGGTCCAGTTGACCGCCCCGTTGAACCGGAGCGAGCCGCTGTTGCCCATGGGCACGTCATACGAGAAGTCGCCGCCGATCTTCCACTTGGGCGCAAAGTTCGGCTTGATGCCGAGGCAGACGGCGTCGTCATTGCCGAGGGCATCGATGTCGATGCACTCCGGCATGGTGGTGCTGCCGGCGCCGCCGTCGATGTCGGTGACGAACTCGGTATAGGCGGCGTTCAGGTAAGAGGCATTGAAGTTGACGCGGAAGGCGTCGGTCACCAGCCAGTTCAGCTCCATCTCGACGCCCCAGTTACGCTGGCCGGCGATGTTGCGGAACTGCGTCTCCTGGTCGGGCAGGCCGAACTGGTTGATGATGCGGACCACCTGCGAACGCACCACGTTGTTGATCTTGGTGTAGAACACGTCGGCGTTGACGCGGACGCGGTTGTCGAACAGGTCGCCCTTCCAGCCGACCTCGAACGAGTCCGCGGTCTCTTCCTCGAACGGCTCGCAGGTGCCGATCGAGGTGCAGGTCTCGACGAAGCTGCCCGACTTGAAGCCCTGGTTGAAGCTGGCATAGACGTAGTTCGAATCGTCGAACTCGTAGCCGATGACGCCCTTGAACGTGAAGTTGTCCCACGACTTGCGGTTCACCCGGTTGCCGGCGGAGTCCACCATCAGGTCGTCGATCACGAAGTTGAAGCGGCCCGGATTCTGCGAAGTCGCGCCCTGCGTGATCTGGTCGGCCAGCGTCCGGTCGCCTCTGGTGCGCTCGAACAGGTCAACCTCGTCGGCGGTCAGCACGGCGCCGTTCCACTTGCCGAAGTGCTTCTTCTCGTAGGAGTACCGGGCGCCGAATGTGATCTTCAGCTTGTCGGTGACCTGGTAGTACATCTCGGTATAGAGGCCGAGGGCATCGCCATCCTGGTACAGCGGACCGAAATTGGCGCGATTGTTGGCGCCGAAGCTGGGATCGAGGGCAACGCAGTCCGGATCGCCGACGGGGCTTTCGACGTTGCAGTCCGGATTGACGAACGGCACGGCGGTGAAGCCCACATAGCTCATCGAGCGCCAGTCGAGGTTGTTGATGTAGTAGGCGCCGCCGGCGATGAAGTTGAACGGCCCGTCGAAGTTGGAGGTGAGCCGCAGCTCCGCCTGCATCTGCTCGCGCTCCAGGTTGCGGGTGGCGTCGAACAGCGAGCCGTAGGCCTCGCCCGTATAGGTGCTCGGCAGCCGTTCCTTCTGCTTGCGGTAGCCCAGGAACAGCTCGGCGGTGATCACGTCCATGTCGAGGGTCTGCTGGATCGACAGCAACTCGGAATCGACGCGGTGGCCCTGCTCCATGCGCAGGCCGCGGTTACGGAAGCTGACGCCGGTGCTGAGGATGCACTTCTGGGTCAGTTCGGCGCAGGTCTGCTGGATGCCCGGGAAGCCGATCGGGTTGAACAGGAAGCTGCGCGGAATGCCGAAGGCGTCGATCTGGCCGTCCAGCGGGGTCTCGTTGACCGACGGCACCGAGTCCGACCGGTCGCGGAGCAATTCGCCCTTGATCACGATCTCGTAATTGTCGGTCGGCGCGAACAGGATCTTGGCGCGGCCGAAGAACACGTCGGTGCCGCCCAGGTGCCGGCCATCGCCATTCACCGGCAGGCCGAACGGTGTGCCGTAGCCGTTGACGCCGTATACCTGGCTGACCTTGTCGTTGGTGTACTGGCCGTGATTGTGCTGGTACATGGCGGTGATCCGGGTCGCGACCTTGCTGCCCAGCGGAATGTTGACGGCTGCGCGGCCTTCCAGCGTGCCGATATTGCCGCCGCGCAGCTGCACCTTGCCCGAATAGACGTCGAGTTCGGGCTTCTGCGTCCGCACGATGACGACGCCACCGGTGGAGTTCTTGCCGAACAGCGTGCCCTGCGGGCCGCGCAGGATTTCGACCGATTCCACGTCGAACGGGTCGATCAGCTGGCCCTGGGTGTGCACCAGCGAGAATTCGTCGACCACCACGCCCACGGCCGAGTCGATCGAGGTGATGATGTCGCCGGTGCCGGTGCCGCGGATGCCGATCGAGGCGGCGTTGAAGCCCGGCACGTTCTCGATGGTCACGTTCGGCGCCAGGTCCGCGATGCCGCGGATGTCCTGCACGAAGCGGTTCTCGATCTGCTGCGGCGTGACCGCGGTCACCGCGACGGCCGTGGTCTGCACGTCCGTGCTCTGGCGGGTCGCCTGCGTATAGACCGTCTCCAGGCCGCCGCTTTGCGCCCCCTGCTGCGGTGGCGGCGGCGGCGGATCCTCCTGCGCCAGCACCGGACCAGACAGCAGCGTGACGCCCATGGCCACGGCCATGGCATACGCGCTCACTCGAAGTGTGGTGTCCCTCATGGAACCTCCCCTTTTCATTCGTTGCACTCAGCCGGCTTTGCCGGCTCGCGTTCTTCCTGGGGAAGTCGAACCGATCGACAGCGCATAAAGTATCCATGCTGGATGCTTTTTTAGCCTTTGGACTTTGGCTAAATCACTCTGCCGTCAGGGCTTATTTGATTCGCCCGTGCCGCTCGAGGCGGCTTCTCCGATTTCCCCGCTTCAATCCGGCAACCTAGAAAAAAGCTTCCCGAATGGTTACCGGTTGCCATGACGATAGTGCAATTCACCGGAACCGTCACGGGAAAAGATCATGCGTGATTGTTGAAGGCCGGATGGCAAGCTTGACAAAGAAGGACGGGCGCCGAAGCGCCCGTCCCGATGTCGTATATCGAGGCGTGTATCGAGGCCGGACTAGAAGTGGACGCCGAACTCGATGCCGTAGGTGCGAGGTTTGCCCCAGATGGTCATGTTCCACAGACCGGCGACGGGGTTGGCGCCCAGCCGGTACTTCTCGTTGAGGATGTTCTTGACGAACGCCGTTACCCGGTAGCGCTCGTTGGCGTCCCGCCAGGTCGCCGAGGCGTCCCACAGGAAGCGCTCGTGCATCTGGGCGTTGAGCGAGTTGAACACCGTGATCTCGGCTTCCGACTGGTAGGCGCCGACCGTGTTCAGGGTCAGCATGCCGGCATTGCCGAGGGCGACGTCGTAGGTGATCGAGCCGCCGATTTTCCACTTCGGCGAGTAAGGCACCTTGTAGTCCTTGAGATCTTCCGTGATGAACCAGCCATTGGCGAGGGTGTAGCCCGTGAAAAGGCCGTCGCCGTTGCGGTCGAGGAAGAACTCCTTGTACTTGTGATCCTGGTAGGCGAGCGAGAAGTCGATGCGCAGTTCGTCCAGCGGCTGCCACTGCAGTTCGGCCTCGATGCCCAGGTTCCGGGACTTACCGGCGTTCACGTTGATGGTTTCCTGGGTGGTGTTGCCGGCGAAGTCGGTGAACGGCACCACCTGCGACCGGATCAGGTCGCTGTAGATCATGTAGAACGCGGTGATGTTGGCCTGCACCGTGTTATCGAGCCAGCGCGACTTCAGGCCCAGCTCGGCGCTCCAGTTGTTCTCGGGCTGGAACGGCACGCAGGTCGTCACGCTCGAGCAGGTTTCGGTGAAGCCGCCCGAGATGAAGCCCGTCGAGTAGCTGGCATAGACCATCGCCTCGTCGGTGATCTTGTAGTCGACCACCGCACGCCACGTCAGCTTGTCCCAGTTTTCCTGGGTGTTGACGACGAGGCCGTAGGCCGAATCGGGTAGCGGCAGCATGCGTGCGTCGATGTCCGCCGCCGTCAGGCCGGCACGCGAGATGGCATTCGAGCGGGTATCGAAGCACGTGCCGTTCACGATCCTTTCGTCCTTGGCCTTGGTGTACTCGTTGCAGAGGCCGCCCGAGTTGGCGCGACGGAAGAACGTCTTCTTGTCGTAGGTCCAGCGCAGGCCGGCGGTCAACCGCAGGCGATCGGTAACATCGTAGCTGCCGTCGACATAGAACGCCCAGGTGCTGCGGTCCTGGCGTGAGCCGCCAGTGGCCGGATCGTTGATATAGTCAAGGTCGAGGTTCACGAAACCCCGGTCGTCGAGAAAGGGATCGCCGTTCGAAGGATTCCCGAGCTGCGCATCGGTCTTCGGCAGCAGGCCCGACAGGCCGACGGTCGAGAACGACCGCATGTCGACGTTGTCTTCCTGGTAGGTGCCGCCGGCGATGAAGTTGAACGGACCGTCGAAGGTGGTCGTGGCGCGCAGCTCGATCTGCAGCTGATCGCGCTCCAGGTTGCGGGTGGCGTCGAACAGGCTGTTGAACGCCTCGCCCGGATAGGTCGACGGCAGGATTTCCTTCTGCTCGCGGTAGGCGGTGATCAGCTGGAAGTAGACCGGATCGAAGGTCACTGTCTGCTGCAGATTGTAGCCCATGGCGCTGACCCGGTGGCCTGACGGAATGCAGAGACCGCCCGGATTGTTGCCGGCGCACTGGTTGGTGACCGCCGTGACCCAGGGGCTGTCGCCGGTGTCGTTGCGGCCGTTGAAGCCAAGCAGCGGCATCAGCTGGAACTGCGGACCGCCATCGGGATCGATCTGGCCCAGCGTCGGGGAATCGTTGACCGAAGGCACCGAATCCGACCGGTCACGAAGCACTTCCATGATGAAATAGGCTTCGTAATTGTCGGTGGGCGTGAACAGCACCTTGAACTTGCCGGCGAACACGTCGGTACCGTTCAGGTTCTCGCCCGTGCCGGCGGCGTTGGTGTTGAGCTCCGGCGGCAGCGGCGGGTTGACCGCGCCGATGCTGGGGAAATTGCCATAGAGCGGCACGAAGTTGGGGAAGCCGCTGGCCACATGCGAGTTCTTAATGTAGCCGTCGTCATAATCATAGATGCCGACCAGGCGGATGGCCAGCTTGTCCTCGACGACCGGAATGTTGATGGCCAGCTTGCCCTTGGCGATCTTGCCGTTGTTGCTGTCGAACATGCCGAGCTGCAACTCGACGTCGCCGCTGAACTCGTTCAGTTCGGGCTTCTTGGTCACGATGTAGATCGCGCCGCCGGTGGCGTTCTTGCCGAACAGCGTGCCCTGCGGACCGCGATACACCTCGACCCGTTCCACGTCGAACAGCTCGACGAATTGCGACTGCACGTGGTTGAGGCCGAACTCGTCGACGATGATCGGCACCGAGCTGTCCTGGGTCACCAGGATCGAATTCTGGCCTGTGCCGCGGATGCCGCCGGACACGGCGCGGAAGCCGGCCAGCTGGCCCATCGCGACGCCAGCCGACATGTCGGAAACGGCAAGGATGTCATTGCGGAACGTGTTGGCGATCTGTGCCTCGGAAATCGCCGAGATGGCGATCGGCACGTCCTGCGAGGCTTCCTCGCGCTTGGTGCCCGACACGGTGACCGATTCCAGGCCCTTCGCCATCGGAACCCCCGACTGCGCGGCCGCATTGGTCGCCGACGGCCCCGGCGGTGTCACGGGCGTTTCGTTCTGAGCCAGGGCAGTTCCGGAAACAAGCGTAAGGCCCATCGCCGTCGCAAGCGCGCGGGCGCTGGTCGCAACAGTTCGTCTCATCTGTGATCCTCCCCCAGAGACGTCCAAACGGCAGCCGGGTTGTTCCCCCCGGTTACCTCCCAGTCACAAACCATATAAATTCCGACCGTCGTCGTCACGCCTAAAGATCAGTCGTGACTGTCTTTTGACGACACCCGTGATTTGTGCGACATTTTTGTAACACTAGGGGGGATTTGCTTGAGTAAGCGACTCGTACAGCCGATGAAATAGTGTCTGAAATACAACATTTAGTCTGTATGGATTGTTTTCTTTCCACACAAAAAGACGGGCGCCGAAACGCCCGCCAGTGTCCGAATGGCTTGTTGTCCACCGGTGCGCGGCATGTATGCCACGCGCCGGTCAGGGGTCAGAACTTGACGCCGAATTCCATGCCGAATTCGCGCGGGCGACCCCACATGGTGAAGTTCCACAGGCCGGCCACCGAGTTGGCGCCGGTGCGGTACCGCTCGTCGAGGATGTTCTTGACGTAGGCGGTCAGGCGGTACTTCTCGTTGAGGTCCCGCCAGGTCACGCTCGCATCCCACAGGGTCCGCTCGCTGTATTGGGTGTAGAGCGAGTTGAACACCGAGGATTCGGACTCCGAGGTGTAGTTGACGGTGGTGTTCCACGTCAGCGTACCGGCGTTGCCGATCAGCATGTCGTAGGTCACGCCGGCGCTGACCTTCCAGTGCGGCGAGAACGGCACGAGCAGGTTCGACAGGTCCTGGTTGCCCAGCTCGAACTCCAGATATTTGTGGTCCATGTAGCCCAGGTTGAAGTCGAACCGCAGGTTGTCGGTCGGCACCCAGGTGGCCTCCAGCTCGACACCCATGTTGCGCGACTTGCCGGCGTTGATGTTGGTGGTCTCCTGGGTGGTCAGGCCGAACGGATCGGTGAACGGCACCACCTGCGAGCGCACCAGGTTAGAATAGCGCGTGTAGTAGAACGAGAGGTTGGTTTGCAGGGTGTTGTCCAGGAAGCGCGCCTTCATGCCCACTTCCGCGTTCCAGTTGGTCTCGGACTCGTAGGGCGCGCAGGTGGTGATGCTCGAGCAGGTCTCGGTGAAGCCGCCCGGGATGAAGCCGGTCGAATAGCTGGCGTACAGCATCGCGTCGTCCCACGCCTGGTAGTCCAGCACAGCGCGCCAGGTGATCTTGTCCCAGCTGTCGTGGAAGGTGCTGTTGATGCCGAAGGCGCTGTTGGGCAGCGGCAGGTTGAACGGATGCGCGTCGGCGATGGTGAAGCCGTCGCCCACCCGCGAGATGGTGTTCGAGCGCTTGTCGAGGCAGACGCCGCCGACGCTGACCTGGTCACGCGCCGGCGTATTGGCCGTGCACGGGCCGCCTGCATTGGCGCGGCGGAAGAAGGTCTTCACATCGTAGGTGTAGCGGCCGCCCAGGGTGAAGCGCAGCATGTCGGTGATGTCATAGTGCGCATCGGCATAGACCGCGTAGGTGTTGCGGTGCTGACGGGCGCCCGTCATCGTCGGGTCGTTGATGTAGTCGAAGTTCAGGTTGATGAACCCGCGGTCGTCCAGCAGCGGGTTGCCGTTGCTCGGGTTGCCGAGAGCGGCATCCGTTGCCGGCAACAGGCTCGACAGGCCGACCGTGGAATAGGCGATCATGTCGGTCTTGTCGTAGCTGTAGACCGCGCCGGCGACGAAGTTGAAGGGTCCGTCGAAGGTGGTCGAGCCGCGCAGCTCGATCTGGGCCTGCTTGCGCGTGGTGTTGCGCGAGCTGTCGAACAGCGACAGGAACGCCTCGCCCGTATAGGTATCGGGCAGGATTTCCGTTGTGTGTCGATAGGCCGTGATCAGTTTCAGGTTGAAGGCGTCATAGGTCAGCTGCTGCTGCAGATTATAGCCTTCGACGCTGACGCGGTGGCCCTTGGTCTGGCAGAACGCCGAGCCGCCGCCCGGGCAGTTGTTGGTGGTGCCGGTGCTGTAGACGTCCCGCTGACCGGTGGTGTGGATGCCGTCGAAGCCCAGCCGCGCCAGCGTGAAGGCCGACGGGTTGTTGCGCACGAAGGTGCCGTTGCTCAGGCGGGTGACTCCCGGATCGATCTGGCCGATCGCCGGGGTCTCGTTCACGCCCGGCACGGCCTCGGAACGGTCGCGCAGGAACTCGAAGATGAAATAGGCTTCGTAATTGTCGGTCGGCGTGAACAGCACCTTGAACTTGGATGCGAACGTGTCGGTTCCGTTCAGCCGCTCGCCGCCGCCCTGATTGCTGGTGTTCAGTTCCGGCGGCAGCGGCGGGTTGGTCGTCGGCAGGCCGTAGAGACCGTAGATCGGAATGTTGTTCGGGAAGGCGCTCGCCGCCTTGTCGTTGCGGAAGAAGCCGTCGTCATAGTCGTAGATGGCGGTAAGGCGGATCGCCAGCTTGTCATCGACGACCGGCACGTTGAGGGCCAGCTTGCCCTTGCCGATCATGCCGCCGCGCTTGCTGTCGAACTTGCCGATCTGGCCCTCGATCTCGCCGTAGAACTCGTTCAGCTCCGGGCGCTTGGTGACGATCGAGATGGCGCCGCCGGTGGCCGACTTGCCGAACAGCGTGCCCTGCGGGCCGCGGTAGATCTCGACCCGGTCGACGTCGAACATCTCGACGAACTGGGACTGCACGCTGGTCAGCGCGAACTCGTCGAGCAGCAGCACCACCGAGCTGTCCTGGGTGGTCAGGATGCCGTTCTGGCCGGTGCCGCGGATACCGCCGGCGACCGCGCGGAAACCGGGAACCTGGCCCAGCTGAACACCCGGTGACAGGTCCGACACCGCCAGGATGTCGGTGCGGAAGGTGTTGGCGAGCTGCGCGGAGGAGATCGCCGACAGGGCGATCGGCACGTCCTGGGCCAGCTCGTCGCGCTTGGTGCCCGAGACGGTGACGGATTCGAGCGCCCCCACCGACATGCGCTCGGGCGCGGCGGGTGCGGGCGCCGCGGCGGGCGCCGTGTCCTGGGCGAATGCCGGCGTCCATGCGCCGGCCATAGCTATCGCTACAGACGCGCAGAGCGCGCGTCCTGAAGACAATTTCATTGGGGAACCCCCTTCGGTCCTGATGTTTTCGCGCCCGGTTGACCCGGGTCGCAATCGACGCGCGGACAATAGGCAAGGGGAATCAACCACGTCACCTAAAATCGTTCATGCATGAATGTTAAATATGACAACCCCGCTTGGTTGTGGCGGGAGCGCAACATTTCCACAGGAGCGTTGGTTTGTTTCCGGCAATCCCGCCACTGTTCCGCCACTGTCGCGCCTGACCGCGTTACCGCTTGACTTGCACAGCGACGCGGCTTCAAACTCGCCACAACAATCACGCATGAAGGTTTTGCCCGGTGAGAACCGAGCCGGGACACGCCTCACGACGAAAACGGGGAACGGCAGGCATGGCGACGATTCTGGCGCACATCCAGATCAAGCCGGGCAAGGAAGCCCGGTTCGAGGAGCTGCAGGGCAGCCTGTGGCGGGACACCAAGGCCAACGAGCCGCGCACCACGCGCTATGAGTTCTTCCGCGGCGAGAAGGAGGGCTCCTATTACGGCCTGCTGTCGTTCGAGGATTTCCAGGCGTTTCTGGTGCACCAGTCGAGCGACGCCCACGAGGAGTTCGGCGCCGAGTTCGCCGGCGTGGTCGACGGCATCCGGATCGAGTGGGTCGACGCCGTCGCCGGCGCCAACGACCTGACACCCAACCAGCCGCAGGACGCGCCGCCCGGCGCCACCGAGCTGCAGCAGAAATACGCAAAGTCCTACGCCATCCGCATGGCGGACTGGTGGACCGCGCTCAGGAATTAGGGAGGCAAGCCATGGCGACGTTCTTCGCCCACATCAAGATTTTCGACGGCAAGGAAGCCGAGTTCGAGAAGGTCGCCCGGGAACTCTGGAAGCAGACCCACAGCCTCGAGAAGGACGTGCTGCGCTACGAGTATTTCCGCTCGGAGACGCCCGGCCACTACTACTGCCTGCTGTCGTTCAAGGACTTCAACTCCTTCATGGTCCACCAGACCAGCGACCATCACGAGGCGCCCGACTTCGGTTCGCTGCTGGAGAGCAACCGGCTGGAATGGCTCGACCCGGTCGATGGCGCCAGCGATCTGCCGGCCACCAATCCCCAGCCGCTGCCGCCAAACGCCAGCGAGCTGGCCAAGCGCTATTCGCGCGATCACGGCGTCGTCATGCAGGACTGGTGGCTGAAGCTGCGCAAGCGCTGACGCCGCCGCGAAATTCGAGAATGCGAGGAACACCATGAACCAGGAAAAGCTCGACATCCGCCTGCTCGACCCGGCCAGCGTCGAATGCCCCTATCAGGACTACAAGCGGCTGCGCGAGGAAGCGCCGGTCTATCGCATGCCGGAGACCGGCTGGTACGTGGTCACCACCTACGATCTGTGCCGCAAGGTGGCGAAGGACTGGGAGACGTTCTCGGACCAGCTCAGCGACTGGTCGCAGGAGACGTTGTGGAGCAACCCGGAAATCCCCGGCATCTTCGAGAAGGAAGGCTGGCCCCGCGACCAGATCCTGTCGCGCGATCCGCCGCTGCACGACATGTACCGCAGCCTGGTGGACGTCTCGTTCACCAAGAGCCGCATCGACGCCATGGAGCCGTTCATCTCCAGGCTGGTCAATGAGCTGATCGACAAGTTCATCGACAAGGGCGAGTGCGACTTCATCATGGACTTCGCCTATCCGCTGCCCATGCACGTGATCGCCGACCGTCTCGGCCTGCCGCCCGAGGACCTGCCCAGGCTCAAGCACTGGTCCGAGGAATGGGTGCTGCCGCATGCCCACACCATGAACCACGAGCGCGAGGTCGAGTGCGCGCGCCACATCGTCGACCTGCAGCACTACCTGGCGGAAAAATTCGAGGAAAAGCGCCAGAACCGGGACGACCGGATCATCAGCGACCTGGTCCACGGCCTGTTCAACGGCGAGCGGCACCTGACCACCCGCGAGATCATGTCCATGGTCGAGCAGCTTCTCGTGGGCGGCAACGAGACCACCACCAACGCCATGTCCTCGGGCATGATGCTGCTGATCCAGCACCCGGACCAGTACGCCATGGTCCAGGACGACCCCAAGCTGATCAAGAACTTCGTCGAGGAAGTTCTGCGCGTGGAAAGCCCGACCCAGGGCATCTTCCGCGTCGCCGTGAAGGACACCGAGCTGGGCGGCGTGCAGATCCCGCGCGGGTCGATGATCAACATGCGCTTCGGCTCGGCCAACCGCGACGAGAAGGTGTTCCCCGACGCGGACCGGCTGGACGTGTGCCGCAAGAACGCCGGCGCGCATCTGGCGTTCAGCACCGCCGAGCATCACTGCGTCGGCGCCCCGCTGACCCGGCAGGAGATGAACATCGCCTTCCGCATCCTGTTCGCGCGGATGAAGAACTTCCGCTTCGCCGAGGGCAAGAACGACTTCCAGCACCAGGGCAATTTCATGGTGCGCGCGCTGAAGCACCTGCACCTCACTTTCGAGAAGCGCTGAGCCATGGCTCCGCTGCCCAATGACGGCCGCAACCGCCAGCTTTTCATGAAGCGCTTCCCTACCGGGGAAGCCGGGCCGGGCGACTTCGAGGTGCGCGAGGCACCCATGCCGGAGCCGAAGGACGGCGAAGTCCTGGTCGAGACCCATTATCTGTCGGTCGACGCGGCGCTGCGGCTGATCATGCGCGACAGCAAGGACTTCCTGTTCCGCGTCCAGCCGGGCGACCTGGTGCGCGGCGGCGTGGCGGGCAAGGTGATCGACTCCCGCAACCCGGACTTCAAGGTGGGCGACTATGTCACCGGCGGCCTCGGCGTGCAGAACTACGCGGTATCGGACGGCGCGGGCCTGTCGAAGGTCGACACGTCCATCGCGCCCTTGCCCCAGTGGCTGGGCGGCATGGGCGTCTCCGGCCTCACCGCCTATTTCGCGGTGACCGAGGAGTGCAAACCCGGACCGGGCCAGACCATGGTGGTGAACGGCGCCGCCGGCGCGGTCGGCTCCATCGCGGGGCAGATCGGCCGGATCATGGGCGCGAAGGTGATCGGCATCACCGGCAGCGACGAGAAATGCAAATGGCTGACCGATGAGCTGGGCTACGATGTCGCCATCAACTACCACAAGGGCGACCTCTACGAGCAGTTGGTGAAGGCCGCGCCCGACCGGATCAATTCCATCTTCGACAATGTGGGCGGCGAGATTCTCAACGAGAGCCTCCGCTGGATCGCGATGCGCGGCACGGTGCTGCTGTGCGGCTCCACCTCGCAATACACCCAGGAGAACATGGAAGGCCCCAGCAACTACATCTGGCTGGGCACCATGCGCGCCCGCATGCAGGGCTTCGTGGTCTACGACTACGTTGAAAAATTCGCCGCCGCCCAGCAGCAGCTCGCCGCCTGGGTGAAGGAGGGCAAGCTGGTGATGCGCGAGAATGTCATCGACGGCGACGTCGGCGACTTCCCCGACGTGTTCCAGCGGCTCTATCATGGCGAGAACCGGGGAAAGATGGTGATCCGCCTGCCGGCGGCATCGGCCTGAACAACGAAATCATAGGGAAGACGAAAGGAACAACGGGATGGGTGCTCTCGATCTATTCAAGCTGGACGGCAAGGTGGCCGTCATCACCGGCGCCGGCAAGGGTATCGGCCGGGGCATTGCCCTGTCGCTGGCCGAGGCTGGCGCCGACATCGCCGTCGCCTCGCGCAGCAAGGACGAGCTCGACCGGGTGGTGAAGGAAGTCCAGGAACGCGGCCGCCGCGCCATCGCGGTCCCGACGGACGTGACCAAGATGGAGTTCCTCGAGAACCTGGCCAAGCGCGCCCAGGACGAACTCGGCGGCCTCGACATCTGGGTGAACAACGCCGGCGGCCTGCCGGACGGCACGCCGCGCTGGCTGACCCGCACCTCGGAAGAGCAGTTCATGGCGCAGATCGACCTGAACATCAAAGCCGTGTGGGCGGGCTGCGTGGTCGCGGCCAAGGCCATGGGCGAGAAAGGCGGCGCCATCGTCAACATCTCGTCGCGCGCGGCCAAGGACATGGGCCCGAACCTGAAGAACGGCCCGTACGGCGCGTCGAAGTCGGCGGTGAACAGCCTGACCGCGACGTTCTCGCGCGAGCTCGCGCCCAAGATCCGCGTCAACGCGGTGGCGCCGGGCCCGATCCCGACCGAGAACTTCATCGATTCCATGAAGATGCACACGCCCGAGCGCGAGGCCGAGCTGAAGGAATACATCAAGCTGCCGCTGGAGCGCTGGGGCACGCCCGAGGACATCGGCGCCGCCGTGCTCTACATGGTCTCGCCCGCCTCGAGCTGGGTGACCGGCCAGTGCATCTACGTCACCGGCGGCTCCTGAGCCGCAAATGCCTTCGGGCAGCTACGACTACATTCCGCAGGAACGCATCGTCTTCGGCCGCCCCGCGGCCGAAGCGATCCGCGCGGAAGCCGAACGGCTCGGCAAGAGCCGGCTGTTCATCGTCACCGCCAAGTCGCTGAACCGCAAGACGACGGCCATCACCGACCTGCGCGCCGCGCTGGGCGGGCTGGTCGTCGGCCTCTATGACGATTGCATCGCCCATACCCCGCGCGAGACCGTGCTGGACTGCGCCGATGCGGTGCGCGCCGCGAACGCCGACCTGATCGTCACCATCGGCGGCGGCACCGCCATCGACATGGTCAAGACGGTGCAGATCTGCATCGCCGAGGACGTGCGCACCATCGAAGGCATGGATGCCTGGCATACGCGGGTGAATGCCGACGGCAGCTATGTGACGCCGAAGACGAAGCCGTCGACCGTGCGCCAGATCATCGTGCCGACGACGCTGTCGGGCGCCGAGTTCAGCACCATCGCCGGCGTCACCGACCTCAGGAAGAAGTTCAAGGACGGCTTCGTCGGCACCAATTCGGCCGGCCAGGTGATCATCCTCGACCCGGCCATGACGGTGCACACACCGGAATGGTTGTGGCTGTCGACAGGCATCCGCGGGTTCGATCACGCCGTCGAGGGCATCTGCTCGATCAAGGCCAATCCGTTCATCACCGGCTGCTGCCGTCAGGCCATCGAGATGTTCCGCGAGAACCTGCCGCGCACCCAGGCCGACCCGAACGATCTCGAGGCCCGCCTCGCCTGCCAGGAAGCCACCTGGATCGCCGGCCACGGCATCGACCGCGCGCCCTATGGCGCGTCCCACGGCATCGGCGGCGTGCTGGGCGGCATGAAGGACGTGCCGCACGGGATCACGTCATGCATCCTCCTGCCCCATGTGCTGCGCTGGAACAAGCCGGTCACCGAACAGGCCCAGCGCTATATCGCCGCTGCCTTCGGCCAGCCGGACGAGGAAGCGGCCGATCTTGTCCACGCGTTCATCGCCGGCCTCGGCCTGCCGCAAACCCTGCGCGACGTAGGCGTCACCCGCGAGGATTTCGACGGCATCGCCCGCCGCAGCGTCGCCAGCATGTGGGTGCGCACCAACCCGCGTCCGCTGCCCGACGAGGACTCGGTGAAGGCCATACTGGAAGCCGCTTATTGACATGCGCCGTGCCTCGGGCACGCTGCGCCACAAGAAAATCTCAGGGATCAGCCGATGCTCACGCAGTTCGAACGGGAAGCCAACCTCTCCGACCTCATGGACTATCAGGCCCGCACGCGGCCGGACGCCGAGATGCTGGTGTTCAACGACCGGCGCTGGAGCTGGGGCGAGGGCGACAGGATCATCAACCGGGTGGCGAACGGCCTCATCGCACTGGGCGTCGGGCGCAACGACAAGGTCGCCATCCTGGCCGACACCTCGGCCGAGTACTTCTTCACCTTCTGGGGCATCATCCGCGCCGGTGCCTGTGCGGTGCCGCTGTCCGGTATGGCGAGCGCCGAGAGCCTGGAGGCGATGATCGCCGACAGCGGCTCGAAGGTGCTGTTCGTGTCGAAGAAGACCATGGACCTGATCGGCCAGATCGACGCGCGGCTGTCGACGCTCGTCCCCGGCGGCCGCATCGCCTACGACTTCGCCGATGACCGCTGGGCCAGCTTCCAGGACTGGATCGCGCAGTATCCGGAAACCAATCCGGGCGTGACGATCGACGTCCTCGACGACTTCAACATCATCTATTCGTCGGGCACCACCGGCGTGCCCAAGGGCATCCTGCACGACCACCGCACCCGCATCTCCTACTGGGCGACGCGCGACGCCTTTGCCTATGGCCCGGACACGCGGCTGATCGTCTCGACCCCACTCTATTCCAACACCACCCTGTTCGCGCTGCTGCCGGCGCTGGCCTGGGGCGGCACGACCATCCTGCTGCCGCGCTCGGACACCGAGAACTACCTGCGCCTCGCCGAGAAGGAGCGCGCCACACACACCATGCAGGTGCCGGTGCAGTATCACCGCCTGCACGACTTTGCGGATTTCGGCAAATACGACCTGTCAAGCTTCAAGTGGAAGTTCTGCACCTCGGCGCCGCTGCGACCCGAGTTCAAGACCTGGCTGATCACCGACTGGCCGGGCGGCTTTACCGAGGTCTACGGCATGACCGAGGGCGGCGTCGGCTGCTTCCTCAACGCCCATGAGCGCCCGGACAAGGTGCATACGGTCGGCTATGCCCGCGAAGGCACCGAGCTGCGTGTCGTCGACGAGAACATGAACGAGGTGCCGCGGGGCGAGATCGGCGAGCTGATCGGCTGGTCGGGCGCGATGATGACCGGCTACTACAACAAGCCCGACAAGACCTCGGAAAGCCGCTGGACCGACCCGGACGGCAGGGTGTGGCAGCGCAGCGGCGACATGGGAAAGATGGACGACGAAGGCTTCATCACCCTGCTCGACCGCGCCAAGGACATGATCATCTCCGGCGGCTTCAACATCTACGCCGCCGACCTGGAGGCCGAGCTGCTGAAGCATCCCGATGTGGACGATGCCGCCGTGATCGCCGTGCCCAGCGAGGAATGGGGCGAGAGCCCGCTGGGCCTGGTGGTCGCGAAGCCCGGCGCGAAGGCCTCGGCCGAGGAAATCCGCCTCTGGGCCAACGAGCGCCTCGGCAAGCTGCAGCGCCTTGCCAGCGTGGAATTCCGCGACGACCTGCCCCGCAGCACCATCGGCAAGCTGCTCAAGCGCGAGCTGCGGGAGCCGTATTGGGCAGGAATGGAACGGCGGGTGGGATGACCAACTGAGTTGACCAACCCCAGACCGCAGCCCATATTTGGGCCATGAACAAGTCGGTCAACATCGCTGAGGCGAAAGCTCACCTTTCCGAACTGGTCACCCGCGCGGCAGCCGGCGAGGAGGTGATCATCTCGCGTAACGGCAAACCGCTCGCCAAGCTGGTGCCGCTGCCGCAGCAGAAACCGCGCGTTCCCGGCATCGCCAAGCACTGGAAGCTGCCACCCGAAGCATTCGAGCCGCTCGACCCCGAGGATCAGGCTATCATGGAAGGCGAAGGGACAGACGGAATCGGCATCTGGATTGGCCTCCCCAAGGACCGCAAGAAGCCTTGAGGCTGCTCCTCGACACCAACGCCCTGCTTTGGTGGCTCAAGGGCGACAGTCGGCTCTCACGGAAAGCCAGATCGGCTATCGCCGATCCAGACAACGAGATCAGGGCGAGTGTCATTTCGATCTACGAGCTTATTTACAAGGCGCGTACCGGCAAATTCCCGCTGAACATCGCCCTCGAACTGGAAGATTACGCCGCAGCAGCGGAAATCCCCTGGCTTTCGCTGGAGGCTTTGGACATGCGTACCGGCGCGGCGCTGGAATGGGATCACAAGGACCCCTGGGACAGGTTGATCGCCGCACAGGCGATTTCCCGAGGGCTTTTGCTCATCACTTCAGACAGGGCCTTCCTTCACGCTCCAGTCGAAACCATCTGGTAATCTCCCCGCTGGAAACCGTCACATCTGCCCGTTATCGTGGCCGCCGCGCATGTCGCGCCTTTGGGGGAGGCTGATATGGCCTACAAGGTGATCCAGTGGTCGAGCGGCAACGTCGGCAGGCATGCCGTGCGGGCCGTGGCGGAGCGGCCGGACCTGAAGCTCGTCGGCATGTACGTGTTCTCGGACAAGAAGGCCGGTCAGGACGCAGGCGAAATCGCCGGCATCGGCAAGCTGGGCGTCAAGGCGACCAACGATATCGAGAAAATCGTCGCCATGGACGCCGACGTGGTGCTTCACACCGCGCTGCCTTCGCTGGTCTATGGCGCCGACCCGCAGGCCGACATCGACCTGTTCTGCCGGCTGCTGGCATCGGGCACGAACGTCATCACCACCGTCGGCTACATGTACCCGAAGATCTACGGCGGCAAGCTCAACAGGAAGCTGGAGGAAGCCTGCCGCAAGGGAGGCTCGACGTTCCATTCCACCGGGCTCAACCCAGGCTGGCTGGGCGACCTGCTGCCCATGGCCATGACCGCGCTGTCGAAGCGGGTCGACCGCATCCATGTGCGCGAGATATCCAACTTCCAGAACTATCCCTCGCCCGAGATCATGTTCGACATGATGGGCTTCGGCAAGACGCCGGCTCGGTTCAAGCAGGACGTGGGGCGCTATTCGTTCTGGCTGTCCGGCCTGTTCCGCGAGAGCGTGCAGATGGTCGCCGACGCGCTCGGCGTGAAGCTGGACGAGATCAGGGAAAAGACGGTGCGCGAGCTCGCTTCCGCCGACCTGGAGACCGCGTCTGGCCTCGTCAGGAAAGGCACGGTCGCCGGCCAGCACTGGAAATGGTCCGGCATGGCGGGCGGCGAGGAGGTGATCATCCACGAGACCGTCTGGCGCATTCACGAATCCGTCGCGCCCGAGTGGCCCAAGGGCGACCACAGCGTGGTGATCGAGGGCGAGCCGCGCATGCAGGTAAACTTCGAGGCGACCTGGAGCAGCGACATCCTGCAGGGCACCGCCATGCACGCGGTCAACGCCATCCCCTATGTGTGCGACGCACCCTCGGGCGTGAAGACCTTCCTCGACCTGCCCTGGATCATCGGCAAGGGCACGGTGCACGTGCCGAAGAAGGCGGCGAAGAAGAAAAAGAAGAAGTAGCCCCTAAGCGCCCGCGAAGTTCGACCGGGCGTACCGCCCGGCGTTGGTGCCGGCGATACGGCCGAAGGTAACCGCGTTGGCGATGGAATTGCCGCTGCCCAGATAGACCTCGCCCATCAGTCCGCCTGATGCTTCGCCCGCCGCATAGAGGCCGGGAATCGGCTTGCCCGACAGATCCTGCACCCGCGCCTCGCGATCGATGCGCAGGCCATAGGAGGTGAAGCAGACGATCTGCATGGTCATGGTCGCGGCGTAATAGGGACCCGCTCCGATCGGCACCAGGTGCTGGGCGCCCTTGAAGAACAGTCTGTCCTCGCCGGCCTCGGCGCCCTCGTTGTAGCGCGCCACGGTCTCGGTCAGCGCGCCGGGCCGGATGCCGGCCCGCGCCGCCAGGTCTTCGAGCGTGTTGCCCTCGAGGATACGGCCGGCCTTCAGGCCCGCGGCCAGGATGTCCGTTTTCCAGTCGGTGCTCGAGGTGCCCGCTGCCTGCGCCGCCGCGAACCGCGGGTCCTTCGGCGGATTCTCGAACGCCGCCCGGTCGAAGATCGCGAACGCCATGCGATCGGGCTGCGCCTCGAAAATCGGGTTGAACACGCAATAGGGAACGCTCTCGTTCATGAACCGCAGGCCGTGCTTGTTTACGAACACCAGCCAGCCGGGCGGCATCTCCAGGGTCGGGTGCAGACCGGGAGACATCAGTTGCAGGCCCCGGTTCTCGCCCGTCAGCGCCGCGCCCACGGCGCTGCCGAAGGCGAGGCTGTCGCCCTGCGAGGTCTCCGGGCCGATATACCAGCTGCCCTCGACCTCGGCCGCGGCCGGATAGTGCTTCGCCAGCAATTCGTCGTTGGCGCCGAAGCCTCCGCTCGCCACCACCACCGCATTGGCGTGGATGGTCTCGCCCTCCACCTCGATGCCGGTCACGGCGCCGCTCTCGACCGTCAGTTTGCGCACCCGGGTGTTGGTGACGACCTCCACGCCGGCCGACTGCAAATGGCCCTCGAGGGTCTCGGCGATCGCCGCGCCCCGGCCGACCGCCCAGTGCGAGCGCGGCACGCCGGAAACGTCCGCCAGCGTCAGCCCCGCCGGCGGAAACTGCACGCCCAGGTCGATCAGCCAATGCAGAGCCCCGCCCGTCTCCTCGCAAAACCGGCGGAACACCGACGGCTCCATCCGATAGCGGTTGAGTGCCATGCCGTAGGTGTACATCGCCTCGGCGCTGTCGCCCTCGATGCCCGCCGCCTGTTGCACCCTTGTTCCGGCCGCATAGAACGCGCCGCCCGACAGCGCCGTCGCGCCGCCGCAGCGGCTGCCGGCTTCCACCAGCAGCACCCGCGCGCCGGTTGCCGCGGCCACCAGCGCCGCCGACATGCCGCCGCCGCCGCCGCCGATAACAATCACGTCGTAATCTGCTCCCGGCATTGCCGCTCTCCCCTGCGCCGTCTTCCTGGTTAGCGCTCATATTCGGCGAGCCGCCGCTCATCGGCAAGGGCCCGGGCTGGCCGCGCACCGCTTACGTATCCGCCGTCCAAACGCCCGCCGCTATGAGGATGTCCGTCAGGTTTTCCGGCCAGACCTGCTCGGTCGCGGCTGCCAGGTCGGCACGGTCCCACCAGCGATGCGCCGCCATCACTTCGTGTTCGAGCGGGGTCCAGTTCGCACTGGACACCGTGAGGCCGTCGACCCGGACGACGAAATATCGCTCGTCGGATTCCACCATCTCTCCCGAAGGTAGCGCGAAAACCGCGATCCGCCGGGCGACCTGCGCTCCAGGGTCCGTCACCTTCAGGCCGACCTCCTCGAACAGCTCCCGCCGGGCGGCGTCCTCGAAGCTCTCGCCCTCGTCGACCGCCCCACCGGGCGTCGCCCAGAAGATCAGGCCCGACAACGGGCCGTTCCTGTGCTCGAACCGGAAAAGCAGGATCCGGCGCCGGCTGTCGACCACCAGGAGCCGCGATGACGGACGTTGCAGCATGGGCGCACCATAGGCGCGGAACGGGATACCGCGCAACGCGTGCCCGATCCTAATCCGCGTGCGCCGCCGCCTGACGCGGTGCCGAGAAGATGCCCTTGGGCACCTTCACCAGCAGCAGCAGCGGGAAGATGCACAAGGTCGCCAGCATCACCAGATGGAAGTCGGTGGTGAAGGCCATCATGGTCGCCTGGCGCGTCACCTCGGCGTCGAGGGCGGCGCGGCCCAGAGGCGTCGACAGGTCCCAGACCTCGGGGCGCATCATCTGGAACGCCTTGTTGGACGGCGTGAAGCTTTCGGCGATGGTGGCGTGGTTGACCACCGAGGCGCGGGCCTGGAACGCGAACACCAGGGCGATGCCCATGCTGGAGCCGAAGCTGCGCATGGTGTTGGCGAACGAGGCCGCCTCGGTGCGCAGCCGCATGTCGAGCGTGGCGTAGGAGATCAGGTTCAGCGCCACGAAGGTGAAGCCGATTCCCACACCCTGCACCACGCCGATCCAGATGAAATCCCAGTCGCTGGTGTAGAGGTTGAAATTGCCCATCTCCCACAGCGAGAACACGGTGAGCACCAGGCCGATCACGATGAACGCCCTGGGATCCATGCCCTTCTGGGCCAGGCGGCCGACCACGATCATGCCGAGCATCATGCCGAATCCGCGGGGCGCGACCAGGAAGCCCGTCGCCAGCACCGGATGGCCCATCAGGTTCTGCAGCATCACCGGGATCAGCGCCATCGACGTGTAGAGCACCATGGCGACGCAGAAATAGAAGATCGAGCCGGCGACGAAATTCCGGTCCTTCAGAATGTCCCGGCTGAGAAACGGGTTCTTCGAGAACACCATGTGATGGATGAACAGGAAGGACCCGATTCCCGCGAGCGCCAGCCACATGACGATCTCCGGCGATTCGAGCCAGTCGGCCCGCTCGCCCCGGTCGAGCATGAGCTGGAACGACAGGATGGCAATCGCCAGCACGGCGTAACCATAGCCGGCGAAGCGGCGATCCCTGTCGAGCGGCGTGTCCTGGGAGAACAGCAGCAGGCCGACGAACGACATCACGCCGAACGGTACATTGATGTAGAAGATCCAGCGCCAGTCGTAGCTTTCGGTCAGCCAGCCGCCGAGCGTCGGGCCGATGATCGGACCGACCATCACGCCCACGCCCCAGATGGCCATGGCCTTGCCGCGCTCGTGATCGGGATAGGCGTCCATCATGATCGATTGGGACAGCGGAATCAGCGCCGCGCCCAGCACGCCCTGCAGCGCGCGGAAGATCAGCATCTCGTCGAGCGAGGTGGCGATGCCGCACAGCGCCGAGGCGATGGTGAAGCCGGCGATGGAGATCAAGTAGATGGTCTTGCGCCCATAGCGCAGCGCCAGGAAGCCGGTGAGCGGGATCATCACCGCCGAAGCGACGATGTAGGAGGTCAGCACCCAGGCGATCTGGTCGGGCGTCGCCGACAGGCTCGCCTGCATGTGCGGCAGCGCCACGTTGGCGATGGTGCCGTCGATCGCCTGCATGGTCGTGGCCATCATCGCCGAGACCGAGACGATGCCGCGATAGGGCATCGCCTTGTGCCCGCCCGCACTCATTCCACTGGCGCCGTCATGGGATCAGCCGAAGAAATTGTGGATCAGCTGCGCCAGGCCGCTGCGGTGGTGGGTGTCCACCTTCACCTGGGCGCTGAGCCCGGCCGGCAGCGGCACGTCGCCCTCGTAATCCTCCAGGTAGAGCCGCACCGGCACGCGCTGCACCACCTTCACCCAATTGCCCGAGGCGTTCTGCGGGGGGATCAGCGAGAATTCGGCGCCCGTCGCCGGGCTGAGGCTGCCGACGGTCGCATGCCACTCGCGCCCCGGATAGATGTCGACGGTGATGGTCGCGGTCTGGCCCGGCTGCACATGGGTGAGCTGGGTTTCCTTGAAATTGGCGGTGATCCAGAGCGAGTTGCGCGACACCAGGCTGACCACCGGCTTGTCGGGCATCACCTGTTCGCCGAGCTGGACGTCGACCGAGGCGACGATCGCATCCTCGGGCGCGCGCACGACGGTGTGCTCGAGGTCGAGCCTCGCCTGGTCGCGCACGGCGATGGCGTGCCGCACCTGGGGATTGAGGTCGGCCGTCTGGGCGCGGCCCAGCTTCGCCGCGGTCGCCGCCAGGTCCTGCTGTGCCTCGGACAGCTTCTGGCGGGCGACCGACAGCGCATGCTCCGACTCGTCGAATTTCACCTTGGACACGACGCCGCGGGCGACCAACTCCTTCTGCCGGTCGAACTCCTTCTGGGCGTAGTCCAGATTGGCCCGGGCGGTGCCGACGGCGGCGTCCTTCTCGCCGACCGAGGCCTGCATGGCGCCGATGTCGTTGCGCATGGAGTCCACGTCGGCCTCGGCCCTGGCCAGCGCGATCCGGTAGGGCGCGTCGTCGAGCCGGAACAGCACGTCGCCCGCCTTCACCGCCTGGTTGGTGCGGGCGAGTATCTCCACGGCGCGGCCCGACACCTGGGCGCTGAGATAGGACTTGTTGGCCTGCACATAGGCGTTGTCGGTGCTCTCGTAGCGGCCGGCCAGCAGGTAAAGGATGAGCCCCGCCAGCACCGCCACGCCCAGCACCACCAGCGAGCCAACCCGCGCGAACTCGCGCAGGCGGTTGCGGCCGGCCGGTCTGGACTCGACCTTGTCGACGGGCGGCGACTTGGCCTCGTCGATGCGCGCCACCTTATTCATGGGCGGCCATCTCCAGCAGTTTCTCGGTTGTCTTGTTGGTCATGCGCGACTTGATGCGCATCAGCAGGTCGATCAGCGAGTCGCGCTCGGCGGCCGACAGTCCCCCCAACATCTCTTCCCGGAGTTCGACCGAGATCGCCTCCAGCCGCTCGATCAGCGGCCCGGCCCTGTCGGTCAGGTAGAGCAGGTAGGCGCGGCGGTCCTGCGGATCCTGCCGGCGCTGCACGTAGCCACCCTTCTCCAGCTTGTCGAGCAGCCGCACCAGCACGATGGGCTCCACGTCCATGCGGTCGGCGAGCTGGCTCTGGTTGATGCCGTCGACCCGGCGCAGATGGGCGAGCACCCGCCACTGGTTGCGGGTGAATCCCATGTCGCGCACGCGCCGCTCGAATTCGCGCCGCATCAGCCGGCCGATGTCGTGCACCAGGAACCCGAAGGTGCGGTCCAGATCGTCTCTTTGCATGGTCCGTCTAATATGATCACAGTAGATAATATACAACGCTTATTAATGCATATCTAACCTATTTCGGGCGCTGAATCCCGGCGTCATTTTTTCAGCAGCCCCTTTACCGCCACGGCGCGGCCGATGTACAAACATGCGCAGATGACTTTGGGGAGAGCCATGAGCACCGCCACCACCAAGCCGACGCCCGAGTTCAATTTCTTCGCCGAGGATCTGCAGGAGTGCCCATACGACGCTTACCGCACGCTGCGCGACGAGGCGCCGGTGTGGAAGGACTCGGTCACCGGATTCTACTTCATCACCCGCTATGACGACCTGCGCAAGGTGCTGCTCGACACGGTGAACTTCTCCAACGAGCGCCCCAAGGCGACCATGGTGCCCGAGCGCACCCAGCGCATGCGAAAGCTCTACGAGGAAAAGGGCTGGCTGCCGTCGCCGACCCTGGCCGGCCGCGACGACCCGAACCACAAGCAGATGCGCGCCATGTTCGACAACGCGTTCCGCGCCGGCAAGATCAAGGAGGTCGACCCGCTGGTCGAGAACACGGCCTACAAGCTGATCGACGGCTTCATCGGCGACGGGCATTGCGACTGGGTGGCGCAGTTCTCGGTGCCGCTGCCGCTGATCATCATCGGCAAGCAGATGGGCGCGAAGGAAGAGGACATCTGGCGCATCAAGGCCTGGACCGACGCCTGGGTGCAGCGCCTCGGCATGATGCAGACCGAGGAGGAGGAGCGCTGGTCGGTCGAGATGGAGATCGAGGCCCAGCACTATTTCCAGCCGATCTTCGAGAAGCTGCGCAAGCAGCCCGACGACACCCTGCTGTCCGACCTAGTCAACACGGTGATCCCGGAATGGGGCCGGCCGCTCAACGACAACGAGTTGCACGCCGAGATGATGGCCGACACCTTCGTCGGCGGCTCGGAGACCTCCACCAACGCCCTGTCGGCCGGCATGATGCTGGCGATCCAGAACCCGGACGTTTGGGCGCGGCTGAAGCAGGGCGTCGAGAAGGATCTGCGCACCTTCGTCGAGGAAGTGCTGCGCCTCGAAAGCCCGGTGCAGAGCCTGTTCCGCATCGCCGCCAAGGACATCGAGATCCAGGGCGTAAAGATTCCGAAGGGCGCCATGATCAACACCCGCTACGCCTCGGCGAACCGGGATGAGCGCCACTTCGAGTGCCCGGAGAAGCTCGACCTCGACCGCAAGAACGCCGGCAGCCACCTGGCGTTCGGCTCGGGCATCCACCACTGCCTCGGCGCGCCGCTGGCCCGCCGCGAACTCTACTGGGGCTTCAAGGCCATGGTCGACCGCTTCGACCACATCCAGTTCGCCGAGGGCAAGAACGACTTCAAGCACGGCCCGACCTTCGCCCTGCGCGCGCTGAAGGAACTGCACATCGAGTTCACGCCGAAGAAGTAGAGCGGCCGCGGGTCATGCTACCCTCCTGGCGCAGTCGGGAGGGCAGCACCGTGGAATGGTGGATCATCGCTTTGCTGTTTACGGTGCTGGCGCTGTTGCTCGTCGGCCCCGTCACGCTCGTCGCCTTCGGCATCTACGGCATCCGTTATTGGCGTGGCGAGAATGATTGCGAAAGAGCTGCGGGCCGCTGGCTCAAGGTGTTCGTGCTCTGGGCCGTACCCGTGATCGGGATGATCATCGCCGGCATGGCCGACACGCGATACAGCGATTTGACGCGTGAACTGGCGCGACTGCCAGTGAACTAAAAGTCACGCGCGCTTTTAGCGTCTGGACACGGCCCGCCTTCTGGGCCATGAACGGACGTGCTTTGACTGCGGGGAGACTTCGATGAGCATCATGGACCAATTCCGCCTGGACGGTCAGGTGGCGGTGGTGACGGGCGCGGGACGCGGCATCGGCCGGGCGATCGCACTGGCGCTGGCGGAAGCCGGCGCCGATGTGGCGGTGGCGGCGCGCCGCACGAAGGAGATCGAGGGGGTGGCGGAGGAAATCCGCGCCCGCGGACGGAAGGCAGCGGCGATCACCACCGACATGATGGACATGGCGGCCATCGACAATCTGGCCGACGAAACCGTAAAGCAGCTGGGCAAGCTGACCCTGTGGGTCAACAACGCCGGCGGTGCCGACGACCGCACCATGCGCACCTTCATGGACCTGCCGGAATATCAGTGGGACTACCAGTTGGGTCTCAACCTGAAGGCGGTCTGGGCGGGCAGCGTCGCCGCGGCCAAGCGCATGCAGGACGGCGGCTCGATCATCAACATTTCGTCCATCGCCGCCGCCAAGCCGGCGCCGATGAACGGACCCTATGGCGCGGCCAAGGCTGGCGTGAACAGCGTCACCAAGACCTTGGCGACCGAGCTGGCGCCGAAGATCAGGGTCAACGCCATCTCGCCGGGCCCGATCCCGACCGAGGTGTTCATGGAAGCATTGAAGCTCACCGAGGACCAGCTTCCGGGCCTGGTGGAGATGATCAAGATTCCGATGCAGCGCATGGGCCGGGAAGAGGACATCTGCGGCGCCGCCGTCTACCTGGCCTCGCCCGCCGCGGCCTGGGTGACCGGTGAGATCATCACCGTCGCCGGCGGCCTGTAAGCGTTAGCCATTCAGGCTGACCTCTCCGCGTAGGATACATTCCCTCTCCCAAGGGTTAGGGTGAGGGGCGTTATCAATGCCGTTCACCATCGTCCGAGCTCTGTCCGAAGCAACGCCCCCTCACCCTCCCACGGCCTGCGGCCGCGGGCGCCTCCCTCTCCCAAAGGGCGAGGGTCAAGCCGTCCTTCTCGTAAAAGTCACGAGTGCTGGACCAATGCTGGCGTTCTGTTAGTCTCCTCCCGGGGAAAGCAGAAAGGGGATGACTCATGGGTACTCGGGAAAAGCGCGCGCCCGCGTCGCGGACCTTGATCGACGCCTGCCGGGCGACGCCGGTCTATACGCCGCCGACCACGGTGGTGCCGCCGGTCAACTACCGCGTCATCGCCGAGGGACTGCGATTCCCGGAAGGCCCGGTGGTGATGAATGACGGCAGCGTGCTGGTGACCGAGATCCAGGGCCAGGCGCTCGCCAAATGCTGGCCCGACGGCACAGTCGAGGTGGTGGCGGAAGTCCCCGGCGGGCCCAACGGTGCGGCGATCGGCCCGGACGGCGCCTGCTACGTCACCAACAATGGCGGGTTCGAGTTCCACACCCTGCGCAACGGGCTGACGCTGCCCGGCCACCAGGCCAGGGACTACAAGGGCGGCTCCATCGACCGGGTTGATTTGAAGACCGGCAAGGTCACGCGGCTCTACGACACGGTGAACGGCCACAGGCTGACCGGTCCCAACGATCTGATGTTCGATCGGAGCGGCGGGTTCTGGTTCACCGACCTGGGCCAGGGCCGCGCCCGCGATCAGGACCGCGGCGGCCTCTATTACGGCCGGCCTGACGGCTCGCTGGTGAAGGAGGCGGTGTTCGGCCTGCTGACGCCCAATGGCTGCGGCATCTCGCCCGACGGCAAGACGGTCTATGCCGCCGAATCCATGAGCGCCCACCTGCTCGCCTTCGACATCGTCGGCGAGGGCGAGGTGGCGAAGGCGCCCGGCCTGTTCCAGGGCCGCACCGTGGCCAGCCCTGGCGGCAACACCTACTGGGATTCGCTGGCCATCGAGGAGGACGGCTCGATCGTCATCGCCACGCCGGTGAAGGGCGGCCTCACGCGCATCACGCCCGACGGGCAAACCATCGAGCACACGCCCATCGATACGGATTTCCTCGCCACCAACGTCGCCTTCGGCGGCCCGGACATGAAGACCGCCTATGTGACCCTGTCGGGTCTCGGGCAGTTGGTCGCCATCGACTGGCCGCGGCCGGGATTGCGGTTGCCGTTCACGGCGTAAGGCTGGTTATCGGCACACCGTGGGCCACAGGCGACGGTTGGATGGCGATGGTAGGGGAGCGGTTCGGCCCGGGCGCGCTATACGGTGAAGCTCTCGCCGCAGCCGCAGCGGCCCTTCTCGTTCGGGTTCATGAACAGGAACCCGGAGAAGAACTTGTCCTCCTGGTAGTCCATTTCCGAGCCGAGAATGTACATCACCGCCTTGGGGTCGACATAGACCTTGCCGCCTTCGGTCTCGACAACGTCGTCGCCGGGCTTGGCCTCGTCGGCGAAGTCGACCTTGTAGGAGAGGCCCGAACAGCCGGCTTCCTTGATCCACACGCGCAGACCCGCCGCTTCCGGGCGCTTGGCCATGAGCGTCTTCACGCGGTCCACCGCGCGGTCGGTCAGGGTGATGATGTTGCCAGCCATCGTTCCGTCTCTCCTTACAGCATGCCGAGTTCGAGCTTGGCCGCCTCGGACAGCTTGCTCATGTCCCAGGCCGGTTCCCACACCAGCTCGACATCGACCTCGTTCACGCCGGCGACCGAGCGCACCTTGCTCTCCACCTCGCCGGGCATGGTCTCGGCGACGGGGCACATGGGCGTCGTCAGGGTCATGGTGACCTTGACGTCGTTCTCCGGCGATACGTCCAGGCCATAGATAAGCCCGAGTTCGTAAATGTTAACCGGAATCTCCGGATCGTAGATCGTCTTCAGCTGCTCGACGATCTGGTCGCGCAGCGCGTTGTCCGGGGCGGCCTCGTTCGGGCCGTCGAGGAAATCGTTGAGGAAGGTCTCGCTCATTCCGTCACCACCGTTTCGCCGCTGTTCTCGAGCGCGGCATTCATCGTGTGCCAGCCCAGCGTGGCGCATTTGACCCTGAGGGGATAATCGCGCACGCCGGAAAATACCGCCAGCTTGTCCAGTTCCTCGAGCTGCTCGAGGCTGACGTCCTCGTCGCTGGTGATCAGCGCGTGGAACTTCTCGAACAGCGCCTTCGCCTCGGCCTCGCTCTTGCCGATCAGCGCCTCGGTCATCAGGGACGCGCTCGCCACCGAGATGGCGCAGCCCGCGCCCTCGAACTTCACGTCGGCGACCAGCCCGTCCTTCACCAGCAGGTGCACGTCCAGCTTGTCGCCGCACAGCGGATTGTGGCCGTGCGCCTCGCGGTTGGCGCCTTCCAGCGGGCCGAAGTTCCGCGGCTTGCGGCCGTGGTCGAGGATCACTTCCTGATAAAGCTCGCGCAGGTCGCTCATCAGCCGAAGATCTCCTGCACCTTGGCGATGCCGCGCATCAGCGCGTCCACATCGTCGAAATCGCTGTAGATGCCGAAGGACGCGCGTGTCGTCGCGGGCACGCCGAAGCGGTCCATCACCGGCTGGGCGCAGTGATGCCCGGCGCGCACCGCGATGCCCTCGAAGTCGAGGATCGTGCCCACGTCGTGTGGGTGCACGCCCTGGATCGCGAACGAGATCACCGCCGCCTTGTCCTTCGCCGTGCCGTAGATGGTGATGGCGTTGTTCGCCCGCAGCCGCTCGGTGGCGTATTCGAGCAGGGCGTGCTCGTGGGCGAGCAGCGCCTGCCGGTCGAGGCTCTCCATGTAGTCTATGGCCGCGCCCAGCGCGATCGTGCCGGCGATGTTCGGCGTGCCGGCCTCGAAGCGCTGCGGGATATCCGCATAGGTGGTCCTCGCGAAGGTCACCGAGGCGATCATGTCGCCGCCGCCCTGGTAAGGCGGCATGGCCTCGAGGATCTTCGCCTTGGCATAGAGCACGCCGACGCCGGTCGGCCCGTAGAGCTTGTGGGCCGAGAACACGTAGAAATCGGCATCAAGGGCCTGCACGTCGACCGGCATGTGCGGCACCGCCTGGCAGCCGTCGACCAGCACCGGCACGCCGTGATCGTGGGCGACCCGGATGATCTCGGCCATGGGCGTGATGGTGCCCAGCGCATTCGAGACATGCGTCATCGCGACCAGCTTCGTACGGCTGGTGAACGCGCTCTCGTAGGCTTCCCAGACCAGTTCGCCGCTGTCGGTGATCGGGATCACCACCAGTTCGATACCGATCGCCTCGCGCAGCATCTGCCACGGCACGATGTTGGCGTGATGCTCCATCTCGGACAGGATGACCTGGTCGCCTTCCTTCAGGTTCTTGCGGCCCCAGCTTTGCGCCACCAGATTGACCCCCTCGGTGGCGTTGCGCACGAACACGATCTCGCGGTCGCTGGCCGCGTTGATGAACTTGCGCACCTTGGTCCGCGCCTTGTCGAAGGCAGCGGTGGCGCGCTGGCTGAGGTCGTAGACGCCGCGGTGAATGTTGGCGTATTCGGCCTCATAGACGTGGCGCTCGGCGTCGATCACCTGACGCGGCTTCTGGGCGCTGGCGGCGGTATCGAGGAAGGTCAGCCGCTTGCCGTTGCTGGGCAGCGACAGGATCGGGAAATCGGCGCGGATGCGCGCGATATCGAGGCCGGTCGGCTTGATGATCGGGCTTTCCGTGTTCAAGACAGCGCTCTCCCGTGCAGCCAGCCGCCGATGTCGGTCAGGAACATGTCCCTGATCTCCGGCGAGGCGATGCGCTCCAGCACCTCCAGCACGAAGCCCTCGACCAGCAGCGCGCGGGCGGTCTTCGGATCGAGACCGCGGGCCTGAAGGTAGAACAGCATGTTCCTGTCCAGTTCCCCGACGGTGGCGCCGTGGGCGCACTTCACGTCGTCGGCGTGGATCTCCAGCTCGGGCTTGCTGCTCGCCTCGGCGCTGCGCGCCAGCAGGATGTTGTGGTTGGCCTGGCGCGCGTCGGTCTTCTGCGCGTCGGGCCGCACGATCACCTTGCCCTGGTAGACGGCGTGCGACTGGTCGTCCAGCACGGCCTTGAAAACCTGGTCGCTGACGCCGTTCGGCACGGCATGATCGAGCACGGTGACGTTGTCGTGCAGCTGCTTGCCGCGGCCCAGCGACACGCCGGCGATGTGGCATTCGGCGCCTTCGCCGGCCACGGTCACCTGCGTCTCGTTTCGGGCGAGCGCGCCGCCCAGCATGATGCCGACGCTGTTGAAGCGGGCGTTCTCGGCCAGCCGCACCCGGCTCGCGCCGATGTGATAGGCCGACGCGCCCTCGTTCTGCTGGCGGGCGTGCTCGATGCTCGCCCTCTCGGCCAGGAAGAACTGGTTCACCACATTGGTCCAGTAGGCGTCCTTGCCGCCGAAATAGCTTTCGGCGACGGTGGCCTTCGCGCCCTTGCCGGCGACGATCACGTTGCGCACCTGGGCCATACCGCCGCGCTTGGCGAAGAACAGCAAATGGATCGGCGCCTCCACGGTGACGCCGTCGGCGATGCGGATCACCGCGCCGTCATTCATCAGCGCGGTATTCAGCGACACCAGCGCGTCATCCGGGCTGTCGCCCGCCGCCTGGGTCAGCCAGGGCGACAGGTCGTCGCCGCGGGCCAAAACGTCCGCCAGGCTCTCGATGGTGACGCCCTTCGGCGCCTGCTCGATGTTGGACAGCGCCGCATCCATGCGGCCATTGACGAACACCAGGGTGAGCGCGTCGGGGATCAGACGGGCGGCGATGTCGCCCGGCGAGACGCGTGACGAATCGGCAGGCTCGAACGCCGCGCCGCTGATCGGCGCCAGCCTGGTGTGACGCCAGGCCTCGCGCCTGACGCCCGGAAATCCGTGCGCCGCATATCGCGCGAACGCCTGCTCGCGCAGGCTCGCCGCGCCAGGCAAGGCCGGCTTCAGCCTCTCGAACTGTTCGGCGTAGGGAACGGCGGTCATGGCTCAGGCCGCCTCCGGCACGTAGTTGACGTAGCCGTCGCGCTCCAGCTCCAGCGCCAGCTCCTTGCCGCCCGAGGCAACGATCTTGCCGCGCGCCAGGATGTGCACGAAGTCCGGCTCCACATAGGACAGCAGGCGCTGGTAATGGGTGACCAGCACGGTCGCCTTGTCCGGGCCGCGCAGGGCGTTGATGCCCTTGGAGACCACCTTCAGCGCGTCGATGTCGAGGCCGCTGTCGGTCTCGTCCAGCACCATCAGGCTGGGGTCGAGCACCGCCATCTGGGCGATCTCGTTGCGCTTTTTCTCGCCGCCCGAGAAGCCCACGTTCACCGCGCGCTTCAGCAGCGAATCGTCCATCTCCAGCAGCGCCGCCTTCTGGCGCAGCAGCTTGAGGAAGTCGATGCCGTCCAGCTCCTTCTGGCCGCGGTGGCGGCGCACGGCGTTGGCGGCGGTGCGCAGGAACGTCATGCCGTTCACGCCGGGGAGCTCGACCGGATACTGGAAGCCCAGGAACACGCCGTCGCGGGCGCGCTCGTCCGCGGACATGACCAGCAGGTCCTTGCCCTGGTAGGTCACCGAGCCCTCGGTCACCTCGTAGCCGTCGCGGCCGGCCAGCACATAGGCCAGGGTCGACTTGCCCGAGCCGTTCGGGCCCATGATGGCGTGCACCTCGCCCGCCTTCACAGTCAGGTCGATGCCGTTGAGGATTTCCTTGCCGTCGACGGCGGCGTGCAGGTTCTTGATTTCCAGCATTGTCGTGTATTCCGTTCTTCTGGCCGTTTCTTCTCGCTCAGCCGACGCTGCCTTCGAGGCTGATGCCCAGCAGCTTCTGGGCCTCGACGGCGAATTCCATGGGCAGGTTCTGCATCACTTCCTTGCAGAACCCGTTGACGATCATCGACACCGCTTCCTCCTGCGTCAGCCCGCGCTGCAGGCAGTAGAACAGCTGGTCCTCGCTGATCTTCGAGGTGGTCGCCTCGTGCTCGATCTGCGCGCTAGGATTCTTCACCTCGATATACGGCACCGTGTGCGCGCCGCACTTGTCGCCCATCAGCAGCGAGTCGCACTGGGTGTAGTTGCGCGCGTTCTCGGCGCCCGCCAGCACGCGCACCAGACCGCGATAGGTGTTCTGGCCACGGCCGGCCGAAATGCCCTTCGAGATGATCCGGCTGCGGGTGTTCTTGCCGATGTGGATCATTTTGGTGCCGGTGTCGGCCTGCTGCATGTTGTTGGTGATGGCGACCGAGTAGAACTCGCCCTGCGAGTTGTCGCCCTGCAGGATGCAGCTCGGATACTTCCAGGTGATGGCCGATCCGGTCTCCACCTGGGTCCACGAGATCTTCGAGTTCCTGCCACGGCAGGCGCCGCGCTTGGTGACGAAATTGTAGATGCCGCCCTTGCCGTTCTTGTCGCCCGGGTACCAGTTCTGCACCGTCGAGTACTTGATCTCGGCGTCGTCGAGGGCGATCAGTTCCACCACCGCGGCGTGCAATTGGTTCTCGTCGCGCATCGGCGCGGTGCAGCCTTCCAGATAGGAGACGTAGGAGCCCTCGTCGGCGATGATCAGGGTGCGCTCGAACTGGCCCGTATCCTTGGTGTTGATGCGGAAATAGGTCGACAGCTCCATCGGGCAGCGCACGCCCTTGGGCACGTAGACGAAGGTGCCGTCGGAGAACACCGCCGAGTTGAGGGTGGCGTAGAAATTGTCGGTCACCGGCACGACCGAGCCGAGATATTTCCGGATCAGCTCGGGATGGGTCTTCACTGCCTCGGAGAACGAGCCGAAGATGATGCCCATCTCCTCCAGCTTCTTCTTGTAGGTCGTGGCGACCGAGACGCTGTCGAACACCGCGTCGACGGCGATGTTGGCCGAGCCCATCACGCCCGCCAGCACTTCCTGCTCCTTCAGCGGGATGCCCAGCTTGGCGTAGGTCTCCAGCAGTTCCGGGTCGACCTCGTCGAGGCTCTTGGGGCCGTCCTTCTTCTTCGGCGCGGCGTAGTAGTGGATGTCCTGGAAGTCGATGTCCGGATAGTGGACCTTGGCCCACTCCGGCTCCTCTTCCTTGCCCCACTTGCGGAACGCCTCGAGCCGCCATTCGAGCAGCCACTCCGGCTCCTCCTTCTTGGCGGAGATCAGCCGGATCACGTCCTCGTTCAGGCCCTTCGGCGCGACATCGGTCTCGATATCGGTGACGAAGCCGTACTTGTAGTCGCCTGAGAGGTCCTTGACGGCCTGTTGGGTTTCGGTGGTTCCTGCCATGGTCCTGAGGCTTCCTTACTGCACGTCTGCGACTTGTTCGCGCGGCGCGGGGGCGCGCGGCGGGAACATGGCGAGCTGGTCGGCGCACAGCTCGGCCAGGCTGATCCGGCCGAGGGCGCCGGCAACGGCCCGGTTGATCTTCTGCCAGCTGGTGCGCACGCCGCAGAGCGATTCGATGCCGCAGCCGCTGTCGTCGGTCAGGCAATCGGTGAGGGCAATGGGCCCGTCGACCGCGCCGACGATGTCGGCCACGGAAATCTCCCCGGGCGGGCGCGCCAGCAGATAGCCCCCGGCCTGGCCGCGGTGCGAGGTCAGCAGACCGCCGCGCGACATCACGCCCAGCAGCTTGCTCACCGTCGGCATGGGAATATGCGTCTCCACCGACAGGCCGCCCGCGTTGTGGATACGGTCGGGATGGCGCGACCACTCATGGCCCAGATGGGTCATCAGCAGCACCGCGTAGTCGGCCAGCCGCGTCAGGCGGATCATGGAAACGGTCCTCGCTCGAAGTCGCCATTCATACCGAACCGTTTTGGTCCGGTATGCACCAGATGGGGCAGATGGCCCGCCAAGTCAACGGCCTTTGACTAAATCGGAGCGATCTTGTCAAGAATTCCCATCGCAGGTGCGAACGAGTCGCGAAAACGGCGGGATTCTTGGGGTTTTCCTAGCTCTGATTGCCCGTGCTTCGCGACGGGCCTTCGGCCCTCCTCAGCACTCTCGGTGTTGGGTGGAAATACAATAACAACCCGTGAGCCCTGAGGAGCGGCGAAGCCGCGTCGCGAAGGGCCGTCCAGAAAACGCTGCTGTTCGGGTAACCGGACCGCTAATTCCGCGGCGGAGGCGGCATCTGCGAGGGGTCGAAGTCCCGGTATTCGGCCTCGGGGCGCTGGAACTTGCTTTCGTCGACCGATCCGATCCGGGCGCCGGTCAGTTCCACGTTGCCCTGGATCATCTCGTTTCTGGTGCGCATGTACTGCATCACCATCCGGTCGTCGATGCACAGCTTCGTGCCGCTTCCCGCGCCCATGTCCCAGACCGTGCAGGGGGTGCCGTTGAAGGTATCCTTGCCGGCGCGCTTGCCGCCCTGCGCCAGGGTCATCCGCTCGAACAGCTTCTGGCCGCTCCCGGCGCTCGCCGCCGCGGCCGTCTGTCCGTTGGGCGCCCGCGTGCCCTCGCGGGCGGTGAAATCGTAGGTGTAGATCCATTGCGGATCGGTAAAGGTCGAGACGCTGACGTGCTCCGGCCCGTTCTCGCCGGGCACCGTCGCCTCGTAGTGCTGCGCGACGATCCGACCGTAGTCCTTGATGTAGATCGTCTGGGTACCCTGTTGGGCGCCGGTGACGGCGTAGGTCAGCGTCGCCGTCTCGAACGGATACATCTTCACCGGCTCGGCGGCCAACGCACCGGACATCAGGGCCGCGCACGACATCGTGGCGATGCTGGTCAGACCAGCGGCAACGAGGGTTTTCAAGTCTGCCTCCCCGGCATGAAGGTAATCGTTACGGACAAGGATATGGGCATGGCGCGCGCCCGCCGCTACCCTTGCCGTCCGCCGAGAGGACACCATGACGCTGAAGACACTGACCGGCAAGCCGCCCATCGTCATCGCCCACCGGGGCGCAAGCGGCCATGCGCCCGAACACACCGCCGCAGCGTATGCCATGGCGCTCGACATGGGCGCCGACGCGGTCGAGCCCGACCTGGTGCTGACAAAGGATGGCGCGCTCATCGTTCGCCACGACCGCTATCTGGGCACCAGCACGGATATCGCCGACCGTCCCGAATTCGCCAACCGCCGCGCGCGGAAGGAAGGGATGCACGAATGGTGGGTGGAGGATTTCACCCTCGCCGAAATCCGCACCCTGCGCGCGCGCCAGCCCTTTCCGGGCCGGCCGCGGGACATGGACGGCCAATACCCGGTCATGACCTTCGAGGAACTGCTGCGACTGCTGCGGGACGGCGAGGAGCGGCGGGGCGCAACCATCGGTTTCCATCCGGAGATCAAGCATCCCGACCTTCTGCTCGCCATGGGATTCGACTTCATCCCGCCGCTGCTCGAGGCGCTGGCGGATTTCGGCTACGGCGCCGAGCGCGACAACCTCTACATCCAGTCCTTCGATCATGACTTCCTGCGGCGCATCCGGCCGCTGACCGGCATCCGGCTCACCCAGCTGCTGGTCGACGACGGAAAGGGCGCGCCCCACGTGCCGCTGGAACAAGCCGCGACCCTGGCGGCGGCGATCGGTCCGCAGAAGTCCCTGCTGCTCGATCAGAAGACCAGAATCTCGACGGGGATCGTCGAACGCGCCCACGCGCTGGGCATGCAGGTTCATCCGTGGACGTTTCGCGACGACGCCGTGGGGCTGGGCTTCGCCGATGTGCGCGAGGAGATGCTGGCATATTTCGCCCTCGGCATCGACGGCGCCTTCTCCGACTTCGCCGACACCGCCCTCGCCGTCCGTGACGGGTTCGTCAGGGAATGGATCTGACGCAGTGAAGTCCTACCTTGCCCGGCGCCGAGGAAGCTTGCCATGAGGCTGTTCGCCGTCCTGTTGATCTGCTGCATCCTGTTGCCGGTCGCCGCCGTCGCCCGGGACGATGGCACAGCCATCGTCATCGCCCATCGCGGCGCCAGCGGCTACCTGCCCGAGCATACGATCGAGGCCTATGAGAAGGCCATCGACCTGGGCGCCGACTTCATCGAGCCCGACCTGGTGTTCACCAGCGACGGCGTGCTGGTCGCCCGTCACGACCGCTGGCTCAGCGATTCGACCGACGTGGCCGACCATCCCGAATTCGCCGCCCGCCGGACGGTGAAGCCGGGCAGGGACGAGCCGGACTGGTGGGCCGAGGACTTCACCTTCTCCGAACTGCGCACCCTGCGCGCCCGCCAGGCGTTTCCCGGCCGGAGCAAGGCCGACGACGGCAAGTTCCTGATCCCCCGGTTCGACGAGATCCTCGAGCTGGCGCGCGACGCCAGGGTCGGCGTCTATCCCGAGGCCAAGGATCCGGCAGCGCTCGCCGCGCTCGGCCACGACTTCACCGCGCCGCTGCTCAACGCGCTCGGCGAGTACGGCTTCGGGCCGGGCGGCCTGCCGGTGTTCATCCAGTCCTTCGATCCGGATTTCCTGCGCGGCCTGCGGAACCGGACCCGCATCCCGCTGGTCATTCTGGTCGCGGTCGTCGGCGGCACGGAGACCGTCGGCCTCGAAGAGGCGGCAGCATTTGCCGATGGCGTCGGCCCCCACAAGTCCATGCTGGTCGGCGCGGACGGCGGCGACACAGGGTATGTCGAACGCGCCCACCGGCTGGGCCTGCTCGTCCATCCCTACACTTTCAGGGACGACTATGTCGGGCCCAGCTTCGCCGACATCCGGGCAGAACTCGGCGCATTCCTGGCGCTGGGCATCGACGGCCTGTTCACCGATTTTCCGGACACGGCGCTGGCCGTGCGAGGCCGCCGCTAGGGTTGCCTTCACGAGCGCTTTTTCCGCTGCATCCGCCGCGCCGGCCGTGCTAGCGTTTCGCCGCGACAGAACCGGACAGCAGCAGGGAATGGGGACATGGATTTCAACGACACGCCCGAGGAAGCCGAATTCCGCGCCAGGGCGCGCGCCTGGCTGGCCGAGAACACGCCCAAGGGCTGGCGCGAGCGCATGGCCGCCGGCCACGTCCAGGACGTGATCAAGGAATGGCAGCGCACCAAGTACGACGCCGGCTGGGCGTGCCTGAACTGGCCGAAGGAATATGGCGGCCAGGGTCTTTCCCCGATCCAGTCGGTGATCTGGTCGCAGGAGGAGTCCAAGGTCGCGCCACCGTCGGCCGCCATGCTGGTGGTTGGCCTGGGCATGACCGGTCCCATGCTGATGGTCCACGGCACCGAGGAGCAGAGGCGCACCCATCTGCCGCCGATGGCGCGGGCCGACATCATCTGGTGCCAGCTGTTCTCGGAACCGGCCGGCGGCTCCGACCTCGCGGCGCTGCGCACCCGCGCGGTGAAGGACGGCGACGAGTGGGTCGTCAACGGCCAGAAGATCTGGTCCTCGGGCGCGCACCAGTCCGACTGGGCGATCCTGGTGACCCGCACCGATCCCACCGTGCCCAAGCACAAGGGCCTGACCTTCTTCATCGTCGACATGAAGACGCCCGGAATCGAGCCGCGGCCGATCAAGCAGATCTCGGGCGCCGCGCATTTCAACGAGGTCTATCTGACCGACGTGCGCATTCCGGACAGCAACCGGATCAGCGAGGTCGGCAACGGCTGGAACGTGGCCATGACCTTGCTGATGAACGAGCGTCTCGCGGTGGGCGCCTCGGGCGGCGCGGCCGGCGGCGGCGTGAGCTGGGACGGCCTGTTCGAGCTGGCGCGGACGCTCGAGGACGAGGATGGCCCGCTGATCAACAACCAGGCGGTGCGCGAGAAGCTGGCCGACTGGTATGTCCGCGAGGCCGGCGTGCGCAACGTCAATGCCCGCACCATCTCGGCCCTGTCGCGCGGCGACACGCCCGGCCCGGAGGCCTCGATCTCCAAGCTGATCCAGGGTCCGCAGAAGCAGAACATGGCCTCTTACGGCATGGACCTTGCGGACATGGCCGGCGGCATCGCCGATCCCAACCTCGCGGTGCAGCGCGCCGCCTATCCGTGGACGCTGCTCGGCTCGCCCGCCGGCCGCATCGCCGGCGGCACCGACGAGATCATGCGCAACATCATCGCCGAGCGGGTGCTCGGCATGCCGGGCGACATCCGCGTCGACAAGGACCTGCCGTTCAACCAGATCCCGACCGGCGGCAAGGCGGCGTGAGGGCTGGAGCGGCGGGGGGAACGTTCTTGCCGGCGGGTCAGGGAAACTGGCGGAAACGGTAACGCGTTGCATTGAACTCTCGTGGTCGAGCGTTCCCACGACGCTAACTCGGTTGCAGCCCGGCTCGACACGGTGGACTCGACTCATCTCGTGACTACTATCCCATCCGAGGGCGGGGCTTGGATGGAGGTCGAGATGACGGAAGACGAACGGGCGATCCGGCAAGTCGTCGCAACGTGGATGGAGGCAAGCTGTGCCGGTGACTCGTCCGCGGTGCTCTCGCTCATGACCGAGGACGCGATTTTCATGGTGCCCGGCCAAGAGCCGTTCGGCAGAGAAGTATTTGAAGTTGCCGGCAGCCAACCGGGCGCAGCAAAGCCACAGATCGCCGGCACCAACGACATCGTCGAGATTGAAATCTTGGGCGATTGGGCGTTCACGCGCAATCGCATCGACATCAGCATCACTCCGCCGGCCGGTGAGCAGGTGCGGCGCACAGGCTATACGCTGACGCTGTTCCGCAAGGAACCTGACGGCCGCTGGCGGCTCGCGCGCGACGCCAATCTTTTGATGGAGAAAAGCTGAGACCCGAGGATGAGCAAAGGCCTTTGCGTCTATGCCCGCCGGCAATCCGTCCTTGACTCCAAACCCCGTTCCCGGCTGTGTGTCGCGCAACTGTCATCAAGAGGGTCATTCGCGCCACGCATGAGTGCCCTCCGGTTGCCGGACGGCGCCGATCCGGCTATATGCGGCGGGCGAAAAGGCACCAACGGGATTTGAAGGCGTGAACACCACGGCAAAGGCGACCAGCGGCGAGACGGGCATCTCGCCAGCGCGGCTGACCCACCTCCAGCGTCTCGAGGCGGAATCCATCCACATCTTCCGCGAGGTCGTCGCCGAGGCCGAGAAGCCGGTGATGCTCTACTCGGTCGGCAAGGATTCGGCCTGCATGCTGCACCTGGCGCGCAAGGCGTTCCATCCGTCGCCGCCGCCCTTCCCCATGCTGCACGTCGACACCACCTGGAAGTTCAAGGCCATGTACGAGATGCGCGACCGGATGGCGCGCGAGAGCGGCATGGAGCTGATCGTCTACCAGAACCCCGAAGCCAGGGAGAAGGGCATCAACCCCTTCGACCACGGCCCGCTGCACACCGACATGTGGAAGACCGAGGGCCTCAAGCAGGCGCTCGACAAATACCAGTTCGACGTCGCCTTCGGCGGCGCCCGGCGCGACGAGGAGAAGAGCCGCGCCAAGGAGCGCATCTTCTCGTTCCGCTCGGCCAACCACCGCTGGGACCCCAAGAACCAGCGCCCGGAGCTGTGGCGGCTCTACAATGCCCGCAAGGCCAAGGGCGAGAGCATCCGCGTGTTCCCGATCTCCAACTGGACCGAGCTGGACATCTGGCAGTACATCCACCTGGAGAACATCCCCATCGTGCCGCTCTACTTCTCCGAGATGCGCCCCACCGTCGAGCGCGACGGCCTGATCCTGATGGTGGACGACGAGCGCTTCCCGCTGAAGCCCGGCGAGGAGCCGGTGATGCGTCCGATCCGATTCCGGACCCTGGGCTGCTACCCGCTCACCGGCGCGGTCGTTTCCGAGGCCGCGACCCTGCCCGAGGTGATCCAGGAGATGCTGCTGACCACCACGTCCGAGCGCCAGGGCCGCGCCATCGACCACGACCAGGCGGCGTCCATGGAGAAGAAGAAGCAGGAGGGCTATTTCTGATGGCTACCCTGTCGGACGCCTCCAAGGCCAGCGCCTACAAGGCGCACGATCTGATCGCCGAGGACATCGACGCCTATCTGGTCCAGCACCAGCACAAGAGCCTCTTGCGCTTCATCACCTGCGGCAGCGTCGACGACGGCAAGTCAACCCTGATCGGCCGGCTGCTGTACGATTCCAAGATGATCTTCGAGGACCAGCTGGCCGCGCTGGAGGCCGACAGCAAGCGTGTCGGCACCCAGGGCCAGGAGATTGATTTCGCGCTGCTGGTCGACGGCCTCGCCGCCGAGCGCGAGCAGGGCATCACCATCGACGTGGCCTACCGCTTCTTCGCTACCGACCGCCGCAAGTTCATCGTCGCCGACACGCCCGGCCACGAGCAGTATACCCGCAACATGGTGACCGGCGCCTCGACCGCCGACCTCGCGGTGATCCTGATCGACGCGCGCAAGGGCGTGCTGACCCAGACGCGCCGGCACTCCTACCTCACCAAGCTGATCGGCATCCGCCACGTGGTGCTGGCGATCAACAAGATGGACCTGGTGAACTACGACCACGCCGTGTTCGACCGTATCGTCGCCGACTACCGTGAATTCGCCGACGGCATCGGCATCGACGCTTTCGTCCCGATCCCGATCTCGGGCCTGCGCGGCGACAACATCACCACCCGCAGCGAGGCGACGCCCTGGTACACGGGGCCGGTGCTGCTCGATCACCTGGAGACGCTGGAGATCGGCGACGATCCGGCCTCGACCGGGCCGTTCCGCATGCCGGTGCAGTGGGTCAACCGGCCCAATTTGGACTTCCGCGGCTTCTCGGGCCTGATCGCCGGCGGCAGCGTGTCGCCGGGCGACGCGGTCCGCATCCTGCCGTCTGGCCGCACCTCCACGGTCGCCCGCGTCGTGACCTTCGACGGCGACCTGCCGGTCGCGGTGACCGGCCAGTCGGTCACCGTCACCCTGGCCGACGAGGTCGACTGCTCGCGCGGCGACGTCATCGCCGCCGCCGGCGCCCCCCCCGAGGTGGCCGACCAGTTCGAGACCACCATCATCTGGATGGCCGACGACGAGATGCTGCCGGGCCGGCCCTACTGGCTGAAGCTCGGCACCCAGACGGTCACTGCCGTGGTCCAGCCGCCCAAATACCAGGTGAACGTCAACACCATGGAGCACCTGGCGGCCAAGACCCTCGGCCTCAACGCCATCGGCGTCGCCAACCTGTCGACCGACCGGCCGATCGTGTTCGAACCCTACGAGCATTCGCGCGACCTGGGCGGCTTCATCCTGATCGACAAGATGACCAACGCGACGGTCGCCGCCGGGCTGGTGACCTATTCGCTGCGCCGGGCGCAGAACGTACACTGGCAGGCCATCGACATCGACCGCGACGCCCATGCCGCCCAGAAGGGCCAGCGGCCGCGGCTGCTGTGGTTCACCGGCCTGTCGGGCTCGGGCAAGTCGACCATCGCCAACCTGGTCGAGAAGCGGCTGTTCGCCCTCGGCAAGCACTCGTTCCTGCTCGACGGCGACAACGTCCGCCACGGCCTGAACAAGGATCTGGGCTTCACCGACGCCGACCGGGTCGAGAACATCCGAAGGGTCGGCGAGGTGGCCAAGCTGATGACCGATGCCGGCCTCATCGTGCTCGCCGCCTTCATCAGCCCGTTCCGCGCCGAGCGCGATATGGTCCGCTCCATGCTGCCCGAGGGCGAGTTCATCGAGGTGTTCGTCGACACGCCGCTGGCCGAGGCCGAGAAGCGCGACGTGAAGGGCCTCTACAAGAAGGCCCGCGCCGGCCAGCTCAAGAACTTCACCGGCATCGACAGCCCGTACGAGCCGCCGGAGAACCCCGAACTCACCATCAATACCCTCGAGATGAGCCCGGACCAGGCCGCCGAGCACATCGTCGCCCGCATCCTGTGGGGCCGTTCGGAGATTCCAGACGACGAGGACCCGGACTGGTTCAAGGGGCGGGGAATCTAACGGATGGAACAAGTGGCGCCTTCGCCGGGTTTAACCGGCATGGACCACTCGAATCCGATACATCGCGACGACACCACCAACCGCCAGGCGCCGGCCTATCCGGCCGAGAAGGCCCGTGGCGCGGAAATCATCCTGAAAAGCCGGGCGCAGCGAATCGTTTTCTTCGGCGCCGCCGCGCTGGGTCTGTTAGTGGTTTTGCTGGTGATCGCGCTGTGAGCGCCGTCTAATTGCGGAACTCGAACTGCGCCAGCTTGCTGTCGATCATGTCGATATCCGGCGTATGACGGATCGAGTCGCTGCGCATGCGGCGGCGGCGCTCGAGCTTCTCGGCGGCTTCCCTGGGCATCATGTCCATGGTGATCACGCCCTGGGCGATCAGCACGTCGATGAGGTCTTCCAGCACGCGCACGAAGTCCTTGTCCTGCTCGTCCATGATCCGGTCGAGGATGTCCTGCTGCATGACGCTTTCCGGGCTGCGGGGTTGCGGATGCCTCACGATCGGTCGAGATGGTGGCAAGAGTGTGGAACGATTGGGGCGGTGTCGGGGTATCGGTCTACCCCCACAATTTTCCTTCCGCCGGCGCCATGATCCCCCGCTCGTAACGGATGCCGTGCTCGCGGTCCCTCGCCAGCAGCAGCGGGCCGTCCAGGTCGACCCATGAGGCCTGCTGGGCGACGATCGCCGCCGGCGCCATGGCGAGCGAGGTGCCCAGCATGCAGCCAACCATCAGCTTCAGGCCGCGCTCGCGTGCGGCATCGGCGGTGGCGAGCGCCTCGGTTAGACCGCCGGCCTTGTCGAGCTTGATGTTGACGGCGTGATACTTGCCCACGAGACCGTCCAGGCTGGCGCGGTCGTGCAGGCTTTCGTCGGCGCACAGGGCGACGGGGCCGTCGTAGCGGCGCAGGTCGTCGTCCTTGCCCGCAGGCAGCGGCTGCTCGATCAGGTCGACCCGCAGCAGCGCCAAGCGCGGCGCCAGGTAATTCAGCTTCTCCATCGTCAGCGCCTCGTTGGCGTCGACGATCAGCCTTGCGCCCTGCGCCGCGGCGCTCACGGCGCGGATGCGGGTCAGGTCGTGCTCGTCGCCCGCCAGCTTGACCTTCAGCAGCGGCCGGTCGGCGACGGCTTCGGCGGCGGTCAGAAGGTTCTCCGGCGTGTCGATGCTCAGCGTGTAGGCCGTCACCAGCGGTCCCGGTTCGGCCCGCCCCGCGAGTTTCCAGACAGGCCTGCCGGATTTCTTGGCGGCGAGGTCCCACAGGGCGCAATCGAGCGCGTTTCTCGCGGCGCCGTGGGGCAGCAGCGCCTGCGCCTCCTCGACAGTGATGCCCGCCTCGACCGCGCCGCGCACCGCTTCGAGTTCCGCGGCGACGCTGTCGGCGCTCTCGCCGTAGCGGACATTGGGGCCGCACTCGCCGCGCCCCACGGCGCCGGCGTCCCGGAGTTCGACGACCACCACGTCGGTCTCGGTGGCCGAGCGGCGCGAGATGCGGAACACGCCGGCGACCGGCCAGCGTTCGGTGCGGATTGTGAAGATCATGGGTGGAAGTTACCGGGTGGACACGACATGATACGCCCCGACCTCGCAGGGGAGACAACTGATGTCACAAGAAGCCGCCGCAACCAAGACCGAACCCGAAGTCCTGCTCGACATTCGGGATCACATCGCGACGATCACGCTCAACGCGCCGCAGCGGATGAACACCATTTCCGGCCCCATGCTCGACCTGCTGGCGCGGACGCTGGTCGAGGTGGACGCCAATGCCGACGTGCGCGTGGTGGTGCTGACCGGCGCGGGCCGCGCGTTCTGCGCCGGCCTCGACCTGGGCGGCGCCAGGCAGGGCTCGACCGGCATGTCGGGCGCCTCGACGTCGAGCACCATCAGCCTGCGCGACACGCCGCCGACGGTGCTGCACAACATGGACACGCCGGTGATCTGCGCCCTCAACGGCGGCGCCGCCGGCTACGGCATGGACCTGGCCATGGGCTGCGACATGCGGATCATGGGCGAAGGCGGCAAGCTGGCCGCCGCGTTCACCAAGCGCGGCCTGCTGCCGGAATCGGGCGGCACCTGGATCCTGCCGCGCCTGCTCGGCTGGGCGAAGGCCGCCGAGCTGGTGTTCACCGGCCGGACGCTGGGCGCGGCCGACTGCCTGGAGCTGGGCCTGGTCAACAAGGTGGTCGCCGACGCCGAGGTGCAGGGCGCGGCCCGCGCCCTCGCCGAGGAGATCGCCGCCAATGCGCCGCTCGCCGTGCGCGCCGCCAAGCGGATGATGCGCATGGGGCTGAAGGAGCCGTTCGACGAACACGTCCATCACGTCTTCCTGCAGCTCCTGCCGCTGCTGAAGACCGAGGATTTCGGCGAGGGCATCAAGGCCTTCATGGAAAAGCGCGCGCCGGTGTTCAAGGGCAAGTAGCAGCGGATGGAACTCCACGGCGCCGGCGCTACCCTTGCATGCGCGCCCGGATCTTCGCCATCAGTGACCGCGCGTCGAATTCCTCGTCGCCCTCGTAGCGCGGGGCGTATTTGGCATAGGCCGCGCTGATTTCCTCGTGGCGGTCGTTGATGCGCTTCATGTTGTAGGCGTGGGAAACGACGTAGAACTCGCCCGCCTGCAACTGCGGGAAGGCGATACCGGTATAGCGGTCCGTATCCATGGTGAGTCCCTTGCCGAACGGATCGGTCATCTCCGAGGAGACGAACCCGGGCACCACAAAGGCGACCTCGATGAAATCCGGCACTTCCTCGCGCATCGCATCGGTCATGGCATGGAGCGCGTGCTTCGACGCCTCGTAGGTCCCGGCCATGAACACGAAATTGGCCAGGCTGTTTTCCGAGCCGACATTGTAGATCGCCGCCGGCGTACCCTGCTCGATGAAGCGCCTGCCGAAGACGTGGCAGCAGTACCAGACGCCGAAATAGTTGGTCCGCATGATGCGTTCCACCTCCGCCGGATCGGTTGCGATGATCGGCGTGGGCATCTGGGCGATGCCCGCATTGTTCATGATGACGTCGGCGCGGCCCCAGCTTTGCCAGGCGAAATCGGCCAGCGCCTCGACCTGTGAAAGCTCCGACACGTCGCACGCGGTGCCGACCGCCTGGTAGCCCATGCCCCTGAGCGCTTGGACCGCCTCGTCGACCTTGTCCTTGCGGCGGCCCGCGATCACCAGCTTCGCGCCATCGGCGCCGAAGCGCTTGGCGAAGGAGAAACCTATCCCCGTCGCGCCGCCGGTGACGACGACGACCTTGTCCTTATAGGATTCCACCGCTTATCTCTCCCCATTCGCCATAAAATCTTCATCGACACTTTATGGGGAACCGCAGGTGAAACAAGCGGCGACGTGCGAGAGCCCAATCGGTCGCCGCCGCCGGCTCCGCTCACGCCGAGCCGGCGCCGCAGCACTTCTTGTACTTCTTCCCGGAACCGCAGAGGCATGGCTCGTTCCGGCCGATTTTTCGCCCCGGCCGAACGAATTGCAGCCGATTCCCTATCCCACCGTGAGCCATCTTGTGCAGGAACAGCGTCTCGATGCACCCGGGTATGATGTCGTGCGCAATTTCTATCAGCCCCTTGGGCGCCTCTTCACCGGGCTCCGCCGTACCCGTCGCGGTCGCGGCGAGGCTGACCAGCAGCGACAGCGCGGCCGACGCTTCCGTGTCACCTTCATCGAGTATGGACAGCCAGCTATCGCCGCGAGCAAAGAAGGCCGCAGCGAATCCTTCCGCCCACAGTTCCCACAGGATCTCGCCCGACCGCGGATCCTCCGAGAACACCGGTTGGTACAGAGTTTGCCCGTCGGACAGGTCGTGCCGAACATCGTCATAGTGAGCGATCAGCAGCGACCGCAGTTGCGGATCGACGATCCTGTCCGGTGCATCCGCCTCGAATATCCCGACCGCCTTCGGCACCCATTCCTCGGGCGGGACATACTCCGGGCAGACGAGCAACCCGGCAACGAAACCGTCGAATTCATCGAGCAGCATGCCGCCGGCTTCCGCCGGCACATCGAACAGCATGCTCTCCAGCCGATCCAGTCTCTCCTCGCGTGCCCGCGTCATGGTCTCCACTTCATCAAGCGTCGGTTTCGGCCGAGAGCATGGGGAACAGGCTGCCGCGCCGTCAATAGCGCCGGAGCTTGCGTTCCTCCGCCATCTCGCGCACCTTCAGCCAGCGCAGCCGCTCCTCCTCGGCGTCGTCGAGGGCGCGGTGGTGGTGCGGGCGGCGCTCCTCCATCTGGGCGAGGACCATGATGGTCTCGACCGCCGTCGGCAGTTCCTCGCCTGGGTCGCGCGGCGCGGTGGCGAGGTCGACGCCGAGCGTCTCGGCGATCACTTCCGCCTGGGCCACTTCGGTATCGCGCAAGGTCAGCCTCTCGCGCGCGAAGCCGCCGGCCTCCAGCAAGTCGGACAGCCACTTGCCGTCCCAATCCGGCGCGCTGGCGTAGAGGTCGTGACCCGACAGCGCCTCGACCACGCGCCGGGCGACGTCTTTGGCGGCCCTTCCGTCGGCGTCCAGCCTGGCGCGGCTGATGCCGTGGGTTTCCTCGCCCGACGCCGTCCAGCTTGTCCACCCTTCCGCCGGCCGGATCAGGTGGCTTTCGCCGCCGCTGTCGTCCTCGAACACCCAGGCGATCTCGATGGGATAGCTGTCCGCCGTCAGGCCGGACGCCTCGAAGTCCATGAAAACGCGCATGCCGTCAATCCCCGCCGAATGGATGGCAATGCTAGCACGGCCCGGTTGCGGGTTACCGCGCGTCCCGCTCAACCCCGGTACCAGCTATTGGCTCTTGGCCCGAACAAGATGACGAGGCTGATCAGGATCAGCACGAGCTGGGCGGCGGCCAACGCGCCCAGAGCCGGGTTCTTGGCCAGCAACGCCAGCGTCAGCGGGCCCGCCAGCACGATGCCGGCCAGCAGGAAGGCAGCCAGCAGGAAGCGCGCCCAGCCCTGCCCGTTGGACACCAGCAGGATCAGCACGATGAGCACCCCATAGGCGATGCCCTGGTAAATCGGCGTGAACGTCTCGAGCAGCCCGGACCGCAAATAGCCGTATTCCAGCCCGAGCATGATCAGTCCCAGCCCGAGGGCGAGGCCCAGCAGGCTGACCGCTGTGTTGACCACCTTCGGCTTGTAGAGTCTTGCCGCGCCTGCCATGTGCCCCCTCCATGGGGTCGCATCCGCCGGATCGCGCCCCGCCCAATATGGATTTTCCCCGTCGGCGCCCCTCGAGCCGACGCGGGCATTCTGACGAGTTCCGGGTCCTCAGGCAACGAGCGCGTTGCCATATCTAGCGCTTTCAGGCAGCCGGCTGCTCGCGGTAAAGCGCCTCGATCTCGCGCTCGAGTTCCCCGATCAATCCGGCGCTCTCCTTCAGGAACGGCCTCTCGGCTTCGAGGATGATCCGAAAGGCGCGCTGCTTCAGCGCATCGGTGTCGATGTCGCCGCCGACGCCGTCGACCCGGGCCGCATCGACGACGATGTCGATCAGCCGGTCGACGCCGTGGAGCCGGCCCCAGAGGTAGTCGTTCTCGCGGTGGGCGCGCTTGAAGAAGGCGCCGAAATTGCCCAGCTTTACGCCTTTCAGGAAGTCCTCGGGCCCACCCTTGCGGATCGCCTGGCAGTCCTGCGGGCTGAGCCGCGCGATCCTGATTTCGTCGTGGCCGGTGCCGGCGTCCCGGACGCCCGCGGCGAAGGTCACCAGGTCCCAGAACGAGAATCCCAGATAGTGGATCATCAGATCGCGGCGGATCACGCCGGCGCCGCCGGCCGCATCGATGTCGGCGAAAATTCCGTCCGAGCGGCGGTTCATGGATTCCAGGTCGATGTCGCGGGCGATGCCGCCGACGATGGCGTCGATGGCTTCCAGATTGTCGTGCGCGAAGATCGCCCCTCCGGAGCCGTCGAACTTCCGGTGGGAAAGGGCACGGCCGAACACGTCGCGGGCGCGGCCGGCCGCTTCCAGGCTGACCGCCGCGGTGCCGTCGCGGGCGCGAAGCGAGTCCAGCACCTCGTACAGGCGGCCCTTGAGCTGGTCGAGCCGCCTTGCGTCCAGATCCGACGCCCCCTCCGGCCCCAACCGGCCGTAAAGCCCGTTCAGCGCCTGGATGACGAAGCGGATGCGCCGGCTGCGGAACTCCAGGTCGAAGCTGCGCAGCACCCGTATCCACGAGAAGCCCGCATGGCCGCCGGCCATCGCGTCCGGCGACCACTCGGCTGTGGGCAGCACGCCGCGCGTCGCGGCCCACTCGTCCAGCGCGTCCTCGATGAAGCTTGCCTGGACCGAGCCCGGCTCCTCGCCGCACAGCAGGGTGATGATCCGCGCTGCCTGGTCGATGGCACCCTGGATCTTGAGGCGCAGATATCCCTTGTAGGCGAATCCCGACTGCACCGCTGCCTCGGCGTTGCAGCGGTCGCGCCACTCGGCGATCTGCTCCCTGGTGATGCGTTTCCGCTCGAGCCTGCCGCGGGTGACCTTGGTGACCGCCGCGGCAATGTCGGGGCGCGCGGCATCGACGATCTCGCGGGTGTGGCGGGTGCGCCGATTCAGCTCCTGCACCCAGTCCAGATCGTCGGCGATGGGCTCGTTGCGCGGGATGTCCGACAGCGCCGCCTTCAGGGTGCGCAGCACGCCGGGCGGCTTGCCGGTGGGCGGCGGCGGCTTGTCGGCCGGACTGGGGTTGATATAGACCAGCCGCCGGTCGACCCGGCGGTAGGCGGGCTGGCGGGCGATCGCCTCGATGGCGGGCGCGAACGGCTTGTTGTTGAGCACGCTGCCGTCGAGGAACGAGGTCTTCTCCGGGTCGGTGCCCGACTGCATGTAGGGACGGAAGTTGCCGCGCAGGAACCGGTCCTTCGCCGTCCACGCGCGGCCGCGCTTCTCGAGCACCCGTTCGACCTCGCCCAGCTGCGCCGGAGGAAACGCCGCCGGAAAGCTGGCCGTGGCGCGCGCGGCGAAGGCCAGTGCCGGGATGCAGGCAAGGTCGAAGTCGGTCTCCACATGCCCGTCGGCCCATCGCCGGTAGCGGAAATGCAGCCGGTGCCGGTGCTCGCGCTCATCGATCAGCGGCGGATCGTAGAGCGGGATGGAGCGCGCGTAGCCGAAGAAGTCGGTCAGGGTCACGAACATGTCGAGCTTGAGCCCCGTCGGCATCAGCGAGTCGATGCCGCTGGCGGGCGTGCCCATGGCCTCCATGGCGGTGATCAGGCTGTCGACCAGCCGCTCGCCGTCGAAGGGCGGGCGCAGCCGGACGATCTGCATCATCCGGCGCAGCTTGCCCTCGACCTCGTCGTCGAGCTCGAAGTCGCCGAACCGGTCGCCGGCCACCCAGCGCACCAGCGGCCAGAACAGCCGGTCGCTCCAGGCGGTGGTGCTGCCCTCGGTGATCAGCGCCTCCACATCGGCGCCCGTCAACCACATCTCGCGCAGCACGTCGAACGGCAGGTCGTGCGCCAGCGCCCTGGCCAGCAGCACGCTGTTGATGCCGCCCGCGCTGGCGCCGGCGATCACGTCGACCAGCACCCGCAGGTCGAGCCCCTGGCCGATCTGGCGCAGCAGATCGAAATAGACTTCCTCGGTGTCGGTCTCGCGCTCCGGCGCCGGCGGCAGATCGGCGAAACGGCGCTCCCGCTTGGGCGCCGCGTCCTGGGAAGAGTGGTAGAGCTTCGACGCACGGGCGAGCTTGAGCAGCTCCTTGACGATGCCGTGCATGTAGACGGCGAGCGAAATGCCGCCGCTGCACACGATCGCGAGGCGCAGCTCCTTCTCCTGCATCAGGTCCGGTCCCGGCCGTTCATGCGTATCTCCCCTTGGCCGCTGCGCATCAGGCCACGCGGCCCCGGGGAAATCAACGCACGGGGCGCGGGAAGGTGCCCTGATACTTCAGACCAGCGCCTTGGGGCTGTCGAATGCGACCAGGTCGCCGGCCTTCGCCTTGGACCAGTCGGCGGCGTCGAACTCGATGACGGCGAGGGCGGCGGTGGGGAACTTGTCCTCGATCTCGTCGCGGCGGCCAGCGGGGTCGCCGGCGGACATGTTCAGCGCGGCCAGCTGCATGCCGGGATTGTGGCCGATGACCAGAAGCGTCGACACGCCCTCGGGCGCCGAGCGCACCACTTCGGCGATTGTCTTGGGCTCGGCCAGGTAGAGCTCGGACCGGAACTCCAGCGGCACCTCGGCCTGCAGCGCCGCCAGCACCCGGTGGGCGGTCTCGCGGGTGCGCACGGCGGGCGAGGAGATGATCAGGTCGGGCGTCAGGCCGCGCTGGCGCAGATAGGCGCCCATCAGCGCCGCGGCCCGCTGTCCGCGCGGATTGAGCGGCCGCTCGTTGTCGGGCTGGTCCGGGTTGGCCCAGTCGGACTTGCCGTGGCGCAGCAGCAACAGACGCTTCAAGGGCATGTCTCCTCTCGAATCACGGCGAACCATACCGGCGCACCATGTCGTTCCCATGAATCCCGTATCATAATTCGGGCGCGGCGGCGGAGGGACGGTCAGTCCGGCAGCTTGCGGTGGAGCGCCACCACGCCACGCTCGATGGCGGCGGCGGTGAGCCGGTCGATGTCCAGCTGGTGGCGGATCAACTCGAGCAGGCGGAGCTCTTCCTGGCCCACCTTGCCGTCGCTGATCGCGACGGTGCAGGCGATGGCGTAGGCGGTGTCGCGCAGGCCTGAGGGCACCGCCTCGCCGACCAGGCCGAGGACCGTCTCGAGGCCTTCTCCGTGCTGCAGGATATCGGTGCAGGCCTGCACCGCCGACAGCAGCTTGGCCCGGTCGTATTCCCTGAAAACCGGCAGTTTGGAGACGGTGTTCGACATGGCGTCGATTTCCGCGTTCTCCATCTTCGAATCCGCGGCCGCCACGATCACCATCAGGTAGACCAGCGCCGAGTGCGGCGTCAGAACGGGATCGCTCACGGAACGGCTTCCTGCCTTGTTATGATCGGCGCCACCATAAGGTCGTACCGCCCGGCCTTCAACGGGGTTGTGTCACGGGCACTTCCCGCGCCAGGAACGCGCCAGCCACGTCGACGGCCTCAGCCAGGCCGACGCGCGCGACCTCGACCTCGGCCGGGAACGCGCCGAGCAGGCGGCTGGGCATGGCGCCGTCGAGCATGACGAACACGCCCCGGTCGCCGGCACGGCGGATCAGCCGGCCGAACGCCTGCTTCAGCTTCAGCCGGGTCAGCATGTCGTCGTAGCGGCCGCCGCCGAACGCATCGCGCCGCGCCCGGTGCAGGATCGAGGGGCGCGGCCACGGTACCCGATCGAACACGATCAGGCGCAGTGCGTCGCCTGGCACGTCGACGCCGTCGCGGATCGCGTCGGTGCCCAGCAGGCACGAGTTCTCCTCGGCGCGGAAGATGTCGACCAGCGTGCCGGGATCGAACGCGTCTACGTGCTGGGCATAAAGGCCGATGCCCCGCTGGGCGAGCGGCTGGACGATGCGGCCATGCACCTCCTTCAGCCGGCTGATGGCGGTGAACAGGCCCAAGCCGCCGCCTCCCGCCGCCTCGAACAGCACCCGGTAGGCGCCGGCCACCTGCTGGGCGTCGGACCGCCTTACGTCTCGAACGATCAGCACCTTCGCCTGGGCGCGATAGTCGAACGGCGAGGCATGGCTCGACCGCCTCGCAGGCAAGACCAGGTGGTTGAAGCCGGTGCGCAGCTCGGCGCCGCGCCAGCCGCCCTCGTCCTCCACCTCGTCGCGCAGGGTGGCCGAAGTAACCACGACGCCGTGCGCCGGTGACAGCACCACGTCGGCGAACGGCTTCGTCGGGTCGATCCAGTGGCGGTGCAGGCCCACGTCGAATTCGCGCTGGCCGCCGCGCTCCACCGAAAACCAGTCGACGAAGCCTTCCGCCGTACCCTTCTCCAGGTCGCGCAGCATGGCCCGCCAGGGCAGAATCATGGCGTCGACCCGCCGGGTGATGCCGCCCCGCGCCGCCTCGAGACGGGTGCGTTCCGTCGACTCCAGTTCCTCGGACTCGTCGGCCAGGCGAGAGGCGATGACCCGCGCCAGCTGCTGCATGGGCACGGTGAGTTCGGCCAGCGCGTCTTCCAGTGCGGCGGCGGCGGCGCGCAGCTCGTCGGACAGGGTGTGGGTCGCCGCCTCGAGCGTGTAGGGATCGTCGGGGCGCTGGGCGCGGGCGTAGACATGGGCTCGGACCCGGGCGAAGAAATCCTCGGCGGCGCCCTGGGCCATGTTGCTGGCGATGCGCGCCAGCCAGCCTTCGCCGGGCAGCGCGGCGGCGGCGCGGATCGCCTCCTTCATCAGCCGGTCGGATTCCGGATGCAGCATCAAAAGGTCGCCGATGCGCGCCTCGATGCCGCGCGCCCGGCCGCGCCTTGCGCCTTCCGGCCCGCGCACCCAGCGGCGCAGCTCCACAGCCTCGAGCCCGGAGAGATGCGCCGAGAACGCGCTGTCGGCGGCATCGAACAAATGATGGCCCTCGTCGAACACGTAGCGGGTGGGCCGGTCCTCCTCGGGGCCGTAGAGCGCGGCGCGGATCATCACCAGCGCGTGGTTGGCGATGACCAGGTCGGCGCCCCTCGCCTTGCGCGAGGTATGCTCGATGAAGCAGGTGCGCCAGTGGGCGCAGGCGGAGAAGACGCATTCGCCACGCCGGTCGGTAAGACCCGAGGCGCGGCCCGCGCCGATCCGCTGAAGCAGCCAGGCCGGCAGGTCGCCGCCGACCATGTCGCCGTCGCGTGAATAGCGCGCCCAGCGGACGACGAGGGCGAGGCGTACAAGGTTCTCCGGCGTCAGCTGGGCGCGGCCGACCGCCTCTTCCAGATTCAGCAGGCACAGATAGTTCTCGCGGCCCTTGCGCACGACCACCTTGCGCGCCTTCCGGCGCCGGTCGGGGAACAGCCGGTCCAGCTCCTGGTCGAGTTGGCGCTGCAGGTTCTTGGTGTAGGTCGACAGCCATACCGGTCCCTGGTTGCGCTCGGCCCACAGGCTCGACGGCGCGATGTATCCCAGCGTCTTGCCGATGCCGGTGCCGGCCTCGGCGATCACCGCGTTGGGTGCCGAGGCCATGGCGCGAGGCTCGAAGGCGGCGGTCACCACGTCCGCATAGTCACGCTGGCTGGTGCGTTCCTCGGCACCCTCGCCCAGCAGCGCGGTCAGCCGGTCCTGCACCTCGCCCGATCCGACCGGATAGTCGTCGGGCGGCGGGCGCGGCGCCTCGTCCTCCCATTGCGGCAGCCGGCGCCACACGTCGAGGCCGCTGCCCGCGTCCTCGCCCGACGCGGGGGCGCCGAGCGCGGCGGTGACGTAGGCGCCCCAGGTCCAGCCCGCCTTCGCCATGGTGCGGGCGACGCGCTGGGCCTCGGGCCGGTCCGGATAACGCGGATCGGCCAGCAGGCTCAGCAGCAACCGGGCGGCCTGGTGCAGCACGGCGGCCTGATCCTCCAGTCCGCCTGACGCCATGGGAATGCCCAGCGCGGCGGCGAGCCCGCCCGGCGTCGGCAGGCAGAACCTGGCCGGGTAGGCGAAGGCGTAGAGGTCGAGCAGGTCGAGCACGCGGGTCAGCGGTTCGGTCTCCAGCCGGGCACTGACCGCCGGCTCGTGGCACACCAGCACCAGCCCGCGCGCCGCCCGCACCGCGGCCTCGCCCAGACCCAGCTCCTCCACCTCGCCATCTACCGTGACCAGCGCGGCGCCGCGGAAGCCGACGGCGAGGGCCGGCATGGCGGGGAGTGCGATTTCGGGTGCGGCGGCGGACATCGGACCCAATATAGAGAGGGAGCCCGCGCGGCGCCATGCGCGGCCCGAACGAATCAGGACCGCATGCCGGCCATGACGGCGCCGGAACCCGCAGGAACATTGACGCTCCATCGCCTTGGCCCTACTTTCCGCCGACCCGACGCCCGGAAGGAACCATGTCCGAATTGCGCGAAACCGCCCTGAACAGCAAGGCCTGGCCCTTCGAGGAGGCACGCAAGCTGCTCGACCGTTTCGAAAAGGCGGGCGCGGCGCCGCAAATCGTGATCTTCGAGACCGGCTACGGCCCGTCGGGCCTGCCGCATATCGGCACCTTCGGCGAGGTGGCGCGCACCACCATGGTGCGCCGTGCGTTCGAGACGATGTCGGATATCCCGACCCGGCTGATCGCCTTCTCTGACGACATGGACGGCATGCGCAAGGTGCCGGGGAACATTCCGAACCAGGAAGCCATGCTGCCGCATCTGGGCAAGCCGCTGACCCAGGTGCCCGATCCGTTCGGTACCCATTCGAGCTTCGGCGCCCACAACAACGCCCGGCTGTGCGCGTTCCTCGACGAGTTCGGCTTCGAGTACGAGTTCCTGAGCTCGACAGACTGCTACAAGAGCGGCCGGTTCGACGCGACGTTACTCGACGTGCTGCGCAACTACGACGCGGTGATCGACGTGATCCTGCCGACCTTGGGCCCGGAGCGCCGCGCCACTTACAGCCCTTTCCTGCCAGTGTGCCCGACGACCGGCCAGGTGCTGCAGGTGCCGATCACCGGCCGCGATGTCGCCGGCGGCACGATCACCTACGAGGACAATGGCGAGCAAGTCACCGTTCCGGTCACCGGCGGCCACTGCAAGCTGCAGTGGAAGGCCGACTGGGCGATGCGTTGGACGGCGCTGGGCGTGCACTACGAGATGGCCGGCAAGGACCTGATCGATTCGGTGAAGCTGTCGAGCCGCATCTGCCAAGCGCTGGGCGGGACGCCGCCGGAAGGCTTCAACTACGAACTGTTCCTCGACGAGAACGGCGAGAAGATCTCGAAGACCCGCGGCAACGGGCTCACCATCGAGGAGTGGCTGCGCTATGCGCCGGCCGAGAGCCTGTCATTGTACATGTTCCAGTCGCCGCGCAAGGCCAAGCGGCTGTATTTCGATGTAATCCCCAAGGCGGTCGACGAGTACATCAGCTTCCTGGACGCGTATCACCGGCAGTCCGCGCCCGAGGAGAAGCTGGCCAACCCGGTGTGGCACATTCACGGCGGCAATCCGCCGAAGGAGGACGTGCCGGTGACCTTCGGCCTGCTGCTCAACCTGGTGAGCGCGAGCAATTCCGAGGATCCGGCAATCCTGTGGGGCTTCATCAGCCGGTACGCGCCCGGCGCCACGCCTGCGACCCATCCGCTGCTCGACCGTCTGGTGCGCTACGCCGTCGCCTACTACGAGGACTTCGTGAAGCCCACCAAGCGCTTCCGCCAGCCAGACGACCGCGAGCGCGCGGCGCTGGCCGACATGGAGGCGGCCCTCAATGGCCTGCCGGCCGATGCGACCGCCGAGGACATCCAGAACGAGGTGTATGCCGTGGGCAAGGCGCACGGCTTCGAGCCGCTGCGCGACTGGTTCCGGGCGCTCTACGAGACGCTGCTGGGCCAGAGCCAGGGTCCGCGCATGGGATCGTTTTTCGCGCTCTATGGTTTGGACAACAGCCGCGCCTTGCTGGCCGACGCGCTGGCAGGCAAGCTCGCGGCCTGAATGGTCCAGCGCCGGTCATCCGCCATACAAGGTCAGAAACGCTCATCGATGGAGCAGGGATTGCTGAAAGCCGTTGCCGTTGCCGCCACCGCCATCGGGCTCATGGCCCTTGCTCCGACCGGCGAGTGGCGCAAGGGAGATGCCGCCGTCGAGAAATGCATGTCCGAATACGCCGCCATCGACGAGGCCGTGGCGCAGGCCGGTACCGGCGACGTGGAATATGCCCGCGTCGACGGCTTTCCCTATTTCCGGGTCAACCGCTTTCTTGCCAGCTACGACTTCACCGCCCTGAAGCCGGCGGAACGGACCGAGTGGATCGACCATCTGGTCCAGGCCGACAAGGACGAGCGCGCCATCGAGGTGGGCAACCTGCCCGCGACCAAGCGCGGCGAGCTCTACGGCACGCTCGAGCGCGACCCGCTTCAGAGCATCAAGGCCTGCGCCGACGTGGTGCGCCCCTTCGACCACCAGAAGCCCGAGGCCCACAAGGCGTTGCCGCCGCGCGCCGTGGTCGAGGGCGACGACGCGCCGGCCAAGGCCGCATCACGGTCCGCCGAGGAACTGGCCGCCCTGACCGCGGCGAGCCCGCCGGCCATGAAGGACACGACCGTGTTCGAGCCGATGGGCATCAAGCCCATGTCGCCCTATACGGTGAAGCTGGTGGTCAACCAGGCCCGCTCGAAGGAGCTCAAGATACCGGCGCCCAAGGAAGAGGGCGCCGAGCGGCTGATCGGCAGCTTCGCGCCGATGGTGCGCGTGACCGGCGAGCCCGACGACTCCATGGTGATCCCGGTCTGGAAGGACGGCAAGATCGCCAGCGAGTACAACGCCGCCGTCGCTTACGTAAAGTTCTCGCAGGCCAAATGGAAGGGCGAGCCGGTGCTGCAGGTCAGCTACCTGATCTGGTTCAAGGCGCAGCCCCTCGACGGCCTGATCTGGCGCGTCACCATCGGGCCGGACGGCACGCCGCTCGCCTACGACACCATCCACACGGACGGCAGCAACTACCTGCTGCTGCTGGCCGATAGCAGTCTGCAGGCGAAGGGCGCGGCCAGGCTGCCGGAGGTGCCCGACGGCAGCCGGCTGGTGCTGAGCATCGACGGGGCGACCCACGACATTCGCCATGTAGGCGTCTGGGACGGCGTCACCCGGGACAATTACCAGCTGGTGGATTACGACCGGCTGCGCCGGCTCTACCACCACGACGGCGAGACGCGCAGCCTTTGGAACGCCGAAGGCATCAGCGGCAGCGGTCCGAACGCGCCGCGACAGTGGAGCCGCCACAAGCTTGCGAACGGGCTGTATTTCGACCAGCCCGATCTGCTGGAAAAGCTGACGTCGGCGAAGTAGACCGGCTCGCGATTGTCACCCCTGCGCCGTTGCGCTAGCGTGCCCTCGACATGACCCGAGTGGTGTACAAGATCTGTGCGCGCGCCGACTGGACGCAGGCCGTAGGCAGCGGCGTCTATGCCGGATCGGCCGTCGACCAGGCCGACGGCTTCATCCATTTCTCGACCGGCCGCCAGGCGCCGGAAACCGCCGCGAAGCACTTCGCCGGTCAGGACGACCTCGTCCTCGTGCAGGTCGATGCCGGACGACTGCCGGACGGTGCGCTGAAGTGGGAGCCGTCGCGCGGCGGCGACCTGTTCCCCCATCTCTATGCGCCGCTGCCGGTAAGCGCGGCGCTGCGCGTCGATCCGCTGCCGTGGCGCGACGGCGAGGGCCATCAGTTTCCGGATCAGGCCGACGATGCGTGACCCCTACCCGCTGATCCGCCCCTGGCTGATGCGGATGGACGCCGAGCAGGCTCATCGCCTGACCTTGAGGCTGCTGAAGTCTCCCCTGGCCGGGTTGTATGGCGGCGGCGCCGACGAGACGCCCGAGTTGGAAACCACCTTCCTTGGCATCCGCCTGCCCAACCCCATCGGCCTTGCCGCCGGGTTCGACAAGAATGCCGAGGTGCCCGACGCCATGCTGCGGCTGGGATTCGGCTTCGTCGAGGTGGGTACGGTGACGCCGCGCCCGCAGGCGGGAAATCCGCCGCCGCGCATCTTCCGGCTGGTCGAGGACGAGGGCGTCATCAACCGCATCGGCTTCGCCAACGAGGGCGCCGACGCGGTCACGCGCCGCCTGTCCGAGCGGCGCGCTGCGTCGCGCATGGGCAAGATCGGCATCAATATCGGTGCCAACAAGGAGTCGGACGACTGGGTGGGCGACTATGTCACCGGTCTGCGGCGCTTCTCCGGCCTGGGCGACTATTACACCATCAACATCTCGTCGCCCAACACGCCGGGCCTGCGCGCGCTGCAGACCCGCGAGTCGCTGAAGCCGCTGCTCGATGCGCTGATCAGCACCCGCGAGCAGATGAGCAAGGTGCGCAAGCCGCCGCTGCTGGTGAAGCTGGCGCCGGACCTGACCCTGGCGCAGTGCGAGGACATCGCGGCGCTGGCGCTCGAACACGACGTCGATGGCCTGATCGTGGGCAACACGACCATCGGGCGCCCCGACAGCCTGCGCAGTCCCCTCAAGGCCGAGACCGGCGGATTGTCCGGCGCGCCGCTCAGATCGCTGGCGCTGGAAAACCTGCGCACCATGCATCTTCTGACCGGCGGCAGGATTCCGCTGATCGGCGTGGGCGGCATCGCCTCGGGCCAGGACGCCTACGACCGCATCCGGGCCGGCGCCTCGGTGGTGCAGCTCTATACGGCGCTGGTCTATGAGGGGCCCGGGCTGGTGAAGCGGATCAAGGCAGAGCTGTCGGCGCTGCTGAAACGGGACGGCTTCGTCAATGTGAGCGAGGCGGTGGGGAGAGGGTAAGCCCTCAGCTGCCGCCTTCCTCGTCGTCGCCGATCTGGGACTGGACGTAGTTCTGGATGCCGACCTTCTCTATCAGCTCCAGCTGGGTTTCGAGGAAGTCGATGTGCTCTTCCTCCGACTCCAGGATGTCCTCGAACAGCTCGCGAGAGATGTAGTCGCGCACCGTCTCGCAATGGGCGATCGCGTCGCGCAGCAGCGGGCAGGCCTCCATCTCGGTGTCCAGGTCGGCCTTGAGGATTTCCTGCACGTTCTCGCCGATCCGCAGCCGGTTCAGATCCTGCAGATTGGGCAGTCCCTCGAGGAACAGGATGCGGTTGATCAGCTTGTCCGCGTGCTTCATCTCGTCGATCGACTCTTCGTATTCGTAGTCGCCGAGCTTGTTGAGGCCCCAGTTCTTCAGCATGCGGGCATGCAGGAAATACTGGTTGATCGCGGTCAGTTCGTTCTTGAGGGCCAGGTTGAGGAACTGGATAACCTTCTTGTCGCCTTGCATGGCATAACCCTCCTTGATCCGTCGAACGTCGACGTGTGAACGTCCAGGAATCAAGATAGGTCCGTTGCCCGCCCCGGTCAAAAAATAACGCGGCGGAACGACGGATTAGAGGGAGACGAGCTCCACGGGAGCGGCGAGCTTGGCACGTTCCGCATCGATCACGTCCTGCGCGTAGTAGAGGCAGGTACCGCAGTCGGGGTCGACGCCCAGGACGGCGTAGATCTCTTCCGCGGAGGCGGAGGGACGTTCCACCGCCAGTTCCCGGATCTGGTTCTCACGCAAGGCGTTGCAGATGCAGACGTACATTCGATTCGCACTCCAGATGCATCTGTATATAGCGAGCTGCGAATGAGTGTCAATTACGCTGAAAGTGAATCTCAACTGCGTCCCTTGCACTTCCCGGCGCGGCGTGGTTTTTCGGTCACACACAATCCGGGAGCGGACCATGACGGTGACCATCTATCACAACCCGCGCTGCAGCAAGTCGCGCGAGACCCTAGCCCTGCTGCAATCGAAGGGCATCGAGCCTGAGGTGATCGAGTATCTGAATACGCCGCCGTCGGCCGCCGAGCTGGATCAGGTGCTGAAGAAGCTGGGCAAGGAACCGCGCGAGGCCATGCGCCGGCAGGAAGCGCCTTACAAGGAGCTGGGCCTCGACGATCCGGCGCTGGGCCGTGAAAAGCTGATCTCGTCCATGGTTGAGAACCCGGTGCTGATCGAGCGCCCCATCGTGCTGGCGAACGGCAAGGCGCGCATCGGTCGCCCGCCGGAATCGGTGCTGGAGATTCTGTAGCCATCCACACCAGTCGGCATCCCGAAGGCCGGGACCCAGACTGGGGAATCCGGCGCGCTTTGCGCCGGTTTTTTCGTAAGAGTGGGACTGGGCCCCGGCCTTCGCCGGGGTGACGGTTGGAGTTGAGGAATCAGCCCCGAAACTTGCCCATCAGCTCGACAAGTTCGGTGAACTTGCGGCGCTGCTCGGCCGCGTCGCCGCTGGCGATGGCCGATTCGACACAGTGGTCGGCGTGCTGCTTCAGCACCTCCGCCTCGACCTTGGCCAGCGCCGCCTTGATGGCCTGCAGCTGGACCAGGATGTCCATGCAGTAGCGCTGCTCCTCGACCATGCGGATGATGCCGCGCACCTGTCCTTCGATGCGCTTGAGCCGGGGTACCGTGTCCTGATGGGTCGCGTGTGCCATTGACATACCTTACCGGGGTATAGTACCGGTTGTCAATCACCGGCCGGAGGTGACGACCATGACCCGCATACCGATCCTCACCCTCGCCGCCGCCTTCGTCGCCGGCTGCGGCGCCATGCCCGCCGACCAAGGCTTCGCACCCGTCGCCCGCGACGTGAAGGCCCGCGCCGGCCACGATGTCGCCTGGCTGCGGGACGACGAGGCCCGGCAGCTGGCCGCCGACCTGACCGCCTCGCTACTCGCCGAGCCCCTGACCGCCGACAGCGCGACGCGGGTGGCGCTGGTCAACAACCGCGACCTGCAGGCCACGTTCGCCGATGTGGGCATCGCCACCGCCGACGCCGTGCAAGCGGCGACGCCGAGGAATCCGGTTCTCGACGCCGCCATGAAGCTGCCCACGGACGGAGGCGGCGTGAACCTGGATTTCGGCGTGGCCTTCGAATTCGTCGACCTGTTGTTCCTGCCGTCGCGCGGGCGCGCGGCGAGGGCCGACGCCGAGGCCGCGCGGCTGCGGGTGACGGGCGAGGCGCTGGGGCTGGCCGCCAGGGCGCGCGCCGCCTTCGTCGCCGTGCAGGCCGCTTCCCGCGACGCCGCGCTGGCGCGCGAGGCGCTGACCGTGGCCGAGGCCCGCGCCGAAGTGGCCGGCGTGCTGCGTGAGGCAGGCAATATCGCCGCCGGCGAGCTGGCCGACGCCGAACGGGCGCTGGCGCTTGCCCGGCTGTCGGCATCCGAGGCCTACGGCGGACATGTGGCAGCGCGAGAGCGGCTCAGCGTGGCGATGGGGGTACGCGAAAATGGCTGGCGCGCCGAGCCGGCAATTCCCGATCCACCGGCGGAAGCTGGCCCGTCCCGCCTGGAACAACGGGCGCTCGATGCCAGCCTGGAGGTGGCGGCGGCCCGGCAGGAGCTGATTGCCCTGGGCGAACGCAATGGCCTCGCCCGCCGGGTGATTGGCGACGGCGAGATCGGCGCCGTGGCCGAACGCAATGAGGGCGCATGGGAACTCGGGCCGAGCATTGCCGTGTCGCTGCCGCTGTTCGATCTCGGCGGTGCCCGCTCTGCCAAGGCAAGGGCTCAAGTCCAGCAGGCCGAGGACCGCCATGCCGCGGCGCAGGTCCGTGTACTGTCCGAGGCGCGGGCAGCCGAGGCCGACCTCGAGCGGGCCCGCGCCGACGCGGCCGAAAGCCGCGACCACGTCATGCCTGCCGGCAGGGAGATGCTGCGCCAGGCCAGCCTCAGCTATAACGCCATGCAGATCGGCATCTTCGACGTGCTGGCGGCCCGCGCCTTGGCCATCGAGACGGAACGGCGGCACATTGCCGCGCTGGCAGCCTACTGGACGGCCCGCATTCGCGCCGAGTTGCTGGCCCAGGGCAGCATGGCGGAAGCCAGACCAGTGGCGCGCGGCGCGTCCGCTGGCCAGCCGGCGGCTCTTGCATCGTCAACGGGAGACCATTGATGTCCGACATCAACCGCAGGCAGGCCCTGGGCCTTTCCGGCGCGGCGCTGGCCGCCGGCATGCTGGCCGCCCGTGACGCCGCAGCGCAGCATGACCATCACGTGTCTGCTCCGACTGACGCTGCCAGGCCGTCCCCGATCCCGCGCGGCAGGGTGGCGACGCCGGGCGGCGAGACGCTGTCGTTCCGGACAATCGGCGGGGTCAAGGTGTTCCACCTGATCGCTGAGCCCGTCGCGCACAGCTTCGCGCCGGGGCTGACCGGCCAGTGCTGGGGCTACAACGGCCAAGTGCACGGCCCGACCATCGAGGCCGTGGAGGGCGACCGGGTGCGGGTCTACGTGACCAACCGGCTGCCGGCGCCCACCACCATCCACTGGCACGGCATCATCCTGCCCAACGGCATGGACGGCGTCGGTGGCCTCAACCAGCCGACCATCAAGCCCGGCGAGACCTTCGTCTACGAATGGACGTTCCGCCAGCACGGCACCTTCATGTACCACCCGCACCATGACGAGATGACCCAGATGGCCATGGGCCTGATGGGGCTGATCGTGGTGCATCCGCGCAACGCCCGGCCGGTCGACCGCGACTACGGCCTGCTGCTGAGCACCTGGAAGGTCGAGCCCGGCACCATCCGGCCTGACCCCAACGAGATGACCGACTTCAACGTGCTGACCATGAACGGGCTGTGCTATCCGGGCACGCCGCCGTTGCTGGCGCGCACCGGCGACCGGGTGCGCATCCGCATCGGCAATTTGAGCGCCATGGACCACCACCCGATCCACCTGCACGGCCATGCCTTCAAGGTGACCGAGACCGACGGCGGGCCGATCCCGGCGGCAGGCCAGTGGCCGGAGACGACCGTGCTGGTGCCCACCGGCTCGACCCGTACCATCGAGTTCACCGCCGACAATCCGGGCGACTGGGCGCTGCACTGCCACATGACGCACCACCTGATGAACCAGATGGGCCACGGCCTGCCCAACATGATCGGCGCCGATGCCGGCAGGCTTCAGGCCGCCATCGCCAAGGCCGCGCCCGGCGCCATGGTGATGGGCACGGCGGGGATGGGCGACATGGGCGAGCACGCCATGCACATGGCCATGCCCGAGAACACCATCGCCATGGCGCCGGTGAAGGGCCCGCACGACCTGATCACCATGGGCGGCATGTTCGCCATCCTGAAAGTGCGCGACGACCTGGCGGGAAACGCCGATCCCGGCTGGTACGAGCAGCCGCGCGGCAGCGGATCGCGCCTGGCGACCGACGATGAGCTACGCAGGGACAAGGTAGCCGTGGGCTGACCCCGCTGCCGCTCAGGCGGCAGCCTCCCGCTGCACGACAACAGGGCTCCGGCGCGTCATCGCGCTCTTGTGCAGGAAATACATCAGTATGGCGGCGAGCGGCAGGATCCAAAGATAGATGCCGAACGCCGTGACCGAGAGGTCGAGGCCCGCGACCCTGAAGTGGAATGCCTCGGTATAGCTGCCCAGGCTGTCGCGGATCCTGGCCGAGATCCAGGGCCCTGCCGCGGCGGAAACGGAGAAGAACGGCGTCGCCATCCCCATCACCCGGCTGAACGACCGGGCGCCGAACTTCTGGCCCACCATGACGCAGCACACCGGCAGCAGGCCACCCGCGCCCAGGCCGATCAAGCCGCTGATCAACATCAGCGTGCCGTAGCTGGGCGTGCCAAGCGTCAGCAGCAGTGTGCCCCACATGATCGCGGTGGCGATCCAGTATGGAATGCGCGGGTCGACCTGGTCGACCATCCAGCCGAGCACCAGCCTGCCGGCGATGCCGGTGATGGCGAGGATGGGGATCAGCAGCGACATGCGCTGCGGGTCGATCCCCAGATCGTGCGAATAGGGCCCGATGCTGGTGAGGAAGGAATAGGACGCGAGCGTGGTGCCGAGGCACGCCAGCCCGATGATCCAGAAGGTGGGCTCGCGCAGCACCTCGAAGAAGCCCCACGGCTCCTCGCCGCCCGTCGCGGCGGCGCCGGACGCGGACATGTCGGGCGCGGTCACGCCGGTCTCGCCCTCGCGCGGCATCCGGACGACGAACCACACCATCGGCACCACGACGACGACCACCAGCGCCGCCAGCATCAGGTTGGCGTCGCGCCAGCCGTAGCGTTCCAGCAGGAACGCCAGCAGCGGCGGCATGACGATGCCGCCGAGCGACGAGCCGAGCAGCGACATGCCGACCGCGAACCCGACCCGCCGGGGAAACCACCGCGCCGCCAGCACCTGTCCAGCGAGCGTGGTCGAGAACGCGTAGCCGCAGGCGATCAGCGTGGTGTAGAGCGCGATGATCTGCCACATGGCCGTGGCGAAGGCGACCAGCACCATGCCGGCCGCGAGCAGCAGCGTGCCGCAGATGATGATCCAGCGCATCGAGTAGCGGTCCATCAGGCGGCCGGCGTAGAGCATCAGCGCGCCGGTCGCCAGCGTCGCGCCCGCATTGGCCCGCATGACCATTTCGGCGCCGGTGTGGAATTCCTGGATCCAGGGCGTTCCCCACACCGTGAAGCCGTAGAACACGATTCCGACCAGCAGCGCCTGGAACACGATCGCCGTGGCGAGCACGTTCCATCCGTAATACCAACGCATCCGCTTCCCCGCTTTTCCGGGCCACAGCATCGGATTGTTCGCGGCGGCGGTAAACCGGATTTTTCAGCGGCGGCGCAGAAAAACCGGGCGCGGTTTCAGCCCGCGGAAGCCGGTGCCGGAAACGTTACCGTGGCGGTGCCGGTGGACAGCCGCGCGCCGGTGTCGTCGTCCACCCACAGCTCGAGCTCGGCATGGATGTCGCCCGCATCCTCGCGGACGGCAGTGATCTTGCCGCCGGCCGTCATGGTCCGCCCCTTGAGAAACGGGGCCCGAAGGCGGATGCCGACGGCGGCGATGCACGCGGTGGGTCCCGCCCAGTCGCGCAGCATGGCGTGCAGGTAGGCGTGCAGCAGCGGCGCCATGGCGAAGGGCGCCGGAAATCCCTCGTGGCGCGCCACGTCGTCGTCCCAGTGATGGGCGGCGAACTCGTAATTCACCGCGGCGAAGCGGTTCCAGTGATGCACCGTGCCTTCCCGCGAGAACGGCGGGATCCGGTCGCCGACGCTCAGCATGTTCGGATCAGGCATCAGTACCTCGCGAAGACCGAGTCGACGGTGCGCACCCACTCGCCGCGCTGGTTGGTCATCTCCTGCGACAGGGTGGTGTAGAGCATCAGACCCATGCGGCCCTCGCGCTCCATGTAGTCGGTGATCTTCCAGACGCAGCGGATCACGTCGCCCGGCCGGATCGGCACGCCGTGCCGCGCGCGGATCTCGGTGAGCAGGATCGCCTTGTAAGCCGGCGTCTCCACGCCCAGCTCGGACTCCCGGAACGCCGTCATTGACACCGGCGCGTCGTCGGGCGTCGGCATGGCGGTTGCCCAGGCGAAGGGGTTGAAGTCGTCGGGCGCGGCGATGCCGCCGAACTGTTCCGCGAAGGCCTCGTCCCAGTACTGGCGCGGCGGCTTCTCCGGCCAGTAGACGGCGATCGCCCATTTGCGGATATCCGACAGGGCAACCGGATGGGACACCGCCTCGCGCATCGGCTTGCCGACGATGCCGCGCATCTCGTCGGTGATCCAGCTCATGCCGTCGTCCCCGCCACGCGCTGCCTGCCGGCAAGCAGCAGCATGATGGCCGCCGCCGGCACCAGCGCGAACAGGTAGACGCCGAACGCCGTCTGGTAGCCGGCGGTATGGTCGCGGATCGCACCCGACAACACCGGGCCGGATGCGGCGGCGACAGCCCAGAACGCGGTCACCAGGCCCATCACCCGGCCGAATGCCGGCGCCCCGAAGATCTGTCCAACCATGGTGCAGCAGATCGGCAGCAACGCGCCCGAGCCCAGCCCGACCAGCACGCAGATGCCCATCATCAGCTCGTATCCCGGCCGCAGCAGCGCCAGCATCAGCATGGAGACGCCCACGAGCAGCAGCGATATCCAATAGGGATAGCGCGAGTCGACCCGGTCTGCGACGGTGCCGTAAAGCAGCCGGCCGGCGATCACCGCCACGTACATGGCCGAGACCAGCGGCGAGGTTTGCGTGGCGGAAAATCCCAGATCGTGGGCGTAGGGACCGATATTCTGCTGAAAGGCGTAGGCCGAGATGCTGGCGCCGAAGAACGCCAGGCCCAGCACCCAGAACGAGCGCTCGCGCACGATGTCGCGGGTCGTCCAGGGCGTGGCGGGCGCGGCGGCAGCCGCGGCGGCCGGCGCCTCGCGCTTGGGCGGATCGCGCAGCACCAGCCACACCAGCGGCACGCCGATGGCCGCGACCAGCCCGCCCAGCGCCAGGTTGGCGCCGCGCCAGCCATATTCGGTCAGCAGCCAGGTGGCGAGCGGCGGCATGGTGAAGCCGCCGATCGAGCCGCCGCAGGTGACCAGCGCCATGGCGAGGCCCATGCGGCCGGGAAACCACTGGCTGGCCAGCGCCTGCCCCGCCAGCGATCCCGCGAACGCCAGACCCGAGGCGACGCAGATCGCGTAGATCGCCAGGATCTGCCAGGCGGCGGTCGCCACCGACACCAGCGCCAGGCCGCCGGCGAACAGCAGCAAGCCCATGGGCACGATGACGCGCATGGACCAGCGTTCCATCAGCCAGCCGGCGATGGGCGAGAGGATGCCGTTGGAAATGGTGGCGAAGGCGACGGCCAGCATGATGTGCCCCCGCCCGACGTCGAACTCGTCCAGCCAGGGCGTCACCCAGAAGGTGAAGCAGGAGAACCCGATCCCCACGGTCGCGATCTCGAACACCAGCGCGACGGCGATCACGTTCCAGCCGTAGTACCACTTCATGCGGCGCTCCCCGCCCGACTTCCCGGCGGCGAGTGTGGCGGTCCGGACCGGCCGTGTAAACGGAAGACTGGTCGCCCGTTCAACCGCGCGCGGCGGTGTCGCGGTAGAGGTAGTCGGCAGGCAGGCCGAGGCGCAGGCAGGACTGCACCGGCGGGCTCGAGGCGAGCATCACCCTGTCGGACAGGCGCGCGGCCCGGCGCACCAGCGGCGCTTCCCACGCGCGCAGGCCCGCTATGCGGTGCAGCCCGACAAGGTCGCGCACCCACCACGGGACGATGTCCACGGCGGCGCGCACCAGCATCCGCTGGGCCGGGCGCAGCGGCGCCGGGAACACCGGCGCCCGCGCCATGATGCCCAGGAACTCGAAGATCACGGGCGACGCCTCGAGACGCCCGCGCATGGCATCGAACAGGGCGGCGCGCTCGGCGTCGGACATGGGGGCGTCGACGGCACCGTAGAGCCGGGCGGCCGCGTCGCCTTCCAGGTAATAGCGGTCCAGCTGCTCGGCCGACAGCGGCCTGACATAATGGCTGTAGGCCTCGGCGAAGCCGTAGCTGGCGGTCGCCTGCACCCAGGTCAGCAGATGGGGGTCGGTGGCGCTGTATGCCTCGCCGTCCGGCGTCTCGCCGCGGACCCGCCCGTGCATGCGCGAGACGCCCGCGATCATCGCCTCGGCGACGCTGCGGGCGCCGTAAACCGTGACCATGGCGGCGAGTCCGGTGCGCTGCAGCCGCCGCATCGGATCGTCGCGAAAGCTGGTGTGCTCCCACACGCCGGTGCGGACCGAGGGCTCGGCCAACTCGAGGATCACCGCCGCCACGCCGCCGATGAATACGGACACGGGATTGCGGAACACCTGCCACGAGACGGAGTCGGGCGAGACCAGCGCCGGTTCGCCGACCGGCCGTGAAAAGTCCACGGCACGCCCTGCCGGTCGCAGCAGCGCCGACGCCGCGCTGTCGAGGCGGCGGGAAATCAGCGGCGGCAACAGCGCTCTGGCGGTTCCTGGCATCGGCGTCTCTCCCCATGAGGAATATACAGCCATATGGTCCGGTTCCCCAGCCCCTGCCGAATTCTGGGTCCGTGGGCGTGACGGACAGCCGCGGAACGGGTTAGTTTTTCTGCTGCCGGCCGCGAGGCCGCCCTCGACGGGAGACTGCCATGGAGGACCGCGCCTTCACTGTCCTTGCCTTCGTCGCCGCGCTCGGCTGCGGCATCGTCGGCGGTATCTTCTATGCGTTCTCGTCCTTCGTGATGCGGGCGCTGGGACGCCTGCCGCCGGACCAGGGGGCCGCCGCCATGAAGTCGATCAACGTGGCGGTGATCAATCCGGTGTTCATGGCCGCCTTCATGGGTACAGCGCTGGTCTGCCTGGTGCTCGCGGGACTGGCGCTGCCGCGGATGGTTGGGCGCGAGGGCGCGCTGGCGCTGGCCGGCGCGCTGTTCTACCTGCTCGGCTGCTTCGGCGTGACCATGGTGTTCAACGTGCCGCTGAACAACGCGCTCGCCCGCGCGGCGCCGGATGAGGAACCCGCCGTGTGGTCGCGGTATCTGCGGGTATGGACGCTGTGGAACACCGTGCGGACGGCGGCGGGCGCCCTCGCATCTGCGCTGCTGGTCGCGGCGCTGATGTCCTGAGACCCGGACGGCGGAACGCCCGCGGCGCAGCGCGCCGCAGGCGTCCGTTTCGTCCAAGACGATGCGCTTAGTCCTGCTTGCCTTCGGTCACGCCGATCACCGGAACGTCGATTTCCTTGGTCTCGGTCTCGACCTTGGGGACCTCGACCTCACGCTCCTCGGTGCCGATCACGACCTCCTTGGAATCCAGGTCCACGTCCGGCGCCCGGCCCGGTTCGGCCGAGATGTTCACTTCAGGCATTTCGCCCGGATCCTTGACGTCGGCGCTCCAGAAACCGGTGGCGAACAGCGCGCCCACGATGACCACCACCGCGACCGCCAGACCAATCCATACATTGCGGGACATTGGCTTCCTCCTTTCCCGTCGTTGCCAGCCTGTAACGCCCCGGCGGCGGGAAAGTTGCGAGCCCGAATTCAAGCGCCGCCATCGGGGGCGCCGCGAAAACCTCCCGCCCGGCGCGATCCCCTGCTAGATTGGCCCACTGGCTTGGAACGGAGCGCTGCGGCGGACGTTGTCCGATCTGGGGCGCAGGGGCGATCGGGCACGCGCAATTGGGAAAGACACCGTCATGAAGCGCGCCGAACGGCTGACGGCACCGCTGTCGGACGAGGGGCGCTATCGTCTCCTGATCGACGCGATCACCGATTACGCCATCTACATGCTCGACCCCGACGGCTACGTGTCGAGCTGGAATCCCGGCGCCGAGCGGTTCAAGGGCTACACATCCGGCGAGATCATCGGCAAGCACTTCTCGCAGTTCTACACCGAGGCGGACCGCATGGCGGATCGCCCGGCGATCGCGCTGTCGACGGCGGCCGGCGAAGGACGCTTCGAGGGCGAGGGCTGGCGCGTGCGCAAGGACGGCAGCCGGTTCTGGGCCCATGTAGTGATCGATCCCATCCGCGCGCCCGGCGGCGACCTGCTCGGTTACGCCAAGATCACCCGCGACCTCACCGAGCGCAAGCTGGCCGAGGAAAGCCTGCGGCGCAGCGAGGAGCAGTTCCGGCTGCTGGTGCAGGGCGTGTCGGACTACGCCATCTACATGCTGGACGCGGCGGGCGTGGTGTCGAACTGGAACCTGGGCGCGCAGCGGATCAAGGGCTACCAGCCCGACGAGATCGTCGGTCGGCATTTCTCGAAATTCTATACCGAGGCGGACCGTCTCGCCGGCGAGCCGCAGCGCGCGCTGGAGACCGCCGAGCGCCAGGGACGTTTCGAGCGCGAGGCGATCCGGGTCCGCAAGGACGGCAGCGAGTTCTGGGCGCATGTGGTGATCGACCCGATCCGCGACGTCACCGGCCGGGTGATCGGCTACGCCAAGATCACCCGCGACATCACCGAGCGCAAGGCGACCCAGCGGGCGCTGGAGGAGGCGCGCGAGCAGCTGCTTCAGGCCCAGAAGCTGGAGGCGATCGGCCAGCTCACCGGCGGCATCGCCCACGATTTCAACAACCTGCTGATGGTGGTGCTGGGGAGCCTCGAGCTGATGCGCAAGCGCCTGCCCGGGGACTCGCCGCTGCTGCCGCTGCTGGAGAACGCCTTCCAGGGCGCCCAGCGGGGCGCGTCCCTGACCCGGCGCATGCTCGCCTTTGCCCGCCGGCAAGACCTTGATCCGCAGGCGATCGACGTGGCCGCCCTGGTCGAGGGCATGGACGACCTGATGCGGCGCTCCATCGGCCCGGCCTATGCGCTGGAGACCCGGTTCCCGCCGGACATGCCGAACGCGCTGACCGACGCCAACCAACTCGAGGCGGCCCTGCTCAACCTGATGGTCAACGCCCGAGACGCCATGCCGCGCGGCGGCGCCATCACCATCGCCGGCCGCGAGGAGACGGTGACGCCTGGCGCCGACCAGAAGCTGGAACCGGGCCGCTACGTGGTGATCTCGGTGGCCGACGCCGGCGAGGGCATGGACGCGGACACGCTCGCCCGCGCCATGGACCCGTTCTTCACCACAAAGGGCGTCGGCAAGGGCACCGGCCTCGGCCTCTCCATGGTGCAGGGCCTGGCCGAGCAGTCGGGCGGCCGGCTGGCGCTGAGGAGCCGCATCGGCGAGGGCACCACCGCCGAGATGTGGTTCCCCGTCGCCAGCGAGGCCGCGCGGCCGGCCGGGCGCGAGCCCGAGGCGGCGGCGCCCGTGGCCGAGACGCGGCACCTCTCGGTCCTCGCCGTCGACGACGATCCGCTGGTGCTGCACAACACCGCCGCCATGCTGGCCGACATGGGCCACGCGGTGCTGACCGCCGCCTCGGGCGCGGAGGCGCTCGACATCCTGAACATCAGGCGCGTCGACCTGGTGCTGACCGACCACGCCATGCCGCACATGACCGGCGCCCAGCTGGCCGAGATGATCCAGGCCCGCTGGCCCGCCGTGCCCGCCATCCTCGCGACAGGGTTCGCCGAGCTGCCGCCGGGGACGGGCGCAGGCCTGCCGAAGCTTGCCAAGCCGTTCACCCAGGACGAACTGGCACGGGCGATTGCCGAGGCGGCGCCGGTTAGGTAGCGAGCGCCAGCCGGATCGCCTGCTCCACCGGGGAATAGTCGCCGTCCTGGCGATCCAATGACAGCGGCCGGGCCGGCAACAGCGGCGGCTGGGCCATGAACTTCGGCACTATGCCGCGATGCTTCTGCGCCGCATGCACCAGGAAGGGATGGCACAGATAGACCGTGCCGGCCGGACCCGTCGCCAAGACCTCGGGACAGGTCTCGGTACCGCCCCAGCCCTGCTCGTTCATCTCGCGCAGGGTCATGCCCGCCTCGCCCACCGGAGCCAGCATGCGCGCCACGGCCAGATGCGAGCCGACCCTGAGCCGCGTCGGCGCGTCGTCCGGGCCAACGTCGGAGAACAGGAACAGCATCAGCAGCGCCCGACCTTTCGAGCATACGTTGGCCCGCCAGTCCATGAAGTCCGGCGCATCCGCGCCGAAGCTGGCGTCGATATGCCAGCCGTCGTCGACGGGATCCTCGCGTGACGGGAATCGCACAGGGAAAGTCCCCAGCGCGACGGGCGGCATCCAGCGGCCGGGACCAACCAGCGCGTCGAACGCCTGCTGCAACGCGGGTGACGCCGCAGCCTCGCGGAACGGCGCGTCGTGAAACATGCCGAGGCGAACGACCGGTTTCGTCCAGGTGGCCGGATCGTCGGGAGCGCAGCCGGTGCCGCGCCACAGGATGGCGCGGGCCTGGTCGGCTATCCGGCGCTCGAACGCGTCATCGAGGCGCACCAAGCCGTCGCGGACAAAGGCTTCGATCTGCTCGGATGAGAGAGGCATCGGCTTCCGTGTGGCTGGACCCGCCCTTCGCGACGCCTGCTCCGCAGGCTCCTCAGGGCTATCGGTCACGAGTGGTGGGAACATATCCCAACCCAGAGTGCACTGCCGACTTCAGCCTTCGCCGTGCGGGCGACCGAAATCCGGCGCGGGCGTCTCCTGGCCCGCGTCGATGACCTCGCGCCTGATCGCCCGGGTCCGGGTGAACAGGTTGAACAGGGTGTCGCCGTCGCCCCAGCGGATGGCCCGCTGCAGCGCCGTCAGGTCCTCGGTGAAGCGCCCCAGCATCTCCAGCACCGCCTCCCTGTTGTTGAGGAACACGTCGCGCCACATGGTCGGGTCCGAGGCCGCGATACGGGTGAAGTCGCGGAAGCCGCCGGCGGAGAACTTGATCACCTCGGACTGGGTGACCTCCTCCAGATCGGCGGCGGTGCCGACGATGTTGTAGGCGATCAGATGCGGCACGTGGCTGGTGATGGCGAGCACCAGGTCGTGATGGCGCGGGTCCATCACCTCGACCTTGCTGCCGAGCGCCTTCCAGAACGCGATCAGCTTTTCGGTGGCGGCGGCATCGGTGCCGGCGGGCGGCGTGAGGATGCACCAGCGGCCGTCGAACAGGGTGGGAAAGCCGGATTCGGGGCCCGAATTCTCGGTGCCCGCCACCGGATGGCCGGGCACGAAATGCACGCCGGCCGGCACGTGCGGCCCCACGTCGTCGACCACCGCCTGCTTCACCGAGCCCACATCGGTCAGGATCGCACCGGGTGACAGGTACGGCGCGATCTCGCGCGCCACGCCGCCGAACGCGCCGGGCGGCGTGCACAGGATGACGAGGTCGGCGCCCGCCACGGCCTCGGCGGCGGTCGGGAACACCGCGTCGGCGATGTTCAGCCGGGCGACGGTGTCGCGGGTCGCCTGGCTGCGGGCGGTGGCGACGATCTCTTTCGCCAGCCCGTCTCGGCGCACGCGCAGGGCGATCGACGAGCCGATCAGGCCGACGCCGACGAGGGCGAGGCGTTCAAACACGCGCCGGCTCCAGGAACGCGGCCAGCACGTCGGTAACGCCCCGGTTCTCGGCCTCGGTCCCCACGGTGAGCCGCAGATGGCTGGGGAAGCCATAGGACTCCATGCGCCGCAGGTACCAGCCCTTGTCCTTCAGATAGGCGTCGGCCGCCTGCGCCCGTTCGGCCGAGCCGAAGTCGATCAGCAGGAAGTTGCCGGCGCTGGGCACCACCGACAGGCCCAGCCCGCCCAACCGCTGGAACAGCCAGTCGCGCCAGCGCTTGTTGTGGGCGAAGGCGCGGTCGAAGAACTCGCGGTCCTCCAGCGCGGCGACGGCGGCGGCCTGCGCCGGCGCGGCCACGTTGAACGGCCCGCGCAGCCGGTTCAGCACGTCGATGATCGCCGGCGCGCCATAGGCCCAGCCGACCCGCAGCGCGGCGAGGCCGTAGATCTTCGAGAAGGTGCGGGTCATCACCACGTTGAGCGCCCAGGACGCCAGCTCCTGGCCGCTGTCGTAGTCCGGGTCGTCGACGAACTCGGCATAGGCCGCGTCGATCACCAGCACCACATGCGGCGGCAGCGCGGCGTGCAGCCGCTCCAACTCGTCACGCGGGATGTAAGTCCCCGTCGGGTTGTTGGGATTGGCGAGGTAGACCAGCTTGGTGCGGTCGCCGACGCATTTCAGCATGGAATCGACCGAGACCGTGTAGCCGGCGTCCTTGGCGGCAACGGGCGTCGCGCCCACCGCCTGGGCGGCGATGGGGTAGATCAAGAAGCCGTGCTCGCTGTAGAGCACCTCGTCGCCCGGGCCGGCATAGCCGCGCGCGAGCAGCTGCAGCAGCTCGTCCGAGCCGAAGCCGCAGACCACGCGGTCGGCGTCGATCCCGTGCTGGCGGGCGATGGATTCCCGCAGCAGATGCGCGCCGCCGTCGGGATAACGGTGGACGATCCTCGCCGCGCTCGCATAGGCCTCCAGCGCCTTGGGGCTGGGGCCGAGCGCGGCCTCGTTCGACGACATCTTGCCGACGAAGCTGGTGTCCTTGGACTTGCCGCCCTGGTACGGCTCGATGCCGAGCACGCCGGGGCGCGGAACGGGTCCGGTCATGTGATTTAACCTTCGATCGGGTTGGCGTAGCCGCCGATGACGGCGGCGCTGGTCGCGCCGTGCGCAGCGCGGGCGGCTTCCGGCGCATCATCGCCCGTCCGGTGGAATCCCGGAAGGGCGACCAGCGCCGTGCCGCTATGTCGCGCCAGCACCTCTCCCGAATTCTCGCGCGCGCCTTCCAGCACCACGAGCGTGGTGTCGTCGCCGCTGTCCTCGCGGGCCCGCGAGACGGCGAAGGCGCTCGCTCCCGCGTCAGGCATGAAAAAGGGCAGGCGCGCGAAGATCTGCAGGCCTGCCCCGGCGATGTCCGGCGATGTCAGCCCGCGCCACCAGGGCTCGCCCCCGGGCTCGAAGGCGAAGACGCCGATGGCGCCGGGGCTCGCCGCCAGATGGGCGAGCGCATCCACCGCGTCTTGCTGCGGCGTGAAGCGAATATTGGTGCCGAAATGGCCGCGTGCGAGGTCCCACACCGCGATGCGGTTGCCGCCGCCCCAGACGCACACCTCGATGGGCGACTGGCGGTTGAGGAACGAGGTCATCACCTCGCGCCACACATGGGCGACGACGGGGAACGGCAGGCTGCCTTCGTGGCGGTCCCTGAGGCGGCGCAGGATGCGCGCCTCGCGGCCGGGACGCAGGCGCGGCGCGTCTGGCGCGGCGCCGTTCTTGGCGGCGACCACCAGCTCGCCCAGCCTGGCGCGTTCCATCAGCAGCGCGTGGATCTGGTCGTCCACGGCGTCGATCTTCTCGCGTATCTGCTCCAGCGTGGGCTGGGACATGGGGGCGTCGCCTTCCTCGAGGAAGCGCCATTACTAGTCGGCACCCCTCCGGAAATCAAAGAAAACATTGACACTCCGAAGCACCGGACCCTAGCTAGTTCGCCGCTTGGACCTATGTGAACCGCCCGGAACCCAAGGCACCCAGAGAGACCATGAATTCGATCGCCCTGCCGCACCCCAATTACGTGGAGGCGCGGCGACAGCACGGACAGGATGACGACCCCCGCGGCAGCGTGATGACGCTGAACGCGGTGCCGTTCCGGCTGGTCTCGGGCGCCGAGCTGCCCGAGGTGACGGTCGCCTATCAGGCCTATGGCGCGCTGAACGCCGACAAGAGCAACGCGGTGCTGATTTGCCACGCGCTGACCCTTGACCAGCACGTAGCGAATCCCCATCCGATCACCGGCAAGGAAGGCTGGTGGGAAAGCGCCGTCGGCCCCGGCAAGATCATCGACACCAACCGGTTCTTCGTGATCTGCGCCAACGTGCTGGGCGGCTGCCTCGGCACCACCGGGCCCAAGGAGATCAACCCGGCCACCGGCCGCGAATGGGGTATCGACTTCCCGGTGATCACCATCGGCGACATGGTGAACCTGCAGGCGGCGTTCCTCGACCAGCTCGGCATTCCGGACCTGTTCTGCGTCATCGGCGGCTCCATGGGCGGCATGCAGGTGCTGGAGTGGGCGGCGCGCTATCCGGACCGGGTGTTCTCGGCGCTGCCGATCGCCACCACCGCGCGCCATTCGGCGCAGAACATCGCGTTTCACGAGGTCGGCCGCCAGGCGATCATGGCCGACCCCGAGTGGCGCGGCGGAGCCTATTACGGCGGGCCGGGCCCGCGCGCCGGCCTCTCCGTCGCCCGTATGGCCGCACACATCACATACCTGTCGGAGGCAGGACTGCACCAGAAGTTCGGCCGCAAGCTGCAGGACCGCGAGAAGCTGGCCTTCGGCTTCGACGCCGACTTCCAGATCGAGAGCTACCTGCGCCACCAGGGCAGCACCTTCGTCGACCGGTTCGACGCCAACTCCTATCTCTACATCACCCGCGCCATGGACTATTTCGACCTGGCGGCGGATTACGGCGGCCTGCTCGCCAACGCCTTCAAGGGCACCAGGGCCCAGTTCTGCGTCGCCTCGTTCACCAGCGACTGGCTTTACCCGACGGCCGAGAGCCGGGCCATCGTGCACGCACTAAACGCCGTGGCCGCTCCGGTCAGCTTCGTCGAGTTCGAGACCGACAAGGGTCACGACGCCTTTCTGCTGGACGTACCGGAGTTCTATGACGTGCTGCGCGGCTTCGTCGGCGCGGCGGCGGAAAAACGGGGTTTGTAGTGGCGACGCGCGAAGCCGACATCCGCGCCCGCGACGTGCGCGTCGACCTGCTGGAGATCGGCCGGATGATCGAGCCGGGCAGCCGGGTGCTCGACATCGGCTGCGGCGACGGCGACCTGCTCTATCATCTGGTGCACGACCGCGGCGTCGACGCGCGCGGCATGGAACTGAGCCGCGAGGGCGTCAACGCCTGCGTGGCGCGCGGTCTTTCGGTCGTCCAGGGCGACGCCGACCGGGACCTGGTCGACTATCCGACCGGCGCGTTCGACTACGCCATCCTCAGCCAGACACTGCAGGCCATGCGCGACACCCGCGCGGGCCTCGAGCAGATGCTGCGCATCGGCAAGCGGGCGATCGTGTCGTTCCCCAATTTCGGCCACTGGTCGGTGCGGGTGCAGCTGCTGTTCCGCGGCCGGATGCCGGAAACCGGGACGCTGGAATACCCTTGGTACAACACGCCCAACATCCATCTGTGCACCATCCGCGACTTCATCGAGCTCTGCGGCGAACTGGGCATCACCATCGAACGGTTCCTCGCCATCGACGCCGGCGGCAAGCGGTCGCGCACCGCCCATTCGACGCGCCGCGCCAATCTGATGGCCGAGCAGGCCCTGTTCCTGCTGGCGTTCAACGGCACCCGCGACGAATCCGGCGCACCGGTCTATCCGGACGCATGACCGGCGCGCTGTTCATCGACCTGGACGGCACGCTGACCGACCCCAAGCCCGGCATCACCGGCTCGGTCCGCTATGCGCTGGCAATGCTCGGCATGGCATCCGACATGGAGCTGGACTGGATCATCGGCCCGCCCATGCAGGAAAGCCTGCGCCAGCTGACCGGCTCGGACAGGCTCGCGGCGGCCGCGCTCGGGCATTACCGCGAGCGCTTCGGGACTGTCGGGCTGTTCGAGAACGCGGTCTATCCGGGCATTCCCGAGGCGCTGATGGCGCTGCGCATCTCCGGCCGGCGTATGTTCCTGGCGACCAGCAAGCCGCGCGTCTACGCCGAGCGCATCCTCGATCACTTCAACATGGCCGGCTATTTCGACCGGCTGTTCGGCTCGGAGCTGGACGGCACCAACGTCCACAAGACCGACCTGCTGCGTCATGCCCTCGCCGAAACCGGCGCCGATCCGGCCGGATCGCTGATGATCGGCGACCGCGAACACGACGCCATCGGCGCCAGAGCCAACGGCATCACGCCGGTCGGCGTGCTGTGGGGCTACGGCAGCCGCGAGGAGCTGGAAGTCGCGGGCGTGACGCGGCTGCTGGAACGGCCGGCGGATTTGGGCAATGTATTACCGTGAATTCGCGAGCATAGCGAAGCGACCCAGCCGTGCCGTTGATGGCTGTGTGACGGCCGGGCTGGGCTGCTTCGCTTCGCTCGCAGATTCACCAAGGGTCGGACAATTTCACGCCCGCGCATAGGCCAGCACCCTACGCCCCTTCGCGCCGTTGATGCGGGCCTCGACCACCTTTGTCGCCTCGACCAGCAGGACACCGGCCATCCGCGGCCACAGCTTCGCGACCGGGCGCTCGGCCCAGCGCAGCAGGCTGACGCCGGCAGGCAGGCCGTAGAGCGCGCCGCGCCAGCCCAGCGGCTCGAACAGCGCGCCCGCCAGCAGGCGGCTGGCCTGGCCGATGGAATAGGGCCTTCCATGGCCGAACGGGGTTCGCTCGGTAAACGTCCAGGGGCTGCCGCGGTGGGGCAGCACGACCATGATCCTGCCCTCGGGGCTAATCACCCGCCAGAATTCGCGCAGCAGCTTCCTGGTGTTCTCGGCGTGCTCGAGCGCGTGCATCACCACCAGCCTGTCGACCGATGCGTCGGCCAGCGGCAGATACTCGCCGTCCGTCAGCGCGGCCCGGTTGGGCACGCCGCGCGGCCAGTGCGCCACGCCCTGCTCGGCCGGCATCAGCAGCACCGGCGGACGCGGCGCCTCCAGCCCGCGCAGCAGCGGCCCCGCATAACCGAAACCCACCGTCATGCCGCCGCCGAAATCCGGCCAGGCCTCCATCAGCCGGGCGCGGATGAGCATCTGGGCTGTGCGGCCCAGCGGTTCGGCATAGAATTCCTGAAGTTCCGTGACGTCGAGATACACCTGCCGGCCGCGCCTTCCAAATGCCTCTTGCGGGGACTATGTTAGCCCCATGTTGGAAATACATCAGATACCCGTCCTGTCGGACAATTATGTGTACCTGGCCCACGACGCGGCGACCGGGAAGACGGCCGTGGTCGACCCGGCCGTCCACGAGGAGGTGCTGGAGGCGCTGGCGGCAAAGGGCTGGACCCTGACCCACATCCTCAACACCCATCACCATGCCGACCACACCGGCGGCAACATGGCCCTCAAGGAAGCGACCGGCTGCACCATCGTCGGCCCGCGCGCCGACCGGGAGCGTATCCCCGGCATCGACGTGGAGGTAGGCGACGGCGACAGCTACGCCCTCGGCGAAAGCGTCGCCAAGGTGTTCGACGTGCCCGGCCACACCCGCGGCCACATCGCCTTCTGGTTCGAGGACTCGGACGCCCTGTTCTGCGGCGACACCATGTTCGCGCTGGGTTGCGGCCGGCTTTTCGAGGGCACGCCGCAGCAGATGTGGACGTCGCTGTCCAAGCTGCGCGCCCTGCCGCCCGAGACGCAGGTATACTGCGCCCACGAATACACCAAGTCCAACGCCGCCTTCGCCATCACGGTGGAGCCGCAGAACGGCGCGCTGGTCGCCCGCAAGTCGATGATCGACGACATGCGCGCCCGCGGCGAACGGACGGTGCCTTCGACCCTCGCCGAGGAAATCGCCACCAACCCGTTCCTGCGCCCCGACAGCCCGGACCTGCAGGCCACGCTCGGCATGGTCGGCGCCCCGCTGGTCGAGGTGTTCGCCGAGACCCGGCGGCGGAAGGACAATTTCTAAGCGTTGCGGGAGTCGAACGGATTGATCAGTTCGAGACCAATATTCTCGAAATCACGAACGTTGCGGGTAGCCAACACCAAACCATTGACTTGAGCAATGGCGGCAATCTGCCCGTCCGGGATATTCATCGGGCGCCCCATGTCCCTACGCGCCCCGAGTATGTCGCCGTAGGCTCGTGCGGCATGCTCGTCGAAGCCCATCACCCGGTTCGGGAATGCCTCGCGGAGGAAAAGTTCAAACCGCGTCCGGAGGCTTTCGCGTCTTTGGCCCTGCGGCATGATTCGAAGTCCGTAGACAATTTCCGCTACGGTTATGGACGACGCATGAAGTGTCGAGACAGGCTGAGCTTCGAACCACGCGCTCACAAGCGCGTCGGGTCTTACCAGCAACAGCTCGGACAACACATCGGTGTCGAGCAAGATCATTCCGAGAAGTCGATCGGCTCATGCAGTTCGCCGCGTGACGGCAGTTCGAAGTCCTTCAGGCCATTTTGAGGACCGAAGTACCGCCGGGCGATATCACCGAGCCTCTCCGGCGGCTTCACGACATCCTTCAGGATCTGCCGCACCTCTTCTTCCATGGACACGCCCCGTCTCGAAGCGCGAATACGAAGCCCGTCCAGAATTTCGTCATCGATCTTGCGAACGCTGATGCTACCCACGGATCACCCCGCCAAATGATGCTAGCATTTCAATATAATGCCAGCACAGCCTGGGGCCAACAAAAAGGGCGGCCGAGGCCGCCCTTTCCGCATTCTCCGAATCTCCGGTCAGCCGGCGATGTACTGGGCGCCGTTGATGGTAAGCGTGGAGCCGGTGATGAAGCTGGCCTCGTCGGCGGCGAGATAGAGCACACCGCGGGCGATGTCCTCCGGCTCGCCCAGGCGGCCGCACGGGATCGTCGCGATAATGCCTTCCAGCACCTTCTCGGGCACGGCGGCGACCATCTCGGTGTTGATGTAGCCCGGCGCGATCACGTTGACGGTGATGCCCTTCTTGGCCGTCTCCTGCGCCAGCGCCTTGGTGAAGCCGATCATTCCGGCCTTGGCGGCGGAGTAGTTGGTCTGACCCATCTGGCCCTTCTGGCCGTTGATCGAGGTCATGTTGATGATACGGCCGAAATTGCGCTCGCGCATGCCGTCGATCAGGTGGCGGCACATGTTGAACACGGACGTGAGGTCGACGTTCAGCACGTCGTCCCACTGCTGCTTCGACATCTTGTGCAGCATGGCGTCGCGGGTCACGCCGGCATTGTTCACGAGGATGTCGACCGGGCCCAGCTCGGCCTCGACCTGCTTGATGCCCTCGGCGCAGGCGTCGAAGTCGCCCACGTTCCACTTGAACACGGCGATCCCAGTGTCCTTCTTGAATTGAGCCGCGGCCTCGTCGTTTCCGGCGTAGTTCGCCGCGACCTTGTAGCCTGCGTCCTTGAGGGCGCACGAAACGGCCGCTCCAATACCTCTGGTGCCGCCGGTAACCAGCGCAACGCGTGACATGATCAGTCTCCCTGGGTTCTTCGGGTGCGGGTGTTTTCTAGGTTTTTGTTTCGTCGATTCTAGTCGCGTTCGACGGTGAGCGCGATGCCCATGCCGCCGCCGATGCACAGGGTGGCGAGGCCCTTCTTGGCGTCGCGCTTGCCCATCTCGCTCAAGAGGGTGACGAGGACGCGGGCGCCCGAGGCGCCGATCGGGTGGCCGATGGCGATGGCGCCGCCATTGACGTTCACCTTCGAGGTGTCCCAGCCCATGTCCTTGTTGACGGCGCAGGCCTGGGCGGCGAACGCCTCGTTGGCCTCGATGAGGTCGAGGTCCGAGGCCTTCCAGCCGGCCTTTTCCAGTGCCTTGCGGCTGGCCGGGATCGGGCCGGTGCCCATGATCGCCGGGTCGACGCCGGCCTGGGCCCACGAGGCGATGCGCGCCAGTGGTTTAAGGCCGCGGCGCTGCACTTCCTCGCCGGACATCAGCACCAGCGCGGCGGCGCCGTCATTGATGCCGCTGGCATTGGCCGCGGTCACGGTGCCGTCCTTGGTGAAGGCGGGGCGCATGCCCGACATCTTGTCGAGCGTCGCGTCATGGCGGATGTACTCGTCGTCCTCGATCACCACGTCGCCCTTGCGGCCCTTGATGGTCACGGGAACGATCTCGTCCTTGAACCTGCCGGCCTTCTGGGCGGCCGAGGCCTTGGTCTGCGAGGCAAGGGCGAACTCGTCCTGCTGCTCGCGGGTGATCTGCCACTGCTTGGCGACATTCTCGGCGGTGTTGCCCATGTGGTAGCCGTTGAAGGCGTCCCACAGGCCGTCCTTGATCATGGTGTCGACCATGTCGAGCGAGCCCATCTTGACGCCGGTGCGCAGATAGGCGGCGTGCTGGGCCTGACTCATGCTCTCCTGGCCGCCGGCGATGATGATGCCGCCGTCGCCGTTCCTGATCGCCTGGGTGGCGAGCGCGACCGTGCGCAGGCCCGAGCCGCACATCTGGTTCACGACCCAGGCGGAAACCTCTTTCGGGATGCCCGCGGCCATGGACGCCTGGCGGGCCGGGTTCTGGCCCTGGCCGGCGGTGAGGATCTGGCCGAAGATCACCTCTTCCACATCGGCGCCGTCGACGCTGGCGCGCTTCAGCGCCTCGGTCATGGCAACCTGGCCGAGATAGTGGGCGGGCACGCCGCTCAGGGAGCCGTTGAAGGCGCCCACGGGCGTGCGGGCGGCACTGACGATAAACACATCGGTCATCTGGAATTCTCCCTGAATCTGCGCCGCTCTGTGCGCCACGATTCGGGACGCCCGCGGATGCCGCGGACCTTATAGTGCAACGCGGTAGAATCAAGCGGTTTTCGGGAAGTAATGCCTTGCGCGTTGCAACATGAACGCGCAAGATGCTCAAAAGTTAGGCGCGCTGAAAGGCGTGGGTCGGGGGAAAGAGTCGTTGAGGGAGCGTAAGATAGCCAAGGCACCGGAATCGCCGACCGCCGCCGACCAAGGCGCCGAAAAGGCGCCCATCGTCATCAAGAAATACGCGAATCGCCGACTCTACAATACGGCCACCAGTTCCTACGTGACGCTCGACTATCTGCGCGAGATGGTGAAGCAGGGGGACAATTTCGTGGTGTTCGACGCCAAGACCGGCGAGGACATCACCCGCTCGGTACTGGCCCAGATCATCTTCGAGCAGGAGTCCAAGGGCGAGAACCTGCTGCCTATCAACTTCCTGCGCCAGCTGATCCGCTTCTACGACGACACGCTGCAGGCCGCGCTGCCGAAATATCTCGACATGAGCATGGACCGGTTCACGCGCGATCAGGAAAAGATGCGGGAGTACCTGGTCAACACCTTTACGCCCAAGGCGCCGCTGGCCCGCTTCGAGGACATGGCACGCCAGAACATTGCCCTGTTCGAGCGCATGTTCAACATGTTCTCGCCGTTCTCGGCGCATGGCGGCGACACCGAACAGCCTGCCGCGAAGCCAGCGAAGGAAAGCCCGGATGAATCGCTCGCCCAGGTAAAGGCCCAGCTTGATGCGCTGCAGAAGCAGCTTGAGGCTCTTTCCAAGAAATAGGCGAAACCCCTACAATTAGTTGTAGTTAGCGCGCCTCAAACCTACCAGAGGTCACTGGATACCCCACTTTTGGTCCAATTTCGGGCCAAAAAAGCTTGCACCTTGAGCGCTGAACGACTAACTCCCCCTCGTCCGTTCGCTACCGGGTAGGGCATTCCCGGGTGCGTCGGGCACGGCATGAGTCGCCGTTCGTGCGCTAACTACGCAGGGCAACACTCAATAGTGAAGTTGACAAACATCTGGCATGTCGCCGTCGCTTTCGTCGTGAGCGCCGGTGTCATGACGATCCCCGCGAGCGCGGGGCTTCACCACTCACCCCCCATACAATCCTGGGCCCAGCACCGCATGGCGGCGCTGGAGGCGAGCGTCGGCGCGCCGCTTCCGACCACCATGCACGAACTCATTGAGTTCGCGCAGGTTCCCGAACTGGACGACGGTCAGCAATACTGCCTGGCGCAGGCGGTCTATTTCGAAGCGCGGGGCGAGCCCACCGAGGGCCAGGCGGCGGTGGCGCGGGTGATCCTGAACCGGGTGGGCGATACCCGCTATCCGGCCACCATCTGCGGCGTCGTCTTCCAGAACCAGAAGATGCTGAACCAGTGCCAGTTCCACTTCGCGTGCGACGGTCTTCCCGACCGCCCGTACGACGCGGCGGCCTGGGACACGGCCAACCGCATCGCCTACATGGTGCGCGAGAACTGGCTGCCGGACCCGGTCGGCGATTCCCAGTATTTCCATTCGGTCAACGTCGGCAAGCCGGGCTGGACCAGCCGGATGGTGCAGACGGCGCGGCTGGGCAGCCACCTGTTCTACAGCGACAGGCGCGCCGACTGATTTCGGCGCGCCTGCTGAATCCGTCCTAGGCTACCGTCCAGATTGCCGCTAGGCTGCCGCGCGAACCAACCGCGCTGAACCGGACCGCCGCCCTTGAAGATCGCCACCCTGCCCGCGGGCCTCGCCCTGCGCATCCTGGCCGCGTTCGGCTTCGGCTTTTTCCTCTCCATGTTCTGCCGCTCCAGCGGCAACCTGCTGAAGGGGCCGGTGCAGGCCGACCTGGCGCTGTCCGAAGCGACCATGGGCCTGACCTTCGGCACCGCCTTCTTCATCGCCTTCGGCCTGGCGCAGCTGCCCATCGGCGTGCTGCTCGACCGCTACGACACGCGCAAGGTCTGCGCCGCCATGCTGGCGGTCGCCGCGGCCGGCACCCTGGTTTTCGCCGTCGCGCACACCAGCGAGCATATGGCCGCCGGGCGCGTGCTGATGGGCATGGGTTTCGCCGCCTGCATGATGGCGGCGCTGAAGACCTATTCGCTGTGGTTTCCGGTGAACAAGCTGCCGACGATCAACGGCATCCAGTTCTCGGTCGGCATCCTGGGCTCGATCTCGGCCACCAAGCCTACCCAGTGGCTGCTGCAGGTCACCGACTGGCGCGGCATCAACCTGGCCATGGCGGCGCTGGCGCTGCTTGCCGCCCTGATGCTGCTGACGCTGGCGCCACGCCATGACTCGAAGCCGTCGGGCGAGAGCCTGCTGAGCCAGATCAAGGGCATCGGCAAGGTCTATGGCGACGGCTATTTCTGGCGCACCACGCCCTGGGCGTTCATCTCCATCGGCATCTCGCAGGGCATCGGCACCCTGTACGTCATCGCCTGGCTGCGGGGACCCGGCGGGCTCGCGTTGTCGGGCGCCACCGACATCCTGTTCCTGATCGCCTTCGTCTCGGTTTTCAACTACCTGCTGGTGGGATACCTGATGGAGTGGCTGGGCAAGCGTGGCTTCGGGCCCATGGCGGTGCCCTATGCCGGCACCTTCCTCAGCATGCTGGCGCTGGGCCTGATCATCGCCTTCCCCGGCGGCACCATCCTGTGGATCTTCTGGGCGCTGTCCATCGGCTGGGCGAGCCTGACCGTCGCCAGCCTGGCGCGGGCATTCCCGGTCCATCTCGCCGGCCGCGTCTATACCGGCTTCAACCAGATGAGCTTCCTCGTCACATCCATCATCCAGTGGGTGGTCGGGAGCCTGCTGGACTTCTACCCGCGCATCGGCGCCGACGCCGCGCCCGAGAGCTATCGGCTTGCCTTCGCCGCCGTGCTGGGGATACAGCTTCTGGGCTGCATCTGGACCGTCGCCGCGCGCCTGCTGGGCATCGGCGAGCGCACCATGATCGAACGAGAGAACGCCATGAAGAAGGAGGCCGAGCATGTCTGACCAGGACCTGTTCACCGGCACCCAGCCCGTCGCGCCGGGCCGAGGCTTCGACGTCGGCAGGCTGCAGGCATTCATGGAGGCGAACGTCGCCGGCTTCACCGGCAATCTCGACGTGCGCGAGTTCAAGGGCGGCCAGTCCAACCCCACCTACAGCCTGACCGCCGGCGGCAAGCGCTACGTGATGCGCCGCAAGCCGCCGGGGCAGCTGCTGAAGTCGGCCCATGCCGTCGACCGGGAATACAAGGTGATGTCGGCGCTGGGCGCGACCGACGTGCCGGTGCCGAAGACCTACGCGCTGTGCACCGACGAGAGCGTCATCGGCACCTGGTTCTACATCATGGACCACCTGGACGGCCGCATCATCTGGGGCAACGACGTGCCGGACTCGAACCCGGAGGAGCGGGCCGCGATCCACGACTCCATGATCGAGACCTTCGCCCGGCTGCACGCGGTGGACTACCAGGCCGTCGGCCTCTCCGACTACGGCAAGCCGACCGACTACATGGCGCGCACGCTCAGCCGCTTCGTCGGCCAGTACCGGCTGGAGGAGACCACGAAAATCCCGGAGATGGACTGGCTGGCCGACTGGCTGCCCGCCAACATCCCGCCCGAGGAGCCGGCGACGATCGTCCACGGCGACTACAAGCTGGCGAACCTGGTGCTGCACCCAACCGAGCCGAAGGTGATCGGCATCCTGGACTGGGAGCTGTCGACCATCGGCCAGCCGCTCGCCGACCTGGCCGTCTACGCGCTCTACTACCGCCAGGGCAGCGACACGCCGGGCGGCCTGAAGGACCTGCCGCTGACCGAGATGGGCATCCCCACCGAGGAAGAGATGCTGGCGCTCTACCGCAAATATTCGGGTCGGAGCAGCATCCCGCACTGGGAGTACTACCTGGCCGCCATGCTGTTCCGCCACGCGCAGATTTCCCTCGGCATCCTCGCCCGCGCCCAGAAGGGCACGGCCTCGAGCGAGCACGCCCTGATGATGGGCAAGCGCGCCTGGCCGCAGTCGAAGGCGGCGTACGACATCGCGAAGCGGATTGCGAGTTAACGCGGACAGATAACATCTACCCTGTCAGCGACCGACAGGATGCCTCGGGAGTATCTCCGTCGCCGCCAACCTCTGTTCAGCGATCAATTGAAGCACTTTCTCGTTCGCGCCCAGTTCATCCGAGATCAGTATTATAACTTGATAGCCCTCCCAATCTTTATTCCCTAGGTATGTTTCATGTGTCTCCGGATCGGGGTAATGGGAACTACGGACAATAATTTCCTGATATGAAAAGCCAAGTTTGTTTGGCTCTTCACACCACCAGTAAACAAGACCCTCCTCGCTGTCCCACCGACTGTTGAACGAGAGGGCAAGATGACGCACCAATATCTGCACAACGTCGTCTATGTCGGCCTCTTTAATTCCAAATATCAAACCTATCGCTCCTGATTGCGTCCAAGTTCGCGATCCGCCAATCGGTCCAGCTTGCATTCGTCAATAATGAGGCCGCCTCACCCAACGGACCAAGCCAAAACTCCTCCCCGTCAGACTGACCAATCCGCCAGCATCCCGCGAACCTTTATTCGTGCCCTTTTCCCGTTAACAGGCGGTAACCGAGGTCCTATAGTCTGCGGCGACCGGGCCTTCGGGCCGCCACGATCCGTCAGGGGAGAGAACCATGGATTTCACCATTCCGGCCGATATCCAGGCCAAGCTCGACGCGCTCGACGCCTTCATCGAGAAGGAGATCAAGCCGCTCGAGAACGAGAACGACAACATCCGCTTCTTCGATCACCGCCGCGAGGATTCGCGCACAGATTGGGAGAATGACGGCCAGCCCAACGAAGAGTGGGAAGAGTTGCTGCGCGAGATGCGCCGCCGCGCCGACAAGGCTGGCCATCTGCGCTACGCGCTGCCGAAGGAAGTGGGCGGCGACGGCGGCTCCAACCTGGGCATGGCGATCATCCGCGAGCACCTGGCGAAGAAGGGCCTGGGCCTGCACAACGACCTGCAGAACGAAAGCTCCATCGTCGGCAACTTCCCGTTCGTGCACATGATGATGGGCTTCGGCAACAAGGAGCAGAAGGAGCAGTTCCTCGAGCCGGCGATCACCGGCAAGGCCCGCGTCGCCTTCGGCCTGACCGAGCCCGACCACGGTTCGGACGCCACCTGGATGGAGACCACGGCGGTCCGCGAGGGCGGCAACGGCGACTGGGTCATCAACGGCGAGAAGATGTGGAATACCGGCCTGCATCACGCCACCCACGACATGATCTACGCCCGTACCTCGGGCAAGCCGGGCGACGCCAAGGGCATCACCTGCTTCTTCGTGCCGACCAACTCGCCGGGCTTCAAGGTCGAGAAGTTCATGTGGACCTTCAACATGCCCACCGACCACGCGCATGTGACCCTGCGCAACGTGAAGGTGCCGCACTCGTCGATCTTCGGCGAAGAGGGCATGGGCCTCGCCGTGGCGCAGACCTTCCTGCACGAGAACCGCATCCGCCAGGCCGCCTCCGGCGTCGGCGTCGGCCAGTACTGCATCAATGAATCGGTCGAATATGCCAACAACCGCATCGTGTTCGGCAAGCCGATCTCGGCCAACCAGGCGATCCAGTGGCCGCTGGCCGAGCTGCAGACCGAGTGCGAGATGGTCCGCTGGCTGGTCCGCAAGACCGCGTGGGAGCTGGACCGCCACAACCACATGGAGGTGTCGGACGCCGTCTCCATGTGCAACTACCGCGGCAACCGGCTGGCCTGCAACGCGGCCGACCAGGCGATCCAGACCCATGGCGGCATGGGCTATTCGCGCCACAAGCCGTTCGAGCACATCTACCGCCACCACCGCCGCTACCGGATCACCGAGGGCTCGGAGGAAATCCAGATCCGCAAGGTGGCGGGCTATCTGTTCGGCTTCCAGGGCCCGAAGAAGGCGGCCCGGCTGAAGAAGGCCGCCGAGTAGAACGGAACCCATGCTGCTCTCGCTCGGCCTGCGCCGTACCGCCCAGCTTCGCGGACACCACACGGCGATCATCGAACCGGGCAGGCGGCTGAGCTGGGCCGAGGTCGAGGACCGGGTTTCCCGGTTCGCCTCGGCCTTGCTGTCTCTGGGTGTACGGCACGGCGACCGCGTCGCCGTGATGGCCGACAATGCCGGCTGGCACATCGAGGCCTATTTCGCCATCCCGTGGGCGGGCGCGGCCATCGCGCCCGTCAACACCCGCTGGGCGCTGCCCGAGATCATCGACGGGCTGAACGACTGCGAGCCCCGGGTGATGATCGTCGACGACGCGCATCTCGACCTGCTGCCCGCCGTGCTGGCAGGTGCGCCCTCGATCGAGATCGTCATCTCCACCGGCTCGGTGACGCCCGAGGGCGCCCATGATCTGGAGATGCTGATCGCCGGCGCGGCGCCGATCCCGCCCGAGCCGGTGCCCCACGACCAGCTTGCCGGCATCTTCTACACCGGCGGCACCACCGGCCGGTCGAAGGGGGTGATGCTCAGCCAATCGAACCTCTACATGCACTCGATCATGATGATCGCCGAGGACATGTTCCATCCGGACTCGGTCGGGCTGCACGTGGCCCCCATGTTCCACCTTGCCGATGTGGGCACGGTGATGGGCGCGACCATGTCGGGCGGCAGCCATGTCTGCCTGCCGCGCTTCGAGCCGGAGGCGACGCTGAAGGCGATCGAGGATCACGGCGTCACCGAGACCTACCTGGTCTCGACCATGCTGCGCGCCGTGCTCGATCATCCGAATTTCGACGACTACGACCTGTCCTCGCTGCGCGGCATGATCTACGGCGCCTCGCCCATCGCCGAGGCGCTGCTGACGCGCGCATTGGAGAAGATTCCCAACGCCCGCTTCATGCAGCGCTACGGCATGACCGAGACCACCGGCTTCTTCTGCCTGCTGAAACCCGAATACCAGTTCGTCGGCGGCCCCAAGCTGCGCTCGGCCGGGCAGCCAATCCACGGCATGGACGTGCGCATCGTAGACGAGCACGGCGCCGAGGTGCCGCGCGGCACCGTCGGCGAGGTGTCGGCCGCGGGCCCCACGGTGATGCTGGGCTACTGGCGCCGGCCCGACGAGACCGCCCGCGCGATCCGCGGCGGACGCATGTTCACCGGCGACCTCGCCTATATGGATGACGACGGCTTCGTGTTCGTCGCCGACCGGCTGAAGGACATGATCATCTCCGGCGGCGAAAACATCTATTCGGGCGAGGTGGAGAACGCACTCTACCGCCATGCGGCCGTGGCGCAGTGCGCGGTGATCGGAGTCCCCAGCGAGCGGTGGGGCGAGGCCGTCCACGCGGTGATCGTCGCGCGTGACGGGCACGAGGTCACGCAAGAGGGGCTGGACATGCACTGCCGGTCGCTGATCGCCGCCTACAAATGCCCCAAGAGCTACGAGTTCCGCACCGAGCCGCTGCCGCTGACGGGCGCGGGCAAGGTGCGCAAATATTCCCTGAGAGAGCCGTGGTGGACGGCGGCGCCTTAGCCCTCGGTCAGACCTTCGTCGAGATGGTCGTGAACACGCGGTTCAGATTGCTGCCGACCGTGCCCAGGATGCTGGCGAGCGCCACCGCGATGAGCGCGGCGATCAGGCCGTACTCGATCAGGGTCACGCCCTTCATGTCGGATGCGAAACTTTTCAGGGCCTTTGGCACGATCGGACACTCCACATTGAGCGACGAAATTCGAATTAAGGCGGGAATTAGGCATATACTTAAAATTGTTTGTTTCCTTTTGCAACATGAAACCGTCCGGGGTTGCTCTGCCGAAACCGCAGTCTGAACGGCAAGAAGACGGGTCTGATACCCGGTCTTCCGGCACGCCAATCCCAGAGCAAACGACGCAGATCAGATTGAATCGATCTGATCTGCTCTTGCTCTAGAAGTGAACGGAGGCCTCCAGCGATAGTTGCCGCCCCCGCGTCAGGTCGAGGACGCGGTCGTCGCCTGCCGGGGGCAGGTAGGTGCGCGGGCCGCTGGTGGCGACCGCGCGCCTGTCGGTGAGATTGCGGCCGATCAGGGCCAGCTGCCAGCCACCCTCGGGATCGCCCACCGATACATTGACGTCGACGGAGACATAGCCGGGCTGGACGTAGTCATCGCGCGACAGGTCGTTGGTGAAATAGGCGCTGGTGAATACCAGATTGCCGGTCAGCCCCAGTTCCAGCGCGTTGCCCAGCGGTATCCGCAGGTCGGTCGCCAGATTGCCCGCCCATCGCGGCGCGCGCGCCGCCCTCCGGCCACCGATATCCCGCTCCGGATGGCTTACGGGGTCGGCTACATAGGGTTTGGTGAAGCTCGCATCCGTATAGGCGAGCGAGCCGAAGAAGCTGAGCCCTTCGACGGGCGTCGTCCAGCGGAAGTCCAGGTCGACGCCCCTTGTCGTGAGTTCGCTGGCGTTGGTGGTCACGTATTGCGCTCGCCGCGGATCGAAGTGCTGCGCCTGCAGATCCTCGAAGACGTAATGATAGATCGAGCCGTTGAGGGTCAACGTCTCCCCCAACAGCCGCGCCTTGACGCCGATCTCGCCGCCGAGCGCGGTCTCGGAGTCGAACGAGAGCTGGTCGGTGGCGACGGCGCGCACCGCCTCGACGGGGCTGAGCAGGCCCTGCAGCGTGGCCGAGGCGAACGCCGAATTGTCGATGCCGCCCGACTTGAAGCCGGTTTTGAACGCGCCGTAAAGGGTCAGGTCGGGGCTGGCGCGCCAGGCGATCGACGCCTCGGGCGACAGGTTGGCGTCGCTGAACCGGATCATGCCGGAGTCGAAGCCGCTTTCGACGAAGGCCGGGCTGGCGCCGAGAACGGCATGGACATAGGGGAAGCGGATCACGGTGCGCTTGGTCTCGGTGGTCCAGCGTAGTCCGGCGGTCAACTCCAGCGCATCGGTCAGCGCCAGCCGGGCGCTGCCGAACGCCGAAAACGCATCGGTGTCGGTGACGATGCTCTTGTACCAGTCGAACGTGCTCCCGGTGACGGGATCGGGCCCCAGCAGCGAGATGGCGACGATCTGCTGGGCCGATGCGAAGAGGATGGTGCGGGCCTCGTAGAACGCGCCCAGAATGAAGTTGAACGGACCGTCCCATGCGCTGGCCAGCCGCAGTTCCTGGCTGAACTGCTCGATGTCGTGTTCCGGTACGCCGCCGGCCAGTCCCCAGCCGACGCCGCGAAACACGCCGCCGAAGCTGTACTGCTCCTGCTCGCGGGCGTCGAGGTCGAAGTAGCCGGTAACCGAGGTCAATGCGAGGCCGTCCGCCGGCTGCCAGTCGAGCTTGAGGCGGCCGAACCAGATCCGCGACACGCCGAAGCCCGCTCCGTCCCGATTGTCGACGCCCGGCGGCGGCTTGACGGCCAGCGGCGGCGCGGAATCGGGCAGGAAGTAGGTCTTGCCCAACGTGTCGCAGCCATATCCCGCCGGCATACGGAACGCCCCGTTCAGCGCCACATAGGGATCGGCAACCCCGTTGGCGCCGCAGTCGACCACAACGAAGCGCAGCGCGCCGTCGTTCTCGTAGCGGATGTGGTTGGCCTTCAGACTGGCCGAGAAGCGGTCGGACGGGTCGAGCTGGAAGGTCGCGCGAACGTTGACGTTGCGCTCGCCGCGAACCGGGTCGGCAACGCCGGGCGCCGAGTTGCGGTAGAGCCGCGCCACGTCGTTGAACGATGCCGAGAGCCGCATGCCCAGCGAGTCCGTGACCGGCCCGGCGACGAAGGCCGCCAGGGTAAGGCCCCTCTCCTCGAATTCGTAGGCCGCCCGGCCACCGGCTTGCCAGCTATCGGTGGGATCGGCCGACTTGAACGACAGCACCCCGGCCGACGCGCTCTTGCCGAAATACAGCGACTGGGGCCCCTTCAGCACCTCGATCTGCCGGATGTCGTCGAAGCCGAACTGCAGCACCCGCATGGAACTGACGACCACGTCGTCGAAGTTCAGCGCGACCGCGGAATCGAAGGCGGCCGAGAGGTTGGACGAACCGATGCCGCGCAGGGCCACCTGGCCGCCCGATCCGGGTCCCCCGACCTGCACACGCAGGGTCGGGACCATGTTCATGATGTCCTCGGGTTTGTCGAACTGGAACCGCGCCATCTCGCCGGCGCCGACCGCCGTCACGGTGACGGGGACGGACTGGAGGGTCTCGTCCTGCTTGCGCGCGGTGACGGTAACCGACTCCTGCGCAACCGCCGGCGCCACTGCCGAATCGACACCCAATGCCCCGACTGCGATCACCCAGCGGGCGGCCCACCTCGCCCCCGAAAGTCCTGTCAAGTTTTTCGCCCGATGCTGCCGCGTGCCACGGCGTGTAAACGGTCCCTACCCGGCCTTATTCTTCCACAGCCGGCGCCGGAAGGAACGCATATTCGCACGCGCGGAGACAACCCTGCGTTGCTCCGGGTTCCCGCTTCCGCCCGAGCGGCGGTCCGCGCGGCGCGGCGGCGGGAAGCCGCCGCGCCCCGTGCTCAGAACCGGAACGAGGCCTCGATCGATATCTGCCGGCCGCGATTGAAGTTGAGGACCTGGTCATCGCCCGCCGGCAGCCCGCGGACGTTCCCCGGCGGTGCCAGGAACGGGCGGCCGCCGCTGGTCTGGATGTACAGCTCGTTGCTGAGGTTGGTACCGATCAGCGCCAGCTGCCACCGTCCGTCGGGGTCGCCGACCGAGAGCGCCAGGTCGAAGGTGACGTAGGAGTCCTGGATGATGTCGTCGAACGAGTCCTCGTTGGTGAAGTACTTGCCGCTGAACTGCATGTTGCCGGTGATGCCGAATTCCAGCGCGTTGCCCAGCGGGATGCGAAGGTCGGCGCCGAGATTGCCCGCCCATTTCGGAGCGCGGGCCACGGTCCGGCCATCCAGGTCGTCGTCGATCGCGGGATCGTTGTTGGGGTTGGAGTCGAAGAACGCCGTGTATTTGGCGTCGGTATAGGCCAGCGCGCCGAAGATCCGCAGGCCCTCGACGGGCGTCAGCCAGCTGAAGTCCACGTCGAAGCCCTTGGTGGTCACCTCGCCCGCGTTGGACGTAGCGAACTGGATGGCCACCGCGTCGAAGTTCTGCACCTGCAGATCGTCGAACACATAGTAGAAGCCGGTCAGGTTGATCGTCACGGTCCGGTCGGCCCACTGGGACTTGACGCCGATCTCGCCGCCCTTGGCCGTCTCGGATTCGTAGATCAGCGCGTCGGCGGTTGCCTGGCGCACTGCCGGATCGTCGCTGGCAAAGCCCAGCAGATTGGACGAGGGCAGCGCCGAATTGTCGATACCGCCCGACTTGAAGCCGGTCTTGAACGACGCATAGATGTTCAGGTCGTCCATGGCCTGGTAGCTCAGGGTCACTTCCGGCGACAGATTGTCGTCCTTGAACCGGATCGGCCCTGAATCGAAGCCGCTGTCGATGAAGGCGGGGCCCGACGACAGGAAGGTGTGCACATAGGGCACGAGGATGTTGTTGACCTTCTTCTCCTTGGTCCAGCGCAGGCCGCCCGACAGCTCCAGCCGGTCGGTGATATCGAACGCGACGCTGCCGAAAATCGAGAAGGCGTCGCCGTTGGTGATGTGACGCTTGTACCAGTCGAACGTGTTGCCGGTGACCGGATCGCGACCCAGCAGCGAGATGTTCACCGCCTGCTGGCCGGTGTTGAATTCGGTGTGCTTCGACTCGTAGAAGGCGCCGATCATGAAGTTGAAGAAACCGTCGAAGTCGCTGGCGAGCCGGATTTCCTGGCTGAACTGCTCGAGCACGTGGTCGGTGAGGCCGGTGCCCACGCCGAACGACACGCCATTGAGCAGGCCGCCATAGCTGTACTCGTCCTGGTCCTGCGCCGACTGGTCCACATAGCCAGTCACGGTGGACAGGGTGAGGGAATCGGTGATGTCCCAGTCCAGCTTGAGGATGCCGAAGAATGTTCTGGCCTGGCCGTAGGGCACGCCGCCCGCGCTGCCGGGCTTGTGCGCCTCGGCCGGCGACTGGATCGCCAGCGGCGGAGCGATGTCGGGCAGGAAGAAGGTCTTGCCGTCGGCGGCGCAGGTATAGCCGGGCGGCACCACGAAACCGCCGCTGAGCAGGAAGATCTCGTCCGCCCTGCCGTTGGGGCCGCAATCGTTGGCCGCGAAGAAGATGGCGCCGTCATTCTCGTGCCGGACGTAGTTCAGCTTGAGGTTGGCCGAGAAACTGTCGGTCGGATCGAACTGCAGCGTGCCCCGGATGTTGAGGTTCTGCTCGCCGCGCTTGGGATCGGCGACCGGCGCCGTATTGAACAGCAGCTTCGAGATGTCGTTGAACCGGGCCGCCAGCCTGACCCCGAGCTTGTCGTTGACCGGGCCGGACATGAAGGCTTCCAGCGTATAGCCGCGCTCCTCGAACTCGTACGCTGCCTTGCCGCCGAACTCCCAGACCGGCGTGGGATTCCTCGATTTGATCGACAGCACGCCGCCCGAGGCGCTCTTGCCGAAATAGAGCGACTGCGGTCCCTTCAGCACCTCGATCTGCTGCACGTCCATGAAGCCGGACTGCAGGATGCGCATGGTGCTGACCTGGACGCCGTCGAAGTCGAGCGCCACGGCGGAGTCGAAGGCGGCCGAGATGTTGGACGAGCCCACGCCGCGCAGGCTGAGCTGGGCACCCGAGCCCGAGCCGCCGATCTGGACGTTCAGGGTCGGGATGCGGGTCACCACGTCCTCGATCTTGTCGAAGTTGAAGCGCTCCACGTCGCCGCCGCCGATGGCGGTCACCGCCACCGGCACTTCCTGCAGGGTTTCCTCCTGCTTGCGCGCGGTCACGGTGATGCTTTCGGTCTTCTGGACGGCCGGCGCAGGAGGGTCCTGGGCCAGGGCCAGCGATGGCGCAATTGTCAGCGATGCGGTGTACACGGCGGCAATGATCGCGCCGGCACGAATGACGGTTGTTCCGTTGGTCACGTCGTCCTCCCCAATTAAAGTCTGTCGGTACTTTATCTTTTATACTTAGGTCTATTTTAGGTTGTTGTACGAGTGTCCAATTAAACGGACATGACGTCTTTTATCATACTATGAGTTGTCTAAATCAATATTGTCAACCCGATCACTGGATCATACTCCAAACTTCGGCGCTGCCGTCAGCAGGCGCACGGGATGGGACAGAGCCGCGTTGCCAAGCCCATCGTGCGCCGAATAGACTGGCGCGTTGCCGGGGAGGCGGGATGCTGAAGCCTGAAGAATTCGTCCACGTCGTCTACGAAGTGAAGGATCACGTCGCGACGGTCACGTTGAACCGTCCCGAAATCTACAACGCGCTCAATCGCCGGGCCTATGACGAGCTGGAGACATCGTTCCGGCTGGCGCACGACGACGCCGAGGTGCGCGCGGTGGTGCTGACCGGCGCCGACCCCGGCTTCTGTTCCGGCGACGACGTGCGCGCCATCATGGCCGGCAGCGAGCGCGAGGGCAGCGTGCACCGCCTGACCCGCGTCAAGCCGGTGCCCACGCCCGCCGCCACCGCGATCATGGATTGCGGCAAGCCGATCATCGCGGCGGTCAACGGCGCGGCCATGGGCTGGGGCATGGACGTGGCGCTGATGGCCGACATCCGCATCGCCTCCGACAGGGCGAAATTCGCCGAGCTGTTCGTCAAGCGCGGCCTGATCACCGATCTTGGCGGTCTGACCCGCCTGCCGCTGATCGTCGGCGTGCAAAAGGCGGCGGAGCTGCTGTTCACCGGCGACGTCATCGACGCCGCCGAGGCCGAGCGCATCGGCCTGGTGCTGAAGACCGTGCCCCATGAAGACCTGATGCCGGCAACGTATGCGCTGGCCGCGAAAATCGCGAGCAACCCGCCGCTCGCCGTGCAGCACCTGAAGGAAGGGCTGCGCAAGACCACCTATGGCGACCACCGCGAGATCGGCAGCTGGATCGCCCACATCCTGGGCATCCTGTTCCAGACCGAGGACCACAAGGAGGGCGTCGCCAGCTTCCTGGAGAAGCGCCCGCCCCAATTTACCGGACGATGACTGTCAAAGGACGCTGAGGCCCGCCATGGACCAGAAGACCAACCTCGCCCCGTTCCTGCCGATCCCGCACGCGCAGCCGCAGGGCAAGATGGTGCGCCGGGCCGACGGCAGCATTATCGTCGACTCCTTGCTGGAACTCGGCGACTACGAGAGGAACGTGGTCGCCTTCCTGCACAAATGGGCGGCGAAGGTGCCGGACCGGCTGTGGATCGCCCAGCGCGCCAGGGACCGTTCCTGGGAGAGCATCACCTATGGCGAGGGCCTGAGGAAGGTGAACGCGATCTCGCAGGCGCTGCTCGACCGCGGCCTCGACGCCTCGAAGCCGGTGATGATCCTGTCGGGCAACTCGATCAACCAGGCGCTGCTGGTGATGGGGGCCATGCAGGTCGGGATCCCCGCCTCGCCGGTGGCGACCGCCTATTCGACCATGCCGGGCGCCAACGACAAGCTGCGCCACGTGTTCGACCTGATCGAGCCGAGACTGATCTTCGTCGAGCAGGGTGCGCCGTTCGAGCGGGCGCTCGGCTCGCTGAACCTGGACGGCGTCGAGTTGGTCGCCCATGACGATCCGCCGCGGGGCTTCAGGGCCACGCCCTTCGCCGACCTGCTCGCGGTGACGCCAACCGATGCGGTGAAGACGGCCTTCGACAAGACAGGCCCCGATACCGTCGGGAAGTACCTGTTCACCTCGGGCTCGACCGGCATGCCCAAGGGCGTGGCGCAGACCCAGCGGATGATGTGCTCGAACCAGAAGGCCAACGAGATCATCTTTCCGCGCGAGGAGGGCTATGCGCCGGTGCTGGTGGACTGGCTGCCGTGGAACCATTGCTATGGCGGCAATTCCAACTTCAACGGCGTGCTGAGCCAGGGCGGCTCGTTCTATATCGACGACGGCAAGCCGTTGCCCGACTTCCTGCACCTGACCGTGGAGAACCTGCGCGAGGTGTCGCCCACCGAGTATCTGTCGGTTGCCGCCGGCCACGCGCTGGTGGTGCACGCGCTCGAGGAGGATCCGGCGCTCGCCCGCCACTTCTTTTCCAGCGTGCGCAAGCTGGGCTATGGCGGCGCCAGCCTGCCGCACGAGGTCTGGCAGCGCTACCAGGACCTGGCGGTGCGCGAGACCGGCCAGCGGTTGCTGTTCCGCACCGGTTGGGGCTCGACCGAAACCGGCCCGGTGTCGTCCACGCTGCACTGGCCGATCGAGGGCACCGGCAATGTCGGCCTGCCCATGCCCGGCACCACGCTGAAGCTGGTGCCCAACGGCGACAAGCTGGAGGTGCGGATGAAGGGCCCGAACATCTTCACCGGCTATTACCGCCAGCCCGAGAAGACCGCCGAGGCGTTCGACGAGGAGGGCTTCTACAGGATCGGCGACGCCCTCGCGCTGGTCGACGAGAACGACATCAACCAGGGCCTGCGCTTCAACGGCCGCGTGGTCGAGGACTTCAAGCTGACCTCGGGCACCTTCGTCTCGGTCGGCACCTTGCGCGTGCATGTGAACGACGCCTGCGCGCCGCTCGTCGCCGACAACCTGATCGCCGGCCACGACAAGGATTTCGTCGGCGCCCTATTGTGGCCCAACGTGGCCGCCTGCCGCAGGACTGCCGGCGTGGGCGAGGACGTGCCGGTCGCTGACCTGATCCGGCATCCCAAGGTGATCGGACACATCCGCGAGGGCCTCAGGGCCCACAACAAGGCGAAGCCGGGTTCCTCGACCCGCATCCAGCGGGCGCTGATGATGATCGAGCCGCCCTCGATGGAGAACCACGAGATCACCGAGAAGGGCTACGTCAACCAGCGAGCCGCGCTGGAGCGCCGCGCCGACCTGGAGGCGAAGCTGTTCGAGAAACCGCCCGGCGACGACGTCATCGACCTGGGCTGACGCGGCGCCAGGGGCCGACATTTCTGACAGGCGGTGCTGTAATGGCCGCGGGCAAGGTTGATTCGAGGGGAAGACGCGTGGGCAACGGCAACTACGTCATCAGGACGGCAACCCGCGAGGAAGTCGACCAAATCGTGGGATGGGCGGCTGAGGAAGGCTGGAATCCGGGACTGCGCGATGCCGAGTGCTTCTACCAGACGGATCCGAACGGATTCCTCGTCGGCGAGCTCGACGGCAAGGTGATCGCCGCGGTCTCCGCCTTCCCCTACGGCACGGCCTTCGCCTTCATGGGATTCTACATCTGCCTGCCCGACTATCGGGGAGAAGGCTACGGCTTCCGGCTTGCCAATTACGGGCGCGATTCCCTCGACGTGCGCACCATCGGGCTCGATGGCGTGGTGGAGCAGCAGGCCAACTACGCCGACTGGGGCTTCACCCTGGCCCACCGCAATCTGCGCTTCGGCGGCACGCCGCCGTCCGCAAGCGCCGACAGCGGCATTCGGCCGCTGACCGAGGCCGACATGCACTCGGTCGAGGCCATGGACCTGGCCTGCTTCGGCTATGGCCGCCGCCGGTTCCTCGACATCTGGCTGAACGCGGAAGGCCACCGGGTGCTGGGCTGCTTCTCCCGCAGCCGGCTGGACGGCTTCTGCGTCGCCCGCCCCTGCCACCAGGGGACCAAGATCGCCCCGCTGTTCGCGGTGTCGGCGGAGGTGGCCGAGCGCCTGTTCGATGCCGCGGCGCGCGATGCGGCCGCGCCCGTCTTCCTCGACACCCCCGAGCCCAACCAGGCAGCCATCGACCTGGCGGCGAAGAAAGGCCTGACGAAAGTGTTCGAGACCGCCCGCATGTATATGGGCCCGTCGCCGCTCCTGCCGCTGGGCGAGATCTTCGGGATCACCAGCTACGAGCTGGGTTAACGAGCGGAAATCACATCGGTTCGCGCGAAGTCGCCGCCCTTGTACAGCAGGGGCGCGTCGACATTTCTGGCCAACGCGTAACTGAACAGGTCACCCAGGTTGAGTTGGGCAGGATGACCGCTACCCTTCCCGTATTTGACGAAAGCCTCACTGGCAAGATCGGCCTCCGCGACGCCTGGCGCCCGGACCTTGAAATCGTATATCCGCAGAATGTCATTCAGGCGGATGGTTCCCTGCTGTCCTTTACGGCCATGCATCACCATGCGCGCTTCGACGACCGATACCGAACTGATCAGTAATTCCTCGGCCGCAATCAGGATGTCGATAAACTCGTCGCATTCCGGCTCGGAGAGCGCGATTGCCACGAGAGCCGAGCTGTCGATCACGATCATATCGGCAGGCCATTTTCGTCCCACTCCAAGGGATCGAAGGCGTCCGCCCTGTCCGGGATGCTGTCGATCTCGGCGAGCACAGCCTTAACGCGGCGGCGCAGATTTTCCTTTCGCGCATCCTTGTCATTCAACAGCGCATCCACGGCCTTCTCCACGGCGGCCGTCTTAGTCAGTCCGGTTTCGTTTGCGAGCCTCTCGATTTTTTCGACAACGACGGGATTGGCGATCTGAATCGGCATGCAAGACCCTGATGTATATTGATCGACTCTAATCAATATACATCAGGTCCGAAGCAGGTCCAATTACACGCGCAGCATCAGCCCGCCATCGACCCTGAGCCCATGCCCGGTCACGAACCCGCCCAGGTCGGACGCCAGGAACAGCGCGCCCTTGGCAATGTCGATGGGCTGGCCGAGGCGCTTGAGCGGCGACTTCTTCGCCCATATCTGGGCCACGTCCGGGTTCTCGTGCATGGCGGTGGTCATGCCGGTGACGATGGCGCCGGGCTCGATGTAGTTGGCGGTGATGCCGTAGCGGCCTTCCTCGAGCGCGATGGTGCGGGTGAGGCCGGCGACGCCCGCCTTCGAGGCGCAATAGGCGGCGAGGCCGAAATCGGTGCCCTGCGCCATCACCGAGGCGGTGTTGATGATGCGCCCCGCGCCGCTTTCGCGCAGGTGCGGGATCGCCGCCTTGGCCAGCCGGAACTGGGCGGTGACGTTGACGCTCATCACCCTGTCCCAGTGGCTGTCGGGCATGTCGACGGTGTTGGCCCGGCCACTGACGCCCGCATTGTTGAACAGGATGTCGAGCCGGCCCCAGGTGGCGATGGCGGTGTCGACGATCTTCTCCGGTGCGTCTTGCTGGGTGATGTCGTGCTCGAGGCCGATGACGTCGTCATACTCCTCATGGGCGTCGACCAGCCCGTGATCCGGCAGGTCGACGGCCAGCACCTTGGCGCCGTGGATGGCGAAGAGCTGGGCGCTGGCACGGCCGATGCCCGAGGCCGCGCCGGTGACGATGGCGACCTTTCCCTCGAGCAGCCTGCTCTCGGCGCTTGTGATCTGCTGCAGACGTTCGCTAGTTGTAAGTGATGACACGGCTCGAAACCCTCCCTGAATTGATTGACGCGGCCGCCGCGCGGTTCCCCGACCGCGTGGCCCTGATCTGGGACGACGAGCTTATCACCTATGGCCAGATGGTGAAGCAGGCCGCGCATGTGGCCGGCGGCCTCGCGGCGCTGGGCTTCGGCCCCGGCGACCGCATTGCCTTCTGGCTGGGCAACGTGCCCGCCTATGTGATCCTGCTGCTGGCCTGCGCGCGGCTGGGCGTGGCGGCTGTCGCCGTCAACACCCGCTTCGGCGCCGGCGAGGTGACGGACATCGTGGGGCGCAGCGGCGCGAATGCGCTGGCGCTCTGGCCGGCATCGGACGGCATGGCGACCGACACCGTACTGGCTGCCATCGACCCGCTGGCGCTGCCGAAACTGGAACTGCTGATCGAAATCGGCGGCAGCGCGGTCACCGCGGCGGGCTGGGAGAACGCGCCGCGGGTGCGGTTCGAGACCCTGCTCGACGATCCGCCGCTTGAGCGCTCCCTCGCCGCGCCAGAGATGGACTGTGTCACCTTCACCACCTCGGGCACCACCAGCGCGCCGAAGATCGTGGTGCAGGCGCATCACTCGATCGCCCATCACGCGCGGGACGTAGCCGCCGGGTTCGCCTTCGGCCCGGAGACGGTCTCGCTGCAGGCGCTGCCGTTGTGCGGCGTGTTCGGCTTCGCCCAGGCGGTGGCGGTGTTGGCGGCCGGCGGCCGGCTGGTGCTGCTGGCGAGGTTCGACGCGCCGCAGGCCGCCGGGCTGATCCGGCAGTGGGGCGTCGACAGCTTCAACGCCAGCGACGACATGATCCAGCGCATCCTCGACGTGGACGGCGGCCCGTTGCCGAGCCTGAAATACGTTGGCTACGCCGCCTTCAACACCGCGCTCGACACCATCGTCGAGCGGGCGGACGTGCGCGGCGTCACCCTGCGCGGCCTCTACGGCATGAGCGAATGCATGGCCCTCTACAGCGTGCGCCCCATCGACGCGCCCGCGGCCGAACGCAGGATGGGCGGCGGCCAACCGGTGTCGCCCGAGGCGCGCGTGCGCATCACCGACCCGGAGACCGGCGCGATCCTGCCCATGGGCGAGGCCGGCGCGCTGGAAGTGGCCGGCCCCAGCCTGTTCGATCGCTACGATGGCAACCCGGAGGCAACCGAGGCCGCCTTCACCGCGGACGGCTTTTTCCGCACCGGCGACCTCGGACGCATGGAGCCCGGCGGCGGGTTCGAATATCTCGGCCGCATGGGCGACGTGCTGCGCCTGGGCGGCTTCCTGGTCAACCCCGCCGAGATCGAGGAGCACCTGCAGGTGCATCCGTCGGTGCACGCCGCACAGGTCGTGGCGGTGGGCACGAAGCAGGGCATGCGGCCGGTGGCGTTCGTGATAGCGCCGGACGGTTGCGACGAGGCGGCGCTGCTGGAGCACTGCCGCACGCTGGCGCGCTACAAGCAGCCGGTGAGGATCGTCACGGTCGCGGCGTTCCCGGTCACCGAGAGCGCCAACGGCGTGAAAATCAGGCGAACGGAACTGCGGCGAATGGCGGAGGCCTTGTAACCGCAGGTCGGACTAATTTCCGCTCAACACCATGTTCGAGGAATTCGACGATGCATGAGATGCCCATTCCCGAAGCGGCCTTCCGCGACGATAGCTCGATCGAGGTGATGCGGGTCTGGATCGCCGACGCCGGACTGCACTGCTCGCTTAACATCGGCATCTATGAGGGCGCCGGCGTTGACGAGACCACGGCATGGGGCATCATCCTCGCCGACGCCACCAAGCACATTGCCATGGCCATGGAGGCCCGCTACGGCGTCGGCGCGGACACGGTGATGCGGCAGGTGATCGAAAGCTATCTGTCGGAGATCGGCGATCCGACGTCCGACGCGCACGGCGATTTCGTGGACGGCGAAACGACCAAGCCGAACTGAGACGCGGATCGGGGAGGCAGCCCTGTCCCGATCCCGCTTGCCTAGAACCCGCCTTTCCCCTACATAGCCGCGCCATGACCGGTCGGCTTGAAATCGTCAAGGCGTTCACCTTTGAGGCGGCGCACCACTTCCAGCACATGCCCGTGGGGCATGGCTATCAGCGCATGCACGGCCATTCCTATCATGTCGAGGTGGCGCTGACCGGCGAGCCCGACCCGGTGTCCGGCTGGGTGGCGGACTTCGCCGAGGTGGCCAAGGTGCTCGAAGCGGTGCGCGAGACGCTCGACCACAATCTGCTGAACGACATTCCGGGCCTGGAGACGCCGTCGCTGGAGACCATCTCGCGGTGGATCGCCGGCAGGGTCGCAGCCGAGTTCCCGGGCCTGTCCTGGGTGAAGGTGGCCCGGCCCAGCTGCCACGAATATTGCGTCTGGCGCGCCTGATTTCGGAGAATCGACCCCCAATGGGTTGATTTGGCACCGCTTCCCCCTGTACACGAACTGTCCTGCCGCCGTGGCGGCAACATCTGCTGGTTGGGGAGGAGCACTGTGTCCCACACACAATCCCTCTTCCAATTGGGGATGGACCTCTTTGACGGTTCAACAGACTCCCAAACGGAAGAACAAGAAACCGCCGTCTCGCTGACGGCACCGGAGGAAGAGAACAAGGATCATTTCGTCGAGAAGGACGGCGTCGTGTGCGCCGGCATCCATCTCGTGATCGATCTGATCGGCGCGCGCCGCCTGGACGATCTGACCCATATCGACCAGACCCTGCGGCGCTGCGTGGAGGTCGCCCGCGCGACTCTGCTGCACATCCACCTGCACTATTTCACCCCCAATGGCGGCGTGTCGGGCGTGGCCGTGCTCGCCGAGTCCCATATCAGCATCCACACCTGGCCCGAGCGGGACTATGCGGCGCTCGACCTGTTCATGTGCGGCGACGCCGACCCGCATGCCGCCATCGAGGTGTTGCGCGAGGCGTTCGAGGCCGCCGAGGTGGAGGTTAACGAACTGCTGCGCGGGACGGCCGCGGCATGAGCGCCTGGTTCGACGAGGACGAGGCCCCCAGGCTTCGGCTCGAGGTCGCCGAGATCATCCACGAGCACCGCAGCCCGTACCAGTCGATCCTGGTGTTTCGCGATCCGCTGTTCGGCCGGGTGCTGGCGCTGGACGGCGCGGTGCAGACCACGGAAGCCGACGAGTTCGTCTATCACGAGATGATGGCCCATGTGCCGATCCTCGCCCATGGCGACGCCCGCCGGGTGCTGATCGTGGGCGGCGGCGACGGCGGCCTCGCCGAGGAAGTGCTGAAGCACCCCGGGGTCGAGCAGGTGACGCTGGCCGAGCTGGACGAGGCGGTTATCGAGGTGGCGCGGCGGCACCTTCCCGGCATCTGCGGCACGGCTTTCGACGACCCTCGGCTGAAGCTGGAGCTGGGCGACGCATCCGCCTTCGTCGCGCGCACCGGGGAGACGTTCGACGTCATCCTGATCGACGCGCCCGACCCGGTCGGCCCGGGCGAGGCGCTGTTCGGCGCGGACTTCTACCGCGACTGCCGCGACCGGCTGTCGGAGACGGGCGTTCTGGTCGCCCAGTGCGGCCTGCCGCTCACCGGTCCCGGCACGCTCCGGCGTGCCTGCGCGGCCCTCGCAACATTGTTCGCCGACGTCTCGTGCTATCTGGCCGCGGTGCCGAGCTATGCGGGCGGCGCCATGGCCTTCGGCTGGGCGGCCGGCGACGACGCCGCGAGGATGACGGACGCCGCCGTGCTGGAGCGACGGTTCCGCGACAGCGGCATCGCGACGCGCTACTACACGCCCGAGATACACCGGGCGGCGTTCGCCCTGCCCCCGGTGGTCGCCGCGCTCCTGCCCTGAGCGGCCGCCTTGCCCCTGCCCGAACCATGCCGTAACGTTCGGGTGTCTGGACGGGGGGAACGCATGTCGGCTGAAAGCGCGCAAAATCTCGTCGAGATGTTCCTCGATCAGGCCGACCGGCGGGGCGATCGGCCATGCGTCTGGTCGAAGCCGGACAAGGCGAAGACCTTTCAGCCCGTGTCCTGGCGGCAGGTGGCGGAGCAGGCGGCGAAGCTGGCCGCGGCGCTCAGGGTCATGGGCATCCAGCCCGGCGACCGGGTGGCGCTGGTCAGCGAAAGCCGGCCGGAATGGCTGATCGCCGACCTCGGCATCATGGCGGCGGGCGCGGTGACCGTGCCCACCTACACCACCAACACCGAGCGCGACCACGCCCACATCCTCAATGACAGCGGCGCGCGGGGCGCCATCGTCTCGACCGCGAAGCTGGCGCGCGCCCTGCTGCCGGCGGCGATGGGCACCAGCGCCATGGACTTCGTGATCTGCATCGAGCCGCCCAAGGTCAGCCAGAGCCATCTGGACATCCATCTGTGGCAGGACGTGCTGGCGGGCAGCAAGGGCGCCGTCGCCGACGCCCGCGCTTCCGTCGCCGGCATCGGCCGCGACGACCTGGCCTGCCTGATCTACACCTCGGGCACCGGCGGCGCGCCCAAGGGCGTGATGATCAGCCACGGCGCCATCCTGCACAATTGCGCCGGCGCCCGCGAGGTGATCGCCGAGCTGGGCCTCGACGACGGCCTCGACCGCACCGAGGTGTTCCTGTCGTTCCTGCCGCTGTCCCACGCCTACGAGCATTCGGGCGGCCAGTTCTTCCCGCTGTCGATCGGCGCCCAGATCTACTACGCCGAGAGTATCGAGAAGCTGGCGGCCAACATGGCCGAGGCGCGCCCCACCATCATGACCGTGGTGCCGCGCCTGTTCGAGATGCTGCGCACCCGCGTCACCCGCGCCATCGAGGACCAGGGCGGCACGCGCGCCAAACTGTTCCACCGCGCGGTGAAGCTGGGCCAGAAGCGCTTCACCGACCGCCGGTCGCTGAGCCTGCGCGAGCGGCTGGAGAACCGGGTGCTCGACCGGCTGGTGCGCCGCAAGGTGCAGCAGCGCTTCGGCGGCCGGGTGAAGGCGCTGGTGTCGGGCGGCGCGCCGCTCAATTCCGATGTGGGCCTGTTCTTCCATGCCCTCGGCCTGCGGCTGCTGCAGGGCTACGGCCAGACCGAATCCGGCCCCGTGGTCAGCGTCAACCGGCCGGGCCTCGTGAAGATCCACACCGTCGGCCCGCCGATGAAGGCGACCGAGGTGCGCATCGCCGAGGACGGCGAGATCCTGATCCGCGGCGAGCTGGTGATGAAGGGCTACTGGCGCGACGAGGCGGCGACCGCGCGCGCCATAGTCGACGGCTGGCTGCACACCGGCGACATCGGCATCATCGACGAGGACGGCCACTTGCAGATCACCGACCGCAAGAAGGACATCATCGTCAACGACAAGGGCGACAACGTCGCGCCCGCCCGCGTCGAGGGCCTGCTGACCCTCGAGGCCGAGATCGGCCAGGCAATGCTCTATGGCGACCGGCGGCCGCACATGGTGGCGCTGCTGGTGCCCGACATGGACTGGGCCGGCAAGTGGGCGGCCGAGAACGGCAAGCCGCGCGACATGGAGACGCTCGCCGCCGACGCGGCGTTCCACGCCGCGCTCGACAGGGCGGTGAGCCGGGTGAACCAGCGCCTGTCGACCGTCGAGAAGGTGCGCCGCTTCGCGGTGGCGGCCGAGCCTTTCAGCATCGACAACGAGCAGATGACGCCGACCATGAAGATCAGGCGCCATGTTATCGTCCGGCGCTACAAGGACGTGCTGGACGGCCTTTACTGAAGGTTTCCGAAGGGTTCGATCGCCGTCTATGTGGGCGCGGCGCTGGCGGAGATCGCCGGCTGCTTCGCCTTCTGGGTGTGGCTGCGGAATGGCCAGTCCGCCTGGTGGCTGGTACCGGGCATGGCATCGCTGGCGCTGTTCGCCTTCCTGCTGACCCGGGTGGACGCCGACATGGCCGGCCGCGCCTATGCGGCCTATGGCGGCATCTACATCGCCGCCTCGCTGCTGTGGCTGTGGGCGGCGGAAAGCGTCAGGCCCGACCGGTGGGACGTGATCGGCGGCGCCATCGCGGTCGCGGGCGCGCTGGTCATCCTGTTCGGGCCGCGGAGCTAATACCCCCTGACGCGCTCCAGGGTCTGGCCGAGATCGTCCAGCATGCGGGACCAGCGGTCCTCGCCGACCCTCTCGTTGAAGCGGGCCTGCGCCTTGCGCCACAGCGGCACGGTCTGGCGGACGCGCTCGGCGCCGGCGGCGGTGATCTTCACCGTCTTGCGGCGCCGATCCGGTCCGGCGATCACGGCGATCAGGCCCTCGCGCTGCAACGGCCTGAGGCTGCGGGCGATGGTCGAGGTGTCCATCACCAGGTCGCGCGCCAGCTGGCTGTAAGTCGGCTCCACCAGGCTGCCGATGGCGAGGAGCATGACGAACTGGCCCGAGCGCAGGCCGCTGGGCTGCAACGCCTCGTCGAACACCCGCGACACCGCCCGCGCCGACTTGCGCAGGTTGAAGCTGGGGCAGGACGCCGCCGCCTGCTCGCACAGGGCGATCTCGTCTTGTGTCAACATTCCGTGATGGATTTTCACAAAGGCGTTATTTGCAGATGTCGCTTATTAGCAACTTGGCGCCTTCATTGCCACCCCAATATCGGCGCCGCCCTACCAGCTGACGTCGACCTGCATGCCGATGCGGCGCGGCTCGCCATATTGCCCGAACGCCCAGCCCAGCTGGTCGAGGAAGGTGGTGCCGGTGGTGCGGTAGAGCTTGTTGGTGGCGTTGCGGCAGAACAGGCTGAACCTGAGGGCGCTGTCCCGGGGCTCCACGTCGAGCCGCAGGTCGAGCAGGCCGTAGCCGTCCTGGGCGAGGCTGGGCGTGTTGGCCACGTCCTCGAAGATGCGCGAGCGCCAAGTGAAGTCGCCGGTCAGGGTCCAGTCGGCGTCCAGCCAGTCCACCGGCAGGGTGTAGATCGCGGCGAGGCCGGCCGAGAAGTCGGGCGCCAGCGGGAAGCGCTTGTCGGAGAAGTCGGCGCCGCCGAAGTCGAAGCTGCGATAGCGGGCGATGGACACGCCGACGGTGCCGCGCAGCCTGAGGCCGTCATGGGCCGCCACGTCCAGTGCCAGTTCGCCGCCCCAGACGTCGGCGGCGGCGGCGTTGGTGATGAAGGTGGTGATGTTGCCGCCCTCGATGGTGAAGTCGGTGCGCTGGATGTCGCTGTAGTCGGCATAGAACAGGGTCAAGTTGGCGACGCCCCTGCCCTCGAGGAAGGACGATTTCACGCCGCCCTCGACGCTCAGCACCTTTTCCGGCAGGAACGGCTCGAACGAGCTCTCGGACTTGGCGCGCAGATTGAAGCCGCCACTCTTGAAACCCGTCGCCACCTTGGCGAACAGCATCGCGTGCGGGTTCAGCCGCGCATTGACGCCGGCCTCCCAGGTGAAGCGGGTGAAGTTCTTGGAGAACTCGCCGCGGCAGCCGCCGGTCGCCAGGTCCAGGTTCAGGTCCGGCGGCACCAGGCAGCCGACGAGGGCGTCGCGGCTGTCGGCGGTGAGCTGCTTGCGCTCCCAGGTGAAGCGGGCGCCGCCCACCAGCGAGAACACCTCGTCGAGGGCCCAGACCGCATGGCCGTAGACTCCGGCGGTGCTGTTGCGGCCGCGGCCCGTCGCGGTGAACGGATTGGTCGGGTTGAGGAACGAGGCGGCGCGCGCCACGTTGTCGCTCCGCCCGGACTCGTGCAGGTAGATGGCGCCGATTATCCAGTCCAGCGCCGCGCCGGGATCGTCGCCGATCACCTGGAATTCGGTGGAGAGCTGGCGCTGGGTGTCGGCCTGCACCGCCTCGCCGATGTCGAACGGCGTGCCGTCGAAGTCGAACGAGCTGTACTGCTTCAGGTGGCGCCAGGCCGAGATGTTCTTGAGGGTCACGCCGTCGAGCCGCACCGTCGTGATCAGCGCCAGCCCCTGCACGTCGGCGGCCAGACGCCCGGGATCGCCGGCCAGCACCAGCGGATTCTGGCCGTTGCGGCGCGGATCGCCGTCGAGCGCCGCGCCGCCCCACTGCCCGCCGGTCAGGAACAGGTTGATGGCGCAGGCGGTGGCGTTGACCGGATTGGGGTCGGCGAGGCTGCAGCCGGGATCGAGTCCGGCCGGGACGATTTCCTCGGTCTGGGTAAGCCGCTCGTGGCCCCGCGAGCGCATGCCGTCGTGGATCAGCAGCACGTCGGCGTCGTCGCTGACCTGCCAGGCGAGGCTGGCGCGCCAGGACAGGGTCCTGTCGTCGTCCATGTCGCGGTCGAGGAAGGTGTTCTCGCTGTATCCGGCGAGGCCGGCGGAACGGGCAACGAACCGGGCGGCCAGCTTGTCGGACAGCGGCACGTTCACCACCGCCGACACGTCGTGGTTGACGCCGTTGCCGCTGCCCGGCTTGTCGGTATACATGCCGACGCCGGCGCTGATGCGGCCCTCGAACTCCCCGGTCGGCTTGTTCGCGGTGATGGCGATGGCGCCGCCCGTGGTGTTGCGGCCGTAGAGCGTTCCCTGCGGTCCGTTCAGCACCTCGACCCGTTCCACGTCCACCAGGTCGAGCAGCGAAGCGGCGCTGCGCGCCACATAGACGCCGTCCAGGTAGAGGCCCACCGCCGGATCGACCGTGATCAGCGTGTCGTTCTGCACCTGCGAGCGCAAGGTGATGCGCGAGGCCCGGTTGGACACGTTGTCGGGCGCGATCAGCAGGTTCGCCGCGACCACCGACAGGTCGTCGAGGCTGTCGATGCCCAGCCGCTCGATCAGGACTTCGGGCAGGACGGTGAGGGTTCCCGGCACCGCCTGGGCGCTTTCCTCGCGCCGGCGCGCGGTGGTGACCACCTGGTCGAGATTGGCATACTCCGGACGCACGCCAGCCGGGACGGGTTCGGCCGCTGCCCCCGTTGCCGTCTCAGTCCAGATGCCTGTCGTCAGCAGGCAGATCAGGGCGACGGTCGACCCCTTTCGGGTCGCGGGCGCCACCATGGCCTTGGCCTCCGTGCCGGATGCTGAATGAACAAACTCAAACGGCCCCGACGCACTCCCCCAGCCCATCGGTCAGTGCGGCCATGTTAAAACTGACAAGGTCCCGGATACAATACGTGTTTGAAGCGACAGGCTAATTACCCCGTTGGCCTGTCTTCGTGAATCCGCATGATGACCGACTGGCTGGCGGTGGCGAGAAGGGTGCCGTCCTCGCTCCACAGATGCATCCGGCCATGGCCATAGCCCGAGTGCACGGCATGGACCTGGATATCGCACAGCACCCATTCGGTAGGTCTCAGCTGGTGGATGCGGATGGTATTGTCGAGGCTGTTGCCGCCGGCACGGCGGCCGAGCGCGCCGCTCAGGCCCGACGGCATCCAGTCGGCGATCACCGCCAGCATGGGCGCGGTCATCTCGACGCCCTCGGGCATGCGCGCCCACAGCATGGACCGGCCGTCGCCGTGCTCGCCGTCGTCATGCATGCCCCAGCGGCCGCGCGCCACCCGCAGTTCCACCCGGCTGTCGATGAAACCGTCCTTGCGGGACCAGCGCGGCACCGGGTCGCAGTCGTCCGGGCGCGCCACCTCGGGCAGCGTCACCCACTGGCCGGTGAGCGGCATGGACCGGGCGCCCAGCGCCGCGTTGACCGTCAGGATCTCGGTGTCGCTGACATGGGCGACGACGCGGGCCTGGGTGCTGCTCTTGCCCGAGACCGGCACGATCACGTCCAGGTCCATGATGCTGGGCGGCCGGGCATAAGAAAGATACTGGGCCGTCGCCCAGACGGCGGGCCGGCCGCAGGTCTGCTCCATGGCCGAGATCGCCGCCGCCAGGCCGCAGCCGCCGAACAGGAAATTGCCGGGGGTGGAGACCGCGTCGGTCACCGGCAGTATCCAGCGGTGCGGATTGTGGGTGGGTTCGAGGCCCAGGAACTCTTCGGCCTTCTTCGGCGGCATGGCGGTCTCCGGTCGGTCGGCTGCCGTTGTTTCCGCCGAACGGCACGGAAAATCCAGCGGGAATTTTGCACCGCGGCAAGGCAGCGACGCGCAGCGCCGGGGCCGGCGCGGCCTCAAGCGGCTGCCCGGCACGCTGCAAACGTGCTTCCCTGATTCCCAAGCGGCGCCGGTGCTTCTAGGATCGCCGGGCCAGACAGACAGGGAGGATTGCATGGCAAGGCTGCAGGACAAGGTCGCCGTCATCACCGGTGCGGCGAGCGGGATCGGGCTGGGCACGGCGCGCCGGTTCGTCGAGGAAGGCGCATCGGTCGTCATCGCCGATCTCCAGGCGGAGCCGGGACACGCCGCCGCCGCCGAATTCGGCGGCCGGGCACGGTTCATCCGCACCGACGTGACGCGCGAGGTGGACGTGGCCGCAGCGGTCGACCTGGCGGTGGCCGAATTCGGCCGGCTCGACATCATGGTCAACAACGCCGGCATCGTCGGCGCCATCGGCCCGATCGCCAAGACCTCCGTCGAGTCCTGGGACACCACTATCGCCATCCTGCTGCGCGGCGTCTTCCTGGGCATGAAGCACGCGGCCCGGGTGATGCAGCCGCGCCGCAGCGGCGTGATCCTGTCGCTGTCCAGCACCGCCGGAATCCTGGGCGGCCTGGGACCGCACGCCTACACCGCCGCCAAGCACGCCGTGGTGGGCCTGACCAAATCGGCCGCCTCCGAACTGGCCGCCTCGGGCATCAGGGTCAACGCGGTCGCCCCGGCCGGGACGGTGACGCCAATGACCGCGAGCGCGGTGACCGGCGACGTCAACGACGAGGAGAAGACCGCCGCCGCGTTCAAGGCGACCTCGCCGCTGGGCATCGCCGCCTATCCCGTCGACATCGCCAACGCGCTGCTCTACCTGGCCAGCGACGAGGCCCGCTACGTCACCGGCCAGACCCTGGCGGTGGACGCCGGCGCGACCACCTCGGTGGGTAACGGCGCGTTCCACCAGCAGGAGCCCACAATCCTGCGCGAGGCGGGCAAGAGGGGGTAGGGGCTGCCACTGACCGCGGTCTTGGCCCGCTCTATTCTCGACCCCAGTCCCCACGTGCGCGCACGGGTGCCCATCTGCGGGCGCGATTGTCGCGATCGGCTGGATGAACGGCACCAACGCCCCTCACCCTAACCCTCTCCCAACGGGAGAGGGAACGCGCGGCGTGCTCAATCGCACCCTCTCCCTTTGGGAGAGGGTTAGGGTGAGGGGCGTTATATCGGCCTCATAACCACATCGGAACCAGGCGCATGGGCCTTCGCCGGGATGACGAGGTCGCCGCTCCTACTCCATCCCCTCGACCGGCAGCCGCTGCGCCCGCCAGCGGAGCATGCCGCCGGCCAGGTTCGCCACCTGGGCGAAGCCTTCCTTGTCGAGCATCACCGCCGCCTGGGCCGAGCGGGCGCCCGAGCGGCAGACGGTGACCACGGGCCGGGTCTTGTCGAGCGCAGCCGCCTTCTGCTTCAGCTCGCCCAGCGGCATCAGCACGGCGCCCTCCACATGGCCCAGGATGCCGTTGAACTCGGCGGGCTCGCGCACGTCGACGATCTGAACCTGGCCCGCGTGCTCCTCAAGCCACTCGGGCTGGAGCTCCCACAGGCCCGCATAGGTGTAGGTGAGCGGCGCCCAGTCGGGCTCGGCGATGCTGGGATCGGCGAGCGCCGCGCCCTCCGGCTCGCCGCAGCGCAGATTGGCCGGCACCGCGATGTCGATCTTGTTGGGGTGGGGCAGCCCGAGGTTGCGCATGTAGCCGGCGAAGTCCGCCTCGCCGATGTCCTCGCCCAGGCGCGGGTTGAACAGCTTCTCCTCGGCCACGCTGGTGACCGTCGAGCCTTTGTAGTCGTGGGCCGGGTAGAGCAGGCATTCGTCGGGCAGCCGGTAAATGCGGTCGTGCACCGACCGGTACATGGCGGCGGGATCGCCCTGCTGGAAATCGGTGCGGCCGCAGCCGCGGATCAGCACGCAGTCGCCCGTAAACGCCATGGAATTGTCGTCGAGCACGAAGGTCGAGCAGCCGCTGGTGTGGCCCGGCGTGGCGACCACCGTCAGATGCCGGTTTCCGAAGGGCAGCCTGTCCCCGTCCTCGAAATAGACATCGGCACCCTCTGCGCCGGAGCGGGCCGAGACGGCGATCCGGCTGCCCAGCCGGTGCCGTAGCAGCCAGGCGCCGGTGACGTGATCGGCGTGGACATGGGTCTCGATGGTCAATTTGAGGTCGAGGCCCAGCTCCTCAATCAGCGCCACCTCGCGGCGGACCTGCTCGAACACCGGATCGATCAGCACCGCGTCGCGGCTGCGCGGGTCGGCCAGCAGGTAGGTGTAGGTCGACGATTGCGGATCGAACAGCTGGCGGAAAATCAGCATGCGCCTTCCCCGATGAAGCACCCACTATAGCGCAAAAGCGAAGGGCCGGAACTTGCGTTCCGGCCCCTGCCTGTAGACTGAAGATACGGCGATCAGTCGCCGGTGATGCTATTGACCGCGCTGGCGCCGATGGCCGTGGCACCGACGCTGTTGCCGCGCACCGTGAACGAACTGTTGCTCGAGTCGGTGATGTTGCCGCCGCCGTTGCCGATGCCGATGGACACGTTGGTGACCGTCGCGGTGATGGTGGCGCCGCTGTTGAGCTGCAGATTGCCCACCGTGGCCGTGGGATGCTGGAACGTATTGGTGTTGAGGACCAGGAAGTTCTGGGCGCTGCTGCCCGTGCTGGCCGCCTTCACCGAGTTGTCGCTGACGCTCACGGCCGAGCTGTTGATGCCGGTCGCACCGCTGAAATCGTCGACGTAGATCGAGACATCGTCCACCTCGGAGATCGAGCTGGCATCGACCATGGTCTGGTAGTTCAGCACCGTATAGTCGCTGCCGGTGGGCGCCATCACTACCGCCGCATCGGGATCGATGGTGATGCCGGCGCCGGTGGATTGCTGCAGGCTAGCGACCGCCGTGGTCGAGAGCGCGTTGAGCGCGACGTTGCCGTTGGCCGTGCTGGTCACGACGTTGTCCTCCAGCCTCAAGCTGCTGGTGTTGGCGCCGAAACCGTCGGACTCGATGTACAGCTGGATGTCGTCTTCCTGCACGGCCTCGACCGTGGCGTTGGCGATGTCCTGCCGGTTCAGCACGGCGGCGGTCACGTCGCTGGCTGCCTTGGCGTTCAGCACCAGCACGTTCGACGCGTTGAATCCGGTCGCCGAGGTCTCCAGCTTGTTGCCGCTGACCGTCAGCGCGTCGCCGTCGGCGTCGGAGTCGATCTCGATGCCCAGGTCGGTGTCCTCGCCCTGCGCGAACACCTCGGGCTCGCCCGCCTGGTAGTTGACGATGTTGAAGTCGGCGTTCGAGGTGATCGGGTTGCCGGCGGTGAGGTCGCCCATCTCGGGCGTGGGCGCGGCGACCACACCGGTGATGGAAGCGCTGGCGATCACGTCCATGCGGTTGAGCACGGTGCCGCCGATGGCCTGGTTGGTCAGCTTGTTGTTCGACACGCTGAACGAGACGGCCTCGGTGCTAGAGATATCCTCGCCGAAGATACGGAGGTCGGTGTCCTCGCCGCGGACGGTCACCTCGCTGTCGTCGGTGACGATCTGCTGCGAGATGATCGACGCGGTGGCCTCGATGTTCGCCGCGTTGCCGGAGGCCACCGAGATGCCGCCGGTGCCCTCGTCATAGGTGTAGGTGGCGCCCATGCCCAGCAGGTTGCTGGCGCTGTGGATGATGCCCTGGCCGAGCACCGAGTTGTTGTCGATGGAGATGGAGCCGCTGTTGAACACGTCGAACGCGGCGTAGAAGTCGTTTTCGTCAAGCAGGACATCGACGACCTCGTCATAGCCGGAGCCAACCGAGTCCTCGCCCTGCACGTTCAGCACGCTGGCGTCGGACACGACCGACACGTTGCCGCCGACGTTGGGATCGATGGTCGCGGCCGGCGTCGTGGTGCCGGTGCCGCTGAACAGGTTGGTGCCGTCGACGCTGAGCGCGTTGAACAGCGCCCGGTTGACCGTGCCGATCACCGAAAGGTTGTTCCCGTCGACGTCGACGCTGGTGTCGTCGGCCGTGGTGTCCTCGCCCGAGACCAGGAACTGGATGTCCTCGCCGGTGGCGAGCACCTCGACCGTGTCCGCGCCCGGCCGCTGAACGTTGGCGGCGAAGGCCGAGACGTTGTTGGTGGTGAAGGTGACCGAGGCGTCGTTGATGTTGTCGTTGCTGCGCGCCTGGATCAGGAAGGCGTTGTTGCTCACCGAGAAGCTGCTGGCCTCGATGGAGGTGCCGTCCTCGCCGGCATAGACCGAGAGGTCGGTGTCCTCGCCGAACGCCTCGACGTCGTAGCCGTTATACTGGTAGGACGCGATGCCGAACGCCAGGTCCTCGGCGGCCACGTCGCCGCCGCCGGTCAGGTTGAGCGCCTGGACGAGGGGCGTGGTGGCGGCCGCCTGCTCGTAGGTGCCGCCGGTGACATCCAGCACGTTCTTGCCGTTGTTCACCCTGGCGGTCGCCTCGATGCTGTTGCCGTCGACCGAGGCCTGCACGTTGGTGATGTCGTTGTCGATCGAGGCCAGGTTCACGCTGATGTAGTTGTCGTCCACTTCCGCCCAGAAGCCGGCCTCCGCATCGTCCGCGTGGCTGCCGCGCTGGGCGTTGCTGATGATGGCGAGCGGGGCATTGCCGGCGCCGCCGCCGATCAGCGCGCCGCTGAGGTCGACGGTCCCGATGTCGAGCGACAGCGAGTTGACGGCGACATTGCCGAGCGCCAGCGCGCGGAAGCTGTTGCCGTCGGCCTCGGCGGTGCTGTTGGTCAGCGAGCCGTCGTCGGTCGTCACGGTGACCCAGATGTCCGATTCGTCGATTTCGGCCGACACGCCGCTATCGGCGATGTCGCCGCCGTCCATCAGGCCGCTGAAGTCCTGGTCGTTGAGCAGGCCGACCTCGGAACGGACGACGTTCTTGCCGTCGCCCGTATTCGTGCCGATGCCGATGTTGACCGACTGGACATCGGCGCCGGCGACGATGTCGGTGACCACCTGGGTCTGGGCCGACACGGCCACCGAGTTGACGGCGCTGCTGATCCGGGCCTCGGCCGTGACGGCGTTGCCGTTGGCCGCCACGTTGAGGGCGTCGATGGTGGTGGCGCCGGCATCGACTTGGACGTCGATCTCGGCGTCGAAGATATCGACCTGGATCAGGCCGGCGCCGTCGCCCGCGTTGAGCTCGTCCCAGAAGGTCTGGGTGTTGACCAGGGTAACATTGGCGTCCAGCGTCTGGACCGGGGCGTTCTGGCCGATCTTCAGCGCGTTGCTGGAGGTGTTGAGGCGCACCCGGGCGGTCAGATCGTTGTCGTTCACCGACACGTCGACGTCCGAGACCACCGCGGCCAGGTCGGTAGAGCCGATGCTGACGTCGATGGAGTCCTCCCCGATGATCGAGCCCTGGATGCTGGCGATCACCGGATTGATGCCCGAGTCCTCGAAGCTCTGGTCGCTGATCAGCGAGAAGCCCGAGTTCACCGTGGTCTGGGGCAGGCCGTCACCGGCGATATCGCGGTCGACCTGGGCTTCGATGGCGCCGATCTTGACCTCACCGGCCTTGGAGCCGGCGGCCGTGCGGGCGCCCATGTCGTTGTCGCCCACCGTCACGCCGTCGATGCTGATGGTGTTGGTGCCGCCGGCGACCAGGTTGCCGTAGACCTCGGCGCTGATGCTGTTCTCGTTGACGAAGAAATGCGAGTCGACGGTGGTCACGGCGCTCGAGGTCACGTCGACGATGGCGATGTCCTTGTTGACGATGTCGTCGTCGCTCGGCGCCACCGTGGCCGACATGATCAGATCGGCCTTGGTGCTGCCGTCCTGGGCGAGCTGGAAGCTGACCAGGGCGACGGAAGCGTCGAAGGTGGCCGTATCGGCGATCTCGATGGTGTTTTCGCCGATCGCGTTGCCGACGGTGAGGGCGCTGGCGGTATTGCCGGAGGCGCTGACCGACGAGTCGGTCACGATGCTGCCCACGGCGCCGCCGACATCCGCGGCATCGACGATGAAGCTGCCGGTGACGGCGGAGGTCTCGGTGCCGCTGATCGTGTGCTGGTTGCTCACCAGGGCGATGTCCGTGGTCGCACTCGCCACCAGATTGGTGTGCCACGAGCGGGACATGAAGCCCAGATTGACCTCATCCGGGTTGATGCCGGGACCGGTGATCGTGGTTGCGTCGATGGCGATCTCGTTGTTGCCGGTGTTGGTCACCGAGGTGCTCGAGAGCACGTTGCCGTCGGCAACCACCGAGGAACCGGTGATGAGGCCGGTCGAGCCGCCCATGGTCGCGACGCTCACCTGCATGTCGCCGTTGGTCGAGGCGACGTGCTGGTTGCCGCTGCCGGTGTTCTGGGTGCTGCCCAGGGCGGTCAGCGCGGAATAGGTGGCCACGCCGGAGACATCGATGAGGTTGGTGACCACGTTGCCGCGGGCCGAGGTGGTGATGGTGTTGCCGTCGAAGATGCCGTCGTCGAACTTGCCGAGCAGCTTGGTGTCGCCGGCCTGTACGGTGGAGCCCGTAACGTCCTCGACCAGCACGTTCAGGTCGCCGTCATCGGCGTCGCCCGGCGCGCCGCCCACCGTCGCGGTGACCGACGCCTCGTCGTACTGCAGGCTGGCGACGTAGATGTCGCCCAGCGCCCGCGTGTGGCCCTCGGCGTTGCCGGCATTGGTGTTGACGGTGAAATCGTTGCTGCCGGCAGGGGTGAAGTTGCCCTGAATGGTCACGCCGTCGATTTCAAGCACGTTCGTTGCCGTGCTGGCGGTGGCGGCCGCGCCGATGTCGTTGTCGGAGAAGTCGATGCTCGAGCCGACGAGGGCGTCGATCGGCTCGTCGATCACGGTGGTGTCGCCGGCCTCGATGTCCGAGCTCAGCACCGACGCCTTGATCACCAGCGCGCCCGCGCCGTCGTCGTTGAGCTGGGCGTTGATCACGCCCGCGGTGGCGTTGAGCACCACGTCCTTGTCATCGGTGATGCTGAGCAGGTTGTCGGCGTCGTTGCCGGTGATGCCGGCGCTGATCTCGTTTGCCTCGACCGACAACGGCATGCCCTTGATCGCCGCATTGTCGATGGCGAGCGCCAGCGAGCCGATGCGCGAGGTGTCGACGCCCGCGGTGAACGAGTCGAGCTCTTCGTTGATCTGCATGTTGGCCACCATCAGCGTAGCGGTGGCCTCGAGGAACTCGTTGGCGCCCTGGCCGATGTTGGCCAGGCCGTCCTCGCCGCTGATGAGCAGCGGATTGACGTTGCCGCTGATGGTGTTGTCGGCGAGGTTGCCGATGGTGGTCGCCTCGATCAGGTTGAGGTCGGTGCTGTACGAACTGCCCGCGCCGCTGTCCTCGCCGGCGAGGCGGATGTCGGTCCCGCTGACGAGCGCATCGATCGACGTCGCGCCCCGATTGATTTCCGCCGAACCCGCCACGGCGCCGTCGGCGCCGCTGACCACGTTCAGGCCGATGAAGTTGACGCCCTTGGTGCCGATCGCCATCGAGGTGGCGTCGTTCAGGTCGACGATGACCGCGTCGACGCCGTCGCCGTAGTCCTGGATGCCAACGGGGGGATTGGAGATGATCGTGTTGTCGACGGTCGCCGCGACGACGCCCTTGTTGATCTGCTCCAGCTCGGTGGGAATGCCGATGGCGGTGTTGCTGATGACCACGTCCGGCACCGCGGTGAACGACCAGTCGATGGTGACCTCGCCGCGCGCCGGATTGTCGAACACGGCCGACATCGGCAGCGCAGCCGCGGCCAGCGCGATGGCGCTCACGGTGGTCATGACCTGAGATTTACGCATTGGTAGCCCCCCTTGAAAAAATAATGGCCTCAACGTCTACGGACTTGCAGTCCGGCCAACCCACGACGCAGAGACCCCTCTCAGCCCGAAAGCCGTGGATTTGATGCAAACATTACCCTACCGGATCGAGGTGCACAACTGGGGAAAAGCGGATTCTCCAAAACATCACGCAACCTTAACTCATTGTGGTACCGGTATGCGCGGGTGGCCTCACGCCCGCCCCCCGTGCCACACTGCCGGCGCGGGGCGAGGCCCGCGGTGCGGCGAAAAAGCGGGGCAGAACCATTCGCGCGCCGCCGCGTTAGCTCCCTGGGGGGCGGACGGGTGGCGACCAGTCCGGCGGCCTTGCCGCCCACCGAACGGAGAGCGGCGATTCGGCCAGCATCGACGACATTGGCGGTGAACGCAGCCATCCTGCTCGCGCTGGTTGCAGCGGGAGGGCCTGCCCGCGCCCAGTCGACGCTCGCCCAGCCCGACGCGCCGCCCGGCATGACCAAGGCGCAGAAGAAGGCCGAGAAGGCCGAGCGCAAAAGGCTGAAGCAGGAAACCAAACGGCTCGACGAGGAGAAGAAGCAGGAGGAGGAAGCCGAGCTGCGCCGGCGCGAATCGCTGGGGCTTCCGTCCTATGCCTACCGCGTCGACATCGAGGGCCTGGAGAAGACCGGGCTGGAGAAGCTCCTGAAGGAGCGGTCGGACCTGGTGCGGCTGCGTAAGGAGGAGCCGCTGTCGATCTGGGACCTGCGCGCCCGCATCCGCCGCGATATCACCGGCTTCGCCGACGTGCTTCGGTCCGAGGGCTATTACGGCGCGCGGATCACCTACGAGGTCGATCGGGACGCCGAGCCGATCCGGGTTGCCATCGCCGTGGAGCCCGGCGAACGCTTCACCATCGGCGCCTACAGCATCGAGTTGACCGGCCCCGAAGTCCTCGACCAATCGGTGAAGGACGAGGCGCGCAAGATCGCCGAGGCGCAGGTCGGCCAGCCGGCGCGCAGCGAGACCGTCGCGCTGGCGTTCGGCCAGGTGATGGCCAAGCTTCCCCAGCTCGGCTACCCGCGCGCCAAGCTGGCGGTGCAGGACTTCAAGGCCAATCACCTCGACCAGAAGCTGACGGCGAAGGTGCGGATCGACACCGGACCGAAGGTGAAGTTCGGCGAGATCACCCTCGACGGCCTGGAGAGCGTGAAGAGCGGCTACGTCATGAAGGCGGTGACCTGGCGGACCGGGGAGGTCTATGACAGCCGCAAGGTCGAGGCCTTCCGCCAGGAACTGACCGAAATGAACCTGTTCGCCTCGATCCGGGTCGACACCGACGATCCGCTGCAGGGCGACCGCCAGCCGATCCGAATCCGGCTGCGCGAGGCGAAGCACCGGTCGATCGGCGCGACCGCGTCCTATTCCACCGTCAACGGCTTCGGCGGCTCGATCTTCTGGGAGCACCGCAACTTCTTCGGCGCCGGCGAGCGCCTGGTGCTGTCGCTGGAAGGCGACCAGAAGCTGCAGCAGTTCAAGGCCGACCTGACCAAGCCCCGGTTCCTGCGCAAGGACCAGAAGCTGCTGATCGGCGCCGAGGTGGCGCGCGAGGACACCGACGCCTTCCTGGAATATCGCGGCGTGCTCCGCGCCGCCGTCGAGCGCGAGGTCAACAAGCGCCTGCGCATCCGCATCGGTCCGGAAGTGTCGTACCTGGATACGAGGGACGCCTTCCAGCCGTCGAAGAACGTGCTGCTGGGGCTGCAGTCCATCGTCAACTACGACCACAGCGACGACCTGCTCGATCCGACCAAGGGCTATCGGTTGAACGGCAAGGTGACGCCCTACCTGGTGTTCGGCGACGCCAAGAACTTCATCACCATGGAGGGCCAGGCCAGCGTCTACTTCCGCCTGGACGAGGGCGGCCGCTACGTCTCGGCCAGCCGGGTGAAGGTCGGCGCGCTGTTCGGCGCCGACAGCATCATCAACATCCCGGCCTCGAAGCGGTTCTACGCCGGCGGCGGCAACTCGATCCGCGGCTACGGCTACCAGGCGATCGGACCGAAGGATCCGCTGGGCGAGCCGATCGGCGGCAAGTCGCTGTTCGAGGTCAGCACCGAGCTGCGGATCAAGATCACCGACACCTGGGGCGTGGTGCCGTTTTTCGAGGGCGGCAGCGTGTTCGACAGCCAATTGCCCGATTTCTCGCGCAAGCTGCGCTGGGGCGCCGGACTGGGCGTGCGCTACTACACCGGCTTCGGACCGATCCGGCTGGACGTGGCGTTCCCCATCAACAAGCAGCCCGGCGACGACAAGTTCCAGATCTATGTCAGCATAGGACAGGCATTCTGATGGCGGAGGCGGTGGAGAGCAGGAGCATGGCGCGGCGGATGCGCATCCCGGCGCTGGTGCTGGGCGGCCTCGTCGCGCTTGTCCTGCTGCTCTACGTCCTGGTGCGCGCGGGCGCGTTCAACGGCGTGATCGCCGGCGTCATCGAGGATGCGCTGAGCGATCCCGCGACGCGCACCGTCGGCACGGTCGTCGACCTGGAAGGCGACCCGCTGTCCGACGCTCATATCGGCCGGCTCTCCATCGCCGAGCGCGGCAAGGAAACGGTGGTGGCCGAAGACATTGCGCTGCGCTGGCGCCATCTGGGCCTGCTTGCCGGCAGGGTGCGGGTGGACGAGCTGCGGGTGAGGCGCCTGCTGGTCGCGTCGCCGCCGCCCGGAGGCCCGGACGCGCCGTTGCCCACCGAGCTTCCTCCCCTGCCCGTCGACCTGCGATTCGACCGTCTCAAGGTGGACGAGATCCGCTTCGAGGGATCGGACACGGTCTTTACCGCGATGGGCGCGGGGCGTTGGAGCGGCGAGCCCGAGGTGGAGCTCAAGCTGGCGATGACCCCGCTCGACCCGCAGGGAGAATATGTCCGGCTCGCGGTCGACTACCGGCCGCGGGAGGACCGGCTGGTGCTGGACGGCAGGCTGATGACGCGGGCCGGTCGCGGCCTGGGCGAGTTCCTGTTCCCGGGCGAGGAGAGCGACATCTCGCTGGTTCTGGCGGGGCAGGGATCGGTGAGGAACTGGCGCGGCCGGCTTGACGGGCGGCGCGGCGAGAGGGTGATCGCCGCGCTCGGCATCGCCGTCACCGACCGGCTGCGGATCGTCGGCACGATCGATCCGCGGCCCTTCCTGCCCAAGGGCGAGACCACGGCGCTGATCGGCGCGCCGCGCGTCGATGTCGACCTGAAGCTGAAGGACGGCCTGCCCGACACCTACACCGCCAGCATTGTCAACGAGGGCGCCGCGGTCCGCCTCGCGGGCAGCCTCGCGGACCGCGAGTCCATGCTGTCGCCCCGCTTCTCGGTCAGATCCGACAATGCCGGATGGTTCGCGCCCGTCCTGGGCGGCTGGTCCTACGGGACTGCGACGCTGACGGGCGCGGTGACGCAGACCGCCGCAGGCCCCAGCGTGACTGCGTCGATCGCCGTCGGCGGCCTCGAAGGTGACGGCTTTGCTGCCCGCCAGTTCGGCGGCGACGTCAGCCTGACCGCGACGGGCGCGGGCGCTGCCACGGTCTACGCCCTCGACGGCGAGGGCGCGCTGGAAGGGATCGACGCGGGCGAGCGCAACCTCCGCGCCGACTGGGTCCTGAACGGCAGCTACAATCCGGCGAAAGGCACGATCGCCATCGCCGACCTCCGGCTGTCGGACAACGGCTCGCGCATCGCCGCGAGCGGCGACGTGCTGCTGTCGCCGCTGTCGGTGAAGGGCTCGGCCACCGTTGCGGTCGCCGACATCGGCCGCTGGGTGAGCGCCGGCGTACGCGGCGGCATCGGCGCCGAGGGCACTTTCGAATGGCGGCCCGACGCCGGCAGGCTGCTGGTGAAGGCCGAGGGTGCGGGCACGGGTCTCAGGCTGGACGATCCCGCCCTTGCCGCCCTGCTCGGCCCGTCCCCGTCGTTCCGCCTGACGCTCGACGATCCCGCCGGCGGCGGACAGGGCGAGCTGGACGGCGCGGTCGACGGCGCCCAGGTCGCGGCGACGCTGAAGGGCCGGATCGGCGAGACCATCGACGCCGTCTACCAGGCGCGCTTCGCCGACATCGCCAGCCTGACCGGCGACGGCGCGTTGCAGGCCAAGGGGCCGGTCACCGTCGCCGGAACGCTGAGCGGGCGGACTGAGTCTCCCGACGTCACTCTGCGCGCCGAGCTGGCCTCGGCCTCGCTGTCGGGCATCAGACTCACCGGCGTGAACGTGACCGCCGAGGCCGCCGACGTGGCGGGCGTGCCGCGCGGGCGCATCGACGCCGCCTTCGCCATGGACGGCGAGCCGGTGACCGCCGCCGTGCCCTTCGCGTTCGACGAGACCGGCGCGTGGCGGGCCGAACCCATCGAGCTGAAAGGCAAATCCACCAGCATCACCGGGCAGCTGGCGGCGGCGGGCCTTGGCGCGCCCATGGAAGGCAGGCTGGACCTGCGCGTGTCCGGCCGCGGCGTCATGACGGCGCTCGCGGGCATGCCCGCGTCCGGGACGTTGGTCGGCGCCGTCCGGCTCGATCCCGAGGGCGAGGCCCAGCGGATCAGGATCGAGGCGACGCTGACCAAGGGGTCGTTCTCCACCGGCGGCGAAACCGCGGCCACGGTGGCGAGCGCCGAGCTAAACGGCGACCTGGTGATCGGCGAGGCGCTCGACATCCGGCGCCTCACCCTGGACGGCACCGACATCACCTATGACCGGGCCAAGCTGGCGACGCTGAACGCCACCGTCACACCCAGCGGCGGCGGCCTCGCCATCGCCGCCAGCGCCAAGGGCGACCTCGAGGGCCCGCTGGCGCTGTCGGTCAAGGGCCGCGCCGACCGGGCCGTGCTGGCCGCGCCCAACACCATCACCCTCGACAGCCTGGAAGGCACGTTCGCGGGTCAGACGCTGACGCTGACGGCGCCGGCCACGGCGGTGCTCGCCGAAGGCCGCACCGAGATCGGGCCCGTCCGGCTGAGCTACAACGGCGCGCCGCTGGAAATGCAGGCGACCTTGCGCGACGGCGGCAGCGCCGCGCGGATTTCCGGTCAGGGCCTCGACCTCGCCGCGCTCTCCCTGCTCACCGGCGGCAGCAAGGTGGAAGGCAAGCTCACCATCGACGGCGCCATCGATTTCGCCGGCGGCACGCCCCAGGGCGAGGCGACGGTCCGGATCGCCGGACTGGCGGTCGAGGACACGCTCGACCGCCGTCCCGTCGATCTGGCCGGCAGCGTCAAGCTGGCCGGCGGACGGGTCAACGGGACGCTGGCCATCGACACGGCCGGCGGCGGCCGGGCGCTCGACGTGGCGCTGGACCTGCCGGTGTCTCGCGGCACCATGGGGCCGTTCGCCCTCGCCGTCGAGGTCGACAAGCCGCTCGACCTGCGGATCAAGGGCAACGCCGAACTCGCCTATCTGTGGCCGCTGACCGGCGCCTACGAACACATCGTGGGCGGCCAGGCCACGGTGGACGCCCATGTCACCGGCTCGGTCGCAAATCCCACCCTCAACGGCAACTTCGCCATCGCCGGCATGACCTATCGCAACCTGTCGACCGGCACCCGTCTGGAGGCCGCCAATGTGCGCTTCGTGCTGGCCAACGGCAGGCTGGAGCTGCCGCCGACCAACGCCACCGACGGCTCGAAGGGCACGTTCGTCCTGACCGGATGGATCCGGCCGCTCGCCCCTGGCGGCATGCAGGCGGACATCAGCGCCCAATTCACCAAGGCGCGCCTGCTCAAGCTGCGCGACATGACCGCCCGCGCCACCGGCGAGGTGCAGTACACCCAGGACAAGGACGGCGCGCTGCTGAAGGGCGAGGCCACCATCACCGAGGCCGAGTACACCCTGAACGCCAAGGCCTCCGACGACTTCGTCAAGCTCTACGTGGTCGAGCTCAACCGGCCGCCGGGCCTGATTCAGCTGCCCCAGAAGCCGTCGGAGAAAGTGTTCAAGACCCGGCTGAGGATCAACGTCGAGGCGGACAACCGGGTGTTCGTGCGCGGCCGCGGCCTGGACTCCGAGTGGCGCGGCAGGGTCAGGGTGCGCGGCACCACCGACCAGCTGGCGTTGCAGGGCCGGGTCGACCTGGTGAAGGGCGAGTTCGACTTCGCCGGCCGCCGGTTCGTGCTGCAGGACGGCTCGCGCATCGAGCTGCTCGGCGGCACCGACCTCGACCCGGTGATCACCGCCCGCGCGGTCTATTCGGTAACGTCGCTGACCGCCGAGATCGCGCTGACCGGCCGGGCGTCCAATCCGCAGATCAAGCTGTCGTCCAATCCCGAGATGCCGCAGGACGAGATCATCTCCCGCGTGCTGTTCGGCGAGGGCAAGCAGAACCTGTCGGCGTTCGAGGCGGCGCAGCTGGCCGCCGCCGTTGCGTCTCTGGGCTCGTCCGGCTCCGGCCTCGACGTCATCGGCAAGCTGCGCGGGGCGTTCAGCCTCGACCGGCTGACCGTGGGCACGCTCGACCGCCCGGGCGCCGACGACGAGGACAACGCCGGCAAGCCGGTGATCCGCGGCGGCAAGTACATCACCGACAGCATCTACATCGAGGCGGGCAGCGCGACCGAGGAGGAGGATGCCCAGTCGGTTTCGGTGGACATCGACCTGACCAAGAACCTGAGCGTGGGCACCGAGGCGACCACCACCGGCAACCAGAAGTTCCGGGTGCGCTACAAGCTGGACTATTGATAATGCCGGAGCACGCCGCCGGCGCACCGGGGACCCCGATGATCACCGATTCCACCAGCCGTTTCAGCAGCCGGGTCGCCGACTATGTCCAGTATCGCCCGACCTATCCGGACACGATCGTGACGTTCCTGCGCGAAGAGTGCGGCGTCGCGGCGGATGCGCTGGTGGCCGACATCGGCGCGGGCACCGGCATCTCGACCCGCCTGTTCCTCGACGCAGGCCACAAGGTGATCGCCGTCGAACCCAACCGCCCGATGCTCGAGGCGGCGGTGGACTGGCTTGGCGCGCATCCCGGCTTCCGCTTCGTCGAGGGAACCGCCGAGGCGACGACGCTGCCGGACGCCAGCGTCGACCTGGTGATCGCCGCGCAGGCGTTCCACTGGTTCGACCCGCCCGCCGCCCGCCGCGAGTTCGGGCGCATCCTGAAGCCGGGCGGCAAGGTCGCGCTGTTCTGGAACAGCCGCCTGCTGGAGGGCTCGGACTTCCTCGAAGGCTACGAGGCGCTGCTTCAGCAGTGGGGCGTCGACTACGGCGCGGTGGCCGAGCGCTACAGCGACGACAACGCCATGGCCGGGTGGTTCGGCGACGGCTTCCTGCGCAAGGCCGTGTTCCCCAACGTACAGGTGCTGGATTTCAACGGGCTGGTAGGGCGGCTGTCGTCATCGTCATATGCGCCCGCGCCCGGCCATCCCGACCACGTCCCGATGATGGCGGCGCTGCGGGAGCTGTTCGACCGGACCGCGCGAAACGGCACGGTCGATTTCCGCTACAGCACGCGGCTCTATGTCGGTTCCGCCGAGCAATGACCTTGCCGGCAGGCTAGTCTTCGGCAATGCAGCTCTATGAACTCGTCCTCGACCGGGATCGTTCGGTCAGTCCCTTCGTCTGGCGGGCGAAGCTGGCGCTCGCCCACAAGGGGTTCTCGCCGGACCGGATCGCCATCGGCTACGGCGACAAGGCGCGGCTCGCCTTTTCGGGCCAGGACCGGGTTCCGGTGCTGGTGGACGGCGACGCGGTGGTATCCGATTCATGGCGCATCGCCTGTCACCTGGAGGATCGCTATCCCGACCGGCCGAGCCTGTTCGGCGGCGAGGGTGGGCGGGCGCTGGCCCGCCTGTTCAACCACTGGTGCGACACCCAGCAACTGAACCCGCTGTTCATGCTGTGCTGCGCGCCGACCTTCGACCTGACGCCCGAGGCCGACCAGCCCTATTACCGCCGGAGCCGCTTCGAGTGGACCGGCCTGTCCATCGAACAGATTCGCGAGCGCGGCAACCTGAAGCATGTGCGAGCGGCCATGGAGCCGCTGCGCCTGACCCTCAGTGAACGGCCCTTCCTCGCCGGGGAGGCGCCCGCCTACGCCGACTACTGCGCCTTCGGCGGCCTGATGTGGGCGCGCATGACCGTCGGCGGGGTGCTGGAGCCGGGCGACCCGGTGGAAGACTGGCGCCAGCGCATGCTGGACCTGTTCGGCGGCCTCGCGCGCCGGGCGCCGTCGGCCGAGCCCGTATAGGCTTTTTTCCGTAACCGTCGCCGGGTTACTCTTGCCTCCGCAACCGAGGGGAGAATCCGATGGCGGGAGACGTGGCCTGGCTGGCGAAGGTCGAGGAAGAGGCGCTCGAGCCCGACCTGCCGATCATCGATCCGCACCATCATCTGTGGGACCGGGACGGCTCGCGCTACCTGCTCGACGAGCTGCTGCTGGACACGGGCAGCGGCCATAACGTGATCGCGACCGTGTTCATGGAATGCGCGTCCATGTACCGGGCAGACGGGCCCGAGGCCATGAAGCCGGTGGGAGAGACCGAATTCGTCAACGGCATCGCCGCCATGTCGGCGAGCGGCATCTACGGCCCGACCCGCGCCTGCGCCGCGATCGTCGGCTTCGCGGACCTGACCCTTGGCGCCGCCGTCGCCGAGGTGCTCGAGGCGCACCGGGCCGCCGCGCCCGACCGCTTCCGCGGCATCCGCCATGCGGCCGGCTGGGACAAGGACGACCGGGTCCGGAAGTCGCATACCAATCCCACCGAGCACCTGCTGCTCGACGCCACCTTCCGCGAGGGGTACGCACAGCTGGGCAAGCTGGGCATGAGCTTCGACAGCTGGTGCTACCACCCGCAGATTCCCGAACTGACCGACCTCGCCCGCGCGTTCCCCGACATCCCGGTGATCCTCGACCATTTCGGCGGGCCGCTGGGCATAGGCCCCTACGAAGGCAGGCGCGACGAGATCTTCGCCCGGTGGAAAAAGGACGTGGCCGAGCTGGCGGCATGCCCCAACGTCACCGCCAAGCTGGGCGGCATCAACATGGCGATCAACGGTTTCGGCTGGCACAAGCGCGAGACGCCGCCGACCTCGGCCGAGCTGACCCAGGCCACCCGCGACTGGTATCTGCACATGATCGACCTGTTCGGCCCGGACCGCTGCATGTTCGAGAGCAACTTTCCGGTCGACAAGCTGTCCGTCTCCTACTGCGTGCTCTGGAACTCGTTCAAGCAGATCGCCGGCGGCTTCAGTGACGCCGACAAGGCGGCGCTGTTCTCGGGCACGGCCGCCCGCGTCTACCGGCTGCCGTCATTCGATTGACGGTTTTTTCGCCACACCTTAGTTTCGCACTTGCAATATGGAAAATCATTGCTATGTTGCAGTGCACAAAACAGCAGCCCCGGCCGTTTTGGAACCTTTTCATCACTGAGCATCGGGGTCGACCCGCCGCAAGGCGATAACGAGAGGAACTGAAGATGGCGACCAAGAACACCAGCACCCCGGCGAACCCCTTCGCCGACTGGTACGAGAACGTGCAGAAGATGGTCGGCGGCGGCTTTCCGGCCGTCGACATGAAGTCGCTGACCGAGGCCGGTCAGGGCAACATGAAGGCCATGAACGATGTCGCGAAGATCGCCGCGACCGCGCTGCAGGACATCGTGAAGCAGCAGCAGTCGATCGCCACCCAGGCGGTCGCCGAGTGGCAGGAGACCGCCGGCAAGATCGCCAAGGGCGAAGGCCAGGCCGTGCTCGCGGGCTCGCTCGAGACCTTCCGCGTCAAGGCGGAAGAGGCCGCGAAGAACTTCGGCGACCTGTCGGAGATCGCCCGCAAGGCGCAGACCGACATCTGGGGCGTGCTGACCGCCCAGTTCGAGAAGAACCTCGGCAAGAAGTAATCCGGCTCATCCCGGCGCGACGCGGCGTCCGCCCCTGGCGGACGCCGCTTTCGTTTCCGCCATGAGACGGGCGCCCGGCAGCCTTGCGCCACCATAATTCCCTTTTCCCGATCCCATCCCTGTCACGCGCGTTGTGTACAGGAAGGTCATTGGGCCGCCCGCGCCGGCCGTCACCGAGAAAAGGATACCGATCATGGCAACCACCGCCTCTCCCTATTCATCCTGGTTCGAGACCGGCAATCCGTTCGTCCGGTCCGCTCAGGCCCAGGTCGACGCGTTCGGCAAGCTGGCCCAAATCGGCGCCGACGCCATGCGCCAGGTCATGAAGCAGCAGCAGGACATGTTCCTGACCGTCATGGGCCGATGGCGGGACGCGGCCGACACCCGGGCCAAGGATCCCGCCGCCCTGCTGGAACTGCCGCTGGAGGCCGCCCGCTTCAACGCCGAGCTGGCGATGCGCAACGCCAGCGAGCTGGCCGATATCGCCCGGCAGACCCAGTCCGACATGTTGGCCGTGCTGAACGCACGCGCCGAGCAAGCGACCGCCGATGCGGTCCATGCGGCCGAGGAAGGCATGAAGGAAACCGGCAAGATGGCGAAGAAGGCCGTCGAGAAGGCGGTCGAAACCTCGGACGCCAGCGTCGAGCAGATTGCCCTCGCCGGCAAGATGGTCGAGTAGCGGGCCACGAGCCGATACCACCGCGCGTGAATTGCGTCCCGTCGGCTTATCCGTGAGAATGCCTCCCAGTCGAACCGGGGAGACACGGAATGAGCTGGGAAGCCGACGTCGCGGAACTGCGCCGCCGCCAGGCCATGGCGCTGAAGATGGGCGGCGAGGACAAGGTCCTCAAGCAGACGTCGCGGGGCAAGCTGACGGTGCGCGACCGCATCGCCCGGCTGGTGGATCCGGGCAGCTTCCGCGAGGTCGGCGGGCTCGCCGGCAAGGGCGCCTATGACGAGAACGGCAACCTTGTCGAGGTGATGCCGGCCAATACGGTGATGGGCCGCGGCAAGGTCGAGGGCCGCACCATCATGGTGCAGGGCGACGATTTCACCGTGCGCGGCGGCGCGTCCGACGCGGCCATCGCCGGCAAGCAGGCCTATGCCGAGCAGATGGCGCTGGAGCTGCGCATTCCGCTGGTGCGCCTGATCGACGGCACCGGCGGCGGCGGCTCGGTGAAGATGCTGGAGAAGGACGGGCGCACCTACCTGCCGCGCAATCCGGGCTGGGATTACGTGGTCGCCAATATGGGCATGGTGCCGGTGGTGGCGCTGGGCCTCGGCCCCGTCGCCGGGCTCGGTGCGGCGCGACTGGTCACCAGCCACTATTCGGTGATGGTCAAGGAGATGAGCCAGGTGTTCGTCGCCGGCCCGCCCGTCGCCAAGCATGTCGGCGAGGACGTCACAAAGGAGGAGCTGGGCGGCAGCTGGATGCACACCCGCAACGGCTCGGTCGACGACGAGGTGTCGACCGAGGACGAGGCCATCGCCAACGCCCGCCGCTTCCTGTCCTACCTGCCGTCCAGCGTATTCGAGCTGCCCCCGCGCGGCCCCGTCACAGACGATCCGAACCGGCGCGAGGAGTCGCTGCTGTCCATCGTCCCGAAGGACCGGCGCAAGGTCTACAAGATGCGCAAGATCGTCGAGTCCGTGGTCGATCAGGGCTCCTTCATGGAGATCGGCAAGTACAATGGCCGGCCGCTGATCACCGGCCTCGCGCGCATGGACGGCTGGCCGGTCGCGATCCTCGCCAGCGACCCGTTCTTCTATGGCGGCGGCTGGACGGCGGACGCGTCGCACAAATGCATCCGCTTCTGCGACATGGCCGAGACCTTCCACCTGCCGGTGATCCACTTCGTCGACAATCCGGGCTTTGCCGTCGGCGTCGCGCACGAGCAGGCGGCGACCATCCGGCACGGCTCGCGGGCGCTCGCGGCCGTCTACCAGGCGACGGTGCCGTGGTGCTCGGTGGTGATCCGCAAGGCCTTCGGCGTGGCGGGTTCCGCCCATACCAACCACGAGCGGCTGCGCTACCGCTATGCCTGGCCGTCGGGCGACTGGGGTTCGCTGCCCATCGAGGGCGGCATCGAGGCGGCGTACACCCAGGAGCTGCGCGAGGCCGAGGACCCGGACGCCATGCTGGCCGACATCCTCGAGCGGTTGAACAAGGTCCGTTCGCCGTTCCGCACCGCCGAGGCGTTCCTGGTCGAGGACATCATCGATCCGCGCGACACCCGGCCGCTGCTGTGCGAGTTCGCCAACCTGGCCGCGCCGCTGCGCACCCCGGGCCGCTCGGCCTTTCACATGCGCCCCTGATCAGATGCGGCCTTCAGCCTCGCCTTCCCGCGGCACCGGCGCGCCGATGGCGGCGTAGAAGTCGATGATCGACAGGGCGAGGTCGGCTTCGGCGTCGACCAGCGCCTCGCGGTTGGAGATCAGCGTGCGCTGGGCGTCGAGTATGTCGATGAAGCTGGCGAGACCTTCACGGTAGAGCGCGTCGGCCTGGCGGAACGCCTTCTCGCTTGCCTCGACCGCGGCCCGGTAGTCGGCCCGGCTGGCGCGGGCGCCGCGGATCGCGACCAGCGCCGTCTCGGCCTCGCTCAGCGCCGTCAGCAGCGTCCGGCGATAGACCGCCAGCGCCTCGCGCGTCCGGGCGCGGGCCGCCTCGACGCGGGCCCGGCGGCCGCCGGCGTCGAACAGCGGTACGTCGAGGGTCGCCGACAGCAGGCCCACCACCTGCTTCACCACACCGCCGGCGCCCACGTCGGTGACGTCGGCGGTCAGCCGGCCCGGCAGGGTCAGGCTGGGATAGAGCTCGGCTGCGGCGACGCCGATCTCGGCCGTGGCCCGCGCCAGGTTCGCTTCGGCCGCCGCCAGGTCCGGCCGCCGGCGTAGCAGGTCTCGGGGTGTGCCGGGCGCCGGACCGCCGTCGAACACGGGCACCCTGTGCTCGCGGTCGAGCCCGCTAGCGCCGGCCGTGGGCGGCACGCCCTGCAGCACCGCCAGGGCGTTCCGGGCGGCCTCGCCCGACAGGTCGAGATCGCCGCGCCGGGCGCGCGTCTCGGCCACCTCGGCCGCCGCGCGGTTGACGTCGAGATCCGCGGCCAGCCCGGCCTCGCGCCGGCTCCGGACGATACCGAGCGTCTGGTTCTGCAGCTCCAGCGACGTCTCCAGCAGGCCCAGCCTGGCGCCCGAGCGCCGCACCTTCACATATTGCCGCGCCACGTCGGCGACGGTCAGGCGCGCGGTGTCGGCGAGCAGCGCCGCCCGGCGCCGCTGCTCGGCCGTGGCGGCCTCGAACGCCCGGGTGCGGCCGCCGAACAGGTCGGGGCTCCATTCCAGGATGGCCGATCCGGACGCCGACCGGGTCGTGGCCCTGCCGCCCGGCCCGCCGCCGGACAGCACGCGCTCGATGCCGGCGGCGCCCTGCGCATCGAGCCTGGGATAACGGGCGGCATCGGCCGAGCGCGCCAGTGCGCGAGCCTCGTCCAGCCGGGCAAGCGCCGCCGAGAGCTCGAGGCCGCCTCGCAGCGCGCCGGCGACGAGCCGGTCGAGATCGGCGTCCTCGAAGCCGCGCCACCAGCCGCCAGGGCGTTCGCTGGCTTCGGGCAGCGCGGCCAGCGCCGGGCCGAACGACCGCGGCGCGTCGACCGCGGGCGGCACGTAGTCCGGGCCGGCCTTCACGCAGCCCGCCAGGGCCAGAGCGGCCGCGAGGACCAGAATGCGCGTCACGGCTCGCGCCTCGTGTCGCGGTCGCCTAGCGTTTCCGCGTCGCCAAGCTCGGCGGCCAGCCGGTCGCCCTCGGCGGCACGCGGCTTGCCGAACCGCGCAAGACCCAGATAGACCACCGGCGTGAGGAACAGTGTGAAGACCGTCGCCAGCCCCAGGCCGCCGAAGATCACCCAGCCGATCGCGTTGCGCGCCTCGGCGCCCGCGCCGCCCGACAGGATCAGCGGCAGCGCCCCGACGACGGTGGAGAAGATGGTCATGGCGACGGGCCGCAGGCGGATGCGGGCGGCCCGCTCGATGGCCTCGCGCACCGGATAGCCCTGGTCGCGGAGCTGGTCGGCGAATTCCACCACTAGGATGCCGTTCTTGGCCATCAGCCCGATCAGCATGACCAGGCCGATCTGGGAGTAGATGTTCAGCGACACGCCGGTGAGCAGCAGGGTGTAGACCGCCGCCGCGACGCCGAACGGCACCACCGCCATGACGACGAGCGCGCTGGAGACGCTCTCGAACTGGGCGATCAGCACCAGCAGCACGACGACGATGGCGATCACGAAGGTGATGGCGACGTCGCGCGAGGTCTCCTCCAGCGTCGCGGCTTCGCCGAGCAGGACCATGTCGATGCCCGGCGGCAGCGTGCCGGCCAGACCGCGCAGGTCCTCGACCGCGGACTGGAGCGGGTAGCCCTGGGCGACCTCCATATCGACCTCGATGGCGCGCCGCTGGCCGTGGCGGTCGAGTTCGGCGGCCACCCCTTCCTCGCGCACCCGGGCGAGGCTCGACATGGAAACCAGCCCGCCGGCCTCGGTCCTCACCAGCAGATTGTCCAGATCGGTGGGACTGGCGATGGCGCCGGCGCGGGACTCGAGGACCACGGGCACCGCCTGGTCGTCGACATTGAGATCGACCAGTTCCTCGCCGTCGACCATGGCGCGCAGCGTCGAGCCGACCTCCTCCAGCGACACGCCCAGCTCCGCCGCCCGCCGCCGGTCGATCTCGAAGGAGAGCTGTGGCTGGGTGGGCTGATAGGAAATCTCCGGGTTGGCGAGATGGGGAAACTGGGCTTCGACGCGGTCGGCGAACGCACGCGCGGCATCGTAGAGCGCACCGTAGTCGGAGCCGATCAGCGCCACCTCGATGCCGCCCCTGCCGCCGCCGGAATCGAGGCTGGACGAGCCGTAGACGCTGACCCGGGCGCCGGGGATCCGGGACAGGGGTTGCTGGAGCTCGGTGATGATCTCGGCCTGGCCGCGGTCGCGCTCGTCCCATGGCGCGAGCGGCGCCGTGATCGAGGCGCGGTTGGGATCCCAGCGGCCGACGATGGTGTAGAGCGACTCGATCTCGCCCCGTTTCACATAGGGCTCGAGGATGTCCTCGATCCGGTCCGTCTGCCGCTCCATGTAGGTGAGGCCGACGCCGTCGGGACCGGTCATGCGGATGTTGACAACGCCGCGGTCCTCGGGCGGCACCAGCTCCTGGTCAAGCACGAGGAACGCGAGCACCGCGCCCGCCGCGAGCGCGAGGCTGGCGCCGACCACGAGCAGCGGCGCCGACAGCGCGGCGTGCAGGCCGCGCACGAACGTGCCTTCCAGCCACCTTCCGATCGCGACCAGGCGCCGTCGAACCCCGCCCGAGGCTGACGGCTCGTCCACGTAGCGGGCGGCAAGCGCGGGAATGAGGGACAGGGACACGAAGGACGAGATCGCCACCGCGAAGGCCAGCATGAAGCCGAACTCGCTGAACTGCCTTCCGGCGGTACCCGGCAGGAACGAGATGGGCACGATCACCGATGCCAGGACCGAGGAGGTCGCGACCACCGCGAAGAACACCTGCCTAGTGCCGAGCACCGCCGCCGCGCGCGGCCCGGCGCCTTGTCCGCGGCGGCGCTGGATGTTCTCGAGCACGACGATGGAGTCGTCCACCACCAGACCGGTCGCCAGCACCAGCGCCAGCAGGGTCAGGATGTTGATCGAGAAGCCCATGGCCCAGATCGCCGCCACCGTGCCGATCAGCGCGACGGGAATGGCGGCGCTGAGTACGAAGGTGGCGCGCAGCGAGCCGATGAACGCCCACATGGTGAGCATCACGATCACCACGGCGATGCCCAGCGTCAGCACCACCTCGGAGACCGAGCTTCGGATGAACACCGCGTCGTCCGAGGTGATCACCACATCGAGGTCCTGGAAGCGCTGGTTCACCCGCTCCGTCACCTGCCTGGCGGCGTCGGATATCTGGATGGTGTTGGAGCTGGCCTGGCGCACGATGCCCATGCCGATCACCGGCTGGCGGTCGAGCCGAACATAGGACGTTGCGTTGGCGGGGCCGTAGAATACCTCGGCCACATCGCCCACGCGCACGTCGCCGCGGATCACCACCGTCTCCACCATCTCGGGTTTGACCACGCTGGCGTCGGCGCGAACCACCAGAAGCTGGTCGTCGGACCGGAAGCTTCCGGCCGGCACGTCGAACGGCACCGTCCCGAGCACCGCGGCAACGTCGGCGACGGCAAGGCCGTGGGCCGACAGCCGGGCCGGGTCGACCATAACCCGGAGCTGCCGCTCCCGGTTGCCGAACAGCGGTACGTCGGCGACGCCGTCGATGGACAGATATTCCGGCACGATCTCCTGCTCGACGAGACGGGTGAGCTCCTGCTCGTCGAGCGTCTTGCTGGACACGGCGAGACGCGCCACCGGCTCGGCGTCCTCGTCGGCCTTGATCACCACCAGGTCCTCGATGGCCTCGGGCAGCTCGCGCTGGATGCGGCTTACCGCCTCGCGCACGTCGTTGGAGGCCACGTCGAGATCGATGCCCGGCTGGAATTCGGCGCGCACCCGTCCGCTGTTCTCCTCGCTGGAGGATTCGATCGACCGCAGCCCCGAAACCCGCGCGACCGCCCCCTCGATGATGCGTGTTACCTCGGAATCGACGGTCTCGGGAGACGCGCCCGGATAGGTGGCGCGAACCATCACGATGGGACGGTCGACGTTGGGCAGCTCGCGCACCTCGATCGCCAGGATCGCGGCGATGCCCGCTATGGCGATCAGCAGGTTGAGGACGATGACCAGCAGCGGACGGCGGACGCCCAGGGCCGCCAGACCGCCCGTTTCGGCGCTCACGGTCCCTGCTCCGACTGCGTCGCCTCCAGCGACTTCGGAGCACTCGCCTTGACGATCTCGACCGGCATGCCCTCGCGCATGCGCTGGACGCCTTCGACGACGACGGCATCACCGGCCTGGAGCGCGGCATCCACGAGCACCGCCCCTTCGCGGCGCTCGACGATGACGGCGGAGATGCGCGACGCCTTGCCGCCGCGCACCACCCACAGGTAGGAGCCTTCGCCGCCCCAGAGGATCGACGCCTCGGCGACCAGCGGATAGGGCTTGCCCCGGAGGTCGATGGTGACCCGGAAGCTCATGCCCGGGCGGATGCTGTCGTCGGCGTTGTCGATGGCGGCGCGGACGGTGACGTTGCGCTCGACCGGATCGATGCGCGTGTCCACGATCCGCACCTCGCCTTGTTCCGGCGCGCCTCCGGCGGTCCATGGTTCGGCGACGATCGGCGTGCCGGGCCCGATCCGGCCGATGAATGCCTCGGGCACCTTGAAGTCGACGAACACCACGCCGCGGTCATCGAACGGGGCGATCTCGGTCGCGGCGTCGATGCGGTCGCCGGGATCCACGTCGGTGATGCCCACATGGCCGTCGAACGGAGCCCGCACGGTGCGGTCCTCCAGCGTCGCGCGGGCCTGCTTCAGCGCGACGGTCGCGGTGTCGAGCGCCGCCCTGATCTCGTCGATCTGGCTTTCGGACACCGCGCCCGTATTGCGGATTCTCTCATAGCGGGCAAGGAGCTGACGGCTGTTGCGAAGCTCGACCTCGGCGCGTTCCACGGCCAGCCTTTCCTGGCGGCTGTCGAGTTCGACCAGCGGCGCGCCCGCGGCAACCCTGTCGCCCGGCTGGAACAGCACCTTCTCGACCTCGCCGGAGGCGGCGGCATGGAGCATGACCGACCTTCGGGCCCTGGCCGTGCCGACGGATTCGACGCGGGCGCGCTGCTGGTCGAACACCACGGCCTCGACGATGGCCGGCGCGGCCGTGTCGCGGGCGTCCTCCTCGTCTCCCCCACCGCCCCAGATCAGCCAGGCGACGGCAGCGACGGCAAGCATCAGCCCCGCCCCGAACAGGAGCCGGCGGAATCGCGGTTCCGTCCGCTCGCGCCAGGTGGTCATCTCGCCCAGAATGATCGCGTCATAGGTGAAGGATAGGGCCGCGGCCCCCGCACCGCCACCTTAGCCGGTCAATATTGCGGAATTGTCACGGCAATCCTGGGGCAAATCGTCAGTATAGGAACATGGGCTTGCCCTCGACCTGCCGGATCACCGGGCGATACTGGTCCGCATCGTACAGTTCCGCCACGTCGACGCGCTTCTTGCCCTGGATGCAGGTGTCGACGGGCACGGTCGTGTAATTGCCGTCGCGGATCGCCATCATCAGGCCGCTTCTGCCCTGGGCCAGCTGCTGGACCGCCCCTGCGCCGTAGGCCGAGGCGACCATGCGGTCGAGTGCGTCGGGTGCGCCGGCACGCATCAGATAAGCCAGCGACTGGTTGACGATGCCCTGGCCGGTCAGCCGTTTCAGTTCGTCGCCGAGTACGTCGCCGATGCCGCCCAGCTTGCGGTGCCCGTAGGCGTCGGCCTCGCCGCTCTCCATGGTGCTGCCGCCCTTCATGGAAGCGCCCTCGGAGATCACGATCATGGCGTAGGACGCCGGGTTCTCGGTCTTGTCGCGCATGATCAGCTCGGCGACCTTCTCCACGTCGAACGGCACCTCGCTGATCAGCACCCGGTCGGCCGCGGCGAGGTAGCCCGAGATCAGCGCGGTCTCGCCACTGTTGCGGCCGAACAGCTCGACCACGGCGATGCGCTCGTGGCTGCCGGTAGGCGTGCGCAGGGCATCGATCGCCTCCACGCTGCGGCTGACCGCCGTGCCGAAGCCGATACAATAATCGGTGCCGAAGACGTCGTTGTCCATGGTCTTGGGGCAGGCCATGACCTTGAAGCCCTCCTGGTGCAGGCGCGCCGCGTATGACAGGGTGTCGTCGCCGCCGATGGCGACCAGCGCGCCGATCCCCAGCTTGTCCAGCACGTCGAGCACATGATCGGTGCAGTCGATGCGGGCGTTGCCGTCAATCGCATAGGGCGCGTCGAGGAAGGGAGGGAGGTCTTCCTTCGCCACCCGGCCGGGATTGGTGCGCGAGGTGTGCAGGATGGTGCCGCCGGTGCGGTCGATGCCCCGGATGCGGCCCCGGTCCAGGATCAGGGTGTGCATGGCGACGGATTCCGGGTCGTCCGGATCGATCTGCAGCGGTCCGGCCCAGCCGCGCCGGAACCCGATGGTTTCCCAGCCAAGTTCCGCGGCGCTCGCGGCAACCGCCCTGATGCACGGGTTGAGGCCTGGAACGTCACCGCCGCCGGTCAGGATGCCGATTCGCATGCGCGCATCTCCTTTGAAAGGTTCGGTGGAGCATCATACATGGGCCCTGGGGGCGCATTCACGAAACGCCGCTTCCGCAGGAGGGTTGCGCCGGACGGTACGGCTCTACCAGGCCCGGATTCCGGGAGCCAGCGGCACGACCGTGGCTACCTGCCCGGGCACGAAGAACAGCCCGTTGTAGTGCAGCACCAGCGCCAGCGGGTCGTGCATCACGGTGACGTAGTTGCGGCCGCAGCAATCGTTGAGATGGCGAAGCAGCCACTCCCGGCGGTCGTACATGGACCGGTCCGACAGGGACAGGTGGACATCTCCCGGAAGATCCCAGAACCCGATCGAATAGGCGCTGCGCGCCGCCGGCGACGGGTCGGACGGATCCTCGGCGCTCTGCAGCGGCTCCACGTTGATTGCCTGGAAGCTGTTGACGTGTTCGAACGAGTTGATCGGACCCCACGGGCGGAACTTGCCGCGGGGATACACCATCAGCTCGCCGCCGTCGGGCCGCTCGGCCCTGGAGAACTGCGAGACGTGGACCACGTTGATCTTGTCGCCCAGTTCCATGCCCACCAGGTCGCCGCGCGCCACGGTGAACATGAAGGCCTTCTCTTCGGCCGGCTCGTCTGGCTTGGCCTCGGCATCGAAGAGCGGCCTGCCGTCGTAGCGCGGTTCCGCGGGAATGTCCTGCAACGGACCGTCGCCGGGCAGCGGGCCGGTGGACAGCCTGGGTCGCGCACCCGCGTCAGGCAACGTCCGGTCGAACAACGTACCCTTGCTGCGGCTGCGCCCGAGCGGCGCCATGGAAATGCCGTCGGCCAGCTCGGCGCCCATCAGCGCCCCTTCCGGTCCGACGATGGAGCGCGCATGGGCGCGGCTGATCCGCTTCATGAACAGTGTGCTGGCGCCTGCGCCGCCCTTGTCCGGCGTGGCCGCGGGCGGCTTGTCGACGGCATTCTCGACCCCGTCGAGATCGCCGCCAGCCTGAGCGGGACGGTTGCGCACAGCCGGATCGGGAGGGGCATCCGCGACGACCGGCGGCGCATCGCCCTCAACCCAGCGACGGAAGGAGGGGGAGACGTGCTCGGCCCACTCGACGCCCGGCGCCGGCTGGGCAGTAACACCGGCCGGCGGCGGCGTCATCCCCGCGGGTGCCGGCGTCATGCCTCGGGGCGGCGCCGCGTCGGCATCATCGCCCAGCGGAGCGGCGTCGCCGGTGACCGGATCGACACCGCGCTCGGAATTGAAGGGCTGGGCGTCCGCCGCGGCCGCGAGCAGTCCGGCGACCAGCGCCGCGGTTGTTGCCGATCCGAACCGCCATCCCTTCACCGTTGTTCCCCCTGACTTGCCAACGGCAGCATGCGCGAACTCACTTCAGCAGGGCGGTATCTTCCAGGATCTGGATGACCACGCGGCGGTTGAGCGGTTCGGCGGTATTGTCGCCGGTCTTCACGGCCGGCTGGCTCTCGCCGTACCACACCAGCGATATGCGGTTCTTCGGGATGCCCTGGGCGACCAGTGCCTCCTGGACGACCACGGCGCGGCGCCGCGACAGATCCAGGTTGTAAAGTTCGCCGCCCTGGGTGTCCGCATGACCCTCCAGCAGGAGGTTGGCGGCCTGACCGGCCTTGGCGGCCTCGGCGGCGTCGGCGATCGTCTTCTGCGCTTCCGGCGTCAGCTGGGCGCTGGCCGTGGCGAAGTAGACGGTGAAGGTGCTGGCCTTGGCCGGCGCCGGGGCTTCCGGCGGCGGTGGCGGCGGCTCGGTCGGCGTGACGGCGACCGGGACGCCGGCGACCGACGGGCAGGGGTTGACGCCGTCGAAGTTCACCAGCGGCTTCTCGTCGATGCCGGTCACGGAGCCCACCAGCTGCAGCACGCCCAGCTCGAGGACGGTGCGGACGCCGAGCTGCAGCGGCTCCTGGCTCTTCACGCCGGCGTTGACGTCGACCAGCGTGTTCTTGAAGAAGTTGAAGACGTTGGCGCCGACCTCGTAGCCGGTGATCTGCTTCTGCAGGCTGACGGTCTTCAGCACTTCGAGCGACGAGGTGTCGACGATGCGCAGGTCGGCCGCGACGTTGACGGTGAACACGCGTCCCTTGCCGCCCATGCCGTCGATGCCCACTTCGAGGCCGCCCGACTGGATGTTGTAGTTCAGCTCGGTGATGCCGCCGACGATGAAGTAGTCGGACTCGATGACGGTGCCGCCGTAATAGGGCTTCCACGGAACCTTCTGGGTGCCGCCGGTCTTGCCGCGAACCTCGTGCACGGAACCGTCGCCCAGATAGCGCCGGTCGAGGTAACGCAGCTCAAGTTCGGTGACCTGGGTGTCGAAACGCTCCTGCAGCCGCACCGCGTCGCCCAGCTTGCCGAGCGCCGACATCACCATGAGCGAGCCGCCCTGGGTGATCGGGTTGCCGCCTTCCGATTCACTGAACTTGCCGGTGTAGTCCTTCACGGTGCCGACCGCGACGCGGATCTTGTTGCGGCCGCTCTCGCGGATCTTCTGCGCCATGCACTGGAGGGAGCCTTCCAGCGGCGTGGTATTGTCGGTCACGGGCGGTCCCAGCACGGTGGGCGCCTCGTCCGGATTGCGCTTGTAGTGATCGACCGACGCCATGCAGCCCGTCATCGAGACGATGGCCGCGTAGGTGACGATGTGTTTGCCCCAGGTAAAGCCGGTAATCACGATATTCCCCCTCTTGCCCTTCCCCCGAAGCCGGCAGCGCGCCGGCTCTTGGACTGCCCGCTCAGTTCAGCGGCGCAGAGGCTGATTCGCTAAATCCGCAAGCCTGGCTATCCGCGACGGAAGCCGATTGCGGGCTGTCCTCGTTGGTCATGGTCGAGTTCAGCGCCACGTCCGACGTCCCCCCGGACGCATTCATGCCGTCGACGCTGCCGGAAACGCTCGAATTGTCCACCGACGCATTCTGCGGGCTGTCGGTGTTGCCCTGCGACGTGTTGCTCTGCTGGCCGGCCGTGCCCGAGCTCGACGTATTGCCCGACGAGGAACTGGTGGCCGAGGTGCCGTCAGCGTTGTTCTTGGTGAAGCCGTTGGTGGAGGTGGTGCTGAGGTTGCCGGTGGCGTCGGCGCCGATGTTGCCCGGCATGTCGATCACCGGAGACGACGCGTTGCTGTTGACGCCGTTGCTGCCGGTGTTGCCGATCGCCGAGGCCGTCAGGTTGCAGTTGACCTGGTCGCCGGCGATGTTGGTCGTGTAGGTATTGTTGATGTTGGTGTCGAACCCGTCGTAATAGCCGCCCTTCTTCTTCTCACGCAGGTCGGCGAGCGACGCCTTGGCTATCTTGTCGTTCGCGGTGTCGAACTGCCACGGGCGGTTTTCCAGAAAGCCGTTACCCAAGGCGGTCGATGCGCCCAAGACGACGGTGACTACCGAACACACGGCAGCCGTCATCAACCTGTTGGCACTCGTCATGGTCACCCCCTCCAAAACCCCCACGGTTTTGATACCGGAACTAGCCATATCATCGTGTGCCACGGGCAGCAATGGAATTTTTCGTGTCGGCGGGCCTCTGGCGGCGCCTAAGGGGAGATTATCGCTGCGGTTTTTGTCACGCCGCCGTCACGGGCGAACGCTCCTCGCCGGTCGTCGGGCGGGCGGAAAACTGGTTACGGCCCGACAATGGTCCGGAGGTTTCCGGGAAGCCTTTTTTGGCCGTCCGACGCGCAGCCGATGCCCGGACCGCCCGAACCCGCCCGCCGCCCGCAGCGCTCCGGCATCGCCAAGCCCCGCCAATTGATTTATTGCTTGGCCGATCGCACATACTTCTCAACGGTTTGGGGATCGCCATGGGCATGCGTACATTCGTGACCGCGACGGCAGTCGCCATCGGATTGGCGATGACCTCGCACTCCGGGCGGGCGGACCAGACGAGCGCCGCCAACGTGATCGACGGCGAAACTCTGGAAATGCAAGGTCAGGTTGTAAAGCTGTTCGGCATCGACGCCCTCGAGACCGAGCAGATCTGCCTCAACGGCAACAGGCCCTGGCCTTGCGGCGAGGAATCGGTGCGTTCGCTTGCCGGGCTGATCGGCGTACAGCCGGTGCGCTGCCAGACGATTCGCAACGCCAGCGGCTATATTCTCGCGACCTGCGACCTCAATGGCCAAGACCTCGCGGCGTGGATGGTCGCCAGCGGCTGGGCGTTCGCCGACAAGGCCCAGAGCATGGACTATGCGCCCCAGGAGGAGGCCGCGCAGGGCGCGAATGAAGGCGTCTGGAGCGGCGACTTCGTCACCCCGACGGAATGGCGGGAGGGAAAGCGCCTGAAGCTGCCCGAAACGCCGCAGACCGAGCAGCAGGACGACGGTCTGCCCGATCAGGGCCCGCTCAACATGGCGCCGTGACGGACCGCTTCTAGGCCACCCTGTTGAGCAGCGCCTCGCCGGCGCGCAGCCGCCTGCAGTTCTCCATCGCGACATGGATGCTCCGCGCCAGGGTCTCGGGCGTGAGCCACGCCACATGCGGCGACACGATCACATTATCGAGAGCAAACAGTGCGTTGCCCGATTCGGCGGGTTCCAGAGCCAGCACATCGAGTCCCGCCGCGCGAATCCGGCCGGACCTGAGAGCGTCCGCCAGGGCAGCCTCGTCCACCAGGCCGCCCCGGGCCGTATTGACCAGGACCGCGCCCGGCTTCATCCGGGCGATGCTGTCCGAATTGATCATACGCGCCGTCTCCCCCGTTAGCGGCACGTGCAGCGAGACCACATCGGACCGCGAGAGCAGTTCATCGAGCGGAACCCAGCCCAAGCCATCCGGCCTGCGCGACGTGTGGAGCACCGCGGCCCCCAGCGCGGTCAGCACCGGCTCCAGCAATCGCGGGATCGAGCCGTGGCCGACGAGACCGACAGTGCGCCCGCCGATCTCGCCTACGCGGTCGAACTCGTCCGCATCCATGCGCCAGCCCCTGCCGTCGCGGGTCGCACGGTCGAACGGCACCGCCCGCCGCAACGCGGCGAGCATCAGCAGCAGGGCCGATTCGGCGACCGCCCGGCTGTTGCTCCCGGGCATGTTGCAGACGGCGGCGCCGTGGGCGCTGGCGGCGTCCAGGTCGATGGTGTTCACCCCGACGCCGATTTTCTGGATCAGCCGCAGCCGCGGCGCTGCGGCGATCACCGCCGCGGTCACCGGCTCCAGCACGTGCAGCAGCACGTCCGCCGCCGCCATCTCGCGGCCGAAGGCGGCATAGTCGTCCTCGTCGACCACCGCGAGCGACAGCCAGTCGGGCCGCGCCGCCTCGAGCTGGGCGCGGAAACCGGTGCTGGCGCGATATTGCAGAACAGCCTTCACGCCCGGTTCGACCACGCGCGCCCCGCCCAGTCCTGAACGCCAGGACCATCCGGCATCGGCACTTCCTCGATCCTTTCGGGCACGTCGTCGTATTCCAGCCGCAGCGCCCGGCACATGGTGGCGTGCAGATTGTAGGCGCAGACGTGATAGGTAAGCTCGAGTATGTCCCCGTCGGACATCATGCCGTGCAGCGCGTCGAAGACGCCGTCCGGCACGCGGCCCCGGTCGAGGATCAGTCCGTCGGTGTAGGCGAGGACGGCACGCTCGAGCGGCGACCAGGCGTCGCTGACGCCCCAGTGCGGAATGGCGGCGATCTTCTCCTCGGCCACGCCGTTGCGGCGGGCCGCCTTGCAGTGCTGGGAGAACACGAACTGGCTGCCGGTGCAGAATCCGGCGCGCAGGATGCCGATCTCGCGGATCGCCGGATCGAGCTCGCTCACCGACTTGTCGGCGAACATGCCGAACATGCCGAAATGGGACGTGGCGTGGTTGAAGATGTAGGGACGCAGCGCGAACACGGTCCACCAGTTGCCCGGCGTTCCCGTCGCCGTGCCGGGCTCGGCCACCGGATCACGGCCGGGAAACAGCGCGTCGTAGTATTTCAGCACCTCGGGCGCGGCCTCGGCGCGCGGCACCTGGCGAAGTCTCGGCATGGCAACCTCCCGTTTCCAGCGATGGGCAAGGATAGAGCGGATCGTCGACGGCGATCTAGGCCGGCTGTGCCGCGACCGCCTCGCGATACGGACGCAGGCCCGAGAGCAGCGCCAGCGCACCCAGACAAACCGCCAGTATCGCCACGGTCGCCAGCGAATGGTGGATGGCGTCCTCGCGGCCGAATACCTTGTCGGTGAGGGTGGCGACCAGCACCGGCCCGAATCCCAGGCTGACCACATTGGCGACGAACAGGTAGATCGCCGTCACCTTGGCCCGCATGGCGTTGGGTGTGATCGGCGGCAGCGACGCGAGGCCGACGCCGAACGGCATGCTGCTCAGCATGGCGGCCGGCACCAGCAGCGCGACCGCGCCGGCCTCGGAGGGCACCAGCGGAAAGCCCGCGGCGAAGGGCAGCAGCAGCAGCGCCGAGCCCAGCGCCACCCGGAGGTTGGCGTCGGCGACGCCGCGCTTCAGCAGGCGGTCGGTGATCCAGCCGCCGGCCAGCACGCCGGCGGTGCCGAACACCAGCACGATCAGGCCATAGACATAGCCCGCCTGCGCATAGCTCCAGCCATGGATGCGGGTGAAGAAGGTGGGCACCCACATGAAGGTGCCGTAGCCCAGCGTCGCCAGCACCGAGAAGCCCGCGAAGATGGCGGCATAGGCCCGCCAGTGCCGGCGCATGTGGCGGCCGAGATCGGCATAGGAGGCCGACGTGGCCGGCGTGGCCGATCCGTCCGCCCCGGCCGGCGAGGTGGCGCCCCGCGCCGGTTCGCGGATGAATGCGACGAGGGCCAGCACCAGCAGGCCGGGCGCGGCAACGATCAGGAAGGTGAGCTGCCAGGACTGGATGGTCCCGAGCACCGGCACGGTCACCTCGCCCACGGTCTTGACCATCTGAACCACGGCGCCGCCCAGCAGCAGGGCGATGCCGCCGCCCATGTAGCCCGCGGCCGAGAACACGCTGACCGGCCGCGCCAGCCGGTCGCGCGGGAACAGGTCGGCGATCATCGACATGGTGGCCGGTGCGAGCGCCGCCTCGCCGATGCCCACGTTCATGCGGCACAGGAACAGGGTCCAGAACGAGCGCGCGGCGGCGCAGAGGGCCGTGGCCGCCGTCCACAGCGCCACGCCGACGAAGATCAGCCATTTGCGGTTGTATCGGTCGGCGACGGCGGCGATCGGCAGCGCCGTCACCGCGTAGAACAGCACGAACGCCATGCCGAGAAGCCAGCTCACCTGGGTGTCGCTGAGAGCCAGGTCGCGTTTGATGGGGTCGACCATCAGGCTCATGATCAGCCGGTCGACGAACGACACGATGTTGGCGAAGGACAGGATCAGCACCACGAGCCACGCATGGGCCTGGCCGCGCGTCGTTCCGCCCGCATCCGTCATGCCCGGCCCCCTCGTTGCGCCGCCTCGGTTACCGCCAACCCCGGCCGGGTTCAGCCTATTCCGCCGGTTCCTTGACCTTGGGCTTCATCGCCATGTAGCGGGCCTTGTCCGCGTCGGTGGCGGGCTCGTGGCGCACGTCGCCGGGCGCGCCCATGGCGCGGGTCCAGGACGCGAACTCCAGCATCATCCCGTCCGGATCGAGGAAGTAGATGGAGCGCACGAAGGTGCTGGGGGTCAGCTCGCGGCTGGCCTGGGTCTCGGATTCGTCGTGGTTGACCACGGGCGTCACCTCGACTCCCGCGGCTTCCAGCTTGCGCTGGTATTCCTCGATCCGCTCGGCCGGCACGTTGAAGGCGAGATGGTTCATGGACGCGTGCGCCGAGGTCATCGAGCCCTTGCCGATCAGATTCGCCGGATGCGTCACGCCGGGCACGGATTCGGGTGCGTCGGGAAACCAGAAGAACGCCAGCGAGTCGCCGTTGCCGATGTCGAAGAAGAAATGCTGGCCCGATCCGTAGGGCAGGTCGAGGGTCTTGATCAGCGGCATGCCGAGGACGCCGGAATAGAAGTCCACCGTGCGCTTCATGTCCTTGCAGACCAGGGCGAGGTGGTTGATGCCCATGATCTCGAACTTCTCGTTCCTCGGCGCGGCCATTCCCCGTCTCCGTCCGGATGCAAATTCTCAAGCATCGTATAATTTTCGGGTGCCGAAGGAAATGGCGACTGTGGCCGGCTGTTTGTCCCGCGCGAATCCGCCTGCACGCAAAGCTGCCATGCATGTCGATGAAGCGCCGCTCCGGCAGCCTCGCGACGAACAGCGCAATTATCTTTTTCAGCCAATGGGTTGAGAGGGCGCTCCCGACCAGCTGGAAGGCGCCTGGGAGCCGCTTCGCAGGCATCCTGCCGGCTCGCCGTCTCCATGGTTTGATCCCGATCAAGGCTGCCAGGGTCCATCGGCGCGACTGCTGTCCCGCCGGAAGCGGCGCTGCACGTCGCGACATGGAGGGCGGCATGACGACAGGAAAAATCAATCTGGCAAGCATCATCATCGGCGCCGGGCTGGCGCTGGGCACCAACGCCCAGGCGGAGCCGCTCCGGTACGTCCCGTCGGTTTCCAATCCGCTGTTCAACGAAAGCCCCCTGATCACCACCGAGGTCAGGCCGATCTACATCCACCACCGGATCCCCGACGGCTTCCTGACCGGCGGCGGCAACGTCGACGTGGCCGCCGTCCAGGCGCGGCTGGCGATCACCGATCGGCTGGCTATCGTCGCCACCAAGGACGGTTATGCGGACGTGCATTTCCGAGGCGTGCTGCCCGACGATGACGGCTTCGCCAACATCGCGGCCGGCCTGAAATACGCGCTGGTGCTGAACGAGCAGTCCGGCACGGCGGTCACCGTCGGCCTCCGCTACGAGGCGTCGATCGGCAGCCTGAAGACAGCGGGCATCAGCCTGCAGGGTCACGGCGACGGTTTCGTCGACGTGTTCGTGACGGCCCTGCAGCAGTTCGGCGCGCTGCAGCTGCAGGCCAGCGTCAACGCCTACATGGCGCTCGACAACGACGCGGACAGCTCGCTGCTGGTCGCGTCGCTGGCCGCCAACTACCAGGTCACCGAGTGGTTCTACCCGGTCGTGGAGTTCAACCTGTTCTCGGTGATCGATCACGGCATCCGCATGCCGGTGCCGTTCGAGGGCTTCGACCTGGTGAATTTCGGCGCCACCGGCGGCGGAACCGTCGCCACCGTGGCCGCCGGCGCCCGGTTCAGGGTCGCGCCCAACGTGCTGCTGGGCGCCGCCTGCGAGACACCGGTCACCAGCTGCAAGGATATCACCAGCTGGCGCGTCTATGCAGACGCCGTCATCACCTTCTGACTCCAGAGGCATCGGGATGAATGCTGCCATCTACTTCGTGGTCATGGGCCTGGCCGCCACGCTCGCCGTTCTCGCGGCGGGCCTGACGGCCGATCCGGGCTTTGCGGCTCACGCCTGGATCGTCGCCATCGCGGCGCTCGTCGCCGTGGCCGTCGGCCTCAACGTCTTCGATCCCGAAGGCAGGCCGAAGCCGCACGGCAGGTACCTCGACGGCGTCGTCCGGGCCGGCGTCATCGCCACCATGTTCTGGGGCATCGCCGGTTTCCTCGTCGGCCTCGTCATCGCGCTCCAGCTCGCGTTTCCCGTCCTCAACCTGGACATGACGTTCACCACCTTCGGCCGGCTCCGGCCGCTGCACACCTCGGCGGTGGTCTTCGCCTTCGGCGGCAATGCGCTGATCGCCACCAGCTTCCACGTCGTCCAGCGCACGACGGGCGCCCGTCTGGCGCTGGGCAACACCGCCTGGTTCGTCTTCTGGGGCTACCAGCTGTTCATCGTGCTGGCCGCCACGGGCTATCTACTGGGTATCACCCAGAGCAAGGAGTACGCCGAGCCGGAATGGTATGTGGACCTGTGGCTGACCATCGTCTGGGTCGCCTATCTGGCGGTGTTCCTCGGCACGCTGATCCGGCGCAAGGAGCCGCACATCTACGTGGCCAACTGGTTCTACCTCGCCTTCATCGTCACCATCGCCATGCTCCACGTGGTGAACAACCTGGCCATGCCGGTGTCGCTGCTGGGCACCAAGAGCTACTCGCTGTTCTCGGGCGTGCAGGACGCCTTGACCCAATGGTGGTACGGCCACAACGCGGTGGGCTTCTTCCTCACCGCCGGCTTCCTGGGCATGATGTACTACTTCGTGCCCAAGCAGGCCGAGCGGCCGATCTACTCCTACCGGCTGTCGATCGTCCATTTCTGGGGCCTGATCTTCCTCTACATCTGGGCCGGTCCCCATCATTTGCACTACACCGCTCTGCCCGACTGGGCGCAGACGCTGGGCATGGTGTTCTCGATCATGCTGTGGATGCCCAGCTGGGGCGGCATGATCAACGGCCTGATGACCCTGTCGGGCGCCTGGGACAAGCTGCGCACCGACCCGGTGCTGCGCATGATGGTGATCGCCATAGCCTTCTACGGCATGAGCACCTTCGAGGGGCCGATGATGTCGATCAAGGCGGTCAACTCGCTCAGTCACTACACCGACTGGACCATCGGCCACGTGCACTCCGGCGCGCTCGGCTGGGTCGGCATGATCAGCTTCGGCGCGGTGTATTTCCTCGCGCCCAGGCTGTGGGGCCGCGACGGGCTGTACAGCGCCCGGCTCGTGAACTGGCACTTCTGGCTCGCCACCCTAGGCATCGTGCTCTACGCCGCCGCCATGTGGGTGAGCGGCATCATGCAGGGACTGATGTGGCGCGCCTACGACCATCTCGGCTTCCTGCAGTACAGCTTCGCCGAGACCGTCGCCGCCATGCACCCCTTCTACGTGATCCGCGCCGCCGGCGGCGGCCTCTACCTGCTGGGTGCGCTGATCATGGCCTACAACGTCGCCCGGACGATCCGGGGCGAGAAGCGCCGCGAAATCCCGATGGGCTTCGCCGCGGTCCCGCAGGGAGCGTGACATGAAGTTCAGCCACGCCATCATCGAGAAGAACGCCACGCTGCTCCTGGTGCTGAGCCTGCTGGTGGTGAGCATCGGCGGCATCGTCGAGATCGCCCCGCTGTTCTACCTTCAGAACACCATCGAGAAGGTCGAGGGCATGCGTCCCTACACGCCGCTGGAGCTCGCGGGCCGCGGCGTCTATGTCCGCGAGGGCTGCTATACCTGCCACAGCCAGATGGTCCGGCCGTTCCGCGACGAGGTCGAGCGCTACGGCCACTACAGCCTGGCCGCCGAGAGCATGTACGACCATCCCTTCCAGTGGGGATCGAAGCGCACCGGCCCGGACCTCGCCCGCGTCGGCGGCAAGTATTCCGACGAATGGCACGTCCAGCATCTGATCGATCCGCGGTCGGTGGTGCCGGAATCGGTCATGCCCGGCTATGCGTTCCTGGCCCGGACGCCGCTGCGGACCGACGACATCGCCGCCCATCTCGAAGCCAACCAGGCGGTGGGCGTGCCCTACAGCAAGGACATGATCGTGCACGCACTCGCCGACCTGCGGGCACAGACCGAGCCCGACGGCAAGGATGTCGACGCGCTTCAGGCCCGGTATCCGGGCGCGGTCCTGCGCGACTTCGACGGCGATCCGACGACCGTGACGGAGATGGACGCCCTGGTGGCCTATCTGCAGGTGCTGGGCACGATGGTCGACTTCAACGCCTACAACGACGAAGCCAACAGGCGCTAGGAGGTCGGGATGGATTATCAGCAGTTTCGCCATTTCGCCGACAGCTGGGGGCTCGTCTACCTGCTGGCCGTGTTCGTGCTGGCGGTCGCCTTCGCCTTCCGGCCCGGCTCGAAGCAGCACTACGACCGCGCCGCCCGCATTCCGCTCGACGAGGACTGAACCATGGCCGCCAACGAACGTGACGAACTGAGCGGTATCGAAACCACCGGACACGAGTGGGACGGCATCAAGGAGCTCAACAACCCGCTGCCGCGCTGGTGGCTGTGGACCTTCTACGCCACCATTCTCTGGGCGCTGGTCTATACCGTGCTGTTCCCGGCGTGGCCGCTGGTGGACCGCGCCACGACCGGACTGCTGGGCTATTCCAGCCGCGCCGACGTGGCCGCGTCGGTCGAGGCCGCCCGCAGGTCGCAGGGCGCCTATGTAGAGAAGATCGGCGCGCTGCCGCTCGAAGACATCCGGCGCGACCCCGAACTGCTGGAGTTCGCCATGGCGGGCGGCAAGTCGGCGTTCGCCGTGAACTGCGTGCAGTGCCACGGCTCGGGCGCGGCCGGCGCCAGGGGCTACCCCAACCTCAACGACGACGACTGGCTGTGGGGCGGCACGCTGCCCGATATCCACCACACGCTGCAGCACGGCATTCGCTACGACGCCGACGAGAAGACCCGGACGTCGATGATGCCGGCCTTCGGACGCGACGGCATCCTGGACGGCACGCAGATTTCCGATTCGGCCGAATATGTGCGGTCACTGTCTCGCCTGAGCCACGACCCCGCGGCCGCCGCGCGGGGCGCCAAGGTGTTCGCCGAGCAGTGCGCCGTCTGCCACGGGGCGAATGGCGGCGGCGACCGCAGCCAGGGCGCGCCCTCGTTGCGCGACGCGATCTGGCTCTATGGCCGGGACAAGGCCACCATCGTCGAGTCCATCACCAATGCACGTCGGGGCGTCATGCCTGCCTGGGGCGACAAGCTGGACGAGGCCACGATCAAGCAGCTCGCCGTCTACATCCATTCGCTGGGTGGCGGCGAGGCCACGCCGGAGATGCCGGCCGCCGAGGCCGCGGGCCCGGCCGCGGCCCCGGCGCCCTAGCGGAGCAGCGCGATGTTGAACGACGTGGAGAGCGCGGTCACGACGCCGGGAAGCGAGCCGTCGGCGGTCGACCGCGTCCAGGTGGAGCCGGTCAACAAACGCGACAAGCGCTCGCTCTACAAGGCGCGTGTCAAGATCTTCCCCAAGCGGGCCCAGGGCTTCTTCCGCACCCTGAAGTGGCGGCTGATGGCGGTCACCCTCGCCATCTACTATTTGACGCCGTGGATCCGCTGGGACCGGGGTCCGGGCGCGCCCGATCAGGCGGTACTGATCGACATGCCGGCGCGCCGCTTCTACTTCTTCTTTGTCGAGATCTGGCCGCAAGAATTCTTCTACATCGCCGGCCTGCTGATCCTGGCGGGCATCGGGCTCTTCCTGCTGACGTCGACCATCGGCCGGGCATGGTGCGGCTATGCCTGTCCGCAGACGGTCTGGGTCGACCTGTTCCTGGTCGTCGAGCGGGCGATCGAAGGCGACCGGGCCGCCCGCATCAGGCTGGACCAGGCGCCCTGGAGCGCGGGCAAACTCGGCAAGCGGCTCGCCAAGCACGTCACCTGGCTGCTGATCGGCGCGGCGACCGGCGGCGCCTGGATTTTCTATTTCGCCGATGCGCCGACCCTGGCGAGCCAGCTGGTCCGACTCGAGGCGCCGCCCGTCGCCTGGATCACCATCGGCATCCTGACCGCGACGACCTACGTGTTCGGCGGGCTGATGCGGGAACAGGTCTGCACCTATATGTGTCCGTGGCCGCGCATCCAGGCCGCCATGCTGGACGAGGACTCGCTCGTCGTTACCTACAATGGCTGGCGCGGCGAGCCGCGCGCCCGCCACCAGAAATCCATGCGCGAGGGCGCCGAGCCGGTGGGCGACTGCGTCGACTGCAACCAGTGCCTCGTCGTCTGCCCGATGGGCATCGATATCCGCGACGGCCAGCAACTGGAATGCATCACCTGTGCGCTGTGCATCGACGCCTGCAACGGCGTGATGGACAGGATCGGCAGGCCGCGCGGGCTGATCTCCTACGCCACGCTGAAGGACTACAATGCCAGCACGCGCGAGCAGCCGGTGCATACCTCGTTGCGCTCGGTGGTCCGCCCGCGGACGGTGATCTATACCGCGGTCTGGTGTCTTGTCGGCCTCGGGATGCTCTATGCACTGCTGACGCGCGACCGCCTCGACCTCAGCGTGCTGCACGACCGCAACCCGATCTCCGTGCGCCTGTCCGACGGCAGCATCCGCAACGGCTATACGGTGAAGGTGCTCAACATGGAAGGAGCAGCCCGCCGCTTCACGCTGCGCGCCGAAGGCGTGGACGGCGCGCGGGTGACCCGCGCGGGGTCGGATGCACCGCCGGCGGTTTCGATCGATATCGATGTCCCGCGCGACGACGTGAGAGTGGTGAAGCTCTACGTTTCCGCGGCCGCGGGGGCGCTATCCGCCGACGAGACCCCGCTGCGCTTCGTCATCGGCGAGACCGGCGGCGGCGAGACCGCCGCCTATGATTCGATCTTCGCAAGGCCCTGAGGAGGGAGCGCGCCATGTCCGCAGCCATGCAGCCCAAGCCCTTCACCGGCCGCCACATGCTTGCGGTGATGGTCGGCTTCTTCGCGGTCGTGATCGGCGTGAACGCGGCGCTGGCCCTGTTCGCCGCCAAGAGCTGGACCGGCCTCGTCGTCCAGAACGCTTACGTGGCCAGCCAGCATTTCAACGAAGACCTCGCCATCGCCCGCCGGCAGCAGGCGCTGGGCTGGCACAGCACGCTCGCTTACGGCCGGGGCATCCTCCGGTTCGACGTCGCCGGCGCCAGCGGCGCGGCGATGCCGGGGTTGACGGTCGCGGTGACATTGCGGCGGCCGACCCACGAAGGCGAGGACCGCCAACTGACACTCTCGCCGACGGCGTCCGGCCGCTACCAGGCGGCCGTCGACCTGGGCCGGGGCACATGGAACGCCGAAGTGGCGGCGACCGACCCGCTCGGCCGCCCCTACCGCCGCGATTTCCGCCTGTGGGTCGGGGAGGACTGAGATGAACGCACCGGATCGGATGGCCGACGGCCGGACTCGGGAATCGGTCCCCGGTCTGCTGCACATGGACCTGCTGGCGCCCGGCATCCATTGCGGCGGCTGCGTCGCGCGCATCGAGCGGGCGTTGCGGGCTCATCCCGCCGTCGTCCACGCCCGGGTCAATCTCAGCACGAGGCGGATCGCCGTCGACTGGCGGACAGGGCAGGCCGATGCGGACGACGTGATCGGCGTGGTCGCCGGACTGGGATTCGAGACCAAGCCCGTCACCGCAGACGCGGCGGCGGGCGACACCAGGGACCGGGACGGCGCCCGGCTGCTGCGCGCCATGGCGGTGGCCGGCTTCGCGGCCAGCAACGTCATGCTGCTGTCGGTCTCGGTCTGGTCGGGCGCCGACGATGCGACCCGCGCCATGTTCCATTGGATCTCGGCGCTGATCGCGCTGCCCGCCGTCGCCTATGCGGGGCAGCCCTTTTTCCGGTCGGCGGCCCGCGCTCTCCGGTCGGGCGGCGTGAACATGGACGTGCCGATCTCGCTGGGCGTGATACTGGCGACAGCGGTCAGCGTGGTCCAGACCATCCGCCACGCCGAACATGCGTTCTACGACGCGGCGGTCATGCTGCTGTTCTTCCTGCTGGTCGGCCGCTACCTGGACAACATGATGCGGGCGCGGGCGCGCTCGGCCGCGACCCGGCTTCTGTCGCTGTCGCCCGCCACCGCCATCGTCGTCGCCGAGGACGGCAGCCGTCATCATATTGCGCTGTCCGGCGTGGTGCCGGGAATGATCGTCGCGGTGCCCGTCGGCGAGCGCATACCGGTGGACGGCGCCGTCGCCGAGGGCGAGAGCGCCGTCGACAGGTCGATGGTGACCGGCGAGACGAGGCCCGAGCCGGTCCGCCCCGGCGACACGGTCCATTCGGGCACCATGAACCTGATCGGGCCGCTGAAGGTTCGGGTCACGGCGACCGGCCAGGATACGCTGCTCGCCGACGTGGTGCGGATGATGGAAGCGGCGGAGCAGGGCAAGGCCAGCTACGTGCGGCTGGCCGACCGGGTCGCGCGGCTCTATGCGCCCGCGGTCCACGCGCTGGCAGCGGCGACCTTCCTGGGCTGGCTCGTGGTGACGCGCGATCCCTATGCCGCGCTGATGGCGGCAATCGCCGTGCTGATCATCACCTGCCCCTGCGCGCTCGGGCTGGCGGTGCCGGCGGTGCAGATCGTCGCCAGCGGCCTGCTGTTCCGGCGCGGCGTATTGGTGAAGGACGGCGCCGGCCTGGAAAAGCTCGCCACGATCGACACCGTGGTCTTCGACAAGACCGGCACGTTGACGTTGGGCCGTCCGGTGCTGGTCGAGCCGCTGGTGATCAGCATTCGCATGCTGGCGCTGGCGGCCGGCCTGGCGCGCGAGAGCCGCCATCCGCTGTCGCGGGCCGTCGCGGACGCGGCGCGCATTCGGGGCATCGAGGCGCTGCCCGTGGCCGGATTGCGCGAGGTGCCGGGCATGGGACTGGAAGGCCGGTCCGCCGAGGGTGAGATCGTCCGTCTCGGCAGCCGCCGGTGGTGCGGCGCTTCCGGCGCCGAAGCAGCCGGCGACGGCGTCTCCGAGCTGTTCCTGAAGGTCGGCCCGCGCGAGCCGACCGCCCTGCATTTCGCCGACCAGCTCAGGCCCCAGGCCGCCGAGGTGATCGACGCGCTGAGGCGGCGCGGCATCGCGGCCGAGATCCTGTCCGGGGACCGGGAGGACGCAGTAGAGGCGGCGGCTCGCGAGTTGGGCGTGTTCCAGCATCTGGGCGGACAGACGCCCCAGCAGAAGCTCGCCCGCATCGAGGCGCTGGAGGCCGCAGGCCGCCGCGTGCTGATGGTCGGCGACGGCATCAACGACGCGCCGGCGCTGGCGGCTGGACAGACGTCCATGGCGCCCGCCTCGGCGTCGGACATCGGCAGGACGGCCGCCGACTTCGTCTATACGGGCGACTCGCTCTGGCCGGTGGTTGACGCCATCGACGTGGCGCGCCGCACCCGTGCCATGGTGCGCCAGAACTTCGTGCTGGCGATCGCCTACAACGCCGTCGCCGTGCCGCTTGCCATCGGCGGGATGGTGACGCCGCTGATCGCCGCCGTCGCCATGTCGGCATCGTCGCTGATGGTGACCGGCAACGCCCTGCGGCTGCGGCTGATGCGACTGCGGCTGGTGCGGTCGGAAGACGCGGCGTCGCCCGCCGCCCCCGAGCCGGTCATGGCCGAGAAACGGAGGGCGGCGTGACCAACCTGCTGATCCTGATCCCCTGCGCCCTGTTCCTGGGCGGCCTCGGTCTCGCGGCGTTCCTGTGGTCGCTGGGTTCGGGTCAGTACGACGACCTCGACGGCGCCGCCGCGCGCATCCTCCAGGACGACGAGGAGACAGCCTAGTCGCTCATCGCCTCGGCGAGGTCGGCCAGCGTTTCCTCGTCGGTAATCACCACGTGATTGGCGCCTTCGAGCCGGATGACGCCGTCATTGCGCAGCTTGGTGAAGGTGCGGCTGACGGTCTCGATGGTAAGTCCCAGATAATCGGCGATGTCCGACCGGCCCATGGGAAGATCGACCTTGGCGATCATCTCGCCGCACTGGCTCGAACCATGGAGGCGCCAGAGGAACGAGGCGAGTTTCTCGACCGGCGACTTGCGGCCGAGCAGCAGCATCTGCTCCTGCGCCTCGCTCAGCTCGTCGGCGGCGATGTCGAGCAGGCGGGTCTTCAGGTTAGGAAATTCCTCGAGCAGGCCCAGCAGCTTGCCGCGCGGGAACCGGCACACCTTGACCGCATCGATCGCCTCGGCCGAGCAGGTGTATGCACCGTGATGGGCAAGACCCAGCATGTCGCCCGGGAACACGAAGCCGATCACCTGCCGGCGGCCGTTCGGCAGCAGCTTGACCAGCCGTACCGTGCCCGTCGTCAGATTGAAGATGAACTTCGGCTCGTCGCCCTGTTCGAACAGCGTCTGGCCCGGATCGAACTGCTTCGACTCGGTGATCGCTTCGAGTCTGTCCAGTTCCCAGTCCTCGAGCGCCGAGCACGCCGCGACGTCGCGGACACCGCAACGGGCGCACAACCCGCCGCGCGGCACGAGCCGCAGCGCCGACGAGCGATGGCCGGAGCTCTCCACGGCGCGCTCCTACTGCTGCGAGGCCGTGTAGGTGCCGAAGGCCATGGCGCCCATCAGGTCGCCCTGGACCTGCAGCGCGCCGGTCATGAACGCCTGCTGGCCCTGCAGTTCGCCGCTGCGCAGCTTGCCGAAATTCTCCAGCGAGATGACCATGGTGGTGTCGGCGTCGCCGTCGGCGTTAGAGACCGTGTTCGGGGCGCCCTTGGCATCGATGAACACCACGCCGTCACCGCCGAAATCCAGCTTCAGCGTTCGGCCGAGGCCGCTGTCCTTGCCCTCGAAGAGGGTCTTCATCGCCTGTGTCGCGTCGTCCAGTGTCACGCACGCCTCCATGTTCGCGCCCATTCTTGGGCCGCGTTCTACCCGCGAGAGCACTCTACACCGTCCGAGCGAATCTAAGAAGGCTTCCTGGCCGCGGCGACGTTCCCTGCGTCAGGTGCCGGTGAACTTCGGCTTTCGCTTGTCGACGAAGGAGCGGACCGCCTCTGCATGGTCGTCGGCGATCTGGGTCATGAGCTCATAGGCGATGCCGGCGTCGAACACCCCGTGGGCAAGCTGCTTCAACGCGATGTTGGCCGAGACCTTGGTCCAGCGGATCGCCTTGGTGGCGCCGGCGACCAGCTTCCCCGCCAGCTTGTCGACCGCCTCGTCGAGCTCGGCCTCGGGCACCGCGCGGTTGATCAGGCCCATCTCGACCGCGTCCCTCGCCTCGATGAGGTCGCCGGTCATGAGGTAGTATTTGGCGCGCACATAGCCGATCAGCTGCGGCCACAACACCGCGCCGCCGTCGCCCGCCACCAGGCCGGCGCGCACATGCGGGTCGCCGATGCGGGCGCTGTCGGCGGCGATCACCATGTCGCAGCACAGCGCCAGCGTGGCGCCGAGGCCGATGGCGTCGCCGTTCAGGCGGCAGATCACCGGCTTCTCGCAGTCCAGCAGCCGGAAGACGACCTGTTTGGCCTCGTAGCTCGACAGCTTGCCGACGGTGCGGTCCTTCAGCCCTTCCAGCAGCCACGGGAAATCGCCGCCCGCCGAGAACGCACGGCCCGCGCCGGTCAGCACCACCACATCGGTCTCGTCGTCATACATGACGTCGTCCCAGATATGGGACAGCTCGTAGTGCAGCCGGGAGTTGACGGCGTTCAGCACCTCGGGCCGGTTCAGCGTCACCCGTAGCACCTTGCCCTGCCGCTCGATCAGCAGGTGTTGATAGGATGAATAGTCCATCGCTCTCCCCTCGCCGCGCCCCGATTTCCGCGACATGAGTCGCGCGCTCCGCATTGTTGGCGTAAAACCCGACTAAGTCATCGGAAAGGGGAGCCACGATGGAGTTTGAGTCAACGGCCCCGCAACAGCCCGGCGAGGCACGCTGCCCCGGCCCGAGCGCGCAGGACATCATCGACGCCGACGGCCAGGAGGTGCCCGCGGTCCTGCGCCAGCAGTCCTACCGGTTCCTAGGCGACGACGACATTCCCACCGAACGCTACACCAGCCGCGCCTTCCACGACGCCGAGGTCGAGAAGATGTGGCGCCGGGTCTGGCAGTACGCCTGCCGCGAGGAGGAGATTCCCGAGCCGGGCGACTATGTGGAATACGGCATCGCCCATCTGTCGTTCCTGGTGGTGCGAACCGAGGCCGGCGACATCAAGGCCTTCGTCAATTCGTGCCTGCACCGCGGAACCCAGCTGCGGCCGTCCGATTCGGTCGGGTCGGTGCCGCGGTTCCGCTGCCCGTTCCACGGCTGGACCTGGAACCTGGACGGCTCGCTGAAGGAAATTCCCTGCCGCTGGGATTTCCCCAAGGTCTCCGACGACGGCTTCCGTCTGCCGGAGGCGAAGGTGGGCACATGGGGCGGCTTCGTGTTCATCAATCCAGATCCGGACTGCGGGCCCTTCGAGGACTATCTGGGCGTGCTGCCCGAGCAGATGAAGCTGTGGCCGCTGGAGGACCGTGTGATCGTGGCCAATGTCCGCAAGGTGATCCGCTGCAACTGGAAGGTCACCCAGGAAGCCTTCATGGAGTCCTATCACGTGCTGGCGACCCACCCGCAGGCGCTGGCCTATCTGGGCGACGCCAATTCCCAGTACGACATCTGGGATGACCATGTCAGCCGCCAGCTGAACACCCAGGCCGTCGCCAGCCCCCATCTGGGCGAGGTGAGCCAGCAGGTGATCGCCGACGCCATGCTGATGGATCTGGGCCATGCCGGCGAAGGCAACATGCTGCAGGTGCCCGACGGCATGACCGCGCGGCAGGTGATCGCCCGGGGCGTGCAGGAGTCGCTCGGCCCAGCCCTTGGCACGGACCTGTCCCACCTGACCATCAGCGAGACCCTCGACACCATCGAGTACTTCCTGTTCCCCAACTTCCATCCCTGGGCGAACATCACCGTGCCGCTGGTCTACCGCTTCAGGCCGAACGGCGACGACCCGAACAGCTCGATCATGGACATCCTGATCATGCGCCCGTGCCCCAAGGACGGCCCGCGTCCCGAACCGGCGCCGCTGCACGTGCTGGGCGACGGCGAGATGTTCTCCGACGCCCCTGAACTGGGCGGCCTCGGGCCCGTGTTCGACCAGGACACCTCCAACCTTGAGCGGGTGCAGGTCGGCCTCAAGGCCGCCCGCAAACCGGGGATCACGCTGGGCAACTATCAGGAGGCCCGGGTGCGGCACATCCACCAGACGCTGGACAAATATCTGGCCCGATAAAAACCGGAACGATCACCATTTTTATCGTCTTGGCGAGAGAATCGATGTATATAAAAGTCATCTGTGATTAAAGTGTCGCGCGACCGGTTGCGGGCGCTGAATAAACGTGACAGATTTTCAGCGGCGGGCCGAAGCGCGCCGCCGCACGACGGGCGAAAACGAGGAGCAGAGCCATGAACATCGAAGATCCCAGGAAGCTGAAGCCCGGCGAGGCCCGCTCGGAAGCCATCTCCGTCCAGGAACTGCTCGACCGGGAGAGGATTCCGGTGCCGGCGACCCTGCGCCGCAACTTCAACGTCCATATGGGCTCCGACCGGCTGCCGACCGCGCGCTGGACCAGCAGGGAATTCGCCGAGCTGGAAATGAACAAGATGTGGACCAAGGTCTGGCAGTTCGCCTGCCGCGAGGAGCACATCCCGGACGTGGGCGACTACGTCACCTACGAGATCGGCGAGTGGTCGTTCCTGGTGATTCGCACCGCGCCCGAGACAATCAAGGCCTACTGGAACGCCTGCCTGCACCGCGGCAACCAGCTGAAGCCGGAAGGCACCCACGGCAACGCCAAGGAGCTGCGCTGCACCTTCCACGGCTTCACCTGGACCATCGAGGGCGAGTTGACCGACATCCCCTGCCGCTGGGACTTCCCCCATGTGAGCGACGCGGAGTACCAGCTGCCGGAGGTGAAGGTCGGCACCTGGGGCGGCTTCGTGTTCATCAACATGGACGAGAACTGCGAAAGCCTGGAGAGCTTCCTGGGCGACTTCGTCCAGGAATTCGACCGCTGGGACTTCAAGAACAAGTATGTCATGAACCACATCGCCAAGCGGGTGGACATGAACTGGAAGGTGGGCATCGAGGCGTTCGCCGAGAGCTTCCACGTGATCGAGACCCATCCGCAGATCATGCCCTCCACCGCCGACGCCAACACCCAGTACGACGTCGATCCGGCCCGAAACTACAATCGCATGATCACCGCCATGGGCGTGCAGAGCCCCCACATGGAGGAGATCACCCAGCAGGCCATCGTCGATTCCATGTCGCCGCGCGCCCACCGGCTGGGCATGAACATGGACGACTTCAAGGTTCCGGACGGCCAGACGGCCCGCGAATTCCTGGCCGAGATGCGCCGCAAGACCGTGGGCGCGGCCAAGAACCACGACTATTCGCACGCCACCGACAGCGAGATGATGGACGCCATCCAGTATTGGGTATTCCCCAACTTCTTCCCGTGGGGCGGCATGGGCACCAATATCACCTACCGGTTCCGCCCGGACGGGCTCAATCCGGACTCGGCGCTGATGGAGGTGTTCATCCTCTCCGACTACGACCAGTCCGGCCCGCGCCCCGACCCGGCGCCCATGCGCCTCTTGGGCGAGGACCAGGAATGGATCGTCGCCGAGGACGAGATCGGCGGCCTTGCCGGCGTGTTCCAGCAGGACATGACCAACATGCCCCGTGTCCAGAAGGGCATGAAGTCGCTGCGCCGCGGCGTGACCCTGGCCAACTACCAGGAAAGCCGCCTGCGCCACCTTCACTGGAAGATCGACGAATACATCAACGCCGAGTAAGGCTGCTGCTGCACAGGCGTTCGGGGACCCGGCTTCGGCCGGGTCCTGCGTTTCGGGGAGGACTCATGGCCGTATCGCGGACCAGCGCCATCGACGGGCGCATCTACGCCAGGCAGGATGACGGCAGCGTCGCCGTGCACGATCCCGCGACCGGCAAGAGCGGCCGTTTCAAGGGCAACGGCCGCTGGATCGAGGGCGAGATCAAGGACGCCGACCCGCACATGATCGACTTCGTGGCGCTGCTGAAGGCATAACGCAAGACCAACCCGGATTTCGGACCTGTTCCCGGGGTGCTGGGGCCAATCCTTGAGCCATGCCCTGATCCATGCAACCGTGCGGCTCGCGCAATCACGCTAGACCCGGACATGGCCCCTCCCAGCATGAGACGCAGGACCAAGGAAGAACGGACGGCGGCATCGTCCGAGGCCATGCTGAATGCCGCGGTCGAGTTGATCTTCGAGGAGGGCACACGCGCCTCAATGATGGAGATCGGCCGCCGGTCGGGCTTCAGCCACAGTCTGTTGACCGCCCGGTTCGGGTCCAAGGACGGGCTTCTCGCCGCGGCCGTTGAGGAAATTCGCCGGCGCTACCACGCCGAGTTGTCGACTTCCCTGGAACAGAAGGCAGGCATCGACGCTCTGGCCGTGCTCGTCGACACGTCTTTCAGGTCGTGGTCCGACCGGACCATCGCCAGCAGGGCCTATTTCACCCTGATCGGCGAGGCGCTGGGCGGCAACGGCACCATCGAAAAGGCGTTCAAATCCGCCGACAACGCCATCCGTGCAAGGCTGACGGCCATCATCGACGACGCCAAGGCGCGCGGAGAGATCGACCGGGCCTGGTCGACAGCCGGTTGTGCGAGCCTGTTCCTCGGACTTATGCGCGGCGTGGGCATGCAGGCCAAGCTCGATCCGGACAATGTGGATATCGCCACCATCCGCGAAACCGCTCACCACTTGATCCGGTCGCTCCGTGCCGCTCCGTCGGAGGCACCCTAGGCGGAACAAGTTGCAGGTCGGCGGGAACCGGATTGCAGCCGCTCTATTGTTGTTGTACGGTATTACAATAAATGAATTTGCTGTTTCGGGGAGAACAGAATGAGCTGTGCCGTCAAGCGCCGGACCGTACTCCAAGGTATCGCCGGAGCAACCACCCTCATGGGTTCGACCCTGTTTACCTCCGGGATCCGGGCCGAGGAAGGGTGGGACGCCGGACAGGTCGCGCACGTGCTTCCCACGGTCAGCGACCGGGAGCTGCTGCTCAAGGTGTCGTTCCGCGACGCCCTCGGCGCCGCGCCGCGCCTGCGGGTCGGCGGCTCGATCGTCGAGGGCCGAAAGTCGGATACCGCCGGCCGCTTCTGGCGATTTCATGCCTCCGAGCTGGCTCCGGGAACCTCCCACCGGCTGGAGCTCGTCGACGGCGCGGGAAAGCTGATGGCCGACCCCTGGAGCATTCGCACCGCGCCGGCCCCGGACGCCGAGGCTCGGAGCGTCCGTCTCCTGGTGTTCACCTGCGCGGGCGGCGACGACCGCCTGGCGATGAAGGATGGAACCCGCATGTTCCTTTCCGTGCGGGAACGGCGCGAGCTGCTCAAGCGCGGGTTGAGCTTCGATCCGGATGCGGTCATCGCCATCGGCGATCACGTCTACTGGGACCAGGAGTCCGGCAAGCTCCGGGCATTTTCGCGGGAGGCGTTCCTAGAACTCTACAAGACCACCGGAACGCTGGATCATGCGAAGCCGGCCATCGGCACCTCCAACGAAGACAGCCTCATCAAGGTCGGCGAGGCTCAGATCGCCTCGCTCTATGGCGGACTGCTGCGGAGCACACCGGTCTACATGCTGACCGACGACCACGACCTGTTCGAGAACGACGACGCCACCGACACGCTGATGACCTTCCCGCCCGAACAGTTCATGTTCGACTTCGCGCGGGCGACCCAGCGCCTGTTCTATCCCGAGTTCCTGGGCGACGGCGCTCGCCCTTCGTTCCTGCCTGGCGTCGGCGTGTTCGGGGATGCGCCGACCCTCTCGGAATCCTTCGGCACCCTGCGCTGGGGCAAGCTGCTGGAGTTGCTGCTTTACGACACCAAGCGCTATGCCGACCTGAAAGGTCCAACCGCCCGAATGGCCCCGGCCCACGTCGAGGCATGGCTGCTCGACCGCACGAAGGCCGCCGACACCAGGCAGCTCATTCACATCCCTTCGGGTCCCATCGGCTGGGCGGCCGGCAAGTGGCTCGAATGGTACCCGGACGTGTTGCAGGCCGACGGTTCCCTGGGGATCGAGAAGACCAAGCCCTATTGGCAGCCGGGATGGTGGTCGCAACATCAGCGTCTGCTGGCTGCCCTGCACGGGAACCGGGATCGCGCGCCCGTCGTCGTGTCGGGTGACCTCCACGCCAGCATGGCGGGCGCGCTGCGCCGCAGCGGTTCCATGGACCTGCGCGGCAACCCGGTGAACCTGCTGTGCGCCGGCACGCTGGGCAGCGGCCCGATGGCGTTTCCCTCGTTCGCGCGCGGCACCGGGCCACAACGGTCGTCGCAGTTGGATGTCGCCGAAGCGCTGCCACCCACCGAGAAGAACGGTTTCACCATCCTCGACGTGACGCCCGACAGCATCGGCGTCAGGATGTTCGCCTGGCGGCCGCCGGAGCCGTTCGAAGCGATCAGGAACCTGCAGCCGATTCACAGCGCCGTGATCCAACGCGCCGCTTGAGGACTGCGATTGTCTCGGTGTCTCAATCTGTCCGGACGTTAAGGTCCACCGGCCCTATGACGCCAGCGATCCGGGCACGATTGGCGAACTGCCACATCACCATTGACGGAAAGTCCGCCTTGTCCGGCTCCTGGAAAATGTCCCGCACCCACAGCGGATGGGATTCCAGGTCCGAGCCCTTCACGTAGTCGCGGAAGAATTCCTCGGTGACGTAGAGCACAGGCGCCGTGTCGTAGAACGCCGTCCATTCGGCGATCAGCACCCGCACCTCGGCGAGCAGCTTCGCCTTGGAGGGCCGCGCACCACAGTTGCCGCCATACTCCAGGTCGACGGCGGGCGGCAGCATGCCCGGATGGGGCTTCACCACATCGATGAAGTTGCGCGCCTGGGTCAGGGCGTTGCGGCACAGGGTGAAGAAATGATAGGCGCCCACCTCAAACCCGGCCTTGCGCGCCTGGTGCCAGTTGCGCGCGAACGACTTGTCGCGCCAATCGCCACCTTCCGTCGCCTTGATGTAGACGAAGCTGACCTTCTCCCTCGGCACCGCCGGCCAGTCGATGATCCCCTGGTGGTTGGAAACGTCGAGGCCCCAGACGGGATAGGCCTCACGCGACGGATAGTTGAACCGCAGCCAGCCGCCCTGGTAGCCGTTGACGACAATGACTGCGGCGAGCAGCACGACAAGGATAACGAAGATTGCGGCAATGCGGACGCGACGGGACGGCATGATCCGCATCATAGCTTCGCGGGCTCGAGCGGCCAGGCGTAATTACCGGCCCTTTCCCGCCAGCGCCTGGAATCCGGCGGCGAAGAACGGCACGAACCGGTCCAGCAGGGTGTCGAAGTCCGAGCTGTCCATCCTGCCGTCCGACAGGCGCTCGATGGCGCCGGTCTCGGCCAGCGCGTAGACGATGGCGCCGTGCATGAAATAGACGGCGTGGAACAGGCTGTTCTCGTCGACGCCCGGCAGCGCCTCGCGGAAGGCGGCGATGTACTGGCGGGTCATCGGCTCGAAGGTCTTCTCGTAGGGCGCCAGGAACACCTCGCTCTGGCGCGCAAGCGCCCGGTGCGCCAGCAGATGCATGTAGTTCCGCCACTCGGGCCCGCGGGCCATCTTCTCGAACATGGGCGTGCAGAAGGCGCGGATCAGCGCGGCGATGCCGGGCGGCCCGTCCGACTCGGCGCGGAGTTTCTCCAGCGACGCCATGTGATCGGCCGCGTGCTCGACGCCGCGGCGCTCGATCACCTCGCGGAACAGCGCGTCCTTCGGCCCGAAATAATAATGCACCAGCGCCAGTTCGACGCCGGCCAGCCTGACGATTTCCCGAATGGATACGCCGTGATAGCCGCGCTCGGCGAACAGCGCCTCGGCCGCGTCGAGGATCTTCTCGCGCGTCGCCGCCGCATCCCTCTTGCGCACCGTGGACATGAACCCTTGCCTAGCCGCCCCTTCAGTATTAGACAAATGTCTAATTGCTATCGGGGATGAACGCAATGAACGAGCACATCAGGAAGTTCAACAAGCAGGACGCGCCGGCGTTCGAGAGCTATCAGGACATCATCGCCCGCGACAGCACGCCGGTCGCGCCGCTCCTTGCGCTGAAATCCAACCCGAAGCAGCCCACCGACGACATCCCGCTGGAGCAGTTCACCAGCCAGGCGTTCTTCGACCGCGAGATGGAGCGCATGTGGTCCCGCGTGTGGCAGCTGGTCTGCCGCGAGGAGCACATTCCCGAGGTGGGCGACTATTGGGTGCATGACATCGGCGACTGGTCCTTCGTCGTCATCCGCACCGAGGACGGCATTCGCGGCTACTACAATTCCTGCCTGCACCGCGGCACCAAGCTGAAGCCGTCGGGCACCGTCGGCTGGAGCGGCGAGATCCAGTGCCCGTTCCACGGCTGGACCTGGAACCTGGACGGCACGCTGAACGAGGTGCCGTGCTCGTGGGAGTTCAAGCATCTGGACTACGAGGCAAACCGCCTGCCCCAGGTGAAGGTCGAGGTGTGGAACACCCTGGTGTTCATCAACATGGACGAGAACGCCCGGCCGCTGCTCGACTATCTGGAGGTGCTGCCCGAGCACTTCGCCAAGCGCGACCTGACCAACTGGTACACCTTCACCCATTTCCGCAAGGAGCTGAACTGCAACTGGAAGGTCGTGCTCGAGGCGTTCATGGAGGCCTATCACACGCCGGTGGTCCATCCGGAGCTGACCACCGTGGTCGGTGACTGGAACCTGCAGCATGACGTGTTCGGCGATCACGTCAGCCGGGATCTGGCCGCCATGGGCGTGACCAGCCCGACCGCCCAGCCCCGCACCGAGCAGGAACTGCTCGACAACATGTTCCTGGGCGATCCGAGCACCGCAAAGGCCGGCAATCGGCCGATTGTTCCTGAGGGCGGCACCGCCCGCATCGTGCTGGCCCAGGCCATGCGCAGGAACTTCGCGGAAAAATTCGACATCGACCTGTCGGACCTGTCCGACGCCGAGATCATCGACTCGCTCAAGTACAATTTGTTCCCCAATGTGATGGTGAATGCGGGCGTCGCCGCCGCGGCGATCACCCTGTTCTGGCCCATGGCGAACGACCCGAACCGGTCGGTGATGGAGTCATTCCGCCTGCGCCCGTTCCGCCCCGAGGACGGCCGCCCCGATCCGGCCGAGCCGGTGCGCATCCGCGAGGACGAGAGCTTCGCCAAGGTGCCCGGCCTCGATCCCTTCGTCGCCAAGGTCTACGACCAGGACACCAGCATCATGCGCTGGCAGCAGGAAGGCATGAGGACGAGCAAGAAGGGCAAGGCGACCCTGTCGAGCTATCAGGAATCCCGCATCCGCCGGGTCCACGAGACGCTGATGAAGTACGTCGGGGAATAGTCGGCCCACACCGCAGCCTTGTCCCGATTGTTCCGAGAGAACATGCAATCATGCCCTCCGTCACCATCCGCAATCTCTCCGACGAGGCGCATCGCGCCCTAAAGGCGCGCGCAGCCCGGCACAATCGCAGTATGTCAGCCGAAATGCATGCCATCCTCGACTCCGCCGTGCGACCAGTGGAGCGGCTGCGGCTCGGCACGGGGCTCGCCAACCTAAGCCGAGAGCTCGGGCTTACGAATGAGGAGGTCGAGGCGCTGGAGCAGGTCCGGGATTCCAGCAGGTAATGTTCGCCTAGTAACCGGCTTCCTTCTGATGGCGGACCGCCAGTATGACGGCGGCCTCGCCGTCGAAATGGTAGAGCACAACATAGCCGCTGCCGCCGAAGCCGATCGGCCATTCCCGAAATTCCAGTTCCATGTCCTCGACGGGGCGGCCGATGCGCGGCCGTTGCCCCAGTATCTTCACCCCGGCGCGAATGGCCTGGACGGCGCGGCGGGCAGCGCCTTCATCCTTGGACGCCAGGAAGCGATAGAGCCGCTGCACGTCGGCGAGCGCCTCCGGCGTCCATATCAGCCGCGGCATTCAGGCATGTCCGCGTCCTCGCCGCCCTCCAGCTTCGCCAGCCAGGCATCGGCGTCGGTGTCGGTGACGTGCAGGCCGGTCGCCTGATACTGCTCCCAGGCATGCAGGGCGTCGCGCTTCAGCGCCTCGCGCTTCTCCTCGCGCTCGACATATTGCTCGATCGCCTCTCGCATGATCCAGTGCGCCGAGCGGCGCTTGGCATCCGCCAGATCCTGCACCCGGCTTTTCAGCGCCTCGTCGAGCTTGAGCGACGTCGCCATCGCAGCACTCCATATCCGAAAGTAGTACCTTTGGATATCATATCTGCGTTGCTGTAGGGCGTCTACTGACTGGAGCGCCCATGTCACCGGTCATCGACATAGGCGACCAGCGTCTGCCGGGTGTCGTCGCTGTCAGCATTTAGTTCTTCGGCCCAGTGGCGCATCAGGACGATCGGCAGGCTGCCGCCGTCGTCGCTCTCGGCATTGATGGTCCGCTGGAGGTCGAGCGCCTCGCCCTGCCATGCCAACTCGATCCGCATGCCCGTCTCGTCGTAGCGCAGTTCGATGGCGACTTCCGCTCCCGGTTCGACGACGCGCGGGGCGAGCAGGGCGAACTCCTCGAGGAAATTGCCAACGCGCCGAATCAGGTCGACGCGGGCAGCCCAGGCGCGGCCCTGGGCCTCGGCGAACTCCCTCAGCGCGCCGGGACCTTCCGCCATGCGCCATCGCAGGCGCGCGTCCTTCGATATGCCCAGTCGCAGCACGGCGTTGAGCGCCAGCGCGGCGATCATGGCGACGGCGAGCGGCGAGTTCATCACCTGCTGGCCCAGCGACGGCAGGTCGACATAGGCGCGCAGGTCGGGCGTCAGCACGCTGATGACGATGGCCGCGCCGATAATGATCGTTCGCCGCGCGTCGACCAGCCGCTGCGCCAGCATGCCGATGCCCATCTTGATGGTGAAGGTGGCCGAATAGAAGCACGCCGCCCCCAATATGCCGGCGGGAATGGCGTAGAGCAGGCTGGCGGCGCCGGGGACGAGGCCGAGCACGATCCAGCCGATGCCGGCGGCGACGCCGACGCGCCGGGCGATCACCCCGTTGGCGGCGGCGAGGCCGACGCTGCCCGAATAGGTGTTGGTGCCGAGCACCCCGGCGATGCCGGCGACGACCGTGCCCATGCCGTCGGCCAGGGTGCCGGCGCCGATTCGCCTGAAGTCGGGCGACTTCCAGTTGGGGTCGGCGAGCTGCTGGCAGGCAGTGAGGTCGGCGATGGCGCGGATGAAGCAGGCCAGCGCGCCGATCAGGAAGCCGGGAAGGAATGCCGGCGGGAAGGACGGCACGAACAGCGGCCAGGCCGGCAGGGTGAACGCGACGTCGCTCGCTGCAGCGGCGATATCGCCAAGGGACAGCTCGAGGCCGACATAGGCCGCGCAGCCTGTGGCGACGCCGACCAGCACCGCCAGCGACCGCAGCGCCAGGCGGCCCCAGATCGCAACGCCGATGATGGTGGCGAGCGCGATGCCCGAGGCGGCCATCTCCAGCGGGCCGGCCGCGCCACCCGGTCCTGCGCCGATCATCAGCTTCAACCCGAGTACGCCGAGCATGATCCCCAGCAGGGTGATGACGACGCCGATGATCTCGGGCGAGATCCAGGCGCGCAGCTGGCGGATGCAGCGTGACAGCGCCATCTCGGTGAGCCCGGCGACGATGGTGAGCCCGGCCACCGCGCCCAGCCCGCCGGATTGCGCCGCCGCGACGGCGAAGGGCACGTAAAGGATGGTGCCATGGCCAAGGAGCAGGTGGCCAGAACCGATGCCGCGCCTGCCATAAGCCTGGATCAGCGTGCCAATGCCCATGGCCACCATGGCGAGGCTGACATAGCGGGTGATGGTCTCGGCGTCGGCGCCGGCGGCCTCGGCGACGATGCGCGGGAAGATCAGCGTCACCGCGCTGAGGGAAATGTGCTGCAGGGCGTTGAGCCAGGTGATCCGGGCCGGCGGCACCGCATCGACAGCGTATGTGATGGAAGACACCGCCCGCCCCCTCGCAAGACCCGGTACGATGCTAAGCCATCGCACGCGCCCGCACCACTGCCCGCGCTGGCAATCCACCGGCGGGTCGCGCTATGGTTGCGGCCCTTCCCACCGACAGGAGTTCCACCGCTTGGACCAGCCCGACCGGACCGACACCACCGGCCGCTGGACCATCGTGACGATGCTGCTGGCCGTGGCGGTGTTCGCCAACGTCGACCGCCAGATCCTGAACGTGGTGGTCGAGCCGGTGAAGGCCGAGTTCGGCCTGTCGGACAAGGTGATGGGGCTGCTGACCGGCGCTGCCTTCTCGGTGTTCTACGCGGTGCTGGGCGTGCCGCTCGCCATGCTCGCCGACCGGTCCAACCGCCGCAACCTAATCGCCGCCGCCATCGCCGTGTGGAGCGCCATGACCGTGTTCTGCGGCATGGCCGCGACCGCCGCCCAGCTGATCCTGGCGCGTATCGGGGTCGCAGTGGGCGAGGCGGGCGCGGGACCGGCGTCCCAGTCCATCGTCTCCGACCTGTTCGCGCCCAGGGAACGCGCGCTGCCGATGGCGATCCTGGCCACGGGCACCAATATCGGCATCCTGTTCGGCTTCGTCGCCGGCGGGTTGCTGAGCGCGGCGTTCGGCTGGCGCTGGGCGTTCGTCGCCGTCGGCGTGCCCGGCCTGCTGATGGCGATCGTCATCCTCGCCGCCATGCGCGAGCCGCGCCGGGGCCTGGCCGACAACGTCACCGAGACCGAGGACGTGCGTCACGGGCTCGGCCACCTGCTGGGCCTGATCGCAAGGCGGCGGGCGCTGCTGTGGATCATCGCCGGATTCACCTGCGCCGGCATGTTCGGCTATGGCGCGATCGCCTGGATGACCGCGTTCTTCCACCGCAGCTACGGCCTCGACGCGGGGCAGATCGCGCCGATCATCGGCCTTCTCGTGGGCATAGGCGGCGCCGTCGGCAGCCTGGCCGGCGGCTTCCTCGCCGACCGCACGGGCACGAGGGACGTGCGCTGGCGGCTGTGGATCATCTGCATCGTCGCCGCCATCGCCGCGCCGCTGGCGCTGGGCGCCTTCCTCGCCCGCAACCAGTGGCTGACACTGGCGCTGATGGTGTTCCCGGCATCGGTCGCCATCTTCCACGCCGGGCCCAGCTTCGCGCTGGTGCAGGAACTGGTGCCGCTGCGGCTTCGGGCGCTGGCGGCGGCATTCCTGCTGTTCTGCCTCAACGTCATCGGCGGCGGTTTTGGGCCGTTCCTCGTCGGCCTGCTGAGCGACCTGCTGGAGCCGTCGCTGGGCCGCGAATCCCTGCGCTACGCCATGATGGCGCTGACCGTGCCGATCGTGCTGAGCGGGATATTCTACTACCTGGCCTCGCGCCGCCTGCCGCGCGACCTGGCCGAGGCGCATGCCGGCTAGATCTGCTGCACCGCGTTGGGGTGCGCGGAGGGATCGCCGAACACGGGCGAGCTGATGTCGACGCCCTGCAGCTTCAGCGAACCGTCGCTGCTGCGCAGGGTCAGCCGCATCACCGCGGGCCCGCGGGCGAAGCGGGCGTCGATCTCGACGGACACATAGGTGCCCTTGCCGGTGGCGGTGGAATAGCCGGTCATCCTGGGTGCGTCGAAGCTGGTCAGGCCGCCGAGCTTCGAGAACACGACGAACATCCGCCGCTGGTCGGCGCTGGCGAGCTTTCGGTTGAACTCCTCGGTGCCATAGGGCGTCAGCGCCTCGGCCCGCCATTCGGCGATCTGCGGCACCACCTCGCCGCAGAACGCCTCGACCTTCTCCTTCGACGGTCCGATCACGCCGCACGCGGCGAGCGCCAGCGCCAGCACGCACGCCAGGTGCGCCATTCGCAGGACCGGGAAGGCTGGGAGCATCCGAAACCTCTGAACCAGGGACCCGCAGTTTCCTCTCGATAGTGCGCGGAGGCAACCGCCGACAGCCGCATCCGGCACGCCGGTTTGTTTCCCGGCCGGTATTGGTTTACAGTCCGGAGCCTTGCAGGTCGCATGATTGAATCGCGGAGGGGACCATGACGCGCATTCTCGGCGGCAGCCTCGCGGCGGTGACCCTGGTCGTCGCCGCGGCCCTGCTCGCCCCGCAGATCCGGCCCGGCGGCACCAGCCAGACAACCACCGAGCACGCGGCCGGCGCCGCGCGGCTGCTCGACCCGACCCGCGTGCGCGCGGCGCTCTGCGGCGGCGGCGACACGGCCGGGAACCGGCTGTCGCGCCTGGTCGCACTGTTCTCGATCCCGGCCGCCCGCGCCGCGACGCAGTCGGCGGTTCCGCCGCCCCTGTTCGGCAATCTGGGCGACTATTCCATGAAGGTGACCACCGGTTCGACCCAGGCGCAGGCCTATTTCGACCAGGGCCTCAGGCTGATGTTCGGCTTCAACCATGCCGAGGCGATCCGCGCCTTCCGCGAGGCGCAGCGGCTCGATCCGCGCTGCGCCATGTGCTTCTGGGGCGAATCCCTGTCGCTGGGCGCCAACATCAACGTGCCCATGGACCCGGAAGCCTCGCCGCCGGCCTGGGAGGCGCTGCAGAAAGCCGTTGCCGCCGTCGACGACGAGACCGCGGTGGAGAAGGCTCTGATCGAGGCGCTGAAGGCCCGCTACTCGATCGATCCCAAATCCGATCGTACGCCGTTCGACGCCGCCTATGCCGACGCCATGAAGGCGGTGCACGAAGGCTTCCCGGACGACCAGGACGTGGCCGTGTTCTTCGCCGAGGCGGCCATGGACACCCAGCCATGGGATTATTGGGAAGCGGACAAGGTGACGCCCAAGGGCCGCATGGGCCCGGCCATCGCCGCCATCGAGAAGGTGCTGGAGGCCAACCCGGACCATCCCGGCGCGATCCACCTCTACATTCACCTGACCGAGGCTTCGGCCGACCCGTGGAAGGCCGAGGCGCCGGCCGAGCGGCTGGCGGCGCTGATGCCCGGCCAGGGGCACCTGGTTCACATGCCGTCGCACACCTATTTCCGGGTCGGGCGCTTCAAGGACTCGCTCGCCGCCAACCTCGCCGCCGCCGAAGCCGACGAGGCCTACATCAAGGCCGCCGATGCCGGGCAGGGGCTCTACGCCAATGCCTACTATCCGCACAACGTGCACTTCGTGCTGACCTCGGCGGTGATGGCCGGCGACGGCAGGCACGCCCTCGAGGCGGCCGACAAGCTCGCCGGCGTGCTCAGTGCCGACATGGCGCTGGCCGTGCCCGGCCTGGTGCAGCCGGTGATGGGCGCGCCCTATCTGGCCCGCGCCCGCCTCGCCGCGCCCGATGCCATCCTGGCGCTGGAGCAACCGGACGACCGCTTTCCCTACGTGGTCGCCCAGTGGCGCTACGCGCGGGGCGTTGCCCTGGCGCTGAAGGGCGATGCCGCGGGCGCCCGCGCCGAGGCCGAAGCCATCGGCGCGATCCGCGCGGGCGATGCCATGAAGGTGCTGGTCGAGGCCAACGTGCCGGCGCCGCAGGTGCTGCAGGTTGCCGAACTGGTGATCGCCGCCCGGATCGCGCAGGCGGAAGGCCGCTACGGCGATAGTGAAAAGCTGCTGCGCGAGGCCATCGCCATCGAGGACACCATCGCCTACATGGAACCGCCCTACTGGGATTATCCCCTGCGCCAGACGCTCGGCGCGGTGCTGCTGCAGGCCGGCAAGGCGGACGAGGCGGCGCAGGTGTTCCGCGAGACGCTATTGCGCGGCCCCGGCAACGGCTGGGCGCTCTGGGGCCTCAAGGAAGCCTATGCGAAGCAGGGCGACGCCTTCGCCGCATCGGCGACCCGCGAACTCTTCCGCAAGGCGTGGGCGGGCGAGGCTGAGCCGGCGATCAACCGGCTTTGAGCCGCTCGATCAGCGCCATGGCGGCGGCCGGGTTGCGTGCCTTGTGGCCGCTGATGACGTAGAGGAACACGTCGCGCTGCTCGGCCGTCGGCGCACGGGCGACCGCCTGTAGGTCATCCGGCACGCCACCCTTCGCATAGGTTCTCGCGCGCTCGGCCCAGGCATCGAGCGCCTTGGGAGCATAGCCGAGCGGGTGGCCTTCCCCCGTGCCCATGATCCGGGCATAGACGAAATCCGCGGTGGGATCGGCGATCTGCGGGTACTCGGAATCGCCCGCGACGACCACGGCCGCGCCGTACTTTCGGGCCATCTCGACGAATGCCGGGACACGGAAGCTCTCGTGCCGCACCTCGACCGCGTGGCGGAGCGTCCGGCCGCCCGCCTTGCCGGGGAGCAGCTTCAGGAACGCCTCGAAATCGTCGGGGTCGAACTGCTTGGTGGGCGCGAACTGCCAGTTGATGGGACCGAGCTTGTCCTGCAGCTCCAGCACGCCGCTTTTGATGAACCGGTCGATTGATTCGCCCGCCCCGGCCAGCACGCGGCGGTTGGTGGCGAAGCGCGGCGCCTTCAGCGCGAAGACGAAATCGGCGGGCGTCTCGTCATGCCAATTGGCGAAGGTTTCCGGCTTCTGCGACCGGTAGAATGTGCCGTTGACCTCGATCGAGGTCAGCTTTCCGGCGGCATATTCCAGTTCGCGCTTGTGGGTCAGCCCGTCCGGATAGAACGTCCCGCGCCACGGCTCGAACGTCCAGCCGCCGATGCCGACGCGGATCGCTGGCCGTGAAATGTTGGTCATGGTCACCTCCGGTGCGGGAGGAGGCTACACGGTCCTCTAAAGAATGGCATCCGCATTCAGACGGCACCAAAGCCATCGCCCAAACAAGGCTCAAAATATCCTCTCAAATTCGTATATTGACGATTTTTCGTTAAATATCATATTTTAGAATCACAAGGAGATACACTTGCTCTACAAAATCGAAGTTGAGAACTTCTTCTCGATCCGCGACCGTCAGGTTCTCGATCTTACGGTCGCCCAAAACGTACCGGATCCAGATGGACGTTATGCGCCTCTTTTTCCAGGCTTTGATCTGCGCGCCCCAAAAGTGCTGGCGCTCTATGGGCCCAATGCCTCAGGCAAAACGACGGTCCTGAAGGCGCTTGAATTTATGTTCGGATTCGCACGTGACAGCTCGCGGCGAAGCGACTCTGGGTTCGCATGCGAACGTTTCAATGACGAAGAAGCTGCCGCTCGCCCGATTCGGTTAGCTGCCGAGTTGGGCGGCGTTATGGATTTGTCGCCCCAAGTCGAAGCCAAGCTCGAGGCAGGCGAGCCAGTTGAATACGGCCTCTACCGATATGAACTTACGATTGAGGTTATCGGCGGCACACCCCGGCGGGTGCTGACGGAAGCACTACGTCAAAAGCCTGGTGGCAGGGGGAAGTGGCAGCGAGTTTTCGAGCGCGATGCAAAAGGAGCCATCCTCGGCTCGAAGTCCTTCGCGCTACCTGGTTATCGACATCTCGTCAATACGTTGCGCCCAAACGTTTCGGTGATCTCGTCCTTCGCCATGTTCGAGCATCCCACGGCCAAGTTGTTTGTGGAGTCGATCAGGCACGTCATGTCGAATATGGCGCTGGGAGACGACGCCGCGCTGGTTGCCTTGCTGCGCACACGACCCGATCTCGTTGATCTTCTAAACCGCGACCTTAAGAGAATCGATATAGGCGTGGAGACCATGCGGATCGCCGATGCGCCCAACGGACCTTTGCCGATGTTCCGGCACCAAGGGTTACACGCCGAAATGCCTTGGGGATTGGAAAGCCACGGCACCCGGGCCTTCATCCGCCTGTTCCCGATCTTGGCGACGGCCCTCGCTAATGGCGGCATTGCCATAATGGACGAGTTCGATGTCCTCATCCATCCGCTCATCCTTCCGGAAATCCTGCGCTGGTTCTACGACAAGCAACACCGCAACCCACATGACGCGCAGCTTTGGATAAGCTGCCATTCCGCGTCGTTGATGGATGACCTGACCAAAGAGGAAGTCGTTCTTTGCGAGAAGGATTCGCGGGGCCGAACGCGGGTGTTTAGCCTCATGGACATGAAGTCCGTGCGCCGAGACGACAATCTTTATCGCAAATATTTGTCCGGCGTTTACGGCGCGGTACCGCAGATAGGATGACACGACGCAATTTCATCACTCTGAAGCGTCCAATCTTCGTTGGATGCGAGGGGGAATCGGAAGTGGGATATGTCGCTCTGTTGTCGGTTCTTGCCAATGACGCTGGGCTGCCGGTCCATCTTGACCCAAAGAATCTTGCCCCTGCCGGCGACCCTCTCGACCGTGTGAACCAGGCCCAACGGCTTATCGCTCTGCGTCGACAGAAACGTACCGCCTATGCAGCATCATTCATCCTGTTGGACACCGATCAACGAAGCGAAAACCCTGACCGCACGGCGCAGGCCATCGCCAAGGCCGCGGAACTCGGCATCAGATTGATCTGGCAGGATACTTGTCATGAGGCATTCTTGCTTCGTCATCTGCAGGGGCGCGCTCAAAATCGGCCCGCTACCACCGCAGCGGCCAGACAAGCGCTTCTCAGGGATTGGCCGGAATACACCAAACCAATGCCACGCGCCCAGCTTGCTCGGCGGCTGAATCTTGAGGCCGTGCGCCGCGCTGCTGCAGTGGAACCTGATCTTGCGGGATTGTTGGCAGCTATCGGATTCTAAGAGCCCGCCCGGATAGTATGGTCCGGGCCGCTCTAAGTCCGGCCTCCAATTCCGACGGGGATTGCGGATCGCGGATTTTGCATTCTCGGGCATGGTCGCGTCGCCCGAGAGTCTGCAAAACCCGCGTCCGGATGCGTCAGGCGGGTCGGTCAGGCGGCCTTGGCGGCGCCGGCGGCCTGGATGGCCTTGACGTCCCTGGCCTCGAGCGTCTTGCCGCCGATGCCCCAGTCGCCGCCCTTCACTTCCTCGAAGATGACGAAGGTGTAGGGGCGCAGCGCCTCGCCTTCGACCGCGACCATGGCCTCGGTGACCCGCTCGATGACGTCGCGCTTCTGCGCCGGCGAGAACACGCCTTCGATGCCCTTGATGGTGACGAGTGGCATTGGATTTCTCCTCTCATGGGCGGTTGGCGCCGCCCGCGCCGTCGCCGGATGAAGGCTGGCGACGGAGAGGAAACTAACGTCTAGGGCCGGCGCATGTCCTTGCGTATTTGGCCTTCAGTACGCACCATATTGGCGTATCCTGCCAATCTGAATCACATAAAACGTGTCTTATGCCAAAACCCAATCTGGACGCCATCGACCGCCGCATTCTGCGCGAACTGCAGGCCGACGCGCGATTGACCAATGTGGAGCTGGCCGACCGCATCGGCCTGTCGCCGTCGCCCTGCCTGCGCCGGGTGCGGCTGCTGGAAGAAGCCGGGCTGATCGCCGGCTACCGGGCGGTGCTGTCGCGCAAGCAGGCCGGGCTGGGCCTCACCGTGTTCGTGGGCGTGAAGGTCGAGCGCCACCACGACGAGGAAGCGCAGGCGTTCCAGGATGCTGTCAAGGACGTGGGCGAGGTGATCGCCTGCTACCTGGTGTCGGGCGAGCACGATTTCCTGGTCGAGGTGGTGGTGCCGGATCTGGAGGGCTACGAACAGTTCCTGCTGGGCCGGCTGCTCAGGCTGCCCGGCGTGGTCGACGTCCGCTCCAACTTCGCCATCCGCACCGTGAAGGCCCCCGCACCGCTGCCGCTCGATCATCTGCCGGGATAGGCTGGGCTGGCCAAGGCGAAGCTCGAAGAGCGAAGACTGGTGCGGGCGGTCGGACTCGAACCGACATGTCCGTGAGGACGGCGGATTTTGAGTCCGCTGCGTCTACCATTCCGCCACGCCCGCGCGGGAGGAAGCGCATCATACCGACGGCGCGCGCCCGGTCAATCGCCGGCGATGTCTCCTCGATCCTTGCCCAGCAGCCGTGAGACCTGGCCGATGATCGAGGCCGCTTCGTAGGGCTTGCGCACCACGGGGATTGCGGCGAAGCGCTCCGGAATGATCGTACGGTCGCCATAGCCGGTGGCGAAGGCGAAGGGAATGCCGCGCCGGACCAGCTCGTCGGCGACGGGCTCGGACGTGCCCGTGCCCAAATTGACGTCGAGCACCGCCGCGTCGGGGACGAAGCCCTGCAGCCGGACGAGCGCGTCGGCCGCCGACGACGTGGCGACGACCTCGCCGGCGCCCTGGGCGAGCAGGATGCTCTCCAGGTCCATGGCGATCAGCATCTGGTCCTCGACCACCAGCACCCTGGCGCCGCCCAGGTCGGCGCCCGCGCCCGTGGCGGTAAGCTCCTGTCGGCGGCGGCCGGGCGTCTCGGCCTTGCGCACCGAGATGTGACGGCCCGGAATACGGAACCGGGCGCTGAGGCCCTCCGGCAGATACCGCACGTCGCTCTCGCCGCCCAGGTCGAAGGGAATGGAGCGGTCGATCAGCACCGAGCCGAAGCCCTGGCGGCTGGGCGGGCTGACCGGCGGCCCGCCGCTCTCGCGCCAGTCGATGACGCAGTCGCCATCCTCGATCGTCCAGCCCACCGACAGGCTGCCGCCGGCGGTCGACAAGGCACCGTATTTGGCGGCATTGGTCGACAGCTCGTGCAGCACCAGCGCCATGACCGAGAACGCCTGGGCGTCGAGCCAGAGCGGCTGGCCTTCGGCGAGGATATCGACGCCGGGATCGCGGTACGGCGACAGCTCGGCGGCGACCAGCTCGGCAAGCGCGCCGCCGCCCTCGCCGCGCACCACCTGGTCGTGGGCGAAGGCCAGCGCCTGGATGCGCCCGCGCAGCGACTCCACATAGCCGGCGAGGGTCTGGTCCTCCCGGCCGGGATGGTTCACCAGCGAGCGGATCACCGCCAGGATGTTCTTCACCCGGTGGTTCAGTTCCTCGTTGAGCATGCGCTGGCGCACCTCGGCCCTGGCGCGTTCGTCCGCCATCAGCTCCGAATGGTGCAGCACCACCTCGACCAGCGCGGCCCGCGTCGCCTCGGCGATCTCCCGGTCCTCGTCCGCCCAGGGATCGGATTGGCGATGCACCGTCTCCTTCCAGATGTCGAAGCTCTTGCGCGGCGTCAGCCGGTCGCCCAGCGGACCGGTCTCGTAGGATTTCTCCGGATTGCCCGCCCACTCCAGCGCCCGCACCAGTTCCTTGCGGAAGAACAGCAGATAATCCCTCGGCCGCTGCGACAGCGGCACCGCCAGCATGCCGGAAGCGTCCCCGGCATAATCGGCGGCGTCGGGCAAATGGTTGGAAAGCTGGTGCGTCGCCCAGACACGGCCCTCCGACATGGCCGCCGCGCAGCGCGCCAGCGCCGGGATATCGGCGTCCGGCGGCGCCGAGCCCTGGCCGGTCCAGCGCCCGTGCAGCCAGATGCCCATGCCGTCATTGGGAATCAGCCCGGCGAACTCGTCGAGGTTTCCGCGCAGCGCCTCGTCGATGTCCGGCGCCCGGGCCGCCAGGCGCAGGAAACGATCGAGCGAGCGGCGCGCCCGGTTCGCCGCCTCCAGCTTCTGCTTCTGGCGCAGCGCGTCGAGGTGCAGCGAAAAGAACTCGCCGAACATCTCGGCCGCCACCCGCTGCGCCATGCTCAGGGTTCTCGGTCCGTAGTGGTGGCACGCGATCAGGCCCCAGAGCGCGCCGCCCTGGATGATCGAGATCGACATGGACGCGCCCACGCCCATGTTGCGCAGATACTCGCAATGGATCGGCGAGACCGACCGCAGATGGGCGAAGGACAGGTCGAGCGGCTCGCCCGAGGCGTCCAGCTCCGGGATGATCGGGATGCGCTCGAAGTCGGCATCGGAAATGATGCGGATGGTGTTGCGCAGGTAAAGCGCCCGCGCCTGCTGCGGGATGTCGCTGGCGGGGAAATACTGGCCGAGGAAGCGCTCCAGGTCGCCGCGGCGCGCCTCGCTCACCACCTTGCCGGCGCCGTCATGGCCGAACTGGTAGACCATCACCCGGTCGTAGCCGAGCATGGCCTGCACCAGCCGCGACGTCTCGCGGACCAGCCGTTCGACGCCGTCGATGGCGGTGATGCGCCCGATCATCGCCCGCGCCAGCTCCAGCGGCTGCCCGCTCTCGGCGCCGACCGGCTCGAACTCGACGATGGCGGTCGAGCGGTGGCGATGCACCGCGACGTCGAACACGCGGCCGGACGGCAGCGCCAGGCCGAACAGCAGCGACGCGCGCGCTCCGTCGCCCGAGCGCGTCAGCGCGTTGCGCACCGAATGGGCCGCCTCGGCGCCCAGCAGCGCCTCCAGTTGGCGGCCGTTGATCTCGCCGTCGGTTCCCAGCATGGCCTGCGCATTGGCGGAATGCCTTAGCACGATGCCTGCGACCGTATCGCATGCCAGCAGGCAGCCATGGGGCTGGATACTGCCCGGAATGTGGATCGGCTCCCGGTCGCAGTTGGAGAGGTCGACGCTAGGATTGTTCATGCAGTCCCTTCGAGAAGGCGCCGCGCGCGAAAGCGAACGTGGCGACGGCGGCATCGGCCGCCTCCTCCCTGTCGATGTCGGGACTTCCCAGCAGGTTCAGGAACCCTTGCCAGCTTTGGCCGCTGGTCTGCAGTTCGAGGTGACGCGCGCCGGATGCGGCCGAAAGGCCGAGTTCACTGACGCTACGGTAGAGAAAGCGCGCGCCCAGCGCGGCGCCTTCGAGCACATAGAGCGCGCCCATCAGGCCGGACAGCCGTTGGAGATGCTGTACAGGACCTCCGTCCTCCGCCGGCGGCGCGGCGAGGCCCAGCGCCGCCAGGTCGGCGCGGAGCGCCCCGGCGAGCGGCAGCGGGCGCCAGCCGTCGAACCACGCCGGAAACGACTCGGGCGCGAGCAGCGCCTCCATAGCGGCCCGGAAGCGGAACTGCCCCTTCAGATAGCGAGCGTAACGATCCATGGAATCCAGAACGCCCACGGATGCATCGAGTTCGTTGTGGACCGACGCCGTGCGCTGGCGCAGGTACTGGCGCAAGGGCTGGACATGGGAATGGGGCTGGGCGATTGGTCCGGTCATCCGAAATGAACTCCGTCTGACCCGATTTGTTCAGAACTTCGAGCGTTCGACCTTAACCTGAAGCAAGATAGCCGTCACTAAATTCATCCGTGCTGAAAATGCATCGCCTGCATGACGCGGGCGGTATTCATGCGTCATAAAGCCCGTCGGAAGGTGAGATTGTATCGGCGATCGCCGGTCATCGGGTGTTCACCGGCCTTGAGCGTGTCGACGCCGTGGAAGGCAAGCCGCGACGGGCCGCCCCATACCGCCACGTCGCCATGCTCGACGCGGATGCGGCGCGGCCTGTCGCGGCGTTCGAGCCCGCCGAACAGGAAGGTCGCGGGCACGCCCAGCGACACCGAGACGATCGGATGGGCAAGGTTCCCCTCGTCCCGGTCCTGATGCAGCGTAAGACGGGCGCCCGGCTCGTAGCGGTTGACGAGGCAGGCTTCAGGGGCGAAGCCGGGAAAGCCCGCCGCCTCGGCTGCGCGCGCCGCCAGCGCCCGGAACGGCGGCGGCATCTCCGGCCAGCGGCGGCCGGTTTCCGGGTCGAGCGGGTCGTAGCGGTAGCCCCGCCGGTCGCTGACCCAGCCGACGGCGCCGCAATTGGTCATGGCGACCGACATGCGGAAGCCGCCCGGCGTAACCAGATGACGGAACGGCGCGGCCTGCGAAATCCGGTCGATCGCCGCCAGCAGCGCCGGCGCCTCCGCGAGCACGAAGCCGCGCAGCAGTACGACGCCTTCCGCCAGAGGCTCGGCAGAGGGCGTCGCCAGTCCCGCGAACAGGTCGCCGGTCATGACCTCACTTTTCCTTGTCCAGCAGGGCGCGCTTGCGCTCGATGCCCCAGCGGTAGCCGGCCAGCGCGCCGCCGATGCGGTGGACCCGGTGGCACGGGATCGCGACCGAGATGGGGTTGGCCGCGCAGGCGCCGGCCACCGCCCGCACCGCCTTCGGCACGCCCAGCTCCTCGGCGATCTGGGTGTAGGTACGGGTCTCTCCCATGGGAATGGCCAGCAGCGCCTGCCACACAAGCTGCTGGAAAGCGGTGCCGCGGATGTCGAGCGGCAGGCCGAAGCCCCGCCGCGGCTCGTCCACATAGGCGACCACCTGCGCCACCCGGGAATCGAATTCCGTCCCGCCCGGCGCCAGCGTTGCCCTGGAGAACTGGCCGCGCAGCTCGGCGAGCACCGCCGCCCGGTCGTCGCCCAGCATGATGGCGCAGACGCCACGGTCCGTGGCGGCGACCAGCACGCCGCCCAGCGAGCTTTCGCCCCAGGCGTAGCGGATCACCTCGCCCGGGCCGCCGGCCTTGAACCGGCTGGGCGTCATGCCCAGGCTGGCCCCTGCGCCGGCGTAGAACCGGCCCGACGAGCCGAAACCGGCGTCGTAGAGCGCCTCGGTCACGGTGCCGGCACTGCCCAGCGCCGCGCGCACCCGCTTCTCGCGCAGGGCCCTGGCGTAGTCGCGCGGCGTCAGGCCGGTGCGGGCCTTGAACACCCGGTGGAAGTGGAAGGTGCTGAGTCCCGCCGCCTCGGCCAGCGCCGCAAGATCGGGGGCTTCCTCGGCTTCCTCGATCATTCGGCAAGCCCGCTCGACCAGCGCGGCGCGCCGATCGGGCTCTCCCGGCCGGCAGCGAAGGCAGGCGCGGAATCCGGCGGCCTCGGCGGTATCCCCGGTGTCGAAGAAGCGCACGTTCTCGCGCTTCGCCCGGCGCGACGGGCAGTCCGGCCGGCAATAGACGCCCGTCGTGACGACGGCGTAGACGAAGCCGGCCGCAGGGTCGCGGTCCAGCACCGCCTGCCAGCGGGAGTTGTCGGTCGCGGTGATCGCGGTCATGTCCATGATCCTCATCCTCGATTGAGCCGCGCGGAGGCGCCGGCTTCAACCCATATCTATGGAATGACGGGACAACGCACACTCCGGGTCTTGCGGCCGAATTCAGAACGACGCCGCGATGCGGGCACGCATGGTCTCGTCGGGCATCGGGCCGGCGCCCGCCAGCGCGTTGTCGCGCATGTGAGCCGGATCCTCCGTCGCGGGAATGGCGCAGGTGACCGCCGGATGGCCGAGGATGAACTTCAGCAGCAGTTGCGGCCACGTCGTGCAACCCAGCTCGGCGGCGAAGTCCGGCACCGTCCGGCCGCGCACGCGGCGCGCCAGCCCGCCGCCGCCGAACGGCCGGTTGACGATCACCGCGATGCCCCGGTCCGCCGCCAGCGGCAGCAGCCGGCGCTCGGCCGCCCGGTCGTCGAGCGCGTAGTCGAGCTGGACGAAGTCCACCCTCTCGGCCCGCATCACCGCCTCGAGGGCGTCATGGGCGCCGGGCGTGTAATGGGTAATGCCCAGATAGCGGACCTTGCCCTCCTCCTTCCAGCGGCGCAGCGTTCCCAGATGGGTGCGCCAGTCGAGCAGGTTGTGCACCTGCATCAGGTCGACCCTGCCGATCAGCGCGATCGACCTCTCCATCTGCTCGATCCCGGCCCGCTCGCCCGAGGTCCAGACCTTGGTAGCGACGAACGCCCGGTCCGCCGCGTCCATGCGCTGCAGCAGCTTGCCCACCACGGTCTCGGCCTTGCCGTACATGGGCGAGCTGTCGATCAGCGTGCCGCCGCCGGCGAACAGCGCGTCCAGCACAGGCACGAGCGGCGCCGCGTCGCGCACGTCGAACGCCTGCCAGGTGCCGCAGCCGATCACCGGCAGCAATTCGCCGGTCGAGGGAATCGGCCGGCGATGCATGGTGTCCATGAAGCTCTCCCGCTTGCCTTTCGCTCAGATAGGGCGGCTGGCCGGGATTGCAGCCGGGAATGCCGCCTGATACATGGATTCGGTTCCCTCGCGAGGCCCGCATGACGACATCGGCGAAACCGCCCATCACCGGACCCGTGCTGCTGCTCGCCGCGTGCGTGCTGATGATCCTGGGCGCCTGGGGATTCGAGCATATCGGCGGCCTGCTGCCGTGCCAGCTCTGCTACTGGCAGCGATACGCCTATTACGCGGCGATCCCGCTGGCGGCGCTGTCCGTGTTCATGGCCGCGACCCGCGGCATGGCGGCGGCGAAGATCCCGCTGCTCCTGACCGGGCTCACCCTGCTCGCGGGCATGGGCATCGCGGGCTATCACGCGGGCGTCGAATTCAAATGGTGGCCCGGGCCGGACACCTGCTCGGCCCCGCCGGTCGGCGGCGACATCTTCTTCCAGGACACCGGCCCCGGCCTGATCCGCTGCGACGAGGTGCCGTGGTCCCTGTTCGGCGTCTCCATGGCGGGCTACAATTTCGTCATCTCGGGCCTGCTGGCGCTCGCCGCGTTCCGGCTGGCCCAAAAAAGGACGGCTCTGAAAGGACGGCCATGAGCGACACTCCGACGCGCCTGCCCGGCGAGCCCAGCCTCGAGGCCGAGAAGGCGCGGATGATCCGCGTCGACCAGGCCGGCGAATATGGCGCGACGCGCATCTACGAAGGCCAGCTCGCCGTGCTGGGCGCGCGCGCCTCGGGCGCGGTGATCCGCCGCATGGCCGAGCAGGAAGCGAAGCATCTGGAGAAGTTCGACCGGCTGCTGACCGCGCGCCGGGTGCGGCCGACCCTGCTGTCGCCGGTCTGGCACATGGCCGGATTCGCACTGGGCGCGGCGACCGCGCTGATCGGCGAGAAAGCCGCCATGGCCTGCACCGTCGCCGTCGAGGAAGTGATCGACGAACATTACGCGAAACAGGCCGCGAAACTGGAAGACTCCGATCCCGAGTTGAAGACATTGATCGAGGAGTGCCGCGCCGAGGAGATCGAGCACAAGATCGAGGCCGAGGAGCACGGCGCCCGCGAGGCCCTCGGCTACCCGGTGCTGACCGGCGCCATCAAGGGTGCGTCCCGGCTGGCCATCTGGCTGTCGAGCCGGGTTTAATCACGCTGCGCCAACGCCCCTCACCCTGCCCTCTCCCAAGGGGCTAACAGATTCACACATTGAGTTTGATGCCGAGTTTGTTGATGGCGCGTTTTGCGGCTTGGAGTTCGAGCCATCCTTCGAGCATGACGACGGGACCGGGTTTCCCGTAGTAG